>NZ_CP031219.1:1433575-2867150 GCF_003346775.1 Malaciobacter mytili LMG 24559 | reverse complement strand
ATAATATATACTCTTTAAATTTATAATTGGTAATTATTATATCTAAATATTTATAAAAAGAGAAAACTATAGGTGAATAAATTTAAAATTTACTGTGAAAAAAATTTTAGATTAAGTGAACATTTATTAAAGATTAACGATTATTCCATAGTTTATATATGTGAATAAAGTGAAATAAACTAAAGTGAAAAGTTGAAAACTTAAAATTATATGTGATGAATAAAAGGTGAATAAGTAGTGAAAATATTAGGAATAGATCCAGGAACTAGAAATTGTGGATATGCAATAATTGAAAAAAATGCAAGGGATATTAAACTTTTAGAAGCAGGGTTAATAAAAATAAAAACTAAAATTTTACAAGAACAAATTGTGGAGATGACAGAAGGTCTTGATATGATATTTAAAAAGTTTTCTATTGATGAGGTTGCTATTGAAGATATGTTTTATGCATATAATCCAAAAACAGTTATAAAACTTGCTCAATTTAGAGGAGCAATATCTTTAAAAGTTCTTTTAGAATTTGGAAATTTTAGTGAATATACACCTTTGCAAGTAAAGCAGGCTGTAACAGGAAATGGAAAAGCACAAAAAGAACAAGTAGCATTTATGGTAAAAAGACTTTTAGGTATAAAAAAAGAGATAAAACCTCTTGATATTACAGATGCAATTGCAATTGCATTAACCCACGCACAAAGATTAAATTAATAAATTAACTTAAAAAGATTTTGAAATTTTTTATAAATTTAATTATAATTCGCCTTTAAATAAGATTTAGGAATATATTATGAAAAGAATAGGAATATTATCATCACATAATGGAAGTGGTTTTGAATATATACAAAAAGCATGTGAGGATAAGATTTTAGATGCTCAGGTAGTTGTGGTTATTTCAAATAATACTAGTGCAAAAGTTTTACAAAAAGCAAGTTTATATAATATTCCAAATTTTATTGTAAATAGTAAAACATATGAAAATCAAGATTTAGATTTAGTTATTACAAACTTATTAAAAGAGTTTAAATGTGATTATATTTTTTTATCAGGATATATGAAAAAAATAGAAAAAAATTTAATATCTGAATTTAAAAACAAAATAATAAATACCCATCCAGCACTTTTACCAAAATTTGGTGGGCAAGGAATGTATGGCAGATATGTTCATGAAGCAGTAATTAAAGCAAAAGAAAAATTTTCAGGTGTTACTATTCATTTTGTAGATGAAAATTATGATGAAGGTGAGTATATTTTACAAAAATCTTTAGAATTATCTAATGATGAAACAGTTGAATCTTTAGAAAATAAAATTAAAAACTTAGAAAAAGAAGCAATTTTAGAGGCTTTAAAAAAATTATTTAATTAATCTTACAAAATAATATTATTTTTTATAATTTAAATTTAAAAATTTTATAAAATAATTATTACAAAAATACACAAAATACTATATAATTGGTAATTAACTTAAAGTAATTTAAAACTAAAGAACTATATAATTTTTATAATTAAATTATTTTTAGATTTTAATATATAAAAACATGTAGGGAAGAATATGTTAGATTTAAGTTTTTTATCAAACTTATCTATTTTATATGTTGAAGATCATCAATCTACTCAAGAGGAACTAGGAAGAATTTTTAAAACATTTTTTAAAAATGTATTTATAGCTTCAAATGGAGAAGAAGGATTACAACTCTTTAATAATAAAAAAGATGAAATAGATATTATTATTAGTGATATAAATATGCCAAATCTTTCTGGTATAGAGATGTTAAAGCAAATAAGAATAGATAATAAAGATATTCCTGTAATATTTGCAACTGCTTATTCTGAATCAAAATTTTTACTTGATGCTATTAAACTTAATACTGCTGCATATATTCTTAAGCCTTATGATGTGGAAGATATGATATTAAAAATTCAACAAATTACAAAAGATGTTGAAAACTCAAAACTTGTAAAACTTCAACAAGTAGAACTTGAACAATATATTAGTGTAATTGATAAAGTTGCTATTATTTCAAGAACTAATAAAAAAGGGGTTATTACTTTTGTAAATCAAAGATTTTGTGAAACTTCAGGTTATACAAAAGATGAACTTTTAGGAGAAGCTCATAATATTGTAAGACATCCAGAGATGCCAAGTCAAATTTTTCAAACCTTATGGGATGAAATTAAAGTTGGAAAAATGTGGCAAGGAAAGGTTAAAAATAGGGCTAAAAATGGGGAACCATATTATGTTAATGCTACAATAATTCCAAGATTTAATGCCAAAAATGAAATAGTTGAATATATAGGTATTAGATTTTTAATAACTGATGATGAAAATGAAAAAAGAAAGTTTAAAAAAAATATTTTAAGTAGTATAAAAGAGTCAAAACAAAAAGAGACTTTATATCTATCTGAAATAAAAAAACTTGAATCTAATATAAAAACTTTAGAAAAAGCTGTTTTATTTAGAAATGAAGCTTATGAAAATGAAAAAGAGAAAAGTTCAAAACAATATTCTCAACTATTATATTATGAAAAAGAGATAAAAAACTTAAATAATAATATGGAAAAAACAAGAAAAGAGAGTTATGACAAACTTTTTGAATTGGTAAATAAATTAAAAAAATTTAAAATAATTAATGATGATTTAAAAAAGAAAAATGATAAATTAAGTTTAGAGATGAATTTAAGAAGGGATGAATTTGTTAAATTAAATGATCAAGTTCGTGAGCAATCTAAGATAATTTCTAATTTAAAAGAAGTAATTGAGCATAGGGAACATCAGTTGGAAAGAACTAAAAAATTATAGTTTTGGAAGATGCCATTTTCTATAAAAAGCTAAAAGCCTTAGACTTACACCAAAAATAAAAACAATTGTTAATGTAAAGATATTTATAATATTAAATAAATGCAAAATATATATTATAAGTCCTACTATCATTGCTACTGTTGCATAAAATTCAGAAACAAGTATAAAAGGAACTTTATTAATTAATATATCTCTTGTAGTTCCCCCTCCCACAGCTGTTAAAAAAGCTAAGATTAAAACCCCTAAAAAGTTAAAATCATTTTCTATGGCAATTAGTGAACCAGTAATAGCAAAAGAAGCTAATCCTATAGCATCAGAAACAATAAAAGTAGTTTTCCCTTCAAGATTGTTAATAGTATGTAATTTTAAAATATAAGATAATAAAACAGTAGCAATTACAAGCATTATAGGAGTTGTATCAGTAAATACATATGGAATTTTATTTGAAATTACATCTCTTATCATCCCTCCACCAAGAGCAGTTAAAAATGAAGAGATAAAAACTCCTAAAATATCTAGTTTATAGTGAACAGCAATTAAAAAACCACTAAGTGCAAAAGAGATAATACCTATAATATCAGCGATTTCTAATGCACTCATTTAACACCTTTAAATTTTTAAAAATTATACAAAAAATGCACTTAACTATTTAAGCAAATTATAAAGTGAATCTTATTGTTTTTATATTTATATAAAAGATTAAAATTATGTTTTTTTAAAACTTTTTGAACAATACTAAGTCCTAGCCCAAAGCCATCCCTTTGAGAAAGTTCTTGAGTAAAAGGTTTTAAATAATATTCTAAATCTTTACTTAACTCTTTTGCACTATTAATTATATATATTTTTTTATCTTTTACTTTAATTTCTATTGGATAATTAGTGGCATATTTTATTGCATTATCTATTAAATTTTTAAGTGCCATTGAAAGATAATGTAAATCTGCATTTATTTTAAAGTTATCTTCTATATTTATATAAATTAGATTTTCATCTTCAATATAGAGTTTATTTAATGCTTGAATAATTAAAGTTTCCATATCAAAAGTGGATAATTCTAACTCTTTAGAGTTTAATTTTTCCAGTTCAATTAGTTCATTTGTAAGTGATTCTAAATCTTTAAATATTTTTTTTAAAAGTTCTTTTTGTGAAAAATTTTCAATTTTTTCAATGGCAAACTTTCCTTTTGCTATAGGAGTTCTTAATTCATGTCCTATATCTTTTAAAAGTTCTTGTCTAGTTTTAATTAACTCTTCTAAAGATGAAGCCATTTTATTAAAAGCACTACTTAGTTGTCCTATTTCATCTTTTGATTTTATATTTAATCTTCTAGATAAATCTCCATTTGCAAATTTTGTTATTTCTAAACTTATATTTTTTAAAGGTGTTAATAATTTAATTAAATATAAAAAAATCAATATTAAAACAAATATATCTAAAAAAACTAAACCATTTAAAATCATCTTATCTTTTAAATTTTCTTCATCTTGTGTTTTTAAAATATATTTTTCATCTAAATAATTTATTTCTAAAATAAACTCATCTTCAAAACTTTTTTTTTCAATAGAAATATATCCAAAAGTAAACTCTTTATAAAAAAAGATTTCATTATTTTTTGGTTTAGTTTTTAAGCTTTTTAAGTGATGCTTTTCTAAAATTTTATCTATTTTTATTTTATTATCAAAGTTTTCTAAAATTTCATTTGCAACTTTTACATATTTTTCTTTTATTAGATTATCTACTCTTTTTGAATTAATATTATCTGTCCATATACCAATAATACTCATTAATGTTAAGCTAATAAAAAATAAAATAGAAATCTTTTTTAGAATTGACATTTTAACCTACTAATTTATATCCAATTCCCCAAATAGATTTTATATATTTAGGAAATTTAGAATCATCACCAATTTTTTGTCTTATATTTGAAATATGCATATCAATAGTTCTATTTTTTGTATCCTCATTTAAAGAAGTTGCATTGATTATTTGCTGTCTTGAAGAGACTTTATTTAAATTTTCACATAAAAATAAAAATATTTCATACTCTATTTTTGTTAAATCAATAGGGTAGTCTTCTAAATATACTTCTTTATTTATTTTATCAATAGTAAAATCAGAAATTTTATGAATATTATTAAAGGTTTTTTTTAAAATATATTCTATTCTTAATACAAGTTCTCTTGGTTCATAAGGTTTTGCTAAATAATCATCAGCTCCAAGTTCAAATCCATGTATTTTATTTCCTATATCTGCCCTTGCTGAAGAGATAACAATAGGAGTATTACAGATTTTTTTAATTTGTTTAAATAAATCAAAACCATCCATTTCAGGAAGCATTAAATCAAGGATTATTATAGAAAAATTTTTCTCTTTTAAAATTTTTAAGGCCTCTTTGGGGTGGGAAACTGCTGTGCAGTCAAGATTATAATCTTTTAGATATTCAACAATTAATTTTTGCATTTGAATATCATCTTCAATTAGTAAGACTTTTTTATTCAACTTTCCACTCCTGTAAATATAAAGAAAACTTTTCTCTTTGTTCTTTAGTTAATATTTTATGTATTTTTTTTAGGGTTTTAACTTCAAGTTCAATTGCTTCTTCTTCTATATCTTCTGCTATATCTTCATATTTTTCTTCATCAAAATAATCTTGCTTTATTAGTTCTTGTAGTTTTTTTTCTTCTTTTTGCTTATATATATAAAATTTTTCATATCTTTTTTTATGGGAAATTAAAATCTCTTTTAATTTTTCTTGTTGAATTTTATCAAGCATTAAAAAATCTAAATTTTTATATATATGATTAGCCTCTTTTGCAAATAAAGTAAGACTACATAGAGCTAAAACTACTAATATCTTTAATATTTTCATCTTCTATTAAACCTTTTTCTATATCACTATGGCAAGCTTTGCAGTTTGCTTTACTTTTAACTAAACTATTTAAAAATATCTCTTTTTTTATATTTTTATGTTTTTCTTTCCAATAAATAGTATTAGTTATAGCTATTATATCTTTATTTTTTAAAGAATCCAAAATCATAACACTTGCTTCTTTTGTAGAAGTTTCGGCACTATTTTTTTCCAAAAACTCTAAAATTATATTATTAGTATTTAAATCAATAGAAGCATCATCTCCAAAATGATTTTCTAAATCATTCATTAAAATATTCCAAGAGTTTTTAGGCAAAAGAAATGGTGGGATAAAGAGTATGACATGAAGCACACTCTTCTACAAAAAATTCATTTTGTACTTTATAATCAATAGGTTTATTAATAGAAGCAACTAACATATTTTTAGGATTTAATAAATTAAAAACTAAAAAAGCTATTAAAAGTATAAACATAAGGCCTGCAAAAAGTTTTTGAAAAATATTTAGTTTTATACTTTTATCTTCTTTACTATTTTTATATCCTGTAAAAATTGATTTTAAAGTCTCAACTTCTTTATGTAAAAATTTATCAACTACTATACCAATTAGGTGAAGAACAATTAAAAAGATAAAGAAGTTTGCAAAAAATTCATGGATATTATCCATACTTTTCATATTTTTAAAATATGTTTCATTTAAAAATCCTAATATACCTTTTCCTTCTTGAATTCCATATGTTAAAACACCTGTAAGAATGATAAGAAAAGTACAAACTAACATAATAATCATTATATATGAAGCTGCTGGATTATGTCCAATATATTTTGATTCTTTACTAAAAATAGTTGAAGAATACTGTTTAATCTCACTAGTTGGAAAATCTTTAAATTTTGAATATTTAGGTCCAAAAACTCCCCATAAAATTCTAAATGCTAATAAAATTAATAAAGCATAACCAACTATTGCGTGATAATTTAATAAATGATCATCATCAGTTAAAAAAGCTACTAAAATTCCAACTACAAAAAGCCAGTGAAAGGCTCTTGTTGGAAGTGACCAAATATAAGATTTATTCATTTTAATCCTCCCATTTTCCATAATTTGGAATATTTACATCATCATCATTGAAAATTGCTTTTTTTGCACTTTTATGGCAAGCTGTACAGTTAAAAAGTCCTTTTACTTCTTTTTGAGTAATTAAATCTTTTCTTATTTTTTTATGCTTTTTATGAATATATGGTGTTTTTGAAATAGCAATATAAACTTCATCTTTTGCAATACTTTTTACTATTTTTCTACTTCTTTTATAATTCATATTTTTTTCAGCACTATTATCATTTAGAAATTTTGATAAAGTTTGAAAAGTTTGTTCATCAACAGAGGCATCATCTCCAAAATGATTATCTAAACCAGACATTAGTTTTTCCCAAGAGTTCTGAGGCAATAGTCCAGGAAAATATGCAAAGTGACAAGAGCCACACTCATTAGTATATATTTCATTTGTAACTAAGGGAACATCTTTTTTTAAACCACTACTAAATAAAGCTATATTTATAAATATTAATAAAATTAAAGGTTTCATTTTTATCCTTATTTACTTAAAATATAAACTAGAACATCACCTTTTTCTTGTGCTGTACCAACTCTATTATATACATCATTAAAGTTTCTTTTTAACCACTTTTGAACTTTTTTTACATCTGTTAATCTTGAAGGATTTGCTTTAGTTGATAAAGGTTCTATTTTTTTTGCTGTAAAGAAGTTCTCACTAGTTTTTGTTAAATCTATACCATGGCAAGAAGTACAAGCTATTTCTTTACCTTTTTTACCAATATGTTTAGAAGTAAATATCTCTTCACCTCTTTTTACATTAAACTCTTTAAAGTTTGGATTTTCTTTAGTAGCTTCTTGTTTTAAAGTATTTAAATATTCATCTAAATTCGTACTCCAAGAAAGAGTAATTAAAGTAAATATTAAAAGTAAACTTTTCATCTTATTCCTTTATATTTCAAGTTATTTTGAAAGTATAAAGGAATAGTTTAAATTTTTTATGTAAAGTTTCTTGACAATTTCTTTACATTTTAAAAAATAGAAAGTTCAGTTAAAGTAGTAAAAAGCTCTAAGGCTTTTGTTCCTGTATGAGAGTTTCCTTTTTCATTTAGTCTTGGAGAATATACGCAAATAGCCATTTTTTTTGGAACAATAGCTACAATTCCTCCTCCCACACCACTTTTACCTGGTAATCCCACATGAAAAGCAAAATCTCCTGAAGCATCATAATGTCCACAAGTTAGCATTAAAGCATTTACTCTTTTTGCTTTTGGTGCAGTAATAAACTCTTTATTTGTAAGAGGGTCAACCCCATGGTTTGCTAAAAATAGCATTGCTGTGGCTAACTCTTCGCAACTCATCATAAGTGAGCAGTGTTTAAAATAAGTTTCTAAAGTATCTTTTATAGGGTTATTTATATTTTTAAAACTTTTCATTAAACTAGCAAGGGCTTGGTTTCTATATCCAGATTCTAATTCAGATTTAAAAATCTCTTCATTATAAAAAATCTCTTTTTTACATAAGCTATTTATAAAATGATTAATTTCATTAAAAGTAATATTTTTATTTTTATAGTAAGATAGTAAGCTATCTGTTGTAACAATAGCACCTGCATTTATAAATGGATTTCTAGGAATTCCTTTTTCATATTCAAGTTGAACTAGGGAGTTAAAAGGATTTCCAGAAGGTTCATACCAAACTCTTTTATATAAATCTTTTCCATAAAGTTTTAAAGCCATAGCAAAAGTAAAAACTTTAGAGATACTTTGAATAGAAAACTTTTTATCAAAACAACCTATATTATAACTTGTTCCATCAAGAAGTTTTATGCTCATTGCAAAATCATCAGCTTGAACATTTTTTAGTGCAGGAATATAGCTAGCAACTTCACCTTTTGGTAATTCGCTTTGTATTTGTATTTGTATTTCTTCTAAAATTTTTTGATAATTCATACTAATCCTTGTTTATATTAGAGGTATTATACCTCTAATAAACTAAGATTATTTTTTGATTAAATATCTAATTGTAGGACCGCTACTATCCACTTCTAAAACTTCATATCCATGGTTTTTTGCATCAGCAGGGATATTATTAATACTTTGTGGACAATCACTAATAATCTCTAAAATTTCACCTTTTTTTAACTCTTTCATAGCCTCTAAAGCATTTACTGCTGGATAAGGACAAGGTTCCCCTTGCATATCAAGTCTAAAATCAGGAATAATCTCTTTCATTTTCAATCCTTATTTATTTTTTGATTTATTTAAATATCTTTTTTCTAAAACTAGAACTAATATAAATAAAATTAGTAATAATCCATAGTTTAAGAATAATCCACCATAATTTCCAAATGATTCAAGTAAGTTGATTTTTGGCCAACTTGTAGCTAAACTTAATGATAAATCATCCCATACAAAAGCTAATAGTGTAGCTCCAATTACATTTCCAATACCAACTATCCAAAAATGTACTTGACCTTCAACAGCTCTATACATCCATCCACATTCACAACCACCAGCTAATACTATTCCAAAACCAAATAATATTCCACCAATAATTGTATTAGGTCCAGCCCACATAATTTTAGGAGGTTGTCCCATCATAATATATGAAAATACTCCAAGAGTTGCCACAGCCATACCAATAACAATAGCTTTTGCTAATTGGCTTCTACCTGTTGTAAAAATATCTCTAAATGCAGAAGTAAAACAAATTTGAGCTTTTGCAATTGCAAGACCAAAGGCACTTCCAAAAAGCATTGCCATTCCAAGTTTTGTACTTCCTTGAATAAAAATTAAAAATATTGCCCATATAATTATTGCTAAAAATGCAAATGTTCCCAATGTAAAAAAGTTTTTAACTTTTTTTGTATCAGTTTCTAAAGTTTTAGCACAAGAAACTTTTTTTAATTTTATTTTTGATTGGAAAAAAGGAAGAAGAGAAAATTTAGCTCCTAAATATACTCCAACAATCATTGCAAGAGTAAACATCCAAGCATGAAATGAAAATTGTGGAATACCAGTAAAGAAACTAGCTAAGTTACAACCCATACCAAGTCTTGCCCCAAAACCTGCAATAATACCACCGATTAAAGCTTGAAAGATTCTAATATTACTTACTGGCATTCTAAGTTTTACATTATTTCCCCAAAATGCTGCTGCAATACATCCTGCAAACATACCAATAATCATAACCCCATCAACCCTTGTAAAGATATTTCCATTCATATTCATAATTTTATAATATCCCCAAGTAGATAAGTCTACACCAAATGCTTCTAATACATGTCCACCCCATCTTGTAAATTCACCAGTAACAGCCCAATATGTACCAGTAAGTCCAAAATAGTAAGCAGATAAAACTCCAAGTGCAATTACAGCAGGGATTGGAGCCCAAAATTTAACTAAAAAATCTCTTTTGAAATTTTGCCAAAAGCTCATAATAGTTACTCCTAAGAGTTAAAAAAGTAGATAATTTTGAAAGTATTTTCAAAATATTTTAGGACAGAACTTGAATAAAAGTAGATCAAGATGTCAATTTGTACCACAAATCTTGAAGGAATATTATCAAAAATAACTTTAGAATGTATTAAAATGGTAAAATTTTATTTACCAAAGTCTTAGTTAAATAAAACTAGAACCCAAGTAATAGAACAAATACTTATACTTAAAAAGACAATTGCACTTCCCACATCTTTTGCTTTTTTTGCCATTTGATGATATTCTAAGGTTACTAAATCAACAGTTCTTTCAATAGCACTATTTATTATTTCTGCTAAAAGTACACCACTAAAAGTAATAAACATTAGAAGTTTATTTGTAAAAGAAGTATCAATATAAAAAATTATAGGTATAAGAATAAATGCACAAAATAGTTCTATTTTAAAAGAAGTTTCAGTTTTTACTAAATCTTTTAATCCTTCTATTGCATAAGAACTATTTTTAAAAAAGTTATATTTTGGTTGGTTTCTCATTTATTCTTCCTTCCTAATTTCAAATAAAATATCTTGTTCTTTTTTATAAACATCTGTTGTTACTTCAAACATACCAAGTAAAGTATGAAATAAATTATCTTGAGAAAAAGGTTTATCTTTTAATTCATTTAGTTTTTTAGTATCTAATTCTTCTTTCATACTCTCTCCAAACCACATTAAAGAAGCCACATGCGTTTGTGTATCAGGAGCCATAAAATATGGCATTCCATGTAAATAAATCCCATTTTCTCCTAAGCTTTCCCCATGGTCACTCATATAAATCATAGCTGTTTCATACTTTTTTGAATAAGGTTTTAGAAAATTAATTACCTTTGATAAAAAAGCATCTGTATGCAAAATAGCATTGTCATATGCATTGTTAATTTCTTCTTTTGTGCATTTTTCTAGTTGATTTGTTTTACAAATAGGAGTAAACTTTTCATACTCTTTAGGGTATCTTTTATAATATGCAGGACCATGATTTCCCATTTGATGAAGAACAATTAATATATCATTTTTTCCACTTTCTTTTATAAAATTATCAAGTCCCACAAGCATTCCTTCATCTCTACACTCACCATCTTTTTCACAAATAGTATTTGTTTTAGAACTTCTAAAATCCTCATATTTTACTCTAAGTGCTACACCTTTTGAATCAGAATTATTATCTCTCCATAAAATATTTACTTGTTTTGTATGTTTTAATATATCTAAAACATTTTCATTTGAAATACCTTTTTTATAGCTATAATTATCTCTATTAAATTTAGAAAACATACAAGGAACGGAGTGTGCTGTTGAAGTTCCACAAGAAGACATTTTTGAAAAGTTATAAATCTCTTCTTTTTTTAAAAGAGGGTTTGTTTCTCTTTCATACCCATTTAAAGAAAATCTATCTGCTCTTGTAGCTTCTCCTACAACCATAATTACTAACTCTTTTTTCTCTTCAATAGGTTCTTTTATATTTGCATCTTTGCCCACTTCTTTTAAAACAATTTTTCCATTGTAAATAGTTCTTTTTGCATAATTTACCACACTAAACATCCAAAAAGTAGGATTTGCATAATATCTTAATGTTTTATGCTCTCTAAAAAATGAAGTATAAAATTTACTGAAACTAAATAGGTTTATTAAAATAATTAATAAAAGTAAAAAAAGAATTTTTATTTTTTTAATACTTTCTTGTTTAAAAGTACCATATGAAAGTTTTATTTTATAAATTAAAATACTTGGAATTATTCCTAAAAATAAAACATATAAAATAAGTTGAAAACTAAATAAATCCATAGACTCTTCAAGATTTGTTTGCAAAGAGTTTCTAATCATACTATGATCAATTATAACATTATAAGTGTCCATAAAGTAAGCCGTAAAAGAAGAGACAACTAAAACTAAAATAATAAAAGGTTTAAAAATATATTTAGAGCTTAATAAACTTAAAACAAATGAAATAAATGCAAAAAGTGTAATAATTATACTAATAGTATAGGCTATATTTATCCCAGTGAAATTATAAGTTATAAAAAAATTTTTAAAAAAAGAAAAATTATAAAAAAGAGTAAAAAGTAGGGAGATATATAAGATTATTTTATATGAAGAGGATTTCATATTTTTCCTTTATTGATTTTAGAAATTATAATCTCTAAGTGTCAATATTTGATTAATAAAGGATTAATATAAAATTAACAGTTTCAATTATCTTGAAAACTATCTCTTATTTTTAAAAACTCTTCTAAATGTTCAAAAAATATATCTACTAATTTTGGATCAAAATGTTTACCTTTTTCCTCTTTAAAAAGTTTAAATATTTTTTCATCTTCCCAAGCTTTTTTATAGCATCTATTACTTCCAAGTGCATCAAAAACATCTGCAAGGGCTGTTATTCTTCCATAAATATGAATCTGATCTTCTTTTAAACCTTTTGGATAACCTGTTCCATCCCATTTTTCATGATGTTGTAAAGAGACAATGGCTGCTGCTTTTAAAAGAGGTCTATTTGAATGTTTAAGCATATCGTAACCTAATTTTGCATGGGTATTCATAATTTGTCTTTCTTCTTCATCAAATCTTCCAGGCTTATTTAAAATGGAGTCAGGAATAGCTACTTTTCCTATATCATGCATAGGGCTTGCTTGTTTTAAAAGTTCTGCTTCTTTTAAAGAAAGTCCAGAATATAAAGCTAGAAGTTTAGAATACTCAGCAACTCTTTTTACATGGTTTCCTGTCTCCTTACTTCTACTTTCTCCAATAGCACCCATAGTAAATACAACTTCTTTTTGTGTATCTTCAATCTCTTTATTTAATTTTTTTATGGTTTTTAAACCCTCTTGAACTTTTTGTTCAATTTCATCAAAAGTAAAAGAAACATTTCGATTAACTTTAAAAGATAAGTAGATAATTAAAACAATAGTTAAAAGAAGTAAAGTAATAATAAAAGAGTAGCTTTTTTTACTAAAATCTGAAGATAACTTTTCTATTTCATGTTCAATTTTAAAGTTTAAATTTTTATTTTCTTTTACAATTTTAGTAATATTATCTTGTAAAAGTTTTTCTTGATTTTCTAGTTTTTTTAGTTCTAAAACATAAGTTGAGATAATTTTTACAATATTTCTATACTCTTTGATTTCTTTATTTGAATATTTTTTTTCTAAAGAATAGATTTTTTTAAGTAAAAGTTCTAGGTGGGCTTTTTCTTTATGTTGAAAAAATACCTCTTTACTATAATATTTAATATCAGAAAAGTCTTTTAAAATAGTAAAATCTTTTGTTTGTAAAATTTGCTTTTCTATTTGTTTTCTTAAGATACTCTCTTTGGGATAAGCTTGTAAAAATAGACTATTTAATTCTATTTTTCTTTTTTGTATTTCAAAAATTTTTTCAAAATTTTCTTCAATATTCTTTTCAGATTTTGAAAGTAATAGTAAGTGCTTTAAAACTTTAGGGTGTTTATGTATATCTTTAATTAGAAAGTCTAAAAAATCATCTTTATCTTTTACTAAAAGTAGCTCTTTTATTTTTTCAAACTTTATTTCATAAGTTAAAAATTCATCTTTTATCTCTTGTAGCTCTTTAAGATTTTGAGTATCAATTATATCTTTTACTAAAAAATTCATATTTTCTTGCATAAATACAAGTTTTGAAATCTCTTTTTTTGAAATTTGATTCTCTTTTAATTTTTCCAAAACAATACTATTTACTAAAAAAATAGATAAAATTAAAATAATAATAATTAAAAAGTTTAGTTTTACAACTTTTTTAATATTCATTATTTTCCTTTTTAAATACAAAATATACTTTTGTTCCTATATTTTCTTGGCTTTCAAGTTTTATTTTACCTTGATGAAGTTTTACTATTTTTTCAACAATAGCCATCCCAAGTCCTGTTCCACCTGATTCTTTATTTCTACTTTTATCTGTTCTATAAAATTTTTCAAAAATTTTTTCTTGTTCTTCTTTACAAATGCCAATACCTTTATCTTCAATACAAATAATATAATTATATTCATCACTATAATTTCTTATAATAACTTCGCTATTTTCGTAACTAAAAGAAATTGCATTTTTAAGTATATTTTTAATAGCTATTTTTAGTAGTTTATGATGACCTTTTATTTGCATAGCTTCATCTATTTGGCATAAAAGTTTTATATTTTTTAATTTTGCAAAAGATTGCATCTCTTTAAAGGCTTCTAAACTAACCTCATCAAGATAAAGTTCATCTTTTCTTTGTTCAATAACTTCATGCTCTTTTCTTGCTAAAAAAAGTAAATCATCTATGGTTTGTTGTATTACTATAACTTCATCTAAACAGTTTTCTAAACTTTTTTTATATTCACAAACTTCTCTATCTTTTCTTAAAGCTATCTCTATTTCTCCTCTAATAATTGTAAGGGGAGTTTTAAGTTCATGGGAAGCATCACTACTAAATTGAGAGATTTTATTAAAAGAGATTTCAAGTCTATATAAAAGATTATTTATCTCTTTTGCTAAAAGGTCTATTTCATCATTTTTATTTTTAAAAGGAAGTCTTTTAGATAAATCACTTGCATTTATACTTTTTAAATTTGCTAAAAGTTTTTCTATGGGAGAAAAAGATTTGTAAATTAAAAAATATCCTCCAATTATAGAAAAAATCAAAATAATAGGAACAATAAATAAAAGAATATATATAAGATTTTCTAAAGTAGAATTTATAGTTGTAAAATCAGTTGCTACTTCTATAACATAGTCTTTATTATTTATATCAAACTTTATTCTACTAATAATATAATCTTTTTGATATTCAAAAACTATATTGTTAGATTTTAATAATTTAAGTTTAGCTATTTTACTTTTTATCTCATTTGGAAAAGTTGTACTTTTAATTACTAAAAAATCATTTTGTAGTTCTAAAAGCCTAATATATAAAGGTTCAAACTTATACTCTTTTTCTTCATCAAATACTCTATTTGTAAGTTCATTTTTATGCTCAATTACATCATCAACCACATCAAGTAATATTACTTTTAAAGTAGCTTCCACTTTATCTTTAGAAGAGATTTCTAAAGTTTTATATAAAGAGATTGAAAAAAGAAATAAAATTACTATTTGAATAAAAATATTATATATTAAAAGCTTTTTTTTGATTGATATATTATTCATCACTTATTTTAAATCCTAACCCTCTAATAGTTTTTATAAGTTTTTTTTCATAGGGTTTATCTATTTTATTTCTAAGTCTATAAATATATACATTTACAATATTACTAATATTCATATCATCCATATTGCTTAAGGCACTACTTATTACACTTTCTGATAATACTCTATCTTTATTTTTTATTAGATATTCTAAAAAAGCAAACTCTTTTGCTGTTAGATTGATAATATCTCCTGCTCTTTTTGCAGTTTTTGAAAGTAAATCAAGTTCTAAATCTGAGATTTTAAGTGTTGTTTGGTTTGAGTTTTTTGTTCTTAGTTGTACTCTAATTCTAGCTAGAAGTTCACTAAATGAAAAAGGTTTTGCTAAATAATCATTTGCACCTATATCCAAACCTTTTATTTTATCTTCAATAGTATCTTTTGCTGTTAGCATAATTATTGGAGTATTAATATTATTTTGTCTTAAAGTTTTACACACTTCTATACCATTTTTAATTGGAAGCATAATATCAAGTAAAATTAAATCATATTCATTTACACTTGCAAGATATATACCTTCATCTCCATTTAAAGAATAATCAATAACATATGACTCTTCTTCTAAACCTTTTTTTAGAAAGTTTATAATTTTTTCATCATCTTCTATAATTAGTATTTTCATAAAAACCTCTAATTTTTTAATTAGATAATAATTATATTACAAAAATATGAATTTTAGATGAATACTATTTATATACTAATTTAAGTAAAGTAATTTCATTATTTGCTTTATATCTAAAATCTATCCCCCAAGTACCTAATCCTCTATTTACATAAATACAAGTTTGCTGTTTATAAAAGGTTCCTGCTAAAAAAGGTTGTACTAATTTTACAAAATAATGAAAGGGAAAAATCTGTCCTCCATGGGTATGTCCACATAAAAATAATTTTGTATTTGAATTTATAGCAAAAGTATAATCTTTTGGTTGATGAGCTAATAAAATAGAAATAGGATTAGCTTTTAAAAAGTTAGTAATTTTTTTTTCTTCTCTTTTTATTTTAAAAAATTTAGAGAATCTATCACTTAATCCTGCAATGGCAATTTGTCTATTTTTATAAGTAAAAAAAGTAGTAGTATTATCCAAAAAAGTAAAGTTATTTAAACTTTGTTTTAAAGGCTCTATTCCATAAAATAAATCATGGTTACCACTTATATAATATACCTTTTCTAAAGAGTTTAAAAGTTCTAGTTGAGGTTTTATCTCTTTTACTTTACAATCAATAATATCTCCTGTTAAAGCAATGAAATCATAGGCTATGTTTTTACATATATTTATTAATTGTTTTATTTCACAAAGAGTTGTTTTTTTATTTATATGTAAATCACTTAGGTGAAGGATTTGCAAATTATGCAAAGCCTCACTTTTTACTTCTAAAATTTTTGTAGTTGCAATTGGAAGTTTCATTTAAAAAACTTTTGCTAAATCATCTTTAGTAATAAATTTTATACTTTTTATTACACCATTTTCTAATTTATATAAAGTTGAGTTACCCTCTTTGGCAATAAATCTTTTATCATTTTCATCATAAATTAGTAAAATCTCATGTTTATAACTTCTCATTTTAGGAAGAGCAAACATTTTTGTAACAAACATAGGCATACCAGAGATATTTGCAATAAAAACTGCATTATGTTTTTGTAAGAAATCTGGTTGTTTTTCATTTAAAAACTCATTTATTTCTTTTCCTGTATCTTTTTCAAATGAGACAATAATAGTTTGAATATTATTTGTTATAGTTCTTTTTTCATCAAATTGATTAGCTAAAGAGAAGTTTTGTATCTTAGTATTTAAGGTAAACTCTTGAGCATAAGTACAAACTAAAAGAGTTATTAATAATAAAAACTTTTTCACCTTTTATCCTTTAATATAATCTAAATTATATTTAATATCAATTCTATCTCTTACTGTTAAAAATAGAAGTTTTGGCGGTTTTAATTCAAATGAAGTAAGATTTATAGAAAAATCTCCATTTAAAATAATATGGTTATTCTCTTCTAAAATATTAGCTTTTGACATAATTACTTGTTTTACTCCATTTAAAGTTAGAACCCCTTGTATTTCATAAAACTCTTCTATTTTTGTTAAAGAAGTAATTTCAAAAGAGATTTGAGGATGTAATGTAGTATTTAATAACTCATACATATGTTCATCTCTTTTTTCATTATTGCTATGTAAGCTTAGAGTATTTATTTTTATTACTCCTTTTAAAGAATCAATCTTTTCTTTAATTGATAAAGTTGATTGTATATTTTCTGAAAAAGGGTTAATATTACTATCCCCAAAAATTTCCGTATGTGCTTCTATTTTTCCTGTAGAAAAATTTAAACTTTGAGCATTTGCAAAAACTGCAAGTAATGCAACTAAAATTAATTTATACATGGTATCTCCTTTTTTTGTTGTGTTATTAAAATCTTAATTAAGCAAATTAGAAAAATAATTGGAACATATAAAATTAGATTTTCTAAAGCTACAAATAATCCAGCCCCTGAAGCGGCCCAACCTATAAAAATCATATAAATTGCTAAAGTTTTTAAATCTTTTTTTACAATAGTTTGAAGAATTATCACATTGTAAAAAGAGATTACAAATGGATAAACAATAGATAAGATCAATCCCTCTTGTAAAAAATAAAATAAATAAGAAAGAGCAAATAAAGTTAAAATTAATAACTCTTTTTGATTTTTTTCCATTTTTAAATAAAAAGCACTAGCAACACCAATTAAATGAAAAGTAATTATTTCTAAAGTAAAGCCATCTCTCCAAATAGAAGTATTTAAATCCCTTGAAAGTGTTTCAAATAAAGTAGAATCTAAAAATATCCATAAAACCATTATAAAAAGGGAAAAATTAGAACTGTTTTTAGTTAAATCTTTATGTTCTTTTATATTTAAAAATAGTGAACAAACTAAAGAAATAAGAGTAAAAACAATTGCAATATTTGTTCTTTTTGAAGCTTCATATGTAAACATAAATGTTCCTAAAGCATATGAGATAGCTAAAGCAAACCCAAGTTGAATATTTGAGGCTTTTTTTAACTCATTTATAAGTAAAGGTGCAAGTGCTCCAACACTAATTCCAAGAATAAATAAAAGTAAAGTATTTAAATTTGGATAAAACATACTAACACCTAACTGAATTGTTAAAAAAGCTAATATTTTATTTTTTGTTGAAGTCTTAATATAATAACTTAAAACTGACCCAATAACTCCACCTATAGGAAGAGGAGCAATTATAAAAATATTTGAAGAAAAATGTTCAACAATTCCTGTTTGTGCTATAAGCAAATAATAACATAACTCAAAAGCTATAAAAAATATTAGGGCTAATTTTTGCATAATTGCTCCTTTTTATATAAAGTAAGTAGATAAAAAATAACCATTGAAATATCAAAAAGAGATATTACTAAAGCAACAACTCCTAATGTATGAGACATATACAAAGCAAAAAAAACTGAACTTATAAAAACTCTTATTAAAACAGTAAGTTTTGTAAGTATTAATTCATACTCTTTGTATTTAAAAGCTAAAAAATGAATAAGCCCTGTAATACTTACAAAAGCAAAAACTATATATTCGTATTTACCCTCAAAACTAAAATCTAATATTGGATATAAAAAACTTGCAAGTAAGATTAAAAATACTCCTCCAAAACCATCATTTAACACTCCAAATAGATTATATTTTTCCATAGTTGTAAAATTAAATTTAAAATTTACAAAAGCTATTAGTGAAAGAAAAGTAAAAATTCCAAAAATAGTTCTAGCAACCCAAAGGTTTTGTGTTGAGCCATTAATCATCCCTGCTTGAATAAACCCACTAATACTTAAAACTATAAAAATACCAAGAAGACCAAATAAATATAATATATAAAAGTTGATTTTTTGAAGTTGTTTTATATATTGAACAAACATAGCAATAACCATAAAAAATACGCCAATTCCCATAGCCACATGAGCATGAGCAACCACTAAATCATTTCTATGAAATACCCATCTAAGTTCAGGAATAAATAAAATATTTCCCTCAATATCCACAAATAAAAAAGCAAGAATAGAGATTAAAAGAGCTAACTTTGGGTATTTATCAATGTTTGAGTCTTTATACCATCTATATAATAAAGGAATATAAAGTAAAGTTAGATATTGAAAAAACCACTCTTGGTTATATGATAAAGAACCTATAAAGCTTCTATGTAAAACTGATAAGATATAAAAAGCTAAAGGAATCATCCAAAAAATATTCCATCTAGCTTTAAATTCTTCTTTGTTTAATAGTTTAATAATTAAGTAATATATAGGAATTAAAGCAAAACTCATACCTAAAGTATTATCTCCATGGGGACCACTAATTGTACTTTCAACTTGTCCAATAGTTGGGTTCATTAAGATTAAAAGAGTAAAAGGAGCAAGAGTAACTATATAAAGTGATACTTTAACCCAAGTTGGTTTTACTTTATATTGTTTAATATATTTATATAAAGCAATAATATAAAATAAACCTGCAAAAGCTAAAATAAAATTTAGTTCATAAGGAAAGTCATAAAAAGCTAAGCCTCTTGTATTCCCAAATAATAAGCAACTTATCATAAAAATTAAAAAGATATACCAAAAAATTGTATATAAGTTTAGATAAAAAAGTCCATCTTTTATACTTCCTACTTCTTTATTTATAAGTAAAAAAGGAAGATATGAAAGCATTAAAGGTACAAACCCATAAAGCATAAGAGAGATATGTAAACTTCTTATATTTACTGGATTTAAAGTTGTAGAATCAATAAATACTCCCAATAGATTAATAGAGTATAAAATCCCAAAAAATAATCCCAAAAATAAAAATATAATAGAAATTTTAAACTGTTTTTCTATAAATGTATTAAAGTTGTCCATCTTTTACCTTTATATTAATATCTGCAAAAGCCGCTAAAGCTTTATCATGAGTAGCAACTACAATAGTTACACCTTTTTGTGATAGTTTTTTAAAAATATTAAATACATTTAAAGAGTTTTTTGAATCCAAATTTCCTGTGGGTTCATCTGCAAAGATTACTTTTGGATTATTAATTAAAGCTCTTGCAATTGCAACTCTTTGTCTTTGTCCTCCTGAAATTTCATTTGGATATGAATTAATTAAATCTTCAATTTTTAAAGTTGCCAATAGGTTTTTAATTTCTTCTTTAGTTGCACTGTCTTTTGCAAGATTGATATTTTCTTTTACTGTTAAATAATTTATCAAATAGTGAAACTGAAAAATAAAACCAATATTTTTTTGTCTAAATTCATCTATATTTTTAATATTTTCATAATTTATTCCTTCAAAAAAAGCTTCCCCACTTGTGGGTTTTAATAAAGTAGAAAGAATAGATAAAAGTGTTGTTTTACCACTTCCACTCTCCCCTGTAATTGCCACAAATGAACCTTTTTTAATTTCAAGGTTTATATTTTTTAAAGCAAATTCTTTATCATATTTATGAGAGATATTTTTTAAATTTATCATATTTTATTTCCTTGAATTAAAATAATTGGATCAGTTTTTGAAGCATTTAGTGCTGGAATAATTGAACCTAATATAGCTATTAAAATAGAAGTAATAAAAATAAAAAATGCAATATTTAGTGAAATCTCTCCATTTACATATCCATATAAAAGTGAGCTGTTTTTTATAAAATATAAGGCAATATTTGAAATAAATAAGGCAATAAAAAAACTAATAACTGCTAAAATCAAACTCTCATTTATAATTTGTATTAGAATTTTTTTCATAGGAACCCCAATAGCTCTTTTAATTCCAAATTCACTTTTTCTTTGATTTATAGTAATACTTAAAATTGAAGCAATAGTTAGTAATCCCATACAAAAAGAGATAAAAGAAATTACATTTGATGAGGTTTTAATTATTTTAAATTGATTATAATTATCCACAAAACTTGTTGTAGATTTTGCTTCAATATTTCTATCTAGTTGATTGATTTTATCACTTAATTTAGATATATTTGTGTCAATTTTACAATTTACCATTATCATAGAAGCACTTTTATTGAAAATAGAACTTGCATCTTCAATATTTAATACAACTCCTCCATTTTCAAATCCAATAGAACTTTGAAAAACCCCTGACACTTTAAATTTTTTATTTGCAATTAATACTTCATTTTTATTTTTTAAACTATCAAAAATAGATTTTCCAAGTAAAACTTCTTGTTTTAAAGGATATTTACCTTTTATTAATTTATAGTTTTCAAACCTATTTGTAGTAACTCCATAAACAGCAACTATAGGTAACTCTTCCACAATAGTTGCACCCACAATTAAGCCTGAAGCTTTTGTAACTTCTTTAAAGTTATTTAATTTTTCAATTAAGTTTATATCTATATTTGAAAAAAATGTATCTGATATTTTTCTTTGAGTGATAATTATATCTCCATCACTTTTTAGCATTGTAGAGTACATAGAAATAACACCATTTGAAATAGAAGTAATTAAAAATATTGATGTTATAGAAAAAATCAGACTTAAAACAATAAGAGATGTCTTAAGTTTATTGGCTTTTAAAGCCTTTATTGCATTTGACATTCTACTCCTTTTTAAATTGTTAATGAAAATTTATCAAGAAAGAATGAAAACAGAATGAATGAAATATGAATTTTTATTCATCTTCAATTAATTTAATTACACTTGCCTTAATTTAAGCAAATATTTAGTATAATCGCGAAAAATTAACTTAAAGAGAGTAAATGAGAGATATTAGAAATATTGCCGTAATTGCGCACGTTGACCATGGTAAAACGACGCTGGTAGATGAATTATTAAAACAATCTGGAACTTTTTCTTCACACCAAGAAGTAGATGAAAGAGTAATGGATAGCAATGACATTGAAAAAGAAAGAGGAATTACAATTCTTTCTAAAAATACTGCTATTGATTATGAAGGTGTAAGAATTAACATTATTGACACTCCGGGACACGCCGATTTTGGTGGAGAAGTTGAGAGGGTTTTAAAGATGGTTGATTCTGTACTACTTCTTGTAGATGCTCAAGAGGGAGTTATGCCTCAAACTAAATTCGTTGTAAAAAAAGCTTTATCACTTGGGCATAGACCAATTGTTGTTGTAAATAAAATTGATAAACCTGCTGGTGAACCAGATAGAGTTGTTGATGAAGTATTTGACCTTTTTGCACAAATGGATGCAACAGATGAGCAACTTGAATTCCCAGTAATTTATGCAGCTGCAAGAGATGGTTATGCAATTCATAATTTAGATGATGAAAAGAAAGATTTAAAGCCTTTATTTGAAACTATCTTAACAGAAGTTCCAAAACCAAATGGAAGTGAAGAAAATGGTTTACAGCTTCAAGTATTTACTCTTGATTATGATAACTTCATTGGTAAGATTGGAATTGCAAGAATTTTTAATGGTACTATCTCTCAAGGTGAAACTGTTTTATTATGTAAAGCAGATGGTGAAAAAGTTAAAGGTAGAGTAACTAAACTAATTGGATTTAAAGGTTTAGAAAGAATTGAACTTAAATCAGCAGGTGCAGGGGATATTGTAGCTGTTGCAGGATTTGAAACTATTGATGTTGGGGATTCTTTATGTGACCCAAGTAACCCAATGCCATTAGACCCTATGCATATTGAAGAGCCAACTTTATCTGTTACATTTGCAGTAAATGATTCTCCATTAGCAGGAACTGAAGGTAAATTTGTAACTTCAAATAAAATTGATGAAAGATTAAAAGCTGAGATGAACACTAATATTGCTATGAGTTATGAGCAAATTGGTGAAGGTAAATTTAAAGTAAACGGAAGAGGTGAACTTCAAATTACTATTTTAGCTGAAAATATGAGAAGAGAAGGTTTTGAGTTTTCTATTGGAAGACCAGAAGTTATTACAAGAATTGAAAATGGCGTAGTTTATGAACCATTTGAACATTTAGTAATTGATACTCCAGATGAGTATTCTGGAACAATTATTGAAAAACTTGGAAGAAAAAAAGCAAATATGACAAATATGGTTCCAATGGGATCTGGATTTACAAGATTAGAGTTTGAAATTCCTGCAAGGGGACTTATTGGAATTAGAACAGAGTTTTTAACTGATACAAAAGGTGAGGGTGTTATGAACCACTCATTCTTAGAGTTTAGACCATACTCAGGAACAGTTGAAACAAGAAAAAATGGGGCACTTGTATCTATGGAAAATGGAGAAGCTTTAGGTTACTCAATTTTCAACCTACAAGAAAGAGGGATTATGTATATAAAACCTCAAGATAAAGTTTATGTAGGAATGGTAATTGGTGAGCATGCAAAATCAAATGATTTAGATGTTAATCCAATTAAAGGAAAAGCATTAACAAACGTAAGGGCATCAGGTTCTGATGATGCTATTAAACTTATCCCTCCAAGAGTTATGAGTTTAGAAAATGCGTTAGAGTGGATTGAAGAGGATGAACTTGTTGAAGTTACTCCAAAAAGTGTAAGAATTAGGAAAAGAGAACTTGATCCAACGGCAAGAAAAAGAACAGCTAAAAAGGCTAAATTCGCTGATTAATTAATATTAGTTAAGCCTTTTTGATTAAAAGACAAAAGGCTTTAGAACTTTATAAAGGGAAGGGCTTTTGATCTTCCCTTTTTTTATACCTAAAAATCAAGGAACTAAATGTTTTTATTTTTAAAAAAAATAATATAAATATATAGGAGAAATTGATTGTTTCTCCTATGAAAGGAAGAAACAATGAATAATATAAATAAAAAAGATTATTTAATAGTATTTACAATTTATATTGTAACTATTATTACAAGTTTTATTGTTATTACTTAGCACTCTAAAATAAAAAGTGCTAAAAAAATATAAAAAATTAGCAAATACTCTTGACAAGTGCTAAAAATATTTGTTATAATTTCATTAACTTGATAAGAAAACTATCAAGTATTCTAAATTAAGGAGAAAAAGATGTTAGTTACAAGATTTGATCCCTTTAAAGATTTAGCAGAATTTGAAAAAAGATTTTATAACAAAGTTTCACAAAATGAAGGTGTAAGTGGGTTTGTTCCTTCTGTAAATACTAGAGAAGGAGAATTTGCTTATCATATTGATGTGGATTTACCTGGAGTAAAAAAAGAGAATATTAAAGTAGATGTACATAAAGATATATTAACAATTTCAGGTGAAAGAAAAATAAAAGAAGAGATAAAAGAAGAAGATTATTATAAAGTTGAAACTTCATTTGGTAAATTTACAAGAAGTTTTACACTTCCTGAAAATGCCGATATTGAAAATATTGATGCAAACTATGAAGATGGAGTTTTAGAAGTTGTGATTCCAAAATTAGCAGAGGAAAAACATAAAAAAATCATTCAAATTAAGTAAGGAGGAGTATGGAAATTTTAAAAAATATAAAAAAACAATTTAATTCATATAAAAAAGATTACTTAATATTAGCAAGCATTTATGGCAAAATTTTTGGTATAAGTGCCTTATATATTTTAAATAAATAAATAACTAGCACCTATTTTTTGAGTTTTAAGTGGAGGAGTATTCCTCTACTTAAAGATTTTTAAAACTTTATTTTTTATGGAAGATAGCCCTAGTTTTATTCCCCCATATTTCATAACTTTTGCAGTTTTTTTCCATTGAGTTTTTTCATAGCAAGGATTTGGACAGTTTCTACATCTAGGTTTAATTTCATGCACGCAAGTTTGAAGTTTTTCTATTGAGTACCTAATATCTTTTAAACACTCATTACATAAATGTAAATCCAGCTCAAAATATTTTTCTTTATATAAGATTATCTCTTTTATATCTTCTTGTTCTTTATGTTTATCTTCACAATAAATTTTATAAAATTTTTTTAAAGTATTAATTTCATTTTCAAATTTTTCCACAGTCATAATAAAACTTTTTTTATTTTATTTTATTATAACTGTTAAAAAAAACAATGATTGAAATCAATTACTTATTAAATTTATATAAGTTATCTCAGAACTTGCACCTAATCTCATAGGAGGACCCCAAAATCCAGTTCCTTTATTTACATATACTTGAGTAGTATCATTATGTTGATAAAGTCCACTAATATATGGCTGTTGAAGCTTTACTAAAAGGTTAAAAGGCATTATTTGTCCTCCATGAGTATGCCCACAAAGTATTAAATCAATATTTGATGTTGAAGGAATTTCTTCAATAAATTTTGGTTGATGAGCCAATAAAATAGTAGGAAAATCTTCTGTATTTTCTAAAGCCTTTTTTATATCTGGTTTATATTCTCCATATCTTTCTCCAAATCTATCATAAACTCCAGCTAAATAAAAACCACTATTTTCTTTTCCAATATAGATATTTTCATTTTCTAATACTTTTATATTTAAACTTTTCATTGTTTCTATAATATTTTCAATACCATGAAAATATTCATGATTTCCCACTATAAAATATGTTCCATAAGTAGATTTTAGATTTTCTAGTTCTTCTAATGCAGCTTTTGCATACTTTAAATTAGTATCAACTAAATCGCCTGTTATTACTACTACATCAGCTTTTAAAAGATTTATTTTTTTTACAAGAGAAGCAATAAATTCTTTATCAACCAAACCACCAATATGTACATCACTAATTTGAACTAAGCTATATGACTCTTTTAAATTTTTTATTTTAATTTTTACTTCTTCTATTTGTATATGTCTTGCATTATACATAGCTTTTGCATTAATTGAAGTAGCTGCAAGAAGAGCAGTTATATCTAAAGATTTTTTAAAAAACTCTCTTCTTTTAATATCTTTTGAAGAGTGATTGATAAGATATTTTAAAATATCATAAATAACTGATGTAGAGAAGAGTAAAAAAATTATTCCAATAGGAACACTTAATAAAAAATATATTTCATTGGGAATAATTGGGTATCTTCTAAATACTAGATAACCCAATACCCCCAAAAGATTTAAAACTAAAAAATAATTTAAATATTTTTTATATTTTGGCTTTAAATCAAGCTTATTTATAAATCTTTTTGAAATATATAAACATAATAAAGAAAAAATAATTAGAAAAATTGTTCCAAATAGTAAAACTCTCATAGGATAATTATATAAAAAATAGTTGAGTTAAAGCTAAAAGTTTTATTATATAAATTTAAAGATATAATAAATTATTATATTAGGGATATAGAAGGAGCTTATATGAGAAATTTATCAATTTCAAAAAAATTTACATTAGTATCATTTATAATGACTTTACTAACAATAGTTATTGGATACTTTATATTAAACAATTATAAGAATAGTTTAATTAAGGATGTATATAAAAATATAGAAATTGATTTAAAAAATATTGCAAATGATAGAATTGAAGGAAAATTTGATGTTGGTATATCAAATGCAATATCAATAGCAAATGATACAATGATAAAAAGAGCTTTAGCGGAAAATAATAGGGATTTAGCAATTGAAGCCTTAGCTAATTTATCAAAAAATATGAAAGATAATACTCCTTTTAAAAATATTAAGGTACATATTCATACAAAAGATAATCACTCTTTTTTAAGAAATTGGCAAGTAAATAAATTTGGAGATGATTTAAGTTCTTTTAGAAAAAGTGTTGTAAAAGTAAATAAAGAAAAAGTTATTGTAAATACTTTTGAAGTGGGGAAAGCTGGACTTAGTATTAGATCAGTTGTACCTATTTTCTCACAAAGTGGTGAACATTTAGGCTCTTTAGAGTTTATGCAAGGTATTAACTCTGTTGCAAAAGCTTTTGATAAAAATAAAGATGGTTTTTTACTTTTAATGGATGCTTCTTTAGCTGTTGCAAAAGTTGATGAAAATTTAAAACTAAAAGATTATATTATTTCTCAAAAATTTATAAATAAAGAGTTTTTAGAAGATAGTAAAACTCTTGATTTTAAAACTCTTTTAAAAGAAGGAATTTTTAATAGTTCTAAGTTTACTTATACATATGAGTATATAAAAGATTTTGAAGGTAATAATGTTGGAATAGCACTTGTGGGTAAACCTTATGAGATTGTACATTTGGCAATAGATAAATCTACAAATTTAATTTTTATTGCTTTGGTTATTTTAGTTCTTGCTCTTTTGGTTACATTTGTAATTTCTCTTATAAATATGAAGACAAATATTATAACTCCAATTAAAGACTTAAAAAAAGCTATTGATAGTATTAGAGTACAAAGCTTAGATGCTTCTCATATTGAGGTTAAAAATCAAGATGAAATAGGCGAAGTAGTACAAAGTTTTAATTTATATTTAGACTCTATTGAAGCTGGAATAGAAAAAGATAGAGAAGTTATTCATGAAGCAAGAGTTGTAATGGAAAAGGTTAATGTTGGATTATTTAATGATAAGATAAAAAAACAAGCAAACTCTAAAGAAGTAGCCTTATTAATCAATGTAATAAATGATATGATAGAAAAAACAGGTAAAAACCTATTTGTTTTATCTGAAACACTTGTTTTATTATCTCAAGCAAAATATGATGTTGCAGTCCCTACAATCAATGGAGTAACAGGACTTATTGCTTCTTTATTAAATGGAGTAAAAGTAACACAATCAACAATGTCAGAGGTTATGGCTCTTATAGATAAATCTAATAAAGAGTTAAATAGTAGTGCAAATGAGTTATCAAATGCTTCAAAAAGATTAAGTGAATCTTCAAATATCCAAGCTGCAGGCTTAGAAGAAACAGCAGCTGCAATTGAAGAGATAACTTCAACAATAAATCATAGTAGTGAAAATGCGCATAAAATGACAATTCATGCACAAAATGTAACTTCTTCAAATGAACAAGGAAGAGCTTTAGCAAACCAAACAGTTAATGCTATGGATGAATTAAGTGCAAAAGTTATCTCTATTCATGAAGCAATTACAGTAATTGATCAAATAGCCTTTCAAACAAATATATTATCACTTAACGCAGCAGTAGAAGCAGCAACAGCAGGGGAATCAGGGAAAGGTTTTGCAGTTGTTGCACAAGAGGTAAGAAATCTTGCAAATAGAAGTGCTCAAGCTGCTAAGGAGATAAAAGACTTAGTAGAAAGTGCTACACAAAAAGCTCAAGAAAGTAAAAGTATTACAGATAAAATGCTAACAGGATATAATCAATTAGATGAGAGTATTCATACAACAATTGAGTTAATAAATGAAGTTGCTACTGCTTCAAAAGAGCAACAAAATGCAATTTCACAAATTAATGATACGGTAAACTCTTTAGATAAAGCAACTCAAGAAAATGCATCATTGGCTTCAACTATTAGCAAAATGGCTTTAAATACTCAACATTTAGTTAAGCAGTTAAATAATGCAGTAAGAAATACTTCATATAACGAAGAATCTAAAAAAAGAATATGTGACCCAAGTATGATTTTTAATGTAAATAAATTAAAATCTGATCATATTGTTTTTAAAGATACAAACTTTAATAATTGTCATGAGGGAAATTTCTTTAAAGTTAAAAGCCATCATGAATGTAATTTAGGTAAATGGTTAGATGCAAATGCAAATGAAAAATTTGCACAAACTACTCAGTGGCAAGAGTTATTAAAAGCTCATAAAAATGTACATGAAAAAGTTCAAGTTACAATAGATTTATATGCAAAAGGTAGTTCTAATGAACAAATTCTAAAAGAGACATATGAAGTAGAAAATGAAGTTTCAAAAGTATTTGATCTTTTAGATAAAGTAAGAGAGATTAACTGTGAGAAAAGATAGTATTATTTAATACTATCTTTTATAGCTTGAAGAAGATTATCTATATCTTCTTTGTGCATTGTATAGTGAACAGATACTCTAACCCATCCTGGTTTATTATTTAAATCTATTTTCTCTATTCCTAATAAATCATGACCATAAGGTCCAGCACAAGAACATCCAGCTCTTGTTTGTACTCCAAAAATATCAGATAATTTTGCACATAAATCATAAGGACTTAAATTCTTTTTATTAAAAGACACAATCCCTATATTATTTGCTTCTAAATTTCCATAAATTATAATATCTTCTATTTTTTTAAGTTCACTAATTAAATATTTTATTAATTCATCTTTTTTATTTTTTATATAATCAAAACCAACTTCATTTCTAAGTTGATATGCAAGAGAGGCTCTTATAAATTGTAAAATACCAGGAGTTCCTGCATTTTCTCTATTTTCAATTTTAGAATCATACTCTTGAGTATTTTTATTTACATATAAAACTGTTCCTCCACCTGCAAAAGTAGGGCTAATACTACTATCAATTAACTTTTTTCTTATTATTAATAGTCCACAACTTCCAGGTCCTCCAAGTAGTTTGTGAGGAGATGCAAAAAGTGCATCATAATATTCACATGGAATATTCATATAAGGAGAGCTAGCTGCTGCATCAAAACATACAATAGCATTATATTCTCTTAATAATTTAGAAATATTTTTATAATCACTAATAATTCCTGTTACATTTGAAGCAATACAAAAACTTCCAATAATTTCTCTATGTTTATTCTCTTCTAAAACTTCTTTTAAATGTTTTAAATCAACTAATCCATGGTTATCTAAGCCAATTCTAATAGTTTCACATAAAGCTTCTCTAAAACTTACATCATTTGAGTGATGCTCATAAGGTCCAACTATTACTAAAGGAAGTTTAGATTTATCTACACTTATGTTATATCTTTTTTTTGTAGCAGGAGGAATATATATTCCTAAAAGTTCTTGAAAATGTTTTATTGCTGCTGTGGCACCACAACCATTTGGTAAAATAGTAAACTCATCACTAAGTTCAAACATTTTTTTAAGATTTTCTCTTGCTTCTTCAAAATAGTTATTTGTTGTATGGGCCATAGAGGCTTCTTTTGAGTGAGTATTTGCATAAGTTTGCAGCACTTCTCTAATACGAGCTTCTATTGGTTCAAATGCTAATCCTGATGCAGTATAATCAAAATATAACTCTTTATGATGTCCAATAATATCTTTTTTTAAATTGTTAGAGTTTAGAATTTTTCTAAATAGATCTTTTTTCATCAACCATCTTTTATTAAAATTAAAAGTTCTCTTTTAATATATTTTCAAAATCTTTAGCAACTTTAGTAGGTACATCTAAAACTATAATATCTTCAAGTGGAGTAATTTTTATCTTAGAGGCATTATACTCTTTCATTAATTCATATAATTTTTCTAAACCTTGAGCTTTTAAATCTTTATTTTTTAAATTAAAACCAACAAAACTATAATTATCTTTGTTGCTTTGAAATACTCCATAATAGTTATCAAAAGCTTTTTTTGTATCTATAAACTCTACTGTATCTTTTATTTTAAATGTAAGTTCTGATTGTAAAAGGGAAATAAATTTATTAAACCCTACATCAGCCACTAAATTTGCAAGTTTTGATTTATTTTCATCTGTTCTATTACCAAAATCTCTATAAATTTTAGCAATTGCTTTAGCAAAGGGAACTACTTGAGAAGGTGCAATATAACCTATTCTTACGGCTGTATCTTTTACACCTACTGTAACTTCAAATTGAATTTTACCATTTGAACTCTTAATTGCTTTGAAAAAAAGATCATTATCTTGACAATTTATCTTAACACACCCACATCCATCAATTAAAATTTTTAGTTCATTTGGTAGATTTGAAAAATTTTTATTTCCTTCAAAAATCTCATTTAGCTTTTCAACTAATTCACTTACATCATCTATTTGGTTTGGATTATATCCATTTATAGGGCAAGACATAATATTTGTTGGAACATGACCATTGGCAAAAATCGAGTTTAATTTTACACTATCTAGTAAATTAAAAATAGCAGGAACATCAAAGATTTTAATATTATCTAATTCAATATTTTGCCTAGATACAAATCTTAAAGAGTTTTTTGCAAACTCTTTTGAGATTTTACATAACATTTCAAGCTGTTCAATTGTAAGAAGGGCATTAATAAGTTTGATTTTAAGAGTAAATTCTAAAGAAGAAGCATTTTTATTTTGTGTTAAACCATACCATTGAAATCTTTTAATATCATCTTCTTCTACACTCTCTCCTAATACTGCATACAAGTAGATGTCCGCAAGGACATCTAACCCATCTTTTTCTTTTTTTATTCTTTCAATATCATAAGACATAATTAAACCTATTTAATTACTTTTGCATCCCAATGTGGAAAATGTTTTCTAATTAAAGCATTTAATTCAATTTCAAACTCAGAGTAGTTAGAATCTAACTTTCCTTGTTCTTTTGATTTTCCTCTAATCATTCCAGCACCAACTGTATTATTTGAAATTCTATCTATAATAATAAAACTTCCCATTGTTTTGTTGTGTTCATATTCATCAAATGCAATTTCTTGGCTTAAATCAAGTTTTGCGTGAGCAATTTCATTTAAATTTAAAACATTTGTACTATCATCTTTTTCAAGAGTATTTACATCTGTTTTAAAATAGAATTTATCAATACTTCCTGTTGTAGAAGTAGTTGCTCTTTTTATATAATATGATTTACCTTTTATTAAAGGCTCTTCACTCATCCATACAATATCTACATCTAAACTAGTAGCGTGGTCTGGTTGCTCATCACTTTTTACAATAATATCACCTCTACTAATATCAATCTCATCTTCTAAAGTGATAGTTACTGCTTGTTCTGCATATGCATAACTTAAATTACCTTCATATGTAACTATTTCTTTTACATGTGAACTTTTACCTGAAGGTAAAACTGTAATTGCATCACCAACTTGAATAATTCCAGAAGCTATTGTCCCACAAAATCCTCTAAAATCTAAATTTGGTCTATTTACATATTGAACAGGTAATCTAAAATGTTGTAAATCTCTATCTTTTGCTATTTCTATATGTTCTAATGTATGCATTAAAGTTTCACCTTTATACCAAGGTGATTTTTCACTTTTATTTACAACATTATCCCCATTTAAAGCAGAAATAGGGATTAAAATAACATCTTCAATTCCTAATTCATGAGCAAATTTAATATAACTAGTTTTAATTTCATTATATCTTTCTTCACTAAAATCAACTAAATCCATTTTATTAATAGCAACTACTATATGTTTAATTCCAAGTAGTTTTGTAATAAATGAGTGTCTTTTAGTTTGTGTTTGTACTCCATATCTAGCATCAATTAAAATAATTGCCAAATCAGCTGTACTAGCACCTGTTGCCATATTTCTTGTGTATTGCTCATGCCCTGGTGTATCTGCAATAATAAATTTTCTTTTATCAGTTGAAAAATATCTATAAGCAACATCAATAGTAATACCTTGCTCTCTTTCACTTTGTAAACCATCAACTAATAAAGCTAAATCAAACTCATTTTCTGTTGTTCCACTTTTTTTAGAATCATTTTTAATTGCAGCTAATTGGTCTTCAAAAATCATCTTTGAATCATGTAATAACCTACCAATTAACGTTGATTTACCATCATCAACACTTCCACAAGTAATAAATTTTAATAACTCTTTATTTTCATGCTCTTTTAAATATTCTTCAATATTTGAAGCAATTAAATCTGATTGATGTGCCATCTTAGAAATACCCCTCTATTTTTTTCTTTTCCATTGACCCAGCTTGGTCATTATCTATAACTCTACCTTGTCTTTCACTTGTTCTTGTTAATAGCATTTCTTGAATAATTTCAGGAAGTGTAGTTGCGCTACTTTCAACTGCCCCTGTAAGAGGATAACAACCTAATGTTCTAAATCTAACCATCTCCTCTTTTATCTCTCCTGGTTCAACAGGCATTCTCTCATCATCAACCATTATTTTTACCCCATCTCTTTCTACAACAGGTCTTTTTGCAGAAAAATATAAAGGAACAATTGGAATTTGCTCTAAGTAAATATATTGCCAAATATCTAATTCTGTCCAGTTTGAAAGAGGGAATACTCTAATTGATTCACCTTTATGTACTCTACCATTGTACACATTCCATAATTCTGGCCTTTGATTTTTTGGATCCCATCTATGATTTTTATCTCTAAATGAATAGATTCTCTCTTTTGCACGACTTTTCTCTTCATCTCTTCTTGCGCCACCAAATACAGCATCAAACTTATATTTGTTTAAAGCTTGTTTTAACCCTTGTGTTTTCATCACATCAGTATGAACAGCACTACCATGAGTAAAAGGTCCAATTCCTTGATCAACTCCCTCTTGGTTTACATGTACAAGTAATTCAACTCCTAACTCTTTAGCTCTTTGGTCTCTAAATTCTATCATCTCTTTAAATTTCCATGTTGTATCAACATGTAGTAAAGGGAAAGGTAGTTTTGCAGGTGCAAAAGCTTTTACTGCTAAATGAAGCATAACCGCAGAATCTTTACCAATTGAATAAAGCATTGCAGGGTTATCAAATTCAGCAACTACCTCTCTAATTATATGAATTGACTCAGCTTCAAGTTGTTTTAAGTGAGTTAATCTTTTTGTATCTAACATAATCTCTCCATCAATTTAAAAACTTATTAGATATATTTCAAGTTGAAAGTTTGAATATATCACCATTTACTTTTTATGTAAACCACACTCTTTATGTTCAGGGGTTTCCCACCACCATCTTCCAGCTCTTACATCTTCGCCATCTTTGATGGCTCTGGTACAGGGTGCACATCCAATACTAGGGAAACCTTGATCATGTAATTTATTATATGGAACATGATTAGTTTTTATATAGTTCCATACTTCTTCTTCGCTCCAATTAATTAAAGGATTTACCTTAATTAAATTAAAAGCTTCATCCCATTCTACAAGTTTCATCTCTTCTCTTGTGATACTTTGAGCACTTCTAAGACCTGTAATCCAAACCTCTAAACCTTCTAAGGCTCTTTTTAAAGGTTCTATTTTTCTAATATTACAGCATCTTTTTCTATTTTCAATACTTTCATAATGTCCATTTACACCTTGAGTTGCATAAAGGTTTTGAACTTCTTGCAATTTTGGGAAAAAAACTTCAAGTTTAACTGAATACTTAAGATTTGTTGCATCCATAACATCATAAGTTTCTGGATTTAATCTTCCTGTATCAAGTGTAAAAACTCTTGCTGTTCTATCAGTTTTAAAAATCATATCTGTTAAAACTTGATCTTCTGCTCCTAAGCTTGAAGCAAGGGCAATTTTTTCTTTATATTCTTTTATAAAAAATTCTATAATCTCTTGTGTTGAAGAATTTTTTAACTTTTCATTTAATTCATCTATAATTCTCATATTTTCTCTTCACCTAAATTTGATAATCATTTTGAGCTGGTTGAACTCTACCTAATGGTATTTTATTCCATGCTCTTTCATGAAAATAATAAAGTATCATTTTTGTAATTACTTCAATTGAACCAATAGAAGCAGCCATTACTAAATTACCAGTAATAAAATATGAGATAATCATTGTATCAAGTGTTCCTAGTGTTCGCCAAGAAATGGTTTTTACAACTGATCTGTAGGGTTTTTCGTGCATTGTATTTCCTCATATGTTTAAAAAAATGTCATATGAGGATGAGTAATCTTACTCATCATCATATTCATATAATCCTGCGCTTAGGTATCTCTCTCCCGTATCGCAAAGGATTGTAACAATTGTTTTTCCTTTATTTTCTGGTCTTTGAGCAATTTTTTGAGCAACATAAGCATTTGCTCCTGCTGAAATACCAACTAATAAACCTTCATTTTTAGCTAAATCTCTTGATGTTGCAATTGCATCATCATTTGATACTTGAATTATTTCATCATAAACTTTTGTATTTAGTACATCTGGAACAAATCCTGCACCAATACCTTGAATTTTATGAGGACCTGGTTTCCCTCCACTTAATACAGGAGAAGCTTCAGGTTCAACTGCAATAATTTGAATATTTGGATTATGTTGTTTTAAAATTTCACCTGTACCTGTAATCGTTCCACCTGTTCCTATTGCAGCAACTAAAATATCAACTTTTCCATCTGTATCATTTAAGATTTCTTGTGCTGTTGTTTTTCTGTGAATCTCTGGATTAGCTTCATTTGCAAACTGTTGTGGTACAAATGAGTTCTCAATTTCTTGGCTTAATTCATTCGCTTTATCTACTGCACCTTTCATTCCTTTTTCAGGTTCAGTTAATACAAGCTCTGCTCCTAATGCTTTTAATAATTTTCTTCTTTCAATACTCATTGATGAAGGCATTGTAAGAACAAGTTTTATTCCTAATCCTGCACAAACAGAAGCTAATGCTATCCCCGTATTTCCACTTGTAGGTTCAATTACTGTTGTATTTTCATTGATTAAACCTTTTTCTAAAGCAGTTTTAATCATATTTGTACCAATTCTATCTTTTACAGAATGAGTTGGGTTCATAAATTCACATTTTCCTAAAACTATTGCACCAGATTCAATACTTGCTTTTTGAAGTTGTACTAGTGGCGTATTTCCTATTAATTCTGTAACATTTTTTGCATATTTCATTTCTATCTCCTTCTAAAATTTATATACTATAGTGTAAAAATTCATTATATTTTTCTTGATATTCATCTAACTTTGCAAGAGAAATATCAAAGTATTTTGTCATATTTGCTTTTGCATCCTCAAAGAAAAGATTTAATATTGGGTTTTGAGTTTTTTGATCTACTAATTTTAAATCATCTTCTAAAACAGCTAATATTTCACCAATATTTATCTTTTCTGGCTCGTGGGCTAAAACATACCCACCTTTTGCCCCTCTTATACTTTTTACCAAACCTGCTTTTCTTAACTTACTTAGTAGTTGTTCTAAGTAGTTTTGCGGGATATTGGCATTTTTTGAAATCTCTTTAATTTGCATGGGAGTATTTGGATTGTGCTTACTTAACTCATGCATGGCTGTAAGCCCATATACTCCCTTTGTTGAAATTAATGGCATTTAATTTCCTATTTATTTAACGCCTGATTTAAATCTTCAATTAAATCAGCTGTATTTTCTAAACCAATACTTAATCTAACTGTTGCAGGATTTATTCCAGCTTCAATTAGCTCTTTCTCACTCATTTGAGAGTGTGTTGTACTTGCTGGATGAGTAATAAGTGATTTACTATCTCCAATATTAACAACTACACTAAATAGTTTTGCACTATCAATAACTTTTCTTGCTTCTTCAAAAGATTCTACTTCAAAAGAGATAAGTCCAGAGGCTTTTCCCTCTTTAAAATATTTTTGTGCTTTATCATAATATTTACTAGATTCTAATCCTGGATAATTTACTGATTTAACTTTAGGATGTGATTGTAAAAATTTTGCAATTTCTAAAGCATTATCAGAGTGCTTATCTACTCTTAATCCTAAAGTTTCCAATGTTTGAATTAGTAACCATGAATTATGTGGAGATTGTGTTGCTCCAATATCTCTTAATAGGGCTAATCTAATTCTTAAACAAAAATTTGGAAGAGGAACTTCTGTATAAACTAATCCATGGTAACTCTCATCTGGTGTAGTAAAGTGATAGTATCTTTTGCTATTTTCTTTAAAAAACTCTGCAAGACCTTCTCTTTCTACAACAATACCCCCAATTGCAGTTCCTTGTCCATTTGTATATTTTGATGTTGAGTGAACTACAACATCAACTCCCCATTTTATTGGATTGAAAAGTGCTGCACTTGCAACTGTATTATCACAAATAGTTAAAACTCCATTTCTTTTTGCAATTTCAACTACTTTTTCCACATCTGTAATGGCAATTTGAGGGTTTGATAGTGATTCAAAGAAAATAGCTTTTGTTTTTTCATCAATTTGCTCTTCTAAATCACTTGCATCTTCACTTTTAAATACTTTAGCAGTAATTCCAAATCTTTTCATTGTATGTGTAAGTAAAGTTACCGCCCCACCATATAATTTATCTGAAATAATAATGTTATCGCCAGCTTCAGCCACATTTGCAATTGCATAAAAAATTGCTGCTTGTCCACTTGAAGTACAAATTGCAGCAGCTCCTCCTTCTAATGTAGCAAATCTTTGCTCTAATACATCAGTTGTCGGGTTTGTTAATCTTGTATAAATAGGACCTAGCTCTTTTAACGCAAATAAATTTGCAGCATGCTCAGAATCTCTAAAAGCATATGCTGTTGTTTGAGCAATAGGTACACTCATAGAACCATATCCCTCTTTTTTATCATATCCAGCATGAATTGCAATAGTCTCTTTTTGCATTTTTCTTCCCTTTGATTTTAAATATAGTGAAATTCTATACTATTTTTTTTATAATGTCAAGTGTTTTGGTAAGGATTTGTAAAAAACTTTATAAATTAAATAAGAATTTAGCTTTTTAAAAATCTAATTTTATATAAAAATATAGTTTTTAAAATTTAAAACCACCTAAAAATAGGGATCTTCCTAAATATGAAAAAGAATTTTAAATAAAAAATATTTTCTCTAAAAGAAAATAAAAAATAGTGAAAAAAACACCTAAAAATAAAGTTGATTAATTTAGTAAAGAATAATAAATGGTAGTTTTTGCATTGATTTGGTATAATCATATAATAATAAAGGATAAAAATGCAAGTAAAAAATATCTTTGAAAATATAAAAATAGATAAGAGTGTAGAAGAGTTTATAACTTTAAATCAAAATCAAAATATAAAAATAGAAAGAATTGTTTCAAATGGACAAAAGAGTAAAGAAAACTTTTGGTATGAACAAAAAGAAAATGAATTCGTTCTTCTTTTGGAAGGCCTTGCAATTTTAGAGTTTGAAGATAAAGAAGTTATATTAAAAAAAGGTGATTATTTGAATATCCCAGCTTATATAAAGCATAGGGTAAAATATACTTGTGAAGATAATCCAACTCTTTGGTTAGCAATATTTTATTAAGGTAAAGATTTTGAAAATAGCAATAATAGGAGCAGGGGCAGCTGGTGTAATGGCTGCAATAACTGCTAAAAGATTAAATAAAAACTTACAAATAGATATTTTTGATATAAATAAAAGCATAGGCAAAAAAATACTTGCTTCAGGAAATGGTAGATGTAATATCTCAAATACACAAATAAGTGATAAAAACTATATAGGTGAAAATCCTTCTTTTGTTAATCAAGCTTTAAAAGAGTTTGATTTTAAAGCCTTTGAAAATTTTTGTAAAAGCATAGGATTGCTTTTAGATATAAAAGAAAATTGTAAAGTATATCCCCTTTCAAATGAAGCAAAATCAGTTGTAAGCTTACTTGAAAATTCTCTAGAGACTTTAAAAATAAATCTTATATTGGAAACAAAAATAATAAATATAGAAAAACAAGAAGAAAAATTTATCTTAAATTCTGAAGATAAAAAGTTTAAATTTTATGATAAAGTGTTAATTTCTAGTGGTTTAATGGCTGCTCCTCAATTAAATGCAACAGAAGATGGATTAGCATTAGCAAGTAGTTTTGCCCATAGTTTTAATCCTACTTATCCCTCTTTGGTAGGACTTCATACTGAATTTAAATATAAAGAGAAACTTCAAGGGGTTAAAAAAGAAGCAACTATTACTTTATATATTGATAAACAAAAAGAAGTAGAAATAACAGCAGACTTACTTTTTACAAGTTATGGAGTATCAGGGTTTGCTATTTTAGATATTTCTCAATATGCTGTTTATGCTTTAAATTTGTATCAAAATGTTGAAATCTCTATAAATTTTTTCCCACAACTGTCAAAAAATGAACTTTTAGGTATTTTAGAAACTCTTTTTAAATCTTTAGAAGACTCTTTTGCTGTAACTTTATTAACAGGAATAGTTTCTAAAAAGTTAGCAAAAGTATTACTAGAAATAGCAAATTTACCAAGTGATATTTTAGCAAAAGAGTTAAATTCAAAGCATATTAGAACTCTTGTAAATACCCTAACAAATCTTAGAATGAAAGTAATTGACACCCAAGGTTTTAAACATGCAGAAGCTAGTGGAGGGGGTATTAGAACAGCTGAAGTGGATAATAAAACTTATGAAAGTAAATTATGTAAAAATTTATATTTTGCAGGAGAGGTTTTAGATATAGTTGGAAATAGAGGAGGCTTTAACCTTCATTTTGCTTGGGCAAGTGGATATTTAGCTGGAAAAGCTTTAAGTAAATAAAATATTATAAAAGAGAAGTAGCTTTTGTTTCGTTTTTGTGTCTCTTCTCTTTTTATGATTTTTAGTTTTTTTTATACAAAATCTTTTACTACTTAATAAAAAATGAAATAATTCCTTAAAAAAAATACTACAAAATCTTTTATACCCAAATTAATAAAAATAATAAAATTATCTTATAAAAAAAGTAAAAATAATTATCAAAATTGGATTATAGCTAGGCTTAAATAGTAAAAATAATTTTAAAAAAATAACTAAATTATATAATCTATTATTATAAAATTATTGTTTAACAATTAAATTGTATAAAAATTAAGCAAACTTTTATCCGCAACTTAGTCGCAATTATGTATAATTCGCCAAAAATTTTTTAGGGTAAAAAATGGCAAAAGCTTTAACACAGGCACAAATTGAAGAAATTGAGGTGTTATTATTAACAAATAAATCTAAAATCGAGGCAACTTTAAGAAATATTGATAATGAGCATGCTTCATTAAGTGAGATGGATTTAAATGATGATGCAGATTTTGCAGCTGCAAGTAGAGATTACTCAACAGATATTCATATCAAAAAGCAACAGTTAGAGGAATTAACTCAAATAAACTATGTTTTAAGTAAAATGGCAAAAGGTGAATATAATGGTTTATGTGAGATGTGTGATGCTGAGATTACTATGAAAAGATTAAGAGTTAAGCCTCACGCTAAATACTGTATAGATTGTAGAAATTATATAGATAAAAAAAATAGTTAAGGTTTGGTATTTAACCAAGCCACAATTTTTCTATCTTCTTGTATTATATGCTGTACTAATGTAATATCAATAATTCGTGCTAACTCTTTTTCAAATAGTTCAATATTCATATGGGGGAGTTTTTTTATAAAATCGTTTAGCTTCTCAATTATATTTTTATGAATTTTTTTATGTTCTTCATATCTTATATAATCATTTTCTTTCATAAACTCTTCTTCATATTCAAAATGAGTTTTCATATAAGTAATTAATCTATTTAAAATAATTTTTATTTTTTCATTTCTTTTTGAAGAATCCACTATACAAAAAGCCTCTTTTGCAATATTGAAAAGTTCCTGATGTTCTTTATCTATTTGAACATTATTTACACTATATACATCTTTCCATCCAAAGTTTTTTCTTAACTCATCTAAAGAGATACTCCAAATTTGTATTTTTTTATCTTCTAAGATAATATGATTAACAAAATACTCCTCAATAAACTTAAAAAGTTCTTCTTTTATCTCTTCAAATTCTAGATTATTAATATTTTTAATTAAATTATTTAGTAAATTTATAAGCATTTTATGCAGTATTTTATGATTATCTAATTCAGGATAACCAATTTTTCTCATATAAGACTCTTCATTTGAAAAATGACTTTTTACATATAAAGTTAGCTCTTTGATTATTGTTTTAAGTTCTTCTGGCTTTATATTTTCTTTTTTTAAACTAACTCCTAGTGCCTTTCTTGCTATATTAAATAAAAATTGATGTTCTTTATCAATAGACAGGAATCCAATATTATATTCTTTTTTCCATTTTATCTGTTCGATATTTCTAACATTTTCCATGGCTAACTCCTTGTCATTTTTATTATTATAATTAATAATTTAAAAAATAATCTTATTATTCTAAATTAATTTTACCACAATAGTAAAAATATTGGTAAGCTATATTTAATATATTTTAAAATTTATAAAAGTTTCTTATATATTTATCCTTTCTCTTATTTTAGTTGTATATAATTACAATGTTATTTATGAGGAAGAAAAGGAAAAGTTATGAATATACAAAAAGAAGAGTTTGAAATAACTAATGAACCTATAACAAAAGATGAAAAGAAATTAGTTCAAAAACAATTTAATACTAATGTTGCTTTTTATGTACATTTAAAAGAGTATAACAATAATGTAAGAGAAGAATTGTTAAAAAGAGTTGAAGAAGTTTTTTTCTTTGCTAAAGGTGTTGATTGGAAATTTGACAGTTTTGGTATAGAAAAGGCGGGTTCAAGAAGTAAAAATGTTTTAGGATATTTTGTTTTTAGAGCAACTGATGCTAAAAAACTTCAAGAACTATTTATTCAAGAGTTTAAAGATTATGAAAATGCTTTAAAAATTAGTTGTTCAATTGCAAAATATGAAAAAATAGAAGAGCTATTTTTTGAGTTTGGAGTAGAATAATTAAGTAAAGAGTCTCTTTTACTCTTTACTTAATTTTGTAACTTCTAATAATAAAAAAAGCTATTAGTGATATAAACGAGATACTAGCTCCAATAGGTAAAAAACTATTTGAATGAAAAACTAGAGCAATTGAAGAAATAATTGCTCCTAATCCAAACTGTAAAACTCCTATAACTGAAGAAGCTACCCCTGCATTTTTTGAAAAACTCTCCATTGCTAATGCAACACAATTTCCAAAAATAAAAGCCATCATACTCATATATGTTGCAATTAATATCATAGTAGTTATTAGACTTATCGTATTTGATAAAAGCATTAGTAAAACACCTGCAATAATTTGAATTAAAATAGAGTATTTAATTAATTCAAGTTGTGTAAAACTATTAAGTAAATATACATTTACTCTTATCATAATAATTAAAATTAGAAAATTTAACCCAAAGAAAAATGGAAAATAGTCTGTTGAAATATTAAAATATTCAATATATATATAAGAGGATTTTGCTATTAATATAAAAAAACCTGAAAAACATACAGCTAATACAAGCATAGCTTTTAAAGCCATAGTATTTTTAAAAACTATTTTATAAGACTCAAGAATATTTTGTTTTGTATATGTAAAGGTCTCTTTTAAATCTTTTTGAATAAAAAATGCAACTAGTAAAGCATAAAGTCCTAAAAAAATAAATACAGCTTTCCATGAATAAAAATGTATTATAAATGAACCAATTGCAGGAGCAATAAGAGGAGCTAAACTTCTTACTGTTCCTATAAGTGAAAAGATTTTTGCAGCTTCTTTGCCATGAAACATATCTCTTACTATGGCATTTGAATTTACTACTACTAAACCTCCAAAAAAGGCTTCAAAAAATCTATAAATCCAAAGTTCATATATATTTGAACTAAAGATAATAATAAAACTAAAAAAACTAAAACCTATAAGTCCTATAAGTGAAGATTTTTTTCTTCCTATTCTATCTGATAAAGCTCCTCCAAAAATTTGTCCAATGGAAAATCCTATTAAAAATATAGATAATGTAAGTTCTATTTTTTCAATACTTACCTCAAAATCCAGTGCAATTTTAGGAATAGAAGGAATATATGTATCAATTGCCATTGGAGCAACTGAAGATAATACGGCTAAAATTATTATAAGATATATATGATTTATTGATTTTTTCAAAAAGTTTCCTTTATATTTTTATAAACCTTATCTAAAAGGCTAAAAAGCTGCTTTATTTCTTCTTCTTGTAAATTTAAAGAGAGATTTTGTCTAAATTGTGCAACACTTTTTGCAGATTCTTTTAAGACTTCTTCCCCTTTTTGTGTTAATTCAATAATATTTACTCTTTTATCTTCTTTTATCTCTACTCTTTTTATAAAGCCTTTTTTTTCTAATGCTTTTAATGATCGACTAATTGTGGTTTTATTTTTACCTAAAATAGAGGCTATTTCCTTTTGATTTGTATTTTTATCTGTTTTTATTATCTCTAAAGTTGCTCTTTGTTCCGGTGCAATATCATATTGATTTAAAACCTCATTAAATCTATTATTTATTCTATTTGCTGTTTGATTTATCTTAAATCCTATTGAATTTTTATATGATGATACCATAAGCTTCTCCTTAGTTGTATATGCAACTATTACTAAAAGGAACTTTTTTTATGCTTAAGATTTATAAATAACAAGAAGAATAAGAAGAGGCTAATAAATCATTGATTTTTATGATTTTATCCAAGCGTATATATTGCCCCGAGGAAAGAACTAAAAATTCTTCTTTATTAAGATTTTTAAAATCAATTATAAAATTTTCTACTTCTAGTTCTTTGTTTTTTTCTAAATATAAAATTTTTGCTTTTATTTTTTTTATAGCAAGGGCTTCTAATTCATCATAAAAATGACAATTAATAGGAATATATTTATTTTTCATGATTTTTTTTTAAAATCTCTATAATATCTAAAGGTTTTTCTACAATATAATTTGCATTATATTTTTTTAATTCATCTTCGTCTCTAAAACCCCATAAAACACCAATTGAAATCATCCCCGCATTTGTTGCTGTTTGCATATCAACTTTTGTATCTCCTACAAAATAAGTTTTTTCACAAGGAGTATTAAAACTATTTGCTATATTTATTGCAGCTTGTGGATGGGGTTTTTTCTCTATGGTAGTTTTTTGACCATGAACCTCTTTTAAGTTGTATTTTCCAAAAAGCTTTTCCACATATCCTAAAGTGAATTTATGAGGTTTATTTGATAAAACTGCAATATTAAACTGCATTTTTATTAGTTCATCTAGTAATTCATAAATCCCTTCATAAGGTTTTGTATTTGAGTGTAAAGTATTTTCATAAACCTCTTGAAACCTTTTTGTAATACTATTTTTTAAATTTATATTACTATTTTCTTTTAGTACATTATTAACTAAAATATCTACCCCTCCACCCAAAAAGTAGTTGTATTCTTCTATTTCATAAGTTTTTAGATTAAACTCTTTTAATACTTCATTCATACATAAAGCAATATCTAAAACTGAATCTATTAATGTTCCATCTAAATCAAATATAATTGTCTTTTTCATAAATATCCTTTAAAGTTGTAGATTATATAACTTTTTATATTTTTTTATCTTTAGGATATTTTTGTAATAATTACAGATAATAAAGGATAAATTATGAATAAATGGCTAGAAATTATAGAAGAAGAAAAAAATAAAGAGTATTTTAAAAGTTTAAAAGAACAAATAGATAAAAAATATGAAACAACAACAGTTTTTCCAGAAAAAGAAAATATTTTTAAAGCCTTTAGTTTAACAAAATTTGAAGATTTAAAAGTTGTAATTTTAGGACAAGACCCATACCATGGAATAGGGCAAGCACAAGGTTTAGCTTTTTCAACTCCTGCAAATATAAAAAATCCACCTTCTATGGTAAATATTTTGAAAGAGATTAAAGATGATTTAGAAATAAATTCTGCTTGCTTAAATGGAGATTTAACTTATTGGGCACAACAAGGAGTTTTACTTTTAAATACTATTTTAACAGTAGAAGAGTCAAAACCTAAATCACATCATAATTTAGGTTGGGAAATTTTTACAGATAATATTATTAAATATATAAGTTTAAATTGTGAAAATATAATTTTTTTACTTTGGGGAAGTCCTGCTATTTCAAAAACAAAATTAATTGATAAATCAAAACATCATATTTTAACGGCGCCTCATCCTTCACCTCTTTCATCTTACAGGGGATTTTTTGGATGCAAACATTTTAGTAAAACTAATGAAATTTTAACTTCATTAAATAAAACTGTTATAGATTGGTAAAAAATGCAAAATTGGCAATTAAAAACTACATCTAATATAAATCAGATGTTAAGAGTAAAAAAGAATATTAATTCAACTGAAAAAATCTCAAATAAAAATTTAGTGATAGTAAAACATCATTTTCATATAGCTGATGATATTATGTTTCCAGATCCTGCTTGTTTAGCTTTTTTTACAAGTTTTGAACAAAATCATCTTAAAGTATTAGAAGAAGAAAATAGACTTCTTTTAGTGGCTGTTGATATTTTTGAAGGGGAAATGAAGTTTTATATTTATTGTAATGATGCACAAAAGTGTATTTATGATTGTATATCTTATTTAAAATCAAATCCTTTGTATCAGGCTTCTTTTGAGATATACAATCAAGATGAGTTTAAAACTTATAATAAGTTATTAGCTATCTAGTTCTTCTAAAAATTTAGTAAAGTTTCTAGTGTGTAATCTATTAATTTGTAAATAGATATATGCAACAATAAGTATATTTAGATGAATTAAAGTTTCTTGAAAATCAAAAAGAAGAAATAAAAAAGCAGCAATAGTAATAAAAATTGGAGTAATAAGTCTTACTAATCCTTCTTTTCTTACATATTGCTCTTTATAATCTTTTAAATTAGTTTTTATAAAGTCTTTATCTTTTTGTGTTAGCTGGTTTTCATCTTTTAATCTATCAAGCTCTTTTAAAACATCAAGTTTTTGCTTATACTGAAAGATTTTAAAAAATATTGCAAATACTATAAATATAGAAACTCCTGTTGAAATAAGTTCTAATGGTATTTGTTTATCCTCCATACACTCTCCTTTAATTTTTATTTAATATATTACTTAATTTTGGCTAAATTATAAAAGAATAAAGTATAATGAAACTTTTAAAAGTAAAAAGGATAAACAATCGAGTTAATATATATAATTTTTATTAGTCTAATGATGATACCTGTAACTTATTATACTTTAGAGCTAATTTTCTCAAAAACAATATATCAAAAGCCTAAAAAGCCAAAGAACAAAATTAAGTTTAAAAAACTACTTTAAATAAAAAAAGAAAAGAGTTTATATAAAATAATAAATAAATGTTAAGTTTTGTATAGCTTTTAATATTTACAAAAAATGTGATAAAATTCTTTTTTATTTTATTATAAGGATGAGTTTGAAATTAGCAGTTAATTCTCAATGTATTTGTGGAAGTAAGAAAAAGTATAAAAAATGTTGTAAACTTTTCCATAATGGAGAAAATCCCCCTACAGCTTTGGATTTAATGCGTTCTAGATTTAGTGCTTTTGCTTCACATAATGCTGATTATATTATAAAAACTACACACTATGATAATCCAGAATTTACTTTAAATACAAAAGCTTGGTTAAGTGATATTTATAATTTTTGTGAATATACAGATTTTAATGCCTTAAAAATTTTAGAATTTATAGATGGAAAAAATGAAAGCTTTGTAACTTTTAAAGCAGTATTATCTCAAAATGGACTAGATGCCTCTTTTACTGAAAAAAGTCGATTTTTAAAAGTTGATGGAAAGTGGTATTATGTTGATGGAATATTTTTATAAAAAGGAAGTGTAATGAAGATACTTTTAGCTCCAGCTGAGACTAAAAATGAAGGTGGTAAAGATAGCTCTTTTTCAATAGATAGTTTTTTTTTAAAGCATCTTTATGAAAAAAGATTAGAAATTATTAGAGCTTATGAAGAGTATATTTCTTCTTTAAGTTTAGAGGAATTATCTTCTTGGTTTGGGTTAAAAAATCTTAAAGAGGTTGAAAAATATAAACATACTTTAGCTTCTAAACCAACAATGAAAGCAATCCAAAGATACAATGGAGTAGCTTTTGATGCATTAAATTATAATAGTTTAAATGAAAAAGCACAAAAATATATTGATGAAAATGTAGTTTTGTTTTCAAATCTTTTTGGACCTGTAAAAGCACAGGATTTAATCCCTGATTATAAATATAAACAAGGTGCTAAATTGCCAAAACTTAATGTAGAGAAGTTTTATTTAGAAAATTTTTCTAAAGCTTTAGATGAGTATTTAGGTGAAGAGATTATTGATTTAAGAGCAGGACATTATGAAAAATTTTATAAAATTACAAAAGCAAATGTATTAACTTTTAAATTTATAAAAGAAGGTAAAGTAATAAGCCATTGGGCAAAATATTATAGAGGTATTTTATTAAAATATCTAGCTGAAAATAGTGTTTCTTCAATAGCTGAGTTTATGACTTTAAATATAGAAGGCTTAAAATTAAAAGAGATACAAGAAAAGAAAAATATAAAATTACTAATTATGGAAATAGAGTAATTCTTTATTTCCTTTTTGCTATTACTAAAAAAGCTAAAAAAGAAAAAAATGAACTATATAAAAATAAATTTGGTCCATATAACAATCCTGCAATAATTGCGCCTATAAAACCTCCAAGCCCATATGCAACCCCATACATAAATTGTTGAGCAAGTTTTTTATTTTCATATAAAGAGTATAAATACATAATTACAGCACTATGAAATAATCCAAAAGAAAAAGCATGAATACTTTGAGATATAAAAGTAACCATTAAAGAATCAGGAAATAGATATAAAAGTAACCATCTAATAGAAGTAATAGCTAAACAAAATTTTATAATATTTAAAAGATTGTTTTTTAGTATTGGTGCTTGAAAATATAACATAACTATCTCACAAATAACTCCAAAAGACCACAAGTATGAAGTTGTTTCAAGACTTATTCCATGTTCTGTCTCATAAATTGTAAAAAAGTTATAAAAACCTCCAAAGCTTATTTGCATTAAAAATAAAGCTGCCCAAAAAGTCCAATGTTCAAAAAAAGAAAAGGGTTTTGTGGATACTGTAGTTTCATGGTTACCATCAAATCTTAATAAAAATAAAGCAAAGATAACTGTTAGAATATTAACTGTTAAATAAAAATCCAAAGCTGTTGTAGGATCTTTTAAAAATTTTGCTAGTAATAGTGAAATTAACATAAACCCTATTGAACCATATAACCTTGATTTCCCATATTTTTCTTTACCTAAATCTTTTATTGCAATTACTTCTAAATAAGGCAAAATAAGACTTAAACAAGCTCCTAAAATAGCATTATTTATCATAAAAGCATAAAAATTATATATTGTAAAATAAAATAAAATAGAGCAAAAGATAGAGCCAAAGAGGGCAGTTTTAAAAACTTTTTGATTTAAACTAATATGTTTTAGAAATAAAAAAGGAGTTGCAAATCTCATAAGTGGTGCTAAAGCAAAGATTATTCCTATATCAAAAGCACTATATCCAATATCATGTAATACTTTTGGAAGGAAAATTACATAAACTCCTACTGCAGCAAAATAAAAAAAGTAAAATGCTGAAAGATTAAAAAAAAGTCTATTCATCAACAATTATAGTTTTTGAAACTAAATCTTGAAAAGTCTTTTTCTCTTTATGAAAAAAAGGCATAAACATTAAAAAGATAGATACCATAGAAAAAAGTGTTGCAAAATATCTTATAAATGCTTGTATAAAAGTTATTCTTTTATTTTGTAAATTTACTATTTTAACGCTATATGCTTTCATTCCTGGAGTTTGAAATTTTACATACCAAAAAAATAAAATTATAGCTGCTGTTATTGAAAGGATTAAACTCCACCCATATATTCTATTTTGGGCAAAATCTTCCCCTCCACCTAAAACTAAATACATTATAATGTAAGTTATTGGAGTAGTTATTAAAAATGAGTCAGTTAAAAATGCTTTAAATCTTGATGAAAGAGATGCACTAACAATACTATTATTGCTCTTTTGTTTAATAATAGTTTCTTGTTTTTCAACTCTATTTTGTTTTACATCTCTCCATCTTCCCATAAAGTTTAGTTTCCTCTACTTCCTGGTTTATATGCAATACTTCCTTCTTTACACATAGGACACTCTTCTGGTGTGTACATTTCAAAAGTAAAATCATCTAAAGCAAAAAGTGGTTTATCAAGTGGTAATTTACAATTATCTTTAGCTTCTAAAGAACTTCCTACTCTTGAACAGAAACCTCTATTTGCAAGTGCAGCATAAGCCACAATATTTCCACCACCAAGTTCAACTTGCTTAGCAGCTTCTAAAGCACTTCCGCCAGTTGTGATAATATCTTCACAAATAATATAGTTTTCACCCTCTTGTACTTCAAACCCTCTTCTAATTGTCATCTCTCCCTCAACTCTTTCAGCAAAGATAAATCTTACATCTAAAGCAGTTGCAAGTGCAAATCCTGCAATTAATCCACCAAGTGCAGGTGAACAAACAGCATCAACTTTAATTCCACTAGCTTTAATTTGCTCTGCTAAAGCTTGGGCTAATAATTTTGCAGTTTTTGGGTCTTCTAAAACTTTTGCAGATTGTAAATAAAATCTTGAATGATTACCACTACTTAATTTAAAATGCCCTTCTAATAGAGCTTGTGCATCTTTATAAATTTGTTCTACGTTCATAATTATACCGTTAAAATTTCTTGTTCTTTTGTTTTTAAAGTTTCATCTGCTTTAACTACAAAAGCATCAGTAATTTTTTGAATTTCATCTTGAGCTTTTTTGCTTTCATCATCTGTAATCTCTTTATCTTTATGTAAAGATTTAACTTTATCATTAGAGTGTTTTCTTACATTTCTAATTGCAACTTTAGCATTATCTGTCATCCCTTTTGCTTGTTTTGCAGCTTCTTGTCTTTGATCAACAGTCATTGGAGGGAAAAATAGTTTTACTACTGTTCCATCATTATTTGGGTTTACCCCGATATTTGCTTCATTAATTGCTTTTTCAATATCACTTACTAGGTTTTTTTCCCATGGTGAAATAACAATAGTTGTTGCATCAGGTGCTAAAACAGAAGCTACTTGATTTAACTCAGTTGGTGTTCCATAATAATTTACTCTAATACCATCTAAGATAGAAGTTGAAACTTTACCTGTTCTAAGTGTTTTATAATCTCTTTTTAATGCTTCAATACATTTTTCCATTTGGTTTTTTGTCTCTGCATATATCTCTTGTAACATTTATTTCTCCTTTTTATTTTTAATTATAAGTTTAGTTGAAATTGTATAGTAATCTGTACTTAAAGCAACTCTTGTTCTTGCGTTTTTTAAGTATTCATTTAATTTGATGTCAATTATACCATTATTCACTTTTATCTCTTTCCATCCAATACCAGTGATATATAATTTAATCTCTTTTATTTTTGGATCAACTTTAGCTTTTACTTTTCTTAATATTCCATCAGTTGGAAACTCTTGTGGTTCTATCCATGTAGCATCTAAAGTTTTATATTTTAATTTTTGTTTTAAATTAACTTCACCAACTAATGCAATTCTATTTATGCTATAAACATCAGAAGTTTCATTAACTGTACCTGCACTTTGATTTAATATTGCATCAAAGTTAAATTTTTTTATTTCATTTTTTACTTTTTCATTATACTCACCATATGGATAAGCATATGATTTTGGTTTAAAACCTAATTTTTCTTCAAATATTTCATAGGCTTTTTTTGTATCTTTATTTATCTCCTCTTCTGTTAAATGCGTAAGATGAGGATGATTATAAGAATGAAGACCTATTTCTCCATATTTTGAAGCTTCTTTTATCTCTTGCCAAGTCATAAAATCACTATATTGTTGCTGTGTTGCTTTTACATAAACATATAATGAAAAAGGATAATTGTATTTTTTAAATATTTCTAATCCATTTTGATAAAAGCTTTTATAACTATCATCAATAGTTAAAGCTACCCAATTATCTGGAACTTTTTCTTTATTGTTTACTTTTTCAATAATTTGTGAAAGTTTTACTACTTTATATCCATTATCTTTAAAGTATTTAAACTCTTTTTCTAATTCTTCTAAAGTAGTATTTGTACTTGGATGTTTACTATCTCCAAATCTATGATATACAAATACATGGGCATTTGCACTTAGATAGTAATAAGAGATAATAAGAAGTAGTAGATATTTCATACTTCTCTACTTCTTATAATTATTTACTTGCTGGAACACTAGGTGCAGTTGGTGCAGCTGGTGCTGTTTGCTCTACTTTTTGTTCTGGTTTTGTAGGAATTAAGCTATTGATTTTTACTGTATCAACAGCACTTTTATTTCTTTGTTCATTATACATATAACCTAAAACAAGAGTATTAATAACAAATAAAAGGCCTACAGCCATTGTTGCTTTAGCTAAAAAGCTTCCAGGTCCTTTTGCTCCAAATAGTGAGTCATTACTTCCACTATATGCTCCAAGTCCAATACTAGAACTTTTTTGCAGCAATACTGTTATTGTTAATATAATAGCTAATACAAATTGAACTATTAAAAGTGTAGAAGTCATATTGGTTGTCCTTTTTTAAAAATGCTGTATATTTTATCTAAAACTTATTAAGAAAAAGTTAAAATAATACTTAACTATATTCTATACTTAATGTAAAAGAGATAAATCTAAATAAATGTCTGTACAAAATGAATTTACTAAACATGCAAAAGATTATAACAATAATAATATAATTCAGCAAATAATTGCAAAAGCTCTTGTAAGAGAGATTGCTTCAACTCCTAAAACTATTTTAGAACTTGGCTGTGGTTCAGGTCAAGTATATAAAAATATTACTTGGGAAATATGTGAATATACTGCGATTGATTTTTCCCTTTCTATGTGTGAATTACACCCACGAGCAAAAAATATAAATATATCTTGCTTTGATTTTGATTCTGAAGAGTTTTTTAACTTTTTAGAAAATAAAAATTTTGAAATGGTTATTTCTTCTTCTGCTATGCAATGGTCAAAGGATTTAAAAAAACTTGTTGCAAGATTATCAAATGTTACAAATACTATAAATGCTGTTTTATTTACTTCAAATACTTTTAAATCAATACAAGCTATAACAGGGAATAAATCTCCTATTTTAGATACAAATACTATTAAAGAGGCTTTTTTACATAGCTTTAATTGTGAATTTGAAGTATATAATTATAATGTAGAATTTGAAAACAAAAAGAAACTTTTTGATTATATTAAAAACTCAGGAGTTAGTGGTGGCACATCTTTAAGCTTTAAAGATGCAAAAAAGCTTTATAAAGAATATACTTTAAATTATTTAGAATTTGAAGTTATTTTTGTTAAGACAATTTCTAAATCATAAAGTTCATATCTAATAGCTTTAAAAGTTTCACTATTCTCTGTTGAAAAAAGTTTAGTAAACTCTTCTAATACTCTAGCACTTTCTTGTGCTCTTTTAAAGTTAGCTATTAGTATTGAGTTTAAATCTTCTCTTTTTTGTTCACTAGTAGTTGATTTTTTTAAAACATCATTTTTTATATCTCTTGAAGATAGAAGTTCACTATAAAAGTTAAGTCTGCTTTGGTGTCTTATTTTTTTTAATCTTGAAGCATTTTCTTTATCATTATAGATGTATCTAAAAATATCTTCAATTACTCGAAGACCTTCTCTTAATCTATTTAAATTAGCATCTATTAAACGTAAGTGTTCTTTTGTCATCTCTTCTCATATATAAACTAACTCCAAGTGGAGTTAGTTTTTATTCATTATTGTTATTCATAATTCCTAAAATTTGTAATAAAGATACAAATAGGTTAAAGAAATCTAAATATAAAGATAGTGCAGCCTCAACTGGTGAGTCATAACCACCTCTGATGATATTTTGCGTATCATACAGAATAAATGCTGAAAATAATAAAGCACCACCACTTGCAATAATTAATTGCATCATTGAAGATTGAATAAAGATATTAGAAATACCTGCAACAATCATTATAATTAATGCAATAAATAAAAATTTACCCATTGAAGAGAAGTCTTTTTTTGTTGTCATAGCAAACATAGAAATTCCCCCAAACGCTACAGCAGTCATTAAAAATGCTTGACCAACTATAGAAGCACCACTTGGCATAGCAAAAATTGCTGTTAATAAAGGAGCAATTGTAAGTCCTGTGATAAATGTAAATGCAAATAATACTGCTAAGTTTACACCAGGAGTATGTTTTACTCTTGGAATAACAAAGAATATCAATGCTAACTCTACTGCAAATAAAATCCACATTACTGGTCCTGCAATAATAGAAACAATATCAAGTCCAATATATGCTCCTGCAGTAGCTGCTAAAAGTGATCCCGCAAATAATTGATATGTAGCTTTTAAAAAGCTCATAAGTTGAACTCTTGAAGAGTTCTGTGCTGTATGATTGTGAGATTGTTCTAAATAATCTCTGTTATACATTTTCTGTCCTTTTATTTATTATTATAAAATTTAGATTTGTAATATTAATATGTTAAAGCTTATATAACATATCTATTACATTGTTGATATATTACAGTATAAATGTAAACGAAATATTAACATAAAATAACAAAATGTGTCTAAAAATAATAAAAATGGCAAAAACCCAAAGAATTTAAGAATTTAAGCTAGGATTTAGGAAAAACCCTTGACAAGGGGTAAAAAATCTATTATAATTCCCGTCCAAATTCGCTGGAACGCTTAAGAAGCGGGAGAGATAGAAATTGAGTTCTTTAAAAACAAAAAGTTTATAAGGAAAGTAATCTTTATAAACTGAATATATATGACAATGAAAAACAAGAAGAATAGAAAATTCTTCGTCTATAACAAAAATTTAATTAATTAATTTTAATTAAAAAACAATGAGTGATAATTTTGTAACAAATAGAGTTACATAATTAGTCAGTTTCAAACACTTTTTGGAGAGTTTGATCCTGGCTCAGAGTGAACGCTGGCGGCGTGCTTAACACATGCAAGTCGAACGAGAACGGGATATAGCTTGCTATATTTGTCAGCTAAGTGGCGCACGGGTGAGTAATGTATAGGTAACATGCCCTTTACAAGGAAATAACAGTTGGAAACGACTGCTAATGTCCTATATGCCTTTAATACTAAAGTATGCAAGGGAAAGATTTATCGGTAAAGGATTGGCCTGTATTGTATCAGTTAGTTGGTGGGGTAATGGCCTACCAAGACAATGACGCATAACTGGTTTGAGAGGATGATCAGTCACACTGGAACTGAGACACGGTCCAGACTCCTACGGGAGGCAGCAGTGGGGAATATTGCACAATGGGGGGAACCCTGATGCAGCAACGCCGCGTGGAGGATGACACATTTCGGTGCGTAAACTCCTTTTATATAGGAAGATAATGACGGTACTATATGAATAAGCGCCGGCTAACTCCGTGCCAGCAGCCGCGGTAATACGGAGGGCGCAAGCGTTACTCGGAATCACTGGGCGTAAAGAGCGTGTAGGCGGATCGATAAGTCAGGAGTGAAATCCTATGGCTCAACCATAGAACTGCTCTTGAAACTGTCAATCTAGAGTATGGGAGAGGTAGATGGAATTTCTGGTGTAGGGGTAAAATCCGTAGAGATCAGAAGGAATACCGATTGCGAAGGCGATCTACTGGAACATAACTGACGCTGAGACGCGAAAGCGTGGGGAGCAAACAGGATTAGATACCCTGGTAGTCCACGCCCTAAACGATGTACACTAGTTGTTGCCATACTAGATATGGCAGTAATGCAGTTAACACATTAAGTGTACCGCCTGGGGAGTACGGTCGCAAGATTAAAACTCAAAGGAATAGACGGGGACCCGCACAAGCGGTGGAGCATGTGGTTTAATTCGACGATACGCGAAGAACCTTACCTGGTCTTGACATAGTAAGAATATTTTAGAGATAGAATAGTGCTAGCTTGCTAGAACTTACATACAGGTGCTGCACGGCTGTCGTCAGCTCGTGTCGTGAGATGTTGGGTTAAGTCCCGCAACGAGCGCAACCCTCGTCGTTAGTTGCTAACAGTTCGGCTGAGAACTCTAACGAGACTGCCTACGCAAGTAGGAGGAAGGTGAGGACGACGTCAAGTCATCATGGCCCTTACGACCAGGGCTACACACGTGCTACAATGGGGTATACAAAGAGCAGCAATACGGTGACGTGGAGCAAATCTCAAAAATACCTCCCAGTTCGGATTGTAGTCTGCAACTCGACTACATGAAGTTGGAATCGCTAGTAATCGTAGATCAGCTACGCTACGGTGAATACGTTCCCGGGTCTTGTACTCACCGCCCGTCACACCATGGGAGTTGATTTCACTCGAAGCAGGGATGCTAAGATAGCTACCTTCCACAGTGGAATCAGCGACTGGGGTGAAGTCGTAACAAGGTAACCGTAGGAGAACCTGCGGTTGGATCACCTCCTTTCAGAGAAAAAACAGATTAAGATTCAATTCTTAATCTGAAAGTCAATATATTCAGTTTATAAAGATTATTTAAAGATAGGTGAAAGGGGCCTATAGCTCAGCTGGCTAGAGCGCTCGACTGATAATCGTGAGGTCACAGGTTCAAGTCCTGTTAGGCCCACCATAAGAAAGATAATCTTTATGGGGAATTAGCTCAGCTGGGAGAGCGCCTGCCTTGCACGCAGGAGGTCAGCGGTTCGATCCCGCTATTCTCCACCAACTTATAAATAAAAAAGAAGAAAATAAGGTGAGAAAAGAAACTTAATATAAGAACTAAAAGAGATTAGTTTTTATATTAGGTTTAAAAAACCTAAAAGTTATTTAAAAACACAATGTTAAAGTCTTTAAATTTTTCGAAAGAGTTTTATTGAAACGAAAGTTTTAATAAAAAATAAAATTTCAAAAAAGAAAACACAACTATCTTATGTTTAATAAGATAGTAGCCAAGGAATAATTATCAAAGGTAGATTAAATAGGAATATTTAATTTATACAAAGAAAGCTATTAAGGGCTAATGGTGGATGCCTAGACTGTAAGAGGCGATGAAGGACGTACTAGACTGCGATAAGCTTCGGGGAGCCGTCAAGAGGCATTGATCCGAAGATTTCCGAATGGGACAACCCAGCATAATGAAGATTATGTTACCCTACGGGGGGCTAACCTGGTGAAGTGAAACATCTCAGTAGCCAGAGGAAGAGAAATCAAACGAGATTCCGTAAGTAGCGGCGAGCGAACGCGGAAGAGGGCAAACCCTATGCTTGCATAGGGGGTTGAAGGACCATAATAAGAGACTAAAGATGATAGTAGAAATAGTTGGAAAGCTATAGCATAGAAGGTGATACTCCTGTATACGAAATTATCAATAGCTCAAATGGTATCCTGAGTAGGTCGGAACACGTGGTATTTTGACTGAAGCCGGGGGGACCACCCTCCAACCCTAAATACTACTTACAGATCGATAGTGAACAAGTACCGTGAGGGAAAGGTGAAAAGTACTCCAGCGAGGAGAGTGAAATAGAACCTGAAACCATTAGCTTACAATCATTCGGAGCCCTATGTTTTAACAGGGTGACGGACTGCCTTTTGCATAATGAGCCTGCGAGTTGTGGTATCTGGCAAGGTTAAGTCAAGTACGAAGCCGTAGCGAAAGCGAGTCTTAATAGGGCGACTAAGTCAGATGCTGCAGACCCGAAACGAAGTGATCTATCCATGGGCAGGTTGAAGCTGGTGTAAGAGCCAGTGGAGGACCGAACCGATAGGCGTTGAAAAGCCTCCGGATGACCTGTGGATAGGGGTGAAAGGCCAATCAAACTTCGTGATAGCTGGTTCTCTCCGAAATATATTTAGGTATAGCCTCTAGAAGTAGCATGTAGGGGTAGAGCACTGAATGGGCTAGGGCTGCTCACCGCGGTACCAAACCCTATCAAACTTCGAATACTACATGTGGAATCTAGGGAGTCAGGCGTAGGGTGATAAAATCATATGTCGAGAGGGGAACAACCCAGACTAACAGCTAAGGTCCCAAAGTTACATCTAAGTGGAAAACGATGTGGAGTTACTGTGACAACCAGGAGGTTGGCTTAGAAGCAGCCATCCTTTAAAGAAAGCGTAACAGCTCACTGGTCTAGTGATTCTGCGCGGAAAATATAACGGGGCTAAGATGTACACCGAAGCTTTAGATTCATATTATATATGAGTGGTAGGAGAGCGTTCTATTCAGCGTAGAAGATGTACCGGTAAGGAGCGTTGGAGCGGATAGAAGTGAGCATGCAGGCATGAGTAGCGATAATTGAGGTGAGAATCCTCAACGCCGAAAACCCAAGGTTTCCTACGCGATGCTCGTCATCGTAGGGTTAGTCGGGACCTAAGTCGAGTCCGAAAGGGGTAGACGATGGTAAATTGGTTAATATTCCAATACCAGCATATAAGCGCGATGTGGGGACGCATAGAGTTAATCGAGGTCACTGATGGAAGTGTGGCTCGAAGGAAGTAGGTTGATACTTAGGCAAATCCGGGTATCACGAGACCGAGATCTTACAGGCCGAACAATCTTTTAGGAGAGCGTTTGGAATCGATGATACTGTCGTGCCAAGAAAAGCCACTAAGTATATTATATGTTGCCCGTACCGTAAACCGACACAGGTGGGTGGGATGAGTATTCTAAGGCGCGTGGAAGAACCCTGGTTAAGGAACTCTGCAAACTAGCACCGTATCTTCGGTATAAGGTGTGCCTCCTCTGGTATATGAACTTGCTTCAAAAAGCTAGAAAGGTTGCAACAAAGAGTCCCTCCCGACTGTTTACCAAAAACACAGCACTTTGCTAACACGTAAGTGGATGTATAAGGTGTGACGCCTGCCCGGTGCTCGAAGGTTAACTGATGATGTTAGAGCAATCGAAGCATTTGATTGAAGCCCGAGTAAACGGCGGCCGTAACTATAACGGTCCTAAGGTAGCGAAATTCCTTGTCGGTTAAATACCGACCTGCATGAATGGCGTAACGAGATGGGAGCTGTCTCAACCAGGGATCCAGTGAAATTGTAGTGGAGGTGAAAATTCCTCCTACCCGCGGAAAGACGGAAAGACCCCGTGCACCTTTACTACAGCTTGACACTGTAGCTTGGATATTCATGTGCAGGATAGGTGGGAGGCTAAGATGACTAGACGCCAGTAGAGTCGGAGCCACCCTTGAGATACCACCCTTGAATATTTGAGTTACTAACTAGGTAGAGTAAACCTCTACTAGGACAATGTCTGGTGGGTAGTTTGACTGGGGCGGTCGCCTCCTAAAAAGTAACGGAGGCTTACAAAGGTTAGTTCATGGCGGATGGAAATCGCCAGCTGAGTATAATGGCATAAACTAGCCTGACTGTGAGACGTACATGTCGAGCAGAGACGAAAGTCGGTCATAGTGATCCGGTGGTTCTGAGTGGAAGGGCCATCGCTCAAAGGATAAAAGGTACGCCGGGGATAACAGGCTGATCTCCCCCAAGAGCTCACATCGACGGGGAGGTTTGGCACCTCGATGTCGGCTCATCGCATCCTGGGGCTGGAGCAGGTCCCAAGGGTATGGCTGTTCGCCATTTAAAGCGGTACGCGAGCTGGGTTCAGAACGTCGTGAGACAGTTCGGTCCCTATCTTCCGTGGGCGTAGGAAAGTTGAGGAGATTTGTCCCTAGTACGAGAGGACCGGGATGAACGTACCACTGGTGTACCAATTGTTCTGCCAAGAGCATCGTTGGGTAGCTACGTACGGATGAGATAAGAGCTGAAAGCATCTAAGCTCGAAGCCAACTCCAAGATGAACTTTCCCTGAAGATCCCTCTAAGACTAAGAGGTTGATAGGCTAGATGTGTAATCAATGAAAGTTGTTTAGCTGACTAGTACTAATAGATCGTTTGGCTTTTTTTTTACAATTCTTTGGTTTACTATCTTATTAAATATAAAAGTTGTGTAAAAGACTTTAACAAAAAACTCACAAAGTTGAGTGTTAAGAATAGAAGAACTATTTTTATCACTCAACTTGCTGGTGGATATAGCGAAGTGGAAATACCCAGACCCATACCGAACCTGGAAGTCAAGCACTTCAGCGCTGATAATACTGCAGCTTTCAGTTGTGGAAACGTAGGTCTCTGCCAGCTCTTGAGTTTTTTATATAACAATTTAGCCTTTATCTAAGTCAATATTTACTGTTGATTTCGATAGAGGCTTTTTTTTTACCTTGTTTTTTTTAATTACCTTTCTCAATAAAGTTAAATTACTAGATAAAAGGGTGAACATTTGAAAAATAGCGTAAAGAATATTTTTTAAAATTCGTAAAGAAATTGTAACTTGTTTGAGGCAAGAATTTGCCGAGTCTTACAATTTTAGGATTTTAAAAAAGATTTAGCGTAATTTTTCATCTAGCGAACGATTTTTTTTGTTTACTTTTTTTATAAAAAAAAAGTATTTTAGTCTAAATATTAATTATAGAAATATATATTTATAAGTAGAAAATACAATAAGAGAATAAAACTTTTATCTTATATTTTATATTTCTTTTTTTAATTACCTTTCTTTAACCGTAAAGAAAGGTACAAAGAAACTCCCAGACAAGTTATTGAAGGCATAAATGCTTCCCAAAAATATTATTCTAATTTTCTGCCTTGCGGAACTTATAAAAAGAGTGAATTTATCACTCTTTTTATTTCAAACAGTCCTCAGGCTTTCTCGAAAATTATCTTCCTATTTTTGGCTTCAATAAAGTCTGGCTTTTTTCACAAGAAGCTTTTTATTTATACTACTTTTTAAATGCTTATTTTCTAGTAATTTAACTTTATTGAACTAAAAAGTATAAGCTATTACTTTCTTGTGAAAAAAGCCATTAAAATAAAGCTTTAAATGGATTAATTTATAAAAAACAAGTAAATATACTTATTTCTATTTTCTTTTTCTTCTAGACATCTTATAGGGCTTTTATATTAGTTGTATTGTTTTTTATTTTACTTTTTTCTAGATATAAAAAAAGGCCAGCATAAGCTGACCTTTTAATGGATAGAATTGAATCTTATAATCTTGACTCGTATCTTCTAAGCATATATAATCTTTTAAGCATTTTCTTTCTAGCAGAAATTTTTTGTTTTTTTCTAATTTCTGTCATTGGCTCGAAAAATCTTCTAGCTCTTGCTTCAGTAACGATAAGGTTTCTGTCACATTGCTTTTTAAATCTTCTATAAGCTTCGTCAAAAGATTCAGTTTCTTTTACTTTAATGCCAGGCACTAAAATCACCCTCTTTCTTTTAAAATTTGAACATAGATTATATTTAAAATAAACTTAATTACTATTTAATTAATTTAAGATATAATGGTAAAATTAAAAAAAAAAGGCAAATCACTTGAACTTAACACACTTAGATGATAAAAATAGACCAAAGATGGTTGATGTTTCTGATAAAAATGATACAACAAGAGTTGCAGTAGCCTCTGGACAAATCTCTATGAGCCAAGAAGCATTTGAGGCTATTATAAGTAATAATACAAAAAAAGGTCCAGTATTACAAACAGCTGTAATTGCAGCAATTATGGGAACTAAAAAAACAAGTGAACTAATCCCTATGTGTCATCCTTTATTATTAAGTGGAATAAATTGTGATATTGAAGAACTTCCAAAATTGCCTGGATTTAAGCTTTATGTTACTGCTAAACTTACGGGGCAAACTGGAGTTGAGATGGAGGCTTTAACAGGGGTTAGTATAGGTTTACTTACTATTTATGATATGGTAAAAGCAATAGATAAATCTATGATTATTTCAAATGTTCAATTAGAACATAAGTCTGGTGGGAAAAGTGGTGATTTTAATAGAGAAAATTTAAATTAATAGGAAAAATAAATGATTGATTTAAGTAAAGAGACTTTAGCATTAAATTATCCTTGTACTTGGATATATAAATTAGTATGTCATCATGAAAAAGATATTAAAGAGATTGTAGTAGATGTACTAAAAACAAGAGAGCATAGTGTAAAAGAATCAAAAACAAGTTCTAAAGGAAAATATAAAAGTTATTCTTTAGAGTTATTAGTTCACAATGAAGATGATAGAAAAGAGCTATATAAGCTTTTAAGTGATCATGAACATATTAAAATGATTATATGAGTATTGTATATGAATAGAAGAGATTTTTTTAATTCTTGTAAATTAGCAGCTTTAAGTACTTTTACTTCTTCTTTATTATTAAAAGCTGATGAAGAGTTTGAAACTAATGAGGAGATATATCCTGCTGATTCATTGGCTATAGGAAGTACTCCTATTAAAAAAAGTGATATTTTTATTGAAGATAATGATATAAATGAATTTATAGCTGTTAGAAAAAAATTAAGACTTGTGCAAAGACATATTGGATATGGTAATTTTAATGTTGTAAGTTTTGATAACTTAATAAAATATGCAAAATATGCAAAAAATATTGGAGAATTTACAAATAAAGAATTAAGTTTTTTAGAAAAAATATTTTATATTAATCCCACACAATATGGTTTTTATGGTAAAAAAATCTCTTCTTCAATTACTGAAAAAATCAGTGAAAAAGATATTGTAAAAATACCAAGAACAGGTCATTATTTATTTAGAGGAAAGCCTGAACAGACTTATTATGAAATGAAAAAGGATATTGGAGATACTATAATCTTAACTTCAGGTGTTAGAAGTATTGTAAAACAGATGAACCTTTATCTTGATAAGATATATTCAACAGATGGAAATATAACAGAGGCTTCAAAATCTTTAGCTCCACCAGCATTTACATATCACTCTATTGGTGATTTTGATGTGGGAAAAATTGGTTTGGGATATGATAATTTTACATCAAGATTTGCATTAACTGATGAATTTTTAAAAATGAAAAGCTTAACTTATATTGAGATGAGATATACAATAAACAATAAAGATGGAGTAAGATATGAACCTTGGCATATTAAAGTTATTTAGTTTTATATTTTTTATTTTTTCAATTTCGCTTTTTGCAAATATTCAAAATTTTGATTTAATAAAAAAAGGTGAAACAGATAATAATACACTTTTAATTGTTGGTGGAATACAAGGTGATGAGCCAGGAGGTTTTATGGCTGCTTCCCTTATTGCTACTCATTATGAAATTAATAAGGGTTCTGTTTGGGTAATCCCTAATTTAAACTTTTATTCTATTATTAAAAGAGGAAGAGGAGCTTTTGGAGATATGAATAGAAAATTTGCTTCTATTTCTTCTCAAGACCCTGATTATAATACTATACAAAGAATAAAAGAATATATGTCAAATGATAAAGTTAAACTTATTTTAAATTTACATGATGGTAGTGGTTTTTATAGAAAAAAACATATTGATAGTATTCATTCTCCACATAAATGGGGACAAAGTTCAATTATTGACCAATCTTATTTAAATATAGAAAAATATGGAAATTTAGAAGAAATTTCTTCTCAAGTTTGTGAATATATAAATAATAAATTAATAAGACAAAGAGACTACTATTCAGTTAAAAATACAAAAACAAGACTTGGTGATAAAGAGATGGAAAAAACTCTTACTTATTATGCTATTAATATAGGGAAAGCAGCCTTTGGTAATGAAGCAAGTAAAGAGTTACCTTTACATGAAAGAACATATTATCATCTTTTAGCTATTGAAAAATATATGCAAATTATGAATATTGATTATAAAAGAAAATTTGAATTAACACCAATAGTTTTAAAAGATGTAATAGATAATGATATTTCTATTTCTTTTTATGATGATAAAATTAAACTTCCACTTAGGGAAATTAGAAATAGTTTAAATTATTTTCCTATTAAAAAAGATGGAAGTATTGAGTTTGTGGGGAGCAATCCATTAATGACTGTTATAAAAGATGGAAATTTATATAATATTCATTATGGTAATAGAAGAGTATCAAGGTTATCTCCTGACTATTTTGAAATTAATCATGAATTAAAAAATGTAGATATTAATATTGATGGAGAAATAAAAGAGATAGAAATGGGTTCACTAATTTATGTAAAAGATGATTTTTTAGTAAAACCCAAAGAGGATATAAGAGTAAATGTTATTGGATATGTTAATAAATCTCAAAAGAATGAAGCAGGATTAAAAATTTCTAAAACAAATATCTTAAAAAGATACTCAATTGATAAAAAAGGTAAAATCTACAGAGTTGAATTTTATAAAGATGAAAAATTTGCTGGGATGGTATTAGTTAAGTTTATAGATGATTTGTCAATAGTTTCTAATAGTGAGAAAGATACTACAAAAAAGTTGTAGTATCTAGTTTATATAAACTAATTCTTTTTTAAATAATTCTTGATTTAATTTTTTGCAAGCATTTTTATATAGCTCTTCAATTCTTTTTTTATCATCTTTCATTATTTTTTCTAAATCTTCAAATGATTCTCCAGATTCAATAGCTACAAAAACCTTATATTCTTTTTTTGTGAATTTTCTTTTTAGAACTTCTTGTAACTCTTCTTCAGGTTTTAATGTTCCAACAAGTCTATCAATATTATCTAATATAGATTGAGTAAAATTCATTATTTTCCTTTTGGCATATTTAGCTGCAATTATATAGTAATCCCAATAAAAAAGCTACTTTTTTTTTAATTTTTTATCCATTGATTTAAAATAGAAATATCTTCATATGAAGTCATATCTAATTTAATAGGAGAAATAGAAATATAATTATCTTTTATTGCTTCAAAATCACAATCTTTATTTTCACTACTTTTCCAAATTAAAGGGTGTAATCCTATCCAATAATATTCTTCTCCTCTTGGATTTAAATGCCTAGAAGTATCATTTCCATACTCTCTATATCCAGCTTTAGTAATCTTTATACCTTTACACTCTTTTGGTTCAATTGGAGGAATATTTATATTTAAAAATTTTCGTTCACCCAATGGAAATTGATTATTTAAAATCTTTTTGGCTATTTTTACAATTGTATCTTTTGCTAAAGCAAAATCCCAACCATTTTTTATATCTTGACATCTATCTTTACAAACTTGTGAAATTGCAATGGCAGGAATATTATGTAAAACTGCTTCCATCGCAGCAGAGGCTGTTCCACTATAAGTAATATCTTCTCCCATATTTGCACCAATATTTATTCCACTAATTACCAAATCAGGTTTATACCCTTCTTTAAATAGATTATGAATAGAAATAAACATACAATCTGTTGGACTTCCATCATCTATTTTATAAAAATCATCATCAACTTTAGCCATTCTTAATGGTCTATCTAAAGTTAAAGAGTGCCCACACGCTGATTTATTTTTTGCAGGGGCAACTACTGTTATTTTTGCAATAGGGCTTAAAGCTTGAATTAAAGCTTTTAATCCAATTGCATCAAATCCATCATCATTTGTTAATAAGATTTGTTTCATTCTACTAAATATAATCCTTCCATATTTTTTATAAGATTCTCAATATTTGAAGCAACTTTAAAACCTGTTTCAAGTTCAATATCTCCAAGTTTTGATTTTATAATAATTTTAAACTCTCTTTTTCCTTGATTATGTGCAATTACTTCAAAAAGTTTATACATAATTTCTTCACTATTTGAAAAAGGAATAGCAACATTTACAGGAGGTTCTATCTTCTCTACTTTTTTAACTTTTTGTTTATCATTTTTTGCATCATCTAAGTTTTCAATTTTTCTTAGACTCATTCTTGTAAATTGATCATCTTTTGATATTTTTACTTTAAAAGCAAGGGGTTCATCTTGATAATTAAATTCATTTTTTAACTCATTTAGTTTATCTTCAAACATCATAAGCTCAATATTTCCGTGGAAATCCATAATATTTAAAATAGCAAATTTATTACCTTTTTTAGAAATTTTTTCTGTTATAGTTTCAACTTTACCTATAAATAAAACTTCACTTCCATCACTTATCTCATCAATTTCAGAACTTAAAGTATAGTTTATCTTATCAAGTTGTTCTCTATACTCATCAAGGGGATGTCCAGATACATAAAAACCTAAGGCACTTTTTTCTAGTTCTAAAAGCTCTTTAGAAGAGTATTCTGGAATATGTGAAAGCTCAATTGTTATACTTGTAAGCTCTTCATCATCTCCAAATAAGGAACCCGTTGCCATTTTCTTTGCTTGCATAGCTTTTCCTGCAGCTTCAACAATTAGTTCAATTTGTTCTAATAAGGCTTTTCTACTATATTCAAAGCAATCAAGCGCACCTGCTTTAACTAAAGATTCAATTACTCTTTTATTTACTTTACTCGCATCAATTCTACTAATAAAATCAGATAAATCTTTAAATTCTCCACCTTCATTTCTTGCTTTTAAAATTGATTTAATTGCCACATCTCCAGCACCTTTAATGGCACCCATCCCAAACATAACAACTTCTTCTTTTTCAATTTTCTTTGCAGAGAAAACAAGGTCTGATTTATTAATATCAGGTGGAAATAAATCAAGTCCTAATCTTTTAACTTCATCAACATACTTTACAACCTTATCTGTATTATCCTTTTCAAGTGTAAGTAAGGCTGCCATAAATTCAGCTGGGTAGTAGCATTTTAAATATGAAGTATAAAAAGTTACTAAAGCATAGGCTGCTGAGTGAGATTTGTTAAATCCATATCCAGCAAACTTTACAATAAGGTCGAATAACTCTTCTGTATAGGCTCTTGTATAACCTTTATTTACAGCCCCATCGGCAAATTCACCTTTTAATCTATCCATCTCTTCTTTAATTTTTTTACCCATTGCCCGTCTAACTAAATCGGCACCACCAAGTGAAAAGCCACCAATAGATTGCACGATTTGCATAACTTGCTCTTGATATACAATAACTCCGTAAGTATTTTCAAGTATAGGTTTTAAAGCAGTTTCTAATTCATCATAGAAATAATCAATTTTTGCTCTTCCATGTTTTCTTTCAATAAAGTCATCAAGCATTCCTGATTCCATTGGACCTGGTCTATATAATGCAAGTACGGCAATAATATCCTCAAAGTTTGAAGGTTTTAATCTTTTACATAAATCTTGCATTCCATCGGATTCTATTTGGAATAATCCAATTGTATTACCAGTTTGAATAAGGTCATAAACTCCCTTATCATTCACATCTGTTTCAAGAAAATTTACTCTTTTTCCATGCCTTAATTCAATTAATTTATTTGCTTCTTCAATAACAGTTAGGGTCTTAAGACCTAAGAAGTCGAATTTAATTAAATCCACATCTTCAACATATTTCCCATTATATTGAGTAGCTAAGGTATCAAGCCCAGAGGGTTTAAAAAGAGGAGTTTTTTTCCATAATGGTTCATTTGAAATAACAACACCAGCAGCGTGAGTACCTGCATTTCTATTTAAGCCTTCAAGTGCTAAAGCAAATTCCCATACCCTTTTAGCTTGTGGGTCTGAGTCACAAAGTTCTTTAATTTTTGGTTCTTTTTCATATGATTGTGTAAGGTTTATTCCTAATTCATCAGGGATTAATTTTGCCATAGCATCAGCTTTTGCATAAGGCATATCTAAAACTCTAGCAACATCTCTAATAACCCCTTTTGCTAGAAGTTTACCAAAAGTAATAATTTGTGCAACATTGGCTCTACCATATTGTTGAACAACATAATCAATAATTTCTCCCCTTCTACTTTGACAAAAGTCCATATCAATATCAGGCATTGATACTCTCTCTGGATTTAGAAACCTCTCAAAAAGTAATCCATAAGGAATAGGGTCAATATCGGTAATTTTTAAACTAAAAGCAACTAAGCTTCCTGCTGCTGAACCCCTTCCTGGACCTACTGGAATCTTCATTTCTTTTGCAACTCTAACGAAATCCCATACAATAAGCATATATCCAGGGAATTTCATATTATTAATAATATCTATTTCAACTTGTAGCCTATCTTTATACTCTTGATGTTTTTCTTGCGGTACAAGTTCAAGTCTTTTTTCTAAACCTTTCCAACATTCATGAATAAATAAAGCCTTATCATTTTCAAGGGAATATTCATTTTCAGGTTCTGGTATTTGTAAACCTTCTTGTGTTAATTTTTGTCTAGTAAATTTAAAGTTTGGTGGAGTAGGGTTTCCTAGTTTTATCTCTAAATTACATTTATCTGCTATTTCTTGTGTAGCTTCAATAGCTTCAGGAATATCAGCATAGAGTTTTGAGATTTGTTCTGGTGATTTTAAATAAAATTCATGTACAGAGTGTCTTAGTCTATTTGGATCATCATAAAGTTTATTCATGGCAATACACATAAAAGCTTCATGGGCATCGGCATCTTTTTGTTCTAAGTAGTGAGTATCATTTGTAGCTACTAGTTTAATACCTGTCTCTTTTGAAAGCCTAATAATTTGATCATCTACAAAAAGTTGGTCTGAAATTCCATGTCTCATAATCTCTAAGTAAAAATCATCTCCAAAAATCTCTTTATACTCTAAAGCGATTTTTTTTGCTTCTTCATAACCTTTTGCACCATTTCTTACATTTCTTTCATTTTGAGTATTTAAATGCCAGTTTACTTCCCCTTGTAAACAAGCGGCACTACAAACTAATCCTTCACTATTTTCCCTTAATAGTTTTTTATTAATTCTTGGATAGTAGTAAAATCCATACATATAAGCTTGAGAACTTAAAAACATTAGATTTTTATAACCTATATCATTTTTTGCATATAAGCAAAGGTGAAATCTTTGTTTTGTAGTTTTATCATCAAGTTCACTACTATTGTGAATATATGCTTCCATTCCAATAATAGGTTTAATTCCCTCCGCTCTCATTGCATTATAAAAGTCAATAGCTCCAAACATGTTACCATGGTCTGTCATGGCAACACTTTTCATTCCTAAGGCTTTTATTTTTTTTGCTAGGGGTTTTATTTTATTTGCACCATCAAGTAATGAATATTCAGTATGTAAATGTAAATGGCTAAATTTAGGTATTTCGGACATCTTTTAAATCTTTATGCTTTTTTTAATTTAAAGTATACCTAAAAAATGATTTTGAGCCTCTTTAAAACCTAAATTAAAACACTCTTCAAGCTCTTTAAAAGTAAATAATGAAAAGTTTCTTATATGAGTACTTCCTAAGTAGTAGTTTGTATTAGCCAAACTATGGGAATGGTTTTCATATAGTTCTTTAAAAACCTTTTTCTTTAAAAGTTTTAAAGGATTTACTTTTTTTGTTGTATGTTGTGTTCTTTTGGGAAATAAATCCACTGCAAAAATCTCATAACCTTTATTTTGTAAGGGTTTTATTGGAACATTATCAAATAATCCTCCATCAATTAAATACATATTTTTGTACTTTATGGGTTTAAAAATAGGTACTAAAGCACTAGAAGCCATACATAAAGTAATGGAATCTCCACTATTAAAGTAGTGTAGTTTTTTCTCTTTTATATCATAGGCATTTATATATACAGGTTTTGGTAAATCTTCTAAGTTTTTTATAGGTATTAATTCATCAATAATTTTACTTGTATGGTCAATTTTTAGTAAGCCATTTCGAAAATAGTTAAACTTTAAAGCTCTTCTTAATTCTTTTGAAGCAAAAATTCTTAATTGTTCTTTAGCACAAACTCCGCTAGCATGAGCTACACTTATAATACTGCCAATAGAAGAACCACTATAAGCTTGTATTTCTATACTATTTTTTTCACAAAATTCAAGAACCCCAAGATGAAAAGCACCCCTTGCAGCACCTCCGCCAAGAGCAAGTGCAAGATTTGTAGGAAAGATTTTTTTTTGCATTATTTCTCAAGCCAATCTATTATAATAAATTCCCCTTCATAGGTTTCAGCAATAGCTGTACAAGACTCTACCCAATCTCCACAGTTTAAATATTCTATCTCTTCTATTTTTCTAATTTCTGCTTTATGAATATGACCACAAATAATACCATCATATCCTTTATTTTTTGCATGTGTTGATAAAACTTTTTCAAAATCAGTTATAAAAGAGACAGAGGATTTAACATTGTCTTTTACATATTTTGATAAAGACCAATATTTTTTTATGCCAAGTTTTTTTCTTATAAAGTTTAATAAGGCATTTAAATATAAAAGAAGGTCATATCCATAATCTCCTAAAATAGCAAGCCATTTTTTAGTCATAGTAATAGAATCAAAAAAATCCCCATGGGTTATATAATAGGTTTTCCCATTTAAAGCTTTATATTCAAGTTCATTGGAAATATTTAAATCATCTCCTAAAAACAAAGGAACAAAAGGTCTTAAAAATTCATCATGATTTCCAGTAATAAAAGTAACTTTACAACCTTTCTTTGCTTTTTTTAGTATCTTTTGTATTACATTGGAATGTGTTTGGGGCCAAATAAATTTTCTTTTCATAGCCCAGCCATCTATAATATCTCCCACTAAGATGAGGTTTTCACTTTGATTTTCTTTTAAAAATTTTAAAAGATTCTTGGCTTTTGAAAACCTTGTGCCAAGATGAACATCTGATATAAAAATGCTTTTGTATTTCATAAAAGCATTGTAAAAAAAATAAGTTACATTTAAATAACAATTTAATTAAGAAATATTTTCATAATCAGAAGATAAAAATTCAATAGTAAAATCATAAATATCTTTATAAAAAGGTGTTTGACACATATGTTTTACTCCTAAAAAGTAAGCAATACTCCAATTTAAAAATTCTGTTATTTTATCCATTCCTCTCTTTAGGGGATATTACTATGCTAATATCCCATTTTTTATGCTTTTAAATATTTCATCACCTTTTAAAGCTCTTACTAATTCTAAAGCAAATCTTGTTGCTGTTGCTGGCCCTCTTGAAGTAATAACTTTGCCATCAATTACAACTGCATCTTCATTATGGTAACCTTCAAGTCTTATTTTTTGTTCAAAACTTGGATAACAAGTATAGTTTTCATTTAGAACTTCTGCTTTATTTAAAGCATAAGGTGCTGCGCATATTGCACCAATATATTTATTTTCACTTTTCATTTGTTTTAATAAAGCTTGTACATAGCTATTCTCTGCAAGTGTAAAAGCATTTGGTAATCCACCCGGAAGAACTATCATTTCAAACTCTTGTGCTTTTACCTCTTCTATTTTACAATCAGCAATAATTTTTATATTATGTGATCCTACTGTTTCTAGCTCTTCAAGTGCAGCTATAACCACTTCAATATCTGCTCGTCTACATATATCAATTATTGATATTGCTTCAATCTCTTCAAATCCATTTGAAATAGGAACTAAAATTTTTGCCATAACTTCTCCTTTATATCTTTTATAAGATTATATATAAAAAAGGTTTGAGAAATACTCAAATCTTATAAACATCCTTTAAAGAATGATTTTTTAAGAGGAGGGGAAGTTGGTAAAAGTACAGTAAGTTCAAATCTAGCAGTTTCTTTAACACAAGCAGGGTATAAAGTAGGGCTTTTAGATGTAGATGTATATGGTTCTAATATTTCAAGAATGTTAGGAGTTAATAATGAGAAAATACAATGGAATGAAAATAATAAAATTATACCTAGTGAAAATTTTGGTATAAAAATAATGTCTGTAGCCTTAACAACTCCAAATGATGATACCACTTTAGTTTGGAGAAGTTCTGTTGCAATTTCTGCTTTAATTCAATTTTTAGAAGATGTACAATGGGGAGAGTTAGATTTTTTAGTAATTGATATGCCTCCTGGAACAGGAGATGTTCAACTTAACAATGGCTTAAGAATTGCCAATTAGTGCTACAATTATAGTAACCACTCCACAAATGGTTAGTATAGATGATGTAAGTAGAGCAATTATGATGTTTAAAGATACAAGTGTCCATATTGGCGGTCTTGTAGAGAATATGAGTTACTTTATTGCTCCTGATACAAAGAGTAAATATTATATCTTTGGAAGAGGTAATAGTGAGCAAATTTGTCAAAAATATAATATACCATTACTAGGGAAAATTCCATTTGAGATAACTATAAGAGAAAATTGTGACCAAGGTAAAGTATCCGTTGCTTTAGCAAATGATGAAATAAAGGACTATTATAAGGGTATTACAACTAACCTTTTCAAGAGTTTATAAGTTTGAATTAAATAAAATTTATCAATTATAAAAAGGGGAATACATGCTTAAAACTTTCATTAAGAGTTGCTTAAGTGTTACAGCTGTTGCTTTATTAGCTTCTGGATGTGTTGCAACAACTACAAATAACACTTCTTCAAATGATAACTTTAACCCAAAACTTGACACTAGTGTTCAAAAAGAGAATGCTAAAGTTCAAATTACAAAAGAGTATCTTAAAGTTGCACAAGATAAACAATTTAACATAACAACACAAAATAGTTTAGAAGGTACAATTGACTCATTAGCTACTCAAATGATGAGAAACACTAAGATACCTACAAATAAACCGGTTCTTGTTACATCTTTTGTAAGATTAGATAACTTTAAAGAAACAAATGAGTTTGGTAGAGTAATTGGGGAAAGCTTAATAAATGAACTTTCAAATAGAGGGTTTAATGTTATTGAGTTTAGAGGACAATTAAATGTTTCTATTGATGAAAATGGAGAATATTTTATCTCAAGAGATATTAGTAAATTAAAAGAAAAAATTCCAAATACTTATGTGGTAGTGGGAACATATTCAAGACAATATGGTAAAGTTGTATTAAATGCGAGAGTTGTTGATAATATTTCTGGAAGAATTATCTCAAGTTCAAGAGCAATTTATCAACATAATAAAAGAAATGATTGTGTAGTTTTTAAAGATTGTAAACCTCCAAGAACAATTAAAATTGTAAAAGAAGAGTAATTAAGTAGATGAATAAACCTCTTAAATTAGTAAAGCAAGTAGTTGCTTTACTTTTTTTAACTCTTTTTTTAACTTCTTGTATCTATCATAGAAATATAGATGGTTCAATTAACTTTACTAGTTTAGTTAATACTATGGTTGAAAAATCTATTGAAAAAATAAATAAAGATGTATCTATAAGTGAAGCCGTTGTTGTTTCTGATTTTGTAAATATAGATAGATTGAAAAATAGATCAAAGCTTGGCTTCTTATTATCTTCAACATTAAAAGATAGACTTTTAGCAAATGATATAACTGTAAAAGAAATAGAACTAAGAAAAGATTTTAATTTAAATATAAATGGCTTAAATCTTCTAAGTCGAGATGTAAATGATATAAATAAAACTGTTGATGCTAGATATGCTTTTGTTGGGAGTTACTCAATTACTACAAAAAGTTTAATAGTTTTTATTAAATTAATTGATTTACAAAGTGGAGATATTTTAGTCTCTTCTCAAGAAAGTACACTAATAAATGAAGAGATTTTAGATTTAGAAAGACAAAAAAATATAAAAGATATTTATTCACCAATGGTGTTATAAAATATCTTCTATTAAAAACTGAGCAGATACTTCTCCTCTAAATTCATTTTTACTAACTGATACAATAATATCAATATTTTCTTTTGTATATGGCTCATCACAATGAAATCTTAATGCTTCAAAAATAAATCCATCACTATTTAAAAGAAGTTTTAGATGATTTTTATCTTTTCCTATTAATTCACTTTTTAATACTTTTGCATTTGATACTTGAAAAATAGGTTTCTTATTATCTAAGCCATAAGGTTCAAAATTTTCTATAATTGAAAGAAACTCTAAATCAACACTTGAAACATCAAGTTCTCCTAAAGAGTCATATTCAATATGTAATTGCTCTTTCGAAACATCTAAAACTAAAGAGTTGATTTTATTTTGAAACTCTTTTAAGTTTTTTTCTTCAAGGGCTAATCCAGCTGCATTTTTATGTCCTCCAAAGCCCTTAAGTAAAGAAGAACATTGTGTTATTAGGGTATGAAGATTTATTGTAGCATTTGCTCTTGCACTACCTTTTGCAATACCTTCTTTTATTGAGAAAACAAAAGCAGGTTTTTTATAAGCATTTGAAAGTTTTGAAGCAACAATTCCTATAACTCCTTCATGCCAATCTTCTCCCCATACTACTATTACATTATCATTGTGATTTATCTCTTTTATAGCTTTTTTTGTAATTTCTTCTTGTAAAGTTTTTCTATAATTATTTAGCTCATCCAATAAATTTAAAGCTTCATTTGCTTCATATTCAGTTTTAGCAAGTAAAAAAGATAAAGCAATAGAAGCATCATCCATTCTTCCAGCACTATTTATTTTTGGAGCTATCATAAATCCTATATCATCAGACATATAAAATTTTTTTGATAAAACTTCATCAAGTTTTTTAAAAGCAGCTCTTTTAGACTCTTTTATTTTTTTTAAACCATGTTTTACAATAGTATAATTAAGATTTGTCATAGGCATAATATCAGCAACGATAGCTACACTTAAAAGGTCTAAAAACTCTCCCATATTTATATTTAACTTTAGTTCATTTTTAATTGCACCACATAAATACCAAGCAACTTGAGCCCCACATATCTCTTTAAAAGGGAAAGTGCATTCTTCTTGTTTAGGATTAATTATGGCATAAGATTGAGGTAACTCTTCTCCTACCGTATGATGGTCTGTAATAATTAAATCTATACCTTTTAAAGCAAGTTTTTTAGCTGCAACTACAGCACTTATTCCATTATCTACAGTTATTACCAATCCTTCAGAAATTAAATCAACAATTTTTTCTGATAAGCCATAGCCATGCTCAAATCTATTTGGAATAATATAATCAACTTTATAGCCAACTTTATTAAAAAAGTCTATCATAATTGTTGTTGAAACTACTCCATCAACATCATAATCACCTACTATTGTGATTTTTTCATTATTTAGTATGGCTTGTTTTATTCTTTTTGTAGCTTTTTGTATATCTTTTAATTGATTTGGAGGGGGTATATCTGCAAGTTTAGCACAAGGGTTTTCCTTGTGCCTTTCTAAAAGAATTTCAAAAAGTTTTTGTTTTGTAACTTTTGACATTAATCTTTTTTATTTGCTTGTTTAACAAAATCTAAAATAATAGGGTTTGGTGTTTCTAGGTGAGAAGTAAATTCTGGGTGAAATTGAACACCAACAAACCAAGGGTGATCTTTAATCTCAACTGCTTCAATAAGTCCATTTGACTCACCTGAAATAATCATACCAGCTTTTTCTAAAGCTTCTTTATATTTTGGATTTGCTTCATATCTATGTCTATGTCTTTCATAGTATGTTTCATTATTCCCATATGCTTTTCTAAGATTTGTTCCCTCTTTTGGTTCAAAAGGATACTCTCCTAGCCTCATAGTTCCACCCATTGGTGATTCTATAGTTCTTAATTGTTTTATTCCACTTTGGTCAATAAATTCATCAATTAAGTAAATTACTGGATTTGATGTGTTTTCATCAAACTCTACAGAGTTAGCATCTTCTAAGTTTAATACATTTCTACAGTATTCTACAATAGATAATTGCATACCTAAACAAATACCTAAGAAAGGAATTTTATTAACTCTTGCATATTCAATTGCTTTTAGTTTTCCTTCAACACCTCTGTGTCCAAATCCACCAGCAACTAAAATTGCATCTGCATTTCCTATAACTTCATAAGCACCTACATCTTCTATTCTTTCACTATCACACCAGTTAATATTAATTTTAGCATTTAAATGTGCTCCAGCGTGAGTTAATGCCTCTGTTAATGATTTATAAGATTCTTTTAAATCTAAATATTTCCCAACAAAAGCAATTGTAACTTCGTCTTGAGGTAAAATAATATGTTTTACTAATGTTTCCCATTTTTCCATATTTGGTTTAAGTTTAATATTAAAGTGATTTGAAATTGGATTTAAAATTCCCTCTTTAATAAAGTTTAATGGTACTTGATAAATTGATTGTGCATCACCAGCTTCAATAACTGCATCATAATCAACATCACATGACATAGCTAATTTTCTTTTTAACTCTTTTGGTAGAGGTTTTTCACTTCTACATACTAGCATATGTGGAGTAATACCAATTCTTCTTAACTCTTGAACTGAGTGTTGAGAAGGCTTTGTTTTAAGCTCACCAGCAGCTGAAATATATGGAATTAAAGTTACATGGATATTCATTGTATTAGTTTTTGGTAAATCATGTCTTAATTCTCTAATAGCTTCCATAAATGGTAACCCTTCAATATCTCCAACAGTTCCACCTAACTCAACAATTAAGAAATCGTGTCCTTCACCAGCGTTTAAAATTCTATTTTTAATTTCATCTACAACATGAGGGATAACTTGAATAGTTTTTCCTAAATATCCTCCCTCTCTTTCTCTTTTAATAACTGATTGATAAACTTGTCCTGTTGTAAAGTTATTTTTTGCACTTAATGTAGCATCGATAAATCTTTCATAATGTCCAATATCTAAGTCTGTTTCTGCACCATCGGCAGTTACAAAAACCTCTCCATGTTCTAGTGGACTCATAGTCCCTGGGTCAACATTTAAGTAAGGGTCAATTTTAAGCATACTTACTCTAAGTCCAGATTGTTTTAATATTGTTGCAATTGAAGCAGAAGTGATTCCTTTTCCTAAAGAACTTAGAACTCCACCCGTTACAAAAATGAATTTTGTCATTAAAAACTCCGTAAAAAATGATAATAATAATTTCGCGATTATAGCGTAGTTTGGGTTAAGATAAAGTTAAGCAAAAGAAGTTTAGGACTTCTTTTGCGGTTTATTTAAGCTTATCAGCTCTTGGATAGATAAATACAGCTTTTCTTAATACACTAACTCTTTGAGGATCATCTTGTGCATAAGCTCTTAAAGTAACTGTAATTGGTGTATCTTTTGTTTTGTCATTTACTAATCTAGCAGTTGTACTTAAAACTACTACTTTTTTAGTCATTTGATGAGGATTTAAAGTAAATGGATTAAATCTTTTAATAACAATATCTTTATGGTCAATTAATTCTAAATTATATGTATGTTTTTTAGAATCAGTATTTTGGAATAGTAATAAAAAGTTATTTGTAACTTCATTACCTTCTTTAATTTTATATAATTGAGTAGTTTTATTTACATTTAATAACATATACTCTTTTTTACCACCCATTACAAATAACAATCCAATAATAACAAGAAGTGCAACTGTGTATAAAATTGTAGATTTTCTAACAATTTTTGTTTCTTTATTATGTTTGATTTCATTTGTACTTGACCATTGAACAAGAGAAGGCTTCCCAAGTTTTCCCATAACTGTAGTACATGCATCAACACATTCTAAACAGTTAATACATTCAAGTTGTAAACCTTTTCTAATATCAATATGAGTAGGACAAACAGTTACACAAGCTTCGCATGTTGTACATTCATTTTTTTCATCTGGTAAATCTTTTTGTTTAAATATAATCTTTTCTTTACTCTCATTATAGATGTTCCCACCTCTTGATGTAGAATAAATAGCTTGATATGTATTATCATCATATAAAACAGATTGAACCCTTGAGTAAGGACATACATATACACAAAACTCTTCTTTTAAGAAAATTACATCATAAATTAAAAATCCAGCAATTGCTAAAACAAATCCTATTAAAAACATATGTTCTGTAGGATTTTGTAAGTAAGCAAAAAAATCTTCAGGTGGTACAAAGAACCACATAAAATCAGCTGCTGCAACCAATGAAATAAAAGCCCAAATTAAAATACCAATAACTCTTTTTGAAGCATTTTCTGCTTTTTTCCAATCAGGTTCTTTTTGCTTATTTTTAATTCTTCTTAAACCTAATAGTTTTGATTCTATTAAATCTCTGTAAATTACCCTAAAAATAGTTTGGGGACAGGCCCATCCGCACCAAGCTCTACCACCAATAGCAGTAACTGCAAAAATCCCTAAAAATAAAAGCATTAATAAAAATGGCATAAGGTAAAGTTCTTGCATATCAAATGCAACACCCATTAAATGAAGTTGTTTTTTATCAAATGATAATAAAAATAGATGATTCCCATTGATTGTAATAAAAGGGATAACTAAAGCAAAGATAGTTGCTAATGCATAGGCATAGTATCTTTTTATTCTATAAGGAGTCTTATTTAAATATTCATTCTCTTGACTCATAATATTTCCTTTATATAATAACAGAATTGTTACAAGTATTGTATATAAAACAACCTTATAATAAACATAAGTATATATAAGCTAAGGTTATAATTCTGCTGTTATTTAAATTAATTACCTAATTTAAGTTGTTATTATGTTTTGTATTTCAGAGCTTATCTTATCGAAATTAAATGGCTTAATTGTAGCTAATGTAGGGTAATTTAATATTATATTATTAAACTCTAAAATTAATTTATCTAAAGATTTCTCTTGAATATAAGGAATATTATATTTTTTTATAGTATTTTCATCATACTCTTTATCATTTCTTTTTAATAATACGGGAGAATTACCACAAAAAATAGATTCAAGTACTGTATTTAAAGAACCCGTTAAAAGATATTTTGTATTTTTTATACATTCTAAATACTCTTCTTCATCATAAATTTTGCTAAATGAATTTATATAGTTTTTTTCACTTCCTAAAAAAAAGTAATGCCCAAAAAGTAAAGGTAAATCATGTTTTAAACTATCTTGGCTAATTTTAAAAAGATTTTGATTATAGTCATCATCTCCATAAAAAAATAGTTTTTCAATACTTTGATTACTCTTTTTCTCTAAAAAAAGAGGATGAATAACCTCATATGGAATGTCATCTCCAACTTTATATACTTTTGAGCAATATTTTTTAATCTCATTTAATAAAGTTTGGCTTACTTCATTACTATCATAAATAAGAATATCACCTTTTTGCATAATATTTGAAAGATTTGAAATTACATCAATAGGAATATATTTTTTTACTTCTAAATACTCTTTAGCATATGCACCTGCTCTAAAATCACTTGTACATAAAATGGGATTAAACTCTTTAAGTAAAAAAGCAACAGCTGCACTTCTTCTTACACAATCCAATCCAAAGTTATGTCCACTTTTAGCATAAATATATAGTTGCATTTTTTTTCCTATTTACAATTTTAAAGAATATACTAAATAATTTATTAATATAGTATTTAATAAATACTAATTGTTTTTATATATAATATATCTATTTTTCAAAATCTATATCTGCACCAATTAGTTCTGGTTGCCAAATACCATTTTCATTGTAAACATGTCTAAGTTGCATATAAAAAAACATTAAAGTAATAAATAATTCTTTAGGGGCATTTTTTTCTATGATTTTTTCACCAATTATATTCCACATTTTTTTTTCTTCTTCCCCAAGATTTTTGATTTTTGAAATAATTTTTGAAATATCTTTTAATATATGATCTCCATTTATTTCATAAAGTTGACTAGCACTTTTAGGTTGTTTATAAGTATTAAAGTTATCTAGCATATTTAAAACTCTTAAAGTGAAATTTTTAGGTTCATATAAATTTGTAGCAAGCCATTTCATACCTAAATTCATCTCATCCGTAGAAAAATTTTTAAAAATTATATTTGAGTTTAATGGAGAACCTACTTCTACATATCTATTTGTAATAATTCTATTTTCTTTTTTTAATCGATTATATAAAGGTGTTTGATCAGGTGCAATTAAAACATTAATCATAAAGTATGGACTAAATGAGTCCATTGCCAATTCAAATTGTTCTTTAAATATATTTTTATAATCTGAATCAAACCCTAAAATCATTCCACAATAAGGTAGTATTCCATAATTATAAAATTTTTTAATAACATTTGTCATTTCTAATTTTGTATTATGAAATTTTTTTACTTCAGTCATACTCTCTGAATTAGGGGATTCAATTCCAATAAAAACCTGATCAAAACCTGCTTGGGCACATAATTGTAATAATTCATCATCTTTTACAATATCTGTTGATACTTGTGTACAAAATCTTACTGGACTTTTTTTATGTTTTAAATTCCAATCTCTTAGTCTTTTTAATAGTTTTTTAGCATGAGGTCTATTAACTGTAAAATTATCATCAGAAAAAACAATACTTCTATATCCTAAACTATATAATACTTCTAATTCTTTAATTACATCATCAATTGGTTTATGTCTTTGTTTTCTTCCTAAATAAACAATAACATCACAAAATTCACATTGATAGGGGCATCCTCTTGAAGTTTGTATTGAGCCTGCTGATGCATGATTATTTGGATATAAATCCCATCTTGGTGTGGGAGTTAATGCTAAATCAGCTTTTGTTCCATAATACGTATCTTTATATGTATTATTTCTTAAATCATTAAATAATTCAGTATGTATTTCTTCTATTTCACCTTGAACAAGTATATCACAGTACTCTCTCATTATATTAGGGGATAATGTAACATATGAGCCACCCATTATGATTATTTTTCCTCTTTTTTTAAATTCTTTTGCTATTTCTATCATTCTATTTTTTTGATATACTCTTCCTGTAATACCTATAAATTTAGAATCAATTTCAAAATTTATTTTAGATATATGTTCATCACATATATCAATTTTAAAATCATTTGGTACAAAAGCAGCTACCGTTGGTATAGCTAAATCAGCCATCATTACACCAGGTTGATAACCCATTGATTCTATTATTTCTGCTCCATAATAGCTGGGATAATCAGTTTTTGGGTTGATTAGATATATTGAATTATTTATATTTTATCCTTTAATATATAGTTTGGATTTTTTCAAGAAACTTATTTCCTAAGATGGGTTTAAAATGATTTAAATCATACCAATCTTGCTTTATTGAATCATTTACTTTTAATACTTCATTATATGATATAAATTTAACAGAAGGATTAACATTAATCTTATCTTTAAATTTTTTAGAAATCAATTCCTTAATAGGTAAATTTGTAATTTGTGAATTAATAGGAGGAAGAAAGAATATAATTTTTTTATTATTTAAATCTTTATTTTCTATTAGAGTTGATATAAAGAATGATATGTTTTTTAAAAATAAATCTGAAGAAATTTTACTATAATAGTCTAATAATTTTTTATCGTTTGCTTCATGAAATACTTTAAATACTTTAAAATTACAGTTTGGAGATTGATAAGTTTGTTTTTCAAATAAATATTCAAAAAAAGTTCTAATTGAAACATATAAAGCATTTAATGTAAAATTAGCTTCCCAAAAAGAAGGTTGAATAGAAGAAACAACTTTATTTTTATTAGTATCCAAAATTCCAACTTCAATAAAAATGGTTTTTATATTTTTATTTTTAAGAGCTTCATTTAAAAGTAAATTTGTTTCATTAAGTGTAATTCCAGTTTTTCCAACTTTTAAAATATCTTTTTCACAAGTATTAAATCCATATAGTGTTCTTGACGAGCCAATAATTATTTCTTTTAATTTATTATATTTTAAATCTTCAGTCATTTTATACATTATATTTGATGGAGGTGTTTTACTAAAAAAAGAAGATGAAAGAAAATTATTACCCGATTTTTTAAAATAATTAAATGGATTAATTGTGTAATTTATAAATAATATTATTGATAAAGAAAAAATTATTGAAGTAATTAATGTAAAAATAAATTTATAATTATTGTCCATAAATAAATCCAGAATTATTATCTAATAATAATAAACAAAATGTAAATAGTATACCTATTAATATAGCATTTTTTATATTATTTTGCCATTTGATTTTAAAAAGTGAATATTTGTTACTATCTACTAAATTAAAAATCTCCATTGTATTTGGGAATAAAAAAATGATTATAGTACATATAAAAATATGTAATATTGCTCTTCCTTCCCAAAGTAATGGTGCAATTTCTAAATATTTATTTGAAGGAAAAATACCTTCAAAATAAATATTATATGGCTTTAAAAAATATAGAATTTCTGAAAAGCTATTTGGTAAACTTAAATATATATTATTAAAAAATAGATTTTCTATATCAATATTATCAGGTGTTCTAAAATAAGTAGATGTAATTATTATCATAAATAATAATAAAATTCTTGATAAGAAATTTGCTAAATTATTAAAAGTATTTGGTAAAGAAATAAATCTTTTTAATAATTCAATACTTACCATTATTATTGCAACAAAAGTACTTATTAAAATTGAGGTCTGAACAGGAGCATGCCATGCTCCTGTTAGAAAGAAAGTTAAAAATACTGAAATTGACCATGCAAATGTATATTTAAATTCTAAATTTTTAATTGGAAGCTTTTTTAATAGCATAAAAGATGGTTGAAAAATATACTCCCTAACAAATGACATAAAACTCATGTGCCAAGAAGAAATATATTCCATTGGAGTTTTAGTTTTTAAAGGAGAATTAAAATTAATTGGTAAAATAATACCAAAGCATAATGCCATACCTATTGCCATATCACTAAATGCAGAAAAAGAAAAATAAAATTCTACTGTATTCCCCCACGCAATATAAAAAAGTTCAATTATAGAAAATTGTACTTCAGAATGTGAATTTGCAACTAAGTAAAATGAATCAATTCTTTCTTTTATTGGGTCAGCAAGTATAGTTTTTTTTGCAAATCCCAATATAAATAAGCTTAATCCTATAGTTATATTTTCAATTGAGATTTTATATTTAAAAATACAATCAAATTGTTTTATAACTTTTTTGTAAGGAGTTAATGGTCCAGAAATAATATATATAAAGAAAAAAGAGAAAAATAAATAGTTTATAAAATTGAATTTATCTAAATTTTCTTTTTTTGTTGCATCAAAAAGTGCAGTAATTTGCTGTAAAACATAAAAGGATAAACCTAAAGGAATTCCTAGAAACATATTTGTATCATTAGTTTCTATAAGAACATAGCTATTTATGTATTTATAATAAAATAATGGTAATAAATTTATTATAATACCCAAAGATCTTAATATATTTTTATTAAAACCTTTGATAATTAGTTTTATAAACAAGTAATTAATTAAACATAATATACAAAGAATATAAAAAGATAAACTATCTAAATATAATAAAAAAAAGATTGAAACTAATAGAATAATATATTTAGATAGTTTTTTAGTAAAAAATCTTACAGAATAAAACAATAAGATTAAAATAGGGAAAAAAACTAAATAATATTGAATAAATGACATTATTATCTTTTTTCTATATATATGTTTTCTATTAATATTGCATTTAAACCTGTTGTATGCAATACTGAAATTGCATCATTTACTGTATGAACAATAGGCTTCCCCATAACATTAAAACTAGTATTTAGTAAAATAGGAATACCAGTTATATTATTAAACTCCATACACAAATTATATAACCACGAAAAATTGTGCTTATCTAAAGTTTGTACTCTTCCTGTATTATCTTCATGTACTACAGCAGGTACAAGCTCTTTTGCATTATTTTTCCATTTTAATGTAAATGACATATAAGTACAAGGTTGAACTTGTTCAAACCAATTATTCATTAACTCAAAAGGGATAATTGGTGCAAATGGTCGATAATTTTCCCTTCCTTTAACTATTTTATTTATTCTTTCTTTCATATTTTTAGGTCTTGGATCAGCTAAAATTGATCTATTTCCTAATGCTCTTGGTCCAAATTCAGCTTTCCCTCTCATAACTCCTATAATAATTCCTTGAGATAATTTTTTAGCAATAAAATTAGTATCATTTATATCAATTTGCGTTATTTCCAATCCCGAATGATTAGTTAAATTATTTAAATCTTTTAAATTAACTTCACTACCTAAAAATGGACTTACTTGATTAAAAGGCAGTGATAAATTAGTTTGATTATGTTTCCAAGCTAAAATTGCTGCACCCAATGAGTTCCCATCGTCTGCAGGTGCAGAAGGTATATGAACAGATTTAAATGGATGGTTTTTTAAAATAGTACCATTAAAAGAAGAGTTTAATGCACACCCACCAGTTAGTATAAGATTTTCACTTAAATTTGATATACTTTTTAAAATTTGGTTTGCAAGTTCACTATAAACAAATTGTCCTGATGCTGCTAAATTTGCAGAATTTAAAATATCTTCTGATTCTTTATGTTTATATTTTTTTAGTTCTGCCATAACTTCTTTTAAATTATTTTCCACTGCAAGCATTGGTTTTCCATCTTCAATAGTAATTAATTTTCTAAGTAATTCTACGATTTTATCATCAACTTTACCATATGCTGCTAAGCCCATAACTTTCCATTCTTCTCCTGCAATAGTACTAAAACCACATAATTCAGTTAATGTACTATAAAATGTACCTAAACTTCCAGGTCCCCAAGAACGCCAAATCCTTTTTAAAGTTATACCATCCCACATAAATACAGAAGCAGAACCCACTTCCCCCTCACCATCTAAAACTAAACAAACAGCATTATTAAATGGAGCAGAATAAACTGCAGCTGTAGCATGACAATGATGATGATCAAAATTTAAAAAATCAGGAAGAATCCTATTTTTAGCAATCATTTGACAATGCACTCCTGCATTTTTTTGAACTATTGCTTGTAAATTTCTTATCCACTCCCCAATACTTTTTTCAATTAAATCATCAGATATTTCAACTGGTAAATCTGCTTTTATTTTTTTCCAACTTTTGGCAATTTGAAATTCTGCATTTTCATCAGTATCAATAATTTTTTCTAAAAAAGATTTTAAATGATTCATATGGTCAGGTAAAGAACCCCATGCTCGTTTATCTTGTAAATAACGTTCTGTGGCTTCTGCTACTAAAACTTTTCCTTTTGAATCTACGATTGTAAAAGAAGGATCATGTCCTGAAGTAGATAACCCTATATAATATCGACTCATAACTGTTCTTCAATTAATCTGATTACTTCATTTGCAACTTCATTTGCATTTTTACATTCAAACATAATAATAGGTTCAACTTCTATATTATATTCATCCTCAATATATCCACAAATTAAAACAGCAGAAAGTGAATCTACTCCTACAGATGATAAGCTTGTATGGGCCAAAATCTCAGACTCTTCGTTTTTTGTTAGTTTTTTAACTTTATTAATTATAAAATTAATAACTTCTTCTTTTTTAATATTCATTTTATGACTCCTTTATATTTTTAACTATTATTTTCATATAAGAATTTGCAATATGATTTGTCTTATCTTTTTCTTTTGAAAGTATTTTTAAAGAAATTGTATCTAAAAATCTTGGAACTATTTCAGAAATCAAGCTTCTAGATATAAAAGCACCTAAACAAAGATGTTTTCCATGTCCAAATGCAAAATTTTTATTTTCCATTGGACAATTATTTTTATGATTTTTAATACTTGTTGAAATGTCAATTAAAAGTGTATTGCCTTTTTTTATAAAAGTATTATTGATTATTTTATCTTCTACTGCAATTCTATGTATAAAAATAGGGGCTGCACATTTCCATATATAGTAATCAATATTATTTAAAAAATCTTTTTTTGAGATATTTGGTTTATTTTCATAAAGATACACAATGATATTTATTATTGTTTGTGCTAAGGGTGCAATTGCAGCATAAAGAACAATTATATAAGCTTTTTTTTCATCTAATGATAATTCAATATTATTATCTAATAAATCTTTAAATATTGAATCTTGATTATGTGTTTTTTCTAAATCTAAACTATCTATTAATTCTTTTAAATCAGAGTTTACAAGTTTTAATTTATTTATAGATAACATTGGTTCTATTAATCTTTGTAAAACTATGGCTTTTTTATCAAAATCTTTTTCATTATTAGAATAAATACCTAAATATGGTTTTAAAAGTTCTGTAAATATTGGGATATTTAGTTCTTGAATTAAGTCAAATTCTTCTAAAGAATTTATTCTATTTAATATTTTATCAATAGTATTTTGAAAAAAAGGTAACCATTTTTCATAATATTTTGTCCCTAAGTATACTTGACCAATACTTCTTAGATATTGATGTTTTTCTCCTTCTAAAAAGAAAGGGGACATTGTTGTAAAAAGACGTAATGTTGATAAATCAATATTTGAAGCTTCTGATAATTTATCTAAAAAACTTAATAAATCAGGTACTACAAATGAAGAATCTTTTAAAATACTTATTGCAGTATCAAAATCTTTAATAATGATAATCCCTTCTTTATTTTCAAATTTATTATTCATATTTAATCCTAATTAATTTAATTATCAAAAGTTATTGGACAACTTTTTGCTCTTTTAGCAAAAGTAGAAAATTGATATGTAATTTTATTTTTATCATATTTAAACTGTTTTATTTTATTGAAAAATCTAGGGATGGTAGCTATTATAACTAGTTTTGCAAAATGTAAGCCTGAGCAAATATGTGAGCCACCTCCAAATCCAATATGTGAATTTTCTTTATTTGAAAGTTGTGAAAAATCAATGTTATTTTCATAAAAAGATGTATCTCTATTTGCTTTATAAACATCAATTATAATTTGTTCATCTTTTTTTAAATGTAAATCATCAAAAGAAATATCTTCATTTGCTACTCTTGTTAAATATTTTGTTGATGCACAAAGTCTTACTAAATGATCCACATTATGCATAAGCCAAAATTCATCAATCATTTTATTTTTTATTTCATTATCTAAATTGTTATATTCACAAAGAATACAAACTAAACTTTCAGTAGTTGTTCTTGATGCAATTACTAATGTCATAAGAATGATTATTAATTGTTTTTCTTCTATATTTTCTTTCATATTTTTTGATATTTCATCTAATAATCCACTATTTTTTTCAATAATTATTTGTTTATGAATTTCTTCTGCTAATTCTAAATAGTTTTTTTGAAGTTTTTTTAAACTCTTAATGGATAACAAAGGTTCAGTAATTGTAGTTGAAAGTTCAATATTTTTTAAAAAAACATCTTTATCTTTAATTTTAAAACCAAAAATATCTTCAATGATACTAATATAAAGTGGGTTTGTAAAATGTAAAACTAAATCAGGATTAGATTCCTTTAAAAAATTATCTAAAATCTTTTCAATAATGTTATTTATTTGGTCTTTATATATAGAAATTGATTTCATTGACATTGGCTTAGAAATTATTTTTCTTAACTTTAGATGTTCTGCTCCATTCATAAAAGAAAGCATAGATTTACAAATTTCAATTAATTCTTTAAAATCTTCATTTGATTTTTCTTGTAATTCTTCAAGATATGGCACAATATTAAAAGCTCTCATTTTAGGGGATTTCAAAATTTGTTGGCTAATAGTTTGTGAAGTAATAATTTTTATATTATTCATTTGTAAGTAATCCTTTTTTATATAACTCTTTTATTCTTATTTGTTGAAGTTTTCCACTTGTTGTTTTTGGTAAACTCCCTCTGCTAACTATAATTAAATTTTCAACACTTAGTCCAAATTCTTTAAATAAAACATTTTTTATATTCTCTTTTAAAGAAATTAAAAAATCTTTTTCATAGGAAGAAATTTTTTTATTTAATTCAATTATTACAACTACAGAGTTAGATAATTCATTAGCTTTAAAAATTAATGATTTTGAAAAATGAATATCTTTAAATTCGTTTGCTAAAACATTTATAATATCATTTGAGAATAGATTTCTACCATATATTTTAATTAAATTTTTAATTCTACCTGATATAAAAAGACAGTTTTTATCAATAAAACCTATATCTCCTGTTTTAAACCATTCTTTTCCATTTATATGAATAGTATCTAGTTTTTGTGAAATATACTCTTTAGTTAAATTATCTCCACAAATAAGGATTTCTCCTTCCTCTTTTTCTTTTACAATTTTTTTTGAACTATTATTATATATTAATAGATTTGTTAAAGATTCTTCTGAAAAATAGCATCCTTCTGAAAATGTTCTAATATTCTTTTTATCAAAAGCGATATTTTCCCAAAAAGGTTCTCCTAATATAAATAAGGTTGCTTCGGCCATTCCATATGTAGCAAAAACAGAATTTTTATTTAACTTATATTTATTTGTTGAAGTTCTAAATTCTTCAAGAAGTTGATGCGAAACATAATCAGCTCCACAAAAAGCCAATTTCCAATTTGATAAATCAAAATCAAAATTATTGTTTTCATTTAATATTTTAGTACACATTTCATAAGCAAAAGGAGGACCACCACTTATATAAATTTTTTTTTCACTAATAAGTTTTAACCAATTAATTGGGTTTTTTATAAATTCTTGTGGAGTCATTAAATAAGTTTTCATTCCGCTTATTAAAAAACAATAAATAATACTAAATAATCCCATGTCATGAAATATTGGAAGCCATGTTAAAAAATTTTTATTAGTATCAAATCTCCATTTTTTATCTAATTCTTCATAATTTTTTAAAATATTAAAACTTGTAATTTTTACACCTTTAGGTATATTGGTAGTTCCTGATGTGTATTGAACGACAACCTCTTTATACTCTTTATTCAATGTCTTTTTTTCTAATTCATAAAATACATTTTCTTGATTAATTATATTATCTTTTATATCAGTTATTAACTCATCATCAAATGAAAAAATAGAATCCAAATTTAATAAAGAGTTATTATCAACAAAATATTTTTTATATTTAGGGGTAGTTATTACTGTTTTTATATTTAATTCATTTATAATATTTTTTATTCTTGTTATCTCTGTTTTACTTCTTGGTACAGGAATAGGAACAATAGTTATTTTTGAATATATAGAACCTATAAGTGTTACTACAAATTCTATACTAGGATCCATGCATACTAAAATATATTTATCTTTTGGAAACTTATCTATAAAGTGTGATGCTAGATTTAGAGATAACTTATTTAAATTTTTTCTATTTATTGATTGTTCATCTTTTTTGGTTAAAAAATATAGGCAAGGTGCGTTGTCTAAATCAAAAAGATTTTTAAAAATCTTATATTTAAGTATATTGTAATAATTTTTTTTCATATTTTCTTTGAATTATGGGAATTACAAATTATAATAAATGAAATATTAAATTAATATTATATTTGTCAATAAATAATTTACTTGAAATTTTAAAATAATAATTTATTTTCTAAATATCAAGTTATAATACATATTAAAATGACTATTAAGAAATTTATCTTTATAAAGTATTCTTTGTACATAAAATTGAAAGTGAAAAGTATTATCCGGGTTATTTAAGGTAAATTTAGGGATGATACTTTTCTTATTAAATTATGTTAAATTAAACTCTTATTTTCAATTTTTATTGTTTTTGAGATTTTATAAAATATATATTAGTTATTGAGAATAATATTTTTTTAAATATAATTGATTCAAAAGTAACTATTATGAAAAAATAGTTATTTCAATATTAAATATAAAACTATTTGGAAGTATATGTATGCATATTGATTGTCTGACTTAACATATTCTTTAGACTTTTTCTACCACAAGGTAGGTATGAACTTCTGGATATTGATCAAACTCTAAGTGTCTGATAATACATCCTAATTCAATGAATAATTTTATGAAACCATTTAGTCCAAGTGATGAATAATAAACATCAGGTCCCATAAAATTGTTAATATGAGCACCTTCTTCATCTGTACCTCCAAATGAAAATATAAATACTCCACCAACATTAAGACTTTCAATAATTTTATAAAGAACATTTCGTTGCTCCAATAGAGGAACATGCCAAATACTGTCCCATGCTGTTATAAAGTCATACTTTTCAGACAACTTGTATTTGCAAATATCAGCTTGTATAAAGTGAACCTTTGGATGTTTTTTTCGTGCAATATTTAGCATCTTGTCTGAAATATCTAAACCAATAGGTATAAAACCTTCATTTAAGAGTAATTCAATAAATCGACCAGTACATCCACAGCCAATATCTAAAGCGTTACCACGATTTTTAACAAAGCTTATTGCTTTTTTGTGCTGAGCAATACCATTACTCATATCAAATTTTTTACTATCCCAAATGTGAGTAATTTGATTATATGCTTTTCCTATCTCTTCTGGTTTCACTTAATATTTCCTTAAAAACCTAATTATTTATTAATATAGCATTCTATATTAAACCTTCTTAAATATAAAAAAGAGTGGGAAAAAGCAAATAAAAATATAAGATTATTAATCCTTTGCTAACAGGTAAAAGGAATATTAAAAAAGCTGTAAATACTTAATAAAAATTGAAAAGTATTTTTTGAGTTTAAGAATTAGGTAGAGATATTATTAATCTTTGAGAATTAACAAGTTTATTATTTTATTAAGAATTATAAATTTTTAAATAGTTATTGATAATATGGATCTAAAATTAATAAGGATAATATATGAAACTATTTGAAATGATAAAATTATTTGAAGCACATTGTATTTATGAGAAAAATTTAAGTAGTAAAACAGTTAAAGCTTACAATATAGATTTAAAGCAATTTAGAGAATATAAAGATAGTGAGAATAGTTCACTTGATTTATTTGATAAAATTTATATTAAAGAGTATGTAAAATATTTATTTGAGCAGGAATTAAAAGCAAAAAGTATTAAACGTAAAGTCGGAACATTAAAGACATTTTTTAATTTTTTAGAATTTGAAGAGTTTATTGAGTTTAGTCCATTTAAAAAAATGCAATTATCAATAAAACTACCAAAGAGACTTCCTAAAACTATAGATAAAAAAGACCTAAGACGTTTCTTTAAATTTATATATGCATATAAAGAAAATATAGAAGATAAAAATTCATATACTTATTATGCAGCAGTAAGAGATATTGCAGTAACAGAACTGCTATTTGCAACAGGGATGAGAGTCTCAGAGCTTTGTCATTTAAAACCAACTGATATTAATATACAAAGAGGAATTGTCAATATTTTTGGAAAAGGATCAAAAGAAAGAGCCATTCAGATTTGCGACCCTGAAGTAAAACAATCTCTTGTAGAATATTATAAACTATTTAATAAAAAAATTTATGAAAAAAACTTCTTCTTTATTAACAGACTTAATAATATGCTTTCTGAAGATTCTGTAAGGCATATGATAAAAAGATACCAATTATTATCAGGAATTAGAAAACATGTGACCCCTCATCAATTTAGACATACACTAGCAACAGGATTATTAGAGGAAAATGTTGATATTAGATACATTCAAAATATTTTAGGACATTCATCAATCTTAACTACACAGATATATACAGTAGTCAATTCTCAACATCAAAAAAAGATTTTAAAAACTAGACATCCTAGAAAACATCTAAATATTCATTAAAAAAAGAGGCTAAAATGCCTCTTTTGAACCTTGGTTAGTAAAGAACTATTCTTTATTTAAAATAAATAATTAATACAAAAGTCTATCGATTTTATTTTTTATTTTGTGCATATAATCATTTGCACTAACCATTATAAAGCCAACATTTGGATTTAAGTCTTCCCAAACACTTCCAACTTTATTCTTTTCCTTACTATCATCATTTGTTGATCGATCTTCACCCTTGTATTCAATAACTAATATTTTCCCATTTATTAATTTGAGAATAAAATCTGGATAAAATTTGTCGGTTGAAGTTTGAAGCCAAAAAGAATAATCAGGTCTTCTGTCTATATTTCTAATCCAAGTTTCAATATTTTCAAGCTTGTCAATGTATTTTGCACATTCATATTCTTCTTTTTTTCCTAGCATTTGTATTCTATTAGGATAATAGTGTTTTTTAAATTCTGAACTACGAGCATCGATATTTGAAGTAGGATATGTTTGTTTACTAAATGTAAATTGAATATTTGGAGAAACTTCAAAATCAAAATTATCAAACAAACTATTAAAATATTTTGTTTTATTCAATTGATTAGTATCTTTAATTTTTTTCATTATAGCTTTTTTTAATTTAATTCTATAAATATATAGATCATCTATGCTATATCCTTTATCAATTAAATTTCTAATAACATGTGAGGCAAATTTTTGTACGCTTTTACTTGGACTACTATTTAATTCTTTGCTGTTATTACTAAGAATAACTTTTATTATGTCTCTTGGTTCAATATTGGTTTTAAATAATTGATTCTTAGAAAAATGTACTAATCTTTCTCTAAGTGGATTAATAACAACTTTTTTAGTCTTCGAGTCAATATCTATTGACTCAACTGTAGAATTTTCTTCAATATGGAATTCATCTTCAGTCAGAAATGCTTGAGCTAGAAATTCTTCTTCTGTCCAATTAATATGTTCTTGAATATGACTTTCTTCAAATACTTCAAAAATACCTTGATCATTCTTGATTGTCAATAGAGGAATTGAAAAATCTCCATTTTGTGAGATACGTATAATTTTATTAGAAATAGCTTCATCTATTAATTTCTCAACTTGTTTATATTCATTCTCATCTTGTATAGCTGATCTTAGTTCTTTTTTAAGAGAGTTAGGATTTATTGGTCGTTTAAATAATGTAAACTTTTTGGTAATATTATTGTAATCTATAGCTTCTTGATTTTTTATACTAACTTGCCCAATATCAAAATTTGATACATCAATACTATTGTTTTCATGCAAGCTATCAATATCAAATAACCCACCAATAGAATTTGCTTCAGGATTAGTATGGGGATCTTTTATAATACTCAAATTAGCTTCAATTTCTTCAAAACCATTATCTATTAATTGATCTTTTAGTGTTTGTGCTGTTTCTTGAAATTTTTTAGATGAAACGATTGCATAAGAATAATTTAATTCTTCATTTTCTTTTTGTTCAACATAGGGATTACGTAATATTCTTCCTAACAATTGCTCAACTGAAGTTGCTGAACTTAAATCTGAAACAACGCCTAATACATAAGCAAATGGACAGTCCCACCCTTCTTTTAAAGCATCAACTGTAATTATATATTTAACAGGGCATTCTTTATCTTCAATAGACTTACAACCTCTACTTGATATATTGTCTAATTCTTTAATAGTTCCTGTTGCAATTACTATTTCATTTTCTTTTACTCCTATTTTTAACAAGTAATTCTTTATTCTTTCATAAGTTATAGAGTCTTCATTTCGATCTGGTTCTGCTCTAAAAAGTACAATAGGTCGAATATATTTTTTTTCACTAATTGCTAATGCATCAAGATTCTCTCTTCTATCTTTAGAATATTTAACAGTTTTCTCCCAATTATCAACTGTTTCTAAAATAATTGGTAACTTAATCATATTTTCAGCTTTTAATTGACTTGCTGATACACTATATATAATATTACTTGCATATTTACCTGCATTTGGCTTATGATTCCTTTCAGGTGTTGCCGTTAGCTCAAGAACAAAAGAAGGATTTAAATTAATTATATTAGATAAGCTTAAATTTGCACGTACTTTATGTGCTTCATCAATAATAATATATGGAGATGATTGCTTAATTGCATTTGCAAGACTTGGCTCATCTTGATATTTGCTATTTTCTAAAAAATTTGCATAATTACTATTTAATTCATAAAATTTTCTAATATCATCATTCCCAACATTAAATGATTGCATACTTCCAACTAAAATTGTAATGTCTGTCTTTTTATTAAAAGTATTTTTTAACGCATCTTTTAATCTCATTACATTTATAGAAGCTGAGGGGAAGTCTTCTTCTATGGCTTTTCTATAAGAGTGTTTTGGATTTTTGAGGGCTTTAATTGTTTGATTGACTATGATATCTTTTGGAGCCAACCAAATTACTAAAAATGTTTTATCACTTTCATATAATTCTTCTATTACTGGTTTCAAACTTTTAGCAGCTATTAATGTTTTACCTCCACCCGTAGGTATTCTAATGCATAGATAAGGAGCAGTTGATTCTTTAACTTTTAAATAGGGTTCATATGGTTCAGAAAACTGTTCTGAATTTTTCAATGTATTGTTAAAAGCTTCTTCTACTTTACCAGATGATTTTTTATAGTTTTTACAAAATGAAATAAGTGTATTAAGTGCTTCTTGTTGATATATTTTTAATTCCACTATTTATCCTTAATCGAGAATGGTAATTGTTTAAATGTGATATTGTGTTTAGATAATTCATATTCTGATATTGTAGTTCTATCTGCATATACTATTGATTGTTGATTATTGTTTTTAATAATTTGATTAAAATTATTTTTTTTGAAATCTTCTTTCGAAAACAAATAAAGTGAAACATTATTAATGGTCCCTAAATAATTTTCATTTGTTATTTGTATATTTAATGCTTGTCCAAATTCTGTAAAGTAAAGATGTTTAGCGAGTGTTGAATGTGATATTTTTTCATTCAATAAACCATATTCATCAAAAAGAGGTTCTGATAATTCACAATACTGAAAACCTCCACCAATCCCTTTTTTAAATTTTTTTATATTATTTTGTCCAATTAAAGTTACTGTATTTTCTTTAAATGATTTTGATATTTTGTCAAAATTTGGTGTTTGTTCAGTAATCGTATTTTCAATATCGATTGACAATTTTTCCATAATGTTTGGCTTTAATATTTGTGCCATACCTAATTTCTTTTTAAATAATTCAGTTTTTTGGGTTCCTGTAAATTCATACCCTTTAATAACTTTTTTTATTCGATTAGCTGTAATTTCTTCTGCATATTCTTCCATTTCAATAAGAATAAATTTTCTATTAAATCCGTCTTTTTGATTTTGCTCTAAAACTGCTTGAGCAGTTGATCCACTCCCTGCAAATGAATCTAACACTATATCTCCATCTTTTGTAGCAAGATGTAGTAAGTGCTTTATTAATTCAACAGGCTTAGGATAATCAAATACTTTTTTACCAAATATATTTTTTAATTCTTTTGAAGCTGATGTTGTTGTTCCATAATCATTACCAGGCAGCCAAGTTGTAGGAACTTCACCAAATATCTTTTTTTCTTCATAAAATACTTTTAATTGTGGTTTCCCTAATCCATCAGCACCAAATATTATTCTTTCATCTTCATACAATTTATCGTAACTTGATTCCTCTGTTCTCCAACATCTACCTTCAGGAGGTAAATATTTAACTTTAGTGATGGGATTTACAATTTCATAAGTTAAATTTTCTCTGATATTTGGTGCATCAAAAGGATCTGCTTTCCAAGGACCTCTAGGATCATTATCAGGATTAGAATATCTTTTAATATCAACTTCATCTGGATAAAATACAAATGATTCATCATTAAACCAACTAGAAATATTTGTTTCTTTTAATCTCCTATCTTTTAATCTTCTGTTTTTTGCATAAGCTAATATATATTCACCATTAGTACTAATATCAGTGTCATTCTGTTTAGATGTACGAGATTGCCAAAATAACGTTGTAGCATAATTTTGACTTCCAAATATTTCATCCATTATTAATTTTAATGTATTTATCTCTGCTTCATCTATAGATATAAAAATTACACCATCTTCTTTCAAAAATTTATGTAAAAGCTTTAATCTTGGATACATCATACAAAGCCACTTGTCAGTTCTAGATAAATCTTCTTTGTCTACTGTTGCATGAAGCCATTTTTTTATAATATGAGAATCCACAGCATCATTGTAGACCCATGATGTATTTCCTGTGTTATATGGAGGGTCAATATAAATCATTTTAATTTGATTAGCATAATAAGGTAATAGTGCTTTAAGAGCCAAGAGATTATCTCCTTTAACTAATAAATTACCACTGTTTTTCTCTCCAAAATTTTCTTTACATGCTAATACATTGTATTCAATTTCATTGTGATGGTTAATAACATTTTCTTTACCAATCCAGTTGAGTGTAGGCATTAATTTTTCCTGTTGAAAGAAGCCCAACTTTTTTATTTTTTAAAGTTAGTTCTTTACTATCTTGTATTTATATTTAGTTATTATATCTACAATAAATAAATATAAAAATAATTTTATATCATTTTTTATAAAAAATAAAAAATATGTAATATTATATTTATATAATTAGATAGAGATAACAACAGTGTTCTTGAAAAGTTGATATAGATTAATATCTCTTATCAAAATAGTAATTCAAATAGATTACTTTATTTAATATTTTATCTTGTGATAATAAAAGTTCTGTGTTAGATAGATGCATTTTATACTATCTGATAAATTTGTATTTTTGAACTTACACAGTTAGTTTGACAGTGTCTAATAGAACAAAAAAACTATAAATAGTTAATTACCTAACAAAATAGTATATTTTGTTCCTCTTCCTGAAGTTCCTTCAATTTGTTTAATACAATTCCACTCAAGTAATTGTTTTAAATCATTTGAAGCAGTTGATGTTGAAGCTTTAGTAATTGCTACATATTTTGATTTTGTAATACCTCCTTCATAGTTTTCAATTCCTATATCAAGAACTTTATTTAAAACCTTAATTTGTCTCGCATTTAAGTCTTTATCTTTGTGTAAATCCCAAAATTTTGTTTTTTCTATTATATATTGAATTCCTGCTCTTGATTCTTGTAATGATTTTAATAAAGTTTTTAAGAAATATTCTATCCACAAAGTAATATCTAGTGGATTATCTTTTTTTCTAAATCCTGTAGTTTTTTCAAGAACTTCATAATAATCTTTTTTTCTTTCATAACTAGTTTTTGAAATTGAATATATTTTTGAGTAATATGAATTTTCTACTCTTGCTAATACATATTCAGATATTGTTCTTGCGATTCTTCCATTTCCATCATCAAAAGGATGTATGATTAAAAACCATAAATGAGCAATAGCTGCCTTAATCAATCCATCTTCAGTTTTATTGAACCAGTCAAAAAAATCAACCATTTCATCAAAAAGTATATCAGGAGGAGGAGCTTGATAGTAAACTATTTCTTTAGGTCCACTTCCACTTACTGTCATTTCATTATCTCCTCTTAACTCACCTACATCAATTTTAGTTCCTTCATGATTTCTTCCTGTTGGAAATATTGCACTATGCCATTTTTTAAGTCTTTCAATATCTAACTCATCATTATAATTTGTGCAGGCATCAATTAAAATACTTACAAGACCATCAGTTACATAATCAGTATTTGTATATTCCTCTATACCTAGTTTTTTAGCAATAGATTTTCTAACACTATCTCTATTTAGAAACTCACCTTCTATTGCTGAACTACTAATAATTTCATCTGTTAATGTTTCAGCTAATTTTTCTTGTATCTTTTCTTTAGATGCAAATGAACAAAGAGTTGATAATGTGCCTTGTAAAAATATAATATCTTTTATTAGTGGATTAATATTTTTTACATCATATTCAAATGATGGGTAATTTTCAAATTCCCAAATCCATCTTTTATTCATAACTATTGCCTTTTTTATCTCATTATAATAGAATTTATACGAAAAATCAAATTTTACGTACAAATATTTGTGCGTAAATTAAATATTATCTTATAAATGAACTTTATTATTAAATGCAAAGGTAAAATATACCACTAGTGCAAAGTAAAAATGCACCACTTTATTAATAATTGTATCGTTAATTTTTTCGACATATTATCTTTTTGAACTCTTTGAAAATATACCATCATATTTCCAAGGTTTTATTATACGAGTTTATTTTATAGTCGCTCGTATATCCATATAATCTATCTTCCGTAATATATTATAATTATATAAAACTAAATAAAAGCAAACAGTTATTTTAGATAACTTTTTAAAAGTGTAGCTAAATTTTCTATTTCAATTTCTCTTTGTTCTTCACTAACATGATTTCCCAAATGCTCTTTTATATGTCCATCTAAAACTTCACTCATAAGTGATTGTATTGCTCCTCTGCTAGCACTTATCTGTTGTAATATTTTAAAACAATCTTTTTCATCTTCTAAAGATTTTTCTATACTATTTAACTGACCTTTTATTTTTTTAATTCTTAAAATCAGTTTCTCTTTATTTGCAATTGTATGTGCCATAATTCAACCTTTAAAATTTTCTAAGCTATACTGGGGTATAGTATCATAAATATTTTTAAAAAGGTATAAAATGCAAACAACAGCTATTTTAGAGAATCTTTCCCATTCTCACAGTTTTGATGATACAAATAGTATTGCAAAAAGAAACACTCTTTATGCAACAATTTTAACATTTGTAATGATGATTGCTGAAATTGCAGCTGGTATGATATTTAATTCTATGGCACTTCTTGCAGATGGTTGGCATATGAGTTCACATGCTTTAGCTTTAGGATTATCATTCTTTGCTTATGCAATGGCAAGTAAATATAAAAGTGACATTAGATTTAGTTTTGGAACATATAAAATTGAGATACTAGGAGCTTATACAAGTGCAATACTACTTTTAGTAGTTGCATTTTTTATGGCTTATCATTCAATTGAGAGATTTTTTAATCCAGTTGATATACATTATAAGGAAGCAATATTTGTAGCTGTATTGGGTCTTATTATAAATTTAATTTGTGCATGGCTTTTAAAAGATGACCATTCACATCATCACCATGGACATGAACATCACGACCACGAACACCACCATGGTCATCATCACCACGATATGAATTTAAAAGCTGCATATTTACATGTATTAGCTGATGCTTTAACTTCAATACTTGCAATAGTAGCTTTAATTGCAGGGATGCTTTGGGGTGCAGCATGGCTTGACCCAGTTATGGGTATAGTTGGTTCTGTATTAGTTTTTGTTTGGGCACTAGGACTTATTAAACAATCAGGAAAAGTTTTACTTGATGCTAGTATGGATGCACCTGTTGTTAGTGAAATTGTAGAAGTTATTGAAAACTCTAAAGTCGATGCTAAAATCACAGACTTTCATGTATGGCATGTAGGAAAAGGCAAATACTCTTGTATTCTTTGTTTAGATGTAAATGAGGATATTGATAGTGAATATTTTAAAAAAGAGTTACAAATTCATGAAGAGCTTGTTCATATAACAATAGAATTAAATAAAACTACCCAACCTTAAAGGTTGGATAGTTTTTCTATTTACTAAAAGTAATTAGTTCTAGTAACATTGCTATATAAATCAACAAACTTTATATATGTTTGTTGTTTTTCGACATCTGTAGATTTTTAAGATTTATATTTTTTCCGAACATTTTTTTCTTTATTTTTGACGCATCAATACTTTTTCAGCTTTTATTAATAGTTGGAATGACCCCAAAAATATAGATACAAATCAATTCAGAGAAAATTGTTTAATAGTTAAAGGAATTAAAAATGAGAAGAAGATAATATAGTGAAAGTTTAGAAGAGATGCAGTAAAACAAGTTGTTGAAAATGGATATGGAATTATGGAAAAATATACAAAGTGAAAATTTAAGCTAAAGGTGATTTATACAGTTTAATTTACAGGGGCATTTTTTGTAAAAGACTATTACCAAGATTTTCTTAATCAAGTATTAGTTTTAAAGGAAATAAAAATTTAAAAGTATCATCTGGATTATTAACCAAAAATTCAGGAATGATACTTTTCTTTTTTGACATATTAAAGTAAACTTCCATTATCAAAGTTTACTTTACATATCCTCATTTTTTATTGCTGTCATATTCATTAAAATTTGAGAATGGATTTTTCATATGACACCTACCTTATATTAGATTGTACAATACAATTGGTTAAATTTCTGTATATTAATGTGTACATTAAAAAGTGAGAATAAACTATAGTCATTTGTTTTCTTAAAATTAAAAATATTTTTGTATATCATAAGTTAATTTACTTAATGGTCTTTTATTGAATTCATTTACATCACTATAGTTACAGAAAACTATTCTATATGCTTCCCTTTTACTAATTCCAAAATTTTTATAACTATCTCTTAATACATTTGGAAAGTTTCTATTTTTCCAGATAACTTCTGCAACTACATCTTTATGTACTTGGTATAAATCATCTAAATGAAACATTTTATTGTTAGCTATAATTTCTTTTTGAAATGTTATTTTATCAATACCTTTTTCTATATTATTTAAACTTGTAGAAAGTATATTTATATTTTTAGCTATATATTTAAACTTAAAATCATCATTATTTTCCGATATTTCATATGGTGAATAAAGTCCTTTTGGAAAATTATTTGATTTAAGTCCATTACAATTTCTACAAGAGGGAATAAGATTATAAAAACTAACTGCAAAATATGGATAATGACTTTTAGGGTAGAAATGATCTAATTCTGGTCTTATACCTTTATTACTATTTGTTCCTGAAAATGATATATAATTAATATTACAGTATGGGCAAACCTTAATATCTAACTTTCTAAGCATTTTATATGCTATTTTTTCACTTATAATACTTTCATAACCATAAGTTACGAATATCTTTTCTAGTATTGTATATATAAACTTTCGTTTTTTACCTTTAGGAGCATTTTCATTATAGGATTTAATCTTTTTCCATACTTTTGTATATTTAACTTCAATTATATTTTGAATTTTTTTTAGTTTATTTATATCACCCTTTACAATCGTTTTCAATCTTTTTTGGATAAAACTTATAAACTCTAAATCATCTTTGTTTTTTACCTTTTTAGCTTCTCTTTCAATTTTCTTTTTTAGACCATCAATATTTGTAGTCACATCCCATTTATCTTTATCTTGTGATAATACTACAAAATTATAATAATCTATATCTATATTACTGAGAATTTCAATATTTATCATTATTTACTCTCTATATCATATTTCATTTCTAGAGAAACTCTTAAAATCTTTTCACCTAAATTGCTAATTAATTCTTTTTCATTAGTTGTTATAGCATCATCTTTTTCAAGTATATTCTTTATCTTATCTTCAATATATCCACCAATAAACTTATCTAAGAAAAAGTCATTGTTCAAATTCTCAAATAAATTTTGTGCTAATGTTTGTGAAGTAATATTTTTAACACTTGTTTTATTATCTTTTCTATCTAACACTATTACATTTTCTTTTGGTATATCACTTAGCATTAAATTTGAATGAGTATTAATAATTATATGAAAATTGAAATCTTCAAATTGTTCTAAAAATATAGACAACCATTTGATGTAATTTCTTTGCCATTCATAGTGTAATCTTATATCTGGTTCATCAAGTAATATTAACACATCTTTTTTATAACTATCCCTGTCTTTTTTAAATTTTTCAATACCTTCTAAAATATAATTAAATGTTTTAAAAAGTTGTTGATGACCACTAGATAATATAGGATAAAAGTCATAAGAAAGATAAATCTGTCCTAATGTAAATATTTGTTTAAATGAATCTACACTTGAAATTAAGTTCCTCATATATTTTTGATTCTCTAATCTATTAATTATTATTGAATTATCAATTACTTTATGATAAGTATTTTGTAGAGCAAGAATAATGTCTTTTAAAATTAAAAATTCTCCAAATGGATTAAACCTAATATCAATAGCATCATCAAAGTACAAATTATCTAAATCTCCAAAATTTATGTCTTTGATTTTAGAAATAATGTCAACTTTTAATAGAGTATCACTAAATACTAGTATATCTGATGTATAAAATAAGTACTTATCTATTAAATAAAATATATAAAATGATTCTATTTTCTGAAAAATTGATAATTCAGATGAAAGTTTAATTGAATCATAATAATCTAACAAAGTTTCTGAAAGCTCTATCAAAAAATCTTTTATTTTTTCACTACTTTCATTTATCACTTTTTTGAACTTATATTCATAATAATTTTTAGGAGGAATGTCAAATTTGAAGTATACATATTGTGGTAATTCTATATCATTATTTTCTATACTTTTAAAATATTTATAGTTTAATAAAAAACTTTGAATAAAATCATTTTTAGAATAATTTAATATTGATTCATACATATTGGAATTCATAAAAGAATTATTTTCGAATGCTTGTTGCCTATCTAATAAAAATGTTGTTATATCTTTCTTTTTTATATTATCAGATATTTTTATTCTCTCTCTTGACATTTCATAGTTAGTTTCTATATTTTCTAAACTTCCAAAATCTGAATTAATACTTAAAATTCTCAAGTTGTCTATGTATTCTCTATATTCTATATCAAGGTTTATTTTATTTATTGATTCTATCCTAGATACATAAATTTCATTTTGCCCATTTATTTCAAAACCATAAAATAAGAACTTATCTTCATCTAAAAAAATTGCAATAAATTTATCTCTTATCTTTTCTTTTCTACTTTTCATATCAAGTGATATGTTTATACCATTATAAAGCATTTCAAATATAGAACTTTTACCACTTCCATTTTTACCAACAATCATAGAATAGTATTGATTTTCTTTATAATAAGTATCAATATAGTTAGTTTTTTCTAATATTTCAAATTCTAGTTTATCTTTTCCATCATATTTAAATCTATATTTATGATGAAAATTAAGTTCTAAGCTGTTTAGTAAATTATTATCATTAATACTTCTATATTTATCTATCCATTGATATATTAATTGCATTAAATTTTTCCTTAAATAATTATTGAGATACTATGCTCTTTTATATGCCTGGAAGCTATTTATAGTTCTTTCAGTTTTTGATTTATCAAGACAATTGATTATATCTCTTTTTTATTCTTAGTAATTATTGTATCTAGTTTATACACAATCTCATCATAAAAAATAAATTTTTATTAATACATTATAAATTAATAATACGAAGAAATATTTTAATATTTATATAAAAGACTATTTATACTATAATTTATTAAAATTACTTTGGATAAATTATGTATGATGATGCAATAACTTTTGGACAAAGACAAATTAAAAAAAGCTATTGTTCCGTAACTGGACATTTCCCAAGTGTTAAAAATAATAGATCTATTGAATTTGACTCTTCACTTGAAAAGACACTTTTTCTTTATCTAGAATTTGATAATACTGTAGAAACTTACCGAGAACAACCCCGAATAATGATAATTAAAAATGGTAAACCCCAAAAGTATGATGTAGATTGCTTTGTTAAAAGATACAAAAAAACAAATCTAAAAGATGCACTTATTTAAGTTAAATACTTAAGTGAATTTGAAAAGAATAAAGATACTTATGAAAAAAAATTTAATGTAGCAAAAATAAGATGTGAGGGAATAGGGGTAGATTTTAAATTTCTTACAGAACTTAATTTTAATGATATTTATATATCAAATATTGATTTTTTATATAGATTTATTCTTCATCCATCTGAAGATAAGTATGATGATATTATATTGGATAAATTAAAAGATAAAAAAATATCAGCATTTGAACTTACAAATTTAATAATGAAATCTCCAGTTGAGTATCAAAGAGTTTCAAATAATATTTGGAAACTTGTGGCTCAAAATATTTTAAAAACTGATTTAGAAAATGAAAAGGTCACGATGAAATCTATTGTGGAGATAAATAATGGGAGTAATTAAATTTAATATAAACTCAAAAATATTTTATGAAGATAATGAATATATAATAAAAAGTTTTCCTTCTGCTGATAAAGTTTTATTAAAACAGAGTATTAATCCTTATAAAGAAGTTATTGTAAAAGTAAATGATTTAACAAAAGAATTTAAAAATGCAAATGAACCTGAAAAATCACAAGTAGAATATGGAGATAAAGATCTAGATAAAGCAAAAGAAAAGTATGAAATAATTAAACCTTTACTTGAAATGAAGAATAGAACAGCTAAAGATGTAGAAAAACGAGCTAAAAAATTTAAAAAAGGTATGGCAACTCTTTATAGATGGATTGAAACTTTTGAAAAGTTTGGCACAGTTAGTTCCCTTGCTGGAAATAGAGAAAATTGTGGAGCTAAAGGAAAATCTAGATTTCCTCAAGAAACAGAAGAAATTATAAATACAATAATTAATGAAGTATATTTAGATGACCAGCAATTACCATTTTCAAATATTTACAATGTAATAGCTAATGAATGTAAAAAATTTAATGTTCAGATTTCTAAAAAAGGAGCAATCAGAAATCGGCTTAATAATATTAATCCTAAATTAATTGCAAAACATAGAAAAAATCTTAGTGTAAGAGAAACTAGAGGAATGCCTGGAAAGTTTCCTGAAGTAAAACTACCTCTAGATATTATACAAATAGATCATACTAAAGTTGATGTAATTTTAGTTGATGAAGAAACAAGAGAAGAAATAGGAAGACCATTTATTACTGTTGCTATTAGTAGAATGATTTATGGTTTTTATATTTCATTAAATGCTCCTAGTTATTTTAGTGTGGGACAATGTTTTTTAAATGCAGTATTACCAAAAGATGATTTTTTGAATCAACATGGTATAAAAGGAGAGTGGCCAGTTTATGGTTTACCTCGTAAAATTCATATGGACAATGGAAAAGATTTTAGGTCGATAAGCTTACATAGTTTTTGTAGTGAATTTGCTATTGAGGATATTTATCGTCCAGTAGCACGTCCTGAATTTGGTGGTGCAGTTGAACGTGTTATAGGCACTTTTATGAAAAAAACACATCAATTACCAGGAAGTACTTTTTCAAATATATTTGAAAAAGGTAAATATAAATCTGGTAAAAAAGCAGCTGTAACAGTTTCTGAATTAGAAAAGTGGTATATTGATTTTATAGTAAATGTATATCATAAAACTGTACATAGTTCTTTAGGTATGACACCTGAAGAAAAATTTTATCAAGGTTTACTTGGAGTTAGAGATGAGAAAGAAATACCATTTTTACCAATAGTACCTGCTGATACTATAAAATTCAGAATGTCATTATTACCAAAAATAAAAAGAAGTGTTCAAAAAAATGGGATAACTATTGATTACATTACTTATTTTTCAGAAACTCTTAGAAAATATATAATTCCATCTCAATATAAAAAATTAAAACCTGATTTGATAAATGAAGTTGAGTGTAGAAGAGACCCAAGAGATATTAGTAAAATCTATGTTTATGATGAAGATATTAAAGAATATATTATTATCCCATATGCAGATATAAGAAGACCAGCTATGGATTTAACAGAATTAAGAAGATCTATAAGTGAAGCAAAAAAAGCTATCACTGGTAGAGAACTTGAACCTCATGATATTTTTGAAGCACATGAAAGATTAAATCAATATATTTTAGATGCTAAAAAAGAAACTAAGTCTGTTAGAAGATAAAAAAGTACAAAAAAACATCAAGAAAAAACAATGGAATATGAATCAAAAGTACTAGATGTGACTCCCAAATCTCAATCAAAATTAAATTTAGAAAAACAATTTAATGAAGAAGATGATAGTGATTATGAAATTTACCCAATAGGTTAATTTATGAATGATAGAAATTTAACACCTGACGCTTTTGAATATTTAAGTAAAAGTGATGAAGAAAGAATTATATATTGTAAAAAAGACCATTGGATTGGATATGGTTCAGCTGCAAAACTTGTAGAGATTTTAGAAGATAAATTTTTAGACCCACCTCAAATGAGACATGAGGGATTACTTATTTATGGGGATTCAAATAATGGCAAAACAGTAATTTTAAAAAGGATGTACGATTTACATAAAGTAAAATTAGAAGCAATTGAAAAAGGGAATATTACTACTTATGAAATTCCAATACTATATTTCCAAGCTCCAACAATTCCTGATGAGAGTAGGTTATATAGTCTTATCTTAGATGAATTATGTGTTCCTCACAAAAGAATTGAAAAGGTTTCAATAAAAGCAAATTTAGTGAAGCATTATCTGTGTAAGTTAGGTACTAGAATGATACTTATCGATGAAATACATAGTTCTTTAACAGGGAATCTAAATAAACAAAGAACCTTTATTGATGATTTAAAACAGCTAAGTAATAGTTTGTCTTTGACTATAATTTTAGCTGGTACTAGAATTGCTCATTCAGCTTTATCTATTGGTGCTGAAACAGAATCTAGATTCCCTTCAATTGAATTACCTCGATGGAATAATGATAGAAAATATAGGTCCTTTTTAGCAACATATGAAAGATGTTTACCTTTAAAAGAAGCTTCAAATCTAGCAGAAGATCCAGAGATTATGAGTGCTCTTTTTCATAAATCAGAAGGTTTAATAGGTAAGACTGTAAATTTAATAAAAAAAGCAGCTGTTAAAGCTATAAAGTCTAAAAGAGAATATATTATTGTTGATGATATAGAATACTTACCAAAGTTATAAAATGGCTACTCAAAAAAGAAATAGAGATTGGGTTCAAGACTATTTCTTTTTATTTATACCTAAAGTTCAAGATAAAGAATTATTAAGTTCTTGGTTTATCAGAATGGCAATAGAACATCAAAGAAACTTATCTACTTTTATTAGTTTATTTATTCGTCATGAAGGTTGTGCAACATCTAGAACGGATTTAGATTTTTTATATGACGAAAAATTGATTAATCAGATCTCTTTTAAAAGTGGATTATCTCTAAAACAAATTTTGCAAATGTCTTTAAGAAGTGAAGAGGGATATTTATTCACTTGTGAAGAAAATAGTTTATATCCAACTTTTCAAATTAGAAAATTAGTAGATAAGAGAACTCATAATGGTTTAATGTATTGTCCTAAGTGTTTAGCTGAAGATAATATTCCTTACTTTAGAAAGAAATGGAGATACAGTTTCTATAATGCCTGTCCCAAACATAAAATATTTTTGACTGATAGATGTTGGAAATGTTATGAAAAAATTAATTTATCCAAAATCAGACATTTTAAGGAATTATGTTTTTGTTTTAAATGTGAAAGAGATTTGAGAGAAACAATATCTTTGCCAATACCATCAAATTTTCTTTATGGATTAAAAGCAATTGACTGGTTTGAAAATGGATTAAATAAAGGCTATTTTTTTATCAATAAAAAAAAGATAAATTCAGTATTTGTATTTGATAGTTTTACAAAGCTAAGATATCTTCTCAATAGAAAAGAAAAATTGAATTTAAATGAATTTCCAATGATTGAGGAATATAAAGATATTTGTATCAAACTTAATGAGTATAATTCAAAGAAAGCCTTATCAATAAAAAAAGAGTTTATATTAACTTTAATGGTTTATTTTCTTTTCCAAAACTATCCAAAAAACTTTGTAAATTTTGCTTATCAAAATAACTTAACACATAGAGAATTTGTTCATGGTTTCAATAACTTTTCATTTTGGTACAAGAATATGATAGATGAACTTATTCCAATGAAAAATAAAACAGGAAGAGTTATTAGTGAAAGTGAAGTTATTGGTGCAATAAAATATTTACAAGAAAAAGGAGAGATTGTAAACCAATTAAATGTTGCAGAAGTTATAGGATGCCATTCCATGATCCATAAGGAATACAATAAAATGTATAAAGTAATTAAAAATATAAAAGAATAAATAAAGTGTATTTCTAATTACTTAAATTTAAAATATTAAAATCTAAATTATATATATTAATTCGAGATATCTCCTTCCCTGCTGAGGATGAATATGATTCTGTAAAAGGATATATAACTTTAATTTTAATATTATGCTCTTTTTCTAATTTAACTTTTTCTGCCATTAAAAAAAGAAGTAATCCAAGAGCTTGTGGTTTTGTAGCTAATGGTGCTATATATAAGTTAGTTATTTTATTTTTTTGAGTATACTCTTGAATATACGTTGAAATCACATTGGCTGTTTCAAAAGGATTATTTGCAGGAGAAAATAATGGATTAAAACTATGAAAATCATTTTTTATATTTTCAATATTTAAAAGGTTTTCTTGGAGCATATCTGGCATTAATGGTGGGGAACCTAAAAGTAACTTTTTTTGTTTAATACTACTATATCTTTCAATTACTGAAGAAATTAAATTAATGTCATACCCCGCATTTATTATTAGCATGTCTTTTGAAGTATCAGGATTTGAAGAATTAAAAAAATTAATTGCACGTACAGATAAAATCTGTGATGAAAATTTAGTTTTTTCTTTATCTTTATAATATTTAGGTTCACTATATATTATATCGATGTTTTTAAAGTTATTTTCTTTAAATAAACGTATCAATGAAAAAATATAAGGTTTTATAAAACCTGTAATATCGATACATATTTTTTTATCAATATATTTATCTAATGAATAATTTGTAAAAAAGTTATTTGTAAATGTAGATTCTAAGTATGTATTATCTATTGATATAGTCTCTGTAAAATTTTCTTCGGAAGGTATAGAGGTTAAATGATAATCTGGAAAAATTAACCATACCTTTTTTATTGAATCAACTTTATCATAAACACTTCTGACCATTGTCTCTTCTGTGTAACCAGAAATAAATAAATCATAATTTTTTGAATTTGAAGAAAAATCATCCAATGTTTTATATGTATCATGATAATACAAATTATAAGAATTAAGAATCATTTTTCTATACCTATTACCGTATCAAATAAACTATTTGAAGTTTTATCTTTAAATGGATAGTTATATCTAGACAATCGTATATCTCTATATCTTTCCCAAGATTTTTTATCTTCATCAAATAAAGCATGTATTTCTTCTTTTTTTAATTCAATGGTACCACCTATTTGAAGAGGTAAATCCCATTTAGGTGAAAACATTGCATTAATACTATATTGTTTTATAATAGAATGTTCATTTTTAGTTTTTTTACCTGAAGATTGCTCAATAAAGATTGAATGTTTTACTGCATCATCAATTATTTTTAATATATCTTTGTTAATACTATTAATATCAAAAGAAAAAGAAATTAAAGTTTTTTCTACTGGTTTATCTGAGATTCTATGTAAACGGAAAAAATGACATAATCTTTCAAGAACAAAGAAAATTTTATTATCAATTAAATTTTTATATTTATGAATATCATTCCAGAACCACTCAGATGTTTCTCTCATAGCTTTATTTTGTAAAGTAATTGGTATTTCATCTCCTTCAAACATATTAATATTTTTAAAGGTACAGTGTCTATGTAAATTACTTAGAATAGTTAAATAATTTCTAGGATTCGCTTCAGACATATTAATTATAGAATCAAAACCACAATAATTGTATAAATTTTTAGTATCTTTATATACTTGATAAAGCATATCAACTCCATGATGATCTATCTGTGTTTGATGAAAATTTTTTTTATTATTTAAAAGATTTTGAAGGGATTTCTGAATTTCTGTACTTCTTTTAATTAAATCAGGAGATTTATACCAGCTTTTATACAATAATAAAAAGTTCAATTTTGATAAAAATAAGTTTTCTTTAATAAAAAGTTTCTTTATTATGTTATGAATTTGAGTTTTAACAAAACCTTCCTGTTCTAAGTAAGAAATTAGTTTTTTTGAAAATACTTCATTGTCTTTTTGCGATGAGTTTAATATATTATAAAAATAGTTTTCTCTATCTAAGTCTTTAAATAATTTTAAAAAATCATTAGATTCAAGGTCTGTTTTTATATTTTCTCTTATTCTATTGATAGCAAGCTGTGAGGCATAGTTTGTAAAACCCGACCGATTGTTTGAAGATAATACTTTATCTAAAATAGATGTTTTTTTTTCGGCTCCTTCCATAAGAGGTTCATTGTCATCGAAAGTTTCATCTGTTTTAATGGAATATAATCTACCACAAATACGAATAGAAAGATAATCTGGATATTCAGGATGCCTTAAACATGTATTGATGTATTTTTGTTGGTATTCATCAAAGTTTTCAAATTCATCAATCATAAATAATATATGTATGTCTTTCAGATCAATAGTATTTGAGAAGGTATATTTAATTACTTTCTGGAAAAAACTTGGAGCAGGATTAAATAAAAATTTGTAATTTGGTGTATATGCTTTATTTGCCTTTGACATTAAAATTTCTTCTTCAAGATTCATTCTAGTATCTGTGATGAATTCTAAAAATTTTTGAAGGTTAGAAATATTAATTATATTTTCTCTAAATCTTGGAAAGAATAATGGGGCTAGTTGAGCAAGTAGTTTTTTTTCATGTTCTTTATCATTAATACATTCAAATAGTTTATTACAGTGAACAAAAAAAACCTCTATAAATACTAGATTTGAATAATAAATATACACAGAATTAGAATCTCCATCATTTTGGAACATTTGAAATTCAAAGGAACTAGAAGTAAATAAAATACCTAGATATTGGTCTTTTTTAATTTGTTCTAAAAGACTTATATGGTTATCTTCAGCATCTTTTTCTTGAAGTTCAAGTGAGAAATACCGTAATAAATGAGTTTTCCCACTACCTTTACTACCTAGAATGAAAATAGGTAGAGATAGTCTTGGATTCATTATATAGTGATAATTCTGGATTTCTAATTCTGTGTTATCAACTTCTTCTTGTTCGGTTGATATAATAGTTTGATTATTAATATCTGTCCAATAAGAAAGGATTTCTTCATTGCTCATATAAGATGCTTTTGTATTTTCAAAGGGATTTTTAATCATATAATTACCTATTTTTTATTATATCTTTTAAAGATAGCATTCCATTTTGAATCTTCCCAAAATAATGGTAGTGTATTATCTGGAGTATTATGTGAAAAAGCTAACATTAATTGTGTATTAGAATAGCCTAATGAGTTTTCTTCTATAAAATTTAGATTTTTTGCATACTTCTTAAATATATATTTTGACATAAGTCTACCAATATACTTATGTTTTTTTACATTTGAAAAATATCTACTTTTTTGTGAATAAACTTGATAGCTTTCATCAAGCTCAAATAATGGATTTACATATATTTGATGAAAAGTTGACTTTTTTATTTTTTCAATTGCTATACTAGTTGAAAATATAGGTAGATATGATATTTGTATATGTTTGTTTTCTATTTTTAGATTTAAAATCTTATGTTTTGTTACAAAGTCACAAACTTGTGTACCGCTCCCTGCTAAGTCATCAATTAAAATATAATGTTCAATTTCTGGAAAATTTAAATTTCCAGAAGAATTATATAAATCTGAAGCTAGTATAACTTGTTCTTCTGATATATCTGTTGCTTGTCTAAAAAGATATGAAATCATCGCACCACTACCAGATATTTTTCCAATTGGAATAAATTTTATTAAAGAAAGTTTTGTATTCAAGTTTTCTTGAATAAAAGTTAAATCAATAGTATTTTCATTATTTCTTCTAATACTATCAATTATAGGTTTAACAATAAGATCTTTATAAATTGATTGAAGAAAATTTCTAATAGTTTTATCATTAAAGAACATAAATTGACTTAGTAAAAACATTGCATTATGCAATTCTATTTTAGAATCTTTTACTTGTCCATTAAAGTTTGATTGCCAATCTTGTAATCTCTCACTTACCTCACTACCATTCCATAAGAAACTTTGAGATAAGATTTTAATTTTTGATTCTAAATAATGATATTCTTTTTCGTATTTTACTTCTTCAGATTCATCTTCAAAATAGTTCATTATTAAACCTCTTTTTAAATACAACAATATATTCTCTTGAAATAACACTTGCAGTTTTATTCCTTTTTGTCATTAATCCCCGAGACTTAATATCATCAATTAGTACAAGTTCTGTTTTAAATCCAATTGATTCTGCAATTTCTATCAAGTATTTATATGTTAAGAATTCATAACCAGCAATGGTATTATTTCCTATAACCATAACAAAATACCCATTAGTTTTAAGTAGTTTAAAGGATTTTTGTAAGGTTTGTTTCATTTCTATTAAGTACATATATGTAATATATGCACGTAGTTTATTCTTTTTGAATATTTTCAATAAAATATTATCTATACTATTAAAACCTATAACATGAAACTGTTTGTATACTGAAGGTGAGAAATATTCTCTCCCTATAGATTGTTTATCCAAAGATGCTAAATCTTTGTCATGGAGTTCTAGCCATTGTAAACTCAAACTAGAGGCTCTAATATATTTTTGAGCACTAACATAAGGAGGAGAAGTCAAAATCATTTGAATAGTATTAGCTTGAATTTTAGCTTCATGAATAGATTTTATATCTGTATTAAAAATTGAAACTTTACTGTTATTAAGCATTGTCGAGTTTTGGTAGTTTCTTAATCTAAGAATGTTCTTCTTTGCTTGTTCAACAAAGTATTCATATATTTTATTTCTTTTAATAAAGTCGAGATGTTTTGCAGCAGCTTCTCTTAAAGAGTGACCCTCGGGAAATTTTTCTTCATTTATCTTAACAGGTACAGAAATTCTAGGGTCAGAGTAGCTATACTTTCTGCAGCAAATCGAAAATACTACTTGAAAAAATTCTTTGATTTCTGTTTCTTCAATATTATCTATAATATATTTTATTTTAGATAATTTTCTGATAGTTTCTTTATTATACCAATGATTAATATTGGCAATATTAGGAATATAAAACTTTTTCTTAGAAGATTGATATTCTTTAAAAAGTTGTTGTATCTCTTCTAGTTTAATTTCTAATGATTTAATACTTTGTTTAGAAGTTTTTGTTTTTGCAATTAAAGCAGCTAAGGGATTGACATCTACTCCTATAGCATTTCTATTTGCAATAGAGGCTTCAAGAGGTACAGTTCCTGTTCCACAGAAGGTATCTAATATAGTATCACCTTCTTTTGAAAAAATATCATTGTTTAGAAAGAGATAAGGAATTTGTTGTAATAATTTAGCCGGATAAGCATGAATAAAGTGAGTATGTCTATCCATATTTGTAATTTGTGTAACTAATTTTCTAAAATTTACTATTTGTGGAGTAGGGTCTTTTTTATAATTGTCTATTAAATTTAATAAAAAATCATTAAAAAAAATGCTTCCCTGATATTTCTTATTCATCTATACTACCTTTTGATGTATAAATATATCAAAAGAAAGCTGCTAGTTAGATAAAAGTATAAGCTAAAAATTAGTATTTATTGATATTATTGATTTTAACTCTTACTTTGAAAAAAATATAACTTAATAAAGGTATGTGAATCTGTGAAAATTTTATCTTGGAATGTAAATGGACTAAGAGCTATAGAAAAGAAGAAAGCCTTAAATTGGGTAGATTTATATAGACCAAATATTTTATGTCTCCAAGAAACAAAATTATCTATACCGGACTTTGAGCATTCTTGTCTATTTCAAAAAAAATTTAAAAATATAATTTCAAATATTAGTGTAAATAAAGGCTTTTCAGGCACAACAATTTATGCCGATTTTATTTGTGATAAAAAGGATTTTTGTTTTCAAATAGATTCAAATTATGAAGGAAGAATAATTGAACAACATTTTGGAAAGGTAGTATTGTTTAATGTCTATTTCCCAAATGGTAAATTAAATGAGGAAAGATTAAAAATCAAACTTAGTTTTTATGAAAACTTTTTATATTATTGCTTAAACTTAAAAGAAGAAGGAAAACTTATAATTATTTGTGGAGATTTTAATACTGCCCATAAAGATATAGATTTAAAGAAAACAAAAATATATAGCAAGTCTGGATTTTCAGATATTGAAAGAGAGTATTTTAGTCAATTTCTTGAGAATGGTTTTATTGATACTTTTAGATATATTAATGGTGATGTAGAGGATGCATATTCTCTTTTCCCTTATCGTTCAAAAGCTAGAGAAAAAAATGAAGGTTGGAGAATAGATTATATATTGATTTCAGAAGACTTAAAATCGAAACTAAAAGATGCCTTTATTTTAAAAGATGTCTTAGGTTCAGACCATTGTCCCATTGGAATAGAAATTGATTTAAGTGAATATTTTTAGCTTGGCTTTCAATTGATTGATAGTTTTCCTATTAATGCAGCTAGCCATTTGCTAAGTTGTTCTATTGTTAAGTTCTCATCCCTTTCGTGATTTTTTGTAATGAATTTTATGGGAGATTTATTATATATAGCCTTTAAATCTTTGATTGATAAATTGTCTTTTAAATAAAATGAAATAAAGCTATTAAATATATGCTCGGAAATATAATTTTCTCTTGAAATTATTACCCAAGTAGCAGCTTCTGATGAAGGATTGTTTTCAAGTTCTAATAGTCCTACATATATTTCTTCATATTGAAATGTTGCAATAAGATATTGTTTTTGTCTCTTTCTTATTTTACATCGTTTATTTATATCTTCTGTATCTTTTATTTTAACTTCTGGTAAATACTGAACTTCTGAAATATTAAATTTTTTTATAAGAGGTTTCTTTCTTCATTCTCTTTTTCAAACTCGCTTGATATGATAATCTTACTTATATTCTTTTCACCTTTATTAGATGATTCTGTTAAGCTCTGGTCTATAGATTCATTATTTTGTTGTTCTTGATATATTTTTAGTATATCGATTAAAGTATCTTTTGTAATAGTTTCATACTCAATTTCAATTCTATTTAAACTACCACAACTTTTCTTTTTATCTTTTCTATGATGAGTTTGAGTATACTTTTTATTTGCAGGTTTACCTTTAAGTATTTCCGTAATATTTCCAGGTATTTCTTTATCTACTTTAGGAAGATTTTCAAATTCATCTATTGTAGTTATTGTTTTATTTTGTTCAATAATTTTAGTAAATTTATCAAAACTAATATCAGAATAGTCATTTAGTATTTCATGTATAAAATAGTATTTTTCCTTACTTTCTTCATTAGTTAGAATACTACATCTAGTTTCTATTTTGAACTTTTCTTTTATAGGGAAATTTGCTTTTATTGGGATATTTTCAATCTCTTTATCAATATCAAGATTTCTTATATAGCTTAAATAGTTGTTTATGTATTTACCTATATTATCAAACTTTTTCTGTGCAATTTCATTACAAGCATATCTATGTATAAAAGCTGCGTCTTCATCATTTCTAGGTATTGATAAGACAATTTTTGCATCATTTCTATCGGGAGTACACATTACATATAGGTCTTCAAGATTACAGTCTAAGGCAGCTTCTCTCATTTCCGAAAATCTAAAGTAGTAATATATAGCAATTGCAAAATCAGGAATAATGATTTTATTCCCATTTTGTTCTATAAGATAACAGTTAATGTATTTTGATTCATTTAAGAATTTTCTTTTCCAACCACTAATAGAAACAATACTTTTTTCATCAAGAAGTTCATGAAGTTTATACTAATTATTTTTAGAGATATTTGTAGTATCGATTATAAAATCTTTTTCAAAGATTGTTTTATTTTGATAGTAGTTATTTTGTTGACCATTACTAAAAGATTTTTCTAAAGGGAAATGAGTAAATAATAATTCTGGAGATAAATCATATGTAAATAGCTCATTTTGAGTCATATTTTTAATAATGACTTTAAAATGGCTATTTCCATACTTATCCTCATCCAAGTTAAGTTTAAGAGGTAAAAGTAGTCTAAATGTATCATATGGGTTTTCAGCCATAAAATCTGGAATGATACTTTTACCTCGTACCATTTTATTTTAAAACTCCATTCTCAAATTTTAATGTACACATTATCAATTTTTAATGTCCATTCTCATTTTTTATTGTTTTTGAGATTTCACATTTATATACATATGTAAAATATCAATTGCAGCTGGTGTTACTCCTGAAATTTCACTTGCATTAAATAGCGTTGGTGGTTTAAATTTTTGAAGCTTTTCAATTACTTCATTTGATAATCCAGAGATTTTTGAATAATCAAAATCTTCAGGAATTTTCATTTTTAACATTTTTTGCATTTTTTCAATTTGTTTTTGTTGTTTAGAAATATATCTATAATATTTAGCTTCAATAATAATTTGTTCTTTTAGATATTCATCTACATCTTTTAAAGAAGGAACTAGTTCATCAAATTTAGTTGCATCAATAGTGCTTCTTCCAACTAAGTCAATTAGTAAAGCTCTATCTTTAATTCTCTCTTCACCTAATCTATCAAGAAGCTCTAAATTCTCTTTTTTAGAAGTAAACCATTCCTTTGCCATAAACTCAACTGCATCATTAATAACTTTTCTTTTATATTCAACATTAGCCATTGTTTCATCATCAATTAATCCTAACTCATGACCATATTTACTTAGTCTTAAATCAGCACTTTCTTCTCTTAAAAGAAGTCTATATTCAGCTCTACTTGTAAACATTCTATATGGTTCATTAGTTCCTTTAGTAACTAAATCATCAATTAAAACTCCAATATAAGCTTCATCTCTTCTTAATACAAATGGTTCTTTATTATCAATTGCCAATGCAGCATTAATTCCTGCGATTAATCCTTGCGAAGCCGCTTCTTCATATCCTGTTGTTGCATTGATTTGTCCAGCTAGATATAAGTTATTGATTTTTTTAGTCTCTAAAGTATGTTTTAATTCTGTTGGATCAACATAATCATACTCAATAGCATATCCATATCTAATAATTTTTGCATTTTCTAAACCTTTGATTGAGTGAATCATCTCTTTTTGTACATCAATAGGTAAAGAAGTACTAAGTCCATTTATATAATACTCTGTACACATTGCAGTTTGTGGTTCTAAAAATAGTTGGTGTCTATCTCTTTCGCTAAATCTATTTACTTTATCTTCAATACTTGGACAGTATCTTGGTCCTAAACCTTGAATTTGTCCTGTAAAAAGTGGGGCTCTATCAAAGTTTGATGTAATTGTATGATGAGTTCCCGTATTTGTATATGTTATATAACATGGAAACTGTTTTGGATTAAACTCTTTTTTATTTGTTCTAAATGAAAAAGGAGTAGGCTTTTCATCTCCTCCATGCGCTTCCATTACTGAAAAATCAATAGAGTTTGCATCAATTCTTGAAGGAGTCCCTGTTTTTAATCTTCCTACATTTAATCCTAGTTCTTTTAATTGAATTGATAGAGTAGTTGAGGGTAATTCCCATGCTCTTCCAGCTTCATATTTATTTTCACCAATATGAATAAGACCTCTCATAAAAGTACCTGTTGTAAGAATTACTTTTTTTGCTTTAAACTCTTCTGTTAGTTTAGTTTTAACTCCACAAACATTCCCTTGCTCATCTAAAATTAGAGATTTTACTTCATCTTGATATACTTCTAAATTAGTAGTATTATGACAAACTTTTCTCATATACTCTCTATATTTATCCATATCTATTTGTGCTCTACTACCTTGTACTGCTGCACCTTTACTAGCATTTAATATTCTAAATTGAATACCAGTTGAATCTGTACAAAGCCCCATTTCACCACCAATAGCATCAAGTTCTCTAACAAGATGCCCTTTGGCTAATCCTCCAATTGCTGGGTTACATGAAGCTGCACCAATTTGTTCTACAAGCATAGTAATTAGAAGAGTTTTTTTCCCCATTCTAGCACTTGCTAATGAAGCTTCAATTCCAGCGTGTCCGCCTCCAACGACGATTATGTCATAGTTCATTTTATCTCCATAAAAATATTATGTATGTTATATTTTAAAAACAGGCCATTTAAAAGATAAGCTTTTCTGTTTTTTAAAAAAGTCTTTAAGAAAGGAAGCATTTAGTATAGTAAATAATATTAAAATTTGCTTCTCAATAATTTTTCGGTATGATACCAAAAAATTGAAATTATTCCAAATATTTTGGACATTATCAAATTATTGTTGAAGGATTTATGTGTTTACAGGATTAATTAGAGAATTGGCAGAAGTTTTAAGTTTTAATAATAATTTTTTAACATTAAAAGCCAAATATAAACCAAAGATTGGAGATTCTATTGCTGTAAATGGAGCATGTTTAACAGTTGTAAGAGTTTCTACAGGAACTTTTACTGTTGAGTTATCTTTAGAATCTCAAAAAATCCTTGCTATGGAAAATTATAGAGGTAAAGTTCATATTGAACCTGCAATGATGATGAAAGATAGATTTGAAGGACACATAGTTCAAGGACATGTGGATTGTCTTGGAATAGTAACTTCAATAAAACAAAATGGAAATTCAACAGACTATATAATCTCTTTACCAAAAGAATATTCAAAATATATAATACCAAAAGGTAGTGTTACAATAGATGGAGTATCCTTAACAGTAAATGAAGTTTTTACAAATAGTTTTAGGCTTACAATTATTCCTCATACAATAGAAAATACAATTTTTAAAAGATATAAAGTTGGAACAAGAGTAAATTTAGAAACCGATATGTTTGCAAGATATATTTATAATATGTTTAAAAATAAAGAAAATAAATTATCTTGGGATGAAGTTGATAATATAATGGCAAGATACTAATGAAAAGAAGAGATTTTTTAGTTACAAGTGCACTTCTTGCCACGACTACTTTATTAAATGCAAAAGAAGATAACCTTCCTTGGATTATAATAGAAGAGGTCTTTGAAGTTTTGTTTCCTAAAACTAATAATATGCCTAGTTCAAAAGAGTTTGGGGCTTTAAACTATTTATATCAAAACTCTAAAGAAAAGAGTTTTGATAAAAGTGATTTAGAATATTTGCTTCAAGGAGCACTTGATTTTAACTCTTCTTTTCCTTTATTTTTAAAAGCTTCAAAAAAACAAAAAGAAGAAATTATTCAAGAAGTAAGTTTAAATAGTTATGGTGAAAGTTGGTTATCTCTACTTATTTATTATGGTATTGAAGCAATGCTTAGTGATCCAATTTATGGTGGTAATAAAAATGAAATAGGATATAAAGCTTTGAATTTTCAAGCAGGAAATCCAAAACCAAAAGTAAAATATGGGAAAATAAATGGTTTATGATATTTGTATAATTGGAAGTGGAGCAGGTGCTGGACCTATTGCTTATGAACTTACAAAAGAGGGTAAAAAAGTACTTATTTTAGAAAAAGGCTCTATATATAATGAAAAAGATTTTTCAAAAGATGAAATAGCCTTTGTTAGAAGAAATATAATTACACCTTCTTTACAAGAACAATATCATACTATTGAAGAGTTTGTAGATAATAAATGGATGAAATTTCCCACTTATGAGACTGGTTGGAGTTGGTGGAATGGGAATATTTTAGGAGGCTCTTCAAATTTTATGAGTGGTTATTTTCATAGATTAAAACCCAAAGATTTTAGGCTTAAAAGTGAATATGGAAAATTGGAAGGTTCAAATATTGAAGATTGGCCTATTACTTATGATGATTTAGAAAAATATTATACAAAAGTAGAAGAAGTAGTGGGAGTTTCTGGTGAAGTTACCAACTATAAGCATCATGAGCCAAGAAGTAAAAAACAGTATGCATATAAACCACTAGAAGAACATCCAATTACAAAGCTTTTTGATAAGGCCTGCAAAGAGTTAAATTATACTTCATATAAAGTTCCAAGAGCAATTTTAAGCCAAGCTAAAGATCATAGAAATGCTTGTTATTATTCAAATTTTTGTGGAAGTTATGGTTGTAGTAGTGGTGCAAAAGGAAGCTCTAGAGCTTCCCTTTTAGTTCAAGCTTTAAAAACAGGAAATTTAATTATAAAATCAAACTGTTTTGTATATAAGTTAGATAGTACAAAAACAGAAGTTACAAAGGCTTATTATTTTACAAAAGAGGGTACTAAAAAAAGTATTCAAGCAAAGCTATTTGTAGTTGCAGCACAAGCTGTAGAGACTTCAAGACTTTTATTAAATTCAAAAAATCAATATTTTGTTAATGGACTTGCAAATAGTTCAAAGCAAGTTGGTAAAAATATGATTTTTACAGGTGGTGGTATTGGAAGTGCAGAGTTTGATAAAACAAATTTAGAGTATAAAGAGCTTTTTACTCAAGGTCTTTTTGTAAATAGGGCTTTAAAAGATTGGTATTATACAAAAGAGTTTAAAGGTGGAACAATAGATTTTCTTTTTGAACATGCAAATCCAATAAGAAAAGCAAATTTATATAAAAAAGATGAGCAAGGCAAATTACTTTTTGGAAAAGCTTTACAAGAAAATATTTATAATAATTTTACAAAAAAAAGAGTTTTAAATTTTGAAATTTTTACTGATTGGACTCCAAATGATAACTGTTTTGTAAGTGTTGATGAGAAGTATAAAGATAAATATGGAATTCCTGTTGCTAATATAAGAATAGGTGCCCATCCTCAAGACTTAAAAGTTGCAAATTTTTTAGCACAAAAAGGAAAAGATGTTTTAGAGCAAATGGGTGCAAAAAATATTAAATTAGAGATGAGTTCTTTACCTTCTTCAAATTTACAAGCAGGAGGGTGTAGATTTGGAAACAATCCTAAAACTTCTGTTTTAAATAAATATTGTCAAAGTCATGATTTAAAAAATCTTTTTATAACAGATGGAAGTTTTATGCCAACAGGAGGAAGTGTACCTCACACTTGGACAATATATGCAAATTCATTTAGAGTTGCTGATTATATAAAAACAATTATTTAGGTTGTTGTTTTTCTTCTTGTGTTTCAACTTTTATATTTTTGGGTATTTCTGCTTTTGTTTCATAAAGGTAAAAAAATCTCTCTTTTAAAACCTGTGCATAAGGGGCAATAACTGCCTCTTGCATATCAGCCATTTTATTTATAGAGATTACTTTTCCTACTTTTAAACCTTTAAAGAATATATTATCCATTCCTGAAGTTATAACTTCATCTCCTATTTTTATATCTATCCAAATAGGAATATACTTTGCAACTATATATTTACTTTTTCTATAATCATGAATAATTCCCGGAGCACTATTCTCTCCAATAAAAACTGCATAATTTGCTTTTTCATTTCCATTTAATAAAGCTAAAGCTTTATCATCTTTTTTTACTACTATTCCTGCTGCAAAGTTATTATAAATAAGTCCAGCAATTTTAGTATCTTCTTTTTTTAAATCTAACCATACTCTTGTTAAGTCATCAAATTCAACATAAGAAAGAGCTTTTACTAAAGTTACAGACTCTTGTATTGTTTGTAAAGAAGATTTTTTTTGGATTTCATTTAGTTGAGTTTTTTGATCAATATATAAAGTTTTGTATTTTAATAATTCTTCATTTTCTTTTTTTAATATGGAAATATTTTTTGCTTGATTAAAATATTTTTCTGTAAAGTTAGTTATGCTTATAACTTTTTCAATATAAAATTCTTTGATTTTATTAAAAAAAGTAAAATTTGTACTCATAAGTTTGTTTACATCTAAGATGTATAACAAACTTACTATTAAAAAAAGAATAAAGAAGATTAGTTTATTCATTAGTGATAAGTTTTAAAAGCTCCGCTTGATTTAAGACATTACTTGTACCATAAGCAACTGCTAATAAAGGCTCATCAGCAACTTTTACAGGTAATTTAATAATATCTGCTAAATATGTGTCTAGACCTCTAATTAAAGCTCCTCCACCAGTTAAAATAACTCCATTATCAACAATATCACTTGCTAAATCAGGTGGCATATCTTCTAATACACTCTTCACTGCTGAAACAATTTCTCTTAAAGGTTCTTTTATTGCAGTTCTAACTCCTTCACTTCCTAACTCAATAGTTGAAAGCAATCCAGAGTTATCTCTTCCTTTTACTTTGATTTTTAACTCTTTTTCAAGTTTTATAGCAGTTCCTATTTCTATTTTAATACTTTCTGCTGTTCTTTCACCAATATATAGATTATAGTTTTGTCTTACATAATCCATAATTGCTTTATCAAATCTATCTCCTGCAACTTTAATAGATTTACATAATACTAGTCCACCAAGTGAAGTAACTCCAATTTCAGTTGTCCCTCCACCAATATCTACAACAACATAACCAGAAGGATCAGATACAGGAATACCTGCACCAATTGCTGCTGCCATTGGTTCTTCTACAAGAAATACTTCTCTTGCTCCTGCACTCATAGCTGATTCTTTTACTGCTTTTTTCTCAACTTGAGTAATACCAAAAGGAATGCAAATAATGATTCTAGGTCTAATAAATGATTTTCTTGAGTGAGCTTTTTCAATGAAATATCTAATCATTCTTTCAGTCATCTCAAAGTCAGCTATTACACCATCTTTCATAGGCCTTACAGCTTGAATATTAAGTGGAGTTTTACCTATCATCTGTTTTGCTTCTTGCCCAACAGCTAATATTTTATCTCTTCCATATCTATCATGCTGAACTGCAACAACAGAAGGTTCATTAATTATGATACCTTTCCCTCTAATAGAAACAACAGTATTTGCTGTTCCTAAATCAATCGCCATATCATTCGAAAATAGACCTATTAATTTATTTAACATTCTTCTTATCCTTTATTATGCTACTTCAACTTCTTTTTCTTTTAAAACAACTGCTTTTGTTATTGTAATTTTTTTACCTTTGTAGTTTGGTAAATCAAACATTATATCTAACATAATATCTTCTAAAATTGATCTTAAACCTCTTGCTCCTGTTTTTCTCTCAATTGCTTTTTTTGCAATTTCTTTTAGAGCATCTTTTTTAAAACTTAAATCTACATCATCCATTTTAAATAGTTTGATGTATTGTTTTATAAGTGCATTTTTTGGTTCTGTTAAAATATGAACCATATCATCTTCACTTATCTCATTTAAAGTTGCAATCATATGAAGTCTTCCAATTAATTCTGGAATAAGTCCAAATTTAACTAAATCATGAGCTTCAACTTCAGAGATTAAGTCAGTTTGTTCATTTTTACTTTTTTTATCTTGATTAAATCCTAAGATATTTGCACCTTTTTTCTTTTTTATAATATCTTCGATTCCATCAAAAGCCCCACCACAAATAAATAAGATATTTGTAGTATCAACTTGAATAGCATCTTGTCCAGGATGTTTTCTTCCACCTTTTGGTGGTACATTTACAACCGCACCTTCAACAATTTTAAGTAGTGCTTGTTGTACTCCCTCACCTGATACATCTCTAGTTATAGAACGATTTTCACTCATTCTTGCTACTTTATCCACTTCATCAATAAAAATAATACCTTTTTCGGCTTTTTTTACATCACCATTAGCTGCTTGAAGAAGTCTTGTAATAACATTTTCAACATCATCACCCACATAACCAGCTTCTGTTAATGAAGTAGCATCAGCAATTGCTAAAGGAACATCAAGGTATTTTGCAATTGTTTGAGCAAGTAAAGTTTTTCCACTTCCTGTTGGTCCTATTAAAAGAACATTTGATTTATTAATTTCAGTTTCATCTTCATTAAAATCATTTCTAAATATTCTTTTATAGTGGTTATATACTGCAACCGATAAAACTTTTTTGGCTCTATTTTGTCCTACTACATAGTCATCTAATATAGCTTTTAATTGCGCTGGAGTTTTTAGTTTAATCTCTTTTTGTTCTTCTTGTTGTGGTACTTCTTCATCATCAAAATTTCTTGGTTCTACACCATTTAAAATATCATATGCTGCAGTTACACAACCTTTACAAATATATCCATTATCTCCTGCAATAATTGGATTATCTTTTGATTCACTAACTCCACAAAAATCACACTTTACACTACTCATATTTTATAAAATTCTCCACTATTTTCTATTAAATGGAATTCCTCTTTTTGTATCTAATACAAATTGAGCCAATTCATGTACATAACTATTATTACTCTCTTCAAGTAATTTATTAGCAACATCCGCAATTGGGTCTTTAGATTGAAAAATTGCTTTATAAGCTTTTTTTATTTCATCAATATCTTCTCTATTATCAAGTCTTCTTCTAAGACCTGTTAAGTTAAGACCTCTTAAAACTGCACGATTCCCTTCTGCTAAACAAAATGGAGGTATATCTTGTGTTACAACTGAACCTCCACCAATCATTGCATAACTTCCTAGTTTACAAAATTGGTGAACAGGTGTAAGTCCTCCTACAACAACTGCATCACCACACTCCACATGACCAGCTAATGTTGCAACATTTGCAAAAATACAATTATTTCCAATAATACAATCATGAGCTACATGAGTATATCCCATAAAAAGGTTATTATCACCAATAACTGTTTTACTTCCACCACCTATTGTTCCCGGATTAAATAAAGTATATTCTCTAATTTTATTATTATTACCAATAATTAACTCTACATCTTCCCCTTGAAATTTTAAATCTTGAGGAATTGACCCTAGTGTAGCATGAGAAAAAATTTGATTGTTTTGTCCAATCGTAGTTTTTCCTTCAATTAATGTATGAGAACCAATAGTAGTTCCATCTCCAATTTTTACATCTTTTCCAATAATTGTATATGCACCAATAGTAATATTATCACCTAATTGTGCACCTTCTTCAATTATTGCTGTTTTGTGAATGTTGTTCATATCAAACCTAATTATTTATCTACAACCATTGCTTTTAATTCTGCCTCAGCAACTAGTTTTCCATCTACATAAGCTTTCCCATCTAATACAATTAGACTACCTCTTAATTTTAAAATTTCAATTTTATAAACTAATTGGTCTCCTGGTCTTACAGGGCTTCTAAATTTTGCTTTATCAATACTCATAAAATAGATAACTTTATTTTGTAACTCTTCTGCTGATAAATCATTACTTTTTAAAGCTAAAACTCCACCTGCTTGAGCCATACCTTCAAGAATTAATACTCCTGGGTAAATAGGGTGTCCTGGAAAGTGTCCCATAAATGCAGGTTCACTAATAGAAATATTTTTATAACCAGTTACACTCTTACCTTTTTCCATTTCAGTAATTCTATCTACTAATAAAAATGGGTATCTATGAGGTAAAATTTCTTGAATTTCCATAACATCTAACATTCTATATCCTATATACTGTGTGTTTTTAATAGCTATACATTTTATCTAAAAAAAAATTAGTTTTGTATTATTTGAGCAACATTTTTTGAACTACCATTTTTTAAATACTCTCTTAATATTTTTGAATTATTTAAAAAATTTTCTTTGTTCATATTATGATACTCATCTAATAGATTTTTAAAAGTAACCTCTTCTTGAAAAAACTCTTTATGAATAGCCTTTTTACCCATTTTATCAAAAAATATATTTGCTAAACCAATATATGGAAGTTTTACAAAAAGTCTTCCAATAAAATAATCAAGTTTCTTAGCCACATATGACATAACAAAAGGTGTTCCTATTAAACTTGCTTCTAGGGTTGCTGTTCCCGAGCAAATAAAACCAAACTCAGCTTCAATTAAACTTTTATGAGCGTCATTTGAAATTGTAAAATCACTAATGTCTCCATAGACTCTATTTATATACTCTTGGTCAAATTTTGAAGGAATTATTAAAATATGTTCTTTATTTGGTAATTCTTTTACTATTTGTCTAAAAACAGGCATATGATTTACTATTTCTGTTTTTCTACTTCCTGGCATATATATAATTTTATTAGTTTTCTCATATGTTTGTTTAAAGTGTTTTATCTCATCTAATAAGGGGTGCCCCACATAAGTAATTAAATCTTTTTTTGTATAAAGTTCTTCTTCAAAAGGAATAATTGAACAAAGCTTTGTACAATATGCTTGTAGTTTTTCTACTCTTTTTTTCTTCCATGCCCAAGCTTGAGGTAAGATATAATAAATAATCTGTTTATTTGGATAAGTCTCTTTAAGTTTTTTTGCTAAAGGTAAATTAAACCCTGAACTATCCATTAATAAAACCTTATCACAATCTTTTGCAAGCTCTACTAATTCATCTCTTAATTTAAAGAAAAATCTTAATTTTTTTAAAGCATCTATAAAACCCATAATAGCAAGTGCAGTTAAATCATATAAGGGAGTTCCTAACTCTTTATCAAATACTCCAACAAACTCTACTTCATCACTTAAATATTTTTTTAACTCTTTTAAATGAATATTTGAAGAAGTCTCCAATGCACTTACTAATATTTTCATATAATCTCTTCCTTTATATCTTCGTATGTTTGAGCATCTAATTGTATTTCATATTTTCCATCAATAATTGTATCTACAATTATAACAGCACTTAAATCATAAGCATTATTAACTATTTTATTTCTTACTTCTAATTCCTCTTCAAATTTTAAAGGATTATACATAAGCTCTTTTACATTTGCATAATCACTATTTGCTAAAGTATTAAAAGTATCTAAATCAAGTAATTTTACTTCATCTCTATTTAAGTAGTTTATCCCATCTTTACAATACTCTATTCTTCCATTTGTATTTGTTCTATTTATTGTTGAATAACATAAAAAATATGAAGGAATAGTTTGCTTATTTATAGCAACTTTTCCATTAAATAATCGATAATTTAAAAATCTTTGTTTAATAATCTTATAGGGTTTATTTTCTTCTTCAAATTTATTTCTTTTTTGATAAAGTTCTAATCTTTGCTCAATTGACTCAGGCAAAATTTGATTTGAAATTGGATTAAACATCTCATCCATTACTTTTTTTTGACTCTCTCTTTGTGCTGTTAGACCAAAAAGGCAACCACAATAATTTTGTCTATATAAAGAGAATTTTTTTACAACTTCCCCTTGTAGTTGTGTTCCATTTCCTGCTCTATAATCTTTAAAAACAAACTCAACAGCTGTTTTTTCTTGAAGTTCATTTCCTATTTTTTCAAGTTTTTCTTGGGATTTTTTAGGAGAAATAAGAAGTGTAGTTGTAAATTTATTATGTCCTAATTCCAGTGCTTTTTGAACACTATTTTCTAGCCTATCATCATAACATACTGTACATCTATCTCCTTTTTCAGGAAGATGTTCCATCCCTTTTACTTTTTTTAGCCATTCTTCAAGATTATAAGGACCTTCGATTAATTTTATACCTAATTTTTTACATGAATGTTCTACATCTAAGTATCTTAATCTATATTCACTATAAGGATGAATATTAGGGTCATAAAAATACCCTACAAGCTCTTCATTTGGGTAATCTTCTTGAATTTTTTCTAAAAAGTAGTGGCTATCTACTGAACAACATATATGTACTAACAAAACTAACCTTTACTCATATTTTTGCGCAATTATAGTAAAATAATCCAAAACAAAAGGAAAAGCTATAAATAAATATATTTTTTTAATAATTACTTTACTTTTTAGTGCTTGTGCAACTAAACAGCCAATAAAAAGCCATAGTGCAACAATACTTATTAAAACACCAACTATGAAGTTTTATGATACAGGATTTATTACAAAATATCAAGATTTTACACAAGTTCAGATATTTACAGCAGGAAAGAGTATTTTAAATTTAAAACTTTATAAACAACAAGTTTGTAGTGATACTTTTAGTTGTTTAGATTATAAAAGTTTTAATAAACAATATTTAAGTAGTTCGTATAATGAAAAATTTATAAAAGAGCTTTTTGAAAAAGAAGATAATGAGATAAATTTTAAAGATAGAAAAAATGCAATTTTAATAAAAGTAAAGAGAAACTAGTCTAAACTAGTTGGCTCTCCAAAATAGTATCCTTGTGCATAATGAATACCTAATTCTTTTACTTTTTCATATACATTTTTTGAGTGAATAAACTCAGCAATAGTCTCTATTTTCATCTTATTTGCAAAATCTATAATAGTTTCTGTTACCATTTGTGAGTTTCTATTTGTATCTATATTTCTAATCATTGAAGCATCAATTTTAATATAATCAACTTTTAACTTCATTAGATATTCAAAGTTTGAGTATCCTGTTCCAAAATCATCAATAGAGATTTGACATCCATATGTTTTAACCTCTTCAATAAAATTTAAAACCTCTTCAAAGTTTTCAATTCCTTCAGATTCTATTAGTTCAAATACAACTCTAGGACCTAAATTTGATACTTTTAGATGTTTTATTATACAGTCATATACTTCTTTATTTAAAATATCATCAACACTTAAATTTATAGAGATTTTTTTATCTATTTTACTAAACTTTTCAAATGTTTTTTTAATCATTATCATTGTAAGTTGAGGATATAGTTTATTTTTCTTTGCCAATTCTAAAAAGTGAATAGGAGAGATTAATTCTCCATTTTTATCTATCATTCTAATTAATGACTCATACTTTAAAATTTTTTGAGTTTGTGTATCAACTATTGGTTGAAATAATGGGATAATTCTATCTTCTTTTATGGCGTCTTTTATTTTTTTACCCCATTTTAAATTTTGCTCATATTCATGCTCAATTTTCATTGATGAGTCATAAACTATATATTTTTGTCTTTTTCTTTTTGCAATTTTTAAAGCTATATCTGCATTTGTTAAAAGTGCTTCATTTCCAATAGCAATACCAATTGATGCATTTACATGGGCTTCATTTCCATTTGTTACCACAAAAGCATTTTTTTCTATGCTATCAATTAAATATAAAGCTAAACTTTTTAACTCTTCTAAAGATAAGTCTTGTTCATAATATAAAGCATATTCATCTGCGTGCATTTTAAATAAAACTGAAGATTTAGGAGAGTTTTCTTCTAATATAGTTGAAATATGAACTAAAAGGTTATTCCCTATATTATCCCCATATAAATCATTTATCTCTTGGAATTTATCAATATTAATAAGCATTAAAGAAGCATACTTATTTTCAGCAATAGTTTCTAATAATTTTTTTCTATTTGGAAGAGAAGTTAATTCATCATTATAAAATTGATATTCTAAAGAATCAAGCATATTATTAAATACTTTTTGCATAGAAGTAATCTCTTCTATTTTATTATCAATTTGAATTCTTTGTTTTATATCTTTATTTTCTGAAATTTCATTTATTATATGTACAAATTTTTTTATTGGTTTTACTAAATATTTATCAAACTCAAAATATAAAGCTAAAAATATAATTATAGAAAAAAGAATAATAAACATTGCAAAAAAGTTAATCATACCTGTTAAAGAGACTTTTAAATCATGTACAGGATAAGAAATATCAATTACTCCTAAAACATTACCTATTTGGGCGTTTGTATGACATGTAAGACATTTTTTTTCTGCAACTATTGGATAATAAAATTGAATTAAAGATTTATCTATGATATTTAAAACTTCTTCTTTTTCTAAAGCTTTTTTTACAAAAGGATTTGCTTTTCTTGCTTTTTCATCATTTTCAATATCACCATAAAGTTCAGCTACAATTGGACTTCTATATACATTTACTACCATCTCTTCATCAATAGTATTAATTCTATCAATAATATTTGCTAAATCTTTTTTTGTCCAACCTTTTTCCATTGCTGAGTATAAAGATTGAAAGATAAGTTTACTAGTTTTTTTTGCATCTATTTTTGTAAGTTTTTCTATGGCATCTTTTTTAAGGTACTCTCCATATATAAAAGCTACACCTAAAGTGACAAAGAGTGTAAAGAAAATAATTTTAGTAATCAGTTTTTTATACGTTGTTGATTTATCCATAGAAACTCAAAATAATTTTTTAGTTATTGTATAAAGTTATTACTTAATAAGAAATAATTTTATTAAAATTTGTGATTTGTATATCAAATAATTTTTAAAGCACATTTTTTGTAAAATCCACGTAAAACGAGGACGGACTATGAAATATGTTGGAGCACATGTAAGCGCAAGTGGTGGAGTATTTAATGCACCTATAAATGCAACTGCAATTAAAGCAAAGGCCTTTGCCCTTTTTACTAAAAATCAAAGACAATGGACAGCAAAAGAGTTAGATAGTAAAACTATTGATAAATGGTTTGAAGAGTTAGAAAAATCAAAAATTCAACCAAAGCATATTTTACCTCATGATAGTTATCTTATAAATTTAGGACACCCAAGTGAAGAAGCAAGGGAAAAATCTTTAAATAGCTTTATTCACGAAATACAAAGATGCGAAATTTTGGGACTGGATAGATTAAATTTTCATCCTGGTTCGCATTTAAGAAAAATATCTGAAGAAGAGTGTTTAGATAGAATTGCTTTATCTATGAATCAAGCAATTGAAGCTACTAAAGATGTAAAACTAGTAATTGAAAATACAGCTGGACAAGGAAGCAATTTAGGGTATAAATTTGAACATCTTGCGTATTTAATTGATAAAGTAGAAGATAAAAGTAGAGTTGGAGTATGTATTGATACTTGTCATATGTTTACAGCTGGGTATGATATAAGAACAAAAGAAGCATATGATAAAACTTGGGAAGAGTTTGATAGAGTTGTTGGAAAACAGTTTCTTTTAGGTATGCATATAAATGACTCCAAGCCAGAACTAGGGAGTAGAGTTGATAGACATGATTCTTTAGGTCTTGGGAAAATTGGTTGGGATGCTTTTAAATATATTATGAATGATGAAAGAATGGATGACATTCCTCTTATTTTAGAAACAATAAATGAAGAGATTTGGGAAGAAGAAATACAAGCACTTTATAATTTAGTGGAAAATTAATTCCACTAAATCTTTTTTATTAAAATATCTCCATTTTCTGCAACTTTTATTTTTAAATCTTTATATGTATAAATAAGATCATATATACTCACTAATTCTTTAATTTCAAGTGCCGTAATTTTTTTTTCACAGGACTTTTTTATCATTACAGAATTTTTATTTTCAATAATTTTGTTATAAAAAATATTTGATTTTAAATCTAACTTCCCTAATAATTTTATAACTTCCTTCATATCACTCCTCTCTTTAAAAAATAATTAAAATAAGCCAAAACTTATTATAATAAGTTGTACATTTGATTATAACTTCCTAAAATTTAATCTCAACTTATATAAATAAGGCAAAAAAATTATATAATGAAAGATATTGATAATTTCAATTTAGAGCAATTTCATAAAAAAATAGGAAACAATGTAAAGCAAATAAGAATACAAAAAGGGATAAGCCAATTAGCCTTGTCTCATGCAATAGGACATAAAAGTGTTAGTGTTATCTCTTATGCAGAGATATACCATAAAGGTTACCATTTTAATCTTGAACATTTGGGTAAAATTGCATATGTATTAGATGTTGAAATATCAGAGTTTTTTAAGTGATTTTTTATAAATATATTAAAAAAATGTTTTAGTTTAAAATTAAATAATAGTTACTTTTTTACTCTAATTGAAAATATTGAAAAAAAGAGTATAATTTCCCCTTTAATTTTTAATCAATAAAGAAAAATGTTTTCAAAGGGAGAATTATGGAAACAATTTTAGTGGCACTATTACCTGTTTCTTTTTTAATTTTTTTAGGATATTTATTTAAACGAATAGAGTTTCCAAGTATTGAATTTTGGCAGTATGCAGATAAATTTACATATTATGTACTTTTCCCTGCTTTATTAGTTTATAAACTTTCAACTGCTTCTTTAAATGAAATAGATGGTTTTGCATTTATTTCTTCATCTATACTTACTTTAATATTTATAACTATATTTTTAATGCTTTTATCTAAATTTTTATTTTTATTTGATGGTAAAGCTTTTACTTCTATTTATCAAGGTGCAATAAGGTTTAATACTTATGTATTTTTAGCTTTAACAGATGCTATTTTTGGAGATAGTGGTTTAGTTTTAGCTGCACTTTTAATGACTTTTATGATACCAATAATAAATGTATTTTGTATTAGTATTTTTTCTATATATGCTGCTAGTAGTAAAATAACAGTAATCTCTTTTATTAAGTCTATTATTAAAAATCCCCTAATTTTAGGATGTATATTTGGAGGTTTATTAAACTATTTTGGAATTAGTTTATATGCACCAATTGAAAAAACTTTAGGTATTTTAAGTTCTGCAGCACTTCCTTTAGGACTTTTATCTGTTGGAGTAGGACTTCATATAAAACATATTAAAGAAGTAAAATTAGAGTTATTTAGTTCACTTTTTACTAAACTTGCATTATTTCCTACTTTTATTTTTTTTATAGGGCAAGCTTTTGGAATACAAGGCCAAGCTTTAGCAATATTAGTTCTTTTTGGTTCAATGCCAACAGCTTCAAGCTCTTATATTTTAGCAAGGGAACTTGGAGGAGATTTAAAATTAATGTCTACAATTATTACAGCAGAAACTTTAGTTTCTATTTTTACAATCTCTGCATTTTTAATGCTTCTTCAAGGATATTTTTAAAAGAGTAGTTTAAAACTACTCTTTATTATTTAATTTTTGCTAGTTGTTTTTTAGCATCATCAATTGTTGATCTTTTATACCATTTTTTTGCTAATTGTAAATCTTTTTTAATTCCACCTTTTGCATAATGATATATTAAACCTATATTATATGCTGCATGTGGGTTTAAATTGGCATTATAAGCTTTATTATAATAGTTTAGTGCAGTTTGTATATCTTTTTGCACTCCTAATCCTTGTTCATAAATAATACCTAATTCATTCATAGACTCATCATTTCCTAATTGGCTTCCAATTTCATAATATTTAAAAGCTTCTTTATAGTTTTTATTATCTCTATAATAGTTTGCAAGATTATTTGCTGCATATTTATCAAAATTAGCTATTTGTTTATAATATGAAATGGCAGTTTGCATATTTTTTTCAACTCCATACCCTTTTTCATAAAATAATCCTAAAAGATTTATACAATTTGAGTTATTTAATTCTACACCTTTTTTTAGATATTCTAAAGCTTTTTTATAATCTACTTTAATTACATCATCTTTATAATATAACCATGCAAGATTATAATAAGCACTTGAAAATCCTAAATTTGCTGCTTTTTCATAATACTCTTTTGCTTTTAGTAAATCTTTTTCTACACCTTTTCCAAAATTATAAGTCCATCCAAGATTAAATAAATCTCTAGCTTCTCCCATTTGTGCTAATTTTTCTAAATAAATTTTAGCTTTTTTATAATCTACAAGTTTTTTACTTTCACATTCTCCACAAAGAAATATTTGAGCTAGTTTTTTAATAGATCTTAAATCACCCATATTAGCAGCTTTTTCATAGTAGTAAATAGCTTTTTTATAGTCTTTAAAATTTTCTTTTGTATATGGAGGATAGAAATAAAATTCTGCTAAGGTTCTTGTAGTATTTATATCACCTTTTTGTGCTAAATCTTCATAAATAGCTAAAACTTTATTTATATCTTCCTCTTTTTTACTTCCTAAATAGTCTCTTGCTAAATTTAAATTACTTTTTACATCACCATAATTTGCAGCTGTTTGTAAATACTCAAGTGCTATATCATAATTTCTATATCTATTTTTTATATATAGCTCTCTTAAAGTTATAATATTTTTTTCTTCTAAAGCTTTTTTTACTAACTCTTCATTCATTGTTGTATAATAAGAAGCGAATCTAAAAGAAGAGATTTTTTCTTCAAATTTCTTTTTTAAAGATAGATTATTACTTTCAATAATATTTTTTTGCCATTTTTTTGTTAAATTAAACTCTTCAGGATTAAAACTATATTTTGATGGAATTCTTAAAGCAAGCTCTAAAATAGCCTCTTCATCACCTTCTTGTGCTAGCTCATTTAAAATCTCATTTGCTTTAGCTTTTTTATAATTGTTGTAGTAATACTGTGCTAAGGCTCTTTTACCTTCTTTTGTTTGTTTTAGTTTTTCTACTAAATTAAAATAATCTTGTATATTCTCTTGATTTTTTGTATATTCTCTTAATAACTCAGCACTTGCTTTAAAGTGATTATAATCAGCAGCTTTTTGTAATGACTCAAGAGCTTTATTCTCATCTCTTTTTAGATTTTCAGTATAGTTACCTCTTCTGTAAATTTCTGAAGCTTCATAATAAGCATGAGCATTTGTATTATCAAGTAAAAGTCCTGCTTCATAAAGTTTTAAAGCATAAGTATATTTATATTTCTTTTTTAGATAATCTGCTGTTTGAAAAATCTCTTTAGAGTCTTTTGAAGCTATAACTTCCTCTAAAATTTTATTTATCTCATCTTGACTATCTTTTTTATATATTAAATCCTTTAGCTTTTCTTCTGTTGTTTGTTTATAAGTAAATCCGTAACTTGTCATAAGCTCAATTATTTTTGAAGCTTCTGTATTCATATATTTACTTTTATAAAGAGTATATAATTTAGTTAATTTTTCTTCTGTTGGATTTTCTAAAATTTTTTTCTTTATTTGATTGATTTTAGGATAATTATACTCTTTTAAATATGCTTCAATTTGTAAAAATAAAGCATCTTCACTTCCTAACTCAACTGCAAGATTATATAAATGTTGAGTTTTTTGTTTTCCATTAATAAACATATCATTGTATTTTGAAAAAATATTTGCAAACTCTAAAATATCTTCTGTTTTATCTTCTTTATTAATAGTTTCATACCATTTATTATAAAGATCAAATCCCTCTTTTGTTTCTGGGAATTTATAATACTTATTTAAAGCAATCATTGCTTTAATATCACCCTTATTTGCTTTATTTATTAATTCTTCTTTTGAACTTACAGTATTTTGAAAATTCAAAGTAGAACAACCAGTTAAAAATAATAAGGTTAAAAAAATTGATATTGCTATTTTCATAATCTCTCTTTTTTAATTAAAATAATTTAGTACTTTGTACCACCAATTTTAGATAAAATCTAACTTAGTTGTAATTAACAACCATTATTAAAATCTGATAATAGACTAACTAATCTTAATTCAAGCTATAGCACATAAAATACTTATAAAAATTAACTCATTAACAGTTAAGAGACTTTTATGTATTATCTATTCTTTTATTTTAGGAGTAGGTTATGTTATTTTTAGTGTTTTTCGGTTTTATAGCATTTATTTTTATCGCACTAAATATGTATGACAACTCAAATTTAAAAGAGCTTGAAGAGTATATAAAAACTCAAAATTGTAAAAATTATATCTATTCTAAAGGTTCATATAAAGCCATATGTGAAAATAGAGTTTTAGAGATGAAAAATAGTTTAGTAATAGATTTACAAAAAAATAAGGCTGAGTATTTTTTTAAAGATATAAATAAGATAGAAAAACAAAAAAATAGCATAATATTTAATGATAAAAAGTTAGATTTTAATTCAAAAGAAGATATGGAAATCTTTTATAAATTTTTACAGGAAAAGTTACAAAATGAAAGAAATAATTGAGTTTATTAATGCAAAAGATATAACAAAAACTACTTTATTTGGACAATTAAAGTGTACAAATGAAGAAGCAAAAATCTTACAATATATTACAAAAGAGTATATAAGTGGTAGAGATGCTTTAATTGTAATTGATATTTTAAGTGAATTTTATGAAATAAAAAACTATGAGCATTTATATAAAATTGACTGTATTAAATCACTTTTAGAATTGGGGTGGCTAGTACATAATAGTTTTGATCATGTAAAAATAAGTGATATTTCAAAGCTTGAACTTTTAAACTCATCTGTATCTTTATCAACTTCATTTTTAAAACTTTTAGAGGAAGGTTCTTTAGAGTTCATTCTTCCTGAAATTAAAAAATATAGTGATCATTTAGAGTATTTGCAAGATCAGTTTTTTAAAATAGATTTAGCTCAACAGTTAAATATGGTTAAAAGAAATTTTGATGAGAACTCTCCTAATAGAAATAGACTAAAATCAAAACTAATGATGTTAGAAAATAGAATTAAAGAGAGAGTTAAAGTTACAGAAAAAGAGATAATGCTTGAAGACTTTTTTAAAGAACACTCACTAAATGAGCAAGAACAAATGATATTTTTAGCTTTATTAAAAGAGGAGTATTCAGGTGGTGATGGGACAATTAGAGATATGAATTCTTTAATTGAACTTATTTCTAGTGATGATTATGAAAAGATTAAATATAGAAGTTTACTTGAAGAAAGTTCTAAACTAGTATCAAATAGTTTAATAGATTATGATGAGGTTTTAACACCTTTTGGAGGGATTAATAGAAACTTTTTTATTCCTGATGAAATCTTATATAAAATCTCTCATCCTACAAAAAAGAAAAGTAGAAGAGCTAAGATGAAATTAGACTCTGTTATTAAAGAGCAAGAGATGTTTGAACTTATCTCTACAAATAAAACTTTAGAAGATGTTGTTTTAAATGAAAAAACAAGAGAAACTTTAGATGCTTTACTTAAACAAGTAGATAAAAATGTTTTAAATAGGTTAAAGCAGTGGGGAGTAAAAGATAAAAGAAAAGGAATTGAAGCAAGAATTATTTTCTATGGTTTTGCAGGAACAGGAAAAACTTTAACCGCTTTAGCTTTAGCAAAATCTTTAAAAAGAGAAGTATTAAGTTTTGATTGTAGTAAGATTTTATCTATGTATGTGGGTGAGAGTGAAAAAAATGTTAGAAGTATTTTTGATACATATAGAGATTTAGTAGATAAAACTAAATCAGAACCTATATTGCTTTTAAATGAAGCAGATCAGTTTTTAAGCTCAAGAAGTAGCACTTCAAATAGTGGAAGTGAAAAAATGCATAACCAAATGCAAAATATTTTCTTAGAGCAAATTGAGAGATTTGATGGGATTTTAATAGCCACTACAAATTTATTAGAATCTATTGATACAGCTTTTTCAAGAAGATTTAATTATAAAATAGAATTTAAAAAACCAAATTTAGAACAAAGAAGAAAACTTTGGGAAAAACTACTTCCTGAATCTTTACCTTTAAGTGAGAATTTTGATATAGAAAAACTTGTTTCATATGAATTAACAGGTGGACAAATTGAGATGATTATTAAAAATACAGCTTATAAAATTGCCCTAGAAGAGGAACCAATTTTTACTGTTGAGTCTTTTAAAGAACAAATAGAAAAAGAGCAAAAAGGCAATTTTGATACAGAAAATAAAATGGGATTTATGAGTTAAAATAGTTAAAAAGTAGAAGTAATTTCTACTTTTTTTATTTTTATACTATAAGTTATACTTATAAAAAAAGAGCTAAAACTCATATTTTTAATTGAAAAAAATCTTTTTATTTAAGTAACCACCTTTTATTATAAAAAATCAAATAAAAAAATGACAAATATAAAAATAAATAAAACTTATTTTTAAGGTTTAAGAATTCTTTAAAATAGATTTTTTTTATATAAAAATTATATATTTATTTTAGAAATAAATTTTAAAAACTTCTCAAGGCACCTTAAAATAGTCTTTCTAAAAAAGTTAATTAAAAAATAAAATTTTATCTATATTTATCTACATTATAATTATAATAATAATCATTTATTTTTAAAAAATAAAATATTAAAGATTTGTAAAATTATCTTACTAGGAAGATAGTGACAAATAAAACTGCAAAATTATAATATAGGTAACTTTTCTATATTACTTTTTTGTAAGAAATTTATAAAATTTTTTATGGATTCTAATAATATCTAAAAATTTTCTTAATTTAAGTATGTAGCCAAGCGTAGCATAAGTATAGCTTTAGTAGATATTAGATAGGATTTAAATAATAAATTAATTAACACTTAAGTGTATAAATTAAATCTTAAGGATACATGATGACGCATATGGATTTTTCTCATCCGTATTTTGGTGTATTTGTTATGTTCGTTTTAACATTTACTGCTTTTATCTTAACTGTGTATCTTGCAAGGGTTATTAGTAGAAAAATTGCAAGGCTAAATACTGAAAAGTTAAAAGTATCTTTATATGAGTGTGGACCTGAAGTTACAAAACAACCTAATACTATCTCGGTTCAATTCTATCTTATGGCTTTATTATTTATTTTATTTGATATTGAAATTATCTTTATGTTCCCTTGGGCTGTGGATTTTAAAGTTCTTGGTTGGTTTGGATTTATTGAGATGATTTTATTTATTGTAATTTTAACTATTGGATTTATTTATGCATGGAAAAAAGGAGCACTTGAATGGCACAGCATAAAGTAGACTATTTTTCAAATGGCGGTGCTCCAATAGCTTTAACAACAGTTGATAAGCTAGTAAATTGGGGACGAAGTAACTCTTTATGGCCTCTAACTTATGGTCTTGCCTGTTGTGCTATTGAGATGATGGCAACAGGAGCTTCTAGATACGACTTTGATAGATTTGGAACTATTTTTAGAGCAAGTCCAAGGCAAGCTGATGTTATTGTAATAGCTGGAACTCTTACAAAAAAACATGCTGAATTTATGAGAAGATTATATGATCAAATGCCGGATCCTAAATGGGTTATTTCTATGGGAAGTTGCGCTAATACAGGTGGGATGTTTAATACTTATGCAACTGTTCAAGGTGCAGATAGAATTGTGCCAGTTGATATATATCTTCCAGGGTGTGCTCCTAGACCTGAAACTTTACAATATGCACTTATGATGCTACAAAAAAAGATTAGAAGAGAATCTATTTTTAGAAATATTAAGAAAAAGAGATTAGTATGAGAGAGTATAAATCAAAAACTGATGTGCAGCAAAAAGCATACTATAATGATAGATTTTTTGTAACTCCTTTAATTCCTAGACTTGAAGTATCTACTGATGAAGTTTTTGCAAATGATGTGGAAGTTTTATCTTCAACAATAAAGCTTTTAGATAAATATCTTGAAAAAGAGCATTTAGTAATATATATAAATCCTAAAGATAATTTAAAAACTTTAGAGCTTTTAAAAACTAAACTTGAATATGAGATGCTAATGGAGCTTTCTGCTATTGATTATATAGCTTCAAAGGGTGGTTTTGAAATATTTTATGAAATGCTTTCTTTAACAAAAAGAAAAAGGCTTAGGGTTAAATGTTTTATTGAAGAAAAACAACCAATAGAGTCTGTATATTCTTTATTTAAAATGGCAAATTGGGCAGAAAGAGAGATGTATGATATGTATGGGGTGAAAATTTTAAATCATCCAAATATGAAAAGAATCCTTATGCCTAATGATTGGCATGATCATCCTTTAAGAAAAACATACCCTTTACATGGAGATGAGGCAGCATCTTGGTATGAAGTTGATAAAATTTTTGGAAAAGAAGCAAGGCAAATAATAGGCCCAGAAATAAGAGATGCAGCAGCTATTGATAGATATGATACTACAAGATTTGCAAGATTAGGACATGAAGTGCCTTATGGAGTTGATATATCAAATGGTAAAGAACCAGAACATACACCATTGGCTTATCAAGAAGAGCAAGGAGTAAAACTTATTAAGAAGTTTAAAGAAGAAGACTCTGTAACATTAAAAGAGAGAAGATAAGTTATGCAACAACAAGTAGGAAATAGATTAAAACCTTTTTTTGAAAATATAAATTTCGAAAGAGAAGATAATACAATGGTGGTTAATTTTGGACCACAACACCCTTCTGCACATGGGCAAATGAGACTTATTTTAGAGCTTCAAGGGGAAGAAGTAGTAAAAGCTAGACCTGATGTGGGATACCTTCATAGAGGTATGGAAAAAATGGCAGAAAATATGATATATAATGAATTCTTGCCAACTACTGATAGAATGGATTATATAGCTTCTACTTCAAATAACTATGGTTTTGCTTTAGCTGTTGAAAAACTTTTAGATATACAAGTTCCTAGAAGAGCTGAGATTATTAGAACTATGCTTTTAGAATTAAATAGAATTATTTCTCATCTATTTTGGCTTGCAACCCATGCCCTTGATGTTGGAGCTATGAGTGTATTTTTATATACTTTTAGAGAAAGAGAGTTCGCAATGGACTTAATGGAAGACTATTGCGGTGCAAGGCTTACTCATAGTGCAGTTAGAATAGGTGGAGTGCCTTTAGATTTACCATCTTCTTGGTGTGAGGATTTACAGAAATATTTAAAGATTTTAGAAGTAGAAGTTGATAAATATGAAGGTTTATTAACTGAGAATAGAATTTGGAGAATGAGACTTGAAAATGTAGGTATAATAACTCCTGAACTTGCAAAATCTTGGGGTGTATCAGGGGTTGCATTAAGAGGTTCAGGGATTAAATGGGATCTAAGACGTGAGATGCCTTATGGTATATATCCTGAACTTGATTTTGATATTCCAGTTGCAACTACAGGGGATTCTTATGGAAGATATAAATGTTATATGCAAGAAATAAGAGAGTCTATAAAAATTTTAAGACAATTAGTACCTATGTATAAAAGTAGCCAAAGTGAATTAATGGCACATGCTCCTGAGTATATTTCAGCTCCTAAAGAGCAAATAATGACTCAAAACTACTCTTTAATGCAACACTTTGTTTTAGTAACACAAGGTATGAGACCACCAAAAGGTGAAATTTATGTTGCAACAGAATCACCAAAAGGTGAATTAGGTTTTATGATTGTAAGTGATGGAAGCCCTTATGCTTATAAATTAAAATTAAGAGCGCCAAGTTTTTTCCATACGGGACTTTTAGAAGACCTATTACCTGGCCATCAATTAGCAGATGTGGTTACTTTAATTGGTAACTTAAATGTTGTATTTGGTGAAATTGATCGTTAAAGGCAAATTGTGAAAAGATATGATTTAAGAGCTTTAAAAGATAATTTTTATAACAGAATGTTAGAGTTATTAAAAGATGATATAAAAGATGGTGAAAATGCTATTTTTATCTTTGAAATAGGGGATTTTACTCCTATTCAAAAAAGTGCAGATTTATTATATGAAAATGGTTATACCTTAATGAACTCAATTAAGTTTAATGAAGTTGATTGGACAATTGTAGTTAAAAAAGTGCAACCAGAAAAAAAAGAGATTTTAGAAGAAAAAGAAGAGAACCTATGAAGAATTTAGAAGTTTTAAAAAATAGTGATTTTATTTTAACTTTTGGTATTTTTTTATCAAATACAAATAAAGAGATCTTTCAAGCAATACAAGAAGCAAAAGAGAATAATAGTGCCAATATTGTTTATATGCATGCTGTTGATACTTTATCTTTAAAAGATTTTTATACACAATTTATAAAATATGAAGCAGGAAGTGAAGAAGGCGTTAGTGCTTTACTTTTAGATACTTTTGTTAAAAACTCAAATAACAATATACAAGAATATATAGATGAGTTGGATATTGGATATATCTCTGCTGAATCAAGTGCCGGAGAAGAAGAATTTGAAGAGATTTTAGAACTTTCACAAGAAAAAAGAAATAAAGTATTAATAGTTGGTGAAGATATTTTTAATCATAAAAGAGCAAAAAATATTCTAAAAATTTTAGCTTTAATTGAAAAATATAGTGATTTTAAAATAATCTCTACAAAACAGATAAGTTTAGAAGATGAAGAACTTGAAGAGGTTGAAGAGTTATTACCTTTTAATGGAACTGTAATTTATTCTTATATTGATAAAAAACAAGATGAAGATATTGTGTATGGTAGTGCCTCTTTTGCAAGAATTGCAAAAATTGAAGATGAAAGTGAAATTTTAATTAAATCAGGTGAAGGTGAAACTAAGAAAAAATTTAAAATAAGTCCTAGTTTACAAAGTACAATTGCTATTTGTGCAACAATAGAAAATAAAGATTTTTTAAGTGTAGGATATAACTATAAACCCGTAAAGATTGAAAGGCTTTAAAGTGAGCGAACTAATATCATTAGAAATTGATGGGAAAATTTGTAATGCAAATGAGGGAGAGTCTTTATTAAATATTGCAAGAGCAAATGGTATTTTTATTCCAGCAATTTGCTATCTTACAAGATGTTCTCCAACTTTAGCATGTAGGTTATGTTTAGTTGAAGCTGATGGAAAACAAGTGTATGCTTGTAATGCAAAAGCTAAAGAGGGTATGCAAGTAAAAACAACTACTGAAAATATTGCTAAAGAAAGAAGAGCAATAATGGAAGTATATGATGTAAATCATCCTTTACAATGTGGTGTTTGTGACCAAAGTGGAGAGTGTGAATTACAAAATTATACTTTATATATGAAAGTTGATTCTCAAAATTATGCTATAAAAGATATACCAAGACCAACTCAACATTGGGGAGTAATGAATTATGACCCTGGCTTATGTATTGTTTGTGAAAAGTGTGTAACAGTATGTAAAGATATGATAGGTTCAAATGCTTTAAGTACAGTAAAAAGAAGCTCTGATGCTATTGAAAAAACTTTTAAAGATAGTATGCCAAAAGATGCTTATTCTATGTGGAATAAGTTAAATAAATCTTTAATTGGTTTTGATGAAAATTCATGTACAGATTGTGGAGAATGTATCTCTGTTTGTCCTGTTGGGGCTTTAGTTTCACATGATTTTCAATATAAATCAAATGCTTGGGAGCTTACAAGAATTCCAGCTTCAAACCCACATTCAAGTGATTGTTCTTTAATATATTATGAAAGAAAACATGAGTCAATTGAAAAACATAATGTTTTAAAAATATATAGGGTTACAAATGACCATCATTATGTATCTTTAAATGGTGCAGCAAGATTTGCATATGATTTTGAAAATAAAGTTCAAGTTAAAAATGAAGTAGCTTTTAATAGTGCAATAGAGGCTTTTCAAAAAGCAACTAGTGTAAAATTTAACTCTTTTATAACAAATGAAGAAGCTTTACTTTTACAAAAATTAAAAGAAAAACTTGGCTTTAAACTTATAAATGAAGATGCTTTTAAATATCAAAGATTCTTAAAAGCTTTTAGTAGTGTTACTGGAAATAGTTTATATAAAGGTTCTTTAAAAGAGGTTCATAATGCAGATTTTGTAATCTCACTTGGAAGTTTTTTAAAACATGATTTACCAAATGCAAGATATGCTTTTAATAATACAATAGTAACAAATAAAGCAAATGGATTATATTTCCATCCAATAGTTGATAAAATAGTAGAAAAAATTGGTAAAAAAGGTAAAAGTTCTGAATTTATTTACCATAAACCTTTAAAAGAAGAGGCTATTTTATATTTAATACTTGATTTATTTGCAAATGAGAATTTACCTTTAAATATTAAAGAGTATTTAGAATCTTTAAAAGAAAAAAGAGTAAAAACAGTAATTGAGACAAAAAAAGAACAAGTTATTGAAAAAGTAATAGATGAACAAACTGGTGAAGAAAAAGAAGTTAAAAAAATAATCTCTAAAGATGAAGAAAAACAAGTTGAATATATCTACTCAAAACTTTTAGATGAGATTGAACAAAATGAGAGTTTTTATGAACTTATCTCTTCAATGATTGATAAAAAACAAAGTTTTTCTTTAATTATAGGAGAGGATTTAATAACTCATCCAAATTGGGAAACTTTAGCAAAATTATGTGGTTTAATTGAAAAATATACAAACTTTAATTTAGTAATTATTCCTACAAAAACAAATACTTTAGGTGTAAGTTTAATTTGTGAACTTGATGAAAAAGCTGATGGTTTTATTGTAGGATATAATGAAAAAGCTGATTTTGAATTATCTGCTTTAGGGGATGCAGATTTAGATATTCCAGCTTTAAACCAACAAGAGGGAACTTTTGTAAATATTGATAAAAGGGTTGTTCCTACAAATGCAGCTTTACCATATAAAGGTTATACTTTAAATGATATAGCAAATAAACTTTTAGAGCAAGAGATAGAATATACAATAAAATATACACAAGCTTTACCTTTAAAAAAAGGTTTTAAAGCAATTTGTTTTGATGACTTATCTAACTACTTTTCAAATGATATGCAAGAGAATAGGGGTTATTTACTTGATGTGATGGAAGTAAGTAGTAGTGAAGAGTTTACTATTTCTTCTAGTGAACAGTTTAGTAAAACTCAAGAAGAAATTACTATTTATAAAGCAAATCCTATAAATGTATTTAATGAATTTGTAGCTATTTCTCATGAGTTTAAAGAAAAAGCAAAAACAGGAATTTATCTATCAAAAGCTCTTTTAGAAAAACTTTGTTTAAATGAAAAAGATAGTGTAAATATTAGTGCAAATGGCAAAACTTTAAAATTAGAAGTTTATTTTGATGATCAAATAGATGGAGAAATAGCATATATTTCTACTTTTGATAAAAATATTAAGACTAAAGAACTTTTTGATTCTTATAGATTTAATAAAGCAGTTATATCAAAGGCTTAGTATGGAAACAAGTATTATTATTGAGACAGTTGTAAAAGCTATTGTTATTTTAGCACTATTCTCAGCACTTGCAGGATTTACTACTTATATAGAAAGAAAAATTCTTGCTTTTATGCAAAGAAGATTAGGTCCTATGAATGTGGGACCATATGGACTTTTACAAATAGCAGCAGATGGTATTAAACTATTTATGAAGGAAGATTTTATTCCTCAAAATGCCATAAGACCAATTTTTATGATTGCTCCAATTATAACAGCTGCAACAGCTTTTATTGCTATGAGTGCAGTTCCTTTTTTACCTGAATTTGAACTATTTGGTTATACAGTAAGACCAATTATTGCTGATATAAATGTTGGAGTTTTATTTGTAATGGGAGTGGCATCAGTTGGACTTTATGGACCGCTTTTAGGTGGAATGAGCAGTGCAAATAAGTGGTCACTTTTAGGTGGAGCTAGAACTGCTATTCAACTTTTATCTTATGAAGTGGTTTCAGGACTAGCTCTTCTTGCACCTTTAATGCTTGTGGGAAGTCTATCTTTAATTGATATAAATAATTATCAAAATGGTGGTTTTACTTCTTGGTTAGTGTGGTCTCAACCTCTTGCTTTTATTTTATTTGTAATAGCTGGATTTGCTGAGACGAATAGAACACCATTTGATTTATTAGAACATGAAGCTGAAATTATTGCAGGGTATGCAACGGAGTATTCAGGTATTAGATGGGGAATGTTCTTTATTGGGGAATATGCAAATCTTTTTACAATTTGTTTTTTAGTTTCACTTATCTTTTTAGGTGGTTTTAATGACCTTTGGTTTATCCCTGGTGGTTTAGCAATTATTTTAAAAGTAATGTTTTTGATTTTCTTTTTTCTTTGGACAAGAGCTTCTTGGCCACATATTAGACCTGACCAACTTATGTGGTTATGTTGGAAAATCTTAATGCCACTTGCAGTGTTAAATATCTTAATCACTGGTTTTGTGATGATGTTTTAGGAGTATAAAATGAGTTTAGAAGAGTTTAAAAATAGAAATGTAGGTGTTCAAAACTATATTACTGTTCAAGATGATAATTATCCTAAAACAAATGGTGAGGCTTTTAAACAAGTTGTAAAAAGAAGTTTAAAAGGTGAGCTTTTTAATGGATTGAAAATTACTTTTAATATGATGAAAGAAGCCTTATTTAAAAATCAAATGCATACAGTTCAATATCCAGCAGAGAAACTTCCTATTTCTCCACGATATAGAGCAGTACACAAACTTTTAGCTTTGTTAGAATCTGGTGAAAATAGATGTATTGGCTGTGGACTTTGTGAAAAAATATGTATTTCAAATTGTATAAAAATGGATACTAGAATTGATGAAAATTCAAGAAAAGAGGTTTTAGAATATACAATAAATATGGGTAGATGTATTTTTTGTGGATATTGTGCTGAGGTTTGCCCTGAACTTGCTATTGTTCATGGTGGAAGATATGAAAATGCCAGTGAACAAAGAGCTCATTTTGCATTAAAAGAGGATTTATTAACACCTCTTGATAAATTATCTTTACAAAAAGAGTATGAAGGTTTTGGAGCAGTATCTATTGATGCTGATGAAAAAATCAAGAAAACTCCACTTTTATATTAGGAGAGAAAATGTTGTTTGAAGTAGTAGCTTTTTATCTATTTGCAACTTTAACTGTTGTAATGTTTTGTATAACAGTATTTACAAATAATGCCCTTTATGCTTTAAGTTCCTTAGCTGCTGGTATGATATTTATTTCAGCTTTTTTCTTTCTTTTAGATGCGGAGTTTTTAGGTGCAGTACAAATAGTAGTTTATACAGGTGCAGTTATGGCTTTATATGCTTTTGGTATGATGTTTTTTGATTCACTTTCTCTTGTAAAAGAGAAAATTAAAAATCCAAGGTTAGTGTTTTTATTAAGTGGACTTATTGCTCTTTTAATCGTTATTATTTTTGTATCTCCTATAATTGGACAAAATGTACAAGCAAATCTTCCTATTCATCCAGAGTGGGGAAATACACAAGATGTGGGAGTGGTTTTATTTACTAAATATTTAATTCCTTTTGAAGTTGCTGCAATTATGCTTCTTGTGGCAATGGTTGGAGGGATTATTTTAGCTGGTAAAAGAATGAATACTTCATATACTCAATTAAGTGAAAATCAAATAGAAGAACAAAAGGAAGACCTATGAGTTTAAATGCTTATTTAATTTTATCAACTCTTCTATTTTGTATAGGATTGTTTGGAGTAATTAGAAGAAAAAATCTTCTAATGCTTTTTTTCTCTACTGAAATTATGTTAAATGCTGTAAATGTAGGACTTGCCGCTATTTCTAAATTTCATGGGGATTTAACAGGTCAAATGTTTGCATTTTTTATAGTTGCAATTGCAGCTTCTGAAGTTGCAATTGGTCTTGGATTACTTATTTTATGGTATAAAAAGACAGGAACTATTGATTTAGATAGTATGCAAAGATTAAAAGGCTAATTATGGAAAAATATTTATATATAGCACTTTTTGCTCCACTTGTAGGTTCCCTTATAGCTGCTCTTTTTGCTATGGGTAAAAAAACTATTTTTACAGGTCTTTTTACTTCTTTTATGTTAGCTGTTTCAACTATTGCTTCATTAAATCTTTTATATTATGTATATAAAACAGGTGAAATTATCCATGTTAGAATGATGGATTGGATAGTTGTTGGAAATATTAATATACCTTTTGGGTTTATAGTTGATGAAGTAAGTGTAATTATGATGAGTGTGGTTACAATTGTATCAACAATGGTACATATTCACTCTATTGGTTATATGGAACATGATAAAGGATTTAATAGATATTTCTCATATTTAAGTGCCTTTGTATTTTCTATGCTTATTTTAGTAATGTCTGATAACTTTGCAGGACTATTTATAGGATGGGAAGGAGTTGGGCTTTGTTCTTGGCTTCTTATTGGGTTTTGGTATCATAAACACAGTGCTTCTTGGGCTGCTAATGAAGCTTTTATTATGAATAGAATAGCAGATTTAGGAATGCTGATTGGAATTTTCCTAATTTATTGGAATATTGGAAGTTTACAGTATGATATTGTATTTGCAAATATAGACTCTCTTTCAACACTTACTATTGTATCAATAGGAATATTTTTATTTATTGGAGCAATGGGAAAATCAGCACAATTTCCTTTTCATACTTGGCTTGCAGATGCAATGGAAGGCCCAACACCAGTTTCAGCTCTTATTCATGCGGCTACAATGGTAACAGCAGGGGTTTATTTAGTAATTAGAGCAAATGAGATTTATACAACAATTCCTGAAGTTGGCTATTTTATTGCTTGTTTAGGGGCTTTTGTAGCAATTTTTGCAGCCACTATGGCTTTAGTAAATAATGATATGAAAAGAGTAATTGCTTATTCAACTTTATCTCAATTGGGATATATGTTTGTTGCTGCTGGACTTGGAGCTTATTGGGTAGCATTATTTCACCTTGCAACACATGCTTTTTTTAAATCAGTCTTATTTTTAGGTGCAGGAAATGTAATGCATGCAATGAATAATGAAATTGATATTAGAAAAATGGGTGGGTTATATGAAAAGATGAAACCAACTGCAATTATTATGATTATTGCTTCAATTGCTCTTGCTGGAATTTTTCCTTTTGCAGGTTTTTTCTCAAAAGATAAGATTTTAGAAGCTGCTTTTAATGCAGATGCAATTATTTTATGGAGTATTTTATTTATAACAGCAGGACTTACAGCTTTTTATTCTTTTAGACTTATTATGAAAATATTTTTCTCAACACCTGTTTATAAAGAGTATGATTTCCATCCTCATGAAACATATCCTTTTGTTATTGCAGCTATGATTCCCCTTGCTCTTTTAGCAATAATTGCTGGTTGGTTTGAACACTCTTTTGTACAAATGGTTACTAAAACTCTTCCAACATGGGAGGCTTCAAATATTTCACATCAAACAGCATATATTTTAATAGCACTAACAAGTGCAATTGCAATTTTTGGTATTTTATTTGCAGTATTTAAGTATAAAAATGGTGGGTTTTGTAAATCTTGGGAAGAAAAAGCTATATATAAATTATTGTTAAATCAATATTATATTCCTTTGTTTTATGACAAAGTAGTTTGTAAAACATATTATGCTCTTTCAAAATTTGCATTTAAAGTTGTGGATTTAAAAATTGTTGATGCAACTGTTGATTTAATTGCAAGAGTTGTTTATAAAACTGGTGAGAATTCAAGACCAATTCAATCTGGGAATTTATCCCATGCATTGAAGGTTATGGCAATAGGTGTTGTGTTTATATTACTATTAAGTGCAACTCTTGCATTTATCAATTAAAGGTTAAAGCAGATGGATTATATTTTATCAATACTAATATTTTTCCCAGCCTTTGCTGCACTTATAGGGTTTTTAGTAAAAGAGGATTCTATAAAAGCTTATGGGATTTTAGTAACTGCAATAGAGTTTATTTTAAGTATAGTAATGTGGATAAATTTTGATGTACAAGATTCAAGTATGCAATTTACTCAAAGTTTCCCAATAATTCCCTCTTATGGAATAAATTACCTTGTAGGTATAGATGGAATTTCACTATTTTTGGTTATTATGACAACTTTTATGACAATGATTTCTTTAATTGGTCTTAGTGAAACAAAAGCTTTAAAAAATCTAATTATTACAGTTTTATTTTTAGAAATGACAATGGTTGGAGTATTTTTAGCTTTAGATGCCATAATTTTCTATTTATTTTGGGAACTATCACTTATTCCTATGCTTTATATAATTGGAGCTTGGGGAGGAAAATTAAGAGTTTATGCAGCAATTAAATTCTTTTTATATACTTTTTTTGGTTCACTAATTATGCTTTTAGGTATGTTATACCTTGGATATATCTACTTTCAAACAACAGGAAATTGGAGTTTTAATATTCAAGATTGGAATATGCTTATTTTACCTTTTGATTTGCAACTTTGGTTATTTATTGCCTTTTTTGCTGGGTTTGCTATTAAAGTGCCAATGTTCCCTTTTCATACTTGGTTACCTTATGCCCATGGGCAAGCCCCAACAATTGGTTCAGTAATTCTAGCAGCAGTATTACTAAAAATGGGAACATATGGTTTTGTAAGATTTTCTTTACCTCTATTTCCAGATGCTAGCTCATATTTAGTAATTCCTATGGCAATTTTAGCCTTAATTGCAATTGTTTACACTGCAATGGTAGCTTATGCCCAAGAGGATATGAAACAAGTAATTGCTTACTCTTCTGTTTCTCATATGGGAGTTATAATTTTAGGTATTTTTGCTTTAAATGTAGAAGGAATAGCAGGAGCTATTTTTCTTATGATTTCTCATGGAATAGTATCAGGAGCACTGTTTATGCTTGTTGGAGTGATTTATGATAGAAGACATACAAAACAAATAGAAGAGTTTGGTGGGCTTGCAAAAGTAATGCCAAAATATGCAACAATTTTTGCAGTGATTTTAATGGCTTCTGTGGGACTTCCTCTAACTATTGGGTTTGTAGGAGAGTTTTTATCTCTTCTTGGTTTTTTTAAAATCTCGCCAACTCTTACTTTAATTGCTGGACTTACTATTATTTTAGGTGCAGTTTATATGTTAGTAATGTATAAAAAATCTTTTTTTGGTGAAATAACTAAAGAAGAGAATAAAAAACTTCTTGATTTAAATAAAAAAGAGTTAATGGCACTTATTCCTTTAGTAGCTTTAGTTATACTTTTAGGAGTTTATCCAAAACCAATTTTAGAACCTGCAAATAATACAGTATCTAAGATGATTGAAATAATGCATGCAAAAATAGTTACACAAGAAGCGCAAATTAGATTACTAGATGCAAATAGTATAAATGGAGCACAAAAATGAATGAAATTCCAAAAATAGCCATTGATTTTGCTAGTTTAAACTTTACTACAATTGCTCCAATGATAGCAGCAATTATTGGTGCTTTAGTTATTTTATGTGTAGATTTAGTAAATAAAAAATTAGATAAATCTTTATATATAATTTTAGCTATTTTATTTTTACTAATTGATTTAGGATTTATTTTTGCTTTTAATTCAGATAGTAGAGGATTTTTTGATTTATTATTAGTTGATGGTATTTCAACTTTATCTCAAGCAATAATTGTAATAGCTTCTATTTTCTTTATTGCTTTAGGATTTTCAAAGCTTAGCTTTCAAGAGTTTAGGTACCCAGAATATTTTGCACTATTTTTATTTATGATAGCTGGATTTCAGTTTATGGTAAGTTCAGATAGCCTTATTTTAATCTTTGTTTCTTTAGAGACGGCTTCACTAGCTTTATATACAATGATAGCTATGCATAATAGATTAACAGCCATTGAAGCTGCAATTAAATATTTTACTATGGGTGCATTAGCAGCTGCATTTTTTGCCTTTGGGTCTATGATTTTTTATGCTCAAACAGGAAGTGTAGAGTTGGGACAAATTTCATATATCTTAACTCAAAATAATTTTGAAAACTATTTTGTAATTTTAGTAGGAACAGTATTTTTAATAGCTGCACTTGGATTTAAACTTTCTTTATTCCCTTTTCACTTATGGGTTGCAGATGTTTATGAGGGTTCATCTTCGGCTTTAGCTGGATTTATTTCTATTGTTCCAAAAATTGCTGGATTTATAGTGGCTCTTAGATTTTTTGAGATATTTATTATAAGTGATGATATTTTTATACAAACTATTTTATATACAATGGTTGTATTAACAATGACAATTCCGAATATTATTGCTTTATTACAAAATGATATAAAAAGAATGTTAGCATATTCATCTATTTCAAATGCAGGTTTTGCAATGGCTGCTATTTTAATAGGTACACATCAAGCAACACAAAGTCTATTTTTATATTGGGCTATGTTTTTAATTACAAATCTTGGTGGATTTACTATGCTTTGGTTAAATAGAATAAAAGATGAGAGTTTAACTGATGATAGTTTAAATAAATATGCAGGATTAGTAAAAACTTCACCAGTAACTGCTTGTATAATGGCTTTATTTATGTTAAGTTTAGCAGGTCTTCCTCCCTTTGCACTTTTTTGGGGGAAGCTATATTTAATTAGTAGTGCTTTAAATGCAGGGTTTATGTTTTTAGCTTTAATTATGGTTTTAAATTCAGCAATTGCAGCATATTATTATTTAAAACCAATCGTTTATATGTTTTTAAAAGAACCAATTAACTCTAAAGAGTATTATTTACAAAATGCATCTATGCCTATAAAATTTATAGCAGCAATTTGTGCAATTTTTACAATTCTTTCAATTTTTACTATTGAACCATTACTTCAAATAATTTCTTACTATATACAAATTTCGGGGTTTTAATCCCCGAAAATTTCAACAAAAATAACTTTTAGTGATATTTTGCTACACTAAGATATCACAATATACAGGAAACTTTATGAAAAAAATATATCTTATTGGAATGAGCATTGTTGTTTTACTACTTTTTGGATATTTTTATCATATGCAAGATAAACAAATTCAACACCTATCGCATCAAGTAGAAGATTTAATTTTGCAGTTAAATAATAGTAAAGAAAATGAAAAGAGACTAGAAGAAGAGTTATCTCAAACTATTATGCAGTTAAATAAATTAAGAATAAAAAATACTGTACCAGTTGCAGTTAAAAAAGCAAATTTTATTAAAATGATGGTACCACCTTTAAATGAAGTTTATGATGAATTAAAAATTCAGTTTTTAAGAATTCAAGAAGATATAAAAGAGGGAAATATAACTGAAGAAATAGAAAATCTAAAAGAGTTTTACAAAGTTGAATCAAATGAAGAGTTATTATATGCTTTAAAACCACATCCAAAATCAATTGCCCTTGCACAAGCAGCAATGGAGAGTGCTTGGGGAGAATCAAGATTTTTTAAAGAGGCAAATAATATTTTTGGAGTTTGGTCTTTTAATAAAACTGAGCCAAGAATTGCTGCAAATAGTCAAAGGGGTGAAAAGACTATATGGCTAAAAAAATATGCAACTATAAAAGGTGCAATAAAAGATTATTATATAGTTTTATCAAGAAGTGCTGCTTTTAAAGAGTTTAGAAAACTAAATTATGAAAATCCAAATCCATATTTATTAGTTACAAAATTAGATAAATACTCAGAAAAAAAAGAGGCTTATGGAAAAGCTTTATCTTCAATGATAAAATTTAATAATTTTACAAAATATGATGATAAAGAATTTATTATTGAAAAAGATGAACCTTTAAGTGAAGTAGAAAAAGAAGAAGAAAGAAAAATAGAAGAGAAAGCTATTGAAGAAAATAAAGAGGAAATAACTACTTCAAAACAGTTACAAGAAGATGAAAAAACTCAATTAAAAGAAAATGAAAATAAAGAAGAAATTTCTGTAAAATCAGAAGAAAAACCAGAAGAAAAAACTAAAGAAGAAACAAAGTAATTTACTTTGTTTAACTTCTAAGTAATAGATAACTTGTTACAATTTGTTTTTTAAGAACTACTACAAAGAAACTAAGGAAACAATTTGAAAACTATAAGTGTTGCTCACTCACCAGATGCTGATGATATTTTTATGTATTATGCAATTAAGTTTGGTTGGGTAACTGCTAAAGATGCAAAGTTTGAAAATATTGCAGATGATATAGAAACATTAAATCAAGCTACTTTAAAAGGTGTTTATGATATTTGTGCAATTTCTTTTGCACTATATCCTTTTGTAAAAGAGGAGTATGCTTTATTAAAAACAGCTGTTTCTTTTGGTCAAGGGTATGGACCAAAATTAATTAAGAAAAAAGGTGCTAAACTAAAAAGAAATTTCAAAGTGGCATTAAGTGGAGAATTTACTACAAATGCTCTTTTATTTAAAATAGCCTATCCTGAAGCAAAAATATCATATATGAACTTTTTAGATATTGAAAAAGCTGTATTAGAAGGAAGTGTTGATGCAGGAGTTTTAATTCATGAATCAATTTTAACTTATGATAAAGATTTAGAAGTTGAAAAAGAGATGTGGGATGTATGGGTTGAATTAAGTGGAGGAGAGCTACCTTTACCTTTAGGGGGTATGTGTCTTAGACGTTCAATTCCACTACATAGTGCAATTGATTATGAAAATACTTTAATAAAAGCTGTTGATGTTGCAAATAAAAATAGAAAAGTTTTAGCTCCTATGCTTTTAGAAAAAGGACTTATTAGAGTAGATGCCCCAACTCTTGATACTTATTTAGACCTTTATGCAAATGATGATTCTATAATGTTAAGTGAAATACAATATAAAGCTTTGGATAAATTGTTTGAATTAGGATATAAACATGGCTTTTATGAGAATTTAATAAAAGCAAAAGATTTTTTAATTCCAAGTGAATATGAGGAATTAAGAAACAAGTGATAAAACAAGTAGATTTTTCAAGATACTCTTCTATAAAAATTGGACCAGTTTGTCAAATTAAAGTAATTGAAGAAATTGGTGATTATGATAACTATACAATAATTGGAAAAGCTAATAATCTTTTAGTATCAAATAACCCTCCAAACTTTGCTATTTTAGGAAGTAATTTTGATTATATAAAACAAGAAGAAAATAGGCTTTATATAGGTTGTGCAACAAGTACAGGAAAAGTTTTAAGTTATTGTAGAAAAAATAATATAGCAAATTTAGAGTTTTTAGCAAAATTACCTGGAACAATGGGTGGGGTTGTAAAAATGAATGCAGGATTAAAAGTTTGGGAAATTTTTAATCATATAGAAAAAATTAAAACAAAAGATGGTTATATAAAAAAAGAAGAAGTAGAGTATTCTTATAGGGATACAAAAATTGATACTATAGTTTATGAAGTAGTTTTAAATACACAAAGTGGTTTTAGTAAAGAAAGATTAAAAGAGTTTAATAAAATGAGAGATAATCAACCCCAAAAACCAAGTGCTGGTTCTTGTTTTAAAAATCCAAAAAATGATTTTGCAGGAAGATTAATAGAAGAAGTTGGTTTAAAAGGTTTTAAAAAAGGGGATATGTCTTTTTCAAAAGAACATGCTAACTTTTTGATAAATGAAGGGGCTGGAACTTTTGAAGATGCAATTTTTTTAATAAACTTAGCAAAGCAAAAAGTTAAAGAAAAATTTGATATAAATTTAGAAGAAGAGATAGTTATTTATTAAACTTTATTTTTAATTAGATTAATTTATGATACACTTTGCACTTTAAAAATTGGGTAAGGGTAAGATAGTTTGAAGAATTTAGTAATAGTGGAGTCACCCGCAAAAGCAAAAACAATATCAAAGTTTTTAGATAATAGTTATGTAGTTATGGCCTCAATGGGGCATGTAAGAGATTTACCAAAATCAAAATTAGGTTTTGACCCAAATGATAATTTTAAACCTCAGTATTTAATTTCAACTGATAAAAGAAAAGTTATAGCAGATTTAAAAAAACATATTACAAAAGATACAGTAATCTACCTAGCAGCCGATGAAGATAGGGAAGGGGAAGCTATTGCATGGCACCTAATTCCTTCACTTAAAATTGAAAAAAATCCTATTAAAAGAATAGTTTTTCATGAAATTACAAAAGATGCTATTTTAAAAGCTATAGAAAATCCAAGAGATGTTGATCAAAATTTAGTAGATGCTCAACAAGCAAGAAGAATCTTAGATAGAGCAGTTGGATATGAGTTATCGCCACTTTTATGGAAAAAAGTAAGATATGGTTTAAGTGCGGGTAGAGTTCAATCTGTTGCAGTAAGAATTATCGTTGATAGAGAAAATGAAATAAGAGAGTTTGTTCCTGAAGAGTATTGGAAAATAAAAGCTGATTTTATAAATCCTGAATTAAAATCAGAACTTGCAAAAATTAATACAAAAACTGCAAAAGTAAAAAATGAACAAGAAGCAAAAGAGATTGAAGCTTCAATTAATCAAGGTAATTTTGAACTTTTTGATATAGAGGAAAATGAATCTACAAGAAATCCAGCACCTCCTTTTACAACTTCTACTTTACAACAAGAAGCAAGTAGAAAACTTGGACTTTCTGTTAAGCAAACAATGGTTATTGCACAACAACTTTATGAAGGAAATGTAGGGAATATCCCAAATCATACAGGTGGGTTAATCACTTATATGAGAACTGACTCTTTAAATCTTTCAAAAGTTGCAACAAGTGCAGCCAAAGAAGTAATTGAGCAAGAGTATGGAAAAGAGTATTCATTAAATAAACCAAGGGTTTATAAATCAAAAGCAAAAGGTGCACAAGAAGCACACGAAGCCATTAGACCTGTTAATTTAGCTTTAAAACCAAGTGATATTAAACCATATGTGGAAAGTGTTCAATATAAATTATACTCTTTAATTTGGAAGAGAACTTTAGCAACACAAATGAGTAGTGCAAAAATTGCAAATACTACATACAAAATTAGTGCAGGGAAAAATAAAGAGTTTGAATTTCAATCAAAGGGACAAAGAATTCTTTTTGCGGGATTTATGAAAGCTTATACAGAAGGTAGTGATAATCCTGAAAGCGCCCTTGATAGTAGTGAAAAAATCTTACCAACAATAAAAGTTGGAACAATTTTAGATTTAGAAAAATTGGATTTAGAACAACTATTTACTAAACCACCTGCAAGATATACTGAAGCTAGTTTAGTTAAAAAACTTGAAAGTGAAGGGATAGGAAGACCTTCAACTTATGCTCCAACTATTTCAACAATTCAACAAAGAGAATATGTGGTTAAAACTGAAGACAAAAAACTTGCACCTACTCCAACAGGTGAGATTGTAAACTCTTTTCTAACAGATCATTTTTCTGAAATTGTAGATTTAGGTTTTACAGCAAAAATTGAAGAAGAATTTGATGAAATTGCTGAGGGAAAAATTGCTTGGGAACAAGTAATGAAAGATTTCTATGGAGATTTTAAAAAGAGAATTGATGAAAAAGAGACAAGTGTAAGTAAAGAAGACTATTTACAAGTAAGAGAAATTGGAACTGATCCAAAATCAGGGAAACCTGTAACTGCTAGAGTTGGAAGATTTGGTCCTTTTGTTCAAATTGGAAGTAAAGAGGATGAAGAAAAACCAAAATTTGTTGCAATTCCTGAACATTTAAATATGGATACTATTACTTTAGATGAAGCACTATTTTTATTTAATCTTCCAAGAAATGTGGGTAAAAATAATGAAGGGGAAGATATTATTGCAAATATTGGTAGATTTGGTCCTTATTTACAAGTAAAGACAAAATTTTATTCATTAAAAACTGATGATCCATATACTATTGATTTAAATAGAGCCTTAGAAGTTATAAAAGAAATAGATGAAGCAAAAGATAAAGCAACAATAAAAGTATTTGAAAAAGAGAAAATACAAATATTAATAGGGCAATATGGACCATATATTAAAAAAGGTAGAAAAAATTATAAAATACCTGCAGGAAAAGTTGCACAAGATTTAACTTTAGAAGAGTGTCAAGAGATTATTGAAAATGATGCTAAGCCTGCTAAAAAAACAAAAACTGCTACTAAAAAAACAACAAAAAGCACTTCTAAGACAACTACAAAAAAAGCAAAATGAAAATAGGAATTTTATCAGATAGTCACTCAAGAAGTGACTATACTGAAATAGTAATAAATCATCTAAAGGAACAAGGTGCCCAGTTTTTAGTCCATGCTGGTGACTTATGTATAGAAGATAATTTAAAATTATTACATAATTCAAAGCTTGTATATGTTACTGTTTTTGGCAATAATGATTACTCTTTATTGGGTTTATCAGATAAATATAAAATTAAAAAAGAACCATATTACTTTAAAATAAAAGATATTACATTTAAGTTAATGCACTTACCTTATTATCTTAATTCAGACAGTAATATAGTGATTTTTGGTCATACACATGAGTTTGAGTGTAGTTATACTAATAATACTTTGTTTATTAATCCAGGGGAGGTTTGTGCAAGGCAAAAACCCCTTAGTGAGTGCGTATTGCTAGAAATTAAAGAAAATGAGTATATAATTAACTACTACTTTAGAGATATAAATACTAATAATTTTAAGAAAGAAGAGTATAAATATGAACGAAAATAAAGAGATATTTCTTTGTGCTATTTGTAATATTGAAAGTGGTACATGTAATGAAGATTGCAAATTTTGTACACAAAGTGTAAAGTACAAAGCTGATATTCAAAGATACAAACAAAAAGATATAGAGCAAATTGTTAAAGAAGCAAAAAGAGCAAAAGAAAATAATGCAAATGGTTTTTGCTTAGTAACTGCTGGTAAAGGTTTAACACCAAAAAGATTAGAGTTTGTATGTGAAGCTGCAAGAGCAGTTAAAAAAGAGAATTTAGGATTAATTTTAATAGCCTGTAATGGTACAGCAACAGTTGAACAATTACAAACACTAAAAGAAGCTGGAGTTGATGCTTATAATCATAATTTAGAAACTTCGCAAGATTTTTATTCTCAAATAGTAACTACACATACTTGGGAAGAGAGATACCAAACTTGTAAAAATGTAAAAGAAGTAGGGTTAAGACTTGTTTGTGGAGGAATTTTTGGTTTAGGTGAAACACAAGAGCAAAGAGTATCTATGCTTGAGTCAATTGCATCTTTAGACCCTATGAATGTTCCTTTAAATTTTTTCCATCCAAATTCTGCTTTACCAATTGTTGAAAATAGTGTTACAAGACAAGAGGCCTTTGAGCTAATTGAATTAGCAAGAAAAATGATTCCAAATGCGAAAAAAATAATGGTTGCAGGAGGAAGAGAGTTAATGTTTGGAGAAGAACAATATAAAATCTTTGATAGAGGAGCAAATGCTTTTGTTATAGGTGATTACTTAACAACAGCAGGAAGGTCTGCTCAAGAAGATATTGATGAACTTGAAAGATTAGGTTTTAAAATTACAAGAGAATGTAATAAGTAAGGTAATATATGGGTGATGAAATTTTAATTATTATATCTTTATCTGTAATTATATTTACATCGCCTCTATTATCTAAGGCGTTAAAGATACCAACAATTCCCATTGAAATAGCATTGGGAGCATTGGCAGTATATTTTTCATTTATTGTTGAAAACTCAATTTTTGAGTTAGTTGCTGAGCTTGGCTTTTTATATTTAATGTTTCTAGCTGGTTTAGAAGTTGATTTAAGAAAACTAATAACAATTCCAACAAATATTCTTAAAAAATCTCTTTTATATAATGTGGTGCTATTTTCTTTATCTATTGCAATTACTTTATATTTTGAATTAAGTAATATTTTTATTGTAACCTTACCTCTTATTTCCATTGGAATACTTGCTGCACTTAAAAAAGAGTATGGTGATGTGGATTGGATAAGAATGGCTATTGTTGTAGGATTAATTGGAGAGATAGTTTCAATTATTGCATTAACAACAGTTTCTGCTATGCTTGAGTTTGGTATAACTTGGCAGTTTTATAAAACAATGCTTTTATTTACAGTTTTTATGATTTTAATGACAGTTATTTATAAGTTATTTCATAATGTTGTATGGTGGTATCCTGAGATTAAAACATATCTTATGCCTACTCAAGACCATCAAGAACAAGATATAAGAGTATCTATGGCTATTTTCTTTGTAATGATTGCACTAATGATATATTTACAGCTTGAAGTTGCTTTTGGAGCATTTATTGCTGGTACATTTATTACAACTTTCTTTGAACATAATAAGTCATTACCTCATAAATTAGAACACTTTGGATTTGGGTGGTTAGTTCCAATTTTCTTTATTTATGTGGGGTCTTCTTTTGAATTAGAAGAGTTATTTCAAGATGGGCTTATAACAACAGCACTTTTAATTGTATTTGCTATGATAGCAATTAGATTTTGTGCATCATTATTATTTATTAAAGAGATGGGTAGAGATAAGTTTTTTATGCTAGGACTATCTCACTCTATGCCTTTAACTCTTTTAATTGCTGTAACAACAATTGCATATCACAATCATGCAATTGATCAGTTTCATTATTATGCTTTTATTTTAGCTTCAATTTTAGAGGTTTTAATAGTTATGATTGTAATTAGAGTATTAACAAGTTATTTGGGATTTAAGAAGCCAAATGTAGTAGCAAAAAACTAAAACAGATTTTACATCTGTTCTAGTTTATAAATAGTAACTTGATTATCATCATATGTTACTTCATAATTTAATGGTGTATCAGATAATTCAACTACAACTCTAAAAAATTTATCTTTTTTATGATTTCCAACTGTAATTTTTGTAAAGTTTGTTGAGTTTAAATCTTCTCTTATTGTATAAAAGTTTTCATTTGCATAAAAATCTAAAATCATTTTATTTTTATTTGGTAAAGTAAACTTTTTAAATACTTTATATTTTGATTGTAACTGAAGTTTTTCATTTGTATATTCAAGTTTTAAAAATGGTAAAATCTCTTTTTCATAAGATACATCAGTTCTTGGTTTAACATAAATAATCTCTTCAGGTTTTTGCTCTTTTAGCTCTTTTACAATCTTTTTAGTTTCGCTAACTGTTTTTTGTTGAGCTTGTGTTATAAGCTTTTTTACTTTCTCTTCTGTTAAGACTTCAGGCTCTTTTTTTTCATTTGAAGCTTTTGTATCTTTATTTATACTATTAGCTTTCATATTATCTTGAATCTCTTTGATATAGTATTTTTCTTGATTATCAAATTCATCTGGATAACTTTCATCTATTTCCATAAGTCTTGCAACTTCTTCATTATAAGTTTGTGTAGGTTCAAAAGGATTTTCTCTCGCACTTAAATTTGATGATAATATCAGTAATGCTATAAATAAAGATATTTTTTTCATTGTTCTGGCTCCAAGTTTTTTAGTTCAAAATACTCTTTTTGCAAATGGGCATTTTCTTCTTGTAATCTTTTAATTTCGTTGATTAAATATACCCTTTTATCTTTTAAAGAATTATAAACATCCAACGAATTACTTCCAAATAAAAGTATAGCAACATGATAACTTAGAAAAAGTGTAACAGCAATAGAGGCTATTGCTATTACACTAAATTTCTTTATTTCATGAACTTTATGTTTCATTTAATTATTTAGAAAAAGGAGCTTTTCCTAAATATTCTGCATATGCAACTTCAGCACCAATTTCTAGAAGTCTGTTATATTTAGCGTTTCTTTCACCTCTAGAAGTAGCACCAGTTTTAATTTGTCCACAATTTAAAGCAACTGCGAAATCTGCAATAAATGCATCTTCACTTTCACCTGATCTATGAGACATAACGCAGTTATAGTTATTTCTTTGTGCTAATCTAATAGTAAGCATAGTTTCACTTACACTTCCAATTTGGTTTGGTTTAATTAATACTGCATTTGCAATTTTTTTAGAAATTCCCTCAGCAACGATTGCTGCATTTGTTACAAATAAATCATCACCAACTAGTTGAACTTTATTTCCAAGTTTTTCAGTTAGAATTTTCCATCCATCCCAGTCATCTTCACTTAATCCATCTTCAATTGAAACAATTGGATATTTAGAGCATAAATCAGCATAGTATTGCACTAACTCTTCTGAAGTTAATTCTCTATTTTCTGATTTTAATACATATTTACCTTGCTCATTGATAAGCTCAGAAGCTGCAACATCTAGTGCGATTGCAATTTGTTCACCAGCTTTATAACCAGCTTTTTCAACAGCTTTTAAAATAACTTGAATAGGTTCCTCATTTGATTTTAAGTTTGGAGCAAATCCACCCTCATCACCAACTGCTGTACTTTCACCCATCTCATCTATAATTTTTTTAAGGTTATGATAAACTTCTGCTGCTGCTCTTAATCCATCATTAAAATTTTCAAATCCAACTGGCATAATCATATACTCTTGAAAATCAACTGAGTTATTTGCATGTTCTCCACCATTGATAATATTAAACATAGGTACAGGCATAGTCATAGCATTTGCTCCACCTAAATATCTATATAATGGAATATCTAGCGATTTTGCTGCTGCACGTGCAACTGCCATAGATACACCAAGAACTGCATTCGCCCCTAATTTAGAGTAATTATTTGTACCATCTAAATCTTTCATAGTTGCATCAACTTCTGCTTGATTATATGGGCTTAATCCAATTAGTTCATCTGCAATTAAAGTGTTAACATTTTCAACAGCTTTTAAAACACCTTTTCCTAAAAATCTATCATCACCATCTCTTAATTCTAAAGCTTCTCTTTTCCCTGTACTAGCACCACTTGGAACGATAGCACTTTGTTTTGTTCCATCACTTAAAATTACTGTTGCTCTTACAGTTGGGTTTCCTCTTGAATCTAATACTTCATCAGCGTAAACGTTATCAATATATACCACTGGGTCTCCTATTTTGTGTTGCGTAAATTTAAGGATATTATACAAAAAAAATAATTGGTAATTGCTTTTATAAGATTTATTTGAAGTTAATTTGTAAGTAAAGTAAGTAAATCAAAAGAGAAGATCTCTTTTGATTTTAATCGTCTTCTTCAACAGTTTCTTCACCATCAAAGATTTTATTTGTGTTGTTCATTCCCATAGCTAATAGAATTTTTTCTTCTATTTCTTTTGCAATTTGTGGGTTATCTTTTAAGAATACTTTTGAGTTTTCTTTTCCTTGACCAATTTTAGTGTCACCATAGCTAAACCAAGCTCCAGCTTTATCAACAATATCAAGTTTTACCCCATAATCAATAAGTTCACCCATTTTAGAGATACCTTCTCCAAACATTATGTCAAATTCAGCTTGTTTAAATGGTGGTGCAACTTTATTTTTAACAACTTTAACTTTTACTCTATTTCCAATACTTTCTTCACCTTGTTTTAAAGTTGCTATTCTTCTAATATCAAGTCTTACAGAAGAGTAGAATTTTAAAGCATTTCCACCTGTTGTTGTTTCAGGACTTCCATATCCTGTCATTCCAATTTTCATTCTAATTTGATTGATAAAAATTACAGTAGTTCCCATTTTATTCATAATACTAGTAACTTTTCTTAAAGCTTTACTCATAAGTCTAGCTTGAACTCCCACTTGTTGGTCATCCATATCACCATCAATTTCAACTTTTGGTGTAAGTGCAGCAACTGAGTCAATTACTACTAAATCAACAGCTCCACTTCTTACAACTGTTTCAAGAATTTCCAATGCTTGCTCACCATAATCAGGTTGTGATACAAGTAAGTTATCCACATCAACACCAAGATTTCTTGCATAAATTACATCTAAAGCGTGTTCTGCATCAATAAAAGCACATACTCCACCTGCTTTTTGACACTCTGCAATTGCATGCAGTGTAAGTGTAGTTTTTCCTGAACTTTCAGGTCCATAAATCTCTATAACTCTTCCTTTTGGTAAACCATTTACTCCAAGAGCTAAGTCTAATCCAAGTGAACCAGTAGAGATAGCTTCAACTGGCATAACTTCTTTATCTCCAAGTCTAATTAAAGTACCTTTACCAAATGCTTTGTCAATTTGTTTAATTGCTAAATCTAGTGATTTTCTTTGATTTTCATCCATTATTTTTTCCCAAAAATTTATTTATGTTGGAATTTTAGCAAAAAAAATATAAAGTATATATTTTTATTGCATTTTGTAATATTTTTATTTTAATATATCATCTACCATATTAGAAATATTTAATTGCATTTGTAAAAATACATTCTCTTTTTCTTCTTTTTTACTTTCAAGTAGAGTATAAACTTTTTGTAAAAGTTCTTCTTTTGTATTTACCCAATACATAAGGTTATTATCTATTTGATACTTATCATAGTGACAAATAAAACTTCTTGTAGATATTGTGGGAGTATTGAAAAAACAAGCTTCAGTGTTTAAAGTTCCTCCTCCTCCAATAAATAAATCAGCATAAGCTAATAGGTGTTGGATTATTGTTTTTTCTTCTAAAATAGTTGCAAAAGGAAACTCTTCTTTTAAATATGAGCTTTCATATCTTGGAATAATTACTATATTTGAATTAGTAGTTTTATGTATCTCTTCTAAGGCTTCATATAAAATTGGGTATTTTTTATCAACATAAGAAGATTTATACTCTTCTTCTCTAATAATAATTAGTTTTTTTGATAAATCAAGATTATAAGGTTTAAGCACTTTTTTTACATATTCAAAATCAGGTTTAAAATCTTTTAGCCAAATAAGTGGGTCAATAAAATTATAATCAAAAATCTGTTCTTCATCTAGAGAAAATCGTAAGAATATCTCATCTGGAACAACAAAAGGTTTAAAAACTCTTGTTGATAAAGGTAAGGTAAGTCTTGCTTGAGGAAGGGCTTTTTTAAAGTTTGTATTATAATCTGATAGGGGAATATCATAAAAGTTTATTACAGGTATTCCAAGACCAAAAGCAACTCTATTTGCATCAACAGAACATAAGCAAACCAGTCTATCTATATCATAAATAGTTACAAATTCCATTAGGGCTTTTTGTCTTTCTATTGAAGCGTGAAGTTTATCTTTTAAACAAGCTCCTCCAAACTCCCCTCTATTTACAAATTCCATATTATAAAGTCTTAATAATTCAACTACTTCAGAATAACCATTTCCTTCCCTTGCTGTTATTAGAACTTTTCTTCCTCTTTTTTCAATCTCTTTGATTATAGGAATAAAAAATAAAACAGATTTTGGAGTAACTAAATCAAACCATATCATATTATTTACCTTATATAACAAATTCCAAGTTTATTTAAATCTTCTATTTTTTCAATTACAGTATCTTTTTTTATAACTTCCCAAGCTTCTTGCATACCTTTAGACCAAGAAATATCATCAAAAACAACAATTGAGTTATTTGTTAAATAAGGTTTAATTTGTTCAAAATATTTAATAGTAGCATTTTTATCATGGTGACCATCAATAAAAGCAAAATCTATTGTTTTTATCTCTTCTAAAACTTCTTGTAAAATATCTTGAAATTTTCCTATAAACTGCTTTATATTTGTACAATTTGCTTTTTTTATATTATTTGAAGCAAGTTGGGCAACATTGCAATCACCTTCAATAGTAAAAATATTTGAAGTTTTATTTGCTTTGGCCATATAAATACTTGAAAATCCACAACAAGTTCCCATTTCTAAAATATTTTTAGGCTTATTTTGTTTTACTAAAAAGTAAAGCTTTTGTGCCCATTCATTTTTTAAACCAATAGAACATAAATCAAAAGAGTTTGTTACTTTTTCAACACCTTTATACATCTGTTCTTCATCTCTATTTTCTTTTGGATCTCCTGCACCATAATCTTTAAGTGTAATAGGGATATTTTGGGCTTTTATCTCTTCTCTTATTTTTTCTATTTCTTCAAAGATTTTTTTATCTTCTTGTGAAAAATTATTCATTTTTTACCTTAATTATTTTTATCGTGCCATCTAGCAAAAATATAAAGATTCCATAGATGTTGTTTAAATCGATTTTCTTTTGATTCATTATATATAAACTTTACAAAGTCTTCATTAAAAATATTAGTTTTTTTATTAACCTTTAGTATAGTATTTAAAATTTCTTCTTTATACTCTTCATGTAACCACTCTAAAAAAGGAAATGAAAAGCCTTTTTTTTGTCTATGAACAATCTCATTGGGTAAATACTTTTGAGCTATTTGCTTTAATAAATATTTATTTGTATTTCCTTGTTTTATTTTATCTTCTACACTTAACATATATTCAACTAATTGATGGTCTAAAAAAGGAGCTCTTAATTCTAAAGAGTTTGCCATTGACATTCTATCTATTTTAGTCATTAAAACTTCTGCTATCCAAATTTTAAAATCAATATAAGTAAGCCATTTTGTAGGGCACTCTTCATATGCCATATAGTTTTTTATATAATTTTTAGCTTTATAATTTACTAATAGTTTTTCTTTTTGCCTTTCAGTAAAAGCTTCTCCACAAGTTTGATAAATAGGCTCTTTAAAATAGGCTCTTTTATTATATTCCCACTCTTTTGTAAGATTAAATGTAGAGTTTTCTGCTTTTGTTTTATAATATTGAAGCATTTTAAAGTAGTTATCATATCCTAAAAAACTCTCATCACTCCCTTCTCCTGAAAGAGCCACTTTAATACCTTGTTTATTTATAAATTGGCTAATTAAGTATGTGGGAATTGAGGCACTATCTGCAAAAGGTTCATCTACAAAATCTAACATGGTATCTATTGTTTCAATAAACTCTTTTTTTCCTATAATTAATTCATGATGATTTGAGTTTATATGCTTTGCAACAATTTTTGCATATGGTAGTTCGCTATAGTGAGTATGTTCATCATAACCTATACAAAAGGTATTTATTTGTTTATTACTAAATTTTGCATATAGTGCAGAAGTTAAAGAAGAATCAATTCCCCCTGATAATAAAGTAGCTACTTCCACATCAGAAACTAGTCTTTTTTTTACAGAATTTATAAGTAATGTTTCAATATTTTCTAAAATCTCTTTTTCATTATCTTGGGTAGTTTTTATATTATTTATATCATAATATTTTTCTATTTTAAAACTTTTTTCATCTAAAAATATATAACTTCCTGCACTTAATTTTTTAATATCTTGATAAAAAGTATTTTCATTTATAGGAGTCATAAACGTAAGATATTCATAAAAGGCATTATTATTTATTTGAGGTTTTGTATTTAATAGTTTTAATATAGATTTTATTTCACTTGCATAAATAAATTTATTATCTTTATAGTAATAATAAAAAGGTTTTTTCCCAAATCTATCTCTAGCACAAAAAAAAGAGTTTTTCTTTTTATCATAAATACAAAAAGAAAACATTCCTTCTAATTTATTTAAAAACTCTTTTTCGTATTTTTGGTAAAGTCTTATTAAAACCTCTGTATCTGATTTTGTAAGGCAAGTTAGATTTTCTTCTTTTATTAGTTCTTGATAGTTATAAATTTCTCCATTAAACGTTATAACTAAATCATCAAAAATCATAGGTTGATTTGCTTCTTCATTTAAATCAATAATACTAAGTCTTGTATGTCCAAATTGATTATTTTTATACTCATAAAAACCTAAGTTATCTGGTCCCCTATGATTTAATAATTCAATAGCTTTATGAAAATTATCTATTTTATAATTACAACCTATAATTCCACACATTTTTTTATTTCCTCTTCATACTTTTGTAAAGTTTTATTTAAAGAAAAATTTTTAGAGTGCATAAAAAGTTTATCTTCTAAAAGTTTATTCTCTTTTTTATTTTTTAAATAAAATACAATCTTTAAACTAAGTTCTTCAATATTACCTTTTTCTATTAAATTTTCATTAAAAAGAACCTCTTTACTTCCTTTATAATTATAAGCAAGTATATTTTTCTTTAAACTCATAACTTCTAATATTGTATTTGAAAAACCTTCATAATAAGAAGGAAAAACAAATAAAGAACAATTTTTTATATAAGAATATGGTAAGTCTGCTCCAATTAGAAAAACTCTATTTTTAAGGTTTAACTTTTCTATTTCATTTTCAAGTTCAGCTCTTAAAACTCCTTCTCCTACAATAAGTAAATTCTCTTTGATTTGAGTTTTGATTTTATTAAAAGCTTTTATTAAATCAAGTTGTCCTTTTTGTTTATGTAATCTTCCAATATTTAATATAAAATTTGAATAATTACAAGGAGTAAAAGTCTTTATTTTTAAAATACCATTATGTATAGTAATACTATTATTAATATGAAAAATATCCTCTAATTCATTTTTTATTGAATTACTTACTGTAATTATTTTATTTGCTTTAGGATATAAATTTTTTATCTTATTATAGTAAAATTCTGAAGATAGAAGATGGATTTTTTTATCTTGGTATGAATCAAAAATGCTAACTCTACAAGAGATGATTTTTTTGCAAGAAAAAGAGCTTTCAAGAGCAATTAAATTATTATAATCTTCATAGCTTATTAAAAGATGAGGTTTGATTTTTTCTAATAAAGTTGTTAATTCTTTTACTCTATAATTAAAAAGTTTTTCTCCAATATTTTCTTCTTCAATATTAATCTTTTTTGTTTTTATTTTAAAAATTTCAATATCTTGGATATTGTAATTTATATTTTTATTATCTTCTGCTAGGATTATTTTTATATCAAATTTATCTTTTAAATAATTTGATAATAAAAATACAGATTTTTGAACGCCACCTATATCTAAATTTTGAGTAAATATGGCAATGGTTTTCATTTTTTTACTTTTAAAATCAACCAAAAATTTGGACAATAGTTTTTTAATTTTATTTTATCTAGTAGTAATCCTAATAAGTTATTACATGAAAAAATAAAAAATAAAAAAGGAAGTAATATTGTGTTTCTTAAAAGTTTATTTTTACTTGATACTTCCCATATAAAACCATTTATAATTGAAAAAATAGTAGTTCCTAAATAACCTTGATAATGAAATTCTAAAATTTTAAAATCATAGTTTTTACAAATCTCTTTTAAACCATATTCACTAAATCTATAAAAATCATAAGGAGTTGCATGGGCTTGATAGATAAAAGGAACAGATAATATTAAAATACCATCTTTTTTAAGAACTCTTTTTATCTCTTCTAAGGCTTTAAAAGGATTATCTATATGTTCTAATACTTGAGTTAAAATCACTGTATCAAAACTATTATTTTCAAAAGGTAACTCTTTTATATCAGCATCAATAAATTTTTCTTTAGAAGAGCTAAACATATGAGTATGAATATTACCTTTATCAATTGAAATATACTCTTCAATATTATTTAAAATATATTTTTTATAAGGGGAATGTCCTGAGCCAATATCTGCACATTTTCCCTTTATATAAGGAATACTTTTTTTTATTGATTTTTTTAGTTGTAACCAATTTAAAAAATTTATATTAGTAATATAAACATTTGGTTTTTTATTTTCTCCTGTTAATAATGGAATAATCTTAAAAGAAATAAAATCTAAAAAACTCATATTAAGCTTTGTACCCTTTCATCCCTAGTAAATATCTCGAAGGTCTTATATCTTTAAAATTCTCTTCTTCAAACCATTCATAAACTTCATCAAGATAGTGATAATTTATATAAGTGGGACTATACATATCAAAAGTATTTAATTGTCTAACTTGTATATCTTTATCCATTGCAAGAGGAAATCTCTCTCTTAATCCATCTCCTATAATAGGTAATAAATATAAATAATAAAAATAAGAGCTAATTTTACTAAATGTATATAGTTGTTTTGAACTAAATTTAGAAGTGATATTTCTTCTTATGAAGTTTTGGTTTTTTATTTTTCTTTCCCAATATTTTCCATAAAGCCAAATAGAAACAAGCCCTTGTTTTTTCACATAAGGAGTAATTGCTTTAAAAGCTTTTTTTGTATCGGGAGTGTGATGAAGTACTCCTAAAGAGTAGATTAAATCAAAACTTTTTTCTTTAAAAGGTAGATGAAATAAATTTGCTTGAATAATAGTTACATTTTCAAGCTCTCCAACATTTTCATATGCAGCATCAACTGCACGACTTAAATCTACTCCAATTATATGTTTTGCTTTATATTCTTTTGCAGAAATATCTAAATAAGGACCTGCTCCACAACCTATTTCAAGAACTAATTTATTTTCAATATCTTCTTTATTTAAATTTAAATATTTACTCATTTCATCTTTAGACATAGAGGGTCTAGTATTTTTTACATCTTTAAACAAATGCCATTCATCACCAAAAGAGCTAACATACTCTTCATTTGTTACAAATCTAGGAATAAAATTAATAATTTGATATTTATTAGAACAGTTTGTACACGTTAATGTTCCTTCTTTTACTCTATCATTTTTTGTTTGTAAAATTTCTAAACTTAAATTACTTTTGCAAGAAGGGCAAACAAAAAAATCTATTGCTTCTTTTAACATTTTTTTTCCTTAGTTCTAATTATCTATAAGTTCTAAAATTTTAAATTTATTTGGTATTTGTATTAATTTTTTATAAATATTATGAATAATTTTTCTTTTATATGAGGCTATTATAATTATTGAATCTTCATTTTCATTTTTTAAATAATTAGAAAAAGTTATTATATCTTCTCCTTTTCTAATATCATCAATAAAGTTACAAATAAAAATATCTTTACTAATTAAAAAATCATTTAATTTTATACCCACTTCTCCAAAACCATATATATAAATCTTTTTATTTTTTAGTTCATTTTCACTAATTAACTTTTCAAAAATTTCTTGATTTAAATTTAAATAATAATTCATTTCCATTTGTTCAAAATGATTAAGAAAATATTTATCAAATGAATTTATTAAATGTTCTAAATTTTTTTCTTTTAAATAAGGTATCACATGTTCAACTAATGAGGTTGTATTTTTTAGTTGTGCATAAACACTACTTTGAATACTATTACTAAATGTCTCTATGTTCTCTTCTCTTATCCAATGATAAACTACTTTATTTAGGAATTTAATTTTTTTACAATGTAGTAAAATATCATAAATTAAAACTTGGTCATTTGAAACAATAGAAGAATCCCATTTAAAGTTAGGATTTAAAAAGAAATCTAAATATTTTTTCTTTAAAATCATAGTGCTTAAGCATAAATGCTTTTGGTATAAATAAAAGTCTTTAACCAATTGCATACCTGTATATTCATTTTTAAATTCATGTTCTTGAAGGGTAAGTTTTTTATTTATAACTGTTCCCACTCTTGCAAATACCATATCTATATCATCTTCTTGCATAAATAAACAAATACTATCTTTAATAAAGTTTGGATCAACTAATCTATCATCATCACAAATAATAGGTATAAAATAATCACTATTTATATATTTAAGTGTTGCTTGCCAATTGTCAAAAAAACCTTGATTTTTTTTATGTCTTATATTTTTAATTTTATTAGTATTAAATGATTTTATAACTTCTTGAGTATTATCAGATGAACAGTCATCTCCAATTAATAACTCAATATTTTCATAAGTTTGCTTTAATACCTGTTCAATAGCCTCTTTTAATTCATTTGCACGATTATAAGTAACTAAAACTATAGATACTTTAGGACTTTTAGTATTAGTCATTATTTAATTCCTTTATTCATAACAATTCTTACATACATCAGGGATTTGTCCTAATAAATGCTTTTCTCTAAAATTTATAAACTCTTGTGTATTCCAAGTTTTTATCTCTTTTTGATTGCCTAAACTATAAATATCTGGATTTGCAATCATACAGCAAGGGGAAATTCTCATATCTGAGCCAATAAAATATCTATTAAATGGCCAAGGACATAAAGTTTTTTCTTCTTTAGTGGAAAACTTACTTTGTAAATCCCAAATAGTAATATCAATATTTGAAGATTTTTTTAATTCAATTAACTCTTGCTTGATTTTTTCACTAAATGCATCTTTTGCAACTCTTTTTTTATTTGTTTTTTCCCATTTTTCTTGTCCCCAAAATCCAAGTCCAATAGAAAAAGTCATTTTTTTAAATTGCATCTTTTGAGCTATTTTTATAAAGTCTAAAATTTGATGTTTATTATATTCTTGTAGTAAAACCCACATATTAGTAACATTTTTATTTAATTTATTTGCATAGGTATTTAATAAAGTTACATTTTCTACAACTTGTTCAAAGTTAGATTTCTTTCTAATTTTTTCAAATATCTCTTTTGTAGCACCATCAAAAGATATTTGAATATCATTTATTCCAGAATCAATAAGCCTTTTAAAATTTTCATTATGTAATAAAGAGCCATTTATTGTAGTTCTTACCCAAATTTTTTTGCTTACAGCATATTTTACCATCTCAAAAAAATCAGGATGAAGTAAAGGCTCTCCTATTCCTTGAAGTTTTATTTCAGTTAATCCATATTGTGAATCTATAAGTTCTTTATAGTCTTCTATTTTTAAATCTTCACTTCTTTGTGCATTTTTCCACCCTGATAATTGACACATAATACATCGAAAATTACATCTACTTATAGGTTCTATATCTAAAATCGTAGGTAAATAATCTCTTTTTAACTCATTTCGTGGTTGTTTTAAAGAGATGAAAAAATTTTTTAATCTTCTTTCATCTTCTAAAAGCCCTTTATATCTTGTAAGATAGTATGAAAATTCATCTGGTTTTGGAAAAGTTAAACTATTTATTGTCTTTTCATCTTTTTCTAAAATTTCTTTTTCTAAAATTTCAGGATGTTTCACATAATTTTTAATCTTTTCAATAAAGTTTATAAACTCTTCTTGAGAATATTTATTTACAAATTCTTCTTCACTAATAAGCATAATTATTTCCTACTTTTTATCTCTTTTATATCTCCAATTTTATAAAATTCATTTTCTATTCCATCAATTGATTTTCCAGTAATTTTAGTATAAGCCTCAAAACATTGTGAAATTGTTTGTTCAATTGTTGAATATTTATAAGTTCCTAATCTTCCTATTGAATATACTTCTTCGGGAAGTGAATCAATATATTCTTGAGCTCTATTTATATATTTTTTTATCATATAAGGGTATAGTTTATTTTTATTTGAAGGTAACTCCATTACTAATAAAGTATCTTCTGCTTCATGGTATGTAAGTTGTTTGTATTCTACTATTCTAGTATAAGGTTCTTCTCCTGTATAATGACAAAATTTTACACCTTCTGGAAATATAGTATTAGTAGGAAGTACAAATTTTATAAAATCTCTACCAATATAAGGAAGTTCTCCTAATTTATTTTCACAAAGTTCTTCAATTGGCATTGAAGAAATTAATAAATCATATGTTAAAGTAGTTCCATCTTCTAAACATACTTCTTTTTTATCAAAGTTACATTTTTTTACACCATTATTTTTTATTAGAGTTGAACCTTCTAACATCTTTTCAAAATATTGATTATATCCATCTTTATTGTAAGGATAAGCAATAATAGAGTCTTTATATACTTGTTTTGAGCCTTTTTGAATTGGTTCATCTTTTGCTGACCAATTAAAAGTATCAAGTTGCTTATTTGATTCTATTTGCCACATCTTTTTTGAATATGTATTAACAAATTTATCATATAGTCTTTTCCCTACTCTTTGAATCCAATACGTTTCAAAGTTATCAGGTTCTTTTGAATTATCTCTTTGAGCCAATTCTTCTAATATCTCTTCTTTATCTGGCATTTGGTTAATATCATCTTCATGAATAGGATAATTATAAAATCTATTGTCTTTTTCCACATAACTTAAAAGATAAAGAGGCATTTTTCTTAGTTTAACAAAAGAATCTATCCAATTGAATATCTTTTGAGAATACCCATAATATGGTCTTGGTCCATAAGTAAATGGATGCCCACCAAAAAAATGAGTTCGACATCCTCCTCCTATTACATCTTTTTTTTCAATAACTGTGCAGTCATAACCTTCTTGTTTTAATAAATATGCAATTGTAGTACCTGCAAATCCTGCTCCAATTATAATAACTTTTTTCATTTAAATTCCTTTTTATAAGTGCATAATACTAGTATGTAATGAGCCATCTTTGAATATCCTGTATGTACTACTTCATCATTCATACTAAATAAAAAAACATTATGAAAATACTCTTCTAAAAGAGTTTTTAATTCATTACCACTTTTACAATTGATATGCCCTTGTTTACTCTGTATTGAGGCATATTCTTGTGATTCAAGACTTGGCATACCAATAATTAAACTTCCATTATACTTTAAAGATTTTACTAAATTTATTAAATAAATTGATTCTTTTTCTTTTGGTATATGTTCTAATACATCTAAAGAATAAATTCCATTATAATAATTTTGTTTAAAAGGAGTATCTAATATATCATGTAAATAAAAATTTACATTTGGGTTGTCTCTATTTTTCTTACAATTTTCTATAAAGATTTCATCAAAATCAATAGCATCAATATTTTTACATTCTTGAGATATGATTTGTGTTCCAAATCCATCTCCACAACCTGCTTCAAGAATATTTTCATAATTACTAAACATTTTTGAAACAAATTTATATCTTGATAAAAGAAAAAGTAATCTTCTAGGGTCATTTCTATAAGTATGACTAGTAGTTAAACCTAATTTTGCTAAACCTTTTTCATTAGCTTCTTCCACTTGCATATTGTATTGAGGCTCTTTTGTTCCCATATATTTATCCTAAAGTATACTAATAATAGTTAAAGATATTAACTTAACTTTTCTTAAATTTAGATTATAAAATTTTGAGCTTCTGCGTAAGTTTCGGGAGTTCCTATATCTATATGGTAGTTATTGTTTATAAAAGTATTAATTTTCCCTAAATAATTTGGAATTACATCTAAAGAAAAATCAATCTCTTTTTTATTTAAAGATTCAAGAAAAGTAAAAATTTTATAATTACAAATATAAACAGCAGCATTTGCCAAATTTGATGGGGGATTATTTACTTTTTCATAAAACTCTTTTACAATTGCATTTTCATCAAGTTTTACAATACCACAAGAACTAGGTGTTTTTGTTCTAAAAAGCATCATTGTCAAATCATATGAACTATTTTTATGGCTATTTATAAATTCATTAAAATCACAAAAACAAAAATTATCAGCATGAATTAACATAAAAGGTTCATCTTTATTGAAAAAGTCTTTATTAGCAAGTAAAGTTCCCCCCGTATTTAATAAGTTTTTTTCATAACTTAAAGTTATTTGTTTTTTAAATATAGATTGCTCTACAAACTTTTCAACTTCTTTATGTAAATAGTGTGTGTTTATTAAAAACTCTGTTATACCAACTTTAGTTAAATTTTCCAGCCAATATTGAAGTAAAGGCTTATTATTAATTGGAACTAAGCATTTTGGAATGGTATTTGTAATTGGTCTTAATCTTGTTCCAAACCCTGCTGCAAGTAATAAAGCTTTCATTAAAAATTCAACTCTTTAATTATTTCATCTTTTTTTATAGGAATATTACCTATTCTGCTTACTTGAATAGCAGCTGCAATAGAACCTAAATATGCAGCTTGCCATATATTTGCGCCAACTGTATTTGACATAGAAGCACAAATTAAAAAAGAATCACCTGCACCACTTACATCTTTTGGATTAAGATTTAATGCAGGAATATTATCTGTTAATAACTCATTTTTATTTGAATTATATATCATTACTCCTTCTGCTCCTAAAGTTGTAAAAATATATTTAGGATTTGATTTTTGTTTTAATTTACTTGATAAAATAACAAGCCCTGATTCAAAGTCATTTAAAGATAATCTAATTTCTCTTTCCGTTGGCGTTACAATATGCATATTTTTAAATTTTGAAATATCTCCTACTTGGGAAGAGCTTTGAGAGTCTGCCACCATAGAGATATTATTATTTTGGGCAAATAAACTTATCTCTTCAATTATTGTTTTTGATAAAATCCCATATGAAAAATCTGAAAAGATAATCAAATCTAAATTCTTAAATTCTTTTATAGTTTTTATAATATCTTTTTCTATATCAGAATTAATATAATGTTGTTTTAAATGATTGACTCTTAATAAGGTTTTATTTAATGCTCTAAATCTTTGTTTTAAAGTAGTAGGTCTTGTATTATCCTTATATAATTTTGCAGAAATATTTAAATTTTTTAAATAATTTTCTATAAAAGTATAGTTTTCATCTTCTCCTAATACAGAAATATAAGAAACATTTGCACCAAGTGTTTTTGCATGAGCTGCTACTATTGAAGCTCCTCCTATAAATTTTTTTGTAGAAAGAGGAGTTACTACTATTGTTGGGTCTTCTTGACTCATCCCTATTGGATCACAAGTAATATATTCATCAATAATAGTATCTCCAATTACTAAAATATTTAGTTTTGAAAAGTTATTAATAAGAGTAACTAAGTCATCTTTTTTTATATTGTGTCTTTGAATATATTTTTTTTCATGTTGTATAAAAGAATCATTTATTTCAAACTCTTTATTTAATAAATCTAAAGAAGAAAAACCTATTTCTCCAGAAGTAAATAATAGTTTGCCTCCATAACTTTTTAAAATCTCTTCTTCTTTATTTTTTTCTATTTGATGCTCTTTACCTTTTACAACAAAAGTTGGTTTTGTTCTTTTTATATAATCTAAAATATCTTCATTTAATATAAATGCCTCATCTACAAAAGAAGTAGCTTGAATAGATTCCAATCTAATTTTTTCATCAAAAAGATTTGGGTCTGATGTTAATTTATTTGAATTTACTGCAACTATTAAATAATCAGCACTCTCTTTTGCAAATTTAAGTAGTCTTAGATGTCCTGGATGTAAAATATTAAAATTTCCATATACTAAAGCTTTTTTCATCTTTCCTCTTCTAATTTAGTATCTATTTCAAGTAATGGTCTAGTAACTTTTCTATTTTCTAAATCATCTAAAGCTTGATTTACTTCTTCTAAAGTATATCTTTTTTCTAAAAGTTTATGTAAGGGAAGTTTTCCTTGTTTATAAAGTTCAAAAAATTTTGGTAAGTCTCTATCTGGATAGCAAGCACCACCCCAACTTCCTTTTATTTGTTTACCACAAATTAGGTCATGGGGATCAAGTTTAATTAAATCCCCGTTTTGAGGATGGGAAGCAAAAACACATAAGCCTCCTTCTTTTTTTACGCTATTAAATGCAAGTTCAATAACCTGAGCTACTCCTGATGCTTCAACACTATAATCAACCCCTTGATTAGAAGTTAATTTTAAAATTTCCTCTTTTACATTTTGTTTTTTTGAATTAATAGTATGTGTTGCTCCAAATTCTTTTGCCAAAGTTAGTTTTTTATCTTCTATATCAATAGCAATAATTTTTTTAAAATTATAAAGCTTTGTTGCCATAAGTGCACTAAGACCAATCCCTCCTAATCCAAAAATAGCAATTGTTGAATTTTCTTTGGGGTTAATTTCATTTATTATTATTCCAGCACCTGTTGGTATGGCACAACCAAATAGTACTCCTTCATCTAAAGGAATCTCTTTATCAAGTTTTATAAGTCGATTTTCAGAAACAATAGAATATTCATTAAAAGTAGTTACTTTCCCTGAATTAATAACTTGATTGTTATTAAAATATTCTGCACATTGGGCATCAATACCATCTGCTTTTATCCATCCAAGGACAACTCTATCTCCTTTTTTTACTTTTGTTACTCCTTTTGAAACTTCTTGCACAATGCCTGTTGCTTCATGTCCTAAAAGATGCGGAAGCCATTTATCTTCACCTCTTTTACCTCTTACTTCCATAAGTTGAGAATGACAAATACCACTATAGGCTATTTTTACAAGAACTTGTCCATATTTTAATGCACTAAATTCAAGAGTATCTATTTTTAAAGGCTTATTTGTATCATATAACACTGCAGCTTTCATTTTTTTCCTTATCTTTTACATCCATCTAAAACTATATTACTTCCACTGTAACATATATTGTCCAAAGTTGCTATATGTACTATAAAATTAGAAATTTCTGAGGTTTTTAAATATCTATTTAATGGAAACAAATCCAATAAATTATTATTTGTGCTTTGCATATTTTCAGTAAATCTACTTGGTAGTATAGAACATAAAGTAATACCATTTTTAATATAGTTTCTTGCTGTACTTTTTACATAGGCATTTATGGCACTTTTTGAAGCAACATAAGCAGGAGAAGCTAAGCCATTTATAGAGGAGTCAGAACTAATATGAATAATATTTAATTTTATAGCTTTTTTTATAGCTTTTTGTATAAAGTAAGAGTTTATCTCAACAGCAATACCTAAATTTAGTTTAAGGGATTTTTTTAAAACTTTAGCCTTAAGAGGGTGGGTGTCATTTTCAATTTTCCCTCCTAAATTATGTACTATTATATTAGGAAATATATTTTTTTCTTTTAATTTTTTTCTTAATAGTTTTAATGAACCTTTTTGCATTAAATCTAAAGATATAAAAATATTGTTATCATCTTGTATTTCTTTTCTAGAAATACCAATTACAGTATAATTTTTTTCATTAAAATCTTTAATTAGTTCTTTTGCTAAGTTACTGCTAGCTCCTGTTAATAAAACATATTTTTTCATTAAAAAGGACCTTTAAACCAGTCACCTGGAATATCATGATGAGGTCCTGTATTAAAATTATCAAGATTGATATTTATATTAAATATTGTTGAGATTTCTTCTATAATATTTTTTGCATCTTTATAATATTCTTTTGTTAATGAATAACTTGTAGGAGAGTGTATATTTGGTAAAGCAATTAATTTTGGAGCTACTTTTAATTTATTAAAATATTCAATTGAGATTTTGGCAATAATATCATTTCCTATTGAACCAAATTCATATGATGTATCCAAAACAATAACTCTTTGTGTTTTTTCAATAGATTTAAAAATAGTTTCCCAATCTATAGGACTAATAGTTTTTAAATCTATTAATTCACAAGAGATATTATACTTTTCAAGTTCTTTTATTGCATGAAGAGCTTCTATACTCATATATGACATAGAAATAATTGTAATATCATTACCTTCTTTTAATATTTCAGCTTTTCCTATTGCTACTCTAAAATTATCACTTTCTTCTACTTCCCCTTCTAAATTATGAAGCCATCTATGTTCTAAAAATAAAACAGGATTTGGGTCAAAGATACTTTCAAGTAGTAACCCTTTTGCATCTTTTACAGTTGTAGGCATAACTACTTTTAATCCTGGGATATGTGCAAACCAAGCTTGTAAACTTTGAGAATGAGTTGGTCCTTGTCCCCATCCTCTACCTATTATAAGTCTTATTGTAATTGGTAAATTTATCTGTTTTCCAAACATAAAATAAAATTTTGAAGCATTATTCACAAGTTGGTCCATGGCTAATAAAAAGAAGTCTAATCTTTGATGGGTCATTATAGGTTTTAATCCACCCATTGCTGCTCCAATTGCAACACCTGTCATAGCATTTTCGGCAGTTGGCATATCAAATACTCTATCTTGAGAAAATTTATGTAAATTTTTAGTTGTACCAAATACCCCATAAGGATCTGTTACTCCTAATCCATATTTTATTACTGTATTATCAATTCTTAATGCTGTTTCTAAAGCTTCATTTATTGCTTGTGCAAAGGTTGTCTTTTTCATAAAGCTTCCTTAAATAAATATGAATTAAGTTCATTATATTCTGGCCAAGGTGAGTTTTTAGCAAATAAAAAAGCCTCATTGATTTCTTTATTTATTTGCTCTTCTTTTAATAAAATCTCATCTTTTAAATTTGTTTTTAAAAGGTGGTTTCTTAATTTTACTAAAGGATCTTTATTTAAAAACTCTTCATATTCACTAATAGGTCTATATCCTATATCATTATCAAAGTTTGGACCACAATGTTCTCTAAATCTATATGTATCCAATTCAATAAAAAATGGTTTTCTTTCATTTTTTACAAAAGATATAGCTTCTTTTAGTTTTATATAAGATTCTTCAATTTCATAACCATTTGCATAAGATGAAGAAACTCCAATAGCTTTAGCTAATTCATAAATTTTTCTATTTTTTGGTTGTCTTACTTCTAAATTTGAATATACAGAATAAAGATTATTTTCACAGATAAAAAGAACTGGAAGACCTTTTAGGGCAGCAAAATTTAATGACTCATAAAATACACCCTCTTCAGTAGCTCCATCTCCTAAAAATACTGTACTAATTCTTTTTTCATTTTTAATTTGAATAGATAAGGCTAAGCCTACTCCAAGAGGAATAGTTCCCCCTACAATAGCTGTACTTCCCATAAAGCCTACTTTTTTATCAATTAGGTGCATAGAACCACCTAATCCTTCACAACAACCTGTTTTTTTTCCATATATTTCAGCAATCATAGAGTTAATATCTCCACCTTTTGCTAAATAATGAGCATGTGCTCTGTGTGTACTAACTGCATAATCTTCATTATTTACAAATTCAGCATATATTGAAGGAACAAGTTCTTGTCCTATACTTAAGTGAGTAGGGCATCTCATCTCTTGCTCTTTATATCTTTTAGCTATTTCTTCTTCTGTTTGCCGAATTTTATAAGTTCTAAAATATATATTTTTTAAATCTTCTAATTTTATATTCATTTTAACTCTTTATGGAATAAACCAATAATAATCCCCTGTATATCCAACTTCTTTAAAAAAGGCTTTCCATTCCTCTACACTCATAATTGTTTTTGCTGTTAAATTCCAAGCAAACATTGCTTCTTTTTCTTCTTCATTTCTATAAGCATCTACTGTTATAAAACTTTTTCCTTTGCTAACCCTTTGTATTTCTTTTAAGGCTTTTGCACACTCTTCTTTTTCTAAATTATGAATGGTATTTATAGAAATTACCACATCAAAAGAGTTGTCTTCATAAGGAAGTTCTTTTGCATTTCCAACTTTTAGGAAAGATTTTACTTCTTCTTTTGCATTTTCAATAGCATAAGAAGAAATATCAATTCCTTCAATTGATATATTAGGAAGAGCTTGTTTTAAATCAAAAAGCATAAATCCTTTTGCACAACCTACATCTAAAACTTTTGAGTTTTCATCTAAATTAAAATGTTCTATAAATGTTGGAATAACAGGTTGCCAAAATCTACTCATATATGAAAAACCACCATATCCATGTTTTCTCTCTCCATCAAAAAACTCTTTTCCAAATTGTCTAGCAATTGCTCTATCTTCAGGTGTTTTTTCATCTGCTCTTTGTTTTAAATCCCTTTTTGTTTTAGGATAGTTTTTTAATAAATCAATTTCAATACCCATTTTATTCCCCTAAAGCAAGTTTTTTCATAACTTTTAAATTATAGTATTTCTCTTCATCTTTTAAAATTCCATTATTAAACTTTTCAATAATCTCACAAATTGCTGTTTCAACACCATATTGTGGAACAAATCCAGTATCTAAAAGTTTTTGTGAATTAAGTCTATATGAACGTGGATCATTTGAAGCTGTTATTATAATTTCTGCATTTATATGTTTTTCTACTTTTTTTGCAATCTCTAAAATAGAAATATTTTCAAAACCTGCATTATATATACCTGTTAAAGTATCATTATTTAAAAAATGTAAATATACATTTATCATATCTTTTATATGAATATTTGGTCTAGTTTGTTCTCCCCCAAATACAGTAATTTTTTTATTTGCTAAAGCTTGCATTGTAAGCATATTTACTGATACATCTAATCTCATTCTTTTACTATAACCACATACTGTTGCAGGTCTAATAATAACTGTATTTATTTGGTCTTTATAACTTAAAAAAACTCTTTCACTAATCATTTTTGTTTTATTATAATCACTAATTGGAACAAGATCTAAATCTTCTGTTACTTGTTCTTCTTCTTTTACACCATAAACACTACCACTACTTGCATAAATAAATTGTTTAACTTTACATTTAATAGCTTTTTCAATTAATAATTTTGAAGCTAAAACATTTACTTCCCAAGTAAGTTTTGAGTTTAAATCTCCTGTTGGGTCATTTGCAATATTTGCTAAATGAAAAATTGTATCTATATTCTCCATAGGAATTGAATCTATATCTAAAATATTAGTTTTAATTAAAGTTAAATTTTTATCTTCTTTTAGATAATTTCCAAACCACATAGTATCTACAACAGTTACTTTATATCCTTGAGCTAATAAAGTCTGTGTTAAAAGTGTACCAACATAGCCTGTTCCGCCTGTTATTAATATGTTTTTCATCTTATGCCTTATGTATATATTTCATAGGTTGTTTTAATAATTCATCAAAGTTATCTTTAGTCCATTTAATAGTTCTTTGAATACCTTCTTCTAAACTTATTGTTTCTTCCCAATCTAAAGTATCTCTTAATTTACTACTATCTAGTAAATATGCACTATCTTTTCCTTTTCTATCTTCTGTTATTATTACATTATCTTCAAATGGTACATTAAGTTGTTGAGCAATCATTTCAACCAAAGCTCTAATAGAAATATTTTTTTTTGTTGAGATATGATATATTTCTCCTGTTTGCCCATTGTTTAATATCTTATTAGTAGCATTTGAAACATCATTCATATGAATAAAAGAACGAACAGAATGTCCTCCTCCGTGCAAAGGTAACTTCTCTTTTGTTAGAAAACATAAAATTGTCTTTGGAATAATTCTATATAATTGCTGATATTCTCCAAATACATTTGCTGCTCTTGTAAAAGTTACAGGAAAATTATAAGTATCATAAAAATTTTTTAAACTCATATCTGCTGCTGCTCTTGATGTGGCATAAGGAGTGCTTGGATTATAATTTCTATGTTCTTTTATTAATCCTTCACAAGTTCCATAAACTTCAGGAGTTGAAATATGAATATATTTTTCTAAAAAATCTAAATTTTTTAACTCATTATGAAATTTAATAGTTGATACAGTATTTGTCATATACCAATGCTCTGGAATATCCCAACTTTCTCCTACCATACTTTGTGCAGCAAAATTTATTATTTGTGAAATTTTTTCTTTTTTTATTAAATCTATAATTTTTTGTAAATCATTATTAATATCAAGTTGAAAAAAATGAAGATTTTTTAAATTTGTATTTTTTTTATAAGGTAAAAATACATTATGTATCTCTTTTGATCTACTTAATGCAAATACTTCATATCCTTCATTAAGTTGATAATTTATAAAATTTGAGCCAGAAAAAGAGTTACTTCCTAAAACTAAAATTTTATTGTTCATTTAAATCCTTATTTATATAATATGAATAGATAATATGATCTAAAATCATATGTGCATCTTCTACAATACCATATTGTGCTTTTTGAGTATCAATATGAAAGTTAATATCTGAAAGTTTTTTTAACTCTCCTCCATCAAAACCTGTTACTCCAATAATTTTTGCATTTTGTTCTTTTGCATATTTTACAGCTTTTATTATATTTTCACTATTTCCACTACAAGAAATAGCAATAAGCACATCATTTTTTTTAATTACATTTTTTAATTGTGAATAAAAAATATTTTCATATCCAATATCATTTGCAATAGCAGTTATAGCAGGAGTATTATCTGTTAAACTATCTATGTTAAATGAAATAATTTCTCTTCTTTTTAGACCTACTCCTAAATCATTTGCCATATGAGAGGCTGTTGCTGCACTTCCTCCATTGCCAATTATAAAAATTTTATTTTTATTGATAGTTTCTTCTAAAGTATGAATAATTTGTTCTATTACTTCAACATCAATTTGATTTAATATTTGAGTTAATTTTTTTATATAATTTATTGTAAATTCTTTTATTTGCATTAAATAATTTCCTGTAAATAATCAATAAAATCAGTTGTTGATTTTTTATTAATATAAGAATATATTAAATCTTCACTTATTTTTTTTCTTAATTCTTCATTTCTTAGTAATTCATTTGTTATATTTATATAATCTTCTGGTGTTTCGGCAAAAGAAATAGCATAAAACATTTGAGCATTTTTATTTATTTTATCTACATATTGATACTCTTTTAAAGAATCTAATATCTCTTTTGTATATAAAGAAGGTTTAAATAAATTAGAACTTTTTTCTTTTATTGTAACTTGCTTATTTGAATAAATTGAGTCAATTAATATTTGCATCTCTTCTTTTGAAAGTAACTCTTCTTTATGAAGTAATACATATGGTTTGCCCTTATATCTATACTCTTCTAAAGCTTCTCCTGAACCTAAAAAAGGAACTAAGAAAATATCTAATATATGACCATAAATAGATGAATTTATATGTCCTGTAAAATAAAATCTATCTTTTGGTATATTTAATTGTTCTATTTTCTCTTCTATTTCTCTTTTATCTCCACCTCCACAAGCTAAATAGATTAGTTGTGGATTTTGTTCTAATATTTTTGCAATAGTTTTTAAATAATTTATATCATTTATTTTTATAAGTCTTCCAATAGAACCTGCAATAATTTTATCTTTAGAAAATTTATTTTTTTCTTCTATAACTTTATTTTTATCTACAGGTGGATTATAATATGAAATATCAAATGGAATATTGATTTTATCAAATTTAAACTCATTTTGAGGAAGACTTCCATGAGCTATTCTTAAATCAATTCCTTTTATATCATATTGAGCATTACTATTATGATACCAATAGATTTGTATAGGAGCTGTTCTTGTTGCATATAAAAAAATATATTCAACTCTTGTATGAAGACCTACTAAAATATCAATTTCATCTTTTATTAATCTCTCTCTTATTTTTATACATTTTTCAACTAAAGAGTATACTTGTTTAAAATTTCCAAAAATTTCATATTGTAAATCAATATATTTTATCCCTAATTTTTTAAAATTTTCAACAACTTTTTTATCACTACCTTCTGATTCTGGAAAAGAAAAATCATATAAAATAAATTCATATTTATCCTGATTCATTTCCATAAGAGTTTTTACAAAAAAATAAAAAACATTAATTGATGATAATCTTATTAGCCGTTGCATAACAAATGCAACTTTTATTTTTCCATTTTTATTTATCTTTTTTTCATTAGGTGTTAAATTATATTTTGGAATAAGTTCTTGTAAAATATATCTTTCTAAAGGTTTTTCCACTTCATTTTTAAACTCTTCATTTGATTTATTTATATCTATACTTGTACCTGATTTAAAGTAATGTAAGGGATTATAATATAACCAAAAAGCAACTTCTGTTTTTTTATAATGCAAGGCTTGATGAAAAAGTTTTAATAGCATTTTATAAGCATATTTTGAAGCTTCATTATCATGAAAAAAGCTTAAAGATAAATTCCACATTTTATAAATAGCTTCAATTTGTATATTTTCATTAAGTTCTAAAAACTTTAAGTTAAAAATATATGTGATTATTTTTTCAAAGAGTTTTTGAATATTATTTGCAAAAATTTCAAAAATAAAAAAAGTTTCTAAGAATAGACTATCTGGAACTTTAAAAAAAGTTTGAATAAAAATAGCTTCTTCTAGGTTATTTTCATTTTTTAAAAGATAATTTAAAGAAGTAACAAAAGCAATATCTATTGGATATGCACTTGTTTGTAAATCAGTAATTAAAATCTCAAAAATCTCTTCTAACTCTTCATTTTGAAGATATGAAACTTTATATTCATCTAATAAATTTATATGAAGAATTAACTCTTTTACTAAATTAGGATTTAGTGCTGAAATCTCTGCAAAAGAAGTGGCAATTTTTACTATATCTTGGTGGATTATATTAGATAGTTCAACTTGTATTTGTTCTGTAATCATACTTTACTCTTTTTAAAAAGTAGTTCGATAAACTCTCTAACAGCTCCGTAACCACCATTTTTTGTTAATTTTATTATACTCTTCATTTCTTTAATTTCGTTTAAGGCATCTGCAGGACAAGCAGCAATCCCTACGTTTTCTAAAAGCTCTTTGCAGTTTATATCATCTCCTATATATGCAACTTCATCTAAAGAGATATTCTCTTTTTTACAAATCTCTTTTGCAGCTTCTAGTTTACCTTTAAATCCTACTCCTTGATAAAGATAATCTACTTTTAGTTTTTTTGCTCTATTTTCTACTATTTTTGTCTCTTCACTTGTAATAATTCCTGTTTTAATGCCAGCATTTCTAAGTAGTTCAAAACCTTTTCCATCATGGGTATTAAATTTTTTAAGTTCATTTCCATAAATATCATAATACATTCCTGCATCAGTTAAAGTTCCATCCACATCACTTAAAAAAAGTTTGATTTTTTTATTTTCTTTAAACTCTTTTAAAATATATTTTTCCATTAGTTTTTGGGCTATTATCCAATCATCTTCTTCATCAATCTCAATAGCAGTATATTCAGGCATTTCATATATTGAGATTTTTCCTGATAATCTATTTTTATCTTTTTTAATATTTCCTATAGTATTTATATAAAAAGCACCATTTTCCATTAATAAACCTTCAAAGTCTTGTCTTCTTGGTCTATTTTTATAATTATAATTTAAAGGCTTTGCTTCTTTATTCCAAAAAAATCTTTTTGTTCTAATACAAGTTAATAAAGAGTCAGCTTTTTCTTCTTTATATTGTTTTAATGCCTTATCAAAATCATCTGTTTGTGTAAGTGGTGAAGTAGCTTGAACAAGTATAAAAGTATCATTATCTAAAAATGAATTTTTTTTAATAAATTCAAGCATTACATCTTCAGTACTTGAAGTATCTGTTGCATTTTCTTTATCTCTATCATATATTAATACTTTTGAGAAATTAAAACTATTAACTACTTCTTTTATCTCATTACAATCTGTAGCCACATAAATTTTATCTATATTTAAAGAGTCTTGTAAAGCTTTTAAATTCCAATAAACTAAAGGCTTTTTACAAAACTCTTTTATATTTTTAAAAGGTATTGATTTACTTCCACATCTTACAGGAATAAAGGCAATATTCATTAGTCTTCCTTTGTAAAACAAGCAATAATTGTATCAGTAGCTTGAATACTTGCTAATTGGTTTTCATAAGCTTTTGTAAGTTCACTTGAATCTAAAAAATTACCCCATTTTTGATGACCACCTGGTTTACTTTGACTTAACCAATATAAGTGATTTGAAAGGGGGTATCTTTGTATATGTTTTATAAACTCAACTTTTAATCCTGCTTTTTTTGCTAAAAGATTTAAAGTATGAGAAGTATATAAATATAAATGACAACTCCAATAAGTAAAATGTGAAAAAGCCTCACTTTTATATATTGTAAGTAAAGCATCATTCGCATTTGGAACTTCTATTATTAGTTTTCCATTATCTTCCAATAAAGATTTTAATTTCTCCAAGATTTCAAGGGGTTCTTTTATATGTTCAATTACGTGAAATGAAGTAATAATATCAAACTTTGAGTCTATATTATTAAGATTATTTTCTATATTTAGCTTATCTTCTATATAAAAAGCAATTACAGCTTTTTCTAATTCTATACCAGTAACCTCTTTACAAACTTCTTTTGCAAGTTTTAAAAATCCACCATTCCCACTTCCAAAGTCTAAAACTTTTTTATTTAATAATGAATTTTTTAAAAAAGAAAATCTTCTAGTATCATCTTCTAAAGTCTCTTTTCTCCATTTAGAAAAATCAAAACTTTGATGCATATTTGACTCTTCATAAAAACTCTCATTTATATGAGAGTTTTCAGATAAAAAGACAAGTCCACATTCACAACACTCAAAAATCTCTAGTTGTTTATTATCTCTAACGCTACCTGATCTTTTCTTATAGTTCTTACTATTACATAAAGTACATTTCATTTTTTACTTTCTATTTTTTAATTTATCTCTTTGAACTTGTTCAATTTGTAAAATTTCATCTTTTTTAAATGTTAAAGCTTCATACGTATCACTTAGTGCAACTACTAACTCTTTTAGTTCATTTGGTTCAAGTGAAGCTGCATGGTCTGTCCCTTTCCAAGTTTTATCTTTTGTAAAGTGTCTTTCTATCCATCTAGCACCTAAAGTATAAGCTGCAATATCTAAAGCAATTCCTAAATGATGTCCTGAAAAACCTATTTGGCTTACTCTACTTCCATAATTTTCATATAACCAATTAATCTCTAATAATGATACATCTTTTGCAGGAACAGGGTAACCTGATGTACAAGAATAGATTAGAAGTCTTGATTTTGCTTGATTTGTTTCTTCAAAGAATTTAACTATTTCTTCAACTTCTTCTTTTGTTGTCATTCCAATAGATAATTGAATTTGTCCTTTATATTCATCTCTTAATACTTTTAACATTTCAAAGTTATTATTACAAGCTGAAGGTACTTTTAAAAACTCTGGCTCAAAGCTAGCCATCTCTTTGGCACTTGTTACATCCCAAACAGAAGTACTATAAATCATATCAATACTATCACAATACTCTTTTAGTTGTTTATGTTGATCTTTAGTAAACTCTAAAAACTCTCTATGTTCTCCATATGTTTTTCCATAAGAGTTTTCAGCAACAGGGTGGGGTGCATCATATTGTTCTTTTGTTAATAACTCTTTATTATTTCTTTTTTGGAATTTTACATATTTAGCCCCTGAAGTTTTTGCTAAATCTATTAACTCTTTTGCAATCTCAAATTGCCCCATATGGTTACAACCAATTTCTGCAATAATTTTTGGCTCTTTATAATCAAATTGAAATCTCATTTTTTTATCCTTCCATATTTATCTTCATATCTAATAATATCATCTTCTCCAAAATAACTTCCTAGTTGCACTTCGGCTAAAATAAGGTTTTCTTTTAAAGAACTATTTATTAATTTGTGTTTACATCCCTTAGGTATATAAACATACCTTCCTTGTTCAACTTTTAAAATTGAATCTTCTAAAATAATCTTGCCTTCACCTTTTATTATTATCCAGTGTTCTTCTCTTTTTTTATGTTTTTGTAAACTAAGCTCGCCTTGTGGAAAAACAGTAATAATTTTTGATTGTACATGCTCAGCAAGTAAAGTGCTTTTATAAAATCCCCAAGGTCTTGGAAAAACTTCAAAATCTAACTCATTTTCATCTACTTTGGGAAGATGTTTTAAATTATATTCCATATCTTTTAAAAGCATAACATGAAATTGTTTTTTTGAAATAATATTTTTTAATTTTAAATCTTTAGAAATTACTGGAATATAATTTATTTTTTCTGACTTAAAGTAATCAAAAAGTAAAGTAAAATCTTCTTCTTCATAAATTTTTATAAAATCATTATTATAAGGAATTTCTAAAGAGAGATTAGCCTCTTTTATAAGTTTTCTTCTTATATCTCCTTCTGTTGTAATTCCTAAGACTTTATCTTGCTCATCTACTACAACTAAAAATCCCTTTTTATTATTATCTATTTGTTTTAAAGCATTTAAAATAGTAGAAGATTTTATAATTTTAAATTCTTCAAATCTCATTTGTTATACCTTTAAAACATTTTGTTTAATCTCTTGTAATAAAGAGATTAAAGAGTTTGACCAATATCTTTTTAACTCTTCAAAAAACTCTTTTGTATTTAACTCTTTTTGTGTTAGGTGTAAAGAGTAATTAATATAAATATCAATTAAATCTGTAAATCTAAAAAATAAATCTGCAAACATTCCATTTGACATCTTTTTCTTTTGCTCAAAAATCCAAATCATTAAATCAATTTTATTTTTAATTAAATCATCTTTTGTTTTTATTTTTAGTTTACTAAACTTTTTTACTCTTTGAATTATGCTATTTATAATAACCATATCATCTTCAAATTCTAAGTTTTCAATATTTGATGAAATTTCATCAATAAGTTTTTTAGAAAATTCTTTATCTTCAAAAGAATTTATATCTATTTGATTAAAATCTTTTGGAATAAATCCTTCCATATAAACTCCATCTGAGATATTATATGCTGTAAATTCTAAGTTTTTATTTACTTTTTTATGCTCATATACAAATCTTTCATAAGACTCTTTAAATCTTAGTAACTCTCTATTTGTTTTTACTTTCTCTCTTAGGTTTCCTTTTACTTCAATAATATCACTTTCAGAAACTATACCTTTTTGTTTTAATTCCTCTTGATCTTCAATTATATCAATTTGTATTTTTGTATTATCATTTGAGTATCGGCTACCTGTTTCTTGATTAAATGCTGCATCACTACCTGCTAGATATACTTCATTTGCACCTAAAAATAAACTTATTCCAAAAGAATATGTTCCCACATTTGGTACTGCAAAATGAAATCCTGGTTCTAATGAAACGGTAAAAGGCTGAACAAAATAAAAATTTAAATCTTTAACTTTTTGCATTACACTTTCATGTTGTTGAGAAGCAAAAATAATAGCACTATCTTTTATAAAATTTATATCTTTTAAATCAAAAAATTTACCTATTACTGCTTTTGGGTCAATTGAGACAATAATATCTGGCTTAATTTGGTAGTTTTCAAGTTTTCTTAGGATAATATCCACACAAACAATAATAAATTTATTTTGATTTTCTTTTATCCACTCTATACTTTTATCAATAGAAGGACCTGCACTTATTATTAAAACTTTTTTATCTTTTAAAGGCTTCTTTTTTATCATAGGTTCTAATTTTAAAAAGGCATAATCATTTTTTATAAACTTTACTGTTCTTGAAATAACTTTTAAAACTTCTTTATATGAAAACATACTTGCATGATGAATTGAAAAATGTTCTATTATTTTGTCTAAATTTTCTTTTTCATTTATTGAGAAAATATGATGTTTTATATTATAGTTCATCCAGCTATTATCATATTCAAACTCTTCTAAAGTCTCTTTTTTTTCATCTTCATTTTCTTGAATTGATAAAAAAAGATTTCTATTTTTTAAAGAGAAGATTGAGTAGTCTGTAGTAAATAAGGATAATCTAAAAATCTCTAAATTATCTTCCATAATTAAAGTGCTATGGGCATCAATTTTTTTATGAATTTCATAAATATGAAGGCCAAGCCCTGTTCCAATATAAATAATCTTAAAAATTTTTGAAAAATTAATATTTTTAAAATCAATTTTTCTATTTAAATACTCAACAAAAGGTCTTATTTCTCCTAACCCTTCCATTAATGCAAAATTATTCTCAAAGGGATTGATTCTAAGTAAGTTAAGTGAACTATTTTGAGAGAAATCCATTCTTTCTTTTCTTAAATCTGCTTCAATATAACTGTTTACATTGTATAAAAACTTATTTGTTTTTAAATTTAATATGTCAAAATATCCCTCTTCTTTATACTCTAATGAGTAAGTTTCTTGATAAGTATTATTTTCAATAGCTTTAGATAATTTATCTACTTTTTCAAAAACTTTTGGATGATTCTTTTTTAGATAATTTAGATTTTTAAAATAAAGATTACTTAAAGTGAAGTTTAATTGTTCCAGTTGATTTTGCATAATAAATAAGCCTTTTTTTATTTAGTTATAAATTTTACTTTAATTTTGCAAAAAAAGCTTTTAAAAATTAATACACTTAGGCCTAAAGCCTAAGAGTATTAAAATTTATAGTATTTACTTCAACTCTTAGATTATAGTAATAATCTTAGAACGTTTTCAAAGAAACATTCCTCGTTGTTTCACAACTTTATCGATTATTGTAATAATCTTAGAACGTTTTGTTGTGTTGCATTAGCTTGACTCATAGCATAAGTACCAGCTTGTGCAATAATATTTTGTTTGTTGAAGTTTGCACTTTCTTGTGCATAATCAACATCTCTAATAACTGACTCAGCATTTAAAATATTTGTTTTTTGAGTCATTTGGTTTCTAACAGCTGATTCTAATTGGTTTTGAGTCGAACCGAAGTCTGCTCTCCATCCATTTAGAGTGTTAATAGCTTTATCAATTTTTGTTAAGTATCCTCTAGCTTCAGTTGCAGTCATACTTCCTGTTGTTGCAACTTCAGTTTTTAAACTTGTTAATGATAAACCAGTAACGTTAGCTCTAACACCACTTGTTGTTTTAATTAAATCGTTTGCTGTCTCTCCCATTTGGAAAGTCATAGCACCTTTAACTGCAGATCCAGCAAGACCAATACTAGCTTGTAATAATGCTGTACCGTTGTAGTTTGTTTGTGCTGCGATATTATTTAATTGATCTAATAATTTATTAATATCTTTTTCAATAGCTTTTCTACCTTCATCAGAAGTAGTTTCAGTACCTGCTTGAATAAGTTTTGTTTTAATAACATCTAAAATATTAGATTGTTCAGCCATCGCTTTATCAGCAATTTGTGTTAATGCAACTGCTGAGTTACCATTTGAAATTGATTGACCAATAGAGTTTGCTTGAGTTCTTAATTTATCAGCAATTGATAAACCAGAAGCATCGTCACTTGCTTTATTGATTCTTAAACCTGAACTTAATTTCTCTAAAGAGTTTCTTAAGTTATTATTTGTGTTTATTGCGCTTTCTTGTGATTGTAAAGACGCTACGTTTGTATTAATTCTCATAATAAATCCTTTTTTAATTTAAAAAGATTTACCCTGATACGGGAGCCTGAAACATTCTTGTATTACCAAGCATAGAGTTTTAACCTCTTCGGAATCCATTGACCCCTACATTGTTCCTATCCCAATCTTATAATCAATACTTAAATAACTAACTATTAAATTAATTATCTGTTTTAAAAAAACATTTTGTACTTTTTCTAAAAAATTTCTTTTTATAAGATATTATTTTTTAAAAAAAGTGATTTGCAATATAAAACTGCTCTAATAAGATAATTGCATATAGCTATTATCTTATTAGGTGACTTACCTTTTTGTAATAAGTTTATTATATAACCCGTTGTTTTACAACTTTACTGATTATTGTAATAATCTTGTTACATTTTCACAGAAATATAACTCGTTATTTCATAACTTTATCGATTATTGTAATAATCTTGTTACATTTTGTTGGATTGCATTAGCTTGACTCATAGCATAAGTACCAGCTTGTGCAATAATATTTTGTTTGTTGAAGTTTGCACTTTCTTGTGCATAATCAACATCTCTAATAACTGACTCAGCATTTAAAATATTTGTTTTTTGAGTCATTTGGTTTCTAATAGCTGATTCTAATTGGTTTTGAGTTGAACCGTAATCTGCTCTCCATCCATTTAGAGTGTTAATAGCTTTATCAATTTTTGTTAAGTATCCTCTAGCTTCAGTTGCAGTCATACTTCCTGTTGTTGCAACTTCAGTTTTTAAACTTGTTAATGATAAACCAGTAACATTTGCTCTAACACCACTTGTTGTTTTAATAAGATCGTTTGCTGTCTCTCCCATTTGGAAAGTCATAGCCGCTTTAACTGCAGATCCAGCAAGACCAATACTAGCTTGTAATAATGCTGTACCGTTATAGTTTGTTTGTGCTGCGATATTATTTAATTGATCTAATAATTTATTAATATCTTTTTCAATAGCTTTTCTACCTTCATCAGAAGTAGTTTCAGTACCTGCTTGAATAAGTTTTGTTTTAACAATATCTAAAATATTTGATTGTTCAGCCATCGCTTTATCAGCAATTTGTGTTAATGCAACTGCTGAGTTACCATTTGAAATTGATTGACCTAATGAACTAGCTTGAGTTCTTAATTTATCAGCAATTGATAAACCAGAAGCATCGTCACTTGCTTTATTGATTCTTAGACCTGAACTTAATTTCTCTAAAGAGTTTGTTAAATTTTTATTTGTAACTGTAGATGATTCTTGTGCTTGTAATGAAGCAACGTTTGTATTAATTCTCATAATAAATCCTTTTCTTTATATGATAAAAGATTTACCCATGACACGGGAGCCTAAAAACATTCTTGTCTTACCAAGCATAGAGTCTTACTCTTCGGTATCCATTGATACCTATACATTTTATTAATTTTGTTGTTTACTTATCTCTTGAATAGCTTCTATCGTTTTGATATTACTATTAACTCTTTTTCTCATATTATGTTTCTTAATATGCTTAGCTAGAATCTTAAGATATTTCTTATGATTTCTAGAACCTTTTTCAAAAGTACATAACTTTTTTTGGATCTTTAAAATGTCATCCGGTATAGAATTGTTTGGTTCCATTTTGAAGTTCTCCTTTTAAGTTATAAGAGAATTATGACACACCATTTCTTAATATTAGCTTAAATATAAATAAATTATAAAAAAAGGCCTAGATTTTATTTTTCTAGACCTTTTTTAAAGAGTAAAATATATGAGAGAAGCCTATTTAAGGACTTTTATTATTTATATAAAACTTTAAAAAAAACTATTTTTATCATTTTATATATAAAGTTTTAAAATCTATTTAAATATTTTCAAAGAAATATTACTAATTATTGTAATAATCTAAGAATATTTTGTTGAACATTATTTGCTTGACTCATAGCAAAAGTACCAGCTTGTGAAATAATGTTTTGTTTATTAAATGTTGCACTCTCTTGAGCATAATCAACATCTCTAATAACAGACTCAGCTGCTTTAATATTTGTTTGTTGAGTCATTTGGTTTCTAATAGCTGATTCTAATTGGTTTTGAGTTGAACCGTAATCTGCTCTCCATCCATTTAAAGTGTTAATAGCTGAGTCAATTTTTGTTAAGTATCCTCTAGCTTCAGTTGCAGTCATACTTCCTGTTGTTGCAACTTCAGTTTTTAAGCTTGTTAATGATAAACCAGTAACATTTGCTCTAACACCACTTGTTGTACTAATAGTATCATTAGCTGTCTCTCCCATTTGGAAAGTCATAGCACCTTTAACTGCAGATCCAGCAAGACCAATACTAGCTTGTAATAATGCTGTACCGTTGTAGTTTGTTTGTGCTGCGATATTATTTAACTGATCTAATAGTTTATTAATATCTTTTTCAATTGATTTTCTACCCTCATCAGAAGTTGTCTCTGTTGCTGCTTGAATAAGTTTTGTTTTAACAATATCTAAAATATTAGATTGTTCAGCCATCGCTTTATCAGCAATTTGTGTTAATGCAACTGCTGAGTTACCATTTGAAATTGATTGGCTTAATGAGCTAGCTTGTGTTCTTAATTTATCAGCAATTGCTAAACCAGAAGCATCATCACTTGCTTTATTTATTCTTAAACCTGAACTTAACTTTTCTAGTGAATTAGTTAAGGCTTTATTTGTATTTGTATTTGCTTCTTGTGCTTGTAGTGAAGCAACATTTGTATTAATTCTCATCTTTTACCCTTTATAATTTAATACATTATGCTTAAATTTTATCTAAGCTAAAATTAAATTTTGTTTAATATGACTCCACTTTCGCAATGATTTGTATAGGCAAATTGATCAAATAATGCAAAATTATCAATTTTATGCGTTTTTGTAAGTTCTTTTAAATCCCTATGCAAAGTTTCTGGATTACAAGAGATATAAATGATTTTATCATAGTTTTTAACTAATTTTGTTGTTGTTTCATCTAATCCAGCCCTTGGTGGATCAACAAAAATTGTAGAGAAATTAAACTCTTTTAAATCTATATCTTTTAATCTATTAAATTCTCTTTTATTTGCACAGGCTTCGACAAACTCTTCGGCACTCATTCTAATAAAATCAATATTATCAATATTATTTAACTCACAATTTCTTAAAGCAGATTTTATTGAAGTTTTTGAAATCTCAGTTGCTAAAGTTTTTCTAAACTTTGTTGAAAGGGGAATTGTAAAGTTTCCTCCACCACAATATAATTCACATAAATCTTTATTACTTTTTTCTAGATGTTGTAAAACCCATTGAATCATTTGAATATTTACTTTTGTATTTGGCTGAGTAAATCCACCCTCTTTATATTCAAAAAAGAATTGCTTATTATTTATAGTTAAAGTTTCATTTATATAATCACTACTTAAAATGATTTTTTGACCTCTACTTCTACCAATAATTTTAACTTTTAATTCTTCTTCAAGTTTTTTTGCTTCTTGCATCCACTTTTCATCTAATTTTTTATGATAAATTAAAGTTACAAGAATATCATTTGTAGTTGAAGCTAAAAATTCACAGGCAAATAATTTGAAACTTAAAATTTCACTTTTTTCAATTAGTTTTAAAAGCTTTGGCATTAATAAATGAATATTTTCACTTACTATTTCACATAAGCTAATAGGTAAAACTTTTTTTTCAAAACTTGTCATAGCATAAGATAAAGTAGGGATATTTTCTTTATCATACTCTTTCCAAATTCTAAATTCAGCTCTATTTCTAAATCTACTATCTTCACTTTTTATAATTTCAAAGTCATTTATATAAAACTCTTTAAATCTCTCTTTTTCTCTATTTATTTTGTATGAAAGTTGCTGTTCATATGTCATTTCATATAAACTACAACTTCCACATTTTCCAAAATATTTACAATTCATTAAATTACCTTATCTTTTTAATACTATATTATATTAAAATCAATATAATAGCCCTATGAAAGATAGATGGCAAGAACAATTACAAATATTATTAAATTGTGATTTAAAATCACAATTTCCTTTGGCAAGAAGTCTAAATAGAAAACTAAAATTTTTTGTTGGACCTACAAATTCTGGTAAAACATATAGTGCAATGAGCAAATTAAAAGAAGCAAATAGTGGATTATACTTAGCTCCATTAAGACTTTTAGCACTTGAAGGTTATGAAGATTTAAAAACTTCAAATATTAATGCAACCCTAATAACAGGTGAAGAACAAATTTTTGATGAAGAAGCAGCACATATATGTTCAACTATTGAGATGATTGACTATGATTTAGATGTTGATGTGGCTATTATTGATGAAGTTCAAATGCTTGATGATGATGAAAGAGGTTGGGCTTGGGTTAATGCAATAATAGGTTGTCCTGCAAAACAGATAATTATGACAGGTTCAGTTAATGCATTAGATGCAGTTAAAAAAATAGCTTCTTATTTAAATGAAGAGTTAGAAATAGTAAGGTTTAAAAGAAAAAATGAATTACATCTTTTAGAAAAATATACTTCTTTAAAAGAACTAAAACCTCAAACAGCATTGATAGCTTTTAGTAGAAGTGAAGTATTAAAATTAAAACAAAAATTACAAAAAAGCCATAGGGTTTCTGTAATTTATGGCAATCTTTCTCCTGAAGTAAGAAGAGATGAGGCAAGAAGATTTAGAGAGAAAAAAACAGATATTTTAATAGCAACTGATGCGATTGCTATGGGATTAAATCTTCCTATTAAGACTATTTTATTTACAACTCATACAAAATTTGATGGGGTATCAAAAAGAGCAATAAATGTAAATGAAATTATTCAAATTGCAGGTCGTGCAGGAAGATATGGACATCATGAAGAGGGATTTATTGGTGCTACTTCAAGGGATACTTTAAAATATTTACAAAAAGAGTTTTTTAAACCTATTAGAACTATAAAACCTCCATTTAAAGTAAAAATTAGTTCTTCTCAACTTGAAGGATTGACTTCTTATATTAAGACAAACTCTTTAGAAAAAGTATTAAAATTTTTTATAGATAATATGTATTTTGATGGACCCTTTATAGCTTCAAATATAGCTTCAATGATTAGTGCAGCAAAGATTTTAGATAAAAAAAATAATTTAAAAATGGAAGATAAATATATGCTTTCGCAAGCTCCAATAACTACTAAATCAACAATAATTTTGCAAGCTTATGATGCTTATATTGCAGCAGTAATTAAAAATAGAATAGTTAGATATAAACCTTCAATTACTCTGCCTAAAAAGGCTGTTACACAAAGAGATTTGCTTTTAGTAGAAGATGAAGTAAAGAAAATATCTTTATATTTATGGTTATCTTATAAGTTACCAGAACTTTTTCCAGATAGTGTAAAAGCAAGTATAACAAGAGCTAGTTTTAATAACTTTATTGAAAAATCATTAAAATCAAATCTCTTAGATGAAGAAAAAAATAATAAAAAGAAGTTTGATAATTCATTTAGAGATAGACGAAGAAAAAGATTTTAATTTAATTTTTGATAAAATAGAAAAGATTATTATGTCCTAAGGATTACAATTTAATGTTGAACTTATTTAAACAAGATGTCACTGATAATTTTCAAAAAGAGTTATTAAAAAATTATATAAATGTAGAAAAAGTTCAAAAACTAATAGATAATGGCGCAGATATTCATAAGCTTAATGAAAAGGGACAAACTCTTCTTTTTGAATTAGTAAAAAAAAGAAGAATTGAGTCAATTAGAATTTTACTAAAAAATGGAATAGATATTAATCATGAAGATAACTTTGGTAAAACTGTTTTAAATGAAGCAGTTGAACGAAGTGATGGTGTAATGATAAGATTCTTACTTGACAATGGTTCTTCTTTAAATCATGTTAATTCTTCAGGTAGAACACTATTACAAGATATTGCCTTAGAGGAAAATCATAGGGTTTTTGAAATTTTAATGATGCAAAATCCTGATTTAAATATTAAAGACACATATGGTAGAACTGTTTTATTTGATGCAGTTGAAGGTGGGAATTTAAAGATAATTAGAGAAGTTTTAAATAATATTGAAAACCCAAATTGTGTCGATCAACATGGGCAAACACCTTTATTTAATGCGGTATTAAAAGAATCACCTGAAGTTGCAAAGTTCTTAATCTCAAATGGAATGGATATTAACATAACTGATGAAAATAGAGAAAATATACTTTTCAATAGTGTAGTTATGGGTGCTTCAAATATTGAAGTTTTTGAAATGTTATTAGAGCGTGGAATAAAATTAAATATAAAAAATATAAATAATGAAACAATTTTAGATGAAATTTTAAAAATTCTTACACTTTTAAAAAATCCTAATTCTAAAAGAGAAGGAAGATATAAATTTATAAATGAAAATAGAAATTATTTAAAACTTACTTCTTTTTTAATTGAAAATGGTTTAGCTGTTAATAGAGTAGATAGTGATGGTAAAACGGTTTTATATCGAGAAGTTGAGCGAGAAAACTACGAAACTATTGATTTTTTATTAGCTAGTGGTGCTGATATTAATGCCGAAGATAAAGATGGAAGAACTGTTTTATTTGAAGCAATTATGGGTGGTATGAAAAATATCATTATGATAGAATATCTTTTAAATAAAGGTGCCGATGTTGATCATCGAGATTTATTGGAAAAAACAATTGTTGATGAATTATGTGAAATTATCTTAGTTCAAAACAATTTAAAAAGAGCCAGTTCTAGAAGATATTTAGAAATAGATGATGAAGAAGACTATTTTGCTCTTTTAAAAAGAATTTTAAGTTATAGACCAAAAATAAATAAACAAAAATCAAATGGAAGAACAGTTATTTTTGATGTAATAATTTATAATCATTTACCTTTAATGAAACTTCTATTTAATTCGGGTGCTGACCCAAATATTGTAGATAACAATGGTGATACTCCACTTACAGTTTTAGTTGAAAATGGATTAAAAGTAAAAAGAATAAAAGATAAAGAGCAATTTTTAGAAAGACTTGTATTTTTATTAAAATTTAGAATAGATGTGGATGTTATTGATAAAGAGGGAAGAACAGTTTATCATAAAGCAGTAATTGCAGATGATTTAGAAGTTGTAGAAAAACTTTTATCAAAAAAAGCAAATCTAAATATTAAAGATAAGCAAGGAAGAACAGTATTACACCATACTCAATGGAAAGGTAATTATAAAATTGCAAGATTATTAATAGCTGCTGGGGCTGATATTAATGAAGTGGATTATGCAGGTTTTACTATTTTAAATTATGCAGCTATTTTAGGGCATACAAAATTAGTAATAATTTTAATTGCTTCTGGTGTATTAATGTATAATCATAATAAAAAAAGTCGTTCAGTTGCGCAGTTTTTTAAAGAAAGAGAAAAAAATTTAGGGAAACTTCTAGTTGGTAATATTACTGATCAAAAAATGATTAGTGCAATAAAACAAGTAATTATAAATCTAAGAGCTGAAATAGATGAAGCTTTAAAATAGGAAAAAATATGAATAATTTATCAATTGTTATTTTAGCAGCAGGTGCTGGAACTAGAATGAAATCTGAAAAACCGAAGGTTTTACATAATATTTCTGGTAAACCAATGCTTTATTACTCAATAAAAGAGGCTTTAAAATTAAGTGATGATATTACAGTAGTTTTATACCATCAAGCTTCAAGAGTTCAAGCTCAAATGGAAAAATATTTTAAAGATATTAAATTTGTAATTCAAGATCATGAAAACTATCCTGGTACTGGTGGGGCAGTTATGAATGTTGAGCCAAAGTATGAAAAAACTTTAGTTTTAAATGCAGATATGCCCTTAATTCAAGCAATAGAGTTAGAAAAATTTAATATTGATGCAACAATAGTTATGTCTGTTTTAAAACTTGATGATGCTTCTGGGTATGGAAGAGTAGTAATTAAAGATGAAAATGTAGTAAAAATTGTTGAACAAAAAGATGCAAATGAGCAAGAGCTTAAAATAACAACTGCAAATGCGGGAGTTTATCTATTTCAAACAGCATTTTTAAAACAATATTTACCTCTTTTATCAAATGATAATGCTCAACAAGAGTACTATATTACAGATTTAATTGAACTAGCAATAAAAGATGGAAAAACTTTAAAACCTTTATATGTAAGTGTTGAAAATTTTAAGGGAGTTAATTCAAAATATGAATTATCACAAGCAGAAGTAATCCATCAAAATAGAATTAAAAAAGAGTTTATGCAAAATGGTGTAATTATGAGACTACCTGATACTATTTATATAGAAGAAGGTGTAAGTATTGAGGGTGAATGTATTCTTGAAAATGGGGTTAGTTTACTTGGTAATACAAAAATAGTAAATTCTATTGTAAAAGCAAATTCAATTATAGAAGATTCACATTTAGAAGATTCAGATGTGGGACCAATGGCTAGAATTAGACCTGGAAGTAATTTAAAAAATACTCATATTGGAAATTTTGTTGAAACTAAAAAAGCTTTACTAAATGGGGTTAAAGCAGGGCATTTATCTTATTTAGGTGATTGTGAAATGGACACAGGTACAAATGTGGGTGCGGGAACAATTACTTGTAATTATGATGGAGTAAATAAACATAAAACTAAAGTTGGGAAAAATGTATTTATTGGTTCAGATACTCAACTAGTTGCTCCTGTAGTAATTGAAGATGATGTTATTTTAGCAGCAGGTGCTTGTATAACAAAAAATGTACCAAAAGGTTCATTGGCAATTACAAGAGCTCCTATAAAAATAATTGAAAATTATTTTTATAAATTTTTTAAAAAGTAGAAACATGTTATTAAAAAACAAAAATATTTTAGTTGCAGTTACAGGTTCAATAGCAATATATAAAACATTAGAACTTATTCGACTTTATATAAAAGCAGGTGCTAGTGTTAAAGTAATTATGACAAATGAAGCAAAAAAGTTTATAAATCCAATAACTTTTGAAGCTATTTCTCAAAATAAAGTTTTAGAAGAAAACAGTGAATCTTGGGATAAAAATGAGTTATATAATCATATTGATATTGGTAAGTGGGCAGATATTTTTGTAATAGCTCCAGCAAGTGCAAATACTATAAATAAACTAAGCCATGGTTTAGCAGATAACTTATTAACTCAAACTGCACTAGCTTATCCAAGAGTTAAACTTTTATGCCCTGCTGCAAATACAAATATGATAAAAAATCCAATTACACAAGCAAGTTTAAAAATGCTAGCTTTATGTAATTATGAGATTTTACAAACACAAACAAAAGAGTTAGTTTGTAAAGATGTGGGTGATGGTGCTATGGCGGAACCTCAGGAGATTTTTTATGCAACAGCAAGGGAACTTTTAAAAGAAGAGTATTGGAATAATAGAAAAGTTGTATTAAGTGGTGGAGGAACAATTGAAAAAATTGATGATGTAAGATATATTTCAAATTTTTCTTCTGGTAAAATGGCTTCTTCTTTAGCTTTAGCTTTATACTTTAAAGGTGCAGATGTTTGTTTGGTAAGTACAAGAGGACATGAAACTTTACCAAATGCTATTCATACAATAGAAGTTCAAAGTAGTAATGAAATGTATGAATATTTAGTGGATTCAATAAGAGTTGCAAAAAAAGGTAAACTTTCTAAAACAACACTAATGGATAGTTCAACACCTACACAAATATTAAAAAGACCCTTTTTATTTATGGTTGCAGCAGTAAGTGATTATCTTCCAACTTTTCCCCAAGAGGGAAAACTAAAAAAAGAGTTACTTGGAACTTCTTGGGAGTTAAAATTAAAACAAAATATGGATATTTTAAATGCCCTTGATAAAAGTGATATTGTTTCAATTGGTTTTAAAGCAGAGATGGATGAAACTGTTGCTTATGAAAATGCTTTAAAAATGTTAGAAAAAAAATCTTTAGATGCTGTTTGTTTAAATATTATAAAAGATGAAAATGCTTTTGGTTCAAATTCAAATAGTATAGAATTACTTTTAAAAAATAAAATTCATAGTTTTAAAGCTTCAAAATTAGAACTATCTTTGGAACTTTTAACTTGTTTGGAAAAAGAGTTTGATGAGTACAAATAATAAAAAAGATTTACCTGCACATATTGCTATGATAATGGATGGTAATGGACGATGGGCAAGTGAGAGAGGTTTTAAAAGAACAGCAGGACATGAAGAGGGTGCAAAAGTTGTAAGAGAGATAACAAGGTATTGTAATACTTTAGGGATTAAATACCTTACTTTGTATGCTTTTTCCACAGAAAATTGGACTAGACCAAAACTTGAAATAGAATTTTTAATGAAGCTTTTGGAAAAATATTTAAAAAATGAACTTTATATTTATTTAGAAAATAATGTAAGATTCAAAGCAATTGGAGATTTATCTAAGTTTTCAAAATCTTTACAAGAAATTATATTTAAAACTCAAGAAGAGACAAAAAATGCCACAGGGCTTACTCAAATTTTAGCTTTAAATTATGGTTCACAAGATGAGATTTTAAGAGCAATAAAAAAATTAAATGAAAAAAATCTAGAAGTAACAAAAGAGAATTTTGAAAGTTGTTTGGATACAGCAGGTATTCCAGATGTGGATTTACTTATACGAACAAGTGGAGAAGTAAGACTTTCAAACTATTTACTTTGGCAAAATGCTTATGCAGAGATGTTTTTTACAAGTACTTATTGGCCTGAGTTTACTTCAAATGAGCTTGATGATATTATAAGTGATTACCAAAATAGAGAGAGAAGATTTGGGGGTGTTTAGTTTTATTATTGGATTGGCTTTTGGGTCATTTTTAAATGTATTGATTTATAGACTTCCTAAAAGATACTCAATAATAACTGCTTCTTGTTGTCCTTCTTGTAATTATAAAATAAGATGGTATGAAAATATCCCAATTTTTTCCTATTTTTATTTAAAAGGTTTTTGTAGTTTTTGTAAACAAAAAATTTCAAAAAGATATTTAGTTGTAGAGCTTCTTACGGCTTTTGTAACTTTAGGCTTATATTTAAAATTTGAAGTTTCAATACAGCTATTTTTTTTAATGGGTCTTTTTTATACTTTAATTGTTTTATCTTTTATTGATTTAGAGTATAAAAAAGTTCCAGATTACTTGCTTTTAGTAGCTTTTATTTGTTCTTTTTTTGCAACAGATTATGAGTTCTTTGAGAGTTTAAAGTATGCTTGTTTATTTGCAGGTTTTTTTATTTTATTAGAGTTTATTTTAACTTTTTATATTCAAAATATAAAATCAAGACTTTTAAAAGATAAAAATTTAAGAACTCAAAAAGCTTTAGGTGAGGGGGATATTCCTATAATTGCTATTATTGGAATTGTTTTAGGATTGAAAGGGGGGATTATAGCTATATTTTTAGCTGGAATTTTTGCTATAATACCATCAATTTACAATAATTTTACAAAAAAAGATAAGCAAACTGCATTTATTCCTTTTTTAATGTTAGGTTTATTTTTTGAATTTTTTATTAATATATCAGCAAAGGTTTTTTCTTGAAAATTAAAAGTTATTTATATTCTCAATTATCACTTTCTTTTTTACCTATTTTTTTAGGTTTATATTTTATTACATCAATAATATTTTTAGTAAAAATTGCTTCTTTAACTTCAGTTATTACAATTGATGCTTATGAGTTATTTAAATTGTATCTTTATTCTGTTCCTAAAATTATATTTTTTACAGTGCCTATTTCATTTTTTATTTCACTTGTTATTACTTTAGCAAAGCTTTCAAGTGAGTATGAACTAATAGTAATTACTTCTTTTGGACTTAATCCATTAAAAATTTTAAAAATCTTTTTTCCTGCAACTTTTTTATTGTCAATTGCTTTAATAATAGTTTCTGTGGGACTAATTCCTAAAACAAACTACCTAACAGAGAGTTTTTTAGAAGTAAAGAAAAAAGAGGCAAATTTTAATATCAAAGCTTCTGAATTTGGACAAAAATTTGGGGATTGGCTTATTTATATTGATGCAAAAGATGATAAAAAATATGAAAAAGTTAAACTATTTAAAACAGATAATAAATTAGATCAGTTTATTATTGCTCAAAGTGCAGTTTTAGATAATAAAGAAGGAAACTTAAGTTTTAAACTTATTGATGGTAAAGCTTTTTATATTTCGCATGAAGAGTTAAATCAAATAAATTATAGAACAATGGATATAAATGATTCTATAACAAGTAAGAAAAAATATACTTTTACAAACTCTTATGATTATTGGAACTACTATTTATCAAAAGGGCAAGATATTGATGATTTTACTTTTTATATTTTAACTTCAATTTTCCCTTTAATCTCACTATTTTTAGTGGTTGCTTTTGGTTATTATAATCCAAGATATGAAAAAAATAGAGCAATTGCCCTATCTTTAATTGCTATTGTTATATATTATATTTTAACTAAATATTTAACTAAAAATGTACTATTACACTCTTTATATATTGCGCCAATTCTTTGGTCTATTGGAACATATATTTTATATTCAAAGCTAACAAAAAAACTATATTAAGATGAATGCAAAATTTCAAATCTCATATGATGGAACAGCTTATCAAGGTTCTCAAACTCAACCAAATGGTTTAGGGGTTGAGGACTTTTTACAAATAGCTTTTAAGCAATTAAATATAAATACAAAAATAATTCTTAGTGGAAGAACAGATAAAGAAGTTCATGCAAGTGGACAAGTTTTTAATGCCATAATTCCTGATTTTTGGAAAGATTTAAAAAAATTAAAAGAGATTTTAAATAAGCATTTACCTATAAATATAAGAATAAATAAAATTTCAAAAGTATGTGATGATTTCCATGCAAGGTATAGTGCAAAAAAAAGAGTATATAGATATATTATAACTACAAAGCAATTAAATGCTTTTAATGCAAAATATATAACATATGTAAAAAATATAGATGAAGAAAAAATAAGTGAGGCAATAAAACTTTTTGAAGGTATTCATGATTTTGAATATTTTCATAAAAAAGGAAGTGGAAATAAAACTACTATAAGGAAAGTTTTTAGTACAAATTTTTATAAATATAAAGATATTTATGTATTTAAATTTTGTGCAAATGGTTATTTGCGTTCTCAAATTAGATTAATGGTTGGATTTTTATTAAAAATAAATGAAGGAAAATTAACAAAAAAAGATTTGCTTTCTCAATTAAAAAAAGAAAAATATATTTTTAAAACTCCTGCTAGTGCATATGGTTTATATCTTGCAAAGGTTTATTACTAATGTTTTTTTCAAAAAAAAGATTTAATACTTTAAGTGATATTAAAAAGCATATTATTTCAACTCCTTTAATTTTTGTAGTTATTTTAGCTACTTTTTCTTTGGTTGTGGTCTCTTTAGTTTTAGAATATAAACAAAACAATCAAATAGAATTACTTATTCAAAAAGATAAATTTTATAAAAAAAGTATATTAAAATCTTATATAAGTGATATTAAATATAATTCAAGTTCTTCTTTTGATGAAATTGAAGATAGATTAAATAGAAGTGTATTTGAAATTTCTGGGCATATTCAAGCTTTAAATACGAATAATCATAAAATAGAGTATAAAGATATAAAAAAAGTATTAGAAGATTTAGAAAATAAAAGAGATATTGATTTTGTAATATTTGATGCTAAAACTTTTGAAATTTTAAGGGGTGAAGAGGTAATTTCTTATTTACAAACCCTAACAAATTCCCAAATGAAAACAGACTATTTTAGAATACATATGTTAAGAAATATTATTTATATGGGAGATGAAAATCTTATTTATTGGTTAGATAATCAAAGAAAAAATATAAGACTTAGTTACTTTCAAAAAATACAATCAAAAGATTGGATAATTGGAGCTTTTTCAAAAATTGATGATATGCAAGCTTTAACAAGACAAACTATTAAAAACTCAATAGTTCCAAAAAGTAAAGCTTATGAAAATAGTTACTTTTGGTTTTATGATTATGCAAATGGATTTGTTTATAATTATTATAATAAAGGGCATAAAATCTCTGAAAAAAATCTTTTAAAAGAAGATAAAATAAATTTTATTAAATATAAAAATCCAGAGTTCTTAAAAAATCAAGATAATATTTATAACTTTACAAAATACCAATTTTTAGTATCTGTAAAAAGTTTTGAAATATATGAAAAAATTGATTCTATAAAAAAAGAGTATCATACAAAGCTTACAATTTCTATAACTATAATTATTTTAGTATCTTTATTTATGGTTTTTATGTCAATTGCTTTTGCAAAATTTGTTAATACTTTATTTAATCGATACAATAGACGATTGGAGATGAAAAATTCCCTATATAAAAAATGGAAAGAAAGATATGAATTAGCAATTATTGCTTCAAATGATGGCCTTTGGGATATTAATTTAGACACTAAAGAGATTTTCTTTTCAAATAGATGGCTAGAGATGTTTGGTTATGAAAGAGGTGATGTTAAAAATTTTGATGAGTGGTTAAATTTAATTCATGATAATGATAGAGCAAAAGTAAAACAAAGATTTGAAGAACATTTAAAAGGTGAAAGTACACACTTTTTATGTGAATATAGACTAAAAACTTTTGATAACCATTATAAATGGATTTTTGTAAGAGGTAAAGCTTTTAGTGGAGGAAATCAAAAGTCAAATAGAATGCTTATGATGTCAATGGATATTGATCAAAGAAAAAAACTTACTAAAGAATTACACAATGTTGAATTACTTGTTGAGATGGGAAGAATAGTTATTTTTAAATGGAATAATGATGAAAAACTTAGTGTAGATTATGTTTCTAAAAGTATTAATTCTTATGGCTATGATACTCAAGATTTTGAAGAAGGAATTGATTATTTAGATATTGTTTATGAAGATGATGTAAAGTCTTTAAAAAAAGAAATCTCAAAAGCTGTTGAAAAAGATGTAAATTTCTTTACAAAAATTTATAGGGTAAAAGATAAAAATGGTGAGATAAGATGGGTTTTTAATAGAACAATTTTATTAAAAGACCATTTTGGAAAGATTACTCATTTATATGGTTATATAAATGATATAACAAAGATGAAATTAACAGAAGAGCAATTAAAACAAAAAATTGCAAATGAAGTTGAAAAAAATGTTGAAAAAGATAGGTTATTAGCCCATCAAAGTAAACTAGCTTCAATGGGAGAAGTTTTAGGAAGTATTGCTCACCAATGGAGACAGCCATTAAATAATATTAATCTTCTAATTCATTTTATTAGGGATAATTATGGAAATTTTTCAAAAGAGGAATTACAAGAAGCAATAAAAAGTGCAAAAGTACAAATTGATTATATGTCTCAAACAATTGATGATTTTAGAAATTTTTATAAACCAACAAAAGATAAAGAAGTTTTTAGTATAAAACACTCTTTGGATACTTGTATTAAAATAGTAAAAGGTCAATTGGAAAAAGCTTTTATAAATGTGGAAATTATTGGAGAAGATATAACTATTTTAGGCTTTCAAAATGAGTTTCAACAAGTAATTGTAAATATTTTAAATAATGCAAGTGAAGCAGCAATTATAAAACTAAAAGAGACTAAATTTTCTGCTTTAATTAGTATTACTATTAGTATTCTTGAAGATAAAGTAAAAATAACTTTAAGTAATAATTGTGGAGAAGTACCTATAGAGATTTTAGAAAGAATGTTCGAGCCATATTTTACAACTAAGTTTGAAAATCAAGGTACAGGTATTGGATTATATATGGCTAAGACTATTATTGAAAAAAATATGAATGGGAAAATTGAGGCCAAAAATATCTCTAATGGAGTTGAATTTACAATAATTTTACCAATTTAAAGAGCAATTTAGCTATTATATTAACTAATAAGAAAGAGGGAAAGTTGGGAAATTATGGAAGCTTTTAATACAAGAGTTTTATTAGTAGAAGATGAAGAGTTAGCTAGAAAAACTTTATCATTTTATTTAAATACAATTTTTGATGAAGTAGTTGTGGCTTGTGATGGAGAAGAGGGAAGTAGAAAATTTCAAGAAAACCACTCTTTAAATAAATCATTTGATTTAGTTTTAACTGATATTAAAATGCCAAATAAAAATGGTATTGAGATGATTGATGATATTTTAAAACTTGTACCAAATCAAAGATTTATAATTGTAAGTGCACATAAAAATGAAGATGACTTACTAAAACTTATAAATTTAAGAGTTCTAGGATATTTTGTAAAACCATTAAATATTGATAATATGATGGAAATGCTTCAAAAAGCTAAAGATGAAGTTTTAGCCGATAAAAAAATTGAAGTAAATGAAGAACTTATTACAATAAATAAAACATATACATATAATAGAACAAATGATAAATTATACAATCAAGAAACAATTGTAAAACTATCTAAAAAAGAATCAGATATTTTAACTGTATTAATTGAAAATTTTGGTGAAGTTGTATCAGTAGAAACTTTTAAAAAACTTGTATGGCATGATATAAATACAAATGATTCTGCTTTTAGAACAGTTATGAAAAGATTAAAAGATAAAGTTAAAGATGATGATTTTATTATTTCTCATAAAGGTTATGGATATATAATAGAAAAACCTTTTATTAAATAAGGTTAAATAAAAAGCGCTTTTGCGCTTTTTATTATAAATCTACTTCTAATTTTGAAGTATTCTCTGCTCTTAATTTTGCTTTTTGGAACATATATATTAAAACAAATATCACAATACCAATTAAATATGATAAATGATATGTAGGAAGATGTAAATGTGCTTCCATTACTTTTGGAAGAAACATAAAAGGAACTATTACTAAAAAGATTAATCTTTCAATAATATTTGTCCATGTTATAAAATACCCTTGAGTAAAACATGAAAATGCCATCATTCCAATAAATGCTGTTACAAATATCTCTGCAATTCTAAGTGGATCTGTAATCCATACCCATCCATGAGGATCTCCTGGATTAAATGAATCAACACCTGAAATTAAAAGTAATTCTGGGTTAAAGAAGAACATAAATGGTAAAATCGCTGTTCTAATATCATATTTAAACCCTTGAATACCTGTTTTAATTGGGTCTGCTTTTGCAATACCAGCTGCTGCATAAGCGGCAAGTCCAACAGGTGGTGTATCATCTGCTAAGATACCAAAATAAAATACAAATAAATGTGCTGCAATTGAAGGAATTAAGTATCCATTATCTTGTGCTAAAGTTAAAATAACAGGTGCAGTTAATGATGCCATTACTATATAATTAGCAGTTGTTGGAAGTCCCATACCTAAAATAAGAGATACAACAGCAGCTAAAATAAGAATAATAAAAATATTCCCACCAGAAATTGTTTCAATAACTTCTAATAATACTTGCCCAAGTCCTGTTAAAGTAATAGAACCAACTACAATTCCAGCAAGTGCAGTTGCAATTGCAATAGGAACCATATTTTTAGCTCCACTTATAAATCCAGCTAAAATATCTACAAATCCACTTATCCAAACTTCTTTAGTTAATTTTTGTTTGTAAATAATTGCTCTAAATGGATGTTGAACTACCATTAATAACATTAAAAGTGATACAGCATTAAATGCAGCACTTGCAGCACTCTCTCTTAATACCATAAGTGTATATAGTAAGAAGAAAATAGGAATTAAATAGTGAATACCTCTAATAAATGTATCAAACTTTTTAGGTAAATCTTTTTCATCTGCACCTTTTAAACCAAGTTTTAAAGCCTCTAAGTGAACTATATAAAATAGTGCAAAATAAGAAACAAAAGCAGGAATAAATGCAGCATAAATAACATCAGTATAATTAAGTGCTAAAAACTCTGCAATAATAAATGCAGCTGCACCCATTACAGGAGGCATTAATTGTCCATTTGTAGAAGCTGCAACTTCAACTGCACCAGCTTGTTCTGGCTTAAATCCAGTTTTTTTCATAAGTGGAATTGTAAATGTTCCAGTTGTTACTGTATTTGCAATAGAAGAACCACTCATAATCCCTGTAAATCCAGAAGCTACAACAGAAGCTTTTGCTGGACCTCCTCTAAATTTACCTAATAGGGCAAAAGCAAGATTAATAAAGTATTCACCTGCACCTGCTTTGTCTAATAATGAACCAAAAAGTACAAATAAAAATACAAATCCAGCAGAAACACCTAATGGAACACCAAAAATTCCTTCAGTAGTTAAATACATATGTCCTGCAAGTTTATTTAAACTAGCACCTTTATGAATAATTAATTCAGGCATATAAGGACCTAGCATATCATATGCTAAGAAAACAATTGCAATAACACTTAGTGCAAATCCTAAAACTCTTCTTCCTGCTTCAAGTAAAATAACAATACCTAAAAGTGCAACAGCTATATCAATTGTAGTATAATCACCTGGTCTTAATGCTAAGTCATTATAAAAAAATGCTATATATCCCGCTGTACACAGACCTAAAGTTGCAAATGTATAACCAAACCATCTAATTTTTCTTAAAAAATACTCTTTTTTTAACATTGGATAGATTAAAAATGATAATACTAATGCAAATGTTAAGTGTACTGATCTTGTAATATTTGAATTGATTGGTTCAATTACAATATATAATTGAAATAGAGTCCAACAAAGAGCAATAGTTGAAATAAGCCAAAACTCATAGTGTTCTGTACCAAAAACTCTTTGTCCTTCTAAATCATTAACAATATTTTCTGTCTCTCTTGCTTGTTCGACTTCTAATTCGCCAAGCGTATGAGGTTTATCTCTTTCTATCATAGTAATACCTTATTAAAGTAGATTATTGCCATACTTCATATAATTTAAATAGTTAAATGAAATATAACAATGTGAATTTCGAAAGCCTAAGCTTTCGAAATTATAAAATACCTGCTTCTTTGAAGTATTTTTTCGCACCTTCATGTAAAGGAGCACTTAAACCATCAAGTAATGATTCTTTTGTAATATTTGAATATGCAGGGTGTAATTGTTTAAATGTATCAAAGTTTTCTAAGATAGCTTTAACTACAGTATAAACTGCTTTTTCACTTACATCATCACTTGTAATAAGTACAGCTTTAACTCCAAATGTAGGAACATCAGCATCATTTCCTTTATACATTCCACCTGGTACATTTGCTTTTGCAAAATATGGGTGAGTTTTAATTAATTCATCAACATTGTTTCCTGATAAAGGAACAATTCTTACATCAACAGAGTTTGATGCATCTTTAATATTTGCAGTTGGATGTCCAACCATATAGAAGTAACCATCAATTTTGTTATCTCTTAAAGCATCAGGCATTTCAGAAGCTTTTAAAGCACCTGCAAATGATAAATCTTCTTTTTTAATTCCACTTGCTTTAAATAAATCTAAAGCTGTAGCTTCATTGCCAGAACCTGGATTTCCTAAATTAATTCTTTTACCTTTAACATCTGCTAAAGTATTAATATTTGCATCTTTTCTAGATACTAAAGTTAATAATTCAGGATAAATAGCCATAACAGCTTTTAATTTTTTAACTGGTTCTCCTTGATATTTTCCCATACCTTTAGCTGCTTGATATACAACATCTGATTGTGCAATACCAAAATCTAATTCACCATTTTTAATAGTATTAATATTATATACAGAACCACCAGTTGATTCCACTGAACATCTGATTTTTGTCTCTTTTTTGTATTGGTTTACAAGTCTACAAATAGCACCACCTGTTGGATAATAAGTTCCTGTAACTCCACCAGTACCAATTGTAATGAACTCAGCTGCAAATGCTGGAATAGATAAAGCTCCTATTAGAGCTGCTGTAGCAAGTTTTTTCATATGTTCTCCTTTTTGATTTTTATGATTTGACAATGACATAATCATAACACAAACATTATATCATAAAATAATTATAATATAAAATTTTGAGATAATAGTGCCAAAGTTGTATATTAATTACACTAAAGTTTCATTAATTTTAAAAATGTAACATATCTATAATTTATTGCAACTTAAATATGTATATTAATTTATGGTATAATTTCTAAATGAAAAATCAACAGCTTTTAATAATTATATACATAATTCTAGTGGTATTTTCGATTATGTATGCAACTCAACCACTACAGCCACTTTTAGCAAATGAATTTAATATAAATATGGTTCAAGCTTCACAGTTTACTGCCGTAATTATGTTTTCAATGGCTATTGCTCCTATTATTTATGGGTATGTATTAGAATCTATTTGTCCTAAAAAAATGTTAATGGTAGCTTCATTGATACTTCTAGTAACAAATTTAGTTTTATCATACTCTAATAGTTACGAAATGTTTCTTTCTATTAGAATTTTAGAGTCTTTTGTTATTCCTGCTATTATTACTTCATGTATGAGTATTTTGGCTAATAGTGATAAACAAAATGTAAAATACAATATGGCTATATATGTAGCTGCAACTGTATTTGGAGGAATGGTAGGCCGAGTTGTTTCTGGATTTATAGCAACACAATTTGGATGGAGAGCTGTGTTTTTCTCTTTATCTCTTGCTTTATTTTTAGGCTTGTTTTTTATTAAAAAACTTACTTTTGAAGGTGATACAAACCTTACTAAAGCTAAATTAAATGATGTGATTTCTATTTTAAAAGATAGAAGATTTATTCTTATATATATGTTGATGTTTACAACTTTTTTTGTTTTTGCTGGAGTTTTAAATATTTTACCTTTTAGGATGAAAGAGTTAATTCCTGATGCAACAGAATCTCAAATTGGTTTATTATATCTTGGTTATGGAATGGGAATTGTAGTCTCATTATTATCTAAAAAAATTATAAAATTTTTAAAAGGTGAAGCAAATACTATTTTAGTTGGTGGAGTTATTTTTACTTTAGTAAATTTATCATTTTTTAGTGATGATATGCTTTTTGTATTTTTTATGTTATTTGTATTTTGTATAGGAATGTTTACTGTTCATAGTGTAAGTACAGGTATTGCAAACTCAATAAAACAATCACAAAAATCATTAACTTCAGGGATGTATTTAACTTTTTATTATATTGGTGGTGCAGTTGGTTCTGTAATTCCTGCAATGTTTTATCACTTAGTTGGATGGGATTTTACTGTTATACTTTTTATTGTAGCTTTAATTTTTATTTATAGTATATTTTATATTTATAGAAATGATTTTAAGTTATAAAACTGTGATTAGATAAAAGAAATTTCAAGGAAGTAGTTGTGATAAAAATATTTTTTTCTTTTTTTATAATATTTTTATATATAACTAATGCCAAAGTAGAATTAACTTTAGAAGAGAAAGCTTTTATAAAAGCAAATCCTAAAATTGTTTTAGGTTTAGATAAAAATTGGAATCCTTATATTATAAAAAAAGGTGATTTATTAGAAGGTTTAGAAGTTGATTATATAAATTTAATAAATAAAAAGCTTGGAACAAATATAACTTTAGTAGCAGATGAATGGGAAAATATTATATTCCTAGCTAAATCAAAACAAATAGATGGACTTGCTTTATCTTCAATCTCCAATGATAGAAAAACTTACTTTGATTTTTCAAAAACTTATCTTCAATCATATAAATATATCTTTACTCTTTCAAATAAAAAAGTTACTTCTTTTAAAGATTTGGAGAATAAAAAAGTTGCAATTCAATATATGAATAACTTTGAAAAGTATCTTTTAGAAGATATAAAAAATATAAAAACTGTTTATGTTAAAAATAAAGATGAAGCCCATAAGCTTTTATTAGAAGGAAGTATTGATGCTTTTATTGGGGATAATGTTGATAGGTATCTTTTAAAATTAAAAGGTATTGAAAATATACAAATAGCTTTTGATATAAAAGAATCTATTTTTAACGCTGTTTATTCAATTAGAAAAGATTGGCCTATATTAGTCTCTATTTTAAATAAAGCAATTGATGATATTACTTTAATAGAAAAAAGAGAGTTATATAAAAAGTGGTTTAATTTTGAAAAATTAAATCTTAATAGAATAATCTTTTCACAAGAAGAATTAGAGTTTATAAAAAATAAAAAAGTAGTTATTGCTTCTGCTACTCCTTGGGAACCTTTTCATGTTGAAAAACAAGAGGGTGTTCAAACCGGTATTTCATATGATTTTTGGGATTTAATAAAAGAAAAAAGTGGATTAAAAAGCATTAATATTCAAGTTGATACTTTTACAAGTGTTTTAAATTGTATAAAAGATAAAACTTGTGATATGGCAGTAGCTGTGGGAGAGACAAAAGATAGAAAACAGTATGCTCTTTTTTCAAAAAGTTATGCTACTTTCCCTATTTCCATAGCAACTTCAAAAGATATAAATCATATAAGTTCAATAGATTCTTTAAAAGATAGAAAGATTGCAGTGGGAGAGAACTATACTGCACATAAAAAAATGCTTGAAAAGTATCCTTCTTTAAATTATATTGTAGTTAAAAATATACAAGAGGGCTTAGAATTACTTTCTAAAGGTAAAGTCTTTGCATATGTGGATATTATGCCTGTTCTTGCTCATAATATAAATAAGTATGGATATACAAATTTAAAGATTTCAGGAAATACGGGAATTAATTTTGATGTAACTTTTATGATAAGGGATGATTATGCTTTACTTGTATCTATTATTAACAAAGTTACAAATACTATTTTAGAAGAAGAAAAACAAAAAATTTTAAATAAATGGATAGCTGTTGTATATCATGAAAGTATTAATTATATTTTAATTTTCTATATATTAGGAGTGGTATTTATAGTTGTTTCTATAATCTTTTATAAAAATAGACAACTTTTAAAATATCAAAATGTAATTAAACAAAAAAATAGGATTTTGGAAAAACAAAAAAAAGAGTTGGAAAATACAAATAATCTTTTAAAAAATGCTCAAGACAATTTACAAAAATCCCTTGATAGTTTTAAGGTTTTAGTAAACTCAACTATAGAAGCTGTATTAATAGAAAAACAGGGGAAAATAGAGTATGCAAATGACTCTTTTGTAAAAGTTTTTGAATATGATAATCAAGAAGAAGTATATAAAAATACAATTGATGATTTTTTTGTAAATAGTATTTTAAAAAAAGACTGTTCAAATATTTCTTTTGAATTTTTAGGGGTTACAAAAAATGGTGTAGAGTTTCCAATTTTAGTAAAAAAAGAGAGTTTAATTTTTGAAAAAGAAAAAGCAACAATTATCTCTATTTTTGATTTATCCGAGTTAAAAGATAAAGAACAACTAATTTTACAGCAATCAAAAATGGTAGCAATGGGAGAGATGATAGGAAATATTGCCCATCAATGGAGACAACCTTTAACCGCAATTACAACAGCTGCAACAAGTTTAAAAATAAGAAAGCAATTGGGTGATTTTAATGATGAAATTTTAGAAGAAGTAATTGAAGCCATAATGAGAAATAGTAAATTTTTATCTCAAACAATTGATGATTTTAAAAACTATTTAAAAGATAGTAAGGAAAAACAAAAGTTTAATATAAAAGATATTTTTGAACAATCTTTAAACCTAATAAGACCAGCTTTAAAAAATAGTTTTATAAATGATAATATAAATATGGATGGAGATATTTATATTGAAAGTTATTTTAATGAGTTAAATCAGGCCTTAATTAATATTTTAAATAATGCAAAAGATGCTCTAATAGAAAAAGAACAACTGGAAGATAAAGCTGTATTTTTAAAGGCTTATATGCAAGAGGATGAGGTGATTTTAGAAATAAAAGATAATGCTGGAGGAATACCTCTTGATATAATTGATTCTATTTTTGAACCATATTTTACAACAAAGCATCAAAGTCAAGGTACAGGACTTGGTCTTTATATGACTTATAAGATTATTACTGAAAGTTTAAATGGCTCAATAAAAGTTACAAATACTACTTTTATATATAAAAATAAAAAGTGTAGTGGTGCTAAATTTGTTATTAGGTTACCATATAGTTAATGAAAAAGCTTCTTACAAATAATAAAAATCATAACTTTTATAATAGTTTAATCTCTTTATTTTCTTCTTGCAAAAGTTTTTATATAAATGTGGCTTTTATAAATTTTAGTGGATTACAACTTTTACTTGATATTTTAAAGCAGTGTGAACAAAAGAATATTAAAGGTAAAGTTCTAACTTCAACTTATTTAAATTTTACAGAGGTAAAAGCTTTAAAGAAATTACAAGAGTTTAGTAATATAAGTTTAAAAATTTTTGATAGTAGTGAAGTGGGATTTCATAGTAAGGCTTATATTTTTGAGTTTGAAGAGGAGTATAAGATAATAGTAGGTTCTTCAAATATAACTGCAAGTGCTTTTAAAAGTAATATTGAATGGAATTTAAAAGTTATAAGTAAAAAAGATGAAGAGTTTACAAAAGAAGTATTAAAAGAGTTTGATAGTTTATATAATAAAGCATATTTAGTAGAAGAAAATTTTTTAAATTCATATGAAGATTTTTTAAAAAATAGTTATAAAAGCTTAAGTAAAGAGTTTATTTTTAAAAAACAAATAAAAGAAAATTCTATGCAAAAACAAGCTTTAGAAAACTTAGAGTTTTTAAGAAAACAAAAGCAAAATAAAGCCTTGGCTATTTGTGCAACAGGAACAGGGAAAACATATCTTAGTGCTTTTGATGTTAAGAACTTTAATGCAAAAAAAGTTTTATTTTTAGTCCATAGAGAAAATATTTTAAATAGTGCTAAATTAACTTTTGAAAAACTTTTTATAAATAAGAGTTGTGGAATTTTTTCTGGAAATAAAAAAGAGCTTTCTTGTGATTTTCTTTTTTCTACAATTCAAACTATGAGTAAAAGTTTACATAAGTTTAATAGTAAATATTTTGATTATATTATTTTTGATGAAGCTCACCATATAAGTAGTCCTACTTTTAAAAAAGTCTATAACTATTTTAATTCTAATTTTACATTAGGTTTAACAGCAACTCCAAATAGAAGTGATAAAGAGAATATCTATGAGTTTTTTGATGATAATATTGCTATTGATTTTAGATTAAATGAAGCCATAGAAAAATCACTAATCGCACCTTTTCACTATTTTGGTATAAGTGATATTGTAATAGATTATAAAGATGTAAAATTAGAAGAACTTTCAAGACTTGCAAAACTTTTATGTGTAAATAAAAGAGTAGATTTTATTATAGAAAAAATGTTATTTTATGGAAATGATGGAGACAAAAGAAAAGCTTTGGCTTTTTGTGTTAATCAATCCCATGCAAAATATATGTGTGAAAAGTTTAATAAAAGAGGTTTTAATTCTATTTGCTTATTAAGTGAAGATAGTATTGAAAAAAGAGAAGAGATTATAAAAAGAGTTCAAGATGAAAAGGATTCTTTAGAAATTATTTTTAGTGTAGATATATTTAATGAAGGAGTTGATATTCCTAAAATAAACACTATTTTAATGTTACGTCCAACTACTTCTTCAACTATTTTTATTCAACAATTAGGAAGAGGTCTTAGAAAAGTAAAAGAAAAGCAATTTCTTACAGTCTTAGATTTTATTGGAAATCATAATAGAGCTTATTTAGTAACTTTTGCTCTTTTAGGTAAAAGAATAATTGATAAAGATAGTATAAAATTAGCATTAAATAATAGCTTTGCAAATCTTTCAAATAATACTTTTATTTCTATGGATAAAATTTCAAAAGAGATAATTTTAAAACAATTAGAAGAAGAAAATTTTAATAGTTTTAAATACTTAAAAGAACAATATTTTGAATTTAAAAATATAATAAAAACAACTCCAACTTTAATAGATTTTATAAAATATGAAAATAGCTTTGACCCTAAAAACTTTATAGATGAATCAAAATCTTATATAGAATTTGTATTAAAAGTTGAAAAACAAGATTTAAATCTTACTGAAGAGTTTTTAAAAACTATTAGATTTATTGATTCACATATAAAATTAAAAAGAGTACATGAATTTGCTATTTTAAATTATCTTTTAGAAAATGAAACTATAAATATAAACCTTGCAAAAAAACAAATTTTAAAGTATCAAGAAAAAGTTGAAGAAGATACTATATATCATAGTTTTAGATATTTAGCTTATGAATTTTTTGATAGTTCTCAAATTGCAAAGTATGAAAAACTTGTATATTTAAAAGAAGATACTTTATATAAAACCTCTTCTTTTGAAAAAATTTTAGAAGATAAAAAATTAAAGCAATATATAAAATATAGTATAGAGTATGCAGTTTTATTATATGAAAAAGAGTTTGGTAAAAAATATTATGGAATACCTTTTTTAAAGTTATATGAAAAGTATAATATGAAAAATATAGCTTTACTTTGTAATCTTGATAAAATTCATAGTTCTTTTAGAGGAAGTGGACAATTAAAATATAAAAATGATTACTTTTTATTTATAAATTTAGATAAACAAAATGCAATAAAAAGTAAAAGATACCATAATACTTTTTTAAGTAAAGATACTTTAACTTGGCAAACAAAACCAAATGCAACTCAAGATAAAGGCGATGGAGAAAAGTTAATTGAAAATAAAAAACATAAAGTAAAACTTCATATTTTTGTAAGAAAATTTATAAGTGTTGATAAAAAGACACAAGGTTTTATTTATTTAGGAGTTGCTAATACTATATCTTATAAGGGTGAAAAACCCATCAATTTAACTTTACAACTAGAAAAACAACTAGATGAACAGTTGTATGATGAGTTTACTCTTAGTGTTTAAATAGCTTCATCAATTATTTTAAATATAGTTTTTTCAACTTTAGAGATAACCTCTGTTAATTGGTTATTTAATAAAGGAAAAATTGCTGAGGGTTTTACTACACAGATATATGTTTGCCCATTATCTTCAAAAACTGAGATACTACAAGGTAAAATAGCACTTACGCTTGGATCAATATCTAAGATTTCCTTTGCAATATGTGGTTGGCAAATATCTAAGATTTGGCATTGTCTTCCTAACTCAACCTCTTTTGCTGCTAATTTTTCTGTAACATTGTGAATATGTTGTAGCCCAAAGCCATTTTCACTAATTGATTTATGTAAAGCTTCTACCGCCTCTTGTACATTTTTTGTTGTAGTTTTAATATATTTCATAACTTTACCTTATGATTAATTTTTTGTATTTTAGCAAAAAGAGCTTAATATTAGTATATTGTAAAAGCTTTAAAAAAATTAAAAACTTTAAAAAATAAAAATTTATTTATAAGAAAAATAAATTTATTAGAGGAGTTTTTTTAGCTATTTTTAAATATTTATATAAAAAGATTAAAAAACACTTGACAAATATACACTCAATAAGTTATAATTCTTTAGCAGTTTAAGATTAAGAGTGCTAAAAATTAAAAATTGGTTTTAAAATGATTGATAAAAAAGAGTTTTTATTACAGTCTATTATCAAAGCATATATTGAACATTTAGAGCCTATTGGTTCTAGTCAGTTAAAAACAATGTATGATATTGCATATTCACCTGCAACTATTAGAGGATACTTTAAAAAGTTAGGTGATGAGGGATTTTTAGCCCAAGAGCATGCAAGTAGTGGAAGAACTCCAACAACTGAAGCTTTAAAGCAATATTGGGATAATAAATTAAACTTTAGATTATCTTTTATTGATTTAGAAACAATTGAGTATTTAGCAAAAAGAATAGGTCTTACTGTTTTTATTAAAAAGTTAAAAAGTGATAAATTAAAAAATATTATTAATATCCAAGATAAATATATGATTTTGGAGTTTGATAATTTTCCAATCACAATAAAATTTTCTTCAGCACTTTATAGATTTTTACTTGATTTAATAGATTTAGAAATTAATCATATTTTAAAAATCTCAAGGGATGTTGGAGCTTATGAATTATATGAACAATTATCTATATTTTTAAAAAATAGAGATTTTTCTATTTATAATTCAAAAGAGTTTTTAAATATAGCACTTAGCTATGACTTCGATGAAAGAGTTATTAATTCATATTTAAATGGAGAAGTTATAGATAAGTGCCAAGAAGCTATCTATTATGAAGAGTTATTACCTATGGGTTATATTGGTATATGTCACCATTGTAATGTAAATGGCAATGATTCTAAAATGTTAGTTATTGGTGAATTGTCAAAAGATTATGAATACTTTTATAATCAAATTAGTATGTCTTAGGAGTAAAAATTGAGTGAAGAAAAAAAAGAAGAATTACAACAAGAAGAAGTAGTAAATCAAGAAGAGACTTCTACACAAGAGAGTTCTCAAGAGGTTAAAGAAGAGACAATTGAAAGTGTAAAATCTGAACTTGAAGCTAAATTAAAAGAAGCAGAAGATAAATATTTAAGAGTTCACGCAGACTTTGAAAATATTAAAAAAAGATTAGAAAAAGAGAAGTATCAAGCTATTGATTATGCTTCAGAGAAATTTGCAAAAGATTTATTAGCACCAATTGATACTTTAGAGATGGCATTACAATCAGCAAATGCAGATTTAAGTGCAGATGAGTTACTTGCAAAATTAAAAGAAGGTATTGAACTTACTATTAAAAACTTTAATACTGTATTTGAAAAACATGATATTAGTGCCGTTGAAACTGATGGTGAGTTTGATCCAAATTTTCATGATGCAGTTATGCAAGTGGATAGCCCTGAACATGAAGATGGACAAATTGTACAACAGTTACAAAAAGGATATAAGTTTAAAGAGAGACTTTTAAGACCAGCAATGGTGTCTATTTGTAAGAAGTAACTTTTTTTTAAAAAAAGCTTTTGACCGTAATGTCACTAAACTAGATAGATTAGAAAAATTATTTTAAAATAAAATTAAAACTTGATAAGGATAAGATATGAGTAAAGTAATTGGAATTGACTTAGGAACAACAAACTCTTGTATGGCAGTATATGAAGGAGGGGAAGCAAAAGTTATTCCTAATAAAGAAGGTAAAAATACAACTCCTTCTATTGTAGCATTTACAGATAAAGGTGAAGTTTTAGTTGGTGATCCAGCAAAAAGACAAGCTATTACAAATCCTGAAAAAACTATTTATTCTGTAAAAAGAATTATGGGTCTTATGATGGATGAAGAAAATGCTAAAGAAGCACAATCTAAAGTAGGATATAAAATCGTAAATAGAAATGGTGCAGCAGCAGTTGATATTGCAGGAAAAATCTATACACCACAAGAAATTTCTGCAAAAATTTTAGGAAAATTAAAAGCTGATGCTGAGGAGTATTTAGGTGCTCCTGTTACTGATGCTGTTATTACTGTTCCTGCATATTTTAATGATGCACAAAGAAAAGCTACTCAAGAAGCTGGAACAATTGCTGGATTAAATGTATTAAGAATTATTAATGAACCAACAGCAGCTTCACTTGCATATGGATTAGATAAAAAAGGTGAAGAAAAAGTATTAGTATATGATTTAGGTGGAGGAACTTTTGACGTTACTGTTTTAGAAATTGGTGATGGAACATTTGAAGTACTTTCAACTGATGGAAATGCTTTCTTAGGTGGTGATGACTTTGATAATGCAATTATTGATTGGTTAGCAAAAGAGTTCCAAAGTGAAAATGGGTTTGATATTAAAAATGATAAAATGGCATTACAAAGATTAAAAGATGCAGCTGAAAATGCTAAAAAAGAGCTATCTTCTGCTGAATCAACAGAAATTAACTTACCATTTATTTCAATGGGTAATGCAGGACCAATTCACTTAGTTAAATCATTAACAAGAGCAAAATTTGAGTCTATGACTGAGCATTTGATTGCAGAAACTTTACAACATATTAAAGTTGCATTAAAAGATGCTTCATTAGATAAAGATGAGATTCAAGAAGTAATTATGGTTGGGGGATCTACAAGATTACCAAAAGCAAACCAAGTTGTAAAAGAGTTCTTTGGAAAAGATTTAAATAAAGGTGTAAACCCTGATGAAGTTGTTGCTGCTGGTGCTGCTGTACAAGCTGGAGTATTAAGAGGTGATGTTAAAGATGTATTATTATTAGATGTTACTCCATTATCATTAGGAATTGAAACTTTAGGTGGAGTTGCTACTAGATTAATTGAAAAAGGTACAACTATTCCTGTTAAAAAATCACAAGTATTCTCAACAGCTGATGATAACCAACCAGCAGTTTCTATTCATGTAGTTCAAGGGGAAAGAGAGTTCGCAAAAGATAATAAATCTTTAGGTATGTTTGAACTTTCAGATATTCCAGCAGCTCCAAGAGGAGTGCCTCAAATTGAAGTAACATTTGATATTGATGCAAATGGTGTTTTAAATGTATCAGCAAAAGATAAAGGTACAGGAAAAGAGAATAAAATTACAATTTCAGGTTCATCTGGATTAAGTGATGAAGAAATTGAAAAAATGGTTCAAGAAGCTGAAGCAAATAAAGAAGCTGATAAAAAAAGAAAAGAAGTAATTGAAGTTAGAAATCAAGCAGATGCTTTACTTCACTCTACAAGAAAAACTTTAGAAGAGAATGAAGGTGCAGTTTCTGAAGATGAGAAAAAAGCAATTGTTGATGCAGCAGCTGATTTAGAGCAATTATTAAAAGATGATAATGCTACTAAAGAACAAATTGAAGAAAAAGTTAAAGCTTTAACTGAAAAATCACATAAATTAGCAGAAGCTATGTATAAAAAAGAGCAAGCTAACCAAGAGCAAGCTCAACCAAATCAAAAAGCTAAAAAAGATGACGATGATGTTATCGATGCTGAAGTAGAGTAAAACTCTACTTCATGCAAACACTTATTTTTTTACTTCTTGCTTTTTTATTAGCAATTTTTTCTATTTTATTATACTTTAAAACAAAACAACAAAGAATAAATAAGTTAAATAGTGGATTGTGTCCGAACTGTGGGGAAAAAACTAGAAGTTTTTTTGATGAGAAAACAAATACTATATTTAAAAATGAAGCTATTTCAAAAAGAGTTTTAAAAAATCATGGTTGCTCTGGAGTTGTTGAAATAGAATATTCTTGCAAATTTTGTGGATTAAAAGAAGTTCATCCTCAAACTACAACTAGCTGTTCTTTGTAATTAAACTTTTACTTTAAGATGTTAAAATAGCTCTTCAATTAAGGAGTATTTTTTGAAACATTTACTAATTTTTATTATTACTATTTTTATTTTTACAGGTTGTTCTACTAAATTAACAAAGTATGATAATATTTCTAAAGCTTCCCTAGAAAGAGTAAGTTTTTATGAGATAGAGGATTTTTACAATGATGATTTAAATAAAGCTTTAGAAGTTTTTGTAAAAGCTTGCAAAAAATCTAAAAAAAATGAACTTTTTCAAGGTGTTTGTCAAGAGGCTCTTTCTACACAAAATGGAAGAGATTTTTTTATCTCAAATTTTCATGCTTATAAGTTAGTGGATAGCAAAGGGGAAGATGAAGGGGTTATCACAGGTTATTATGAACCTTTATTAAATGGAAGTTTAAATAAAGATGAAAGGTTTAAATACCCAATATATAAAACACCAAAAGATATGATTATTGTGGATTTAAGTTCAGTTTATCCTGAACTTAAAAAATATCGATTAAGAGGGAAAGTTGTAGGTAATAAATTAATTCCATATGATAGTAGAGAAGAGTTAGAATTAACTCCCAATGAAAATTTAGAACCTATTTGTTATGTTGATGATAAATTTGAACTATTTTTACTTCATATTCAAGGTTCAGGAAAAGTAAAACTTCAAGATGGAACAGTTCTTAATATAGGCTATGATAATCAAAATGGAAGAAGATATAAATCTGTTGGAAAGTTTATGCTTCAAAATGGATTTATTACAAAAAACAATGCTTCAATTCAGGGAATGAAAGAGTTTTTTGATAATAATCCTCAAAAAGTTGATGAGATTTTAAATCATAATGAAAGTTATATTTTCTTTAGAGAGTCTTCTCAAGGAGCAACGGGAAGTTTAGGAGTAGAACTAACTAAAAAAAGAAATTTAGCAGTTGATAGAAGGTATATTCCTCTTGGTATGCCTGTATTTATTTCAACTTTAAACCCTGTAACTAAAGAAAAAATCAATAAACTAACAGTTGCAGCTGATACAGGTGGAGCAATAAAAGGTGAAATTAGAGCAGATTTTTTTTGGGGATATGGAGATGAAGCTTTAGAGTATGCAGGAAGAATGAAAGAGAAAGGTAAACTTTATATTTTAATTCCTAAAGATAAAAAACAGGTGCTAAATTAAGCACCTATTTTTTGTAGTTTTTTATTAAAAAGATATAAAAATGAATAGCTTATTAAAATTGCTGCAAGGGTTCTAATAAAAATAATAATTGTAAAATCAGCTCCAAAAATCAAAAATAATAAAGTATCTTCAATAATAGCATGACATATCATTAAAAAAGTACCTATAAAGAAAATATCTTCTTTATTTAAAGTATTACTTTCCACTTCTTTTATTAGTATTCCAGCTCCATAAGTAATCCCTAAAAATATCCCTACAACTAAAGAAAAACCTTTGCTAATATTTTTGCCTTTACTAATAAATGCAATTCTAACTTTAACATAGTCCATTATAAAAATTAAAATGGTAATAAGAATAATGATTTTTAATGAAAGTATAAAAGCATTGTAAATTGATATTTGCAAAAGTTGAGTTAAACTTTCATAACTTTTTTGTTTAAAACCTTCCAAAGGAATATTTGCACTAAAATAATCTAAAGGAATAAAAGTTACTAAAAAAGCCACAGCAAGACCAGCAAAAAATCTTAAACTATATGAATAAAAACTTGATAAACCAATTTTTTTCATAATAATACTTTCAACTACTAATGAGTGACATATACCTAAAAATATTGCAAGGGTAGTCCATTGTTTTGTATCCATCTCAAGTGGAGCAGCAAAAGCAACAGCTGCATAAAGATTTAAAAATATACCACTAATAATAGATAAACTTGCTTCTTTAGGAAGATTTAAAAAAGAAGTAAAAGGTTCAACTAAAAAAGAGATATAAGCTAAAGTGTTATAGTAATATAAAACTTCAGCTAAAATATAAATTGGAATAACAAATTTTAAAATTATCCAAGCACTTTTTAGTGAAGAAAATAGTGTTTTTTTTACATCCATAAATGACTCTTTAAAAATTTTTTGAAATTGTAGCAGAAAAACTAAAAGTAAAGATAAAAGTTATTTGTGGAGGATATTGTAATTAATTACAACATCCATCACCACAGCAAGAAGTTTTTTGTGGAGTATAAAATGAAATTACAAAATTATTTTCTAGTTCTTCAACTTGAAACTCATGTTTATGACAGAACTCATCATTCATAATATCTTTCATCTCAACAGCTTTTAAAAGTGCGTCGTCTTTTGAAAGAAAAGAGATATTATTTTCTAATTCACTTCTTTTAAAACAACCACATTGATTGGCTACTACGATTTTATACATATAAAATTTCCTTATAAATAATTAGAGCTAACTCATAAACGCAATAATAACTTAAAGATACAGCAAAAATTCTTACATTAAAAATTTATATATTTATTTTAAAAATCAAGTGAGATTTAGATAAAATATTAGATTAAATGAAATCTACAAGGAAAAAAATGCATATTACAAATTTAATTTCACAATATTTTGGAAAAGTTGCAAAAAAAGAGTTTCCATCTTTTTTTCAAAAAATCATAAATAATACATATGTAAGAATTTTTAAAATTGATATGAGTGAATTTAGAAATGCAAAATATTATAAATCTTTAACAGATTTATTTACAAGAGAATTGGCAATTCCAAGACAAATAGATGAAGATACAAAAAGTTTTATCTCTCCTGCTGATAGTTTTATAACACAAGCTGGGACTTTGCATAAAGATACCCTTTTTCAAATAAAAGGGATGGAATACTCAGTTGAAGATTTATTAACATATTATTGTAGTGATAAATTTGATAAACTTTATAATGCTTCATATATGAATTTTTATCTAGCTCCAAGTGATTATCATAGATACCACTCTCCCATAGATTGTAAAATTAAAAAGCTTATTCATGTTCCAGGAAAACTTTATCCTGTAAATATTAAATACCTAAATAAAGAACTAGATTTATTTGTACAAAATGAAAGAGTTATTTTAGAATGTGTAGCAAATAAAAAGATTTTTTATATGGTTTTTGTAGGTGCTTTAAATGTTGGACAAATGGTATTTACTTTTGAACCAAGTGTAGAAACAAATAAAAATACTAAAGATATAAATGTTATAACTTATGATGATTTAGAAGTAACAAAAGGTGATACTTTAGGATATTTTAAAATGGGTTCAACAGTTGTAATGGTTTGGGAAAAAGATAGTGTTGAACTTGAGAATTTAGAAAATAAAAAAATAAAATTTGGGCAAAAAATAGCTACTATTAAATAGTGCTTTTATAAATAGCTTCAGTTGAAGAAAAACTGTTAAAATTTAATTTAACTAAAAGTTTATTTTTGCCAAAATGAAAAAAAATAAAAAGGAAAATCCATGTCAATGACTACAGAAATAGCTACATTAGATTTAGCAGGTACAAAAAAAGGGAAAATTATTATCTCAAATATTTCTGAACCATATGGAAAAGAAACAGCTGATGTAATAAGTATTGGAATTGCACTAAATGGTAAAGATATAGAGTGGAAATCTCACATTCCTTATGCAAATTTAGATCAAGTTATTGAAATTTTGCAAGAAGAAAGTGCAAAGAAAAAAGAAGAATAAAAGAGATAAAATATAAATTATCTCTTTTTATAATTTTTTTTGTTATAATCCTTTTAAAAGGATAACTTATGAAAAAACTACTTTTACTTTTATTTATTAGTGTTAGTACAATTTTTGCAAATGAAGCAAAAACAGTTGCTGTTGCTACTTTAGAAAAATTAATTTCAAAAAATGCAATTATTATTGATATACGAGCTATTGATAAACAAAAAGAAGAAGGAATTATTCCTAATTCATATAGAATACCTTTTGATAGCTTTGAAGAAAAAAAATTAAAAAAATGGAAATATAACCTAACAAAAGTGGTTAAAAGTGCCCATCAAAGTTTTGCTTTAGTGAGTGAAGATGGTAAAATTGCTGAAAAATTAGCAAATGAGTTAGTTAAAGCAGGATATAAAAAAGTCTATTTTCTAAAGGGTGGATTTAATTCTTGGAAAAATGAAGATAAAAAAGTAGTATTTTAATTAAATACTACTTCTCTTGCTTCTTGTAACCAAAGTGCCATGCCTCCATAAAGATGTGCACAATTTTTATAACCCAATTCAACCAAGTAATTACCTACAGTTCTTGTTCTATTTGCATGTGCACAAATAAGAACGAAAGTTTGTTCTTTAGAAGTTACAAGTTTTTCAAACTCTTGCATCCAATACTCTAAATCATAGTTCCCATATCTATCAAAAAAAGTTAGTTTATAAGCATTTTTTATAACCCCAGTTTGAGCAAATTCTTCTTCTCTTCTAATATCTATCATTACAATATTATCTTTAATTAATAGCTCAACTTTTCTTGGTATTAAATCTGTTACTTCTTCCATTTAAACTCCAATAAAAAAGAAAAATTTTAACATCTTAGTATTAATAAAACTTATAATCTTAAAGTTAATTTAATTACTACAACAATCTATTAACAAACTCTTTACATTTATTTACTATAATACTAAAAAACATAAGAGGACTTAATTTATGAAAAAGATTTTTATTGCATTAGTTTTTAGTTTTGCTTCACTTTTTGCAGCAGAACATTTGACTATTGATAACTTTGAAGATAAAATTGAAGGGAAAAATGTAATTGTTGATTTTTATGCAACTTGGTGCCCTCCATGTAAAATTATGTCTAAAAATTTAGAAAAATTTGAAAAAGAAAATACTTCAGATGTGATTGTATATAAAGTTGATGTTGATGATCAACCTATATTAGCTTCTAGATTTGCAATAAAAACAATTCCTACTTTAGTATATTTTAAAAATGGAAAATTTGTAAAAAAAGATGTGGGAATTAGAACAGTTTCTCAATTAAAATTAGATACAAAAAATAGTTTTTAAGGATAAATAATGCTAAAAAGACTAATTTTATTAGTGCTTTTTTCTTTGTCTCTTTTTGCTTCAATTAATGATGATTTTTTAGAACCAGAACAAGCTTTTAAAACAAAGTTTATAGAACAAGAAGATAAGATAATTTTTACTTTGAATTTAGGTAAAGCTATCTATTTATATGATGATAAGTTAAAAGTATTTATAACAAAGCCTCAGAAAATAGAATTAACAAAAGAGATAAATCTTCCAAAACCTGTAGAATATGATGGATTTATTGTTCATTTTGTAAATCAAAATATACAAATTCCTAAAGAACTCTTAAAAAGTAAAATAGATTCAAGTTTTTATGAAATTGAAGTTCAGTTCCAAGGTTGTTCCAAAGCAGGTCTTTGCTATGCGCCTATGAGTGAAACTTATACAATAAATAAAAATAACTCTCAAGTTAGTAAAAATCAACTAAAAGAAGATGTGAATATAAGTGAAACAGACTCTATTGCAAATACACTTTTAAGTGGAAATATTTTTTTAGTCTTGGCTACTTTTTTTGGTTTTGGATTACTTTTATCTTTAACTCCTTGTGTTTTTCCAATGATTCCAATTTTATCTTCTATTATTGTAAAAGCTGGAAATAATTCCACTTTAACACCACTAAAAGGTTTTTTCTTATCTTTTATTTATGTGTTCTTTATGTCCTTAGCTTATACAATAGCAGGAATTATTGCAGGATTATTTGGAGCTAATTTACAAGTAGCTTTACAAAACCCATATGTTTTAATAGTATTTGCACTTATTTTTGTGGCACTTGCTTTTTCAATGTTTGGATATTATAAGCTTGAATTACCACAAAGTATTCAAAATAAAATAAATAAAACAACAGATGGAAAAGAAAAACAAGGAATACTTGGTATTGCAATTATGGGATTTTTATCTGCTTTAATAGTTGGTCCTTGTGTTGCACCTCCCCTTGCAGGAGCCTTAGTTTATATAGGTCAAACAGGTGATGCAATTTTAGGTGGACTTGCTTTATTTGTATTAAGTTTTGGTATGGGATTACCTTTACTTTTAATAGGTCTTGGTGCTGGAAAATTTATGCCAAAACCTGGTGGTTGGATGGATAGTGTTTCTAAAATATTTGGTATTGTTATGTTAGGAATTGCAATTTGGATGTTAGAAAGAGTAATTCCTGAATATACTTTATTTTTATGGTCTTTTCTACTAATTGGTAGTGCCATATATTTAAAAGAGTATAAACATATTGTGGCAAAAACTATTACAAGTATAATTTTTATTTATGGGGTAATAAGTTTTGTTGGCGCAATTAGTGGAGCCAAAGATATTTTAAAACCTTTAGAAAAATTTACACAAATTAAAGCAGGCTCTAATTTTAAAACAAACTCTTCTTTAAATTGGATAAAAGTTAAAAACTTACAAGAGTTAGATAAACAAATAAAAGCTTCTTCAAAGCCTGTAATGCTAGATTTTTATGCTGATTGGTGTGTTGCTTGTAAAGAACTTGAAGAGATTACTTTTACAAATAAAGAAGTAGTAGATAAACTTCAAGGTTTTACTTTATTAAAAGCTGATGTTACAAAAAATACAAAAGAGGATAAAGAACTACAAAAAAAATATGGTATCTTTGGACCTCCTGGTTTAATATTTTGGAATAAAGAAAATCAAGAAGTAAAAGAAGCAAAAATAGTTGGCTTTAAAACTCCAGAAGAGTTTTTACAAATTATTAATAAAAGTTTCTAAAAAGAGGTTTGCCTCTTTTTAGATAAATATAAATGAACCAATTAAAATGGCAGCTAGATATAAGGCTCCAAAAATAGCACCTAATCCCCACCAAGTTGCTTGTGAAATATAGTTTGCTCCATACCAAATAGGTGAAGGTCCTGTTGCATAAGGTGTGATAATACCCATAACTCCTAAACTTCCTGCTAATAAAATAGAGAAAGGTACTAATTGATCAGGTGTCATTAGTTTCATAGCAATTGCAATAAAAATTGGCATCAATGCAGTAGTATGTGCAGTTGTACTTGCAAAGAAGTAGTGTAGTATAAAAAACAGTACTAGCATTGAAAGTATTAACATAGTTGGAGTTAATCCTGATAGATAAACTTCTGCATTTTTACCAATCCAATCTAAAACACCAACTTTTTTTAATCCTGCTGCCATAGCAACTAAAGAGGCGAACCAAATTAGAACATTAAATGCTGCTTTATTTGAAATAACATCATCCCAAGTAATAATTCCAGAAAGTACCATAATAGATACAATTGCAATTGCTGCTGTTGTTGAATGAATACCAAAAGATTTACCAAATATCCAAAGTAATAAAGCAACTACTGCAAGTCCTGCCATTAAAAGTTCTTTTTTTGAAATACTTCCTAATTGTTCTAACTCTTTTGCTGCCCAAGCTGGAGCTTCAGGTGAAGTTTTTTGTGTTGGTGGGTAAATTACATAAACCAACCAAGGTGTTAATAAAAATAAAGGAATCATAAGTGGTAACATTATTGATGCCCAAGCTGACCAAGAAATCAAGTTTCCACTTCCTTGATTGATTAAATCAACTGCTAAAAGATTTGGTGCAAGAGCTGTTAGAAACATTGAACTTGTAACACAAGTTGTAGCAATTGCAACCCAAGAGATATATGCACCAAGTTTTCTTGGTTCATTATCAGGTGTTGAATTAAAAATTAGTGGAATATTACTTGCCACAGGGTATATTGTACCAGCACTTCTTGCTGTATTTGAAGGCATAAATGGTGCTAATACTAAATCAGAGAATGCAACAGCATAACCAAGTCCTAAAGAGCTTTTTCCCATATATTTAATCATAATAAGAGATACTCTTCTTCCAAGACCAGTTTTTTTATAACCAAGTGCAAACATAAAAGCTGCAAAAATTAACCAAATAACTGTATTTGAAAAACCTGAAAGTGCCCATGCAATATTTGCTTTTGCACTATTTCCTGCAAGCCCAAATACTGCAACAAATGAAATTCCCGCAAATCCAATAAGTGCAGCTGGAACAGGCTCTATAATTAATCCTACTACAACAGCGAAAAATACTGCTAAAAAGTGCCATGCTTGAATAGATAAACCTTCTGGCGCTGGAAGAAACCAAAAGATTACTAAAACAGCTAATGGAATAATTGATTTAGTTGTCTGTGACATTTTATCTCCTTTTCTTTTTTATTTTAAATTGTAAATTAAGTTTCGGGATAAAAATAGGACTTTTTTGTTAAAATTAAGAAAAAATTTAAAAGATATAACATGAGACTATTTTTAATTATTTTGTTCTTTATTAGTTCTTTACAAGCACTTGAACAAAAAAGTATTTTACTTCTACATTCATATAATAGTGGATTAAAATGGAGTGATGGGATTACAGAAGGTATTGAAGAAGGACTTAAAGATAACTTATTATATGAGTTATCTATTGAATATATGGATAGTAAAAAAATTGATACTAAAGAGTATTTTAATACTTTAAAAGAGTTATATAAAAAGAAATTTTCCACAAGAAAATATGATATTATTATTGCTGCTGATAACTATGCTTATAATTTTGTTTTAGAAAATCATGAAGAAATTTTTAATAAAACTGCTGTTGTTTTCTGTGGCGTAGAAAATTTTAAACAAAAAGATATTCCTTCTTATTTAAAACCTTATGTAACAGGTGTTGTTGAATATAAAGAGATAAAAAGAAATATAGAGTTTATAAAAGATGCTATTAAAGATCTTTCAACTTTATATATAATAAGTGATAGTAGCTTTTCTTCAAGTGCTATTAAAAAACAAATTTTAGATGCAACCTTAGAATTTAAAGATGATTTTAAAATTATTTTTAATGATAAAATAGATTTAGAAGAGTTAAGAAAAGATATTTATAATCTTCCTTCAAATAGTGCAATACTTTTTACAAGTTTATATATAGATAAATATGGAAGATATATTCCTTATAATAATATAAGAAAACTTTTTAAAGAGTCAAAATATCCTGTTTTTGCCGTAAATAAGATACATTTAGGTGAGGGAGTAGTTGGTGGAATTATGGTAAGCCCACAAGAACAAGGCTTGCTTGCTATTAATAAAGCAATAGAGATAATAAAAGGCAAAAAAATTCAAACACTTTCTATTGATATGCCAAGTTCAAAATATTATTTTGATTATCAAGTAATGGAAAAATATGCAATAGATAAATCTAAAATTCCAATGTTTTCAACTATTGTAAATAAACCTCAAAACTTTTTTGAAAAAAATAGACAGATTATTGATAGCACTTTTGTATTGATACCTTTTTTAGTTTTGCTTATTATAGGACTTATTGTAAATATTGTAAAAAGAATAAAATTAGAAATAAAATTAGTTGAGCAAACAAAACTTGATAATGTGCTTTTAAATAATATTAAAAGTGCAATTTATTGGCAGAGTAATGAGGGTATTCTTTTAGGGTGTAATGATTCTTTATGTAAGCTTCTTTCAGTTGCAAAAAGAGATATTATTGGAAAAGAGATGCAAAAAGTTCTTCCTCAACTTTATGAGCAAGTAAAAGGTTTTGATAATTTTTTATGTGATGAAATTGAAGTAAAAATAAAAATAAATAAAAGAAACTTACATCTATTTATTAGAAGAAAAGTCTATTTTGATAAAAATAATAATGAAGCTGGAATAGTAACTATTCTTAGTGATATTACAAAAATGAGAACTTTAGAAATCCAAAGAAAAAAAGATGAACAGTTTTTAATTCAAAGATCAAAACTTTCTGAAGTAGGGGAGATGATAACTTCAATTGCCCATCAATGGAAAACTCCTTTAATAGAAATTTCTACAATTGCTCAAGAACTTTTACATAAAAGAAAAAAAAGTGAATTATCTGAAAATGAAACTCAAGAGTTTGTAGAAGAGATAATGACTCAAGTTCATTATATGACAGAAACAATTGATGATTTTAAAGCCTTTATTAAACCTTCAACTGAAAAAAAAGATTTTGCTGTTCAAGAGGCTATAAAAGAGCTTTTAAATGTAATAGAACATAATATTAAATATAACTATATAACTGTAAAAATTAATTTTGAAAAAGATAAAGAGTTAAAAATTAATGGTTATCAAAATGAGTTTAAGCAATCTATATTAAATATTATAAATAATGCAAAAGATAGTATAAATAAAAAAAGAGAAAAGAAAAATATTGATGGACTTATAACAATTGATATTTATAGTGAAAATAATAAAGTATATATTTTAATAAAAGATAATGGTGTAGGTATTAAAAAAGAAAACTTAGATCTTATTTTTGAACCATTTTATACTGATAAGAAAAATGGAGATGGCTTTGGTCTTTATATGGCAAAGCTAATTATTGAAGATAAAATGCAAGGACATATAGAAGCCTTAGAGTGCAAAGAAGGAGCACAAATTTTAATAGCAATAAAAAGTACTACTTCTAAAGAAGGGGATTATGAAAGTTCTATTATTGGAGGATAATAAAAGACTTTCAAAACTTATTATTGAAAGTTTAGAAGAGAAAAACTATAAGGTTGATTGGTTTGATGATGGTAAAAAAGCCATAGAAGCAATTTACAATGGTTATGATTGTTTTATTTTAGATATAAATGTTCCAGGAATAGATGGTTTAACACTTTTAAAAGAAATAAAAGCTATTGATGAAAAAATCCCTTCAATTATAATAAGTGCAAATGTAGATTTAGAGACAATAAAAGAAGCATATACAAGGGGCTGTGATGAGTATTTAAAAAAGCCTTTTTATATGTATGAATTAGAAAAAAAATTAGATAAATTATGTATTAAAGAAGAGTTTATTGTAAGACTTAAAAAGCAGTTTAGTTATGATATATCAAAAGAGCTTTTATTTGATAATAATAAACAAGAGGTAAAACTTTCAAAAAAAGAGATTTTACTTTTAAATCTTTTTGTTAAAAATAGAAGGAAAGTTATTAGTTTTGAACAAATAGAACAATATGTTTGGGAAGGTGATTTAACCACAAATGAGAATATTAGAGCTTTAATAAAAAGAATAAGAAAAAAACTTCCTGAAGAAACTATAATTTCCCAAGGGGGAGTAGGTTATAAACTAAACTTTTTAGTATAAGTAAAATTTGGCTAAAGTTGCTTAAAAGGAGAAGTTTAAATGAGAAATATTAGTTATGTTTACTCAAGAAAATTACCCAATTTGTGAATATATGAAAGATGTAACTTTTCAAGATAAGTATGTTTTAAATTATATGCAAACAAATTTTATATTAGTACAAAAAGATATAAAACAAAAAGATGAATTAGTAAACTTAAAAGTATATGGAACTTTAACTACATATATCATTTCAAAAGAAGCTAAGTAAATAGGAAGATAAATAATTGGTGGAGCAACACAAGGGCTTTTTTAAAAGTGCTTAAAGAGTATAAATAAAACTTTGTTATACTTGCAAAAATAATAAGAAAGGTTTAAATGAATTTTAATACAATTTTAGGAAATAGGGATTTTATAGAATATTTAAGAGGTAAAAAAGCTTCTTTTTTACTTTCTTGCGCAGTTACTAAAACAGCACAAATTCCCGGAATTTCCCAAGCAGGTATTCCTGGTAAAATGTATTTAACGCCTACTCTTGATGCTGAATTTTTAGCTACAAGTGAAGTTAGATCTTTGGATAATATTGCAACTACTACAAAAGGTATACCTACACCTGCTTTAATTACAAGAGCAGTACATGAATTAAAAGCTTTTGAAAATTTAGAGTTTTTAAATTTAGGTTTTGAAGTAATGCCTAAAATAGACTATTTTAAAATATATGATTTTAATATAAAACCAAGTGAAAATATAAAAGATGGTGCAAATATAGATGCTCTTACTCTTTTTCAAAAAGCAGTTGAATTTGGACAAAATTATAAAAGTTCTAGTGAATATACAATTTTAGCTGAAACAATTCCTGCTGGAACTACAACAGCAACTGCAACAGCTCTTGCTTTGGGATATGACTGCAAAGAGTTCTTTTCAAGTTCTTTTAAAGATGCTCCAAAAGGTTTAAAAGATGAGGTTATTCAAACTGCTTTATCAAAAATAACACCTTCAATGGATATTTTTGAAAGATTATCTTTAGTTAGTGATAATATGATTATTTTTAATGCAGGATTTATTTTAGGTCTTCAAGCAAGTAAGCATAAATTAATACTTGCAGGGGGAACTCAAATGGCAAGTGTTTTATTAGTTGTAAACTCAATACTTAAAACAATGGGTGGACAAATAGATAGTTCAATTTTAGCTTTATGTACTACTAAATGGATAGCACAAGATACAAATGCAAATATAAAAGCTCTTTTAGAATTACTTGACTTTAAAATCAATGCTTATAATGCCAATTTTGATTTCGCTTCAAGTAAAAGTGAAGTATTAAAGCTTTATGATAAAGGGGAAGCAAAAGAGGGAGTAGGTGCTGGTGGGGCACTTATTTATGCTTGTATAAATGGTTTACAAAAAGATGAAATTATTAAAAAAATAGAAAATTTTTTAGGGGAATAAATTGGAAATTGGTGCATATTTTATATCAATATATTTAAAAATGTTTTTTATTATGACTCCTTTTTTTGTTATGTCTGTATTTTTAACAGTAACAAATGATAGTGATTTAAAAGAAAAACACACTTTAGCAATTAAAATTACAATTTCAGTTATTGTAATGTCTTTAGTTTTACTATTTTTTGGTAAATATATTTTTCAAATATTTGGTATTACTTTAGATGCATTTAAAATAGGTGCAGGAGCTTTACTATTTTTAACGGCAGTTGAACTTGTAAAAGGAAATAAAGATAGGCAAGAAATAGGACATAAGTCTGTGCTTGATTTAGCTGTTGTTCCTTTGGCAATACCTGTAACAATAGGCCCTGGTACTATTGGTATTTTACTTGTAATGGGAGCAGAATTTAATACTTTTTCTAAGTTAATGACAGGAAGTTTTGCTTTAGTTTGCGCAATTGTAACTATTGGAGTTATGTTATATCTTTCAAGTCAGTTTGAAAAAATTGTGGGAAAACAAGGTATTTTAGTTATTTCAAAAATCACGGGACTTTTCCTTGCTGCTCTTTCTGCTCAAATTATGTTTGGTGGAATAAAAAGCTTTTTAAATTTAGGATAAAAATGAAATCTTTTTACTTTGGTGGACAAAAATCAGGCAAAACCTCTTGTGCAAGTGCAAAAGCACTTAAACTTGCAACTTCTAAACCTTATTATATTGCAACTTATGATAACTCTTATAAAGACGAAGCAATGAAAGAAAGAGTAAATAGGCATATTAAACAAAGAGGAAATGAGTTTATTACAATCGAAGAGCCAAAAGATTTAACTAAAGTAATAAAGGAAAATGAGACTTATTTAATTGACTGCATAACAATGTTTATTTTAAATAATATGCCTTTAGGTTATGAAGAGATGGAAAAACAACTTCAAAAGCTTTTTAGTATAAATTGTAATATTGTTTTTATCTTAAATGATATAAATAATGGCGTAATTCCCATGGAAAAATATAGTAGAGAGTTTGTGGATATTTCTGGACTAATTGGACAATTTTTAGCAAAAAATTGTGATGAAGTTATAGAGGTAAAATATTGCCTTGAAAGAAAACTAAAATGAGAGAAATTTTTAATTCTTTTGCTTTTACTCTTTCATATTTTACTGTTTTCCCTGTATTTGTAAAGCAGATGACTATTGATAAAAATACTTTTAAGTATAGTCTGTTTTTTCTTCCTTTAATTGGTTTACTTCTTTCTTGTGCTACTATTTTAATCTTTATATTTTTAAGTAGTTTTTTTCATCCTCTATATGCAAGTGTGGTAAGTGCTGTACTTTCACTTACTTTATATGGATATTTACATACAGAAGCAATAACAGATGTTGTTGATGCTTGGTTTGCAAGTTATTCAGGAAAAGATGCTTATAAAATAATGAAAGAATCAACAATAGGAGCAATAGGTGCTATTGCTACTTTTTGCTTTGTTCTTTTAAAAGTTAGCATTATTGCTTATTTACTTTATGAAAAAAAGTATGAAATTATAATAATTGCCTTTATGTTTTCACGACTTAGCTTAACTTATATTTTGCCTTTTTTTAAATTTAATAAAGATAGTTTTATGTCTCAAGCTTTTGAAGCACAAGGGGTAAATAAAATAAGAATAGCTGTACTTATTTTTGTGCTTTTAGCTTTTATTTTAAAAACAAACTCTTTTATACTTTTTCTTTTAAGTTTATTTTTTTTATTTGTTTGTTTAAAAATATTATATAAAAGATTTAGTTTTGTAAATGGTGATTGTTTGGGATGTTCTCTTGAAATAACTGAACTTTTACTTTTAAATATAGGATTTGTACTTTGAAAACTTATGAACACGGGGGAGATATTCAAAGCTTTGCAAAAAGTATTTCTTGTAAAGTAGAAGAGGTTATTGATCTTTCTTCAAATATAAATTTTATTAAACCTGAAATTCTTTGTGATTTTAACTTTTTAGAAATTAGTTCATACCCAAAGTATGATAAATTATATAAAGCAATAGCAAATAACTATAAAATACAAGAAGAAGAACTTGAACTTTATAATGGTGGAAGTAGTGCTATTTTCACACTTTTTAGGCATTTAAATTTAAATCATTGTACAATTTACAGCCCTGCATATTTAGAGTATAAAAAAGCTTGCAATATTTATAAATATGATTACAATCTTATAAATAGACTTGAAAAACTTGATGTTTCTATTGAGAAAAATAGTTTTGTAATTTTTGTAAACCCTTCTACTCCCGATGGAACTTTATATGACCTTGAAAAACTTTTAGAGTATTGGCAAAAACAAAATGCCACAGTTTTAATTGATGAGAGTTTTTTAGATTTTAGTGAGGGAAAATCTGCTATTAAATATATACATAAATATGAAAAACTATATATTTTAAAATCAATGACAAAATTTTATAGTAGTGCAGGTATTAGAGTAGGTACACTAATTTCAAATAGATTAAATATACAAGAGCTAAGAAAATTTGAGCCATTGTGGAAATTATCCCATTTTGATAGTATTTATTTGCAAGAGGCTTTAAAAGATGAAAAATTTATAAAAGTTGCAAAAGCAATAAATGTAAAAAATAAAATCTATTTAGAAAAAATTTTACAAGAATCTCCTTTAGTTGAGTATATTTTTAATAGTAGTGCTAATTTTGTCTTAGCAAAACTAAAAAACTATACGGCAAAAAAACTACAAGAAGAGTTAAAAAACTATAAAATCATGATTAGAGATTGTAGTAATTTTGACTTTTTAGATGAGAGTTTTGTTCGTATTGCTGTTAAATCGCAAAATGATTTAAAAGCTTTTAAAGAGGCTTTAGATGTTATTTCAAAATAGATCTTTTTATTATATCTCTATACTAGTATCTCTAATTTTTTTAGGATTAGTTTTATATATGATATTTAAATCTTTTATTATAGTAGATAGACAATATTTAGATATAGAAGATAAAACCTATGTAAATCAAGTAAAAGTTGATGCTTTTACAAAATCTTTAGCTGAAAAACTAACTTTACATTGCAATAAAGATAAACTTTGTGAAGTTCAAAGTATGTTAGATTTTACTACAAATATTCCTTATAAAATCAATGAAAATGTAGCAAGAAGTGCTAGACAAGTGGTTACTCAAAATTATGGGGATTGTGATGATAAATCAAATCTTCTTATTTCACTACTTTATGTAAAAGGGTATGAGGCTTATTTTGTTTTAGTTCCAAAACATATTTTTGTAATAGTAAATTTACAACAAACTTTAAAAGATAAAAAAGCTTTATATCTTGATAAAAAAGCTTTCTATAAATTAGAAACAACAGCAACAAACTCAAAAATAGGTTTTCCTTTAAAATATAGCTTTGAGGAAATAGAAGCAATAATTGATCCTTTTAAAAATAAAAAGGTTAAATATAGTAGTTTAGAATATAAATAAAAAGGTAGATTTTAAAATGAAAAATATACTTATAACTGGTGCTTCAAGTGGTATAGGAAAACAAATAGCAAAAAAACTAAGAAAGAAGTATAAAGTTATAAATCTTGATATACAAGAAAATACTTTAGAAGGTATAGAGTTTTATAAATGTGATTTATCAAATAAACAACAATTATTAAAGACTATAAAAAAAATAAAAAAGAAGTTCTCTTCCCTTTATGCACTTATAAATAATGCTGCTATTTTTTCTTCAAAACCTTTAAAAGAACAAGAATTAGAACAGTGGGAAAAAATTATTAGTGTAAATTTAACAGCTCCTTATATTTTAAGTAAAGAGTTTAGTTTACTATTAGAAGAGTCTTTTGGACATATTATAAATATCTCTTCCACAAGAGCTTTTATGTCAGAAAAAGCAACTGAGGCTTATAGTGCTTCAAAAGGTGGGATTACTTCTTTAACTCATGCTTTAGCTATTTCATTACCTAATGTAAAAGTAAACTCTATTAGTCCAGGGTGGATAAATACAGATAAAAACTATATTCCAACAGTAGAAGATAACTTACAACATCCCTGTAAAAGAGTAGGAACTTCTAATGATATTGTTGATATGGTAAAGTTTTTACTTAAAAATAGAGGGTTTATTACTGCAAGTAATTTTGTAATTGATGGTGGAATGACAAAAAAAATGATTTATGTTTAGGATGGGGTGTGAAAAATCTTTCAATTTTTGGTACAAGCAGTGATGCTGGAAAATCAACTTTAACTTTTGTAATAGGAAAAATCTTACAAGATGAAGGCTTTAGTGTTGCTGCATTTAAAGCACAAAATGTTTCTAATAACTCAAAAGTTTGTGATGATGGAAGTGAAATTGCAATTGCACAATATTTTCAAAGTGAAGTTTTAAAAGTACCCACTTCTTATCATTTAAATCCAGTTTTATTAAAGTCTGGTAGAGGAAATAGTGCTTCGCTTATAGTTGAGGGTAAAGTGGTTACCAATAAAGATGTAAGGGAATATTATAGGGATTTAGACCTTTTAAAACCTGCTGTTAAAAGATGTTATGAATATTTAAATAGTAAATATGATTGTGTTATAAGTGAAGGGGCAGGAAGCCCTGTTGAATTAAATCTTATGGATAAAGATTTATCAAATATTTTTATTGCCAATACTTACAATACAAAGATTATTTTAGTAGCTGATATTGAAAAAGGTGGAGTTTTTGCCTCTATTTATGGTTGCTATCATTTACTTCCTAAAAAACTAAGAGATAATGTAATTGGTGTAATTATAAATAAATTTAGAGGGGATATGTCTTTATTTGATGAGGGAGTAAGAATTATTGAAGAAGAGTTTAAAATCCCAGTTTTAGGAGTTTTACCATATAGTGCTTTTAATTTGGGATTTGAAGATAGTGCAAGTTTACAAAACTTTATTCAAAAAAAACAAAATATTAAATTAAATATTGCAGTAGTTGCTTATCCAACAATGAGTAATTACAATGATATTGAACCTCTTATTGCAGATGAAGAAGTTTTTGTAGAATTTATTAGTTCTAATATCTCTTTAGATAAATTTGATTTATTAATACTTCCTGGAAGTAAACTTGTAATAAAAGATTTACAATGGCTAAAACAAACTGGACTTTTTGAAAGTATTAAAAACTTTAAAAAAGAACTTTTTGCTATTTGTGGTGGGTATGAGATGATGTTTACTCTTTTAAAAGATATTTATGCCTTAGAAAATACCCAAGCCATAGAAGAAGAGGGTTTTAGTTTTATAGATGATGAAATAGTATTTGAAAAAGAAAAAATCTTAAAAAAAAGTAATTATAAACTTTTTGGATTTAAAGTAGAAGGTTTTGAAATACATCATGGAGTTTCAAAAAAATATCCTTTAATGTATGAAAAAGATAAGTTTAAAGGTACTTTTATACATGGTATTTTTGATAATGATAATTTTAGAACAGCTTATTTTAACTCTATAAATAAAGAGTATAAAGGTTTCAATTTTAAAGAATATAAAGAAGAAAAAATCAATGAATTTGTAAATAAGATGAAAAGCAAACTAGATATAAAAAGGATAGTAAGTAGTGTTTTATAGTGTTGCTTTAATTGCTTATATTATTGATATGTTTTTTGCAGAGTTTGATAAACTAAAAATTAAACATCCTATAATTTATATTGGAGATATTATAAAATTTTTTGAAAAAAGATTTTATAAAGATTCTATTTTTTCAGGAATTTTACTTACTTTTTTTACTTTAAGTGTGGTTTTTATTGTAGTTTTTCTTTTAAGTTTTATAGATAATATTTTTATTCAAGGTTTTCTTGCTTCTTTTACTCTTTCTTCAAAAATGTTATATGATTGTGTAAAAGATGTAATACAAAGTACTACATTAGAAGAAAAAAAATATAAAATCTCTATGTTAGTTAGTAGGGATACTAAAACTATGAGTGAGAGTGATATAAATAAAGCTGCAATTGAAACATATGCTGAAAACTTAAGTGATGGAGTTATTGCTCCACTTTTTTATTTAGTATGTTTTGGTCTTGTTGGGGCTTATATATATAAGGCTATAAATACTCTTGATTCTATGGTAGGGTATAGAAATAAAAGATATGAAAAATTTGGAAAATTTAGTGCTAGATTAGATGATTTGGCTAATTATATTCCTTCAAGAATAACAGCTATTTTAATAGCTATTATTTTTAAAAGTAAAAAGGCTCTTTTAGAGTTTAAAAAATATGGAAGCAAACATGAAAGTATAAATGCTGGACTTCCAATTGCCTCAATGGCTTTAGCTTTAAATATTAAGCTTGGAGGACCTACTTCATATTTTGGCAAAATAAAAAATAAGCCATTTTTTGGTGTGGGAAAAGAGAATATAGAAAAAAGTGATGTTTTAAAAGCACTTGATTTAAAAATAAAACTTGATTTAGTAGTAATGATAATTTTGGGAGTATTATATGTCTTATATAAAATGGTTTGAAGCCCATGGTAAAAAACATGCAAAGATTATGGAAAAATTAAAAGATAAAAGTGATGATGAGGTTATAGAGTATTTTAAATTTGAAAATATGCTAAAAAATGAACCTGAATTTTGTCCTTTATATAAAGATAATAAAAAATGCCATGATTATGAAGAGTTAAATTGCTATTTATGTGCCTGTCCTAATTTTAGATTTAATGATGAAGGATTTAAAAAACAAGAGGATAAAACTTTATACTCTTATTGTAGTATAGACTCAAAAGATGGTTCTCAATTTATAGGAGAGGGATATATTCATCAAAATTGTGCAGGTTGTATAGTTCCCCATAGACAAAACTATATTAAGAAGCATTTTTCAAGAAATTGGTTTAAAATTATGAAAGAAGTTACTCAAGGATAATAGAAAAGTAATTTTCTCCTTCTTTATGGGAATATTTTAATTTATATCCATGCATATAAACAATTGTTTTTACTATATAAAGACCTAATCCAAATCCATCTGCTCTTTTTTCCTCTTGTGAAAAAGGCTCACTATAATAATCAAGATGGTGTTTTAGCTTACTTCCTTTTGAAATAACATCTATTCTTTTTCTTTCTGCAAGAATTTTTACTTTCTTATCTTTTGAAAATTTAATACCATTATCTATTAAGTTTTTAAGTGCAACACTAAAAAGATTTATATCAACTTCAAAATTAAAATCCTTGATTTTTGAAGATATATTTGAAGGTTCTATCATCATAATCTCTAAAGTTTTTTGATATATTTTAAAAAATGAAGTATTTTCTTTATATATCACAGAAGTTTTTGAAGTGATTTTTTCTACTGTTGCTAGTTCTTTTATAATATCATCCATCCTTTTAAAAGCTTTTTGAAGCATTAGTTTACTTTTTTCATCTTCTAAAGTTTCAGCAATAAACATAGCTTTAGTAATTGGCGTTTTAAGCTCATGCATCATATTTCGCATAAATAGATTTTTTGATTCTGTTTGTTTACAAATAAGAGTAATAGCATTTTGAAAGTTTTTTGCAATTTCTCCTATTTCATCATTTGATCGTGGTTTTATATTTATATTTAAATCACCCTTTGAAAATTTAGTAATTTCATAATTTAACTCTTTTAAGGGTTTTAATTTTCTTTTTAAAATAAAATATAAAAAGAAAATAGTAAGTAGTGAAAGTAGTAAAATAGCAATAATAATAGCAAAATTATATTTATTTGAATTTAAATCTTTAAGCATAAGGTTATAACCAAATCTTTGAGCATAAAGATAATAATCTGAGGCATAATAGTAAATTCTATAAGTTCCTAAAGAAGTTTTTTTAATAGCAAGTTCTTCTGCATCATTTAGAATTTTTACTTTTTTATCTCTATTTTTTACATTTTTTACATTAAATTGCTTAAATAACTGTTGTAATTCAGTATTTGATGGGTTTTTATTTATAATTGTTAGGAAGTTTTCACCTATTATTTCATATCTATTTTGTTGTGTAATCTTATGTTTTTGCATATCAAGATTGATAAATAAACCAAAAGTTATAACTATTGCAATAACTGCAATTGTAAAAATAAGATTAATAAATGTTGAAATAGATATATTTCTAATCATATAAGTTGATACCCTATACCTCTAACTGATTTTATATATGTTTTGCTATCATCTATTTTAGAAATTTTATTTCTAATTCTAGAGATAATAACATCAATGTTTTTTAAACTACTATCATCTTCTATATGGTCACTTGCATAAATAAAATCTTCCCTTGCAACAACTGCGCCATTTCTTTCAATTAATAGTTTTAAAATATCAAATTCTGCAAGAGTTAAAGATAAAACTTCACCTTTTAATACAATTTGCAAATCATCACTTTTTATTGTAAAAGCTGAGTTATTTGTAGTTTGTACATTTTCAGTAGGAACTGCAATTCTTTTTAAAATAGCTTTAATTCTTGCTTGTAATTCTCTTGGATTATATGGTTTTGGCAAATAATCATCTGCTCCTCTTTCTAATCCCATAACTTTATCTAAAATGTCATCTCTTGCACTAGAGATAATAATAGGAATATCAGAAACTTTTCTTATTTTAGGTATTAGTTCAAGTCCATCTATTTCTGGTAGAGTTAAATCTAAGATTAATAGTTCATAATCTTTTTGTATTCCTAAAGTTGATAGCCCAAGATATGGACTATCAAAATTAGTAACTTCTATATCAAATGATTTTAAATAATCTGTGATGATTTGAGCTAACTCTAAATCATCTTCTATCATCATAACTTTTATTATAGTAAATCCTTTATTTTATAACCAATAAAATAGTTTGACCGTATCTATTTACATAAACTCTTTTATGTTGGTTATTGTATTTTCTTATTGCTTGTTGTATATTTACAAATGATTTAATTTCAATATCTTCAATTTGTATAATAACATCGCCTGGTTGAAATCCTACTTTTTCAGCTTTTGATTTTGGTTCTACTTCAGTGATTAATACCCCTGAAATATTCCTTCCAATTCTATATTTTGCAATAATATTATTATCTAATTCTGAAAGAGTTAATCCTCCTAAGAATTTACCATTATTTGCAGTTGAAACAATAAGACCATCTCTATTTCCTAAAACTATATCTAGTTTTAAATTCTTTTTATCTCTTTCTATTTGTAGAGTAATTCTTTGATTTGGTTTAAATGCTGCTATAACATTTTGTAAATCAGCTCTATCTCTTATAACTTTATCATTAATTGCAAAGATTAAATCTCCTCTTCTTAAACCAAATTTCTCAGCAGGAGTATCAGGAGAAACATCTAAAATTAAAGCACCTTTTTTATGGTTGTAAACCCTTGCTAATTCAGCATTTAAATCATCAATTACAACTCCTAGGTAACCTCTAGTAACTTTTCCATCTTTAATTAGTTTTTCAACTACATCTTTTACCATATTAACAGGAATTGCAAATCCAATTCCATTGTTCCCACCACTTTTTGTAATAATTGCACTATTAATACCTATTAATGCACCTCTACTATCAATAAGTGCTCCACCAGAATTCCCAGGGTTTATTGAAGCATCTGTTTGAATAAAGTTTTCATATCTATTTATTCCAACTTTATTTTTATTAAGTGCCGAAATAATACCTTGTGTTACAGTGCTTCCTATTCCAAAAGGGTTTCCTAACGCAAAAATAATATCACCAACTTTTAAATTTCTAGAATATCCAACTTTTATTGCATCAAAGTTATCTCCTTCGATTTTTATAACTGCAATATCACTATCGGCATCTTTACCAATAACTTTTGCATTATATTCAGTTGGATCTTCACCAATTGTAACGCTAATCTCTTCTGCATTCTCAATAACATGGTTATTTGTAACAATGTATCCATCTTTAGATAAAATTACTCCAGAACCCAGCGATCTTTGGATTCTATTTTGTTGGAATTGATTTCCAAATTGATCTCCAAAAAATCTTTTAAAAATTGGATCATTAAACATTTGTAATGGGAAATTATCCAAAGAAGCATTAACATGTCTTTGTGCAGAAATATTAACAACAGATTTCATAGCCTCTTGAACACTAGAGTTAAAAGAAAAAATTTCATTTACAGAATTTGGTGCAACTCTTTTTACTTCTTGAGGTGCCATATTAAAATCAATTGAATTTGAAAATAAGTTTGTAGCTAAAAGTGCTGAAATAATAAATAGTTTTGATTTCATACTTATCCTTTTTTAAATATATAATGAAATTATAAAAGTTAAGTGTAAACTATTTTACAATAAAAAGTTAACAAAGAGTTAATATAATAACTAAAAAAAGAGGAATTTCCTCTTTTTTTATTAAAGGTCTGTTTTTAAAACTGCACCGCTACTTGCATTTGTAACAAGCGCTCTATATTGACCTAACCAAGAAGAGTTTAAAGGTTTTTTAAGAGGTTTAAATTCAGCTTTTCTTTTTGCTATTTCTTCATCATCTAAATTTACACTTAAGATATACTGATCAACATCAATATGTATCTCATCTCCATCTTTAAGTAAACCAATCATACCACCTTCTGCTGCTTCAGGAGATACGTGTCCAATTGAAGCACCTCTTGTTGCCCCACTAAATCTACCATCAGTAATAAGTGCAACTTTATCTCCTAATCCCATCCCCATAATTAGAGAAGTAGGTGCAAGCATCTCTTGCATACCTGGACCTCCCTTTGGTCCTTCATATCTAATAACAACAACATCACCAGCTTTTACTTTACCACCAACAATTCCAGCAATTGCTTCTGGTTGCCCATCAAAACATACAGCACGTCCAGTAAATACTCTACTTCCAGTAATACCAGCTGTTTTAATTACAGCTCCTTGCTCTGCTAAATTACCATATAAAATTGCTAATCCACCAACTTGGCTATATGGATTATCAATTGTATGAATAATATTTGTGTCTTTAATATAAGCATCTTTGATTTTTTCTAAAGTAGTCTCACCTGTGATAGTTAGATTATCTATTAAAATATCATCACCTCTTTTTGTCATCTCTTTCATAACTGCATTTACACCACCGGCTTTATTAATATCTTCCATATGAACTGTGCTTAATGAAGGAGAAATTTTAGCAATATGAGATACTTTTTTTGAAATTGCATTAATATCTTTTAATTCAAAGTTTACACCTGCTTCTTTTGCAATTGCAAGCATATGTAATACAGTATTTGAACTTCCACCCATTGCCATATCAACTGCAAAGGCATTTCTTACTGCATTTTCATTTAAAATATTTTTTAATTTAAATTTTTCTCTTGAAGCATTATCAAGTGCTATTTCACATATTCTTTTAGCTGCTTTTCTATATAACTCTTCTCTTTGTGCAGTTAAAGCTAAAATTGTTCCATTTCCAGGAAGTGCAATTCCCATAGCTTCCATAAGTGTATTCATAGAGTTTGCAGTAAACATTCCAGAACAACTTCCTCCACTAGGACAGGCATTACACTCAATATCTTTTAGCTCTTCATCACTCATCTCTCCAGCTTCATGTTTTCCAACCGCTTCAAAAGCTGTTGCTAAATCAATAGGAGTACCATCTTTAGTATGACCTTTTTGCATAGGTCCACCTGATACAAATATAGTTGGTACATTAACTCTTAATGCTCCCATAATCATCCCTGGAACAATTTTATCGCAGTTTGGAATAGCAATCATTGCATCTAGTTTATGAGCATTCATTACTGTTTCAATAGAGTTTGCAATTAATTCTCTACTTGGTAATGAAAATAACATTCCATCATGTCCCATAGCAATACCATCATCAACTCCAATAGTATTAAACTCAAAAGGAACACAACCATTTGCTCTAATCTCATCTTTTATTATCTCTGATACTTTATTTAAAAAGAAATGTCCAGGGATAATTTCAATAAAAGAGTTAGCAACTCCAATAAATGGTTTATTAAAATCATCATCTTTAAGTCCCGTTGCTCTTAATAATGATCTATGTGGAGTTCTACTATAACCCTTTTTTACTTCATCACTTCTCATATATTTATCCTTTAGTGTAACTATTATTATATATGTGGATTATACTAATTTTGGTGTTTTATTTAGATAAAAAAAAGAAAAAAAAGAAAATTTTAAAATTTTTTAAAAAAACTCTTGACAAATGTTTTTTTTTCTATTATAATTCCAGTCCAATTTAAGTAGAACGGCTTGAAAAGCCCATCAAAACTTAAATCACACAAGTGCGAGTGTGGCGGAATAGGTAGACGCGCGGGACTTAAAATCCCGTTCCGGTTTCGGAGTGTGAGTTCGATTCTCACCATTCGCACCACTTTTTAATGTTGTAGTGAGTTGACTGAGTTGGTCGAAAGTACCGGTTTTGAAAACCGGCGAGGTTCACGCCTCCGTGGGTTCGAATCCCACACTCACTGCCACTTAACTTCTAAATCAAAAAATTATCTTAACCTAAGCAAATTTAAATATAATTTCGCAATGAATAATCGTACTTTAACTCAAATACCAAATGTTAATAAAGCTATGCTTTTTATGGTAATTGGCGTAATGTTATTGCCTTTTACAGATACAATTGCAAAATATCTTTCAACAACACTTAGTCCAACACAAATAGCTTGGCTTAGATTTACACTGCAAGCTTTATTTATTTTTATATTAACTTTTTTTATAAAAGAAAAAATTGGAAAATTTAAATTAAATTATTTATATTTAGGCTTTTTTGTTTCTACTTCTATATTATTGCTTTTTTGGGGGTTAAAATATCTTCCTTTAGCAAATAATATTGCATTATTTTTTATAGAACCACTAGTTCTTACTCTTTTATCTATTATTTTTTTAAAAGAAAAGGTTTTTAAAGAACATATAATTGCTGTTATTTTAGGGTTAATTGGAACTTTGATAATTATTAGGCCAAATTTATCAATGTATGGAATAGCCGCTTTTTTACCAATATTATCCGCAATTTTATATGCTTTATATTTAATGTTTATAAGACTTAGTTCAAATTTAGGTAATAGCGTAACTATACAGTTTTATATAGGAATAGTTGCTTCTTTATTTTTATCTATTTGTTTATTAATAGGTGAAAGTTTTTCTTTAGAGATTTTAAAATTTAATAGTATTGATATGTCTTATTGGTGGATTATTTTAGCTTTAGGAATATTAACAACTTTTATACAACTTTTAATTTCAAAAGCTTTTTATTATGCAAATGCTTCTGTATTGGCTTCTTTTCAATATTTAGAAATAATATTTGCTACTTTTTTAGGGTGGATAATCTTTAATGATATTCCAGATAGGCTCACTATTTTAGGAGCCTTTATTGTGATTTTTGCAGGACTTTATTTAATAAAGTATGAAAGAAAAAAGAAAAAATAAATTAAGTTTAATATTTAAAAAAAAATTAAGCTTTTATTGCTATAATTTCATTCCACTTTTTCGGAGGTATAGCAAAGTTGGTAATGCAGTGGATTGCAAATCCTCTATGCGTCGGTTCGAGTCCGGCTACCTCCTCCAACTTTATAACTACAAAAAAATAATTTTATTGTAAGTAAATCGCAGTAAATTCCAAAATCTTATTTGAATCTTTATCAAAAATCAATAATTTGTCATTTTCTATTTTAAAATTTTGTGCTTTTTCTAAATTAATTTTAAACTTATATGCTTGTTGCATTCCTTGAAGACAAGCCATCATTGTTGAAGCAACCCTTGAAAATGTAATTTTATTTTCATTTAGAGTATAAGAACCCATAATTCTATTACATCCATCAGAACCTGCAACTTTTTGTTCTTTTAAAAGAATATGAGCTTCTCTTTGTTTTGGATAAACCATACTTGCACTATTTTCAATTTGAGTTAATTTCCAGTATTTATTAGTAATTTTCTGATGTGTATTTTCAACTTTTTGTGTATCTTGTTTTGTACAACCTATAAATAACAAGACAATTATAGAGATTACACTAAGAGTTTTAAATAGTTTCATTTTTATCCTTTTTTATTGGTAATTGTATTTTAAATACAGCAAAATTATACTCTTTTTTATTGTATATAAACTTTTCATTTGTTGCAAAAAGCTTTCCATTCATATGTTTTTCGATTATTTCTTTTGACATATATAAACCTATGCCAGTACCATTACTTTCCTCTTTAGTAGTAAAATAAGGTTCAAAAATTTTATCCATAATTTTTTCATCTAAGCCACCACCATTATCTTTGATAATAATAACTGCATTCTCTTCTACTATTTGTGAATTAATAATTATTAATTTTTCTTTTTGATTTTGTTTTAGTAGTTGATCTCTAGCGTTATTTAAAATATTTAAAATTACTTGTGTAAATTCATTTTCTAAATTATTTAACTCAATATTTTCAATATTTTTTATGATTTTTATATCTTTGTTTTTAAATTGAGCGCTAACTAATTTTAAAGCTTTATCTATTATAAATTCAACTGTAAAGTTTGTATGTACTTTATATGGTTTAAAAAAGTTTCTAAAATCATCTATTGTTTTAGATAAATATTGTGCAGATTCATTTATACTTTCTAAGCCTTTTATTAACTCTGTTTCTTGTAAAATACCCATTTCTTTTTGAAGTTGCATACCTGTTGAAGCTGTTGTAATAGTTGATAAAGGCTGTCTCCATTGATGGGCAATATTCCCTATCATCTCTCCCATAAGTGCCATCTTTGATTGTTGAGCAAGAATTTGTTCTGTTTTTATTCTTGAGCCAATTTCTTCTTCTACTTTTTTATTAAGTTCTTCATTTAACTCTTTTATTTCAGTTATATCAATAGCTATTCCTAATAAATAAGTCTTTTTAAAAATACCATAGTAAGGTATTTTTACTCTAATCATCTCAAAATAGAAATTTCTATTTTCATCTTTTTTGATTTTTTCTATGGTTTTAAGTTTTCCTTTTTTTAAGGCCAAATAGTCTTTATTTGGGCAGTTTAAAGGAGAAGAATCAATTATTTTATAAGAGTTTGCTCCTATTAATTGACTTTTATTCTTAAAATTATAAAATTTAATTGTTTCATCATTTACAATTATAAATTTACCTTTTGAGTCTTTTATAAAAAAAGGATGAGGAATAGAGTTTACTATAAAATCTAATAAAACAGTTTGGGAAGATTGAATATATGAAATAATTATTACAAAAGGAAAACCAATTAGTGCAACAATAAAAAATAAAGATAAAATATCAGATTTGATTTTATTAATAGCTTTTTTATAATAAGCTTCTTTAACCTTTAAAATTATATAAAAACTATTTTCTGTAATGGTTATTTTTTTACTATAATATTTTTGATTTTTATCTAAAAATGGTTTTTTTATTAACTCATCAATATTTTCAATTTCATTTTCTACTTTATAATTTCTTTTTAGTTGTGTACTCCATGATTTATTTTTATCTGGATGTAGAAGAAAATTTTTAAGACTATCTAAGTAATAAACATCAAACTTTTCATTTTTAGTAATTTTTTCAACTAAAGTTGAGGCATTAAAATTGATAATTAAAATTCCTTTAAAAACATCTTTTTCATAAATAGGTGTTGCTACTCTAATTGTGGGTCTATATGGTACTTCTATTTGTTTAAACTCAATATTTAAATCTAAATCTGATATAAAAAATTGTTTTTCTTTTAATCTCTTAGTTTTAGTAAAATAATCTCTATGGCTTTTATTTTGAAGTTTTTTTATTTCTATAATTTTATTGGTCTTATCTCTATCAAATCTTATAATTTCATCTGCATTTTCATTTATATATCGTAATTGAAAAACTGTATTATTAGAATCAATTAATAGTTTCATATATGATTTTAAAATATTTAAGTCTTTATTTAAAAGATTATTTTCTTTTATAATATTATTTAAAGCTTGCAATTCATCTTTATATTTATTTAGGGTAGTTTTAATTAGTAGTTCATTTCTTTCAAACTCGAATTTTGCAATATCTTTGTGTTTTTCATAAATTGCTTCTTTTTCATAATTTATAAGTTTTTGATAAAGTAAAAAAGAGATTATTGCACCTAATAAAAGTATTGTAAGTATAGTATTGATAAGATATTTAAAGTAGTTATAGCCAAACATAAAAACTCCTTGCATATAATAAGTAGCATATAAAAATAATTATTAAATTAAATTGAAATAATTTAATTAAACTGGATTTAAAAAGTAAAAAATCTATTTTTATTTAGACAATATTAGTAGAAACTTGCTACAATTAAAAAAATAATAAATGAGAAGCTTGTGAATTATAAGAATGAGAAAAATTTAACAAGAATTATTAGATATAGTTTACCTTTACTAACAATAATTATTTCATTGGTGATTACAATATTACTTTTTTTAGAAAATAAAAGAACTTTTGAACAAGAAAAAAAATTATTAAATAGTGAATTTATAAAAGAGAATAAAAAGAATATTCAAGAAGAAGTTGAAAGAGTTTATAACTATATTTTATATATGAAAGAATCAACTGATAATTCTTTAAAAAATCAGATAAAAAATAGAGTATATGAAGCTTATCAAATAGCAAATGATATTTATGAAAAATATAAGAATAAAAAATCAAAAGAAGAGATTTTTGAAATTATAAAAGATACTTTACGCTCAATTACTTTTAATGAAGGGCGAGGGTATTATTTTATTGATGATATAAATGGAATAAAACATCTTCAGCCTTTAAACCCTGAGTTTGAAGGTAAAAATTTATTAAATTATAAAGATGCAAATGGTTATGAGTTTGTAAAAACTATTTCTGAAACAATAAAAAATAAAAGTGAAAGATTTGATACTTATTATTGGTATAAGCCAAATGATTTAAAATCATATCGTAAAATAAGTTTTTATAAATATTTTGAGCCTTACAATATTGTTATTGGGACAGGTGAGTATGTTGAAGATTATGAAAATGAAGTAAAAAGAAAAGTTTTAAATTATATAAATCTTATTCGATATAAAAATGAAGGGTATATTTTTATTTTGGATTATGATTTTAACTATTTAAGTCATATAAATCCTAAATATATAGGAAAAAATGCTCTTTTAATTGATGATGCAAAAAATATTGAAAATGTTTCAAAAGATATTTTATTTATTGCAAAAAATGGGGAAGGATATTACTCATATATTCAATATAGAAAACCAAGTACAAATCTTCCAACAAAAAAAATATCTTATGTAAAAGGTATAAAAAACTGGAATTGGATAATTGGAACAGGTTTTTATGAAGATGATTTAAAAAATAATTTAGAACAAAAAAAGAAAGAGATAGATACTAAGTTTTTAAACTATATTTCAAATGTTTTAGTTGTAGCTTTTGTATTAACTTTAATATTTTTAGCAATTTCTATATATATCTCAAAGCTTATTGAGGATAATTTTAGAATTTATAAAAAAGAGATTGAAAATCAACAAAATATTTTAGCTCAACAGTCTAAAATGGCAAGTATGGGTGAAATGATAGCAAATATTGCCCATCAATGGAGACAACCGTTATCTGTTATCTCCACTGCTGCAACAGGAATTAGTTTTCAAAAAGAGTTAAATAGTTTAAGTGATAAAGATTTTTTTGAAGCAACAGAAAAAATAAATGATTCAGCACAATATTTATCTAAAACAATAGATGATTTTAAAAACTTTTTTAGTCCAATTAAAAATGAAAAACTAACAAATATAAAAGAGCTATTTTTAAAAACTTTTAAATTGTTAGATGCTCAATTTAAGACAAAAAATATTAATATAGTACAAAATATTAAAGATATTCAAATAGTAACTTTAGAAAATGAATTTTTACAAGTTTTAATAAATATTTTAAATAATGCTAGAGATGAACTTGTAAAAGTAGAATATGATAGATTTATTTTTATAAATGTTTCTCATAATGAAAAAACTGCTATTATTGAAATATACGATAATGCAGGCGGGATAAATGAAAAATATTTAGAAAAAGTTTTTGAACCATATTTTACAACAAAAGATAAAAGTATTGGTACTGGAATTGGACTTTATATGAGTCATGAAATAGTGACTAAGCATTTAAATGGAACTTTAAGTGTGCAAAACTATGAATTTACATATAAAAATAAAAACTATAAAGGTGCTAAATTTACAATAGAAATTTTTATATAAAGAGAGCTAAATGTTAGAACGATCAAATATAATGTATTATTTTTTTTATGTGGCAACTTCGATTATTATTATTGCAGGTTTTAAAGCTGCTTCTGAAGTTGTTATTATTTTACTTCTATCTATTTTTATTGCTTCTATTTTATCTGCTTTTTTAAATTTTATGGAAGAAAGAAAGATTCCTAAACTTCCCTCATATTTTCTTCTTTTTTCTATCTTAATAATTATTTCGCTACTTTTAACATATATGATAAATACTTCATTAACAAGTTTTTCAAGTAATTTACCAATATATGAAAAAAAGATAAAAGCTTCGATTTTATTGATTATAAATTATATTGAAGAGTATGGTTTTAATATAAATAAAGAAGAAATTTTAAAAGCTTTAAATTTCAGTTACTTTTTTAAATTTACTACAAATTTAATAGGAGATATAGGTGCTATTTTTTCAAAGGCTTTATTAGTATTTATTGGTGTTGCATTTATTTTATCTGAAACAAAAGTTTTTGAAAAAAAACTAAAAGTGATTTTTAATAGTGATAGTAAAAAATTATATAGTTTTAAACTTTTTTCACATAATTTACAAAAATATTTTATAGTTAAAACTTTTACAAGTTTTTTAACAGGTTTTTTTATTTTTGTTGTTTTGTTCTTTTTTAAAGTTGATTATCCTATTTTATGGGCAGTTATAGCCTTCTTATTTAATTTTATTCCAGTTGTTGGTTCAATTGTTGCTGCAATTCCTGCTGTTTTACTATCTTTAGTTAGTGGGCATTTAGATCATACTCTTTGGCTTATGTTATTTTATGTGGTGATTAATATAAGTATAAGTAACATCTTAGAACCAAAATTTATGGGTAAAGAGTTAGGTCTTTCTCCTATGATTATCTTTTTTTCTTTGATTTTTTGGGGCTGGATACTTGGCATAGTGGGTATGTTTTTAGCAGTACCAATTACAATGACTTTAAAAATTGCCTTTGAATCTACACAAAATACTAGATGGATAGGAGTTTTATTATCCGATTTAAGTAGCAAGAAAAATAGAAGTTAATTATAATACTTCTATTTTATATCCTACTTTTGAAATATTTAAAATAGACTCTTTCCCTATTTTATTTCTTAGTTTATTTAATAGATTTTTTAAAGCTGATTCTGTGGCTTCATAGCTATCTTGCCAAATTGTATCTTTTATTTCATCTATTTTTACAACTCTATGTCTATTTTTTATCAATAAATCAAATAATTTTGATTCATTAGAAGTCAATTTTATATATTCACCTTTTGTTAAATCTAAAAGTTTTTTATTAAGAACATCATATTCTAAAGAGTTTTTTAGTTTTATTTTATATCTTCCATTATCTAAAATATCTTTAGTTGCTTTTAAAAGAGAGTTTAATAATACTTCAAAATCAACAGGTTTATTTAAATAATCAATAATTCTATTTCGAATTCCTTCTAAAAGATAATCTGTTTCCAAATATGCAGTAAGGAAAATAATTGGAACTTTTTCATCAATATCTCTTAATTGCCTTACAAAATCAATTCCATCCATATTAGGAAGATTAATATCTGTAATAATAATATCAATTGAATTTTTTTTAAAATATTCTAATGCATCATGGGCATTACTAAAAGAGATACATTTTTTACATAATAACTTTAATACTTTTGTAATATTTTCTTTTATAATTTCTTCATCCTCTACATATAATATGGTAAGATTAGTCAAAGCGTCTTTGTAGTGGTGATTTGTTTCTATAATTGAGTTATTCAACTTGAACCTTTTTATAAATTAATTTATTTTATAATTATAATAGTATAATAATTTAAGTTACTTTAAATAAAACTTCTGAAATAATTATAAAAATTATTAACATAGGATGAAAGGACTAATTATGAAAAAGATTTTAATTCCAATAGTTTTGTTCTTTTCTACTTCAGTATTAAATGCTTTAAGTTTAAAAGATAGTGTGGAAAAAGCACTAACTAATAACCCTGATATTTTAGCAGAAAGAAAAAATCAAGAAGCATATAAACTTTATGTAGATGAGAAAGAGAGTAAGTATTTACCAACTTTAGATTTTAATGCTTATTTAGAAAGATCAAAAGTTAAAGATAAATATAATGACAGGCCTCATACTTCAGGTATAAAAGATGGTTATAATGCTGGATTAACATTACGACAATTAATTTATGATGGTGGTTTAACTCCTAGTGAAGTTAGACAAATGGAACATGAAAATTTAGCAAATAAATTTAGAAGTTTAAATGCTATTGAAAACACTATTTTAGAAACAGCAAACTCATATGTTACTTTAGTGAAGTTTGATGAACTAATAAATTTATCTTATGATTTAATTAAAACAAATGAAAAAAATCTAACAATTGCAAAAGAAAAAGAGCAAATAAGTGGTGAAGTTTTAGAAACTTATCAAGTATCTTCAAAATTGCAATTTGCAACAGATAAATATTATGAAGAAAAAAATAGTAGAAAAGAGCAACTTAATGCTTTAAAAAAATATGTAGGTATTGATGTTGATGGAAAAGTGTGTAGACCAATTATTGATGAAAAGGTTTTCCCAAAAGATATAGAAGCTACTGTAAAAGAAGCTATCTTGAAAAACCATCAAATTAAGGAACAAATAGAAAAAATTAAATCTCAAAGAGAAAAAATTGCTCAAAATAACTCTTCATTTTTACCAAAAATAAATTTTGAATTAAAAGTAAGTACGGATAATGATTTAGAATTACCAGAAAATGGAATTGAAAATGAAGCATATGCAAGAATTAACTTTGATTGGAACCTTTATAATGGAGGAGCAAATAAAGTTAAGACAAAACAAGAAAAAATTTTTTTACAAGAACAAAAAAAGACTTTAGATGTTATAACTGAAAAAATAGTTGAAGATATAAAAAATCAACATCAAAAGTTTTATAACAACAAAAAAAGAATTGAAGTTCTTAAAAAATATATTGATGCAAATGCAAATATTGTAGAAGTATATAAAAATGAATTTGAAGCAGGAACTAGAACATTTGTTGATATTTTAAATGCAGAAACAGAACTTTATCAATCAATTCAAAGTTTAATTTATAGAGAGTATGATTTATATTCAAATTATTATGGATTGCTTTATAATCTTTCTTTATTAACTCCTACACTTTTAACTCAAGAAAATCAAAATTGTGAAGTGATAAAACCAAAAGTTTATAAAATTTCACCTGATATAAAAAAAGAAGAATTTTCTGATGAATTAAAGGAGCTATTAGAGACTAATGTAAGTGAAATTATTGGTAAAGAGTTAAAAACTTCAGATATATCTCAGTATAATAAGAAAAATACAACAAATACAACAATTCCAAATAATACAGTAAAGGCTGATATAAAACATAAAGTTAAATATGGAGACACTTTATTCTCTATTTCAAGAAAGTATAATATTACGGTTAAAAACCTTATGTTTGCAAATAATTTAACATCAAATTCAATAAAAGCTGGTGAAACATTAGTAATTAAATACTTTGATAATTAAAAAAATATATTAGAAAGTATAATATATAATTTTATATGTTATACTTTACTAATTTATACAAAATAATACCAATATAATTGTGATAAAAAGGTACAAAGTGGAAAATGAAGAGAAGGTAGAAGAGACAGAAAGTCTAAAAAACTTAAAAGACAAAAGGCAAGTGGATAATTTATTAGAATGTTTACTTTTTCTGTCTAAATATCATAAAAGGGAAACTTCTGCACAATCTTTAACTTTTGGTTTACCAATACATAAATCTTCTATGAATGTAGATATGTTTCTACAAGCTTCATCAAAGATAGGTCTTACAACAAAAATAGTTAAAAGAGATATTCCAGATATTACAAAATTAGCTTTACCTTCTGTTTTACTACTTGAAAAAGAAAGAGCTTGTGTTTTAATTGATTATGATTTACAAAAAGGAGAAGCACAAGTAATCTTACCTGGATTAAGTTCAGGAGTAATTACTATTACTATGGAAAAACTTCAAAGTGAATATACAGGTAGTTTAATTATTGTAAAGCCTGAGTTTAACTTTAATAATAGAATAGAAAATGAGATTATTGTTGAACAACCAAAAGAGTGGTTTTGGGGTACTTTAAAAAGAAATTCAGGAATTTATAAACAAGTAATAATTGTATCTTTGTTTATAAATCTTTTTATACTAGCAACACCTCTTTTTACAATGAATGTATATGATAGAGTTCTTCCTAATAATGCAATAGAGACTTTATGGGTTTTATTTATAGGTATCTCAATAGTAATGCTATTTGATTTTATTTTAAAGCTTTTAAGAAGTTATTTTTTAGGAGTTGCTAGTAAAAGAACAGATACTATTATCTCAAATAGAATTTTTAATCAATTATTAAATATAAAAATAAATGCAAAACCAGCATCAACTGGACAATTTGTAAGTAGATTACAATCTTTTGAAAGTATAAGAGAATTTTTTACAAGTGCAACTATTGCAGCAGTTGTGGATTTTCCTTTTGTTATTATTTTTATTATTGTTATATTTTATATTGGAGGCCCTTTAGGCTATGTTACTATTGCAACGGTAGTGATTTCTATACTTACTTCTTGGTATATGCAAAGGCCTTTAAAAGAAATAATTGAAAAATCTGTAAAAGAAGAACAAATAAAACAAACAACTCTAATAGAAACTGTTACAGGTTTAGAAATTATTAAAAGTATTAAAGCTCAAAATAGAATGAGAACACATTGGGATAAATCAGTTAATAAAACAACTTATTATGCTGATAAAGGGCAATTTTTATCTCAAACTATTACATTTTTCACTGCTTTTATTTCACAGTTTTCAAATATATTAATAGTTGCTGGTGGGGTATATTTAGCAAGTGAAGGTGAGATGACAATGGGTGCTATTATTGCTTCGATGATATTAAATGGAAGAGTAATTGCCCCAGTTTCACAACTTGTTGGAATGATTATTAAATATGATAAAACAATGCTTTCTTTAAATAATCTTGATGAAGTTATGAAAATGCCAGTGGAAAAAGATAATAAAACATATATTAGCAGACCAAATTTAAATGGATCTATTGAATTTAAAGATGTACAATTTTCATATAAAGACCAAAATCATTTAACTTTAAAAAATATAAATTTAACTATTAACCAAGGTGAAAAAGTAGCAATATTAGGAAAAATTGGTTCAGGGAAATCTACTTTATTAAAGTTAATTATGAATTTATACGAGCCAACTAAAGGTTCTGTTTTAATAGATGGTGTAGATATTAGGCAAATTGATCCTGTTGATTTAAGAAATGCAATAGGTTCTGTTCCTCAAGAACCATTCTTATTTATGGGAACAATTAAAGATAATATTACTATTGGAGAACAATATGTTTCTGATGAGGAGTTATTAAGAGTTTCAAAAATTGCTGGATTAAATGAGTTTTTAGGAAAGCATGAAGCTGGATATGATTTAATTGTTGGAGAAAGAGGTGAAGGTTTAAGTGGTGGTGAAAGACAAGCTGTTACCCTTGCAAGGGCACTTATTTCAAATCCAAATATTTTAATGTTAGATGAGCCAACAAACTCAATGGATAGACAAACTGAAAAGATGTTTATAAATAGAGTTGAAGAAATAGTAGAAGATAAAACTCTAATAGTTGTAACTCACAAAACATCACTTTTACAACTAGTTGATAGGGTGATTATTGTTGAAAATGGTCAAGTTATTTTAGATGGACCAAAAGAAGAAGTATTTAATAAAATGAGTAAGTAATTATGCAAAATAACGAAAAAAAAACAACACCTTCTAAATCAAAATTTGGTTTAATTAATTGGATAAAAGAAATTTATGGCTTAGAAGATAGCCAAAAGAAAGATTTAGATTTTGTATATACTAGTTATAGTTATGCAAATGAGAAACCTAGTAAATTGTCAAATACTTTATTTATAATTATTGTTTTAATTTTCACTTCTTTTATACTTTGGGCTTCTTTGGCTAAAATAGATGAGTTAGCAAGAGGAGAGGGAAAAGTAATCCCTTCTGATAAAATTCAAAAAGTTCAATCTTTTGATGGTGGAGTAATCTCTGAAATCTTAGTTAAAGAAGGAGAAATAGTAAATAAAGGTGCTCCTTTACTTAAAATTGATACTACAAGGTTTCAAGCCTCTTTTGAAGAAAATAAACAATCATATTTAAGTTTATTAGCTGTAAGAGTTAGATTAGAAGTTGAATCAAAAATTGATATAAATAAAGATACTCCTAAATTGCAATTTCCTAAAGAGATTTTGGAAAATGGAATGGAATATGCAAAATCAGAAGAGAATCTTTTAGAAAGTAGAATAAGAGAACTTAAATCTTCTGTTAAAGTATTAAGAAATCAATTGGAACAAAAACAGCAAGAATTAGTTGAAATTGAAAATACTGTTAAAAATCTAAAAAAAAGTTTTAAGATTATTAAAGAACAAAGAAAAACAATACAACAATTGGCACAAAAAGGTGCTAAATCAAGATATGATGTACTTAATATTGAAAAAGAATATAATAAAACAAGTGGAGATTTAGAAGCTGCATTGTTATCTATCCCTCGTTCAAAATCTGCTATAAAAGAAGCAGAATTTAAAATTGATGAAAAAATCAATTCATTTAAATCTGAGGCTTCAAATCAATTACAAAAAACTTTAAGTGAATTAAATAAATTTGGAGCAAAATTAATTTCAGAAAAAGATAAAGTTGCAAAAACGGTTTTAGTTTCACCAGTGCATGGTATTGTTAAACAAATATATTTAAATACTATTGGTGGAGTTGTTCAATCAGGTACAGACTTAGTAGAGATAGTACCTGATAGTAATATTTTATTAGTAGAAGCAAAAATTGATCCAAAAGATATTGCTTTTATTAATCCAAGTCAAAAAGCTATAGTTAAAATAACTGCTTATGATTTTTCTATTTATGGTGGACTTGATGGAAAAATTGTTGAAATTTCAGCAGATAGTATTGTAGATAAAGATTCAAAAGATGGAAAATCTTATTATAGAATTGTTGTAAAAACAGATAAAAACTATCTAGAAAGAAATGGTCAAAAACTTCCAATTATTCCAGGGATGATTGCCAGTGTTGATATTGTAACAGGGAAAAAAACAATTTTAGATTTTATATTAAAACCAATTTTAAAAGTAAAACAAAATGCCTTAACTGAAAGATAAGGAGTTAATAATGATTCGTACTTTATTTTTTTTTATAACTTTACTAGTTTTTTCTGGATGTTCTTTTTCAAATCAAACCATATCAAATAAAAAAGAATTAATTTTAGAAGAAAACTATGCTTTACATGAAGCTGTAAGAGCTAATAATATAGAGTTAGTAAAAGAGCTAATTTCTAAAAATATAAATAAAAAAGATTTATATGGATATACTCCTTTACATTTAGCAGTAAGATTTAACTATTTTGATATTGCAAAAGAGTTAATCAATAATGGTGCAGATGTAAATACAATAGATATTTATAAAGATACCCCTTTACTTGATAGTACAAGAAGTGGGTATAGTGATATTTCAAAATTATTAATTTGTAGTAAGGCAGATGCTAAATTTGTAGATAGTTTTAATAAATCAGCATTAGATTATGCTTTACTAAAAAATGATGAAATTATTCTTTCTTTATTAAAAGGTGAAAACTTACAAGAATCTTGTAAAGAAAAGGAAGAACTATTTGATGAAGTAGAAGAACAAATAATAGATACATTTGAAGAAGAAAAAAACTTTAATCAGTTATCTATTAGTTTAAGTAAGCTTTTCCCTAATTTAAAAACTTGGAATGCAAACTATAATAAAAATACTCAAACTTTTACTTTTAAAAGTAAAAATATTTTTCAAAATGGAAATTTAAGTGAAGAGTATAAAAGAATTTTAAATGAATTTTTTCCAAAATATATAGAAGAAGTTTTAAAATATAAAGAAAAGATTTTAAATATTTATATTGATTATTCTAGTAGTAAAAAAGAGCTTTTAATTCTACAAAATGATGCAGATAAAGTTTTTGAGTATATGAAGAAACTAAATAATAAAACTATACGAGAAAATATAATTTGGATTGAAAAAAACTTCTTTTCAGATGGAGTTGTTTTAGAAAAAACTTCTTTTGATAAATTAGAGTTTAAAGTAGAGAGTATTTCTAATTAGGAGGTATAAAATGTCAAAAAAGATATTTGTTTTTATTTTTTATATTTTTATTTTTTCTGGATGTTTTTATAGTAGTAATTATACTATTTTTCAAGATAATAAAACTGGTAAATATGGAATTAAAGATAAAAATATTGTAGTTTTAAAGCCTTCTTATAATTATATATCTCAAATAGATAGTTTAGAAAATAAAGAGTATTTTATTTTTGAAAAAGAAAATAGATATGGAATAGTTGATATTAATGGAAAAATTTTATTACCAGATATATTTAATGAAATAAAAGAGTTTTATAATGGTGTTGCTGTGGTAAAAGAAAAAGATAAATTTGGTTTTATAAATAAAAATTTGCAACTTATTCAAAAACCAATTTTCTTAGAAGCAAGAGATTTTATTTTTGATATTAGTTTTGTTAAGTCATCAGCAAATAATAAATTCGCATGTATTGATAAAAATATGAACTTATTAAGTGATTTTATTTATGATGAAGTTTTTAGTTTTGATGAAGATTATGCAAGAGTAAAAAAAGATAATAAATGGGGAATTATAAATAAAACTTGTAAAGAGGTAATAACTAGTGAATATGACTATATTTCAGAGTTTATTGATGATGTTTTTACTCTAATAAAAAATAATCATACTATTTTCAAAAATAAATCAGAACTTTAAAAGAAGTAAATATGAGACAGACAAATTTAGATGATTTTTTAAACTTAGAAGAACAGAATAAAGAATTAGAAGAGAAAATTAAGCAAGTTGTTAAAAAAAATAAACAAAGTGAAGAGATACTTTTTCAACAAAGCAAGATGGCTTCTATGGGAGAACTATTAGGGTCTATTACCCATCAATGGAGACAACCTTTAATGGAAATCAATTCTTTATTTATGCCTATAGATGCAAAACTTAAAATGGGTCAAAATGTAGAAAACAAAGAGATTTTAGATTCAATAGAAAAATTAAGTGAAATTACAAAATATATGTCTACAACTATAAATGACTTTAAAAACTTTTTTTCTACTGATAAACAAAAAGTGACATTTAATTTATCAACTCAATTAAACTTTGCTATTAATATTTTAAGTAGTACTTTAAAAAAACATAATATAAAGCTAGAAATAATAGTGAAAAAAAATCCAGAAATTTATGGATATAAAAATGAGTATTCACAAGTTCTAATAAATTTAATAAATAATGCTAAAGAAATATTATTTTTAAGAAACATAAAAGATCCACTTATAAAAATAACTCTAAATAAAGAAAGTAATAATGCAATATTAATTATTGAAGATAATGCAGGTGGAATAAAAGATTCAAATCCTTATGCTATTTTTGAACCTTTTTATACAAAAGAAAAAAAAGATGGTTTTGGGATAGGTTTATTTATGTCAAAACTAATTATTGAAAAACATATGAATGGTTATATTGAAGTAGTAAATGGTGAAAATGGCGCTATTTTTACTATAGTAACTCCTTTAAATACTGATTTGTAAAAATTTAGAAACTATATAGAAACTTTTTTAAATTCTTCTTTTTATATCTCTTTTATTTTTTTAAAAAAAAGACACAAAAGTGACGATTTGAAGGCACTCTAGTTTAAATTAACTATCCTAGACTTTAGAAAAAATAAAAAAATATAATATTTAAAAATAAAAAAATAACTAATTACAGAAACTTCAAAGAAACTTTTTTTTTGTATTATACCGAAAAATAATCGTAATAATACAGGAGTCTGTTATGTTGAATTTAATCATTAAAGAACCAAATGGAACTTATGAGGTAATAAATGTTAAAGAAAATATGGTAATTGAACCTAAAGCGGGACAACAATTTTACTTTGATAACTATTCTGCTTCAGGATATAAGTTCAATTTATTGGATGGAGATAAATCTATTCAGTTAGTGATTAATATTGACCCTCCAGTAAAAATCGTATTTAAAAATATGGTTGATTTAATCTTAAATCAAAATGGAGAAAAGACAGTATTAAGTATGATTGATGATCCTGAGGGGATATATGACCTACAATCAACCGTTATGAATACTAATTTCAAAGGTGATGATGTAATTAACTCATTAAAAGAACTATTAGCAACTTCATCTATTACTTCTTTGGATAAAAATGGTATTGTTATTGATGACTTTGGGTCTTTAACTTCAGCTTTAGAAGCAGCAGCTGCAGGTGGAGCAGAAGGTGATACTTCTACTTTTAGACCAATATCTTTTGTAGAAACAGATTCTGTTGATGCATTATCTGGTAGAACAAGATTAAATACAGAAATTGATACTACAACTCCTTCTGTTCAAGATAATAATTCTTTAGATACGATTGTAAATATAACATTAAGTGCAACTGCACAAATCACAGAAGATGATAATGTTATTATTTATACTGCAACTTTATCAACTCCAGCATTAACTGATATGACAATAGTTTTAAGTAATGATTTAACAATTACAATTCCTGCTGGTGAAAGAGTTGGAAGTGTATCTTATGAAGTAATACCTGATAGTGATGTATATGCTGAACCTGACCAAGTAATTGATGTTTCAGTTGTAGACACAATTGGTGGAGGATTTGATATTGTAAATAGTGATACAAGTGCTAGTACTACAATTGTGGATTCAATAGATACTGTAAAAGTATTACTAGATGCAACTGCACAAATCACAGAAGATGATACAACGATTACTTACTCAGCAACTTTAGATTATCCATCAAAAGGTGAAATGAAAATTACACTTGATAATGGAGTTGTAATTACAATTAAAGATGGAGAAAAAACTGGAAGTGCTGATTATACAGTGACACCTGATAGTGATGTATATAAAGAAGTAGATACAACAATAATAGCAACTATTAGTGAAACAACTGGTGGTGGATTTGAGAATATAGATAAAACAGCTACAACTTCTACAAAAGTAGTAGATACTATAGATACTGTAAAAGTAATCTTAGAAGCAACAACAAGTACAAGTGAAGATGGTGGAAGTATCACATATACAGCAAAACTAGTAGATGCAGATGGTAAACCAGTAGTAGCAAAAGAGGCAGTAGTAGTAACATTAGAAAATGGTGAGACAATTACAATAGAAGCAAATTCATCAGAAGGAACTTCTTCTCCTGTAGCAGTAAATAGAGATGATGTATATAAAGAGACAGATTCAATTACAAACTCAATCAAAGGTGTAACTGGTGGTGAAAGCTTTGAAAAACTGCAAGCAGATACAAGTGAAGTAAGTACAGAAATCAAAGATGATGAAGACCCAGTAAAAGTAATCTTAGAAGCAACAACAAGTACAAGTGAAGATGGTGGAAGTATCACATATACAGCAAAACTAGTAGATGCAGATGGTAAACCAGTAGTAGCAAAAGAGGCAGTAGTAGTAACATTAGAAAATGGTGAGACAATTACAATAGAAGCAAATTCATCAGAAGGAACTTCTTCTCCTGTAGCAGTAAATAGAGATGATGTATATAAAGAGACAGATTCAATTACAAACTCAATCAAAGGTGTAACTGGTGGTGAAAGCTTTGAAAAACTGCAAGCAGATACAAGTGAAGTAAGTACAGAAATCAAAGATGATGAAGACCCAGTAAAAGTAATCTTAGAAGCAACAACAAGTACAAGTGAAGATGGTGGAAGTATCACATATACAGCAAAACTAGTAGATGCAGATGGTAAACCAGTAGTAGCAAAAGAGGCAGTAGTAGTAACATTAGAAAATGGTGAGACAATTACAATAGAAGCAAATTCATCAGAAGGAACTTCTTCTCCTGTAGCAGTAAATAGAGATGATGTATATAAAGAGACAGATTCAATTACAAACTCAATCAAAGGTGTAACTGGTGGTGAAAGCTTTGAAAAACTGCAAGCAGATACAAGTGAAGTAAGTACAGAAATCAAAGATGATGAAGACCCAGTAAAAGTAATCTTAGAAGCAACAACAAGTACAAGTGAAGATGGTGGAAGTATCACATATACAGCAAAACTAGTAGATGCAGATGGTAAACCAGTAGTAGCAAAAGAGGCAGTAGTAGTAACATTAGAAAATGGTGAGACAATTACAATAGAAGCAAATTCATCAGAAGGAACTTCTTCTCCTGTAGCAGTAAATAGAGATGATGTATATAAAGAGACAGATTCAATTACAAACTCAATCAAAGGTGTAACTGGTGGTGAAAGCTTTGAAAAACTGCAAGCAGATACAAGTGAAGTAAGTACAGAAATCAAAGATGATGAAGACCCAGTAAAAGTAATCTTAGAAGCAACAACAAGTACAAGTGAAGATGGTGGAAGTATCACATATACAGCAAAACTAGTAGATGCAGATGGTAAACCAGTAGTAGCAAAAGAGGCAGTAGTAGTAACATTAGAAAATGGTGAGACAATTACAATAGAAGCAAATTCATCAGAAGGAACTTCTTCTCCTGTAGCAGTAAATAGAGATGATGTATATAAAGAGACAGATTCAATTACAAACTCAATCAAAGGTGTAACTGGTGGTGAAAGCTTTGAAAAACTGCAAGCAGATACAAGTGAAGTAAGTACAGAAATCAAAGATGATGAAGACCCAGTAAAAGTAATCTTAGAAGCAACAACAAGTACAAGTGAAGATGGTGGAAGTATCACATATACAGCAAAACTAGTAGATGCAGATGGTAAACCAGTAGTAGCAAAAGAGGCAGTAGTAGTAACATTAGAAAATGGTGAGACAATTACAATAGAAGCAAATTCATCAGAAGGAACTTCTTCTCCTGTAGCAGTAAATAGAGATGATGTATATAAAGAGACAGATTCAATTACAAACTCAATCAAAGGTGTAACTGGTGGTGAAAGCTTTGAAAAACTGCAAGCAGATACAAGTGAAGTAAGTACAGAAATCAAAGATGATGAAGACCCAGTAAAAGTAATCTTAGAAGCAACAACAAGTACAAGTGAAGATGGTGGAAGTATCACATATACAGCAAAACTAGTAGATGCAGATGGTAAACCAGTAGTAGCAAAAGAGGCAGTAGTAGTAACATTAGAAAATGGTGAGACAATTACAATAGAAGCAAATTCATCAGAAGGAACTTCTTCTCCTGTAGCAGTAAATAGAGATGATGTATATAAAGAGACAGATTCAATTACAAACTCAATCAAAGGTGTAACTGGTGGTGAAAGCTTTGAAAAACTGCAAGCAGATACAAGTGAAGTAAGTACAGAAATCAAAGATGATGAAGACCCAGTAAAAGTAATCTTAGAAGCAACAACAAGTACAAGTGAAGATGGTGGAAGTATCACATATACAGCAAAACTAGTAGATGCAGATGGTAAACCAGTAGTAGCAAAAGAGGCAGTAGTAGTAACATTAGAAAATGGTGAGACAATTACAATAGAAGCAAATTCATCAGAAGGAACTTCTTCTCCTGTAGCAGTAAATAGAGATGATGTATATAAAGAGACAGATTCAATTACAAACTCAATCAAAGGTGTAACTGGTGGTGAAAGCTTTGAAAAACTGCAAGCAGATACAAGTGAAGTAAGTACAGAAATCAAAGATGATGAAGACCCAGTAAAAGTAATCTTAGAAGCAACAACAAGTACAAGTGAAGATGGTGGAAGTATCACATATACAGCAAAACTAGTAGATGCAGATGGTAAACCAGTAGTAGCAAAAGAGGCAGTAGTAGTAACATTAGAAAATGGTGAGACAATTACAATAGAAGCAAATTCATCAGAAGGAACTTCTTCTCCTGTAGCAGTAAATAGAGATGATGTATATAAAGAGACAGATTCAATTACAAACTCAATCAAAGGTGTAACTGGTGGTGAAAGCTTTGAAAAACTGCAAGCAGATACAAGTGAAGTAAGTACAGAAATCAAAGATGATGAAGACCCAGTAAAAGTAATCTTAGAAGCAACAACAAGTACAAGTGAAGATGGTGGAAGTATCACATATACAGCAAAACTAGTAGATGCAGATGGTAAACCAGTAGTAGCAAAAGAGGCAGTAGTAGTAACATTAGAAAATGGTGAGACAATTACAATAGAAGCAAATTCATCAGAAGGAACTTCTTCTCCTGTAGCAGTAAATAGAGATGATGTATATAAAGAGACAGATTCAATTACAAACTCAATCAAAGGTGTAACTGGTGGTGAAAGCTTTGAAAAACTGCAAGCAGATACAAGTGAAGTAAGTACAGAAATCAAAGATGATGAAGACCCAGTAAAAGTAATCTTAGAAGCAACAACAAGTACAAGTGAAGATGGTGGAAGTATCACATATACAGCAAAACTAGTAGATGCAGATGGTAAACCAGTAGTAGCAAAAGAGGCAGTAGTAGTAACATTAGAAAATGGTGAGACAATTACAATAGAAGCAAATTCATCAGAAGGAACTTCTTCTCCTGTAGCAGTAAATAGAGATGATGTATATAAAGAGACAGATTCAATTACAAACTCAATCAAAGGTGTAACTGGTGGTGAAAGCTTTGAAAAACTGCAAGCAGATACAAGTGAAGTAAGTACAGAAATCAAAGATGATGAAGACCCAGTAAAAGTAATCTTAGAAGCAACAACAAGTACAAGTGAAGATGGTGGAAGTATCACATATACAGCAAAACTAGTAGATGCAGATGGTAAACCAGTAGTAGCAAAAGAGGCAGTAGTAGTAACATTAGAAAATGGTGAGACAATTACAATAGAAGCAAATTCATCAGAAGGAACTTCTTCTCCTGTAGCAGTAAATAGAGATGATGTATATAAAGAGACAGATTCAATTACAAACTCAATCAAAGGTGTAACTGGTGGTGAAAGCTTTGAAAAACTGCAAGCAGATACAAGTGAAGTAAGTACAGAAATCAAAGATGATGAAGACCCAGTAAAAGTAATCTTAGAAGCAACAACAAGTACAAGTGAAGATGGTGGAAGTATCACATATACAGCAAAACTAGTAGATGCAGATGGTAAACCAGTAGTAGCAAAAGAGGCAGTAGTAGTAACATTAGAAAATGGTGAGACAATTACAATAGAAGCAAATTCATCAGAAGGAACTTCTTCTCCTGTAGCAGTAAATAGAGATGATGTATATAAAGAGACAGATTCAATTACAAACTCAATCAAAGGTGTAACTGGTGGTGAAAGCTTTGAAAAACTGCAAGCAGATACAAGTGAAGTAAGTACAGAAATCAAAGATGATGAAGACCCAGTAAAAGTAATCTTAGAAGCAACAACAAGTACAAGTGAAGATGGTGGAAGTATCACATATACAGCAAAACTAGTAGATGCAGATGGTAAACCAGTAGTAGCAAAAGAGGCAGTAGTAGTAACATTAGAAAATGGTGAGACAATTACAATAGAAGCAAATTCATCAGAAGGAACTTCTTCTCCTGTAGCAGTAAATAGAGATGATGTATATAAAGAGACAGATTCAATTACAAACTCAATCAAAGGTGTAACTGGTGGTGAAAGCTTTGAAAAACTGCAAGCAGATACAAGTGAAGTAAGTACAGAAATCAAAGATGATGAAGACCCAGTAAAAGTAATCTTAGAAGCAACAACAAGTACAAGTGAAGATGGTGGAAGTATCACATATACAGCAAAACTAGTAGATGCAGATGGTAAACCAGTAGTAGCAAAAGAGGCAGTAGTAGTAACATTAGAAAATGGTGAGACAATTACAATAGAAGCAAATTCATCAGAAGGAACTTCTTCTCCTGTAGCAGTAAATAGAGATGATGTATATAAAGAGACAGATTCAATTACAAACTCAATCAAAGGTGTAACTGGTGGTGAAAGCTTTGAAAAACTGCAAGCAGATACAAGTGAAGTAAGTACAGAAATCAAAGATGATGAAGACCCAGTAAAAGTAATCTTAGAAGCAACAACAAGTACAAGTGAAGATGGTGGAAGTATCACATATACAGCAAAACTAGTAGATGCAGATGGTAAACCAGTAGTAGCAAAAGAGGCAGTAGTAGTAACATTAGAAAATGGTGAGACAATTACAATAGAAGCAAATTCATCAGAAGGAACTTCTTCTCCTGTAGCAGTAAATAGAGATGATGTATATAAAGAGACAGATTCAATTACAAACTCAATCAAAGGTGTAACTGGTGGTGAAAGCTTTGAAAAACTGCAAGCAGATACAAGTGAAGTAAGTACAGAAATCAAAGATGATGAAGACCCAGTAAAAGTAATCTTAGAAGCAACAACAAGTACAAGTGAAGATGGTGGAAGTATCACATATACAGCAAAACTAGTAGATGCAGATGGTAAACCAGTAGTAGCAAAAGAGGCAGTAGTAGTAACATTAGAAAATGGTGAGACAATTACAATAGAAGCAAATTCATCAGAAGGAACTTCTTCTCCTGTAGCAGTAAATAGAGATGATGTATATAAAGAGACAGATTCAATTACAAACTCAATCAAAGGTGTAACTGGTGGTGAAAGCTTTGAAAAACTGCAAGCAGATACAAGTGAAGTAAGTACAGAAATCAAAGATGATGAAGACCCAGTAAAAGTAATCTTAGAAGCAACAACAAGTACAAGTGAAGATGGTGGAAGTATCACATATACAGCAAAACTAGTAGATGCAGATGGTAAACCAGTAGTAGCAAAAGAGGCAGTAGTAGTAACATTAGAAAATGGTGAGACAATTACAATAGAAGCAAATTCATCAGAAGGAACTTCTTCTCCTGTAGCAGTAAATAGAGATGATGTATATAAAGAGACAGATTCAATTACAAACTCAATCAAAGGTGTAACTGGTGGTGAAAGCTTTGAAAAACTGCAAGCAGATACAAGTGAAGTAAGTACAGAAATCAAAGATGATGAAGACCCAGTAAAAGTAATCTTAGAAGCAACAACAAGTACAAGTGAAGATGGTGGAAGTATCACATATACAGCAAAACTAGTAGATGCAGATGGTAAACCAGTAGTAGCAAAAGAGGCAGTAGTAGTAACATTAGAAAATGGTGAGACAATTACAATAGAAGCAAATTCATCAGAAGGAACTTCTTCTCCTGTAGCAGTAAATAGAGATGATGTATATAAAGAGACAGATTCAATTACAAACTCAATCAAAGGTGTAACTGGTGGTGAAAGCTTTGAAAAACTGCAAGCAGATACAAGTGAAGTAAGTACAGAAATCAAAGATGATGAAGACCCAGTAAAAGTAATCTTAGAAGCAACAACAAGTACAAGTGAAGATGGTGGAAGTATCACATATACAGCAAAACTAGTAGATGCAGATGGTAAACCAGTAGTAGCAAAAGAGGCAGTAGTAGTAACATTAGAAAATGGTGAGACAATTACAATAGAAGCAAATTCATCAGAAGGAACTTCTTCTCCTGTAGCAGTAAATAGAGATGATGTATATAAAGAGACAGATTCAATTACAAACTCAATCAAAGGTGTAACTGGTGGTGAAAGCTTTGAAAAACTGCAAGCAGATACAAGTGAAGTAAGTACAGAAATCAAAGATGATGAAGACCCAGTAAAAGTAATCTTAGAAGCAACAACAAGTACAAGTGAAGATGGTGGAAGTATCACATATACAGCAAAACTAGTAGATGCAGATGGTAAACCAGTAGTAGCAAAAGAGGCAGTAGTAGTAACATTAGAAAATGGTGAGACAATTACAATAGAAGCAAATTCATCAGAAGGAACTTCTTCTCCTGTAGCAGTAAATAGAGATGATGTATATAAAGAGACAGATTCAATTACAAACTCAATCAAAGGTGTAACTGGTGGTGAAAGCTTTGAAAAACTGCAAGCAGATACAAGTGAAGTAAGTACAGAAATCAAAGATGATGAAGACCCAGTAAAAGTAATCTTAGAAGCAACAACAAGTACAAGTGAAGATGGTGGAAGTATCACATATACAGCAAAACTAGTAGATGCAGATGGTAAACCAGTAGTAGCAAAAGAGGCAGTAGTAGTAACATTAGAAAATGGTGAGACAATTACAATAGAAGCAAATTCATCAGAAGGAACTTCTTCTCCTGTAGCAGTAAATAGAGATGATGTATATAAAGAGACAGATTCAATTACAAACTCAATCAAAGGTGTAACTGGTGGTGAAAGCTTTGAAAAACTGCAAGCAGATACAAGTGAAGTAAGTACAGAAATCAAAGATGATGAAGACCCAGTAAAAGTAATCTTAGAAGCAACAACAAGTACAAGTGAAGATGGTGGAAGTATCACATATACAGCAAAACTAGTAGATGCAGATGGTAAACCAGTAGTAGCAAAAGAGGCAGTAGTAGTAACATTAGAAAATGGTGAGACAATTACAATAGAAGCAAATTCATCAGAAGGAACTTCTTCTCCTGTAGCAGTAAATAGAGATGATGTATATAAAGAGACAGATTCAATTACAAACTCAATCAAAGGTGTAACTGGTGGTGAAAGCTTTGAAAAACTGCAAGCAGATACAAGTGAAGTAAGTACAGAAATCAAAGATGATGAAGACCCAGTAAAAGTAATCTTAGAAGCAACAACAAGTACAAGTGAAGATGGTGGAAGTATCACATATACAGCAAAACTAGTAGATGCAGATGGTAAACCAGTAGTAGCAAAAGAGGCAGTAGTAGTAACATTAGAAAATGGTGAGACAATTACAATAGAAGCAAATTCATCAGAAGGAACTTCTTCTCCTGTAGCAGTAAATAGAGATGATGTATATAAAGAGACAGATTCAATTACAAACTCAATCAAAGGTGTAACTGGTGGTGAAAGCTTTGAAAAACTGCAAGCAGATACAAGTGAAGTAAGTACAGAAATCAAAGATGATGAAGACCCAGTAAAAGTAATCTTAGAAGCAACAACAAGTACAAGTGAAGATGGTGGAAGTATCACATATACAGCAAAACTAGTAGATGCAGATGGTAAACCAGTAGTAGCAAAAGAGGCAGTAGTAGTAACATTAGAAAATGGTGAGACAATTACAATAGAAGCAAATTCATCAGAAGGAACTTCTTCTCCTGTAGCAGTAAATAGAGATGATGTATATAAAGAGACAGATTCAATTACAAACTCAATCAAAGGTGTAACTGGTGGTGAAAGCTTTGAAAAACTGCAAGCAGATACAAGTGAAGTAAGTACAGAAATCAAAGATGATGAAGACCCAGTAAAAGTAATCTTAGAAGCAACAACAAGTACAAGTGAAGATGGTGGAAGTATCACATATACAGCAAAACTAGTAGATGCAGATGGTAAACCAGTAGTAGCAAAAGAGGCAGTAGTAGTAACATTAGAAAATGGTGAGACAATTACAATAGAAGCAAATTCATCAGAAGGAACTTCTTCTCCTGTAGCAGTAAATAGAGATGATGTATATAAAGAGACAGATTCAATTACAAACTCAATCAAAGGTGTAACTGGTGGTGAAAGCTTTGAAAAACTGCAAGCAGATACAAGTGAAGTAAGTACAGAAATCAAAGATGATGAAGACCCAGTAAAAGTAAAACTTGAGGGCTCTTCTGAGGTTATTGAAGGACAAAATGCTACATATACTGTAAGTGTTGAACAAGCACCTAAAGGTACACCTTTAACACTTGATGTAACTTACTCATATATTAGTGCTAAAACAAATGATATAGTTACAAATACAGTAAAAGTTACAATTCCAGTAGGTGAAACATCAGTTGATTTTAATGTGTTAGCTTATGATGACAATTTTGCAGAAAATAATGAAAGTTTTAAAGTAATTATTTCAAATCCATTAGGTGGTAACTATGAAAAAGTAGTTATAGATAATGCTGAAGTAACAACAACAATAAAAGATAATGATAAATTAAAATTTGATGCAGAAAAAGTTTTAGTTGATGAAGATGCATTAGAGGGAACTTCAGATTTAGATTCATATGACCCAGATGTAAAAGTTGTAAATGGCGATTTAAATATGAATAATGCAGATGATGTGACTATTGATGTAAAATTTAGTTCTTCTCAATCTACAACTTTAACTTCAGAAGGTAAAGGAATAAATATCCAAATCTCTGATGATGGGAAAACATTAACAGGTGTTTCTAGTGATAATAGAGAGGTTTTTGAAATCACATTAAATGAAGATGGAACATATACATTTGAATTAAAAGATAGTGTAGACCATCCTGATTTTTCAAGTGAAGATTTAATTTCAAATATTCAATTTCAAATTGAAGCAAAAAACCCTTCATCTAATGAAATAGTAAAAGGTAAAATTTCTATAGATATAGCTGATGATGTACCAACTGCAGGAGATGTTAATGTTGAAGCCCAAGCTCAATACTCAAATACAAGTACAAACTTAGTTCTTGCAATAGATAGGTCTCAAAGTATGGGTTATACAAGAATGAACCTTGCAAAAGAAGCTGCTATAAAATTAATAGAAAAATATGAGGAGATGGGTGAAGTTAATATTAAAATTGTTGATTTTAATGGTGATGCAACAGTAAGTCATTGGTTTACTGATATTCAAAGTGCAAAAAACTATATTAATGGTTTATCATCTTCTGGTATGACAGATTATGAAGATGTATTAAGAGACACAATTGACAACTATGATACAGATACGGATAAAAAACCTGATGCTGACCAAGATATTTTCTATTTTATTTCAGATGGTAATCCAACTCAAGGAGATATGAATGGAAATGATGGAATTTCAGGTATTTATCCAGAGTGGAAAGAGTTTGCTGAGAATAACTTTGATGATGTTTACTCTATAGGAATAGGAAATAATGTAGATTTAGATGGAAATCCTTTAGGAAGTTTAGAGCAAATTGCTGATGTAGCAAATGGACATGATACATTTATTGTTGAAAATGTAAACTCTTTATCTGATGAATTATTAGCAACTATAGTTAATATCCATGGGGTATTAATTATCAATAGTGGAGGAAATGAACTAGATTTTACTTTTGGTGCAGATGGACCAGCAGATGGAACAGGACCAAAACTTGATGGAGGAAATTTATCTTTCCAATGGGGAGATAAAGACCCAAGTGATGGCTTAGGTGTTGTTATAAATGGTGGAGACGGAACAGGTCCAAATTTAGTATGGACAGTATATAACAATGGAAAAGTAATTTTAGGAAAAGATGAAGCAACAGGAAAAATATTAGTAAAACTTGAAGCAAATAATGTAAATAGTGACCATCCAACATATGAAGTAACGCAATTTGTTCCTGATACGGGTATTAATAAAATTGAAATTCCATATACAGTAACTGATGGAGATGGAGATAATGCAACAGGTAATTTATCAATAGATATTGATTCAAGTTTCCAAGCATATGTTAAATTAACAGGAGATTCTCAAGTTACAGAAGCAAAGGGAGCTTTATTAACTCATAACTTACAATTAGTTGATCAAGATGGAAATCCTATTACTTTAAGAAGTGGACAAACTGTAACTGTAGAATTAGAATATACTTCTGATACTACAGAAGCTGATGATTTCTCTTCAAAAACTATTAAAGTGGTAATTACAGGAAGTGCAAATGGAGAAAATAGTGCACAAATTATAAATAGTGTAGTTGATGATTTATTAGCTGAAGGAAATGAAAGCTATACATTATCAATTAAATCAATTAGTACAAATGTTGCAGGATTAGGAACTATTTTACCTCATGGTGAAAATGGAGTACAAGATAGTGTAACAGGTACAATTATAGATAATGATATTGCACCAAATGCAACTAATAACACAGCAAAAGCAACTGAAACAGGAAATGAATTTGTGTCTTCAGAAGATGAAGCAGATGATGGACAAAGTGCAAGTGGAAATATAATTACAGATGATGTGGCTGATAGTGGTTCAAATGCTTTATTTATCAGTGCAATTAAATTTGAAGGTAATACTATTTCTATTCCTACAAATGGAAATAATGTAACAATTCAAGGTAAATACGGAACCTTAACTATCAATAAAACAGGTGAATACACATATGATGTGGATGAAAATACTACTGATAGTTGGAATACAAATAAAATAGAAGATGATATTTTCACATATGTACTTAGTGATGGAATAAATCCAAGTGATGAAGCTACACTAACAGTTAAAGTTGAAGGGGCAAATGATGCACCAAAAATTAATTCAATTAGTGCAAATAATAAATCATATAATACAATAGATGGTCTATTAGATACAAACAATGATAATAAAGTAGATACTCTTAGCCCTGATGATTTAACAAATAAAGATAAAGAACTTATTTTCTCAGAAAATAATGGAAATTTAAAAATAGATATGGGTTCTACTGAATCTGCTATGAGTGTTGAATACAATGGCGGAAGAGCAGGGCATCATAATGTTATTGGTTTTTATACAAAAGATGAAGCTGGAAATTTAGTAGCAAAAATCATCTATGTTGAAGATCAAAGTATGGTTGGTTCTCAATCTGAAATGTTAGGTACTCTTACAAATCTTACAGGTGAAGTTGGATTCTTTATTATTCCTGATGGAGAAGATAAAGGTATCACAATGAATTCAACTATTACATTTAACGCAAATAGTGAAATGTTAGTTGATGGTGTAAAACAAACAGTTTATTATAGTGATAATGAATTAAATGCTGATGGAAAAGACCATGTAATTGCTGCAAAATCAAGTGATGGTGGAATTGTTCTTGGTTTTGAAGATTTATCTTTAGGTGATAAAGATTATGATGATGTAGTTATTACTATTAAAACTTGTGAAATGTTAAATGTGGGAGAAGAGTATTTTGTAGATTTAGGAAAAATAAATCTTTCTTCTAAACAATATGAATGGAATGCAGATTCAAATAGTAATGCTTCTTGGACAAATAGTGATAGTTTAGGAAATAGTGTAAAAATAACAGCTTTAGGTTTTGATGGACAAGAGCAAAACTTAGTAAAAGATGCGGATTATAAACTTGGGGTAAATGATTCAAGTGATGTGGGTACAAACTTAAGTGTTCCAAATCAAATAAATTATGATGAAAATAATAATACATCTGAATCAATTGTTTTAGAGTTTAAGGGTAACTTAAATTATGCAAAATTCTCTTTTGCTCAATTAATAGATAGTGAGGGAGAGCAAGGTTACTATAAACTATATAAAGATGGTAAATTAGTAAAAGAAGGTATATTAGATGGAGATGGAAATAATCCAACATTTGAAATAAGCACTGGAAATGTAGTATTTGATAAAATAGAATTTAGTGCTATTCAATATAAAGATGGTTCACCTAATAATGGTGATGATAGCTCAGATTATTATTTACAATCTTTCCAAGGAAGTGGTCCTGCATGGGCAAATAGCAGTGATAATATTATTAAAAATATAGAGTTAAGTGATGTTGATAATACAACTTTAGAAGGTGCAACTGTTACTCTTACAAATTATAAAGATGGGGATGTAATAGATATAAGTAATTTACCTTCAAATATAAGTGTAAATATTGAAAATGCAGTTGTAACTTTAAGTGGAGTTGCTTCTATTGAAGATTATGAAAAGGCTTTAGAGTCTTTAACATTTACAAGTACAAGTAGTGATAGAACACCAAGAGATTTTGAAGTAGTAGTATTTGATGGAAATAAACATAGTAATACTATGCCTTTAAGATTAGATATTGGTGGATGTGAGCTAAATCCAGCTGATTATGATGATGGAACTACAACGGCGAAAGTTTTCATAATTGATTCAAATGACCCAAATAGTGTAATTGATGCAAGTGAAGGAACAGTTGAACTAGCAACAATTAAAGGAGAAATAGAACCAGGTGCAACTATTACAAGCTTAAGTGTAACTGATGGAACAACTACTTTAATAATAGACCCAAGTAGTGTAACTGTAAATAATGATGGTACTTTTACAATTGAAAACTATGATGTAAGCTCTTTAAAAGATGGAACATTAACTGTAAATCTTTCATCTAAAGATGAGTTTGGAAATACTGCAAGTGCAGATGATAGTGTAGGAAAAGATACTAAAGCTTTAATTACTATTGATAAAGATGAGATTACTTCTACAAAAGAAGCAACATATACAGCATATGCTTATAATGGTGATAATTTTATGACTGGAAATGGAAAGTCTATTGGTCATTTAAAATTTGGAACAAATGAAAAAGTAGTTTCTACAGAAGATGGTTTAGGAGTACAATTTAATAGTAATGAGAGTGAAAAAGGTATTGATGATAATGAAACTTTAGTAATTGCATTAAATGATGTGGCAACAAGTGCAACATTTAATTTAAATGTGTCTAATAATTCTGCTTCTTTTGAAGGTCAATGGATAGCATTTGATAAAAATGGTAATGAAATAGCATCTGGAAAAGGTATTTTCTCTTCAACAGGAGATACAACTATTACTATTTCAGAAATTGGTGAGTTTGCTTATATTGCTTTTGATGCTCATAGTACAAATGGCAATGCAAGTGATAATGGATTTTTTGTTGAACCAGTTAGTTATGAATATAATTCAATTATAAAAGAGTTTAATTCTGAAACTAATACTATTGATATTGCTGGAAAAGTTACAGATGTTGAATTTACTCAAGAAGTAAAAATAGTTATTTCTGATGGAGTAAATACAAAAGAGATAACTACAACAATAGATTCAAATGGAAATTATAAGTTAGATGATATTGATGTAAGCTCTTTTGATATTAAAAATATTACAGTTACAGCTTCAACAGAAGACTTAGCAGGTAATAAAGCAAGTGCAACTTCAAAACCAAATGAAACACAAGTTGAGACAACAGATGATAATATCTCTACTAAAGAAGATGAAATATATACTATAAAAGTTGATGATTTTGGAACATATAGTGATACTACAACTACAAGTTTTGCAAAAGTTATGATTGTGGGACTTCCATTAAATGGAGTATTAAAACTAAATGGACAAGAGATTTCTGTTAATACGCAAATTAGTAAAGAAGATATAGAAGCTGGTAAATTAACTTTTGAACCAACTACAAATACTGATGAAGATGCAGACTTTAGATTTAAAGTAAGCAATGGACAAAATTGGAGTGAAGTTCAAACAACTTTTATTGAAGTAGTTGCCGTTGCTGATAAACCAACAGCACAAATTGATGTAAGTGGTCCAGTAATTAGAGATAGTAATTCAAACTTTGATTATGATAGCTATGTTCAAGGTTTAAAAAATAGTGCACAAAATATAAAAGAGGGAACTGATTTACAAGATCAGTTATTCTCTACAACATTTAATCATACTGATGATTATTTAGATGCAAAAGATTTATCTGATCAATTAGTAGGATATGATGGAGATGATGTTTTCCTTGGTGCTGAGGGAGATGATGCTATTTATGGTGGACATGAAAGTGCACTTCCTTCAACAACTGATGGAAATGATACAGCAATTTATAGAGGAAACTTTAATGATTATAAAATAACATTTATAACTGAAGGTGCAAATGTAAGAATTAATGTTATTGATACTAGATATGATAAAGATAAAGGTTGGTCTCACCCAGATAATCAAGGTTTAGATACTTATGAAACAGGAGATAATTTATATAGTATTGAAAAACTTGTATTTAAAGATGGCGTATATGAAGTAGTTAATGGTGAACTTGTAAAAGCTGAAACTAAAGTATTAGAGTATGATGTGGATATAAATGCAGCCCTAGCAGATGTAGATGGAAGTGAAACATTAAGTGTAAGAATTGATGGAGTTCCAAGTGAAGCAACATTAAGTAGTGATAAATATACAATTACAAAAAATAGTGATGGTTCATATAGTGTTGAAGTTCCTGCAGATGAGACTTCAATTGCTGATTCTTTAAAATTAACTATGCCTTTTGAAAAAGCAAGTGACTTTAACTTAACAATTACTGCAAGAGCAACAGAAACAAATGATAATACGGATGGTTCTAATTATAAAGAAGCAGCGGCTAGTGATAGCATACCTTATTCAAATGATGAGACTGTTACATTGGATTTTGATAAAGTTAATGTAAATCTGGCTATTACAATAGATGTTTCTGGTAGTATGGGTAATGATAACAAATTACAATTAGCAAAAGAATCTATTATAAATATGATAAATAGCTATGATAAAATTGGTGATGTAAAGGTTCTATTAAGTACATTTAGTGCAGAAGGAAATGTTTTATCTTATAACAATGAAGTTTGGATAGATGCAAAAGATGCAATAACTTTAATTAATACTTTACAAGCAAATGGTGGAACAAATTATGATGGGGCTTTATTAAGTGTAATTGAGGCTTTAAAAGCAAATCCTGCACCACTAGATGGTGAGACTATCTCTTATTTTGTTTCTGATGGAAAACCAACTTATTATATGTTAGATACAAATAATGATGGAATTTATGAAAGATATGGAAATGGTTCAAATTTAGCTTCTGTAAATGATGATATTGTAGCTTTATGGAAAGATTTAAATATTGATAAAATCTATTCAATTGGTATTGGTAATAATTCATTAACAACTTATTTAGAGGAAATTTCTAATTCAAGTTCTGATGTGATTATTGTAGATGATGCAAAAGATTTAAATGCAACTTTAGATAATACAGTTGAAGCAAGTGTGTCTGGAAATGTGTCTGATAATATTACAGGTGGAGATGGAGATATTTCTATTGATTGTATTATTGTTGATGGTATAACTTATTCTTTAAGTAATGCAACAAATAATATTTTAACTATAAATACAAGTGCAGGAGGAACTTTAGAGTTTAATTTCCAAACAGGAGATTATACATATAGAGGTGTAAATAAAAATATAGTTGAAAATAAAGAAACATTTAAAGTAATTGCAAGTGATAGCAACAATGATACAACATCATTTAATGTAAATATTAATATTGTAAATAATATTGACACAAAAGCTAGTACTCCATCATTATATTTTAGTATAGAAGAAAATGGAAGTGAAGTTGTAACTGTTGGAAGTCAAGGAAGTTTAGATTTAGGATTTGATTCTTGGAACGGTATTTCAACTTCTTTATCATCAAGTATGTATGACTTAAATTATAATAAAGACTTAACGCAAAATAGTGATAGTTTATATATAAATGGAAGTATAAATTCATATGGAAATTTAAGAACATTTAATGGAGATGATACTGTTTATGTAAAATATGATACTTCAGGAGATGTAAATTTAGGTGATGGAAATAATCAATTAGAAATTGGTGGAAGTGTAAATTATTATTCTGAGATATATTCAGGAAATAATGATGATAAAATCAAAGTAAATGGAAATCTAAATGGAGATATTTCTACTGCTGGTGGAAATGATGAAGTGGTAATCAATGGAAGTGTAAACTCAAATGCAGATATATATACTGGTGATGGAGAAGATAAAGTTACTGTAAATGGTGATTTAAATAATGATATTTTAACTGGTAATGATAATGATAAAGTGCAAATTAAAGGAAATATAAATTCAGGCGGATATATAAATACAGGTAATGGAGATGATACTGTATTAGTAGAAGGGACTTTAAATGAAAATATTCTTACTTCATATGGTAATGATAAAGTTCATATTAAAGGTAATATAAATAGTGGTGGAGATGTTTGGCTTGGAAGTGGGGATGATATACTTCAAGTTGATGGAAAAGTATATGGATACCTAAGAGGAGAAGAGGGAAATGATAGTTTAATTCTTTCTTCTTATACAAAAGCAGATTATGATAATAATAAAGATGGTATAAAATATAAAATTTCTAGTTTTGAAAATATTAAATTTGCAGATGGAAGTATAATTGGTGACCCAAATGCATTTAATACTTCAACTACAAATATAACTGTATATAACTACACTATAACTTTAGCAGCCTTTTTAGGTGATAAAGATGGAAGTGAAGTATTATCAGATATTACTTTAAGTAATATTCCATCATCAATTAGTATTATAAAAGATAGTATGGGTAATGAGTATACTATTACAAATGGAAGTGTTGTTTTACCATCAAATGAAGGAAGTGAAAAAGAATATACATTTGTTTCAACACAAGAATTAAGTTCAAACCAACTTACTACAATTAGTGCAAGTGTAACTTCAACAGAAGAGGAAAATAATTCAACAAATACTATCTCTTCAACAGCAAAAATAGAAGTGGAAACTTCTTCAAATATGATAGGAACAAATGCAGATGAAAAATTTGATTCAAATGGTTCATCTGCTACTATTAATGCTCAAGGTGGAGATGATGAAATTATATTTCATTTAGGTGATAGTATTGATGGAGCAGAAGGAGTTGATAGCTTAAGAATTTTAGATGGAGAAGATATTGACCTTTCTGCTATTTCTTCTAAAGTAGATAATATTGAAATTATTGATTTAACAAATAATTTAGCAAATCATCTAATAATAGATGAACAAAGTATAGAAGAATTAACAGATAATGACAATATTATTAAAATCTTTGGAGATGATAGTGGAGATAAAGTAACACTAGAAGGTGGAGCTAATAACTGGAAATCTGGTGGTCAAATTACAGATAGTGATGGAAATATCTTCAATGTTTATGAAGGAACTACAAATGGAACATCAAATATTAAAGTTCTAATTGATGAAGATGTTTCTATTGATTCAGATATTTAAAAAAGAGAAGTTTTAAACTTCTCTTTTACATCTTTTTATTACTTCATATTTTTTTTAAAGAAATTTAGATATAATCGACACTTCTTTAAAAGTATAAACTCAAAAAAAATAGGAAAATTATGTCAAAAGAGCTACTTCAAAAACAAGCTAATACGATTAGATTTTTAGCAGCTGATATGGTACAAAAAGCAAATTCAGGACACCCAGGTGCACCAATGGGATTAGCTGATATTGCAACAGTTTTAAGTAATCACTTAAATATCAACCCTTCAAATGATAAATGGTTAAATAGAGATAGATTAGTATTCTCTGGTGGGCATGCAACAGGACTTGTTTATTCATTACTTCATTTATGGGGATTTGATGTAAGTGTTTCTGATATGAAAAATTTTAGACAATTACATTCAAAAACACCAGGTCATCCTGAATATGGACATACTCATGGAGTTGAAATTACAACTGGACCTTTAGGTCAAGGTATTGCAAATGCAGTTGGTTTTTCAATGGCTTCAAAATATGCACAAAACCTTTTAGGAAAGAATGTAATAAATCATAAAGTTTATTGTTTATGTGGAGATGGAGATTTACAAGAGGGTATTTCTTATGAAGCTTGCGCAACAGCAGGTCACTTAAACTTAGATAACTTAGTAATTATTTATGATTCAAACTCTATTACAATTGAAGGTGATACTTCTATTGCTTGGAGTGAAAATGTTAAAAAAAGATTTGATGCAATTAATTTTGAAGTAATAGAAATAGATGGACATAACTTTACTCAAATTGATAATGCAATTACAAAAGCTAAAGAGTGTGATAAACCAGTTTTAATTATTGCTAAAACTGCAATTGCTAAAGGTAGTGCAACTATGGAAGGAAGTCATCATTCTCATGGTGCTCCATTAGGTGAAGAAGAGATTAGAGCTTCTAAAATTAAAGCTGGGTTTGATCCAGATGAAACTTTTGCTGTACCTTATGATATAAAAGGTGCTTTTGATAAACTAATCAAAGGTGCAGAAGCAGAAAATGCTTGGAATGAATCATTAAGTGAAGAGACAAAAGCAAAAATTGAAGCTTTAGCTAATCCAAATTTTGATGCTATTGAATATCCAGATTTCTCTGAAGTTGAAAAAATAGCTACAAGAGATTCTAATCATAAAATCTTAAATGCAATTGCAAAAGCAATTCCAGGTTTCTTAGGTGGAAGTGCTGATTTAGCTCCTTCAAATAAGACAGAATTAAAAGATATGAAAGATTTTCCAAATGGTAGAAATATTCACTTTGGTATTAAAGAACATGCAATGGCGTCAATTTGTAATGCTATGAATTTATATGGATTATTTAGAGTATATAGTGCAACATTCTTTGTATTTTCTGATTATTTAAAACCAAGTGCAAGAATTGCTGCTTTATCAAATATACCACAACACTTTATTTGGACACACGACTCTATTGGAGTAGGTGAAGATGGTCCAACACATCAACCAATTGAACATTTATCTCAATTTAGAGCATTACCAAACTTCTATACATTTAGACCAGCAGATGCTACAGAAAATGTTGAGTCTTGGAAAGTAGCTTTAAAATTAAATGCTCCAAGTGCCTTTGTATGTTCAAGACAAGGTTTAGAAGTATTAAAACCTCAAAAAGCTTTTGGTGAAGTTGCAAATGGTGCATATTTACTTAAAGAAAGAGAAGGTGCAACAATTACAATTATGGCTTCGGGAAGTGAAGTTATGTTAGCTTTAAAAACTGCTTGTCATTTAGAAGAAGAAGGAATTTTAGCAAATGTTGTTTCTGTTCCTTGTTTTGATTTATTTATTGAACAAGATAAAGAGTATATAGAAAAAGTAATTAATAAAAATACAAAAGTATTTGCTGTTGAAGCAGCAAGAGGTTTAGAATACTATAAATTTGCTGATGTGGTTTATGGTATGGATACTTTTGGAGCAAGCGGTCCAGCTGATAAATTATTTGAAGAATTTGGATTTACTATTAAATCTTTAAAAGAAAAAATTAAAAATGATTTATAATAAAAATAGATGAGATTTCTCATCTATTTTTACATTTTCCTACAATATTATATATATACACAACTTTCTATACAAAAATAATCCCTTAAAAAGCCATATTTTGACTTTTCTTATAACTACTTATATATTTTTTAATAAAAAGCAAAAAAAATTGTTAAATTTACTGAAAAGATAACTTTCAGGTCATATTACCTTTATAAAATTACTTAAATAAAAAAGATAAGGTTATTATAAGATTATATGGAGGTAATCAATGGAAAATGTTATTGAAGCATATACAGGAGTAACAACTCAAGGTAAAAAGAGTAGAACTCCTGCAAAATTAGATATGTGGTTAACAGGGACTGGTGTATTTTTAGCACTATTTATGATGGGACATATGTTATTTGTTTCTACAATTTTACTTGGTAAAGATGTAATGTACAAAGTAACAAAATTGTTCGAATTAGAATTCTTATTTGAAGGTGGAATTCCTGCAATTGTTAGTGTATTAGTTTTTGCTATTAGTGCAATTTTTATTATTCACGCAATTTTAGGGGTTAGAAAGTTTCCAATTAGTTATAAGAGTTATTTAAAAATAAATGAACACTCAAAAATGATGAAACATAGTGATACATCAATGTGGATGTTTCAATGGATAAGTGGTTTAGTAATGATGTTTGCTGCAATGATTCACTTATTTATTATGTTTACACAACCTCAAAATATTGGTCCATTTGCATCTGCATATAGAGTAGTAGAAAATCATATGTGGTTATTATATGTTGTTTTATTAATCTGTGTTGAAATTCATGGTTCAGTAGGATTATACAGAGCTGCTATGAAATGGGGATGGTTTGATGGTGAAAATCCAAAAGAGACAAGAGCAAAACTATTAAAAGTGAAAAAGATTTTAAGTTTTGTATTTTTAACTTTAGGTGTAGTTACATTATTAGCATATATTAAAATCGGATTAGAAAATGATATAGCTCCTGGTCAAAAATATAAACCAGAAGTAACTAGCTTACATACAATTGAGAAATAAGGGTTTAAAATGAAAATTAAATATTGTGATTCATTAGTAATAGGTGGAGGATTAGCAGGTCTTAGAGCTGCCGTTGCCACAGCAAATAAAGGTTTAAGTACAACAGTATTAAGTTTAGTACCAGTTAAAAGATCTCATAGTGCAGCAGCTCAAGGTGGAATGCAAGCTAGTTTAGGTAATGCAAAAATGAGTGAAGGTGATAATGAAGATGTTCACTTTGCAGATACTGTAAAAGGTAGTGACTGGGGATGTGATCAAGAAGTTGCAAGAATGTTTGTTACAACTGCGCCAAAAGCTATTAGAGAGCTAGCAGCTTGGGGTGTGCCTTGGACTAGAATTAGAAAAGGTAACCATGAAGCAGTTATTAATACTAAAAAAACAACAATTTTTGAAGATGATGATAAACATGGATTAATTAACTCAAGAGATTTTGGTGGAACTAAAAAATGGAGAACATGTTATACATCAGATGCAACTGGACATACAATGCTTTTTGCAGTTGCAAATGAAGCGATTAAAAGAGAAGTAAATATTGAAGATAGAAAAGAAGCAATAGGACTTATTCATAAAAATAATAGATGTTATGGAGCAATTGTAAGAGATTTAGTTACAGGTGAAATTATCGCTTATGTTGCAAAAGGAACATTAATTGCAACTGGTGGATATGGAAGAATCTATGAAATTACTACAAATGCAGTTATTTGTGAAGGTATTGGTACTGCTATTGCACTTGAAACAGGTATTGCAAAACTTGGAAATATGGAAGCTGTACAATTTCACCCAACACCACTTTTCCCATCAGGGATTTTATTAACAGAAGGATGTAGAGGTGATGGAGGTGTTCTAAGAGATGTTGATGGACACAGATTTATGCCAGATTATGAGCCAGAGAAAAAAGACCTTGCTTCAAGAGATGTTGTTTCAAGAAGAATGATGGAGCATATTAGAAAAGGTAAAGGTGTTGATTCTCCTTATGGAAAACACTTATGGTTAGATATTTCTATTTTAGGAAGAGAACATATTGAGAAAAACTTAAGAGATGTTCAAGAAATTTGTCAATATTTTGCAGGAATTGATCCAGCAGATGAAGGTAAAAAAGGTTGGGCACCAGTTCATCCAATGCAACACTACTCAATGGGTGGTATTAGAACTAAACCAACAGGTGAATCTCCTACATTAAAAGGTTTATTTAGTGCTGGTGAAGCTGCATGTTGGGATATGCATGGATTTAATAGACTTGGTGGAAACTCAGTATCAGAAACAGTTGTAGCAGGTATGATTGTAGGTAACTATTTTGCAGATTTTTGTTTAGATAGTGAAATTGATATTGATACAAAAACAGTTGAAGAATTTGTAAGTGCAAAAGAAAACTATATAAAAGAATTATTATCTTTAAAAGGTAATGAAGATATTTTCAAAATTAAAAATAGAATGAAAAGACTTATGCAAGAGTACGTAGGTATTTTTAGAGATGGAATAGGACTAACTAAAGCTGTTGATGAATTAGAAGATTTATTAAAAAGAGTAAAAAATATTACAGTTACAAATAAACAATTAACAGCAAACCCTGAACTTGAAGAAGCATATAGAGTGCCTATGATGTTAAAAGTTGCATTATGTGTTGCTAAAGGTGCATTAGAGCGAACAGAAAGTAGAGGGGCTCATACAAGAGAAGATTATCCAAAAAGAGATGATGCTAAATGGTTAAAAAGAACTCTTACTTCTTGGAAAGAAGGAGATACATTACCTACAATTGAGTATGAAGACTTAGATATTATGACAATGGAAATACCTCCAGGATTTAGAGGATATGGAGCTAAAGGTATGATTATTGAAAATGAATTATCTGCAATTAGACAAGCTGAAGTTGATAAATTAAAAGAAGATATGGAAGCAAGTGGTAAAGATAGATATGAAGTTCAACATGCACTAATGCCATTTTCATTACAACAAGAGTATAAAAGAAAAAATAAAAGATTAGGAGTTAAATAATGGCACGGCAATTAACAATAAAAGTACTAAGATATGATCCACAAAATTGTGAAAGCAAACCATATTTTAAAGAGTACAAATTAACAGAAACAGATAGTATGACAATTTATTTAGCTTTAACTCAAATCAGAGAAACAATGGATGCAGGTTTAAGCTTTGACTTTGTATGTAGAGCGGGTATTTGTGGTAGTTGTGCCATGATGATTAATGGAAGACCAAAATTAGCATGTAGAACACTAACAAAAGATTTAGATAGTGAAATTATACTTTTACCTCTTCCTGCTTTTAAATTAATTAAAGACTTATCTGTAAATACAGGTGAGTGGATGGAAGCTATGACTAAAAGAGTTGAAAGCTGGATTCATACAAATAAAGAAATAGATATTGCTGATTTAGAAGAAAGAGTAGATCCAGATGTAGCAGATGAAGTATTTGAACTTGATAGATGTATTGAGTGCGGATGTTGTGTGGCAGGATGTGGAACAAAACTTATTAAAGAGGACTTTATTGGAGCTGTTGGTTTAAATAGAGTTGCAAGATTTGAATGTGATCCACATGATGAAAGAACAATGGAAGACTACTATGAATTAGTAGGAGATGATAATGGAATTTTTGGATGTATGACTCTTCTTGGTTGTGAGGATACTTGTCCAAAACACCTTCCTTTACAAAATAAAATTGCATATTTACGAAGAAAATTAGTTACTGTAAAATAGTATCAAACAACCAAAAATAAAAAGTCCTTTTCCCATCAGGGCTTTTTACAGAAGTTAAAACGTGATTTTTTGGAGGTAAAACTCTTTGACTGTGAGCCTACTTCTCCAAAAAATCTACCTTTATAAATAATTTACGAAAAAACGAAGATAGTAAATTACCAGTCACAGGGTTCTCTCTCATCCTTGACAATAGTCGACTAATGTTTTTAAAGTGTGACTGGTAAGTTTAAATAACGCTCATTAACGAAGAAAAGCATACTATAAAATAGTAGAAAACAGTCACTGCAAAATAACTTAAAAAAAACCTATAAAATCCATATTTAAAAATAAAATCACAAAAAATTACAAAATATTATAAATAATATTCAAAAAGTGAATAATCGTTCAAAAAGTCACTTTTAGTTCACTTTACAGGTATAGAATTCCTTTAAGTAAAAAATTAAACTCTTAATTTAAATTAAAATTAAGGATTGTTTTTTTAATAATTTTATTTAAAGGATTTATTATGACAATGAGAATGGAGCATGATCTTTTAGGTGATAAAGAGATCTCTAATGACGTGTACTATGGAGTACAAACTGCAAGGGCAAAAGAAAACTTTAATATAACTGGAATTACATTATCACAATTCCCTACATTTATTGTGTCTTTAGCAAAAGTTAAAAAAGCTTGTGCTTTAGCAAACCATAAATTAGGTTTATTAGCAGAAAACAAAAAAAATGCAATTTGTGAAGCTTGCGATGAAATTATTGGTGGTGAACTTCATGAACAATTTATTGTTGATATGATTCAAGGTGGAGCAGGTACTTCTATTAATATGAATGCAAATGAAGTAATTGCAAATAAAGCTTTAGAAATACTTGGACATCAAAAAGGTGAGTATAAAATTGTTCACCCAAATAATGATGTAAATAAATCTCAATCAACAAATGATGCATATCCAACTGCATTTAGAATTGCACTTTATGAAAAAATCTTTGAATTAATTGATTCAATGAAAATTTTAAGAAAATCATTTGCAAAAAAAGCTGATGAATTTAAAGATGTAATTAAAATGGGTAGAACTCAACTTCAAGATGCTGTACCTATGACTTTAGGACAAGAGTTCCATACATATGTAACAATGATTGATGAAGATATTCAAAGATTATTAGAAGCACAACAATTAGTAAGAGAGATGAACTTAGGAGCAACTGCAATTGGTACAGGGATTAACTCTCATCCAGATTATGCTCATGAAGTAGAATTAAAATTACAAGAAGTAACAGGAAGACCATTTGTTACAGCTAAAGACTTAGTTGAAGCTACACAAGATACTGGTGCTTATGTACAAATTTCTGGAGTATTAAAAAGAGTTGCAACAAAAATTTCAAAAATTTGTAATGACTTAAGATTATTAAGTAGTGGACCTAGAACTGGAATTAATGAAATTAACTTACCAGCAATGCAACCAGGTTCTTCAATTATGCCAGGTAAAGTAAATCCAGTTATTCCTGAAGTTGTAAATCAAGTTGCATTCCAAGTAATTGGAACAGATGTAACAATTACACTTGCAAGTGAAGGTGGACAATTACAACTTAATGTATTTGAACCAGTAATTGCATTTAATTTATTTAACTCAATTAATATGATGAAAAATGCTTTTGAAACTTTAGCTTCTAAATGTGTTGATGGAATCACTGCAAATGAAGATAGATGTAAAGAATTAGTATTACATAGTATTGGGCTTGTAACTGCATTAAACCCATATATTGGATATGAAAACTCAACTTCTGTTGCAAAAGAAGCTTTAGATACACATAGATCAGTATATGACATTGTTTTAGAAAGAGAGCTTTTAAGTAAAGAAGAATTAGACGATATTATCAAACCAGAAAATATGATTAAACCAAGGGTTAGATAGTTTTATTAAATAAGTAGTAATTAAAAATTAAGGAGGATGCTATGTTAGGTTTAGAGATTGTAGTAGTATTAGCCGCCATTTTCTTGGGAGCAAGACTTGGTGGTATTGGAATAGGGTATGCTGGTGGATTAGGTGTTCTTGTTTTATGTCTATTTTTTGGACTTAAACCAGGAAGTATTCCAATCGATGTTATTCTAATCATTATGTCTGTTATTGCAGCTATTGCAGCTATGCAAATTGCAGGTGGATTAGATTATATGGTTAAAATTGCGGAGGATATTCTAAGAAAAAATCCTAAACATATTACATATTTAGCTCCTGCTGTTACATATTTTATGACATTACTTGCAGGAACAGGGCATACAGCATATTCAACTCTGCCAGTTATTGCTGAGGTTGCTAAAGAGCAAGGTGTTAGACCTTCAAGACCATTAGGTATCGCTGTTGTTGCATCTCAAATTGCAATTACTGCTTCACCAATTTCAGCAGCAGTTGTTTTCTTTAGTGGTATTTTAGAGCCATTAGGAGTAGGGTACTTAGAGTTATTAGCAATTGTTATTCCAACAACTTTTGCAGCTTGTATGATTACTGCATTTTTTAGTAACTTTATGGGTAAAGATTTAAAAGATGATCCTGTTTATAAAGAAAGACTTGAAAAAGGTCTTATTAAATTAAGAGGTGAATCTAATATTGAGATTAAAAAAGGTGCAAAACTTTCAGTTGCAATCTTTTGTGTAACTATCTTCGCTGTTGTTACATATGCAACTTTAATTAGTAAAAAAGTTGGGATTATTGTTGATCCAGCGTTACCTAGAAATGAAGCGATTATGGTATTTATGTTAGCTTGTGCAACATTAATTACTCTATTATGTAAAATTGATACAGGAAAAATCATTAGTGCTTCAACATTTAAATCAGGTATGAGTGCTTGTATTTGTGTACTTGGGGTTGCTTGGTTAGGAACTACATTTGTTGAAGCTCATATTGATGGAATTAAAACAATTGCTAGTGATTTATTAAATGATTATCCTTGGATGTTAGCTGTAACATTATTCTTTGCAAGTATGTTACTTTATTCTCAAGGTGCAACTACTAAAGCTTTAATGCCAGCAGCGCTTGCACTTGGAGTTGATCCTGTTACTGCGATTGCATCATTTGCAGCAGTAAGTGCTTTATTTGTATTACCTACTTATCCAACACTGTTAGCAGCTGTTGAGATGGATGATACAGGTTCTACAAGAATTGGTAAATTAGTATTTAATCACCCATTTATGATACCAGGTATTATAGCAATTGCCTTAAGTGTTGTATTTGGATTTATTGTTGGTGGAATGTTACTTTAATAAAAGAATCTATGCAAGGAAATTTTCCTTGCATATCTCATACAAAAAAATAAAAAGGAAATACGATGACTAAATTATTAAAAAGAGTTGCGGCGTTATCATTAGTAGGAGCATCAATGCTTTTAGCAAAACCAAATATCGCGATTTTAGCTACAGGTGGAACAATTGCAGGTTCAGGTGAATCATCAGTAAAAAGTGCTTATTCAGCAGGTGCAGTAACAGTTGATAAATTACTTTCAGCAGTTCCTTCAATTAATGAAATGGCAAATATTAAAGGTGAGCAAATCTCAAATATTGGTTCTCAAGAGATGAATAATGAGGTTTGGTTAAAATTAGCTAAAAGAGTAAATGAATTACTAAAAAGAGATGATGTTGATGGAGTTGTTATTACACATGGTACAGATACAATGGAAGCAACTTCTTATTTTCTTGATTTAACTGTTAAAAGTAAAAAACCTATTGTTTTTGTAGGTGCTATGAGATCTGGTTCTTCAATGAGTGCTGATGGACCAATGAATATTTATAATGCTGTAAGTGTTGCTATTAATAAAGAAAGTAATGAAAAAGGTGTTTTAGTTGTAATGAATGATGAAATTCATAGTGCAAGAGAAGTTACAAAATATAATACTTCAGCTGTTAATGCATTTGTGTCTCCAAATACAGGAAAAATTGGTACAGTTTATTATGGAGATGTTCATTTTTATATGACACCAATTAGAAAACATACATATCAATCTGAATTTGATATTGAAAAAATTAACTCATTACCAAAAGTAGAAATTTTATATGCTCATGCAAATGATAGTGAAATTTTTGTTAATGCAGCTGTAAAAGCTGGTGCAAAAGGTATTATTCACGCAGGTATGGGTAATGGAAATCCTTATCCAACTACACAAGAGGCTTTAGGTGAAGCTGTTAAAAAAGGTATAGTTGTTGCTAGAACTTCAAGAGTAGGAAGTGGTAGAACAAACTTACATGGTGAAGTTGATGATGAAAAATATGGATTTATTGCTACAGATAATTTAAATGCACAAAAAGCAAGAGTTCTTTTAATGTTAGGTCTTACAAAAACTCAAGACAAAAAAGCATTACAAGATATGTTTTTTAAATATTAAGAAGTGGTGAAAAGAGAGTTTCTCTTTTCATCTTAATTAATAGAGATTATGTTAAAATTTTATGATAATTTTAAGGTAAGACAATGAAACGCATACTGTTTATATTTGCAGTAATACTTTTTACACAAACTTCATTTCTATATGCAAAGAGTGTGAAAAATATTTTAATATTAAACTCATACCATAAAGGTTTTGAGTGGAGTGATAAGCTTATAGATGGTATGGAAAAGCTATTTTATAAATCCAATATAGATACTACAATTTTATATATGGATTCAAAAAGAATTTCTTCTAAAGACTACTTTGATAAATTAAAAGAACTATACCAATTACAATTAACAAAACATAAATATGATTTAGTTGTGGCTATTGATAAATTTGCATATGCTTTTATTTTACAAAACTATAAAGAATTAAATATTAAGCAACCCATATACTTTCTAGGAATTGAGCAATTTTTTGAAGAAGAAGTTAAAGAGTATGGCTTAGAGGGTAAAGTCTCAGGTATGATGGAAAGAAGAGCTATTGAAGAAAATATTGATATTATCAAAACTTTAATGCCAACAATTAAAAAGTTATATATCTTAAATGATCAAAGTGCAAATGGAGATGATTCGGAGATTTTTATTAAAAATGCAATAAAAAAAGTTTCGGAAAAAATAGAAATAGAGTATATAAGAAAAATTAGATTTGAGGATTTAATAGAAAAATTTTCAATATATAAAAAAGATGAAGCATTATTTTTTGTAAGATTTTATAATGACAGCACAGGGAAACTATATCAAAATTATGAAATTGCTTCATTTATACAAAATGCAAAAATTCCTGTTTTTGTAACAGATGATTTATTTATAAAAAAAGGTGCTTTAGGGGGAAAACTTGTAGATATAAAGCAACTTGGAATTAATTCTGCTATGAGAATAAAAGGAATTTTACAAAAACAGGTAAATACACCAAAAATAGAAGTAGATAATTCATACAAATATGTATTTGATTATGGAAAAGTAAAAGAGTTTAATATAAACCTTTCAAGATTGGATAAAAATTTTACTTATGTAAATGCTCCTATATCTTTTTTTGAAAGAAATAGAGAGTTTATAAATTTTGTTTTTGTAATTGCACCTTTTTTACTTTTTCTAATTTTGGGATTAATGCACAATTTATATTTAAGAATAAAAAGTGCAAAAAAATTAAAACAAAGAATGCAGTTTGATAAAGTTTTATTAAACTCAATTAATAGTCCAATAATATGGGAAGATGATAAGGGCTATATTGTTGATTCAAATTCAAAGTTTAATGAATTATTAAATATGTCATGTGAAGAAATGCAAGGAAAAAGATTAAGAGATTTTGTAGAAAACCAAAATGTTTCAAATCTTTTTAAATTATTAAAAACTTTTATAAATAAAAATGCCTTTGATGAAAATGAGCTAGTATTAAAATCAAGGGATGATACAGAACATATATATATGATAAATAAAACAGACTACACAGAAAATATTTATAAAACAAGTGGAACAGTTGTAGTCTTTACTGATGTTACAAAAGAAAAACTTGCATTAAGAGAAAAAATAAAACATCAAGAGTTTATTATACAACAGTCAAAATTAGCAGAAATTGGTGAAATTTTTTCATCAATTGCACATCAATGGAAAACACCTCTTTTAGAAATAACAACTATTGCCCAAGAGCAAATTTATTCTTGTGAAGGGAAAATTGATGAAGAGAATAATGCTTTTGTAAATGATATTATGGTTCAAGTTAAATATATGGCTGAAACAATAAGTGATTTTCAAAATTTTATTATGCCTTCGGCAAATAAAGTATCTTTTGATATTTATGAAGCAGTTTCAAAGATGCTAGAAATTATGAAGCATAATATAAAGTATAATTATATAAAAGTTAATGTAAATGTAAAGCCAAATACAAACTTAATTATTTATGGATATAAAAATGAGTTAATGCAAACTCTTTTAAATATTGTTAATAATGCAAAAGATGCAATTATAAAAAGAAGAAAACAAAATAAAATAAAACAAGGCATAATAAATATTGATATAAAAAATTTAGATAATAAAGTGTTAATAGAAATAGAAGATAATGGTGGCGGAATACCAAAAGAGCATATAAATAATGTATTTGAAGCATATTATACAACAAAACAAAATGGTCATGGAATAGGGTTATATATGGCAAAACTTATTATTGAAGATAAAATGGATGGAAAAATCAATGTGGAAAATACAAAAAATGGAGCAAAGTTTATAATTAAGTTAGGGGTTAATGATGAAAATATTATTGCTAGAAGATAATGAAAGATTAGCTAATTTAGTTGCTAGTGCTTTAAAAAATGAAAGTTATAAAGTAGATATATTTAGTGATGGAGAAGAAGCTTTAGAAGCTTGTGCAAATGGCTATCAATGCCTAATTTTAGATATAAATGTACCTTCATTAGATGGTATTTCTGTATTAGAAGCTTTTAGAACATATAATGATAGTATCCCTGTAATTATAATTAGTTCAAATTATGAACTTGATAAAATTCAAACTTCATATGAAACAGGTTGTGATGAATATCTAAAAAAACCTTTTTTTATGTATGAGCTTATTCATAAAATAAAAAAACTCTGTAAATATGAACCAAAGCTTTTAGATTTTGGAAATAATATTTTATTTGATTATACAAAACACTCTTTAACTAAAGATGAAGAGGATATTAAACTTGCTAAAAAAGAGATTCTTTTTTTAGAACTTTTAGGAAAAGATATAAATAGAGTTTTTAGCTTTGATGAAATAGAAGAGTATGTTTGGGAAGGGGAACCAACTACTTTAATAAATATAAGAGCATTAGTAAAAAGATTAAGAAAAAAAATCCCAGAAAAATCTATAAAAATAGTAAAAGGCTTGGGCTATTCTTTAAATGCACAAGAGGTTAAGATAGTTTAAAAAAGCCTAATTTAGGTCATATCTCTTCTTTACAATAGATATTTATATATAAGGAGAAGAGATGTTGATTTTGTATAAAAAAATCCCTCTATGGCAAAAAATATTCTGTGGTTTAATCCTTGGATTGATTGTCGGACTAATCTTTAAAGAGGATGCTTTAATCTTCAAACCCTTAGGAACTCTTTTTTTAAATCTAATCAAAATGTTAATTGTACCTTTAATTTTTGTTACTTTAATTAGTGGTATTACTTCTATGGATGATTTATCTAAAATGAAAAGAGTGGGTTTAAAAACTTTTTTTATCTATATAGGAACTACTTCTATTGCAATTTCAATAGGATTACTATTTGGATATGTTTTTAAGCCAGGTGTTGATGTGGCTATTAGCTCTCAAGAGAGTATAAAAACTTCAAATGAAGCTTTAAGTCTTGTGGATACTTTATTAAATATTATCCCAACAAACCCTGTTTTAAGTCTTGCTGAAGGCAATATCTTACAAATTATTCTTTTTGCAATAATTCTAGGTATTTCTATAAATTTGGCAGGAGAAAAAGGAAAAATAGTTTCTAACTTTTTTAACTCTTTTTCTGAAGTAATGTTTAAAATGACAGATATTGTTATCTCATTTGCTCCCTTTGGAGTTTTTGGTTTAATGGCTTTTGTTAGTGCTTCATATGGAGCTGATCTTTTATTAAGTTTAGTAAAAATTATTGCATGTGTTTTTATTGCAAGTATTTTTCATATGATTTTAGTTTATGGAGGAATAATTTCTTTATATTCAAAACTAAATATACTAACTTTTTTTAAAGGAATATTACCTGCTCAAATTGTAGCTTTTACAACAACAAGTAGTTCAGGAACTCTTCCTGTTACAACAAATAATGTTATTGAAAATCTTGGTGTTTCAAAATCAATTGCAAGTTTTGTTTTACCTTTAGGTGCAACTATAAATATGGATGGAACAGCAATTTATCAAGGTATCTGCGTAATGTTTATTGCACAACTTTTTGGAGTTGAATTAACTTTTGCAAATATTTTAACAATAATTATAACATCTACTTTAGCTTCAATAGGAACAGCTGGTATTCCTGGTGCTGGATTAATTATGCTAACTTTAGTTTTAACTTCAGTAGGACTTCCTTTAGAAGGTGTAGCAATTATTGCAGGAATTGATAGAATTTTAGATATGGCAAGGTCTGTTACTAATATCACAGGAGATGCAATGGTTAGTGTTGTAGTTGCAAAAAGTGAAGAAGAATTTGATGAAAGAATTTATGTAAAGGCTTAAGAGTTAATTTAACTCTTTTAGCCATTTATAAATAGTTGCTCTTGAAATATTTAAAAGCTCACATAAATATGCAATTACATTTCTAATTGAGAAAACTCCTTCTTTATTTAAAAAATAGATTAACTCTTTTTTTTCTTTTATTTTTAAATCTTCTATTTTTTTACCTTTTTGCTCTAAATATTTATTAATTATACTATTTGTATGACTTCTCCAATCTTGAGAAAAAAGAAGATTAGGTCTATTTGAGTTATTTTCAAGGTTTAAAAAACCTTTAATAGATTCAAAAACTTTATCAAAAACTTCAATATCAAAATTTATACAAACCATTCCTATTGGTTCATCTTTTTCATCTTTAATTATTGTTGAAACTGTTTTTACTCTTTTCCCATCAATATTAATTTTTTCATAAGGACCTACAATATCTGAAGTTAAAGCTTTTATATCTTTTACATCATTTAAAATCTTATCTCCTATTTCTCTTTCAGAAAAAGCATTTACAATATGCACTAGTTTTTGAAGTTTTAAATCATGAAGTACAACTTCAACATGGGGATAGAAAAGTTTGCCAATGGCATCACAAAGTGTTTTATATGAGTTTAGTTTTTTATTCATAAAGATATAATATCATAAATTTAAATTAAAATACAAAAAGTCTATTTTTATATATTATATTGACAAAAAGTCTATAAAGAAGTATAATTCCCTCTTTTTTAAGGATACAAGATGTTAAAAGGAATTATTGTTTTATTAGTATTTCAATTTTTAGGGGAATGCATAGCTAAACTTTTTTCACTATTAGTTCCAGGTCCTGTAATAGGCATGATACTTCTTTTAGTTTTTTTAATAATAAGAAAAGGAAGTTTTAAAAGTTTAGATAATGCTGTATTTATACATTTAAGATATTTACCTATGCTGTTTATTCCTGCTGCTATGGGAATTATTACCCAAGCAGATATTTTACAAAAAGAGTTTTGGGCTATTTTAATCTCACTTGTTTTAGGTACAATTATTGCTTTACTTTTTAGTGCAAAACTTATGGATTATCTAACAAATAAATGGAGTCAAAATGAACTTTAATGCAGTAATTGAATATATTCATTCCACTCCTTTAACATGGCTAATTTTAACTTTAGCTTCATTTAAAATAGGAATAATTGTTTATGAAAAATTTAATAAGAATACTCTTTTACAACCTATTATAGTTGCATATGCAATTATTATGAGTGTAATATTAGTTACAAATACTTCTTATAAAGAGTATTTTGAGGGAGTAAAAATTATACATTTTTTTCTTGGCCCTGCAACAGTTGCTTTAGCTTTACCTTTATATAATAATTTAAAATATATAAAATCACTATTTATTCCAATTTTAATAACTCTAATAGTTGCAGGAGTTTTTTCAATAGTAATTGCAGTAATATTACTTTGGCTATTGGATGCAAAATTAGTAACAATTCTTTCAATGACAACAAAATCTATAACTGCACCAATTGCTATTATTACTTCTGAACAAATAGGAGCAATTCCTTCTTTAGCTGTAGGTTTTGTAATTATTACAGGTATTATAGGTGCTTTATTAGGAACACTTATTTTTAAAATAGCAAAAATAAAACATGAAACTTCAAAAGGTTTTGCTTTAGGTCTTATTTCTCATGGAATAGGAACGGCAAGAGCTATCGAAATAGGAGAAAAAGCAGCTGCTTTTTCAGCTTTAGCTATGGGGTTATGTGGGATTTTTACAGCAATTTTTCTTCCAATTGCTATTTCTTTTTTTAAATAGTTAGAATTCTAACTATTTAAAGAAGAGTGAGTTCTTACGCAGTTTCTATTACTATTTTTTGCAGAATATAGGGCTTTATCAACATTTTCTATACATTGTATATCATTAAAAACCGTACACTCATATACCCCAAAACTCGCAGTTACTTTGATATTTTTATAAAAAGAAAAGTCTTCAATAGTTTCTCTTAAATGTTCGGCTAAAATTGTAGCTTCATTTTCATTTGTATGGGGAAGGATTATTAAAAATTCTTCTCCTCCCCATCTTCCAACTCTATCAGTCTCTCTAATATTTGATTTTAATATAGTTGCAAACTCTTTTAAAATTTCATCTCCACAAATATGTCCATATTTATCATTTATCTTTTTAAAGTGGTCTATATCTAAAATAATAATACTAAGAGGCTCTTTATATCTTTTTGTAATTTTTAATTCTTTATCTAAAATAGAATCTAGCTTTGCTCTATTATTAATACCTGTTAATTTATCAGTAACAGATAGTTTTTCTAACTCTTTATTTAAAATATTTAAGTATCTATTTGAACGATAAATTACAAGCAAAATAATAATTATTGCTATAACAAAAATAGAAGATGCAATTTGAATTAAAAGTTTTGTATCTAATCTTTCTTCTTTTACAACAGTAATCCATCTATTTACTATTGCTTCTTTTTCTTCATTTTTTAAAGAATTTAAAGCTTTATTTAAAATATCAAGTAAAATCTTTTCATCATCTCTTACTGCAAATCTAGCTAGTGAGTCAATTGAAGCTTTTCCAACTATTTTTAAATTTGGATAATTGTATTTTTGTAAAGTAAATGCAATTGAAGGAAGGGAACTAACAAGAGCATATATCTCATTATTTACTATTTTATCAAGCCCCTCTTGATTATTATTTACTTCAACAATTTGAAGATTTGGGTACTTGTTTTTAAATAGTTCAACAACTGCATAGTTTTTTATCATACCTATTTTTTTATCTTTAATCTCTTCTAAAGAGTCTATAAAAAGCTGGTTGTTTTTAGTAACTATTACATTTGAGAATTTATAATAAGCTTGTGTAAAGTTTAGATATTTTTCCCTACTATTTGTTTTTGCAGCAAAGGGAACTATATCACATTTTTTTTCTTTTACAAGATTAATTGAATCTATAAAAGATTTACTACTATAAAGTTCAAATTTAATACTTGTTTTTTTAGATAGATTTTCTAATATTTCAGCAATTATTCCTCTATATTCACCACTTTTACTTACTTGTTCAAAAGGTAAATAATCAGGATCAACACATGTATAAATAACCTCTTTTTTAGCTAAATAAGCTTTTTCTGCTTCATTAAAAAGATAGTTTTTACTAGTTTTTTTAATCTCTTGAAGTTTATAAAACCATTTTCTTTCTAACTCTTTTTTCTCTTCTGTTGTTATAAGTTTTTCAGCTTTTGCAATAATATTTTTTAAAATAGTATTTTCTTTATTAAAAGCAAAATAAAAACCTAAAGTTTTATCATCTAAGTTTTTTAAAACTTTTAAATTTGTTAGTAGATTTTTATTTATAGTATATTCAAGAACCTCTTTTAAAGCATAAGCTGCATCTGCTTTTTTTGTGGAAACTGCTTGAAGCATTTCTAAAGTATTATTAGTGGGATAAATATTGATTTTAGGGTATTGTTTTTTTACTCTATCATAACTATGGTAGCCTTTTACTAAAGCCATAGTTTTTCCTTCTAATTCTTTAAAAGTAAAAACATCTTCATTTTCTATTCTTGTAACCATTGCAGGTTCTAGGTCAGTAAAAGCTTTTGAAGAAAATAAAAATCTTTCTTCTCTTTGTTTTGATTTTAAAACATTTATCATTAAATCAAGTTGATTATTTTCTAGCATATTTAAAAAGTCATTCCATGTAGGCCCAGAAATATATTCCACTTCTAAAGCAAGCTTATTTGCTATTAGATTTATATAATCAATAGCATAGCCTTTTGCTATTCCATCTTCATAAAAATTATATGGTAATAAATTAGGGTCATTTTGAACTTTTAATACTCTTTTTTTCTGTAAATATAAAAGATCTTCAACTGTAAGATTTAATTCATTTTCAAAATAGACAATTAAAGTTCCAATTTCCTCTTTTTTATGGTTTAAAATTGATTTTTTATAGAAGTTTTTATTTTCTTTGTATTTTAAAGGAATTTCTTGTTTTTTTAAAAAATACATTGAATAATTTTCTTTATAAGAACTATAGATATAAGAATTATTTTTTAAAATCTCAAAAGCAATAATCTTTTTATAATTTTGATAATATAATTGTAGAAAATTTTTTATACTTTTTTCACTTATTTCTTTTTCATCTAGAAATATAGATAAATTTGAAGATAATATGTCGATATTTGATTTAATATTACTATTTAATGTAAGGCTTGTTGCATATATAAAGTTAAAAAAAATTAAAAAAATAATTAGTATTTTCATAAAGCATCCTTCTAATGCTAGATTGTTAAGTATATAATAATTTTAAGAAAATTAAAATTAAATATTTAAACTAGATAATCTGTTAATATTCAAATGGTAAAATTATAAAAAAGTTAGCTAATTTTTAACAGAGATATAGTATGCTTTAATAATTTAATTATAGGAATATAAATGACCAGATATAGATTATATAATCTACATTTATTTAAGAAGTAAATAATATGACACTACTTATTATTTATTTATTAATAGCTTTATTTGTCTCTTTTTTATGTTCAATTTTAGAGGCAGTTTTACTCTCTAGTACGAATAGTTACATTGAGTCACTTTCAAAACAAGATAGTCAATCAAAATCAATTAAGATTTTAAAAGAATTAAAATCAAATATTGATAAACCTATTTCATCAATTTTAATTTTAAATACTTTTGCACATACAATGGGTGCAGCTGGTGTTGGTGCCCAAGCACAAACCTTATTTGGTGAAGAATGGCAAACCTTAATTGCATTTGTTTTAACTTTATTAATTTTATATTTTTCAGAAATTATTCCAAAAACAATTGGTGCAATTTATTGGAAAAAATTATTAGTTCCATCAGCATATATAATCTCTTTTTTAATAAAAGTTTCATATCCCTTAGTTTGGTTTTCTACTTTTATTACAGAATTTATTTCAAAAAATAAAAGTAAAAAACATAATATTTCAAGAGATGAAATTATGGCAATTGTTGCTATGGGAGAAAAAGATGGTTCTATTCTTTCAAAAGAGAGCAATTTAATAGAAAATCTTTTTAAACTAAAAAATGTAAAAGCAAAAGATGTAATGACACCAAGAAGTGTAGTTTTTGCTTTAAATGAAGAGACTACAATTAATGATGCTTTAGAAGATGATAATTTATATATTTTCTCAAGAATACCAGTTTATAAAGATAATATTGATGATATTGTTGGGATGGTTTTAAATCAAACTTTACTTGAAGAGAGTTTAGAAGAAAGAGGAGATAAAAAGATAAAAGAAGTTCTAATGAATGTTTATAAAGTATCTGAAAATATACCTGTTTCAAATTTAATTGATCTTTTTGTAAAAAGAAAAACTCATCTTTTTGTTGTATATGATGAATATGGACAAACAAGTGGTATTGTAACTTTAGAAGATGTTATTGAAGCTTTATTAGGTGTTGAAATAGTTGATGAGATGGATGAAATTGAAGATATGCAAGCCTTTGCAAAAAATAGAAATAGACTATTTCAAAATAAAATGATGCTTCAAAAAAGAAAAGAAGAACAAAATAACTAATAAGCAATATATCAATGATGATATATTGCTTAAATATACTTTATTGATAATGATAATTTATATTAATATTAATTTAAATAATTTTTTTGTAAACTTTTTTCTAAAATATATAAGGAAAAAAATGAAAAAAAGTTTATTTAGAGTTTTATTTAGTCTTTTTATTACTATAAAAGTATTTAGCTCACAGGAATTAGAAAGTGTATTAGTTATTGGAAGTCAAAAATCTTATTTTGAAGAATTTTCTTCTACAAGTTTAAAATCTGAATTTAATGATAGACAAAATCCTTATTCTTCTTTAGTTATAAAAAATCAACTAATTGAAGACTTACAAGCACAAAGAGTTGAGGATACTTATGATTATACAACAGGAGTTACAAAAGCTGGTAAAAGAGCAGATAGTATAATAATAAGAGGATTTGAAGTTGATTTGCAAAATATTCAAGTAAATGGAATGCCTGGACTAATAAGTACTTTTGGTTCTCCTACTACTGCTAATATTGAAAGGATTGAAATTGTAAAAGGTGCAGCTTCTGTTTTATATGGGAATATGAAAGCAGGAGGTTTTGTAAATATTCAAACTAAAAAACCACAAGCTCAAAATAAAGTTATGTTTGAAAGTTCTTTTCAAACATATATGTCAAATAAATCTAATTTTGCTAAAGATAATGGAGTTAGTACAACTTTAGATGCAACTGGAAGTTTAAAAGATAATCTATTTTATAGGTTTATTACAGTTTATGAAAGTTATGATTCATATAGAGATAATGTAAATGAAAAAAACTTTCATCTATATCCTAGCTTTCTATGGAATATAGATGATGATAGTTCTTTATTAGTAGCTTTAGAGTATGGTAAAGAAAAAGGTAGTGCTGATGATGGACTTTTTGTTGCAAATAAAAATATAAATACAGCAGCTAGTATAAATACAGTATATCAAGAAAAAGATGATTTTGATAATGATAAAGGAAAGGCTTTTAATCTAAATTATGATAATTTTATAAATGATAAATTATCTTATAACTTATCTTTAAGAAGTGTTTGGCATGAAGATGAAAGAAAATTATATGAAAATAGAAAAGTTAATAATGCACTTAATATAGAGAATACAACATTAACAAGAAGAAATAGACATCAATATAATAAAAGAGATTGGCATAGTTTAGATACAAATTTTAAGTATGATATAAATACTGGTAAAATTAGACATAATTTAATAACTGGTTTATCTTTAAATTATAGAAAAACAGATTTTGATAGAAAGATTTTTGGAAATAATGTTTCTTCAAATATAAATATTTATAATCCAATTTATGGAGCTAGTGCTACAAAAAAAGAAGGAACAAAAAGAAAAACATTATATAAAAGTGTAGGGATTTATTTACAAGACAAACTTAATATAACAAATGATTTTACATTGGTTGCTTCTACAAGATTAGATAAAACTAAAATAGATTTTTTTTGTCAAAGAGGAAATTGTAACGATAATAATACCACTCAAACTTCTAATTTAGTAGGTTCCTTAGGTGCAATATATAATTTCAATGAAATAGTTTCTTTTTACACAAGTTATGGTCAAAATTATGACCCAACAACTGCAGAAAGAGTGGACTCCTCTGGAAATGGCTTAGATTCAGAAAAAGCAGAACAAATAGAAATTGGTACAAAATTAAATTTAAGTGAAAAATTAAATACTTCACTTAGTTTATACAAGGTAAATAAAGAAAATGTTGCACAATTGGATAATCTTGGATATTATGAATTAAAAGGAGAAGTTGAAAGTAAAGGTTATGAAGTAGATATTCAATGGTTACCTATATCAAACTGGCAAATAAAAACAGGATATTCTTATAATAAATCAAAATATATAACAGGCAATGATGTTGGCAATATTCCTTCTAATACTCCTAAAATTACTACATATGTGTTTTCAAGATATAATTTTGCAAAAAAAATTTATAATGGGAATTTGGGTATAAGTGCTGGAATTGTTTATAAAGATAAAATTTATACTAGTTCTTCTTCTTTAAAAGCTGTAGAACTTCCTTCTTTTACAAGATATGATTTAGGTTTACATTATAATATTAAAGATTGGGAAATTTCTTTAAATGTGGAAAATTTAACTGATAAAAAATATTATGAATCTGGAATAGAAGATTATAAAATAGCTATTGGAGAACCAAGGAAAATAACTTTTAATCTAAAAAAAACCTTTTAAAAATATAGTTCTAATATATCAAGATATATTGATATATAAGTAAAAATATATTATTATTCCAAAAAAGAGGAGGAATAATGGATATATTTTTACAAACTACCTCTGCTTTAAATGATGAAACAAGAGTAAAACTTCTTAAATTTATAAATATCTATGGTTCTTGTTGTGTTTGTGATTTGGAAAACTCTTTTTCAATGATACAATCAAGACTTTCAAGACATCTGAAAATTCTAAAAGAAGCTGGATTTTTAAAAGTTAATAGAGAAGGAAGATGGGCATATTATAGTGTAAGAAGTCCTCTTGATGAGTTTAGACAAGCTTGTATTAAAGAGATTATGTATTTAGATATAACTTTGCCTACTTTAAAAAAAAGTTGTATTAAGGAGAAAGATGACTGAAACACTTTTTGTGTATGGAACTTTAATGCCAAATTGTCCCAATGGACATGTTTTGGAAAATATAGTTGGCAAATTTGTACCTGCAACTGTAAAAGGAAGATTAATTGATGCTGGGTGGAGTGCTAGTATGGGCTATCCTGGAATTAAACTTAATGAAGGTAATGATACTATTCATGGATTTTTATTTTATTCAAACAATCTAATAAACTATTGGGATTATTTAGATGAGTTTGAAGGTGCTGAATTTCAAAGACAAGAAGTGGTAGTTGAAAGATATGATGAAGTAGAAGTAGATACTTTTATTTATGTTTTAAAAGATGAAATTATAGAAGAGTGAATCACACTCTTTTTTAAAGAAATTATATCAATATATCTTGATATATAAATATGGAGTTTAGATGATAATTGCAAGTGCTATATTTTTAATTACACTTTTTTTTGTAATAACTCAGCCCAAAGGTCTTCAAATAGGAACGACTGCAATAATTGGTGCTATTTTTGCACTTATTTTAGGTGTAGTAAACTTTGATGATGTATTGGATGTAACCAATATTGTATGGGATGCAACTTTATCTTTTATTGGAATTATTATTTTATCTATGGTTTTAGATGAAATAGGTTTTTTTGAATGGTGTGCTTTAAAAATGGCAAAACTATCAAAAGGAAATGGAGTATTAATGTTTATTTACTCTATTTTACTTGGAAGTTTTGTTTCAGCACTTTTTGCAAATGATGGAGCAGCACTTATTTTAACTCCAATTTTACTTGCAAAAATGAGAATTTTAAAACTGCAGATGAAAACAATAGTAGCTTTTTTACTTGCAGGGGGATTTATAAGTGATAGTGCTTCATTGCCTTTTATTTTTTCAAATCTTACAAATATTGTAACAGCAAACTATTTTGATATAGGTTTTATGCAATATTTATCAAAAATGATAATTCCATTTATAGTAAGTGTTATTGCTTCAACTATTTTTTTATGGTTAATATTAAGAAAAGATATACCTAAAAAAGTAGATATTTCTTTATTAAAACAGCCAAAAAGTGCCATAAAAAATGAAAAATTATTTAAACTATCTTGGGCTTTTTTAGTGCTTCTTTTAATAGGATATTTTATTGGAGATATGTATAATTTGCCAGTTAGTGTTTTTGCACTAGGTGGGGGGATACTTTTTTTATTAATTGCTACTTCTTTTAAAACAGTAAAACCTATTCATATTATTAAAGAAGCTCCATGGCAAGTAGTATGGTTTAGTATAGGTTTATATATTGTTGTATATGGATTAAAAAATGCTGGATTAACTTCTTATTTAACATCACTTTTAGAGATTTTAGCTACTAAAGGAGATATGGTTTCTATTGTAGCAACAGGATTTATTTCTGCTTTTTTATCTGCAATTATGAATAATATGCCAACAGTTATGATTATGGATATTGCTTTAAGAGATTTTTCAAATCAAGCTTTAGCATATGCTAATATTATTGGGTGTAACTTAGGGCCTAAAATGACTCCTTTTGGAAGTTTAGCTACTCTTTTATGGTTGCATGTATTGGCAAAAAAAGGTGTAAAAATCTCATATTGGCAATATTGTAAATTTGGATTTATTATAACACCACCTGTTTTATTAATTGTATTATTAAGTTTATAGGAGAATATTTTGGAAATAATTTTAATAGCAATAGCTTTAGCAATGGATAGTGTTGCAGTTAGTATTGCAAGTGGAAGTAAATATAAAAATGTAAATTTTTCAACAACTTTAAAAATTGCATTTTTCTTTGGTTTTTTTCAAGGACTAATGCCTTTAATTGGTTATTTTGCAGGAACTCTTTTTGCTTCATTAGTTGATAGTATTGATCACTATATTGCTTTTTTAATTCTTTGTTATTTAGGTTATAAGATGATACAAGAAGCAAGACAGGCCAATTTTGAAGAAGAATTAAGTGATTTAAAAACAAATACACTTTTTTTACTTGCTATTGCTACAAGTATAGATGCTTTAGCTGTTGGTATTACTTTTTCTTTTCAAGAAATAAATATTTGGTATGCTGTTAGTCAAATTGCCTTAATTACTTTTATTTTATGTGTTGTTGCTGTATTTATAGGGAAAAAACTTGGAGGTTTTTTAGAATCAAAAGCAGAATTTTTAGGTGGTATTATTTTAATTATTTTAGGAATTAAAATTCTATTAGAGGGATTAAATATTATTTAAAAGGGAATATTATGGATAAAAAAGTTTTGATTTTATGTACGGGAAATAGCTGTAGAAGTATTATTGCTGAAGCTTTAATTAATGCCAAATTAGAAGGAATTAGTGCAGATAGTTCTGGAGTAAGAGCAAGTGGGAAAGTAAATGCAAATGCCAAAAAACTATTAGAAGAAAAGGGTATTTGGCAAGAACAATATCATAGTAAAACAATAGATAAAGTTTTAAATAATAAATATGATTTAGTTGTAACTGTATGTGACCATGCAAATGAAACTTGTCCTATGTTTCCCCAGGCTGTAAAAGTAATTCATATAGGTTTTGAAGACCCAGATGGAAAAGACTTTGAAGCTTTTATTAAAACATATGAACAAATTGAGCAAATACTTTTACCTAAAGTAGTTGAGGCTTTAAAATAATGTTTGTATGGTTGGAAGAATTAGTTACTTTTCTTCTAAAGATTATTAACTTAGAGTTAAATAGTGCTTTTTACAAGGCTTTGCATTTTTTTATTTATGATACAGTTAAGATATTTATTCTTTTAGTTTCAATTATTTATATAATTACTTTTATAAGAAGTTATTTCCCTATTGAAAAGATAAAAGATTATATAACTTCTAAAAATAGAGTATTTGCACATATTCTAGCAGCTATTTTTGGAGTTTTAACTCCCTTTTGTTCTTGTAGTGCAGTACCTTTATTTTTGGGTTTTTTGCAAGCTAGAATTCCTTTAGGAGTAACTTTTTCTTATTTGATTTCTGCTCCTTTAAGTGATGCTGTTGTAATTGCAATGCTTTTTTCTTTATTTGGCTGGAAAATAGCTTTTTTATATGTTTCTTTAGGAATTTTAATAGCAGTTATTGCTGGATTGATAATAGGAGTATTAAATTTAGAAAAAGAGGTTTTAATAGAGGTAAAACCCATAAAACAGTTTTATAATGAAGAAAAAACAGCTTTTATTTTAAGATTAAAGCTAAGTTGGGAAAATAGTTTTGATATTTTAAAGAAAATATATTTATATGTAATTATAGGAGTAGGAATAGGGGCTTTTATCCATGGATATATTCCTACTGATTTTATTTCTAAATATGCAAGTGGAGATAGTTGGTATGCTCCAATTATTGCCGTTATAATGGGAATTCCAATGTATAGTAATGCAGTTGGAATTTTACCTTTAATAGAAGTTCTTACTCAAAAAGGTATGCTTTTAGGAACGGCCCTTAGTTTTATGATGTCAGTTGTTGCTTTAAGTTTGCCAGAAGCTATGATTTTAAAAAGAGTTTTAAGTGTAAAACTTATTAGTATTTTCTTTTTTATTGTGGGATGTTCTATTTTATTTGTAGGATATTTATTTAATTTTATTTTATAGGAGTTAAAATGAAAATAGAGATTTTAGGTACAGGATGTACAAAGTGCAAAACTTTAGAAGAAAATGCAAAAAAAGCAGTTGCACAAGCAAAAGTTTTTGCACAAATACAAAAAGTGGAAGATATTGTTAAAATAATGGAATATGCAGTTATGAATACTCCAGCAATTGTTATTGATAATGAGGTAAAAAGTACAGGAAAAGTATTAAGTGTAGAAGAGATAATAAAGCTTTTTAATTAAAAAGTTTTTAAGTAATAAGTTCTTTTTTTCACATATTTTGTTATAGTTTCAAAAATTTTAAAGAGTATAATTTGAAACAAGAAAAAATAGGACTTTTTTACGCTATTAGTGCATTTTTGTTTTGGGGCTTATGTCCAATTTATTATAAACAAATATCAATGATACCTCCTTTTGAGATTTTAGCTCATAGGGTAGTATTTTCTGTTTTTGTACTTATTATTTTATTAAGTATAAGCAAACAATTTATTACATTAAAACCAATTTTAAAAAGTTTTGCAAAGATGAAATATCTTATTTTTGCTTCAATTTTAATCTCTATTAATTGGTTTACTTTTATTTATGCTATTTCTATTGATAAAATAGTAGAAGCAAGTTTAGGATATTTTATAACTCCTTTAGTAAATGTGGCTTTAGGTTTTTTATTTTTTAGTGAAAGGGTAAATAAACTTCAAGGCTTTTCTATTCTTTTAGCCTTATTTTCAGTTATATATGAATTGCTAACTTTAGGATCTATTCCTATAATTGCACTGGTTTTAGCTTTCTCTTTTGGTTTTTATGGAATGCTTAGAAAAAGAGTGCAAATAGCTTCAATCCCAGGTCTTTTTATAGAAACTATTATTATGTTACCAATTGCCCTTTTTTATCTTTTTTATCTTGTAGATAATAATCAAAGCTATTTTAATACTTTAGATAACTATAACCTTTTTATTTTAAGTTTAAGTGGTCTTGTAACAGTTTTACCTCTATTGTGGTTTAATAGTGCAGCAACAAGAATGAGTCTTACAACTTTAGGTTTTTTACAATATCTAGGTCCTACAGTTGCTTTTATAATTGCAATTACACTTTATAATGAAGAGTTAAGTATAAATAAGCTTTTCACTTTTATTTTAATTTGGATAGCTTTAGTTTTATTTTCTTTTGGTAGATTAAATAAGAAGGAAAAAAACTAGGGTTAATCCCTAGTTTTATCTAAATAGTAAAATTGGTTTTTTTATATTTGAAAGGATTTTTGTAGTAAAACTTCCAAAAATAAGCTCTTTAAATCTTGAGTGCCCAAAAGCTCCCATAGCTAAAATATCAAAATTATTTGTTTCAAAATACTCTATTAAATCTTTTGGATTTTCAGATTTTATTGTATGAGTTGAAACCTCTATTTGATTTTTTTCATAGATGTTTTTTGCTTCTTCCAATAAAGCTATAGATTTAGAACTATCTGTATTTAAATTTACTATATCTCTTTTTACTTCTTTAAAAATAGGATTTGAAGAAGTCTCTAATAGAAGTTTAATAGACTCATTTGAGCCATTATAAGCTACGAGTAGATTTTTAGGTTCAATATATTCACTATTTACTAATAATACGGGTTTATGAATACTTCTAATTATCTCTTTTACATTTTGCCCAATAGCATGCTCAACATTAGTTCTAATACCTATTACTAAAACCTCTATTTCATTTTGAAGTTCTAAAATATTTTCAACTACTTCCCCATGAATTAGTAAAGTTTCAATTTTATTTTTACAGTTTTCTTGGGCTCTTTGTTTTAATTTACCTAAAAGTTCTTTAGCATTTTTAATGGCTTCTTTACTTTCATTTTCCTCTTCACTTGTAAGTTCATATAAAATCTCATCTTTTTCACCAAGGGAAATATTTCCAGATAAATTAAGTTTATAAGCTTTATGGTGATGTTCAATAATACTTAGAAACTTTAATGGAAGGTTCATAGTATTTGAAATTTTAACTGCATAATCACAAGATGCTTGTGAAAAGTTTTTATTATCTATACAACATAAAATATATCTCATTTTAGTGTCCTCCCATTACTTTTTCTATCTCTTCTTTTTTATCATGAATACCAAATCTATCTATAATAGTACAGCTTGCTTCATTTTTTCCTATTACTTCCACATCACACCCCTCTCTTCTAAGTTTTATTACAACTTTGTCTAAGGCATAAACAGCTGATAAATCCCAAAAATGAGCCCTTGTTAAATCAATCACAACTTTATCTAATACTTCTTTAAAATCAAATGTGCTATAAAATTTATCTGCACTATTAAAAAATACTTGCCCTACAAATTTATATGTTTTTATAGAATTATCTTCATTATAAGATGTTTCACAATACATAAAGTGTGAAATTTTATTTGCAAAAAATAGTGAAGCTAAAAGAACTCCTGCAAAAACTCCATGGGCTAAGTTATGTGTATAAACTGTTACTATTACAGTTGTAAGCATAACTATATTTGTAGAAAGAGGAAGTGTTTTAAGACCTTTTATAGAACCCCAATCAAAAGTTCCAATAGATACCATAATCATAACAGCAACTAAAGCTGCCATTGGAATTATTGAGATAATATCACTTAAAAATACAACCATAATTAAAAGTAAAAATCCAGCAATAAAAGTAGAAAGTCTTCCTCTTCCCCCTGATTTAACATTTATAACAGATTGCCCAATCATTGCACAACCTGCCATTCCACCAAGAAAACCACTTGCAATATTTGCTATTCCTTGTCCTCTTGCTTCTTTTTGTTTATCACCTTTAGTATCTGTTAGCTCATCAACTATTGTTGTAGTCATAAAAGATTCAAGTAAACCAACAATTGCTAAAGCAATAGAATAAGGTAAGATTATTTGTAAAGTTTCAAAATTTAAAGGAATATTTGGAAGTAAAAATATAGGTAAAGTATCCGGTAATGCTCCCATATCTCCCACAGTTCTCACATCAATTCCCATAAAATATACAAAAATAGTTATAACTACTATTGTAACAAGAGGTGAAGGAATAATAGTTCCAATTTTAGGAATATATGGAAATAGATAAATTATTGCAAGTCCTACTGCTGTTAGTGCATATACATGCCAAGTTACATTTGTAAGTTCTGGAAGTTGTGCTACAAAAATTAAAATAGCTAAAGCATTTACAAAGCCAACTACAACAGCACGGGCTACAAAGCTCATAAGTTTATGAATACCAATATATGATAAGAGTATTTGAATAAATCCTGTTAAAAGTGTAGCTGCAAGTAAATATTGTAAGCCATAATCTTTTACTAAATCTACCATCACTAGTGCCATTGCCCCTGTTGCTGCACTAATCATTCCAGGACGTCCTCCTACAAAAGCAATAACTACAGCAATACAAAAAGAAGCATATAGTCCAACTTTTGGGTCCACTCCTGCAATAATAGAAAAAGCAATGGCTTCAGGAATAAGTGCAAGTGCAACAACAGTTCCTGATAATAAATCTGCTCTAATATTTGAAAACCACTCTTTTTTTATGGTTTGATACATTGTGTTCCTTGTGTTTTGATTTTTTTATGTTATGTGTAAGATATATATTTTATCTAAGTTTTTATTGTATGCCTATTAAGGCTAAAGAAAGCAAAAGTTATAATAAAAAAATTGACAATTTAAATAATATTGGTTATTATTTTTAAAATGTAATTTCTTTGTGACTAAAAAATAGTAAAACTATAATTTTAAATAGAAAAATAATTAGGCTTAAAAATGAATAATATAAATTTAATAAAAAACTCTTTTTTATTTGTAGTTTTTTGTAATGTTCTTGTGGATGTATGTCATAAAGTTTTACTTCAAAATATAGCTTTTAAAGTTTTTGATGGAAGTACACAAGTAGTTTGGATATCTATAATTAATGCTTTAATTATTATTCCTTTTTTATTACTTTTTACATTTAGTGGTTACTTATCTGATAAATATAATAAAAGGGATATTTTAGTAATTGGAGGAATTTCTTCTTTTTGTTTATCAGTTTTAATGGTAATTGCTTATTATAGTGGAAGTTTCTATTTTGCTATGTTTACTCTTATTTTACTTGCAACTCAAAGTGCAATATATTCTCCCGCAAAATTTGGAATAATCTTAGATATTTATGGAAAAGATAACCTTTCAAAAGGTAACTCTTCTTTACAAGCTGTATCTATGATAGCAATACTTTTTTCAATTGCAAGTGCTTCATATATTTTTGAAAACTATTATATTTTAAACTCTTTAGATAATTTAAAAACAAAAGAGGAACTTTTAAGTGCTATAATCCCCCTTTCTTATTATATTTTGCCTATTGCTTTTTTAGAGATGATGGTCTCATTACTTGTTTTTAGAAAGCTTGAACTCTCATTTAATAAAAATAGAAAATTAAAACTTGATAAAAAAGATTTTTTTAAAGGTAAACTATTAGTAAAGAATATAAAACTTCTTTCTTTAAATAGTGTTATTTTCTTATGTGTAATTGGTTTAAGTATTTTTTGGGCAATTTCTCAAGGATTATTAGCAGTATTTCCTTCTTTTGCAAAGCAGTATTTACAAATTAGTAATGTTTTTGTAATTAATGCAGTTTTAGCAGCTTCTGGTATAGGAATAGCAATTGGTTCATATATTTACTCAAGAATCTCTAAACACTATATAGAAATAGGGACAATCCCTTTTGCTTCTATAGGGATGGCTATTACTATATTTTTGGCAACATTGGTTGAATCAACTACTTTATTGTTTCTTTGTTTTTTAGTTTTTGGGATTTTTGGAGGTCTATTTGTAGTTCCTTTAAATTCCCTAATTCAATTTAATGCAAATAGAAAAAAATTAGGTACGATTTTAGCTGGAAATAATTGGTTTCATTCAGTAGGAATGTTTTTAATGTTATGCCTAACAACAGTAGTATCTTTTTATCATTTAGACCCTTTAAATACTATTTATATAATCTTACTTATTACAATTGTAGGAACTGCATATACAATTTATAAACTTCCTCAATCTTTAATATTACTATTTTTAAAATTTGTAGTGGGATTAAAATATAAACTTGAAGTAAATGAAGTAAAAAATCTTCCTTCAACAGGGGGAGTTTTACTTTTAGGAAATCATGTCTCATGGTTAGACTGGGCAGTAATTTTTATGTCAAGCCCTAGACAAATAAGATTTGTAATGTATAAACCAATTTATGATAAATGGTATTTAACTTGGATTTTAAAAATTTTTAAAGCAATACCTATTTCAAATACTTCTAGTAAAGCAGCCCTTAAAACAATAGCAAAAATTTTAGATAAAGGTGAAGTTGTAGTTTTATTCCCTGAGGGGGGAATTACTAGAAATGGGCACTTAGGAGAGTTTAAAAAAGGCTTTGAAAAGATTTTAGCTTTAACTTCAAGTGATGTAAAAGTAGTTTGTTTTTATATTAGAGGTTTATGGGAAAGTATGTTTTCAAGAGCAAATAAAAAGTTTATTAAAAATAGAAAAACAAACCTAGTTACTGTAAACTTTTCAACACCTATAAAAAAACAAAATGCCACTACAACAAGTGTAAAAAATGAAGTAATTTCCCTATCTACAAAGGCTTGGATTGAACATATTAAAGAGTTAGAAACTATTCCTTGTGAGATTTTTAATAGATTAAAAGAGTTAAAAAATGATAATATTATAACTGATTCAACAGGGGTTACTTTAAGTGCAACAAAATACCTTACTGCTTCTATTTTATTTAAAGATTTATTTAAAAATATATCTGAGCAAAATATAGGAGTAATGCTTCCTTCAAGTAGTGCAGGAAGTTTTATAAATACTTCTCTTTTAATGTTAGGAAAAAGTATAGTAAATATAAATTATACCTCTTCTTTTAAAGTTTTAACTCCTTCTTTAAAAAAAGCAGAAGTAAAAACTATTATAACTTCTAGTAAATTTATAAAAAAATTAAAAGAAAAAGGTCTAGATTTACAAAACTTAGAAAATGAATTTAAGCTTATATACCTAGAAGAAGAAAAAGAAAAAATTTCAAAAATAAAAGGTTTATTAACTTTAATTAGTGTTAGAGTTTTACCTACTTTAGTATTAAAAACTCTTCATATAAAAAATGTATCTAAAACTTCAACAGCTTTAATTATGTTTAGTAGTGGAAGTGAAAATATCCCTAAAGCAATAGAATTAACCCATGATAATATAGTAGGAAATTGCTCTCAAATTGCAAATATTTTAAATGTAAATGAAGAAGATATAATTTTAGGTTCACTTCCTTTATTTCATGCTTTTGGTATAGTTGTTACTACTTTTATGCCTTTACTAGAAGGAATTTTTACAGTTTGTTGTGCAGATCCAACAGATAGTTCAACTATTGGAAAATTGGTATATAAATATAAAGTTACAATTATGTGTGGAACTTCAACTTTTTTTAGGCTTTATACTATAAGTAAAAAAGTTGATGCTTTAATGTTTGAATCATTACGATTTGTAATTGCTGGGGCTGAAAAATTAAATGAAAAAGTAAAAAAAGAGTTTAAAACGAAATTTAATAAAGAGATTTTAGAAGGATATGGCACAACTGAAACTTCTCCAGTGGCTACTTGTAATTTACCTGATATTTTAAATTCTGATTTTATTATACAAAAAGGTACAAAAGAGGGAAGTGTAGGTATGCCAATACCTGGAACTATGATAAAAATAGTTGATCCAGAGAGTTTTAAAGAGCTAGAAATAGAAGAAGAGGGAATGGTTTTAATAAGTGGAATTCAAGTTATGAATGGTTATTTAAAAGATAAAGAGAAAACAAAAGAGGTTTTAAAAACTATTGATAATAGAGTTTGGTATGTTACCGGAGATAAAGGTAAACTTGATAATGAAGGTTTTCTAACTATAGTAGATAGATACTCTCGTTTTGCAAAACTTGGTGGAGAGATGATAAGTTTATCTTTAATTGAAAAAAAAATAGAAGAGTTTTTAAGTGATGAGGTAGAGATAGTTGCAACTTCAATTAAAGATGAAAAAAAAGGTGAAAAAATTATTCTTCTTTTATCAAATATTACTACAGAAAACTTAGAGATTTTAAAAAAACAAATAATTGAAAGTTTTGATAATAATCTAATGATACCAAGTAGCTATAAAATAGTTGAAAAAATACCAAAACTTGGAAGTGGGAAAAAAGATTTCAATGAAATAAAGAAGTTGGTTTTATAGGTACTAGTTTTAAACTAGTACCTAGTTTTTCTTACTCTTGTGAACAAATAAGAGAAACTATCTCTTCTTGATTTGCACAAAAATTTCCATTTTTCTCAATTAAAATCAAATCTCGTGTATAACCTTTTGTAGTTGCTAATTTTGCACTTTCAATTTCAATATTAAAATCATCAAAAATCTTTGCAATATAGGCAAAAAGACCTTTTTGGTCCTTTGCTCTTACTTGTAGTGAGGCAAGATAAGCACTATGATTACAATTTACAATAATCTCACTTTTTTTAATCAATGGTTTAATTAGTTTTGTAGTTTTACTCATATCAAAAGAGTTTTCAATTATATCTTTTATATATAAAAGGTCACCTTCTTCTACCTTTTCACTAAAAGTAATCTCAAAAGCTTTTTTCTCATCATAAAGTTTAAAAATATTCATACTAAAAATATTTAAAAACTCTAGTTTTCCAAGTAAAAAACCAAGATTTAATGGTTCTTTTCTAATAATTCTAATTATTAGTTGTTCTTCATTGATTATTTTATATATATAATCTTTTACATCTTTAGCTTTAATTGCCATTTCTAAAATATCATCAGCTTTTAGTCTTAAGAAGATTTGATTTGATGAAATATAGTTTATTTTTCTTTGCATTAAAGGTGAGAGTTCTTTATATCTTTTTAGATTTTTTATAGCATTTAATTTTGCAATTCTTCTTGCACTTTCATTTAATAAGTCTTCATTTTCAAAAGCTGGTAAAGATTGTGAATATAACTCTTTTAATAGTGAAGCAATTGAGCTATTATATACATTTTCTCCCACTGCTGAAATATCAGCATAAGTTAGTACATAAAGCATTTTTAACATAGTTTTAGTTTTTAATAATCCTGTAAAACTTAAAATGATTTTTTCTGAATAAATATCTTCATTTTTTGCGTAAGCACTCATTTTATTATGGTATCTAACTAAAGTAGCACCCATTTGAATATGACTCTCTTCTAAGCCTAAAGAAGAAGCAAAATTTTTAAAAAGCTTTTCTCCTGAAATATGATGATCAACAGTTCTTCCTTTACCCACATCATGCAATAATGCAGCAAGTTTTGCCACTGATTTTTCACTTTCACTTAGTGAGTTATAAATCTCTTTTACATATACATCTTCAATATTTTCTATTTTACTTAAAGCTTTTATTGAGTGTATATCAACTGGAAGTTGATGGTATCCATCAAATTGAGGTTGATTTATAATCTTTTTTGAAATAGGAATAATTGCTTGAAATAAATTTGCATTATATAAAAGCTTAATAATTGGATAAAGATTTGCTTTATATAGTAAAGTTTTAATATTTTTCTTTAACTCTTTAGTTTGTTTTGTGGGCAATTTTGTTTTACTTGCATAATAAATATATGAGTTATCAAAGGCTTGAACTTCATTTGGCAAGGAGATTAACTCTTTTAAAAAGTTATTTAAAAATATTGGTTTTCTATTATATGAAGTATAAATTTTATTTTCATGTAAATAAAGATTTTTTTCTATTCTACAACTTTTTATAAATTTTATACTTGTCTTTTCATTTAGTAAAATTCTTGTAAATTTTTTTACCATAACAGATGAAAAGAAGTGAATATTATGTAATGATGTTAAAAGCTTAGACATACATTGTCGCTCTTTTGTATATCTTGGTTTATTAACAAACCCAAGTTTTGAACTTAGTTCTGGTAAAACATCAAAGTTTACTAAATCTAGTTTCTTTTTAGAAATATTATGTAAAGCATTTCTTACTTGAAAAAGATACTCTAGGGAGCTTCTATATTTTTTATATTCATCTTCTGAGATTTCTTTATTTATTAAATCTTTTGTACTTTTTACTCCATAAGCAATATATGCCATCCAATATACCATATTAGACTCTCTTAATCCCCCATATCCATCTTTAATATTTGGCTCCATTCTAAGAGGATATTTTAAAAGTCTTTGCTTATGCTCTTCTAATTTTTGTAAAACAAACTGTTTTACATCTGTCTTTCTAATCTTATTTAAAGTCTTCTCATAGGCATACCAAAGATATTTTGAACCATAAATCATCCTTGATTCAATAATAGAAGTTTTAATAGTAATATCTTCTTTTACTGCCTCTTGTATTTCACTTAATTCATGCACTCTTGAACCTAATTTTAATCCACAATCCCAAGCAAGAGTAATAAACTCTTCCATCATTTGTCTTAAGTTATATCCTTTTACATCTTCATATAAAATCATTAAATCAATATCAGAATAAATACAAAGTTGTTCTCTACCATAACTTCCAAGTGCAACTAAAGTAATAGGTATTGAAGTGCTCATTGGTTGATATGAACCAAAATTTTTTCTAAGTATATATTTGTATAAAAGAATTAAAAACTTATCAGTATGTTTTGTGTTTTTTACAAAAAAATCTTTTCCACCTGTGGTTTCTAAGATAGTATTTATAGAGTTTTTGTAGTTTTTAATATGATTTTTAAATACTTTAGAAATCTCAAAATCACTTGCATTATTTGAAATTAAATCTTCTATTTGTAAAGTTAGTTCATTTAACATTATAGTAACTCTTCATGTATTTCTAGTTTTTTTCTTAGAGTAATTCTATTTAAACCTAAATGTTTAGCCATTTGTACTTGTGATTTATATTTTTTCTTAGATGCTTTTAATAAAGGTACTTCAAAAAGATATAAAAAGTCTTTATATGAATTATCACCTTTTAAGTTTGCAAGCATATAGTTTTCTAAAAACATTAAAATCTCATCTTCTCCAATTGTTTCAAATAAATATGAAAAATAGATTGATTTTCTTAAACTATGTGCATTTTTTGTAGTATTTAACATTAGTTTTGAAGGGATAATTTTATCTACTCTTAGAACTTTGCTTGCTTCATTGGAAAATTTTTGAGTTAAAAGTTTTAAATCTTCTTCCCTTTGAGATAAAGGAGGGATATTTAAAGTAATAGAAAATAGTTCAAGAAATTTGGGATTTAAATTTGAAGCTTTTGTTGTGGCTATAACTCTTATTTCATTGTCTTCAATCCACTTTATAAGTAAATCAACATTAGTGACATTTTCAATTTTATCTATAATTATTGATTCTTTTTTTATATCTATTAAATTCTGAACAATATCATTTTGTAATTCTCTTGCATCAAAAAGTACTGCATTAGGGACAATATATTTGGCTAAAGTCTTTTTGCCAACTCCAATTTCTCCAAAGATTAAAGCATGAATATTTACAGATTGTAAAAGTTTTGCTGAATTTAAAATTTCTTTGGAGTTTTGTGACTCTGCGATAAAATCTTCCATATTAAATCCTTTTACTATTTTCTTTTTGTAAAGTATATAAATATTGATAAAGCAATTAATATAAATGATACACCTGTTATCAAATATAAGGCATTTATCATTTTATCATAATCATTAATTGCTATTTTAAATACTACGATTAAAGCTTCAATTGATAAAGCGATAATTATAGTAATTAAAAATTTAGTAATCATTTTAGTTTCTACTCTTGAGTTTTTAGAGTAGGATTTAAAAAATACTTCTTGTTCAAGTATTGTTTTAGCTAAATCAAAAATTGCAATACCTAAAGTTAGTGCAATTATAGGTTTAAACATTAGTTCCAGTTGAATATCTTGCTTAACTATTAAATAATATATAAAATCATATAGTGAAAATAAAATTGTAATTGTTGCAAGAGTTATCATTGAGATACCTACAAACATATAAAAAGCTTTTGTAATACTGTGAAAAGGTTTGTGAAGCTCTATTAAATTTAATTTTTCTAGTAAAATATCTAATCTAAAATCCAAAAAGATTATCTCTTCACCTTCTTTAACCGATACAGTGATACAGTTGCTTCTTGTTGCACTACTTATATAAGGTCTTGAAAAAGCAAAGTTATTATCTTTAAATTCTAGTTTTGTAATTAGATATGATCTATCTTTATCTTTACCTTTTGAGTCTGTTTTATGTTTATATATATCATCAGAGATTTGTATTTTTGTCTCTTTATTTACAATATATACTAATTCTAATGAAGGAAAAATATTAAATAGTTGTGCAAAGTTGTATCTTTTATGAGAGGATAATTTACCAATATTTTTTAAACTTTCTTGTATAAAATAATCAATTTTTTCTTTATTCTCTTCATAGATTTCTAAAAACTCTTTCATATTTTTTCTCCATTTTTTTAGCTATTTTTATTATATCAAAAAATAAAAATATTAAGTGGATAAACTGTATAGAAAATATCCAATTGTATAAAAACTAAAAATAGAGTATTTACATCCTCAATATAGTAGATTTGTCAAAATAGATTACTGTATATTTGATAATTTAAAAATTGTATATAAAATAACCATTGATAATGTTTACAAAATCTTTTTTTTCTTTTATACTGACAGTAGAAAAACCAAAGGAGACTTATGGAAAATTTTGCAGATGTTAAATATATCTTAGATGGATTCCTATTTATAATTGCAGGAATTCTTGTTATGTGGATGGCGGCTGGTTTTGCTATGTTAGAAGCAGGACTTACTAGAACAAAAAATAATGCTACGGTTTTAACAAAGAATGTTGCACTTTTTGCTATTTCTTGTATTATGTTCTATTTTGTTGGTTATAACCTAATGTATGGAGAAGGTTCATCTTTTATTGGAAGTGGAGCGATGCTTTCAGGTAAAACAAATGAAGATATGGGTTACCCTGTAATGGCTGACTTTTTCTTTCAAGTTGTGTTTGTAGCAACTGCTGCATCAGTAATTTCAGGAACAATTGCTGAAAGAATGAAATTATGGCCATTTCTAATCTTTGTGGTTGTTTTAAGTGGTTTAATTTATCCAATTCAAGGTCACTGGACATGGGGAGGAAGTGAGTTAGGTGGATTACTTACTGGATTTTCTGACTTTGCTGGTTCTACAATTGTTCACTCTGTTGGTGGATGGGCTGCTCTTGCTGGAGTACTAATCTTAGGTGCTAGAAAGGGTAAATATGGAAGAAATGGAACTGTAAGACCAATTCCTGGTTCAAATTTAACTCTAGCAACACTTGGTACATTTATTTTATGGATGGGATGGTTTGGATTTAATGGTGGTTCTCAACTAGCGTTAGGTTCGAAAACTGATATTGATGGTATTGCAATGGTTGTTGCTGATACAAATATGGCTGCTTGTGCTGGTGCAATTGCAGCAGCAATTTTAACTCAACTTATTTATAGAAAAGTTGATTTAACAATGGTATTAAATGGTGCATTAGCTGGTTTAGTATCTGTTACAGCAGGTCCTGATTTAGGAATGGTAGTTTCATTTATTGAAGGTATTGTTGGTGGAGTTTTAGTAGTAGTTGCAGTTCCATTATGGGATAAATTAAAAATTGATGATCCTGTAGGGGCTTTATCAGTACACTTAGTAGCAGGAATTTGGGGAACACTTGCAGTAGGTATTTTTAATCCTGAAGTATCTTTTATCGCACAATTAAAAGGTGTAGTTATAATTGGTATTTTTGTTTTTGTATCTTCTTTTATTGTATGGAAAATTCTTGATATGGTAATGGGATTAAGAGTAAGTGAAGAAGTGGAAGTAAATGGGCTTGATATACATGAAACAGGTTTAGAAGCATATCCTGAATTCAAAAGAGCATAAACTATAAGGATTAGAATATGAAAAAAATTGAAGCAATAATTAAACCTTTTAAATTGGATGATGTAAAAGAAGCATTGGTTGATATTGGAATTACAGGTATGACAGTATCAGATGTAAAAGGTTATGGAAGACAACAAGGTCACTCTGAATTATATAGAGGTGCAGAATATATTGTAGATTTTCTTGCAAAAAATAAAATTGAAGTTGTTGTAAATGATGAAGATGTGGAAGCAACAATAAAAGCAATTATAGAATCTTCAAAAACTGGAAAGATTGGAGATGGAAAAATCTTTGTTATACCCTTAGATGAAGTGGTTCGAATTAGAACTGAGCAAAGGGGAGCAGAGGCAGTTTAAAAGAGGAATTCTCCCTCTTTTAAATAAATGTATAAAAAATATACAGTAAAATACTTTCTATTCATATTATTTGAGTATATAATTACTTCATAATATAAATTATGAGGAATAATTATGGCTATCGAATCAATATCTTATATAATAGATACTTTATTTGCAATCTTTGCAATGACACTAATTATCTTTATGGTTCCAGGCTTTGCTATGCTAGAAGCAGGACTTGTTAGAACTAAAAACGTTACAGCAGTATTGACAATTAACACTTTAATATATGCAGTTGCCTCAATGGCATTTTTATTAGTTGGCTACTCAATTGCTTTTGGTGCTTTTGGAAGTGATAGTATGAGCAAGTGGGCTGCTTTTCTATTTCAAATGGCCTTTGTTGGAAAAGTTGTAAATATAATGAGTGGGGGAGTAAGTGAGAGAGCAAAAGTTATTCCTTTAACATTTTTTACTGTAATAATGGCAGCATTTATTTATCCAACAGTTGTAAATATTACTTGGGGTTCAAACTTTTTACAAGGAACTATTTTAGAATTAAGTATGTATGACTTAGCAGGTTCAACGGTAATTCATAGTACTGGTGGATGGGCACTACTTGCTGCTATTTTAATAATAGGAGCAAGAAAGGGAAGATACCCAAAAGAGGGTGGAATTAGAGTAATCCCTGCTTCAAATATCCCTTTAGTTACTCTTGGTGCTTTATTATTATGGATTGGATGGTTTGGATTTAATGGTGGTTCTGTTGGTTCAATAGCAAGTAAAGAGAATGCAGATGCAGTTGCACTTACAATTATGAATACAAATACAGCAGGACTAGCTGGTGCAATTATGGTGGCAATTATAATGTATATTAAATATTCAAAGCTTGATTTAACAATGATTTTAAATGGCGCTTTAGGTGGTTTAGTTGCAATAACAGCAGGTCCTGATTTATACAATATTTATACTCCAATTTTAATTGGTTCAATTGGTGGGGCATTAGTTGTTTTTGCCGTATCATTTTTTGATAAATTAAAAATTGATGATCCAGTGGGTGCTCTTTCTGTTCACTTAGTAAATGGAATCTGGGGAACATTAGCAGTTGGTATTTTTGCTAGTAATGGTGAAAGTATTACACTTCTAGGTCAAATAAAAGGTATTTTAATTATAGGTGTTTTTGCTTTTGTAGTTTCATTTGTGGTTTTATATATTTTAAATAAAATAGTTCCATTAAGAGCTCACAATGATGAAGAGATGCAAGGACTAGATGTTGAAGAGTGTGGACTTGAAGCATATCCTGAGTTCAAAAGAGCATTCTAAAACTTAAGATAATTTTAATTTAAACAAATTTTGTTAAAATACAATAACTAAAATAAGGAAAGAGTTGTGAAAAAAATTGAAGCAATAATTAAACCATTTAAACTAGAAGATGTTAAAGATGCTTTAAGTGAAGCTGGAATTACAGGTATGACAGTATCAGATGTAAAAGGTTATGGAAGACAGCAAGGTCACTCTGAATTATATAGAGGTGCAGAGTATGTTGTGGATTTCTTACCAAAAATAAAATTAGAATTAATTGTTTCAGATGAAGATGTAGATAATACAATTGCTATTATTACAGAATCAGCAAAAACTGGAAAAATTGGTGATGGAAAGATTTTTGTTAGTACTATTGAAAAAGTTGTAAGAATTAGAACTGGTGAAGAAGACGAGGAAGCAATTTAATATGCAAAAGTTTGAAATTAATTCACCTTTAGATATGCATCTTCATTTAAGAGATGCAGATATGTTAGCACTTGTAGGACCTTTAACTTCTAAGAGTTTTTCAGGTGCTTTAATTATGCCAAACCTTGTTCCTCCTGTTACAACAAAAGAGGCATTATTATCTTATAAAGATAGAATAAATGAAGCATGTAAAGGTGATGGTTTCGAGCCTTTTATGACTCTATTTTTTAAAAATGATTATTCATATGAATTTTTAGAAGAGATTAGTGAGCATATTATTGGAATAAAGCTTTATCCTGCTGGGATTACTACAAATTCTGAAACAGGTGTATCATCTATGGATATAGAAAATCTTAGACCTACTCTTGAAAATATGAGTAAATTGGGTATTCCTTTATGTGTTCATGGTGAAACAAATGGTTTTGTTATGGATAGAGAAAAAGAGTTTATGCCAATATATGAATCTTTAGCACAAAATTTTCCTAATTTAAAAATTATTATGGAGCATATAACAACTAAAGATGCAGTAGAATTACTTGATAAATATGAAAATTTATATGCTACAGTAACTTTACACCATCTTTTAATTACACTAGATGATGTGGCAGGTGGTGCTTTAAATCCTCATTTATTTTGTAAACCAATTGCAAAAAGATATGAAGATAGAACTGCTTTATTAACTGCTGCTTTAGAAGCTCATCCTAAATTAATGTTTGGAAGTGATAGTGCTCCTCATCCAAAACATAAAAAAGAGTGTTGTGGATGTGCTGCTGGTGTATTTACTGCACCAATTGCTTTACAAGTATTAACAGATCTTTTTGAAAAACATAAAAAGTTAGAAAATCTAAATGCTTTTGTTAGTTTAAATGCACAAAAAGTTTATAACTTTAAAGCAATAGATAAAAAGATAACTTTAATAAAAAAAGATTTTACTGTGCCAGCTTTTTATGAATATAAAAATGAGACAGTTGTTCCAATGTATGCAGGTGAAATACTTCCTTGGAGTATTGAAAGTATAGAAAAGTAAGCTTTAGCTTCCTTTTCTAAAAAATCCCTTTTTCAGCTAAAAGACGCTTAATATTTTCATTTGTCTCTTTAGCTTTTATCTCTCTATCTTCTCTCATAAGTCTTAAGATTTCTAAAGTCTCTTGTTTTTCATGGTCAATATTTGATTCCACTTGTACAGCTTTTCTATTATTTGATAAACCAGAAAGCCCCACAAATTTCTCTTTATTGTTTATATAGATTTTTGAAGTTGATGAAGTGGCATTTTTATTAAATACAATTACATCACCTTTTTTTAGATTTAATATATCTTCCACAAACATTTCAGTCTCAGCCATAATAGCTTCAACTCTCATTTTTGCACCAGAAATAAGTGTTGTAATATCTTTTTTTCTACTAATTTTTCTATTTTTACCTTCAGAGAAAATTCTCTCAACAATTTTATTTAACAACTGTTCAATATATGAAATAGGGTAACAAATTGATAAGAAACCTGATTCTTCATCAATTGTTATTTCAAGTACAACAAGTAAAACAATTTCATGGTCTGAGATAATTTGAATTGCATTTGCATTTGTATCTCTTGATTCTATTTTAAAATTAAGAGTTGTTACTTCATCCCATGCTCTATATAGGTGTTTTACAAACATTCTATAAAAGTGATCAAAAATTTCCACTTCAATTTCTGTTAATTCTCTATCTAAATTATCACTAGCTGCAACTGCACCTGAACCTAAAAGTTCCGCAATAATTTTATGGGAAATACCTGGGTTACACTCTATTACAATTCTTCCTTCTAAAGGTTTGATTGATAAAGTATTTAATGAAGTTAATTGAGGAATAGAAAGAATAAACTCTCCATAAGTCATCTGCTCAATAGAATAAAGTTTAATATCCACTATCTTTCTAAGCATAGCTGATAAATCTGTAATTAAATCCCTTAACATCTTATCATGTAAAGTTGAAAAAGCTTTAAATTGTTCATTTGAAATTCTATTTGGTTTTTTAAAATCATAAATAGAATAGTTTTTTTCTTTTGATATGGGTTTATCTTCGACAGTTGTGTCAATATCCTCACCCTGTTCGGCTATATCTAAAAGAGCATCAATTTCATCTTGACTTAAAAATTCAGCCATCTTTATCCTCTTATTTCAACTTCAGCATCAATTGAACCTAAATCTTTTATAAGTTTTATAGTTTCAATAATATCAGCTATTGGTAATTTCATTATCTTCATTGCTCTCATTAAATCAGATATTGTTGGAGTAGCTTGGGTATTAATAAGTGCATTATCAATATTAACTCTTCCAGGAGTATCTCCTATTTTTACATTATCACCAATATCTTGACCTTTATTTACTGCAAGATCATTCCATTGTTCATTTGAAAGTTCACTTTTTTTAATTCTTAAAGTAAAGTTATCTCTACTAACAGTTACAGGGTCAATAGGAATATCAGCTCCTGCTATAATTATCTCTCTATTCATATCAATAATGATTTTTCTTTTAAATGAATCATCAAGTTCTATATTTTGAACAATTGATAAAAATTTTACAATTGACATATCTTTTGGTTTTAAAATTTTTATAGTTCTTGTATCTAGTGCAGTTGCAAGTTTTTGACCAAATCTTTCATTAATTTTAGTCTCTATTAAATCTGCATGTTTTGCACTATTTTTAAATAAACTTAGAATTATATCATCTTCATCTTTTAATGAAAAATCAATTTCATTTTCGATTGTTGCACCATTATAAATAAATCCAGTAGTAAGGTTTTTAGCATCTGCAATAACTGAACCTTGTGCTAAGGCATAAACATTCCCATCAACACCTTTTAGTTGAGTAAGTAGTAATTGCCCATGATCTATTGATTTTGCATCACCAATTGCCGAAATATCAATTTTTATTTTATCACCTTGCCTAGCAAAAGGAGGAAGTTTGGCTGTTACCATAACAGCTGCAATATTTTTAGACTTAATTGAAGAAGTAGGAATTTTAATATAAGAATTCATTAATAGGTTTTGTAAAGATTGCATTGTAAATTGACTTTTATCACCAGTTCCAGCCAGACCTACAACTAATCCATATCCAATTAATTGGTTATCTCGAATTCCAACAACATTTGAAATATCTTTAATTGTTTGTGCAAAAATTGATGATGTTAGAATAAATAGAATAGTTAATATACCTTTCAAGAAACACCCTTTTACAATTTCAATTAATTTTATCTAAAATTATATAAAATATAGGTATAATCTACATAAAAATTATTTTAAGGTTCTATTTGAATATATATATTTATGGAAATTCAGATTTCAAAAGGGAGATAAATAATCTTCTAGAACGTGCAAATATCAAATTTAGGCTAGATGATAATAGTTCTATTGTAGAATTAAATAGCTTAGATGAGTTAAAAGATGCCATTGAAGAAAACCCAGAAAATATATATTTAATTGATGATTCAAAGATAATTAAGAAAAAATCACTAAATTCAAAATTTAAATTTTTAAAACCAAAAGATGGAATTGAACAAGAATATCTTCTTGACCATGGAATAGGGGATATGTCAGTCGATTCTTTAGAAGAACTTACAACTCATATTATTAGAAAGCTTGAATCAAATCCAAGAAGTATGATAGATGATGGGGTAGAAGATTCTATTAGAGATATAGTAAGTGAAGCTTATGAAGATGATAAAGAGTATGAATTGGATGATGAATTAAGTTCACTTTTAACACATATTGACCCAAATGAAGAACCTGAAGATATGGATGAGTTTTTTAAACAAAGTCCAGATTTAGATGATAATGAAATAGCAACTTCATCAAAAGATTATTTTGATGATTATTTAAATGAAGAAGAAAAACCCCTAACTTATGCTGAAGTAAAACCTACTGTTGAACAAGATATGCATGATTTTGATGATGAGTTTTTAAAAAATTTAGATAATAATGAATTTGAAAATGAAGACTTAAGTGATTTAGATGAGTTAATGAATCTACCTTTAGATGATTATGAAAAACAACTAAATGAAGCAAGTATTTCTGATGATATTCAAGATGAACTTTTAAATGCTTTAGATGAACAAAATGCTTCTGAAGAAGATTTATCTGATTTAGATGAATTAATGAATTTACCAATACAATCATTTAATGAAGAAAAAAGTGATATAATAAGTAATGATAATTTAAATGAAAAAATAAATACTATTAAAGAGAGTTTTAAAGGAGAAAATATGGCAAACGAGTTTTCGGAATTAGACCAATTAAATGAGAATGATATTTTATCGGCTTTAGAAGGATTAACTGATAATATAACTCCTTCAAACTCTATGCCAGCTAAGGAAAAAATAGCACCTGTACAAACAAGTAATAGTGAGACAATTACTCTTGATAAAAGCAGTACAGAGGAGTTAGTAGGTTTAATTCACAAACTACTAAATAATAAAACATTGGAGATTACAATAAAGATTAAAGACTAACAAAATGGAAATGGATTTAATTGCAATTGCTGAAAATACAGTAAAGATAATTTTAATTTTAGGAATGCCTTCTTTAATCGTAAGTATGGTAATTGGTCTTTTAATCTCAATTTTTCAAGCTGTTACTCAAGTTTCAGATGCTTCTTTATCTTTCGTTCCTAAGATGATTTTTGTATCTGTATTTGTTCTAATCTCACTTCCTTGGATGGGAGATCATATCTCTACATATACAAAGGATTTATGGGATTTAATGTTAGTTTTCGGGAAATAAAATGATTGATAAATTATATAATTTAAAAAAAGTGCAAATTGATAGAAAACTAATGGAAAAAGGCCAGCTAATGCAAGAAATAAATGCTCTTGAAGCTGAGATACTTATAACTCAAACAAAAATTGTTACTACTTCTGTACAACCCCAAGGAGCAATTTCAGATTTTATGATTTTGCAAATGCATAAAAATAGTATGAAATTGCATAAAGCTAAACTTGAAGCAAGAAAAAAACAGCTTGAAGCAAGGCATGAGATAGTAGTAAGAGAATTAATAGAACTTCAAAAAGAAAGTGAACAATTTAACTATATTTTACAAGAAGAAAAAAAAGAAAAAATGAAAAGAATACTTGCAGCAGAAGAAGAAGCCGCTTCTGAATTTATGCAAAGTAAATATATTATGGGATAAAGGAGTTTAAATGCTAAGAATAGTTTTATTTTTTATAGTGTTTTTTAATATTATGTTTTGTGCAGATGAATCAACTTCTAAATTCCTAAAACAAAAAATTGAAATAAGAGAATTAAAAAAGGATTTAAACTCTTTTTATACTAAAAAAGAAGAAGAGTATAAACAAAGAAAACAAGAGTTAGATGCGATTTTAGCAAAGATTGAAAAAGAAAAAGCAGATATAGAAAAAATCAAAAATCAAAATTTAGAGATTTTACAAGATATAAAAGGTGAAGTTCAAACTAAAACGGCAAAAATATATAATAATATGAAGCCTAAAGTTACAGCGGAAATTTTTAATAAAATGATAGATGAGGGTAATATTGATGATGTTTTTGATATTATCTTGAAACTTAAAGAGAAAAAAGTTACTCTAATAATGAAATTTTTAAGTGTTAAAAATGCTTCAATGCTAACACTTATGTTAAAAGATTATAATAATCAAAATAAAAAGGGATAGATATGGCTGAAGAAGAAAATAAAGTATCAGAAAAAAGTGGAGGTGGAAAAGGACTAATGGTAGTTCTTATTGCCTTAATTGTAATATTAATACTAGCTGTTGGTGGAATGGCTTATTTTCTTTTTTCTAATGGAGCATTAAATGGTCAAGCTGGTGCTGCCACACAAGAAGAGAATGCTGATGCAAAAAAAGAAGTGGGGGATACTTTTAGAACATCAATTAATGATTTAGTATTAAATGTTACTACTTCAAAAGGTAGAGAAAAATTAATGAAACTATCTTTTACTTTAAGTAGTACAGAAAAAAATATTGAAGCAATAGTAGAAGAACATAAAGCACAAATAGTTGATATAGTTATTTCACAAATTAGTGCTAGAAGTTCTGAAGAGTTATTAACAGTTGGTGGAAAAGCATTGTTGAAAGAAGAATTAATAGATGAGATTAACTCTATTTTAAATGAAATGACTGCCACAAACGAAGATATTAAAAAAGATAGTATTAAGCAACTATATTTTACAACATTTGTAATTAAGTAGAGGACAAAATGATTATTGCAGTAAAAAGAACTTCAAAAAAACGATTAATTATAAGAATACTATCTTTAATTGTACTATTTATAATGTTTACTGCTTATTATTTTCATATGAGTGAAAAATATGCTATTGAAGAGAAAGAAAAACAGCTTACTCAAATAGAAGATGATAAAGCTTTTGAAGAAAAAACTAAAAAGCAAAAAATAGAAAAACTTATATATAGAGAAGTTGAGAGTGCTGTTGATTTAATAGGACAATTAAAAGTTAGAAATGTAAAAATAATCTCTAAAAAAATAGTAATAGTATGTGACCCTGATACAAATATTGATCCACTATTAGTAAGATATGGAACTTTAGCCTTAGTTAAAAGAACTCTTGATGATATTAAAATTGCAATTGATTTAGAGTATATAGTAGAAAGTAAATATAATGAAGAATAAAAAAATTGTTTTTTCATTGTTAATCCCTTTTGTTTTTATAGGGTGTGCAAAAAATGAAAAGCTAGATTTTACTAAACCTGAAATGCAGCTACCAAAGCAATCTAAAGTAGTTGAAAGAAAAAAAGGCTCTTTATATACAAGAAGTGGTCCCTCACTATTTGCTGATAAAAAAGATTTACAAATTGGTGATATAATCCAAGTAAAAATTAGTGAATCTTTAAGTTCTGATACAAAAAATAAAAGAGAATTAACACGAAATGATAATACAAGTCTAGGAGGAGGATTAGTTACTCCTATGAATGGTAATATTTTAAGTGGAACTGTTCAAAAGTATGCAGATAAATTTAATAGAGTTGCAGGGGTAAATTTTAATACAGAAAATACAAGCTCAAATAAAGGTGAAGTAAAAAGTTCTTTAGATGAGTCTTTTTCAACAACAGTTTCAGTAATAATTCAAGAAACTTATCAAAATGGTAACTATTTTATTAGAGGAGAGAAAGAACTTTTAATTGATGGCCAAAAACAAGAAGTAATTATTACAGGAGTAATCAGGCCTTATGATATAACTCCGGATAATTCAATTTCTTCTTCTCAAATAGCCAATTTAAAGGTACTTTATAAAAAGAATGGTGAGGAAAAAGATGTAATGCATACCCCATGGGGTACAAAAATTATACAAGCAATTTGGCCTTTTTAAACTAACTTTAAGAATTGTAATGTGATAATTAGTAAAATTATCATAGAAAAGGAGTATTTATGCTAAATGCATTAAATGTAGCACAGTCTGGTCTTTATGCTTCTAAAATAGCAGTAGAGAATGTTTCTAATAATATAGCAAATGAAAATACTCCTGGATATAAAAAAAGAGTAATTGACCAAACAGAACTTGAACATTTAGATTCAAGATTCTATGGTAGAGGGGTACAAGCTAGCGGAGCTTATAGAATTACTTCAATTTATATGTCTCAAAATCTTATGAGAGAAACAACAAGAGAAAGTTACTATACTCAAAGAAATGAGATGTTAGGTGATATTGAAGCAATTTTTAAAGAGACAGATACAAGTGGTTTATCAAAAGATTTAACTAGGTATCTTCAATCAATTGAAAATTTAAGATCAAGCCCTAATTCTGAAATCTATAAATCAGATTTAATTACTCATGGTAGTTTATTAGTTAATAGTATGAAAACTCTATATGAAGATATAGAAAAAGCGGAAGCTTTAACTAAAACTTCTATGCAAGACAATGTTAATAATGTAAATGCCATTTTAAAAGAAATTGGAAAAATAAATGAGCAATTAGGACAGCATAAAATTGCTTCTAATGATTTATTAGATAGAAGAGATCAATTAGAATTAGAGTTATCTAAATATGCAAATATATCTTCAGAAGATATAAATGGAACATATACTCTTAAAATTGGTAATGTTGTTGCCATAGGTAATAATACAGTTATTAGGGATATAACAGTTGAAGATAGTTTTACTCCACAACAAGATAGATACTTAAATTCAGATGGTAAAACAAGTTCTATTTTAAATGGGGTAACTTTTGATAATGATGATACAATTACTTATAAATTAAATAATACTTCAGAAGTATCTATACAATATGGAGAATCAATTGATATAGATGGTGATGGAACTTTTGAAACGGTTGATGAAACTAATTATTTAAGAGCTTTAGTATCTAAAATTAACAATGACCCAGAATTATCAAAAACTGTTGTTGCTTATAATGGTACTTATACAAAAAATCCTGATGGAAGTAAAACAACAAATGATTTACAAGATAACTATTTATTAATAGAAGCTAAAGATCCAGGAGAAGCAGGAAATTTTAATGGAAGAATAGTTGTAACGGAGCAAACAGATATTAATGACCCTACAACTGTAACAAATAAATCAAAAGTTTACAGGGATGAACATCAAAGTAAAGATGGAGAAAATAGCGTTCAAATTTATGCTTTTGATGCGCCTATATCTATCTCTTCTGGGGTATTAAAAGCTCAAAGTGAAAATTTAACAACAGATTCTTATAACAATAAGTTTACTGTATATAAAGATAAATTAGATGCCCTTGCACGAACTTTAAGTGATATTACTGATAAGTTTGTTAAAACAGGAGATACTACTTATATAGAAGGTGAAATTTCAACAGATGGATATACGGGAGATCAAAATAATATTATCTCTGTAGGATTATTCTCTGGAGGAAATGTAAAAACTTTAACCTTCAATGAAAAAAATGTACATAATCTAGACCAAACAAAACTAGATTATCTAGCAACTTTACAATGGAAAAATAATATTTCTTTTGAAGGTAAAGGACAAGATATTGCAGGTGTTAATGCCTCTTCTTTTTCAGAATTCTATCAAGAACTTAGAATAAATGTTTCTTCTGATAAAGAGAGTAATAACTTTTTATTAAAGACTCAAAAGGCTGTTACACAATCTGTTCAAAGTAGTTATGATAATTTGACAAAAGTTGATAAAGATGAAGAGATGTTGAACTTAATTAAGTTTCAATCGGCATATACTGCAAATGCTAAAATAGTTACAGTAATTGATGAAATGTTACAAACTATTTTAGGGTTAAAAAGATAATAGGAGTTTATCATGGCTGAAGGAATTTTAGGATTAGGAAGTGGTCAAAGTACAGCTTTAAACCAAGAATTAATTGATAAATTAAAAGCAGCAGAGAGAAAAGCACAAGTTGAACCTCTTGAAACAAGTTTAGAAAATTTGGGTATAGAAAGAGAAAAATTTACAGAAATTCAAAATAAATTAAATGAATTATTAGAAGCTATTAAGCCTTTTGACTTATTTGTTTCTGGTGGAACAGATGCTTTTGAACAAAAAGCTGCTTCTACAACAGGTGATTCAGTAATTTTTGAAGCACCAGATGTTTCTAAATTAAATAATGGTATTACAACTGTAAATATCTCAAAACTTGCACAAAAAGATGTTTTTCAATCAAATGTAATTGATACTACAACAAAAAATGGAACTGTTGATGCAGGAACATTGGATATTACAATTGGTGGGACTACTACTTCATTTGATACAGCTGGAAAAACTTATCAAGAGTTAGCTGATGAAATTAATAGTAAAACAGGAATGAGTGCTAGTTTAGAACAAGTGGGTAGTGACTCTTATAGACTGATAATTAAAAGTAGTGATACTGGTCTTGATAATGCTATTACAATAACAGGACAAGCTAGTCAAGCTTTAGGTTATACAACTGATGGTACAATAGAAAATGCAACAAATCATATCTTAAAAGCTCAAAATCTTGAAGCAACAATTGATGGTGTTGATTATAATGTATCTTCAAATGTTATTACAGTTGATGGAGGATTAAAAATCACTGCACTTAAATTGGGTGAAGCTTCAATTAATATAAGTGATGATAAAGCTCAAATTTCAACACAAGTAAATTCATTTGTTGATAAATATAATGAATTTGTAACAATGCTTGATGAAGCAATTTCAAATCAAGATTTACAAATTTCTGATAAATCTGCATTAAGAAACTTACAAAGTGCAATTAAAGAAAAGATTTTTGGTCAATATGGAACTGATGATAAATCTTTATTTAATTATGGTTTTGAAGTTGATAAAGAAGGGAAATTAAGTGTTAATACAACAGATTTTCAAGCGGCAATTGATAATGATTTTGAAGGATTAAAAGATTTATTTATTGGTAAAGCAGAAGCAAAAGGGTTAGGTACACAATTAAAAGAGTTCTTAACTGATACTACTTTATCAGAAGGTATTGTAGGAAGATATGATACTTTTTTAACTGAAAGAAAAAAGACTTTAACAACAGAAAAAGATAATGCTGTTGAATCTTTAGATAATAAATATAGACAATTAGCTTTACAATTTGCTCAATATAGTGCAATTATTTCTCAAATGGAAAATTCATTTTCTGGTTTAAAACAAATGATTTTACAATCTACTGCACAAAACTAAAAATAGGCTAAATAATCTTTAGCCTATTTGAACTTTCCCCTAACATAACTAAATTTAAGTAAATATATAATATACTAAACTCTTTAAGAACAAAGACTTTTGGAGTTATTTAATGGGAATTGAAGCTTACCAACAACATAGTGCTGTATCTGATGATCCGTATGTATTGATATTAAAGCTTTATGAAGGATTACTAAAGTATCTATCTTTTGTAAAGAATGCAATGGAAAATGGTGATGTAGAACAAAAGTTTACATATATAAATAAATCAATTGCAATCTTCGATGAATTAAGAAATGTTTTAGATTTTGATGGAGGAGATGTTGCATATTATTTAGATGGTCTTTATTTATATCAAATTGAGACTTTATTCTCTGCTGGAATTGATGATAATGTAAACTCTATAAATCAAGTAATGAAAGTAACTCAAGGTTTAATTGACGCATGGAAAGACGAAACTGGTCTTTAAAAGCATTAAGTGAGTTAAATTATATTGACTCGCTTGATTCAGAACAAAAAGCTGATGGCCTAGTGCGATGGCATAATGAATATTTTACTACAAATACTATAAATGATTTTGATTTAGAAATTAATGACTTAGAAAGATTATCAGAACTTATTTTTAAAAATATAAATTTTTTAAAATCTTATCGAGATGAAACAAGAATTGAATTAACAAATACTAAAAAATTAAAAGAGTTTGCTAAAAATAAATAGCTAAATCTTTTAAAATCTCTTTTGGCATAATCCCTTTAGAAAAAAGATAACTTCTTAATAATTTAGGTATTTTAAAAACTCTACACTCTTCTTTAAATTTTTTACTCATAGTATCTTTTATATATGGGCAAATCCAAATAGTTTTTTCTTGGATACAAATAGCAAATTTATTTGAAATTACACTTTGCTGTTGTTTTAAAATCTCATCTCTTTGTGCTTTGGAAATAAGTATTCCAACTCTTTTTAAACATTTATCTATTACTTTTATATTTAAATTTTTATCTTTTAAATTTTTAAAAATAAAAAGTTGTTCTTTTTGATAAATAGGTTCTAATTGTATATTTAAAGAGTCTAAATCATTTTGCATATATTCAAAACTTCTTAAAACTCCTTGTTTAAAATTTTGTAAAAATTTATCACTAAAGTTATGTCTAAAATAGTTTCTTTTATATTTTTCATCAAAGTTAGTATTATCTATAAAGTATTTGATTTGATTTTCTATTAGATAGCTTTCTAACTCTTCTTTAGAGATATTAAGTAGAGGTCTGCTTATAGTATAAAATTCTCTTTTTTGATACTCCTGTAGGCCTAAAAGTTCAAATACTCCTGCGCCTTTAGATAACTGCATAAAAAACCACTCTAATTTATCATTTAATTGATGAGCAGTAATTAAAGTCTCATAAGAAAACTCTTTTATAATATTTTCAAAAAAACTATATCTAATATCCCTTGCAACTTTTTCAAAATTGCTAATTTCTTCATACTCTAGTTCTTTTAAAAAGATTTTTTTATTATATTTTTTTGCAAGTTCTTTTGCATATAAAACTTCTTTTTTAGATTGTTCTCTTTGATTATAATTTACAATTGCAATATCAAATTCTATTTTATTTTCAAGTAGTAAAAAAAATAAAGCTGTAGAATCAACACCAGCAGAAAAAGCCAATAGGTTTCTGCTTGTGTTAAGTTTTTTTAAATTTAGTTGCATTTTTCAATAACTGTAGCTATAAGTTTATCACCTACAAGTTCAGTGATTTTAACTTTATACATTTTTCCAAATTCAATTTGTTCTTCAAGTTCATTATCATTGATATAAATCTCTCCATCTATATCACAAGCCCAAAGAGTTTTTCTAGCACTTAATAAATATTCATGCTCTTGACTCTCTCCATCAATATAAACCTCAAAAACTTTTCCAACTTCATTTTCTAAGCTCTCTTGTGTAGTTGAAGCAATAATTTCTCCCAAAATCTCTGCTCTTTCATCAATAAGTTCTTGTTCTACTTTATCTTCTCTTTCAAAAGCAGTTGTTCCTTCTTCATCAGAATATGAAAATACATTTGCTCTATCAAATTTAAACTCTTTAACATAAGAGCATAACTCTTCAAAATCTTCTTGTGTTTCCCCTGGGTGTCCCACAATAAAAGTTGTTCTTACAAAAGAGTTAGGTTTTGATTTCATATGTTGCATTAATTCTCTTAATTTTTCAACTCCTTTACCTCTTTTCATAATTTTTAAAACAGAAGCCGAGATATGTTGTAAAGGCATATCAAAATAGTTTAAAAATACTTTAGAATCAGCAATTTTATCAATTAGTTTTAAAGTAGTAGTTGAGGGATATAAATATAAAATTCTAGCTGTTTTAATACCTTCTATTTTTTCCACTTCATCTATTAATCTTTCAAGTCCATCATTAATACCTAAATCTCTTAAAAATGAAGAACTATCTTGTGAAACAAATGTAAAATCACAGTATCCTTTAGCAACTAAAGCTTTTACTTCTTTTACTAGTGATTCTAAAGTTCTTGAGTGTAATTTACCTTTAAAGCTTGGAATTGCACAAAAAGAACATGTTTGGTTACATCCTTCACTTAGTTTAATATAAGCATGGTAATTAGACCCAGAAATTACCCTTTCATTTGTCTCATTTTGTAAAAATACTTCATTTGTAAAGTTTGATCTTTTTTCATTTACAAGTTGGTCTATTTTATCATAGTCACCAACTCCTGTAAATACATCAATTTCTGGTAACTCTTTTTGTAATTCTTCTTTATATCTTTCACTTAAACAACCTGCCATTACTAAAACAGATTCATCTTTTCTTTCTTCATGTAAATTTAAAATAGTATTAATACTCTCTTCTTTTGCACTATCAATAAATCCACAAGTATTTACTATAATTACATCGGCATTTTGAGCATCATCTGTAAGTTTATAATCACTTAATTTACCTAGCATTACTTCAGAATCTACTAGATTCTTTGTACAGCCTAAACTTACCATATGTAAAGTTTTTTGTGGTTTTTGCGTTGAAAATTTCATATGTTATTTTTTACCTCAATTTTTTCGTGATTTTATCATAATTTTTATTATAAAGTTTAGATAATAGTTTTATTAAACAAAATCTCAACTTTTGATAATATTAAACAATTAAATTAAATAAAGGAGTTTTTATGCAAGTGTATAAACATGGTCTTAGTATTGGTATAAATAGAATAGATAATGAGTTTTATTTGGCTTTAAAGGCTATTGGTAAATTAACTCATGAAGATTATGAAAAAATCACTCCAATGATTGATAATGCTTTAAATGGTGTAAAAGATGCAAAAGTTAAAGTATTTATAGATGCAACACAACTTGAAGGATGGGAATTAAGAGCTGCTTGGGATGATTTTAAACTAGGATTAAAACATAATAATGAGTTTGAAAAAATCGCAATTTATGGAAATAAAAAATGGCAAGAATATATCTCAAAAATAGCTTCTTGGTTTATTCAAGGTGAAGTTAAATTCTTTGAAAGTGAAGAAGAAGCTATTTTATGGCTAAAAGTATAGTATTTTATAACCAAAGATTATCTAGTAGTCTAGTATTACCAAATCTAGCCACTACTAGGATAATTGTATTTGATAATTCTACTTGTGTTAATTCTTCAAAATTTCTATTAACAACAGCAATATATTCTATATCAAGACCACTCATAACCTCTTTCATAGTAGCTTTAATAGTTTCAACATTTAGTTGTTTTTTACCTACTAATTCTCCCGCTTTTCTTAAAGATTTTGAGATTTTTAAAGCTTCACTTCTTTGCTCAGGAGTTAAATATACATTTCTACTACTCATAGCAAGACCATCACTTTCCCTTACTATATCACATGCAATAATATTTATATCTAAAAATAAATTTTTAACCATTTGAATAATTAGTGATAATTGCTGTGCATCTTTTTTACCAAAATAAGCATTAGTTGGTTTTACTAAATTAAATAGCTTTAAAACTACTTGTAACACTCCATCAAAGTGTCCAGGTCTAGTCTCTCCTTCTAGAACATAACTTCTATTTGGAGCTTTTATTAAAACCTCTTCTTTTTCATACATTGTAGTAATTTTTGGCATAAATAAATAATCAACTTTGCACATTTGACAGATTTTTTTATCTGCTTCATCCCGTCTTGGATATTTATCTAAATCTTCCCCTGGCAAAAATTGAGTAGGATTTACAAAAATAGAGACAATTACAATATCATTTTCAGCTCTTGCTTTTTTTATTAGTGAAATATGTCCATCGTGTAATGCTCCCATTGTTGGGATAAAACCAACTGAAGAAGAGATTTCTTTTCTTACTTCTTGTAACTCTTCAATTGTTGTTAAAATTTTCAACTCTTTTCCTTATTCATTATAATTTGGATTTAGTTTTAAAAGCACTAAATCAGCTAATATATTTCCAAGTAGTGTTAAAAACGCACCAATAATTAAAATCCCCATAATTACGGGGTAATCATGTGCTAAAGCACTCTTATAAAAAAGTAAACCCATTCCATCAATAGAAAAAATTGATTCTAAAATTACACTTCCCCCTATAATCCCAGGTAGTGATAATCCAAGTAGTGTAATTACTGGTGGATAAAGATTTGGCAAAATATAGTATCTTAAAATTTGTTTTTTGCTTAAATTTCTACTTTTTGCAAAAAAAATATAATCAGATTTTAAAATTTCCACAACTAATGACCTAATATATAAAGTCAAGCTTCCAATTCCACCAAATACAATTACAAAAATAGGCATAATTAAATGCCAAACTAAATCTAAATAATAATTTAAACTTCCATCATTTGCAACTGAACTAAGACCTGCTATTGGAAGTAACTCTAAATTTACCGCAAAAACTAAAATAGCTATTAGTGCTAGATAAAAAGAGGGCATAGCAAAACTAAGAAGTGAAAGTTGTGTTGAAAATCTATCAAAAAAGCTATTTTTACTTATTGCTGATTTTATTCCTAAATATAAAGAAATAATAAAAATAAAAATCATTGAAGTAATATTTAAAGCAAGAGTAATTGGTAATCTACTTAAAATTTCTTCTTTTACTAAAGTTCCACTAGAAAATGAAATACCAAAATCCAATTGTAAAATAGCCCAAAGCCAAGAAAAATATTGTATATATAAAGATCTATCCAAACCATAAACGGCCTTTAATTGCTCAATTGCTTCTTGAGTAATATTTGGATTTAGCTCTCCACTTGCAAAAAATGAGTTTGGAGCTAAACTAATAGCAAGAAAAGAGATAAGGCTAATAATAAATAGCATAATGATTAGGTATAATATTTTTTTTAGTGCAATTTTCATAGTTGTATTATACACAAAGATAGGTTTAAAAAATGATTGGAATTGATGTAACTTCTATAAATAGAATAAAAAGAATGTATGAAAGATTTGGGCAAAGAGCTTATGAAAGATTTTTAAGTGAAGATGAAATTGCCTTGATTAAAAGAGTAGAGACTGCTGCTGGATTTTGGGCTGCTAAAGAAGCAGCAAGTAAAGCAATTGGCACAGGTATTGGAAGAGAGTGTGGTTTTCACGATATAAAAATCTCTAAAAGTGCCCTTGGTGCACCAAAGCTAAAATATAAAAAAGAAATAAGAAAAAAATATAAAATTAAAAAATCATATCTTTCAATTACTCATGACGAAGGAATAGTAATAGCAGTAGTACACAATACTAAAAAGTAACTACTGCTTTTTTGCAAGATACCTTTCAAGTATAATTTTAGCAGCGATAGAATCAACTCTTCCATCTCTTTTATACTTTATATCTCCTTTGATTAAATCTTCGGCTTCAATAGAACTCATATTTTCTTCAAAATATGCAACTTCTATTTCAAGTTCAAGTAAATTTACAAAGTGTTTTATTCTTCTTTGCATCTCTTCACTAGCACTTGGATAACCAACTATTAGTTTTTCAATTTCCCACTCTTTTAAAAAAGCTTTTACTTCATTTGCCGCTTGGTTTCTGTTTTTTCTTAAAATAGCAACTTGAGGTGTTACTATATTTGAAGCAAGACAAAGCGCAACACCTATTCTTTTTAAACCTATATCAATACTAGCTAATTTCAATCTAAAATCTCATCAGCTAAATCAAATCTATTTGCAGTCATTAAGTGGATTTTTGGATGTAATCTTCTTAATTCATCAAAAATATTTTTACTTAGTTGCATACCTACTTTATACTCTTCTTCTTCAGATATTTGATTTGCTGCTTCTAGTTTATCAATCCACTCTTGTGGTACATGAATACCCGGAACTTGAGCAGATAAAAATAGGGCTGTTCTTAGTTTAGTTATAGGGAAAACTCCAAAAATAAGTTGAGCTTTTTTCTTATTTCCTGTTACTTCTTCTTTTGCCAATTCAAAAGTTTCTAAAAGTTTTTTTGCATTATCTATATCAAAAACAGGTTGTGTGATAATTCCCACTGCACCATTTTGAATCTTATTGTGCATCTTTTTTTGTAAAGAACTAAAGTTTTTTGCATAAGAGTTTGAAACTGCAAAAGGGTATATTTGTTTTGGCTCAATTTTAAAAGGTCTTCCTGCCATATCCATACCATAATTAAATGATTTAATCATTTTTAAAAGCATAGAAGAGTTTGACTCAAATACTCCTTTTGTATGTGGTTGGTCACTCATTTTTGCAGGGTCACCTGTAAGGGCCAAAATAGCTCTAACATCAAACTCATTTGCTCCTAATAAATCAGATTGTAAAGAGATTTTATTTCTATCTCTCATACTCATAGTTGCTATTACAGGTTTTTTAAATTCTTGTTGCAGTCTTATACTTGCAAATAGTGCGTTATATTTTAATTTTGCTAAAGGATTATCTGTTGTTGAGAAACCATCAACTCTATTTTGTAAATCAAATTTTTTAATTTTTTCAATAATATTGTGCATTGTTGGTTCATGTTGAGGTGTTGTCTCAAGTGTTAAGTATTTATCCTCTTGTAACTTTTGTATCAGTATTTCAAACATTGAAAAACTATCCTTTTAGTATATTTTAGATATTATTATACCCTTTAAAGAATAAAAGTATTTATCTAACTAGGAAAAATAGGTATGAAATTAGCAGTTTTTGATTTTGATTCTACATTGATGGATGGGGAAACAATCGATTTTTTAGCAAAACCTTTAGGACTTGAAGAAAAAGTTGCAAAGATTACTGAAGAAGCGATGGCAGGAAGATTGGATTTTTTTGAATCTTTAGTTGAAAGAGTATCTTTACTAAAAGGTTTAGAATATAAAAAAGCAGTGGAAATATGTAAAGACTTACCACTTATGCCAGGAGCTTATGAAACTGTAAGTGAGCTTAAAAAAATGGGATATAAAGTTATTTGTTTCTCAGGTGGATTTAGAATTGGAACAACTCCTGCAAAAGAAAAGCTAGGATTAGATGCAGATTTTTCAAATATTTTACATGAAAAAAATGGAATCTTAACTGGTCTTGTAGGTGGCGATATGATGTTTGGTTTTTCAAAAGGGGATATGATTCAAAGAGTGCAAGCGATGCTAGGAGTATCAATTGAAAATACTTTAGTTGCAGGAGATGGGGCAAATGATGTAAGTATGTTTCCTTATGCTGCTAAAAAAGTAGCTTTTTGTGCAAAAGAAGTATTAAAAAAAGAAGCAAATATTATTATTGATAAAAAAGACTTAACTGAAATTTTAAATAGTATTTAATACAAGGAGAAGAAAATGAGTTTAAAAGAGGATATAAACTTTTCATTATGGTGCGATTTTATAGAAAGAGATTTCTTAGAAAATAAATTTCAAACTATAATTAATGATAAGATAATTCATGGAGCAACTTCAAATCCAGCTATTTTCGAATCATCAATTTCAAATTCAACTGCTTATAGACAACAACTTGATATGCTAAAAGCAAATGAACCAAAAACAATTTATGAAGAGTTAGCAGTTAGGGATATTAAAAGAGCAGCTGAGCTTTTAAAACCTTTATATGATGAAGATAACAATGATGGATTTGTATCTTTAGAAGTTGATCCAACACTTTGTGATGATGCACAAGGTACAATTGAAGAAGGACTTAGACTAAATTCATTAATAAATTGTGAGAATGTAATGATAAAAGTTCCAGCAACAAAAGCTGGGTATATTGCTATGAAAGAGCTTACTTCTCAAGGTATTCATGTTAATGCAACACTAATCTTTTCAGTTGAACAAGCAATAGAGTGTGCAAAAGCATTAGATGCAGGAATTAAAGAATCAAATAAAGATACAAAAGCTGTTATTTCTGTATTTGTTTCAAGATTTGATAGATTATGTGATGATTTATTTTCAAATAAGGGTCTAAAAAGATCGACTTTAGGAATAATGAATGCAACTAAGTGTTATCATGAAATAAATAAATTTGAAAATGAAAATATAAGAACACTTTTTGCAAGTACAGGAGTAAAAGGTGATGAGCTAGCACCAAGCTATTATGTTGATAATCTTTTATATCCAAACTCTGTAAATACAGCACCTTTAAATACAATTGAAGATTGGGTTAGTGATGGAGCAAAAGAAGCTTCAAAAATTCCAACTGAAGTTGAGTGTGATGAATATTTTAAAGAATTAAAAAAAGTTGATATTGAGATGAATAAAATTTACAATCAACTATTAACTGATGGGTTAGAAGCATTTAAAGTTTCATTTGCTGATTTATTACAAAAGTTAGCAAAATAGGTATATCAAAGCAATTTTATTAAGAAAGTTTGTGTTAAACTTTTTTAACTAGAATAAAAAGGGTTTATAATGAATAACTGGAGTCCAAGTAGCTGGAGAGATTTTCCAATAAAGCAACAACCAACTTATGCGGATTTAGAAAAATTAGCAAAAGTTGAAGCAGAATTAGCTTCATATCCTCCACTTATTTTTGCGGGAGAAGCAAGAAGCTTGAAAAATAAATTAGCTGATGTAGTAAATGGGAAGTCTTTTTTACTACAAGGTGGAGATTGTGCTGAGTCATTTAATGCATTTAATGCAAATAATATTAAAGATTTATTTAAAGTAATGATGCAAATGGCTGTTGTTCTTACTTTCTCAGGGGGATGTCCTGTGGTAAAAGTAGGAAGAGTAGCAGGTCAATTTGCAAAACCAAGAAGTGCAGATTTTGAAGAATTAAATGGTATCTCTCTTCCTTCATATAGAGGGGATATTGTAAATGGAATTGATTTTGAAGAAAAAGCAAGGGTTCCAAAACCTAAAAAACTTTTAAAAGCATATAATCAAAGTGCCGCAACACTTAACCTTTTAAGAGCTTTTTCAAGAGGTGGAATGGCTGATTTAAACCAAGTACATTCTTGGAATTTAGATTTCGTTAAAGATAATACTTTAGGTGAAAAATATGAGCAACTAGCAACTAAAATTGCTGAAGCTTTAAATTTTATGAAATCTTGTGGTATTACATCAGCAAATACAAATCAACTAAGTGAGACGACTTTATATACTTCTCATGAAGCTTTACTTTTAAACTATGAAGAAGCTTTAACAAGAAAAGACTCACTAACTGGCGATTGGTACAATTGTAGTGCTCATATGTTATGGATTGGAGATAGAACAAGAGGATTAAATGATGCCCATATTGAGTATTTTAGAGGTATTAAAAATCCAATTGGATGTAAAGTAGGTCCATCTATGCAAGAAGATGAACTAATAAGACTAATTGATGCGCTTAACCCAGAAAATGAAGCAGGAAGATTAAATCTTATTGTAAGAATGGGTGCTGAAAAAATTGGTGATCATTTCCCTAAACTTCTTGCTAAAGTTAAAGCAGAAGGTAGAAATGTACTTTGGTCAAGTGACCCAATGCATGGAAATACTATAAAAGCTGAAAATGGATATAAAACAAGAGATTTTGCTGCAATTTTAAAAGAAGTTGAGCAATTCTTCCAAATTCATAAAGCTGAAGGTACATATGCAGGTGGAATTCACTTAGAAATGACAGGTCAAAATGTAACTGAGTGTACAGGGTCTTGTTCTTCTGCTGTTACTCAAGAAGCACTTGCAAGTAGATACCATACTCAATGTGACCCAAGATTAAATGCAGACCAAGCTTTAGAGTTAGCATTTATGATTGCTGATACATTAAAAGAAGCAAGAAAAGGATTATAAAAGAGGAACTCCTCTTTTATATAAATATTGATTTATACTCTTCTTCGTTAAAGCCTACAATAACACTATTTTCAAACTCAATAATAGGTCTTTTTATAAGCATTGTTTCTTTACAAAGCCATTCAAACTTACCATTTTCATCTAAGTTTAAATCTTTTAATTTTAAAGTTCTATAAGTTGTGCCTTTATTGTTAAATACTTTATCAATAGAACTTTTTTCTACCCAGCTTTTTATTTTTTCATTTGAAGGTTGCTCTTTTTTTAAATCAAAGAATTCAATTTCAAGATTGTTTTCTTTAAAAAACTTAAGAGCTTTTTTTACGCTATCGCAGTTTTTTATACCATAAACTATAATCATAATTACTCAATGATTTTTGGAACTATAAAATAACCATCTTCTGATTTTGGAGCATGTTCTAAAATATGTTTAGCTCTTTGTAGGTCTTGAGTAGAAATATCTTCTCTTAAAGGTGTCCCACCTTCAACAGTATTAAATGTTGCATCAATATTACTTACATCAATTTCATTTAAATTTTCTACAAAGTTAATAATATCTGCAAGTTCAGATTTAAGTTTTTCTTTTCTTGAATCATCAATTTCTAAGCTAGATAGTTTTGCTAATTTTTCAATTAATTTATCATCAACTGTCATTTTTTTCCTTCACGAAGTTTAAATTGCCAGTATTATATCTAAAAAGAGTTTGTTAAGGGTTTAATCAAAAAAAACTATCAAAAAAAGTTATAAATTTTTATTTGACACTATTTAAAAGAAAAATATTAAATAAAAAAATGACACTTAAAAATTATTTTAAATATAATAAATCTTAAATAAAGGGATTTAAAAGGGTTATTTTAAGGTTATTTTAAAATTATTCTAATCTTTTATTTATTTTACTTAAAAATATTATTATAAAAATTATGTTATTATAGTGTCATTAATAATTGGAGTTTTGTTAATCATAATGTCAAATTTAATAGATACATATAAAAATTATGAAATTGATTTAGAAAAAGTAACTTGTTTATTTAAAAAAGATAATTATGAAATCTTTTGGCTGGGAATAGATAATGAAACAGCTTTTAGATGCAATGTTTATTTAATTAAAAGTGGTAATGAAGCTATTATTGTAGACCCAGGAAGTAGAGCTTTTTTTGAAGTTGTAAAAAAAAGAGCCTTACAAGTTGTAAAACTTGAAGAGATTAAAGCAATAATCGTATGTCATCAAGACCCTGATGTTTGTGCATCAATGATTGATTGGTTAGAAATTCTTCCTAACTTAAAAGTTATAACAACAGAAAGAACAAATGTTTTATTACCCCATTATGGAAAAGATGATTATGAGTTTTTTAATATAAATACATGTAAAAAATATATTTTTAAATCTGGAGAAGAATTAGAGTTTATAGAAGCTCCTTTTTTACATTTTTCAGGAGCTTTTGCCACATATGATAAAACTTCAAATTTTCTATTCTCAGGAGATATTTGGGCAGCACTTGATGTTGATTGGGAATTAGTTGTAAGTGATTTTGATAAACATATTTCTAATATGAATTTATTTCATATAGATTATATGGCATCAAATTTGGCCACAAGAGGGTTTGTAAATAAAATCAAAGATAAAAAAATCGAAGCTATTTTGCCTCAACATGGTTCAATTATAAATAGTGATTATGTTCAAGAGGCTTTAACATATCTAAAAGAGTTAAAATGTGGACTAGATATTATATATGGAGATATAAGTGGTTGCAAATGATGTAATTGATTTTGAAGTAGAGAATAAAAAGCTAAAAAGAAAAATCAAGCTTATGGAACAGACTTTAAATCAATTTAATTCTATTAAACAAAATTATGATTTTTTGATAAAAAAGTTAGAAGAAAAAGATAAAAATCTTAATGAAATAAATGAAAAGCTAGAAGAATTAGTAAAAGAAAGAACTAAAGATTTAGAATTAATAAATGAAAAACTTCAAAACAATCTTATTTTATTGGAGGAGCTTTCAACAACAGATGCTCTTACTTCTTTAAGAAATAGAAGAGGTTTTGATGAAATTTTTCTTCAAGAATTTAATAGAGCAAAAAGACAAAACTATGAATTTAACTTTTTATTAATTGATGTGGATTATTTTAAAAAATACAATGATACATATGGTCATGCAAAAGGTGATGAAGCTTTAGTTAGTGTAGGAAAAGTCTTAAATAGATATGCAAGAAGAGCAAATGATTTTGCTTTTAGGTATGGAGGAGAAGAGTTTGTTTATATAAGCTGTTTTCAAACAAGAGATGAAGTTTTAAAATTAGCAGAATCTATTCAACAAGCAATTTTAAAAGAGCAAATTGAGCACTTTTTAAATCCACATAAATATTTAACAGTCTCAATTGGTGCTATTGTTACTAAAGATAAAACTTTAACTAAAGAAGAAGTTTTTAAAATAGCTGATGAAAACTTATATATTTCAAAAGAAAGAGGAAGAAATAAGGTTACTATAACTAGCTTATAGTAACCCCTCTTTTTTCATAGAATTCTTTTCTAAACTCTTCCCATCTTTTTTCTAAAATAGCTTGTCTTGCCTGTCTCATTAGGTCTAAATAATAATGAATATTGTGCATTGAAGCTAATCTAAAATAAGTAATTTCACCTGCTCTAAATAAGTGATTTAAGTAGGCTTTATTAAAATTTTTACAAGTATAACACTCACAAGTTTCATCAATAGGTGTTGCATCTTCTTTATATGAAGCTTTTTTTATATTTACTCTTCCAAAGCTTGTAAATAATGTACCATTTCTAGCATTTCTTGTAGGCATAACACAATCAAACATATCCACTCCTCTGTGAATATTTTCTATTAAGTCTTCAGGTGTTCCAACTCCCATAAGGTATCTTGGTTTATCTTCTGGCATAAACTGTGTAGTCCACTCAACAGTATCATACATATCTTGATTTGGCTCTCCTACACTTAATCCACCAATTGCATATCCATCAAAATCAGTTAAAGCACAAAGTTGTTGGGCACTCATTTGTCTAAACTCTTTATCTGTTCCACCTTGAATAATAGCAAAAATATTTTGATTTACTCCAATTCCTTTTGCTTGTTGCTCTTTATGGTAAGTAATTGCCTCTTTTGCCCATTTAGTAGTTCGTTCTATAGATTTCTTAATTCTTTCTTTTGTATTTGGAAGTGCTACTAAATCATCTAATATCATCATAATATCACTACCTAAGTCATACTGTGTATCTAAAACACTTTGAGGAGTAAAGTAGTGCTTGCTTCCATCTATATGAGATCTAAACATAATTCCATTTTCATCAGGTTTTGAATTATCACTAAGTGAAAAGGCTTGAAATCCGCCACTATCAGTTAAAAATGAATTTGGAAATTTTGAAAAGCCATGAAGTCCACCAAATTTTTTTATTAGTTTACTTCCAGGTCTTAAATATAAGTGATAAGTGTTACCTAATATAATCTTAGCACCTAAACTTAACATATCATTTGCATCTAATGCTTTTACAGTTGCTTGAGTTCCCACTGGCATAAATACTGGTGTTAAGATTGTGCTATGAGCAGTTTTTATTGTACATGCTCTTGCTTTGTTTTGTGTTGCGTCTATAGTAAATTGCATCTAATAAATATCCTTATAAAATCTAAACGGATTGTATCAAATTTTTGGTAAAAGAAAATGATTAGAGATAAAAAGATATAATATCTACTATGAAAAAGATACTAGTTATATTAGATGGAATTGTTGCTAAAAACCTAATGCAAAGAATAGTTGAATCAAATACAGGTGAAAACTATTATGATATTGTTTATGTAAATGATGCAATAGTGCCACAACAAAAATTATCGAATTTTACTTTTTATAAGTTTGATCCAACATCAAAATCTAAACTAGCAATGGTTTTAGATAAAGATATTCATTATGAAGTATTGATTGTACTTAACTCAAAAGATGAAATGTTAAGTGTTATTGAAAATATAAAATCACACAAACATAATCTTCAAATGAATATTTTGGATTATTGGAATCTGGAAATTGATGATCCTTATATAAATGTATATAAAGGAATTGAAGTTTTAGCTAATGGAATGGTTGAGAGATTACCAAATATCCCTGTTGTTGCTCAAAATATTGGTCTAAAACATGGGGAAATTATGGAAATTAGAATTCCATTTGGAAGCTCTTATGCATATAGATATATTGGTTCAATAGAGCAAAAAAATTGGAGAATCTTTGCTTTATATAGAAATGAAAAATTAGAAGATTTAAAACCCTCACTAATTTTAAAACCAAATGATACGATTTTAGTAATTGGTGAACCAAAAGTATTAATGCAAGTATATAGTGCCATAGGTAAAACAAGAGGGCAATTTCCTATGCCTTTTGGACACAATTTATATTTATATTTAGACCTTTATCTTATGGCAAAAAATAGAGTGGAAAAAGCAGTTTATGAAGCAAAATATCTACATAAGCATCTAAAAAATAAAAAATTGATAATTAGAATTACAAGACCTACCACAGTAGGAATTATGGATTTTATTAAATCAGAATTTAAAAAAGATGAAACTGTTGAGATAATAATTGATTATCATAACTTAGGATTTTCAAAAATTAGAAGAATGGATTTTAAAAAGTTAGATATTGGTCTAATGATGCTTACAAATGAGATGTTTAAAAATAAAGAAATAGCTTCTGAATTAATAAATTCAAAAGTTCCTTTATTTAAACTAGGAAAAGAACCAATAGGTTCTACAAAAAATACTTTAATTGTATTAAATGATACAAAATCATATGAGCAAATTTCTCCTATTGTATTTGATGTATCAAGTCAATTAAAGACAAAAACAAAGATTTTTGATATGGACCCCGTAGGAGTAGAAGATAAATCAAAACTATTAGATCATTTTGAAAATCTATCTAAAATATTTAGTCAAAAAATCGAAGTTGTATCTTGTGAAAAAAATCCAATTAGACAACTTAGACAAGAGGAAAATATCTTACAGATTTTACCTTTAAAAAAGAGTATGTTTCAAAAGAGATTCTCTTGGAATTTCTTATATACAAACTCAGATTTAATATCTTTTGATATGTCAAAATATAACCAATTATTAATTCCAATTATTGAAGATTAAAGGAAATAGATGAATTTTGAAACTTATCCGTTTGAAAAGTTAAGTGCACTATTAGAAAATATAGAGCCAAATAAAGATTTTGAGCCTTCAGCTTTAACTATAGGAGAGCCACAGTTTGCTACTCCTTTATTTATTCAAAATGCTTTAAAAGATAGTTCAGATTTACTTAGAAAATATCCTGCAAGTGCGGGTATTCCTGAACTAAAAGAAGCTATGATAAATTTTGTATCAAAAAGATTTAATGTAAAGCTTTCAAAAGATGAAATAATTCCTACTTTTGGAACAAGAGAAGTTTTATTTAACTTTCCTCAATTTGCACTTTTTGATAAACAAAATCCTGTTATGGCTTTTACAAACCCTTTTTATCAAATTTATGAAGGTGCAGCAATTGCAAGTAGAGCTGAGGTAATACATTTAGATTTAAATAGTGAAAATAATTTTAAAGCAATACTTAGTGATGATGAACTAAAAAGATGTGATTTAGTTATTTTAAACTATCCAAATAACCCAACATCTGCAAAAATGCATATTGATGAGTTAGCTTTATGGGTTAAAAAAGCCTTAGAATTTGATTTTATTTTAGTAAATGATGAGTGTTATAGTGAGATTTTCTTTGATGAAAATGATAAACCTGTATCACTTTTAGAAGCTAGTATTAAAGCTGGAAATAGTGAGTTTAAAAATGTGCTTGTAATGAACTCTATTTCTAAAAGAAGTAGTGCCCCTGGACTTAGAAGTGGATTTATAGCGGGAGATAAACATATTTTAGAAGAGTATATGAAATATAGAACTTATGTGGGATGTGCAAGTCCTGTTCCTTTACAAAATGCAGCTGCAGTTGCTTGGAATGATGAAGTTCATGTACAAGAGTTTAGAAAAATCTATAAAGAAAACTTTGAAATAGCAAAAGAGATTTTAGGAATACAAACTCCACAAGCTACTTTTTATATTTGGCTTAAAGTAGAAGATGAATTAGAGTTTACAAAAGAGCTTTATAAACAAAAAAATATAAAAGTTCTTCCAGGAAGTTTCTTGGGAAGAAATGGTGCTGGAAAAGGATATGTAAGAATTGCCCTTGTTGAAAATGCACAAAAAACTAAAGAAGTATTAAAAAGATTGAAGGATTTTATTGATGGATAAATCAGAGTTAAATCAAGCAAGAACAAATCCTGATTTTTTAAACTACTTAGAACAAACAAGAGTAGATGCACTTAAAACAGAAAATATTTCTGCATTATATGAAGTTTTAGACTCTTTTTTAATCTTAGATTTAGATGAAGATAAGGTAAATGAAGTTTATGAAGCTATTTTAAAAATCTCTTTTTCAAAAGTAGAAGAGATAGTAAATAGTGGGAAAAAATTAGCTTTAAAAGAAGAACAACTTTTCTATGTAAGATCTTTTTATGAGCATGCCATAGAAAAATGGAGTTATGGTGATATAAAAGGTGCTAAACAACTTTTCTTTGTTTTATATAATATCTTAGATGATGAAAGATTGGAAGATGCCTTAAAAATCCATGTAATTGCACTTGCAAAAGGTATGGATTTAGATACTTTTTATGAGAAAAAAGTTGATATAAACAATGTATTAGAAGATGAAACACATGGTTATTTTATTGTTAATTTTAACTTTGCTCCAAAACTTTTTTTAAAAGAAAATGCTTCAATTTTAGAAAAAGAATATGAAAATTTAAAATATTTATTGGATTAATTATATGAATATACACTTTATTGGAATTGGTGGAATAGGTCTTTCTGCACTTGGTAGATTTTTAAAACATGATGGGCACTTTGTAAGTGGTTCTGATATGAAAAGCTCTCCTATTACACAACAACTTGAACAAGAGGGAATAAAAGTAATTACTCCTCATAATGCTTCAATTATTGATAATCAAGATATAGTTATCTACTCAGCAGCTGTAAAACAAAATAATGTTGAAGTTATAAAAGCTTTAAAAAATGGGATTAAAACAATTCCAAGAAAAGAGGCTTTGCCTATTGTTTTAGGTGATAAGAAAAACTATTGTGTAGCAGGAGCTCATGGAAAAAGTACAACAACTGCTATTTTGGCTTCTATTTTAAAAAGTTCGACTTTAATAGGTGCAATTTCAAAAGAGTTTGATTCTAACTTTCGATATGTGGATGATCTTGTTGCTTTTGAAGCAGATGAGAGTGATGGAAGTTTTTTACTTTCTAATCCTTACTGTGCAATAGTTACAAATGCTGAACCAGAACATATGGAGTATTATAATTATGATTTAAAAAGATTTTATCATGCTTATGAATCATTTTTAAAAATTGCAAAAATAAGAGTAATAAATGCTGAAGATGAGTTTTTATCAACTTTAGATATAGATGCTATAAAACTTCATCCAAGTGTTGATATTACGGAAGTTTCATATACTTTAAAAAATGGTGAACCTTATACTAAATTTCATTTAAAAGATTTAGGTGAGTTTGAAGTTTGGGGATTTGGTTATCATATTGCAATAGATGCTTCTTTAGCAATTCTTGCTGCATTAAATGAACTACCTTTAGTTGAAATAAAAGAGAATATTAAAAACTATAAAGGTATTAAAAAAAGATTTGATATTGTACATAAAAGCGAACAATTTGTTGTAATAGATGATTATGCACACCATCCAACAGAAGTTGCAGCTACTATGAAATCTGTCTCTTTATACTCAAATTTAAAAAATATGGAAAAAATAGTTGTTGTTTGGCAACCACATAAATATAGTAGAACAGTAAGCAATCTTGAAGAGTTTAAAAAATGTTTTAATGGCTGTGATGCTTTAGTAATCTTACCTGTATATAGTGCTGGTGAAGAAATAGTGGAAATAGACTTTGAAAAAGAGTTTGCTTCTTATAATCCTATTTTTGTAGATAAAGTTGAAGCAGTAGATAAAGAAATACATCTAATAAAAGATGAAAAAGTTGTTTATAAATATAGTGATGGGATTGTATTAGGCGTTGGTGCTGGAGATATAACTTATCAATTAAGAAAAAAATAATTAGTTTTGCCCTAATATATAAAAAAGATATTGAGATTTTTTATATAAGTAGGGCAGAATATGAAAATTTTAGTTAGAGAATATATAAAAAAAGAATCTACTGCGGGAATAATTTTAATTTTTGTTACTATTATTGCACTTCTTTTTAGAAACTCTTTTTTTTCAGATTTTTATGATGCTTTACTAAAAACTACAATAAAATTTCAATTTGGCGAAATACTACTTATAGAAAAACCTCTTATTTTATGGATAAATGATGGACTTATGACTGTTTTTTTTCTTCTTATTGGGTTAGAAATAAAAAGAGAGTTATTAGCTGGGCATCTTTCTTCTGTATCTAAAATAGCACTTCCCGCAATTGCAGCAGTTGGAGGGATGATTGTCCCTGCTTTAATCTTTATAGTTTTTAATTATGATAATGAATTTGCCATGAGAGGTTGGGCAATTCCCACTGCAACTGATATTGCTTTTGCTTTGGGAATTTTATCTTTATTGGGTAAAAGAATACCTGTTTCCTTAAAAATATTTTTAATGGCTTTAGCTATTTTTGATGATTTGGGAGCTATTTTAATTATTGCGATTTTTTATACTGATGATTTATCAATGCTTTCATTTTTAGCAGCTTTTAGTTGTTTAGTGGTATTAATCATTATGAATAGATTAAATATTATAAGACCAACAGCATATATTTTAGTAGGTATTATTCTTTGGGTATCTGTTTTAAAATCAGGAGTGCATGCCACACTTGCTGGTATAATCTTAGCTTTTACTATTCCTTTATCTATAAAAAATGATAAAAATAAAGCAGTTTCTCCTTTAAAAAACTTAGAACATAATCTTCACTTTTGGGTTGCATTTACTATTTTACCTATTTTTGCTTTTGTAAATGCGGGAGTAAATTTAAAAGGTTTATCTTTCGAACAGGTTTTTACACCTGTTTCTTTAGGAATTATTTTAGGATTATTTTTAGGTAAACAATTGGGTGTTATGCTTTTTGTATTTTTAGCTGTAAAACTAAATCTAGCTGCACTTCCTAGATGCTCTACATGGTTACAAATGTATGGTGTTTCTGTATTAACTGGTATTGGTTTTACTATGAGTTTATTTATTGATTCTTTAGCTTACCAAGATTCAAATATTTATGCTTATACTGATAAATTAGCAATATTAATTGGCTCAATTCTTTCTGGAGTTTTAGGATATTTTATTCTAAAATATGCAAAAAGTAAAAAATTCTGCTTTATATAAAAGAGAAATTTTATAAAATATACAAATTATTTAAATTTTTTTTAAAATTTTTTTAAAAAAAATCTTATATAAAATAATCTTCCAAATAACCAATAAAAAACAAAAATAATATTTGAGTGTCTTTATAATAATCTATTTTATTAAATTTAATGATAATAATTATTATTTTATTTTATTTTAGAAACTTTTTAGAAACTTTTTTATCATTAAATTAGCTCAAGATGATAAAAGGAGTTTCTTATGGTAACATTAATTGTAAAAAATCAATTTGGTAATATGGAAATAAAAACTATTTCTAGAGATATTATATTAAATGCTAAAAAAGGTGAACAATTCTTTTTAGATAATAGTGATGGATTAAAATACTCTATTTCTTTAATTGATAATGGAAAATCACTTATAATTTTATTAGAAACAAACCCTCAAATTAAAATTATTTTTAAAAATTTTGTAGAAATTATAAGTAATGTAAATGATACAAAATCTGTTCTTTGTATATTAAATACTAAAGAAAGTTTAGAGAAGTTTAATAGTTTAAGTAATTCTCTAAAAGATGAAGAAATAATAGCAAGTTTTAAAAAACAACTTTTGACTTTTTCCATTAATACAGATATAAAAGATACAATTATAATAGATGATTTTAATTCTTTAACAGCATCAATGCAAGTAACAGCTGCTAGTGAAGAAATAAAATCAGATAGTTCAGTATTTAAAAACTTTTTATTAAGTAATGAAAATATCAAAAATGAACTTTTATCAAAAAGAACAAGATTAGATGAAACACCAAATGAAAATATCCAATCAAAGACTAACAAAAGTGGAAATATATTAGATAATGATAATTATATAAATCCTAGTAGTTCTGAAAGTGATGATATTAATCCAACTGAACCTACAAAGCCAGATCCCACAAATCCAGATCCAAGTGAAAAAGATAACTTAAATGTAAAATTAAGTGGAGCTAGTAGTGTAGTAGAAGGTGAGAATGCAACATATAAAGTAAGCTTAACAGATGATGATGGAAATGTAGTAAAAGCAATTGAAGATATGACAGTTACATTTAAATATACATATCCAAGTGATGGTGCAAGTGGTGATGATATAGTAGAAGTAAAAACAGTAACAGTAAAAAAAGGAGAAAGTGAAGTAAGCTTTAATGTAAAAGCAGTAGATGATGTATATAAAGAAGGCAGTGAAAAATTTAAAATTGCAATAGATAGTGCAACAGGAACTACAAACTATGAGAAAGTATCCTTAGATAAAACAGCAGTAGAAACAACAATTACTGATTATAGTGATCCCACAAATCCAGATCCAAGTGAAAAAGATAACTTAAATGTAAAATTAAGTGGAGCTAGTAGTGTAGTAGAAGGTGAGAATGCAACATATAAAGTAAGCTTAACAGATGATGATGGAAATGTAGTAAAAGCAATTGAAGATATGACAGTTACATTTAAATATACATATCCAAGTGATGGTGCAAGTGGTGATGATATAGTAGAAGTAAAAACAGTAACAGTAAAAAAAGGAGAAAGTGAAGTAAGCTTTAATGTAAAAGCAGTAGATGATGTATATAAAGAAGGCAGTGAAAAATTTAAAATTGCAATAGATAGTGCAACAGGAACTACAAACTATGAGAAAGTATCCTTAGATAAAACAGCAGTAGAAACAACAATTACTGATTATAGTGATCCCACAAATCCAGATCCAAGTGAAAAAGATAACTTAAATGTAAAATTAAGTGGAGCTAGTAGTGTAGTAGAAGGTGAGAATGCAACATATAAAGTAAGCTTAACAGATGATGATGGAAATGTAGTAAAAGCAATTGAAGATATGACAGTTACATTTAAATATACATATCCAAGTGATGGTGCAAGTGGTGATGATATAGTAGAAGTAAAAACAGTAACAGTAAAAAAAGGAGAAAGTGAAGTAAGCTTTAATGTAAAAGCAGTAGATGATGTATATAAAGAAGGCAGTGAAAAATTTAAAATTGCAATAGATAGTGCAACAGGAACTACAAACTATGAGAAAGTATCCTTAGATAAAACAGCAGTAGAAACAACAATTACTGATGAGTCTACAACTAATCAAGACAATGTAAATGTAAAATTGGTAAATTCAGATTGTTCAGAATTAGCAGAAATAGAGTATGCAGAAGAGATAAAAGATGCAAAACATTCTTCTATTACAAGATTTTCAGATGGTTCATATATAGTATCTTGGAGTGGAATAGATAGTAATGCAGATGCATCTATATTTTTACAAAAATATACATTAAATGGAAAAACTGATGGTGAAAAAGTAAAATTAGAAGCTTTTGATAATGATAATGGAGAGGATATAGCTCCATCTATATCGATCTTAAAAGATGGATCATATATAGTATCTTGGAGTGGAATAGATAGTGATGGAGACTATTCTGTATATATGCAAAAATTTAATAGGGATGATTCTAAAAATGGAATTATAACAAAATTAGAAACAGCAGGTACTACTACAGGACATGATTGGTATCCATATATTGTTACTTTGGCTAGTGGAGCATATATTTTAACTTGGGAGGGACAAAATAGTAATAAAGAACAAGTTATAAATATTCAAAAATATAATGCTAATGGAAGTAAAAATGGTGAAATTACAACAGTTAGTGATATAGGTAATACAACAAATAATGATAATTTTAGCATATTAACTTTAAGTGATGATTCTTATATATATTCTTGGGAAGGAAGAGATTCTAAAGGAAATAGCTCAATTTTTATTCAAAGATATAATGCAGATGGAACAAAAAATGGAGATATTATTCAATTAGATGGTACAAGTGATAAATCACAAGTTGATGGGATGCTTTATACAAATAGATTTGGTAGTGGGTTTATTGTAACTTGGAGTGGGCAAGATAGTGATGGGGATAGATCAATATTTGTTCAAAAATTTAAAAAAGATGGAACAAAAGATGGAACTTTAGAAAAATATGAAGCAAGTGGTGTTACAGATGATAGTGATATACGTTCAAAAATTACAGTGCTTACTGATCGTTCATATGTTTTATCATGGGCTGGAGAAGATAGTGATGGGGATTTATCAATTTATGTTCAAAAATTTAATAGTGATGGAACAAAAAGTGGAGATACTATAAAGCTAGAAGCTTTAAATAATACTACAGGACAAGATTATCGTACCTCTGTATCTAGATTAGAGGATGGTGGATATATAGTATCTTGGCCTGGAAGAGATGAAAATGATAAACTTGGAGTATATATTCAAAGATTTGATAGTGATGGAAATAAAGATGGTGAGATAATTAGACTTAGAGGTAATATGCAAGAAGATTGGAGACCTTCAGTTTATATATTAAAAGATGGTTCATATATTGTAAAATGGGAAGGTACAAATATGAATACTAACAATGACTCATCAGTATATATTCAAAAGTTTAATAGTGATGGAACAAAAGCTACAGTTTATAAAGGAGCTACTTTAGCAGAAGGAGAAAATACAACATATAAAGTAACTCTTATAGATGATGATGGAAATGTAGTAAAAGCAATCGAAGATATGGTAGTAACTTTAAAATATACATATATAAGTGCTAGTGCAGAAGATATAGTAGAAGTAAAAACAGTAACAGTAAAAAAAGGACAAAGTGAAGTAAGCTTTAATATAAAAGCAGTAGATGATGTATATAAAGAAGGCAGTGAAAAGTTTCTTATAGAAATACAAAGTATTACAAATATGGATCAATTTGAAAAACTTACAATTGATGATAAGCCAGTAGAAATAACGATTAAAGATGAAACAATACCTGATAATGTAAATATAAAATTAAATAGTAATAATATTGAGTCAGGAAGTTATAATATTGTGGAAGTAGGAAGTGGAAAAAATTCAAAAATAGTTTCTTTACATGATTCTTATGCTGTTGTATGGGAAAGTAAAGATAGTGATGGAGATAGTTCAATATTTGTTCAAAAATTTAATAGTAGTGGCGAAAAAGATGGACAATTAGTAAAGCTTGAAGCCATAGGTATGACTACTGGAACGGATAGAAATGCTCAACTAGTCTCACAAGCAGATAATTCTTTTATTGTAGTATGGGAAGGAAGTGACTCTAGTGGAGATTTCTCTATTTTTGTTCAAAGATTCAATGCTGATGGAACGAAAAATGCAGATATTGTTAAATTAGAAGCTTCAAATGTAGCATATGGAACTGATGAGACACCACAAATAACAAGTTTAGTTGATGGAAGTTATGTAGTAACTTGGAAAGGAGTAGATATTCAAGGAGATTCTTCAATATTTATTCAAAAGTTTAATAGTGATGGAACAAAGAATGGAAATATGTTAAATCTAGAAGAGGGAAGTATTTCTTCTTGGCATGAAAAATCACCACAAATAACAGATTTAACAGATGGTTCATATGTGGTAACTTGGCATTCTGGGAATGATAGAGATTTATCAATTTATGTTCAAAAGTTTAATAGTGATGGAACAAAAAATGGAAATTTATTAAAATTAGATGGAGTAACAAGTAGTTTAACGCATGATATGGAACCACAAATTATAGGTTTAGTTGATGGTTCATATGTAGTAACTTGGAGTGGAATTGATCAAGGTGGAGACTTATCTGTATTTGTTCAGAAAATTAGTAGTGATGGAACAAAAGCTGATATAGTTAAATTGGAAGCTCCAAATAAAACAGATGGATTTGATAAAAATCAACAAATAATAAGTTTAAAAAATGGTGGTTATGTGGTAACTTGGGAAGGACAAGATAGTGATGGGGATTTTTCAATATTTGTTCAGAGATTTAATAGTGATGGGTCTAAAGCTGGAACGATAGTTATATTAGAGTCTTTAAATGCTACAAACTTTTCAGAACATTCTGCACAAATAACGAGTTTATATAATAATGAATATATAGTTACTTGGTCTGGTAAGTCAGAACAATCAGAAACAGTTTTTGTTCAAAGATTTAATAGTGATGGAACAAAAAATGGCAATATATTAGAATTTAATGGAGATTTAAATTTTAAAGTTAGCAATCCTCAAATTATAGATTTAGAAGATGGAACTTATGTAGTGACTTGGACAGGAGAAAATTCTTCTGGCGAGTCAAAAGTATATACACAAAAACTAAATGATAATGGAAGTAAAGATTATATAAAAGTAATTGTGGAAGAAGGAGAAAATACAACATATACTGTAAAACTTACAGATGATGATGGAAATGTAGTGAAAGCAATAGAAGATATGGAAGTAAGCTTTAAATATACATATGTAAGTGCAAGTAAAGATGATATAGTAGAAGTAAAAACAGTAACAGTAAAAAAAGGAGAAAGTGAAGTAAGCTTTAATGTAAAAGCAATAGAAAATGGCAATAAAGAAGAGGCAGAAATATATAAAATTGAAATAGATAGTGCAACAAGTACTTCACAATTTGAAAATATAACTTTAGATAAAACAGCAATAACAACAACAATCAATGCTGATGAAATATCTGGTAATTTAAATGTTAAATTATTAGCAGATAATAGTAGTATTTCAACTTATAATGTAGAAGCAGTAGGTAATTCTTATGGTCATCATCAATCTATGGCTTTTGCTGATGGGTCATATATAACAACTTGGACAGTACCAGGTTACCATGGGATTTTGGGACAAAAGTATAATTCAGATGGAACAAAAAGTGGAGCACTAATACATATGACTAAAAATTTATATACTACTACTAGTATGGATTTAATTCCTTTAAAAGATAGTGGAAAATTTATTATGACATTTCATGCAGCTACAACTGTATCACCTGGGACAAGAACTACTTCTTTTATACAAAGATATAATGAAGATGGAAGTAGAGATGGGGAGTATATTAAACTTCCTAGTAATGGTGCTGTAACTTATAGAGAATTAAGTGATGGAGGAGTTATTACTACCTTGAGGACAGGTTCAAAAGTTCTTCTTGCTCAAAGATATAATAAAGATGGAAGTAAAGATGGAGAAGAAATTACTCTTCATAAAACAAATGCATCACCAGGAATAATTGAAACTTTTGATGATGGTTCATATGTAATAACTTGGGGTGGAAAAGATAGTCAAGGAGATCATTCAGTTTTTGTACAAAAATTTAATGCAAAGGGAGTAAAATTAACAGATCCTATAGTACTTGAAGGAAGATATGATAAAGCTAATCATCAAATTGATCCTGTTGTTGATCAAATTGGCCAACTTGAATATAATAAAAGAGTAGATGGAAACCAACATCTTACTAAGTATGGAGAAAATGGTGAATTTATAATCACTTATAAAGGTTATAACACATCAGGCAAAAGGGCAGTCTTTTTTCAAAGATTTAATGCTGATGGAACAAAAAAAGGAGATCAAGTTGAAGTACAAGATGATGTTATAAATGGTACTAAACCTAAGATAATTGAACTTGCAGATGGTTCATTTGTAGTAACTTATACGCTTAAATTACCAGAAAATTCATCTGTATCGATTATTGTACAAAAATATAATGAAGATGGAGTAAAAGTAGGAGAACCTATAATAGTAGATAATAAGAACTTATATGATGCAAATCCAGAAATATTAAGTTTATCTGATGGTTCATTTGTAATGTCTTGGGCAACAGGGGGAAAAACTGTAAATGGACTTTTGAGAAATACATATATGCAAAAGTTTAATAGTGATGGAACAAAAGATGGAGATATAGTAGAAGTAAATAAGAATTCTAATATGGCTGGTAGTCCTGAATTTACTTCATTTAAAGATGGAAGTTATTTAATAACTTGGTATGAACATATAGGTAATGCTATTTTTAAAGTACTTAATCAAAAATTCAATGCAGATGGTACAAAGACTTTAACACAATCAACTGTAGGAGAAGGAGAAAATACAACATATAAAGTAAAACTTACAGATGATGATGGCAATGCTTTAGTAGCAAAAAAAGATATGGTAGTAACTTTAAAATATACATATATGTCAGCAACTGGTGATGATATAGAAGAAGTAAAAACAGTAACAGTAAAAAAAGGAGAAAGTGAAGTAAGCTTTGATGTTAAAGCAGTAAATGATAGTGATATGGGATTAGAAAAATATAAAATTTCAATCGAAAGTATAACAAATACAGATAAATATGAAACAGTAAATTTAGAAAAAGCAGGTATTGAAACAATAATAACTGATTCTTCTACTAGTAATGTAAGAAGTATTGGAAATATATACTTAGAAAATGAAATTGATATTTCAAGTTTTACAAAAGTAGAAAATCCTGGAATTATTGATTTAGAAGATGGAAAAGCAAACCATATTACTCTAAAGTTAGAAGATATATTAGATATAAGTGAAAATAATATTCTTAAAATATTTGGAGATGAGATAGGAGATAAAGTTACTTTAGAAGGAGGTTCACAAAATTGGACAAAAGAAGGAACACAAATAATAGATGGAGATACATTTAATATTTATAAAGGTTTAACTTCAACTACTTCTAATATTAAAGTTTTTATAGATGAAAATATATCTGTAGATTCAGATATTTAGTAAAAAAGAGAAGTTTTTCTTCTCTTTTTTTGCATTTTATAGCTAAATTATATGTAATAAAAGTGTAAAAAGATAATTATTTATAAAAATTAATCAATTAATTTAAAGAAAATTCTAGGTTTGTGTAAAAAATAAAAATAAATTTTAAAATTTATATCTAAAAAAATAACAATTAATAATAATAAAAAACACTAATTATCATTAAATAATCAAATATGTGTCTAAATAATAATTTCATAGCCAAAATAAATAATTTTAAATATTATAAATTCTATAATAAGAAACTTTTTAGAAACTATTTACTTTTATAATAATTTCAGAATTAAAAAAAAGGACTTATTATGCTAAAAGTTATTATAAAAGATATTAGTACTCAAGAAACTAAAGTTTTGGAATTAAATAAAAATATAGCTATCAAATTAAAAGAAACAGAACAACTTTTTATTGATAATAGTGAAGGATTAGTATATAAAATTGAATTAATAAATAATGATAAATCAATAAAATTACTTTTTCAAACAAATCCAGAAATAGAATTTATTTTAACAGATGTTGTTGAGACAATATCAAATAAGATAAGTGTTCTTGGTATTATTAATACTCCAGAGGGCTTAGAAGAATTAAATAAAACAGTATTAAATGATAACTTTGAAGGTGATAATATAATAAGAACTTTAAAAGAAATGTTATCCAACTCTTCCCTAGGTGAAGATATTAAAGATGGGGTAATAATAGATGATTTTGCATCTTTATCAACTACAATAGAAGCAGCCGCTGCTGGAAATGAAATGATAAATAATATTGCAAATTTTAGAAACAATCAATTAAATGAAGAATATATTAGTAATACTTTAAATGGTAGAAGTAGGTTAGAAGAAAGTGAAACTCTACAAGATCTAACTATTATTGATAGAGATAAAATGGAAGAATTGATAGAAGAAAAGATTTCAGTAAAAGCAGTATTAAGTGCAAGTGAATCAGCAAGTGAAGATGGTGGAGAGATCACATATACAGTAAACTTAGTAGATGAGAATGGAACAGCAACAGTTGCAAAAGAAGATGTAAAAATCACATTAAGTAATGGTGAAACAATTACAATAAAAGCAGGTGAGTCAAGTGGAACTGCAACAACAACAGTAAATAGAGATGATGTATATAAAGAGAGTGATTCAATTTCAAACTCAATAAAAGAAGTAAGCGGTGGAGCAAGCTTTGAAAAACTAGAAGCAGATAGTACAGCAGTTTCAACAACAATAAGTGATGATGAAGATGTGGTAAAAGCAAAATTAAGTGCAACATCAAGCGTAAGTGAAGATGGTGGAGAGATCACATATACAGTAAACTTAGTAGATGAGAATGGAACAGCAACAGTTGCAAAAGAAGATGTAAAAATCACATTAAGTAATGGTGAAACAATTACAATAAAAGCAGGTGAGTCAAGTGGAACTGCAACAACAACAGTAAATAGAGATGATGTATATAAAGAGAGTGATTCAATTTCAAACTCAATAAAAGAAGTAAGCGGTGGAGCAAGCTTTGAAAAACTAGAAGCAGATAGTACAGCAGTTTCAACAACAATAAGTGATGATGAAGATGTGGTAAAAGCAAAATTAAGTGCAACATCAAGCGTAAGTGAAGATGGTGGAGAGATCACATATACAGTAAACTTAGTAGATGAGAATGGAACTTCAGTTGTAGCAAAAGAAGATGTAAAAATCACATTAAGTAATGGTGAAACAATTACAATAAAAGCAGGTGAGTCAAGTGGAACTGCAACAACAACAGTAAATAGAGATGATGTATATAAAGAGAGTGATTCAATTTCAAACTCAATAAAAGAAGTAAGTGGTGGAGCAAGCTTTGAAAAACTAGAAGCAGATAGTACAGCAGTTTCAACAACAATAAGTGATGATGAAGATGTGGTAAAAGCAAAATTAAGTGCAACATCAAGCGTAAGTGAAGATGGTGGAGAGATCACATATACAGTAAACTTAGTAGATGAGAATGGAACTTCAGTTGTAGCAAAAGAAGATGTAAAAATCACATTAAGTAATGGTGAAACAATTACAATAAAAGCAGGTGAGTCAAGTGGAACTGCAACAACAACAGTAAATAGAGATGATGTATATAAAGAGAGTGATTCAATTTCAAACTCAATAAAAGAAGTAAGTGGTGGAGCAAGCTTTGAAAAACTAGAAGCAGATAGTACAGCAGTTTCAACAACAATAAGTGATGATGAAGATGTGGTAAAAGCAAAATTAAGTGCAACATCAAGCGTAAGTGAAGATGGTGGAGAGATCACATATACAGTAAACTTAGTAGATGAGAATGGAACTTCAGTTGTAGCAAAAGAAGATGTAAAAATCACATTAAGTAATGGTGAAACAATTACAATAAAAGCAGGTGAGTCAAGTGGAACTGCAACAACAACAGTAAATAGAGATGATGTATATAAAGAGAGTGATTCAATTTCAAACTCAATAAAAGAAGTAAGTGGTGGAGCAAGCTTTGAAAAACTAGAAGCAGATAGTACAGCAGTTTCAACAACAATAAGTGATGATGAAGATGTGGTAAAAGCAAAATTAAGTGCAACATCAAGCGTAAGTGAAGATGGTGGAGAGATCACATATACAGTAAACTTAGTAGATGAGAATGGAACTTCAGTTGTAGCAAAAGAAGATGTAAAAATCACATTAAGTAATGGTGAAACAATTACAATAAAAGCAGGTGAGTCAAGTGGAACTGCAACAACAACAGTAAATAGAGATGATGTATATAAAGAGAGTGATTCAATTTCAAACTCAATAAAAGAAGTAAGTGGTGGAGCAAGCTTTGAAAAACTAGAAGCAGATAGTACAGCAGTTTCAACAACAATAAGTGATGATGAAGATGTGGTAAAAGCAAAATTAAGTGCAACATCAAGCGTAAGTGAAGATGGTGGAGAGATCACATATACAGTAAACTTAGTAGATGAGAATGGAACTTCAGTTGTAGCAAAAGAAGATGTAAAAATCACATTAAGTAATGGTGAAACAATTACAATAAAAGCAGGTGAGTCAAGTGGAACTGCAACAACAACAGTAAATAGAGATGATGTATATAAAGAGAGTGATTCAATTTCAAACTCAATAAAAGAAGTAAGTGGTGGAGCAAGCTTTGAAAAACTAGAAGCAGATAGTACAGCAGTTTCAACAACAATAAGTGATGATGAAGATGTGGTAAAAGCAAAATTAAGTGCAACATCAAGCGTAAGTGAAGATGGTGGAGAGATCACATATACAGTAAACTTAGTAGATGAGAATGGAACAGCAACAGTTGCAAAAGAAGATGTAAAAATCACATTAAGTAATGGTGAAACAATTACAATAAAAGCAGGTGAGTCAAGTGGAACTGCAACAACAACAGTAAATAGAGATGATGTATATAAAGAGAGTGATTCAATTTCAAACTCAATAAAAGAAGTAAGCGGTGGAGCAAGCTTTGAAAAACTAGAAGCAGATAGTACAGCAGTTTCAACAACAATAAGTGATGATGAAGATGTGGTAAAAGCAAAATTAAGTGCAACATCAAGCGTAAGTGAAGATGGTGGAGAGATCACATATACAGTAAACTTAGTAGATGAGAATGGAACTTCAGTTGTAGCAAAAGAAGATGTAAAAATCACATTAAGTAATGGTGAAACAATTACAATAAAAGCAGGTGAGTCAAGTGGAACTGCAACAACAACAGTAAATAGAGATGATGTATATAAAGAGAGTGATTCAATTTCAAACTCAATAAAAGAAGTAAGTGGTGGAGCAAGCTTTGAAAAACTAGAAGCAGATAGTACAGCAGTTTCAACAACAATAAGTGATGATGAAGATGTGGTAAAAGCAAAATTAAGTGCAACATCAAGCGTAAGTGAAGATGGTGGAGAGATCACATATACAGTAAACTTAGTAGATGAGAATGGAACTTCAGTTGTAGCAAAAGAAGATGTAAAAATCACATTAAGTAATGGTGAAACAATTACAATAAAAGCAGGTGAGTCAAGTGGAACTGCAACAACAACAGTAAATAGAGATGATGTATATAAAGAGAGTGATTCAATTTCAAACTCAATAAAAGAAGTAAGTGGTGGAGCAAGCTTTGAAAAACTAGAAGCAGATAGTACAGCAGTTTCAACAACAATAAGTGATGATGAAGATGTGGTAAAAGCAAAATTAAGTGCAACATCAAGCGTAAGTGAAGATGGTGGAGAGATCACATATACAGTAAACTTAGTAGATGAGAATGGAACTTCAGTTGTAGCAAAAGAAGATGTAAAAATCACATTAAGTAATGGTGAAACAATTACAATAAAAGCAGGTGAGTCAAGTGGAACTGCAACAACAACAGTAAATAGAGATGATGTATATAAAGAGAGTGATTCAATTTCAAACTCAATAAAAGAAGTAAGTGGTGGAGCAAGCTTTGAAAAACTAGAAGCAGATAGTACAGCAGTTTCAACAACAATAAGTGATGATGAAGATGTGGTAAAAGCAAAATTAAGTGCAACATCAAGCGTAAGTGAAGATGGTGGAGAGATCACATATACAGTAAACTTAGTAGATGAGAATGGAACAGCAACAGTTGCAAAAGAAGATGTAAAAATCACATTAAGTAATGGTGAAACAATTACAATAAAAGCAGGTGAGTCAAGTGGAACTGCAACAACAACAGTAAATAGAGATGATGTATATAAAGAGAGTGATTCAATTTCAAACTCAATAAAAGAAGTAAGCGGTGGAGCAAGCTTTGAAAAACTAGAAGCAGATAGTACAGCAGTTTCAACAACAATAAGTGATGATGAAGATGTGGTAAAAGCAAAATTAAGTGCAACATCAAGCGTAAGTGAAGATGGTGGAGAGATCACATATACAGTAAACTTAGTAGATGAGAATGGAACTTCAGTTGTAGCAAAAGAAGATGTAAAAATCACATTAAGTAATGGTGAAACAATTACAATAAAAGCAGGTGAGTCAAGTGGAACTGCAACAACAACAGTAAATAGAGATGATGTATATAAAGAGAGTGATTCAATTTCAAACTCAATAAAAGAAGTAAGTGGTGGAGCAAGCTTTGAAAAACTAGAAGCAGATAGTACAGCAGTTTCAACAACAATAAGTGATGATGAAGATGTGGTAAAAGCAAAATTAAGTGCAACATCAAGCGTAAGTGAAGATGGTGGAGAGATCACATATACAGTAAACTTAGTAGATGAGAATGGAACTTCAGTTGTAGCAAAAGAAGATGTAAAAATCACATTAAGTAATGGTGAAACAATTACAATAAAAGCAGGTGAGTCAAGTGGAACTGCAACAACAACAGTAAATAGAGATGATGTATATAAAGAGAGTGATTCAATTTCAAACTCAATAAAAGAAGTAAGTGGTGGAGCAAGCTTTGAAAAACTAGAAGCAGATAGTACAGCAGTTTCAACAACAATAAGTGATGATGAAGATGTGGTAAAAGCAAAATTAAGTGCAACATCAAGCGTAAGTGAAGATGGTGGAGAGATCACATATACAGTAAACTTAGTAGATGAGAATGGAACTTCAGTTGTAGCAAAAGAAGATGTAAAAATCACATTAAGTAATGGTGAAACAATTACAATAAAAGCAGGTGAGTCAAGTGGAACTGCAACAACAACAGTAAATAGAGATGATGTATATAAAGAGAGTGATTCAATTTCAAACTCAATAAAAGAAGTAAGTGGTGGAGCAAGCTTTGAAAAACTAGAAGCAGATAGTACAGCAGTTTCAACAACAATAAGTGATGATGAAGATGTGGTAAAAGCAAAATTAAGTGCAACATCAAGCGTAAGTGAAGATGGTGGAGAGATCACATATACAGTAAACTTAGTAGATGAGAATGGAACAGCAACAGTTGCAAAAGAAGATGTAAAAATCACATTAAGTAATGGTGAAACAATTACAATAAAAGCAGGTGAGTCAAGTGGAACTGCAACAACAACAGTAAATAGAGATGATGTATATAAAGAGAGTGATTCAATTTCAAACTCAATAAAAGAAGTAAGCGGTGGAGCAAGCTTTGAAAAACTAGAAGCAGATAGTACAGCAGTTTCAACAACAATAAGTGATGATGAAGATGTGGTAAAAGCAAAATTAAGTGCAACATCAAGCGTAAGTGAAGATGGTGGAGAGATCACATATACAGTAAACTTAGTAGATGAGAATGGAACAGCAACAGTTGCAAAAGAAGATGTAAAAATCACATTAAGTAATGGTGAAACAATTACAATAAAAGCAGGTGAGTCAAGTGGAACTGCAACAACAACAGTAAATAGAGATGATGTATATAAAGAGAGTGATTCAATTTCAAACTCAATAAAAGAAGTAAGTGGTGGAGCAAGCTTTGAAAAACTAGAAGCAGATAGTACAGCAGTTTCAACAACAATAAGTGATGATGAAGATGTGGTAAAAGCAAAATTAAGTGCAACATCAAGCGTAAGTGAAGATGGTGGAGAGATCACATATACAGTAAACTTAGTAGATGAGAATGGAACTTCAGTTGTAGCAAAAGAAGATGTAAAAATCACATTAAGTAATGGTGAAACAATTACAATAAAAGCAGGTGAGTCAAGTGGAACTGCAACAACAACAGTAAATAGAGATGATGTATATAAAGAGAGTGATTCAATTTCAAACTCAATAAAAGAAGTAAGTGGTGGAGCAAGCTTTGAAAAACTAGAAGCAGATAGTACAGCAGTTTCAACAACAATAAGTGATGATGAAGATGTGGTAAAAGCAAAATTAAGTGCAACATCAAGCGTAAGTGAAGATGGTGGAGAGATCACATATACAGTAAACTTAGTAGATGAGAATGGAACTTCAGTTGTAGCAAAAGAAGATGTAAAAATCACATTAAGTAATGGTGAAACAATTACAATAAAAGCAGGTGAGTCAAGTGGAACTGCAACAACAACAGTAAATAGAGATGATGTATATAAAGAGAGTGATTCAATTTCAAACTCAATAAAAGAAGTAAGTGGTGGAGCAAGCTTTGAAAAACTAGAAGCAGATAGTACAGCAGTTTCAACAACAATAAGTGATGATGAAGATGTGGTAAAAGCAAAATTAAGTGCAACATCAAGCGTAAGTGAAGATGGTGGAGAGATCACATATACAGTAAACTTAGTAGATGAGAATGGAACTTCAGTTGTAGCAAAAGAAGATGTAAAAATCACATTAAGTAATGGTGAAACAATTACAATAAAAGCAGGTGAGTCAAGTGGAACTGCAACAACAACAGTAAATAGAGATGATGTATATAAAGAGAGTGATTCAATTTCAAACTCAATAAAAGAAGTAAGTGGTGGAGCAAGCTTTGAAAAACTAGAAGCAGATAGTACAGCAGTTTCAACAACAATAAGTGATGATGAAGATGTGGTAAAAGCAAAATTAAGTGCAACATCAAGCGTAAGTGAAGATGGTGGAGAGATCACATATACAGTAAACTTAGTAGATGAGAATGGAACTTCAGTTGTAGCAAAAGAAGATGTAAAAATCACATTAAGTAATGGTGAAACAATTACAATAAAAGCAGGTGAGTCAAGTGGAACTGCAACAACAACAGTAAATAGAGATGATGTATATAAAGAGAGTGATTCAATTTCAAACTCAATAAAAGAAGTAAGTGGTGGAGCAAGCTTTGAAAAACTAGAAGCAGATAGTACAGCAGTTTCAACAACAATAAGTGATGATGAAGATGTGGTAAAAGCAAAATTAAGTGCAACATCAAGCGTAAGTGAAGATGGTGGAGAGATCACATATACAGTAAACTTAGTAGATGAGAATGGAACTTCAGTTGTAGCAAAAGAAGATGTAAAAATCACATTAAGTAATGGTGAAACAATTACAATAAAAGCAGGTGAGTCAAGTGGAACTGCAACAACAACAGTAAATAGAGATGATGTATATAAAGAGAGTGATTCAATTTCAAACTCAATAAAAGAAGTAAGTGGTGGAGCAAGCTTTGAAAAACTAGAAGCAGATAGTACAGCAGTTTCAACAACAATAAGTGATGATGAAGATGTGGTAAAAGCAAAATTAAGTGCAACATCAAGCGTAAGTGAAGATGGTGGAGAGATCACATATACAGTAAACTTAGTAGATGAGAATGGAACTTCAGTTGTAGCAAAAGAAGATGTAAAAATCACATTAAGTAATGGTGAAACAATTACAATAAAAGCAGGTGAGTCAAGTGGAACTGCAACAACAACAGTAAATAGAGATGATGTATATAAAGAGAGTGATTCAATTTCAAACTCAATAAAAGAAGTAAGTGGTGGAGCAAGCTTTGAAAAACTAGAAGCAGATAGTACAGCAGTTTCAACAACAATAAGTGATGATGAAGATGTGGTAAAAGCAAAATTAAGTGCAACATCAAGCGTAAGTGAAGATGGTGGAGAGATCACATATACAGTAAACTTAGTAGATGAGAATGGAACTTCAGTTGTAGCAAAAGAAGATGTAAAAATCACATTAAGTAATGGTGAAACAATTACAATAAAAGCAGGTGAGTCAAGTGGAACTGCAACAACAACAGTAAATAGAGATGATGTATATAAAGAGAGTGATTCAATTTCAAACTCAATAAAAGAAGTAAGTGGTGGAGCAAGCTTTGAAAAACTAGAAGCAGATAGTACAGCAGTTTCAACAACAATAAGTGATGATGAAGATGTGGTAAAAGCAAAATTAAGTGCAACATCAAGCGTAAGTGAAGATGGTGGAGAGATCACATATACAGTAAACTTAGTAGATGAGAATGGAACAGCAACAGTTGCAAAAGAAGATGTAAAAATCACATTAAGTAATGGTGAAACAATTACAATAAAAGCAGGTGAGTCAAGTGGAACTGCAACAACAACAGTAAATAGAGATGATGTATATAAAGAGAGTGATTCAATTTCAAACTCAATAAAAGAAGTAAGCGGTGGAGCAAGCTTTGAAAAACTAGAAGCAGATAGTACAGCAGTTTCAACAACAATAAGTGATGATGAAGATGTGGTAAAAGCAAAATTAAGTGCAACATCAAGCGTAAGTGAAGATGGTGGAGAGATCACATATACAGTAAACTTAGTAGATGAGAATGGAACTTCAGTTGTAGCAAAAGAAGATGTAAAAATCACATTAAGTAATGGTGAAACAATTACAATAAAAGCAGGTGAGTCAAGTGGAACTGCAACAACAACAGTAAATAGAGATGATGTATATAAAGAGAGTGATTCAATTTCAAACTCAATAAAAGAAGTAAGTGGTGGAGCAAGCTTTGAAAAACTAGAAGCAGATAGTACAGCAGTTTCAACAACAATAAGTGATGATGAAGATGTGGTAAAAGTAAAGCTAAGTGGAGATACAAGTGTTACTGAAGGAGAAAATGCGGCATATAAAGTAACTTTAACTGATGAAAATGGAAAAGCAGTAATTGCAAAAGAGGATATGGAAGTAAAATTTACATATACATATACAACAGCTTCAGGGGAAGATATAACAGAAGTAAAAACAGTAACAATTAAAGCTGGACAAAGTGAAGTAAGTTTTGAAGTGGAAACTGTAGATAATGTATATAAAGAGGGTGATGAAAGTTTTAAAATCAATATAAATACTGTATCAAATACTAATGCATTTGAAAAGATAACTATTGATAGTACACCTGTTGAGACAACAATAAAAGATGATGTAGATAATGTAAATGTAAATTTAGTTGCAAGTGGTGAAGAAAGAGAATATAAATTAGAAACTATAGTTAAAGGTTCATATGCAGATATTACAACATTTGAAGATGGTACATATGCTATGACTTGGATTACAAAAAATAGTGATGGATTCTGGGAAACATCTGTACAAAAATTTGATAATAGTGGAAATAAATTAGGAGATACTGTAGTTTTTAGTGAGAATGCCCATGAAGCTGCTAGGCGAGAAAACCTTCAAATAGAAAGTTTTGAAGATGGTTCATATATAGTAGTTTGGCTTGGAAAAAGTTCTGATGAATTAGTTAATAATAATTCTTTATATACACAAAGATTTAATCCTGATGGAACAAAAGATGGAAGTATAATAGAAATGAATATTTTTAAAGATTCTTCAGGCAACATATATAAAGATATAACAACATTTCCTGATGGATCATATATTATAGTTTGGCAAAATAAAGATAATAATCTATCTATTAATGTACAAAAATTTAATGCAGATGGAACAACTGATGGAAATATAGTTAATTTAAACTCTGCAAAATGGGAATATGATCCAAAAATTGTAACTTTAGCAGATGGCTCATATGCTGTTAGTTGGTGGGGAAATGATAGTGAAGGTGATATGTCAATATTTGTTCAACAATTTAACTCTGATGGAAGTAAAGTAGGAGAAATGATTCAACTTGAAGGAGTAAATAAAACAGATGGAAGAGATCAACACCAAGGAATGGAGAGTTTAAGTGATGGCTCTTATATTGTGACATGGTATGGAGAAAATGAACAAGGAACTTGGTCTTGTTTTACACAAAAATTTAATAGTGATGGTACATTAAGTGGAAGTACTATTGAACTAAAAGCTCCAAACTATAAATATAATTATAATAAAGAGACTCCTCAGATAACAGAGTTAGCAGATGGAACATATATTATTGGTTGGTGGGGACAAGATGAAGCTGATCTTAATACAAATTTTTATATACAAAAATTTAATAGTGATGGAACACTTAGTGGAGAAGTTGTACAAATAGATGCAAATGGAACATCTTGGGCTTTAAAGTTAAAGATGACAGAACTATTAGATGGATCATATGTAGTAACATGGTCTGCATACAATAGTCAAGGAAAATTTACTTTATTTGCACAACAATTTAATTCTGATGGAACACCTGCTACAGAAGTTACAGAAGTACTATATGATTCATATGAACATTCAGTTACAGTATTAGCAGATGGATCATATATAGTTACTTCTTCTGGATATTGGAATGAAGGAAGTATAAAAGTACAAAAATTTAATGCAGATGGAAGTATGGTTATAGAAGAAGGAGATACAATAAGTGAAGGTGAAACAGCAACATATGAAGTAACACTTACAGATGATGATGGAAATGAAGTAATAGCAAAAGAGGATATGGTAGTAACTTTTAAATATACATTTACAACATTAGATGGTGAAAATATAGAAAAAGTAGGAACTGTAACTATAAAAGCAGGAGAAAGTTCTGTAAGTATAGATATAAAAACTCTTGATGATGTATATGCAGAAGATGCAGAGAAATTTTATATAGAAATAGTAAGTATCACAAATGCAGATCAATTTGAAAAAGTTACAATAGATGAAATAGGAGTTGAAACTATTATTAAAGATGATACTCCTGCCGATAATGTAAATATAAATTTAGTTGCAAGTGGTGAAGAAAGAGAATATACAACAGAAAAGGTTGTGAATATAGGATTTGGTCCTCAAATAACAGCTTTAAAAGATGGAGGATATGTAGTAACTTGGTTTGCACAAAATAGTACAGGAAAACTTTCTTTGTTTTTACAACAATATAATGCTAATGATGAAAAAATAGGAGATACTGTAGAAGTAAAAGGTGCAAAGGATTCAGCAAAAATAGTTAGCTTAGAAGATGGAGGATATATATTAAGTTGTGCAAATTATGATTATGGTACTTATGTACAACAGTTTAACTCTAATGGAAGTAAAGTAGGAGAGACTATAGGATTTGGAACAGATATTTCTACAATAGACATAACTCTTTTAGCAAATGGAGGATATGCAGCAGTTGGAAGTAAAGCGAATGGAGAAATATTTATTCAACAGTTTGATGCAGATGGAGTTAAAGTAGGTGAAATAGAAATAATAAAGAGTACTCCTAATTCTATGGCAAAAATAACTGAATTAAATGATGGAGGATATGTGGTACTTTGGAGAGAAAAAGATAGCCAAGGAAATTATTCACTATTTGTACAACAGTTTAATTCTGATGGAAGTAAAGATGGTTCAGCTGTACAATTAGAAGCCTCAGATTTTATAAGAACAAATGATGCTCATCAACAAATAGAAACATTAGAAGATGGATCTTATGTAGTAACATGGTCAGGATTAGATAGTCAAGGAGATTTTTCAATATTTGTACAACAGTTTAACTCTGATGGAAGTAAAGCTGGAGAAGTAGTACAATTAGAAGCCTTGGATAATACAACAGGAAATGATTTTAATCCACAAATAACTATTTTAGCAAATGGAGGGTATGTAATAACATGGAGTGGAAGTGATAGTCAAGGAACTTCTTCAATATTTGTACAACAGTTTGATTCTGATGGAAGTAAAGTTGAAGAAACAGTACAATTAGAAAAAGTAGATAATAATGTGGGCGCTGATATATCACCACAAATAATAGCTTTAAAAGATGGATCTTATGTAGTAACATGGCAAGGAGTAGATGCAGGTGGAGATTGGTCAATCTTTGTACAAAAATTTAATCCTGATGGAACAATGGATGGAGAAAATGTAAAATTAGAATCAATAGGTAATACAGCAGGATTTGATATTAATCCGCAAATAACAGTATTAGCAGATGGTTCTTATATAGTAACTTGGGAAGGTAGTTCTTCATCAGAAAGACCAATATATACACAAAAATTTAATGCAGATGGAAGTAGAGTTATAGAAGAAGGAGATACAATAAGTGAAGGTGAAACAGCAACATATGAAGTAACACTTACAGATGATGATGGAAATAAAGTAATAGCAAAAGAGGATATGATAGTAACTTTTAAATATACATTTACAACATTAGATGGTAAAAATATAGAAAAAGTAGGAACTGTAACTATAAAAGCAGGAGAAAGCTCTACAAGCATAGATATAAAAACTCTTGATGATGTATATGCAGAAGATGCAGAGAAATTTTATATAGAAATAGTAAGTATTACAAATACAGATCAATTTGAAAAAGTTACAATAGATGAAATAGGAGTTGAAACTATTATTAAAGATGATACTCCAGGTGATACTGTAAATATAAAATTAAGTGGAGATTCAACAGTTGAAGAGGGTAATAGTGCCACATATAAAGTAGCTTTAACTGATGAAAATGGAAAAGCAGTAATTGCAAAAGAGGATATGGAAGTAAAATTCACATATACATATACAACAGCTTCAGGAGAAGATATAACAGAAGTAAAAACAGTAACAATTAAAGCTGGAGAAAGTGAAGCAAGTTTTGAAGTTGAAACTGTAGATAATGTATATAAAGAAAGTGATGAGAAATTTGAAATTTCTATAGATAGTGTAACAAATACAGATCAATTTGAAAAAGTTGCTATTGATGATTCATCAGTAGAGACAACAATAAAAGATGATGTAGATAATATAAATGTAAAAATTGAAGGAATAGAAACAGACGTTATCGAAGGTGAAAGTGCTAAATATAAAGTAACTTTAACAGATGATAATGGAAATCCTATTGTAGCACTTGAAGATATGAAAGTATCAGTAAAATATACTTATAAAGATCCAACTACAAATGAAGATATAGTAGAAGTAAAAGAGGTTACTATACCAAAAGGAGCAACTGAAGTAGATTTTGAAGTAGAAATTGTAAATGATAACTATTTAGTAGAACCTGATTCTACAGGAGATGTAACTGTAATAAATACAGGACATGGAAGTGGAAATCAATCAGCACCAATAGTAACAAAACTTGATAATGGAGATGTATTATATGTATGGGGTGATAATACATCAAGTAATACTTCAAACTATTTAAAAGGTAAAATATATGATGCTTTTGGAAATGTAAAAGTAGATACTTTTACAATAAGTGATAAAAGTGCATCAGAATTAAATGGTGACTATTGGTTTGTAAAAGGACTTGATATAAAAGTTATGGATAATGGAAATATTATAATTGGATATGCAGCGTATGATGGTAGCCAAAAACCAATAATGACAGTAATAGACCCAAGTAAAGACTCAAGTAGTTCAGAGTTTTTTGTAAATAAAGATGTTTCTATTCAACAAAATGATACAACAACTCATGAAAGTGCACCTATTCTTACAGTTTTATCAGATGGTAGATTGTTAGCTGTTTATGTTAAAAATATAGGTGGTGGAAGTAATGCTACTGTTTATGGAAGAATTTTTGATGCAAATGGAAATGCTGTAAGTGATGAGTTTAGAGTTGGAAAGGGTAATGTTGATCAAACTACATGGGGTAATCATGAACAAAATATATATGTGGAAGAGTTATCTAATGGAAAAGTAGTAGTAGGTATAGCAAATGAATATGGAAAAGGTGGACATAAACCAATAGTAAATATTATAGACCCAACTAAAAATCCAACAGATAGTGATTTTAGTGTGGCAAGTGATGTTGATGTAAGAGGAAAAGATAATCCAGGAGCTTATGAATCTGCTCCTCGAATAGTTGAATTAGATGGTGGTAAGTTTATGACTATTTGGTATGGAGGTGCAGGTTCTGATAATGCGGGAAGTTATAGAAAACTTTATGCAAGAGTATTTAATGAAGATGGAACTGCAGCTACAGATCAATTTGTTTTAACACAAAATAGTATAGATGGATGGAGTTCTATTAATGTTCCTTTATTAAATTTAGAAACTTTATCAAATGGAAATATTGTAGTTGGCTGGGTAAGAAATACAGATAATTCAGGTAATGATGCTCCAATGATAGCAGTAATTGATTCTTCAACAGGTAAAGTAATACCAGGGAGTGAAACGCAAGTTAATACAAGTACTGCTTCTGGACATACATATGCTGGTCCTGCAATTGTAAAAGCACTTGGTGATGGAAATTTTGTTGCAGTTTGGCATGATACAGCTTCAAGCGATGCACCTATTTATTATCGTATTTTTGATAGTAATGGAAAAGCTATTTCTGACCAAGTATGTGTAACAAATGGAACAGGTAGTTTATTAGACTCAGTTGATAATTTAGCTTGGGATAGTATAAGTGTAGAAGTAACAGATGATAATAGTTTTATTATTGGATGGATAGGAAATAACTCTTCTTCATTAGATGGTTCTGGAACATCAGTTGTAAGTGTAACAGTAGATTTAGGAAAAAATGAAGGAGAAAATCATTTTGAAGTTTCTATTGATAAAGTTGTAAGTGGTGGTGATGGTTATGAAAAGGTAGTTGTAGATGATAATGCAATAAATACAACTATTAATGAACCAGATAATATGTATTTAGATCAAGTGATAAATTTAAGTAACTTTATAAATGATAGCACACAGCCTACTACAAATGAGATAGATTTAACTAATAATACACTTGATAGTATTATTATAAAAGATGAAAGTGTTGAAGATTTAACAAATAATCAACATCTTCTTAAAATATTTGGAGATGAATCAAAAGAAGATAGAGTTAAATTAGAAGGTAATTGGGAAAAATCAAATACTCAAGAGACAATAGATGGAGAAAAATTTAATGTTTATCAAAATGGAAATTCAAATATCAAGATTTTAATAGATGAAGATATTAGTGTAGATCCAACTATTTAAAAAGAGAAGAGTAATCTTCTCTTTTTATAATTTAGATATAAAAGAATTTTATTTAAATTTCATTAAAAAAACAAAGATATAATAATCTTACATTTTAAAGTTATTCAAAGAATAATTGTATAAACTTAAAATAAAAAAAGAGGAGATTTATGTTTACAATTGAAGATTTTATTAAGAAAGAGTCAAGTGCGGGAATAGTTCTTATTTTTGTAACTATTGCCGCATTAATATTAAAAAATACAGATTTTTCGCCTATTTATGATGCATTTTTACATACTCCAGTGGAGATTAGATTTGGAGCATTAAATATTGCAAAACCTTTACTTCTATGGATAAATGATGGTCTTATGGCTATATTTTTCTTTCTTATTGGTCTTGAAGTAAAAAGAGAATTACTTGAAGGACATCTTTCTAGTGTAAAACAAATAACACTTCCTGCAATTGCAGCAGTTGGTGGTATGGTTGTACCTGCTTTAGTATATGTTTATTTTAATATTGGTGATGAAGTTGCCATGAGAGGTTGGGCAATACCAACTGCAACGGATATTGCTTTTGCTTTAGGTATTTTATCACTTCTTGGTAGTAGAGTTCCTGTTTCATTAAAAATATTTTTAATGGCTTTAGCGATTATTGATGACTTAGGTGCCATTGTTGTTATTGCATTATTTTATACTACAGATTTATCTATCACTTCAATTGTTATTGCAAGTGTGGCTTTAGTTGGACTTATTGCTTTAAATAGATTTAAAGTTATAAAACCAGCCGCTTATATTCTTCTTGGGGTAATTTTATGGGTATCTGTATTAAAATCAGGAGTTCATGCTACACTAGCTGGAGTTGCATTAGCTTTTACTATTCCTTTAAAATCTAGAGATGAAAATGGTAAAGAATTTTCTATGTTAAAAGAGATGGAACATTCATTACACTACTGGGTTATATTTTTAATTTTACCTCTTTTTGCATTTGTAAATGCAGGAGTAGATTTAAGAAATATTTCTATAAATCAATTAGCTACAAGTGTACCTTTAGGAATTATGCTTGGATTATTTTTAGGTAAACAAATTGGTGTTTTTGGATTTTCATATATTGCTATAAAATTAAAATTAGCAACATTGCCAGAGGGAGCAAACTTTAAACAGCTCTATGGAGTAGCAATATTAACAGGTATTGGATTTACCATGAGTTTATTTGTTGATTCATTGGCTTTTACAGATGATTCATTATTCGCTTTTACTGATAAACTAGCTATTTTATTAGGTTCTTTTATTTCTGGAATATTTGGTTATTTAGTTCTTAAAAGAACTACTTCAAACAGTGAGTCAAAAGTATAATTTTATACTTTGACTTATTTTAAAAAAATTGTAAATTTAATGTAATATTTCATAAAAAGAACTATCTATTACAATATTATTTTGATTTATATATCCTTTTTCTTTAATTTTTTTTAGTGATCTTGATAGTGTTTCAGGTGCCATATTTAATTTATTAGCAATTTCAGAATGTTTTTTTTCAATTAATATATTAGGCTTCTCTTTTAAAAGTGAACATACTTTTTGTGTTGCATCATATACTAAATTACGGTGAATTGTTTGTTCTAAAGTTTTCATCTTTTTTATAAGTGAACCTATAATATGAAATGATAAATTAGCATTATTTTGTAAAAGAGAAATAAATATTTTTTTTTCTAAAATTGCAACTTTTGTAAGATTACTAGTACTAATAGCTGTTGCAGGAAAAGTTGATTCTTGAAAAGTTGCCATTTCAGCAAATATTGTTGGTTTATTAAAACTATGAATTATTATCTCATTTCCCATAGTTCCAGTTTTATACAGTTTCAATCTTCCTTGAAGCATAATATAAAAAGATTTTGCAAAATCACCCTCATAAAAAAGTATATTATTTTTATTTAATGTGATTATTTTGCATGAGTTATTGATTAATTCAATTTCTTCTTCATTTAATAGTTTAAAAAAGTCTATTTTTTTTAATATATCTTTATACATAAAAAATCTTAACTTATATCAACTTAAGATTTGTTGATTTAAGTCATTGATAATCACTATTGTTTTCATTAAAATTAGAAAAAATATTTAATTTAGGTGCATATGAAATTTATATTAAAAATTATAAAAGATTTTCCTTCTTATCTTTGGAGTGGTTGGGGTTCTATTTCTTCAATCTTTCTTTTTTTTGCCCTTTGGGATTTAGGTAATCAATTATATGGAAATTTGATTTTACCAAGTCCAAAAGAGACAATTTTAACTTTAATCTCAATTATTACAAATGATGAAACCATTACTAATGTATTAATAACAATAAAAAGAGCTTTAATCGGTTTTTTTATTTCACTTATTATTGGAACATTTTTAGGTTTATTAGCTGGATTATTTGTAACTACATCTATGATGAGTAGACCAATAGTTACAATTCTTGTAGGAATGCCACCCATTGCATGGATTGTTTTAGCAATGATTTGGTTTGGAATGAGTGATATGACTGTAATTTTTACTGTTATAGTTGCATCTTTCCCTATTATTTTCGTAGGTGCTTTACAAGGGACAAGAACTTTAGAAGGAGACTTAAAACAAATGACAGATAGTTTTAATTTATCTTTTAAAATGAAGATGGTTGATTTATATTTTCCTCATATTTTTTCTTATATTTTTCCCTCTTGGATTAGCGCCTTGGGAATGTCTTGGAAAATTGTTGTAATGGCAGAATTACTCTCTTCAAATGAGGGAATTGGTGCTAGTTTAGCAATTGCAAGAAGTCAATTAGATACGGCAACAGCTCTTGCTTTGGTTGTTATTATGATAGGAAGTTTATTATTAATTGAGTACTTAATTTTAGAGCCAATTAAAAGAGAGGTTGAAGCATGGAGAAATTAGAACAGTTATTAGTAGAAGATGTTTCTTTCTCTTTTGGTTTTAAAGAAATTTTAAAAAATATAAATTTTGAACTAAAAAAAGCTCAAGTAATTTCTATTGTAGGTCCAAGTGGTGGTGGAAAAACAACTTTACTTCATCTTTGTGCAAAACTTTTGACACTTGAAGATGGAAGAATAAAAAATAGTTTTAAAAGTAGTTCTTTTGCATTTCAAGAAGCAAGACTTCTTCCTTGGAAAAATGTTCTTGATAATATTTGTTTAGGTCTTCTTGCAAAAAATGTTAAAAAAAGTAAAGCCCAAGTTTTAGCAAAACAAATTGCTATAAAGTTTGGATTACAAGAAGATGACTTATATAAATTTCCAAAAGATTTAAGTGGAGGTATGAAACAAAGAGTATCCTTTGCAAGGGCTTTAGTTGTAAAACCTTCACTTTTATTTTTAGATGAACCTTTTTCAGCTTTAGATATTGGTTTGAAAAAAGAACTTCAAAATTTACTTATTGAAATAATTGAAAAAGAGAAATTAAGTATTTTATTTATTACACATGATTTAATGGAAGCAATAAAACTAAGTGATGAAATTTTAGTTTTAAAAGCTGAGCCTGTAGGACATATAGTAAAAAAATTTAAGTTTGATAAAGCAAGAGATAAAAGAGATGATAGTTTTGTTTATGAACAAACTGCAAAACTTTTAAGTGATGAATATATTATAAATACTTTTGAATTGGAATTAAAATAATGGAAAATAAAAAGCAGTATGCATCTAAACACTATAAATATTATCCAAAAGGAGATTTTCCCATATATTTAGCGTATGGATTTAGACCTATATTTTTAATTCTTGCTCCTTATATTGTAATTTCTATTATTCTTTGGAGCTTTACTTTTAGTGGTTTGATCTCTTTAGAGTTTATTGATAATTTATTAATTTGGCATATTTATGAAATGCTTTTTGGAATAGGAAGTGCAGGTATAATTGCTTTTTTTTTAACTGGTGTTCCAGAGATGTTTCCAGGGGCTGTTCCAATTGTAGGAAGAAGACTTCTTTTTATAGTTTTACTATGGCTAACTTCAAGAATAAGCTTTTGGTTTATATCCTTTTTAGGGGTATATCTTGTAGCTTTTTTAAACCTTTTTTTAAGCTTTTATATAATTTTATTAATTGCTAAACCAGTATTTAAAGATGTAAATAAAAGACATATTTCACTAGCTTTTAATCTTATTGCATTATTATTTATACAAAGTATGTTTTTTTTAAGTATTTCAGAGCATTTGAATATAGAGTCATCATCTATTTTATTTTTGGCATTAGGATTTTTTATTGTTTTAATTTTACTTGCATTAAGAAGAATAAATATGGAAGCTATAAATGAACTTTTGGAAAATGAAAATATTGATGAAACTTTTTATTCAAAGGCTCCAAGATATAATCTAGCTATTTTTTGTGTACTTTTATATACTTTTATAGAGTTTCTTTTCCCTCAAAACTCTATTTTAGCATATCTTGCTCTTGCTTGTTTTGCATCTATTTTAAATATATCAAATGATTTTATTTTAAAAGATTACAATATTTTAAGAAAGCCTTTTGTTATTTATATGATTAGTATTATTTTAATAACTGCTCTTGGTTATCTTTTTTTGGCTTATGATTATTTAAATGATGAGTTATATGCACTAAATCACTTTAGACATTTTCTTACAAGTGGTACTTTTGGTCTTGTTTTTTATATTGTGATGATAATTGTTTCAACTATTCATACGGGAAGAAAGCTTTTTACAAATCTTTGGTTAAACCTTGGAGTTTTTTTAATCCTTTTAGCAACTTTTATAAGAACTTTAATACCTTTTTATGAAGAGTTTAATATTGAAGCATATCTTATTTCTTCTATTTTATGGGCAATACCATTTATTATATATATGAAAATCTTTTTTCCATTTTTACTCTCAAAAAGAGAAGATGGAATAAAAGGTTAAAAAGGAAAATTATGAAAAAAAGTTTATTATTTAGTTTTGTGTTTTTATTATCACTTTTTGCAAAAGATGAAAATAAAATAGTTGTAGCTGGTCCTTTTGCTTCTGTATCACACCCTATTATGCATATGATAGAAAATGATGCACTAAAGGATTTAAATAAAAAAATCGAGTTTAAATTATGGAAAAATCCTGATGAATTAAAAGCAATGATTTTAAACTCAAATATTGATTTTATAGCTTTACCTACAAATGTGGCTTCAAATCTTTACAATAAAGGAGTTGATTTAAAACTTCTAAATGTATCTGTTTGGGGAATACTTGCAATGATAAGTCGAGATGCAAATTTAAAAACCTTAAAAGATTTTAAAGGTAAAGAAATAGCTATTCCTTTTAGAGCAGATATGCCAGATATTATTTTTCAAGAACTTACAAAAAAGTATGGATTAGATCCTAAGAAAGATTTTAAAATTCAATATGTAACAAATCCAATTGATGCAATGCAAATGCTTATTTTAAGACGAGTAGATCATGCTCTTTTAGCAGAGCCTGCTATTTCTATAGCTTTGAGAAAAACAGATTCTTTTCCTATAAAAATAGTTGCTCCAGAGTTATATAGAAGTGTTGATTTACAAGAGGAGTGGGGAAAACTTTTTAATACAAAATCAAAAGTGCCACAAGCTGGAATTGCATATTTAGGAAATACAAAAGGTAAAGAAGAACTTATAAATAGATTTTTACAAGAATATGAAAAATCTCTTGCTTGGTATAAACAAAATCCACAAAAAGCTGCAACTTTAGTTGTTAAAACACTTCCTATGCTTGAAGAAAAAGGTTTAGCTGACTCCATAAAATATGTGAAGCTTGAAAGTATATCTGCTTTTGAAGCCAAAGAGGATTTAGAGTTTTTCTTTACTATTTTAAAAAATAGTAATGCAAAACTTATAGGTGGTAATTTGCCAAATGAAAATTTATATTATAACTCTAATTAAAAGGAAAATTTAAATGAAAAAAGGTCTTATTTTATCAAGTGTAACTGCTATTATTTTAACAAATAATTCTTATGCAAATACAAATTTAGGAGAAGTTTTAGTAACAACTGCTACTAAAACAGAAAAAAATATTGAGGGAGTAAGTGCTTCAATTATAGTTGTTACAAAAGAAGAAATTGAGAAAATATCTGCTTCAACATTAAAAGATGTATTGGAAAAAATACCATCAATAAATGCCCAATTTGCAAGATTTCCTCACCCTAGTTCTGCTTCAAAAGCTTCTATTTCTATAAGAGGTGTTGGAGCAAATGGGACACTTATTCTTTTAGATGGAAAAAGGTTATCAGCTGAAACAGAAAATCCTTATGAAATGAATAGAATACCAGCTTCAATAATAGAAAGAATTGAAATAGTAAAAGGCTCTATGTCTACACTTTATGGTTCAGATGCAATTGGTGGTGTTATAAATATAATAACAAAGAAAATAACAAAACCTCAAACAGCAGTTGATTTAAAATATGGCTTAAATAATAAAGGTGATGCAAAACAAAAAAACTTTAACTTTACTAATATTGGGAAAAATGACTACTTTAACTATAAAGTTTTTGGTTCTATTGTAGATTCAACTCCTTTTACAAAAAAGAAAAAATATACTCAATCTGCTGTAAATCCAAATACAGGAAGTGTAATAGGAGCAAATCCACAAAATGGTATTTTAGGAAGTGAAGATATAACTTATATGGATGATGCTACTGTTTTAAGTTTTGGAACAAGATTTGAAAAATATTTAACACCAAAGCTTTTAGCAGGATTAGATTTTAATTATTTTAAAGAAGAAAGAGAAGGTGTTTACCTAGGAAATGCAAAATTTGCAGGTGGAGGACTTATAAAAAATACTCCTATATTATCAAAAGATGATAATAGAAGAGTTGATGTATCTACTGATTTTGAATATCAAGTAAATAATGATTTAACAACAAATTTAAGATTTTATAGATCATATTATAAAAAAAGAAATGAAACAACACCTGTTAATTTTGCAGGTCCAGTAAATAAAAAATTTAGTGCAAATGTAACAATTGATAATGTGGAATCAACAACTACCTATCTTTTAAATGACTCTAATATTTTTACATTTGGTGCAGAGTATAGAAAAGAGACAAGAGATTCAAGTGCAATTAATCCAAATGCAAATTCAAGTGATTTTATTACAAAAGAAGTAACTTATAAATCTATTTATTTACAAGATGAAATTGGTATTACAGATTCTTTAAATGCAACTATTGGTGCGAGATATGATCATATTTCAAATGCAGATAGTAAAGTTACTTTTCAAGCAGGAGTTGTTCAAAGATTTACTGAAAACACTTCTTTAAGAGCTAACTATTCTCAAGGGTTTAGAGCTCCTGACATTGCAGAACTTTATGTTGTTTCTCCTGTATATAAAGATGGAAAAAGATTTGGATCAGATGTGATTTATGGACCAAAAACAAGTTCTTATGATTTAAAACCTGAAGAATCACAAAGTTTTGAAATAGCACTTTCAAACAAATATAATAATTTTTCATCTGAAATTGTTGCATTTCATACAAATATAAAAGATAAAATAGAACTGGTTTCTTATGGTGCAGGAGCTAGTAAATATTATACTTCAGAAAATCTAGATAAAGTTGAAATTAATGGACTTGAATTAAGACTTGATTATGATTTTAATGAGTATTTTAATACAAATTTCCATCTGACATATTTAGACACAGAAGATAAAACATTAAATAAAGAGCTTACTTTTACTCCTGAAGTATCTGCTTATTTAGGCTTAGATTACAAAATATCTAATAATTTAAAAACAAACCTTTCTTTTAGATATATTGGTGAACAATATACAAATAGTCAAAATAGTGATAAAACAGATGATTATACGCTTGTTGATTTAGGTCTAAATTATAAAATAAATAAAACGGCAAGTGTTTATGGTGGAATAGATAATATTTTTGATAAAAAAGTTGAAGAAGAGTTAGGAGTAAATGCTGGTACATATATGTTTGTTGGATTAAGATTTAACTTTTAATTATGTATGAGTTTATAGTTTTAAGCTTTGAGAAATAACTCTCAAAGCTTAGATTTTTTTAAGATTTTAAATTAACAACTATTAAGATATAATTTTTATAATTATATAAGTTTTTAAAATTAAAAATTAGTAAAATCTTAAACTTGGATTTAATAAATGCAAAATATTCAAAAAATAAATTATAAGATTTCTGAACTAGACTCTATGAAAAAATATCCTAAAAAGCTTTATTATAAAGGAAATATAGATTTACTAAAAAGAAAAAAAGTTTCAATTGTAGGAAGTAGAAAACCAAATTCTTATTCTAAGGCATATACTTATACTTTAGCTCAAAAGCTTTCAAGTAGAGGCTTTTGTATAGTAAGTGGTGGAGCAATAGGAGTAGATGCTATTGCACATAGTGCTGCAGGTGTGGAAAATACAATTTTAGTAAGTCCTTGTGGATTAAATCATAAATACCCTTCAATAAATAAAAAACTAATAAATCAAATAGAAGAAAAAGGTTTACTTGTAAGCAGCTATGAACCAGAGTTTAAAGCAACAGCTTATAGTTTTGTTCAAAGAAATGAAATTGTAGTAGCTTTAGGAGATATTCTAATAGTAACTTATGCTGATATAAATAGTGGAAGTTTAAGAAGTGTGGAGTTTGCATTAACGATGAAAAAAGAAGTGTATGTTCTTCCCCATAGAATAAATGAAAGCATAGGTACAAATCTTTTGCTAAAAGAAAATAAAGTAAAAGCTATTTATGATATAGATGAGTTTTTAGGGTTATTTAATAGCTTTAAAAAAGAAGATGAATTTTTACAATACTGTAAAAATCATCCAAGTTTAGAAGAGGCTATTTTTTTATTTGGAAATAGAGTTTTTGAGTATGAATTAAATGGTTTTATTTTTATAAAAGAAGGAAAAATTTATCTAAATTAATCTTTTTTTAGATAAGGAAGCTCATTTACATAGATTAATTCTAAATCTTTTAGTAAATGTTTTGATTGGCTTAATACTTGTATTGTAATATCATATGGATGTCCAATAGCCATTGAGTATCCATTTTTCTTTGCTATATTTATAGCTTTTTTTAATTGATTTTGAATATAGCTAAAATCTTTTTGGTTATCTATAAAAATATTTCTAGCAATATAAGGCATATCATACTTTTTAGCATATTTTTTAGCAACTGTTTTTGCAGTTGTTCTACTATCTACAAAAATGAGATTATGCTTTTTTAAAGCTTTAAATAAGTAGTCCATACTTACATCATCTTCTGTAAATTTACTTCCTGTATGATTATTTGTATAAATAGCATTTGGATACCATTTTTTAAGTTGAATAACTCTTTTTTCAATCTTTTCATATGAATCACCAACTTTTAAAGTTTTTTCTTCTGCAAACTTAAAAGTTTGAGCTTGTAATGGAAAATGTATCATATAAAAAGGCAAATTTTGTGCAATTATTGCAGAGTCTTTATGTTGTCTTGTTGGGGGTAAAAAAGACATAGTTATTTTATATCCAACATTTAAAATATCTTTTACTTGTCTTCTTGTAGTTACATCATCAATAACAATTGCAAGTTTAGGCTTTTTTGAAATTATTGGTATATCTTTTTTTATCTCTTCTTTTTTTTCTATTTTAGTTTCTTCTTCTTTTTTTTCTTCTTGTTTTGGATGGTATTCTTTATCAAATTCATCTGTATATTCTTCAAATTTTAGTTTATTTGATTCATCCATAAAATATTTATTTAATTTTTCATTTGCATAATTATTTAAATCTATATCTTTTTTTATTTCAGCTTTTTTTGTCTGTGTAGGTGTATTTTTATTTTCAGTATTCTTTAGTAAAAAAAAGTAACTTAAAATTGATGTTACTAAAGTAATAATCAAAATAAATAAAACTAAATTAATTATTTTTATTTTTGAGTTATCTTTTTTATAGTTTCTTTTTTGTCTTGGAGTTGTAGTTTTTGGTTTTCTTGGTTTTCTTTTTGTCATTGATAAATAAAAGTTTAAAGTAAGGAAAAACCTTACTTTAATTCTTAGTTTTTGTCTTGATCTACTATTTTATTAGCTTTAATCCAAGGCATCATATCTCTTAATTTTCTACCAGTTACTTCTAGTGGATGATTAAATAAGTTATTTCTTTCAGCAGTCATTCTTGGGTATCCAGCTTGACCTTCTAAGATGAAGTCTTTAGCAAATACACCATTTTGAATCTCTTTTAAGATTTCTTTCATAGCTTTTTTAGATTCTTCATTAATAACTCTTGGTCCAGAAACCATATCTCCATACTCAGCTGTATTAGAAATAGAGTATCTCATATCATGAATTCCACCTTCGAACATTAAATCAACGATTAATTTTAATTCGTGTAAACACTCAAAGTATGCCATTTCAGCAGGGTAACCAGCTTCAGTTAATGTTTCAAATCCAGCTTGAACTAGTGCAGAAACTCCTCCACATAATACTGCTTGCTCACCAAATAAATCAGTTTCAGTTTCATCTTTAAAAGTAGTTTCAATAATTCCTGTTCTTCCACCACCAATAGCACTTGCATAAGATAATGCTAATTCTTTAGTATTTCCTGTTGAATCTTGGTGAATAGCGATTAAGTCAGGGATTCCTCCACCTCTTTGGAACTCACTTCTTACAGTGTGTCCTGGTGCTTTTGGAGCAACCATCATAACATTAATATTTTTAGCAGGTTTAATTCTTCCATAATGAATATTGAAACCATGTCCAAATGCAACAGTTGCACCGTCTTTTAAGTTAGCTTCAATTTCATTTTTATAGATGTCTGCTTGATTTTCATCTGGTAATAAAATCATTACTACATCAGCTTCTGCAGTTGCTTCAGAGATAGTTTTTACAGTAAATCCTTTAGCTTCAGCTTTAGCCCAAGATGATCCACCTTTTCTTAGTCCAACGATTACTTCAACACCTGAATCTCTTAAGTTTTCAGCGTGTGCGTGACCTTGAGAACCAAATCCGATCATAGCAACTTTTTTAGACTTTATTAAATCGATATTACAATCTTTGTCATAGTAAACATTTAATGTCATATTTTTCCCTCTATATAAGTTAATTTGGGCAATTATACAAAAAGTATTCTAAATTTTTGGTAATGAGATAATAAAACAAGCTCCTTGCTGTTTATTATCTTTTTCTATTAAAGTTCTATTTTCTACTTTTAAAATCCCATTCATATGTTTTTCAATAATCTCTTTGCTCATATATAAACCAATACCTGTACCTTGACTTTGATGTTTAGTAGTAAAATAAGGATCAAAAATTTTATCAATAATTTCTTGGTTAATCCCCCCTGCATTATCAAGGATTTCTATAATATTTAAGTTTTCTTCTTCATAAATATTTATTTGCACTATTGGATAGTTTATTTTATTATTTGTAATAGCATCTTTTGCATTGTTTAAGATATTTAAAAATACTTGTGATAGTTCATTTGGAAAACCAAAGCTTTTAAAGTATTCTTGTTTTTTATTTAATATAACTTGAATATTTCTATCTTTGTATGCTGCATCTGTAATATTTAAAGTCTTTTTTAATACTTCTAAAATTTCATATTCTACTTTTTGTTTATCTTCTTTAAAAAAGTTTCTAAAATCTTCAATTGTATGAGTTAAAAACTCAACATAAGAGATTATAGTTTTATAAGATTTTTCTATTTCTTCTTCATTTGTTAGTTTTAGTTGTAATTGAAGTTGCATAGATGAAGCTGTTGATGAAATAGCAGAAAGGGGTTGTCTCCATTGATGGGCAATATTACCTATCATCTCTCCAAGAGCAGCAAATCTTGATTGTTGAATCATTCTTTTATCTTTTTGTCTATTTTTTTCAACTTCTTTTTGCACTTTTTTTTCTAGGTTTTCATTTAATTCTTGAAGCTCTTTAGTTTTATAATCAATTATATTTTCTAAATTATCATTTAATTGTTCAAGCTCTTTTTGTACAGATATTTCATTTGTAATATCATTTAATGAAATAATAATGATAAAGTTTTCTTTTTCTAAAACCTTTCTTTTTGCAGTAATAGTAAAAAAATGTAAACCACTTAAGTTTTTCATGGCAACTTTGTGCATTTTATTAGGATTTTCAATAATATATTCATACCATCTTAACCCATCATAATCTTTGTCTTCTAAGAAATCATCATCATTCATTTTTTGGAAAAAGTCACAAATGCAAGCATGTTCTTCTTTAAAATCATTAAAAGAGTGATAACCATCAAAAAAATCAATTAAAGCACTATTTGCATCAATCATTTCTGTTCCATTACTTACTACAACCATATTTGGTTGTCCATCTAAAATCCCTCTAGTCGCTTCTTCTTGGATTTTTAATTGAAGCATTTTTTTCTGTAATTCATTATTTAGTTTTATTAAATCTTTTGAATTTTTATTTATTTGTGTACCAATAATATATGCAAGAATTAAAACTAACAGTATAATTACTATAATTAAAAGAATTTCTAGTCTTTGATATTGTTGTTTTTCCTCTTGTATTGTATATTCTAAAGTAGCTAAGGTATTTTCACCTTCATATAAAAGTCTTCTTGTATTTTCTGTAATTCTTATAAAAAAAGCAGGAGTTGATTTATAGTACCTTGTAATATTTCTAATAAATTCAGTAAATTTTTTATGATCATTATTATTTCTATATTCACTTGCAATATCAAGTAAGTTTTGTAAATGTTCAGTCATTTGTAAAAGTTGTTCTAACTTTGGTCTTAAATCAATTGCTTCTAAAGAAAAAGATTCATTATTATCTTTTTTATAATTGATTATCTTTGTAGTGTGGTTATGTCCAGCAATATTTAATCTAATAACTCTTTTTAAAGTTCCACCATTTTCTAAAATATGTAAAGCTTCTTTAATATCATTTATTCTTTCTTCCAATCTTCTAGCAATTAGTTCTCTACCTTTTTTATTTGTTGCTGTAGTTGCTAATTCATAAAAATCTGACCGAATTTTATATAAATCATTTACAATATATTCACCTATTTGTATTTTTGCTTTTTGATTTTTTGTTTTATTATCTAATCTTTCCATTAAATCAAGGAAAAATAAGTGAATTATTATAAGTGAAAATATTCCTATAAAAAAAATACTAACTAATAAAATAAGTTTTGATAGAGTACTTGAATGATATTTTTTTAACAAACTTTACCTTTTACAAAAATCCATATTTTTTCATAATTTCTCTACCTTCTTCACTTTTAGCAAAGTCCATAAAAGCCCTTGCTATTTGTTTATTTTGTGAAAAACTTAGAAGATTTAAAACTAATTTCTTTTTAGGAGCATATTTTTCATCTATTTGTATAATATCAATTGATTGGTAATTTTCTGGCCAAAAAGCAGTTGCTCTCCAATTAATAGAAATATCAGCTCTTTTATCAATAAGTGCTTTATTTAAATTTCTTGAATCTGTTCCAATTTCAACAGCATTATCATATGCTTTATTTAAAAACTCTTCATCTTTATATTTTAAAAAGATTTTTTTTGTCATTCTTCCAATACTTCCAGAGTTTGGGTCACATAAAACAGAAGAATTTTGTGTATTTAAAAAATCATCTAAGTTTTTAATATTTTTAGGATTGTTTTTTTGCACAAAAATAGCTGCTTGATTATATCCAATATAAACACCATCAAGTAAATAACCATCTTTTAAATTATTTAATCTATATGAGTCACTTCCCGGAAGATATAAATCTCCTTTTTTTGAAAATTTTAAAGAATCATATAAATCTTTTGAACCACCTTGTGAAATTTTTATTTCACAATTATATTTTTCTTCAATAATTTTTGCCATTTCTTTTATAGGTTTAACCATTGTTATTCCACAATAAAAGATTAGTGTTGGTTTCTCTTTTGCAAAAAGTGTTTGATTTAAAAAGAAAAACATAAGTAAAGATAATGCAAGTTTTTTAATCATTACAATAAGCCTTAAAAGGAATTTAGATACTATTCTAACATAATATTTCTAAGGAATAATCTTGTATAAAGAACTATTTAAAAAAATTATAAATCAAAATTTTGATTTTTCTGAAGATGAATTAAAAGTTTTTAATAAACTTATTGAAAATGAAGTTTTAATTAAAATTAATGACACTATTGAAATAAATTCTAAATATAAGATTGGAACTATAAAAGTTGAAAAAAATTTTGTTATTTTAGAAGATATTTCTAATGAACATAAAAATATAAAATTGGATTTTGATAGTTTAAATGGTGCCTATGAAGGTGACCTTGTAATAGCAAAAAAAGTATTTAATCCAAGAAGTAAAGTTAAAGCAAAAATTATTGAAGTTTTTAGTGATACAAATAAAAAAACTGAAGCTTTAGTATATGTTAAAGATAAGGCATTATATACTGTTAAAGAGTCGATTTTACTTCACTGTAAAGATACTAAAAAATTTAAAGAAAATTATGTTTATTTAGTAGATAATAAAAGTTATGAAATTATATTAGAAATTGGAGAAATTAATAATCCTAAGATTGATGAATATATAAGTTTATATCTTTATAAAGAGTTAATTAGACTTGAAAATGAGCTTGAAGTTGAAGCAAAAATGGATGATAAAAATCAAAGGATTGATTTAACACATTTAAATTTTACTACAATTGATCCAGCAAGTGCAAAAGACCATGATGATGCAATTTATTATGATGAAGAAAATCAAATTTTATATGTGGCAATTGCTGATGTTTCTTATTTTGTAAAAGAAAATTCAGCTTTAGATAAACAAGCTTTTTTAAAATCAACTTCTATATATTTGCCAAATAGAGTTTTACCAATGCTTCCTAAAAAACTTAGTGAAAATATGTGTTCTTTAAGAGAAAATGAAAAAAGATATGCTTATGTATTTGAAATACATTTAGATATAAAAGAGCTTAGTGTAAAAAAATCAAAATTATATGAAGCTATAATTGAATCAAAAAGAAAATTCTCTTATGGAAGAATTGATAGGGTATTAGATAAAAAATTTGATACTTTTACAACTTTAGAAAAAACTATTTTTGACTCACTAATAAAACTTTATGAAGTTACAAAAGCCTTTAGAGCAAAAAGATTATTAAAAGGGTATGATTTTAGGTCAAGTGAACTAAGATTAAAGCTTAATCATAAAGCTGAACTTGAAGATATTGAAGAAGAGTTTTCAACTGCTTCTCATCAATTAGTAGAAGAGTGCATGCTATTAGCTAATATTGAAGCTAGTAAAAAAGTAAATAAAGTTGGTATTTTTAGAATACATGAAGAACCACCTTTTAAAGCTATTAGCCAATTAATTGATGATGTAAATATGCTTGGAGTTGAAGTTAAACTTCAAGGAAATGTACATGATACTATTACTCATATCCAACAAAAAGCAAAAATGTCTGTATTAGCAAAAGAGATAGATGAATTAATTATTCATGCTCAAACACAAGCAAAATACTCTTCAAAAAATTTAGGACACTTTGGTTTGGGATTTGATTCTTATTCACATTTTACAAGTCCTATTAGAAGATACTCAGATTTAGTTTTACATAGAATGTTAAAAAGTAAGCAAACTCCTGCAAATATTGAAGAAATTTGTGAACATATTTCAATTCAAGAAAGAAAAGTTGATCAACTTGTATGGGATTATGAAGATAGGAAATACGCAAGATATGCCTATAAAAATATTAATGAAGAGTTTAAAGCTGTAATTACTGATTGTGAAAAAGGACAAGCAAAAATTTGTTCTAAAATTCCTGGCATGAGAGTAGTTTTAGATAATTATAAGGGACAAAATTTATATACTAAACTAAGAGTAGTAATAAAATCTGCTGATATTATTACAAAACAAATAGTTGCTTCTATAAAGTATTAAGTTCGTCCATTGTTAAAAACATAGCTTTCATTGGCTGATTGATTATATATTGCCCTAATAGTTTTTTATCTTCATTGACAATTATTGGGGCAGTTAAATTAACTACTGATTTTGAAACTGGATTATTTATTACTATTGAAAAATAAATTGAAATATGAGATGTGTTTTCAAGTTCTAATTCTTTTGAGAAGTTATCTTCAATATCTATCTCAAGATTTTTAATGGCAATAGAGTCTAACAGGTGCATATTTGTTTCTTCATTTATTTGTAAAATTGCAAAATTTTTATCTAATTTACTAATATTCATATTTTTATTGTTATCAAAACCTAAAATAGGCATTTTTACTATATACAATTTTAAACCTTTTAATTAATTCTTATTTATCAAATTAGATTGATTTTATAGAAAAATAACTTAATTTTAGGTATTATCTACTTATGTATAAAAATGAATTTGATAACTTATTAAAGCAAAATAAAAAGTTTGATGCATATATGTTTTATGGGCAATCGACGTTTTTAGTAGAATACTATACAGAGATAGTAGCAAAAAGTATTGCTCAAAAAGATGAGATAGAAAGAGTATATTTTGATGATTACAATTTTAAAGAGATTAAAGATAAACTACTTCAATCATCACTATTTTCTTCAACTAATTTAATAGTTATTAAAACTGAAAAGAAAATACAAAAAAAAGAACTTACAGAACTTATAAATGCTTGTAATATAAATCCAGATTCTACACTAATTTTGGCTTGTTTGGGAGATAGTGAATTTAAAACAATGAGTTCTTGTTTTTCAACTACTACAAATTCTATTAGTGTAAGAATGTTTTCTCCTTTTACAAATGAAGCTATAAAAATCTTAGAGCATGAAGCAAAAGAATTAAAAGTGCAGTATGATATAAGTGCTTTAAATCATCTTTATTTTATGCATAGACAAGATTTAAGTTTATGTATAAATGATTTAAAAAAAGTTGCAGTTTTAAATAAAAGAGTTACTACAAATATAATAAATTCTCATTGTTTTGGTATAGGAAATGTATCTTTTGAAGATTTTTTAACTGATTTAATGTTTGGAAATGATATTTCAAATGAATTACAACTTTTATTAGAAGAAGGAATGAATGAAATATATCTTTTAAATCAAGTTACTTCTTTTGTACAACAACTTTTTATGATAAGCGCATATGCAAGAGTTTTTGGGGCTCCAAATGCAAAAGAAATTTTAGGATTTATACCTCCTAAAAATATTTGGGAGAAGAAAACTAAGCTTGCAATTTCAATAAAACCTGAAAAATTTCAAGAGATGTTTGAGTATCTTTTGGAATTGGAACTTCAATTAAAATCTTCAAAAATCGATAATCAAAACCTATTTTTACAGGCAAGTCTAAGAAAATTCACAGTTAAGTTTAGATAAAATCACGAACTTTACAAAAATCCTTGCTGATATTATGTAAAGATACCGGCATAAACTATAAGGAGAAACCAAATGTCAAAATTAAAACATTATGAAACAATGTTTATTTTAAAGCCTACTTTAACTGAAGAAGAAACAAAGGCACAAATCGAGTTAGTAAAAGCTAATATTGAAAAAAATGGTGGTGAAATCGTATCTTGTGATGATATGGGTTCTAGACAATTAGCATATGAAATTGAAAGAAACAAAAGAGGTTACTATTTCGTAATTTATTTTAAATCACCTGCTGATGCTATCTTAGAATTAGAAAGAAATTACAGAATCAATGAGCAAATCTTAAGATTTATTTTTATTAAATATGAAAGTAAAAAAGAAGTTACTGCTTGGACAAAAATGAGTGATGAGGCAGCTAAAAAAGCTAACTAATAACGAAAGATAAGGACCTTTAAATGTATAATAAAATAGTAATGGTAGGAAATCTTACTAGGGATATTGAACTTAGATATTTACCAAGCGGTGCAGCAATTGCAAAATCAGCTATTGCGACTAGTTATAAATATAAAACTTCAACGGGTGAACAAAAAGATGAGGTTTGTTTTTTAGATTTTAATATCTTTGGTAGATCTGCTGAAGTTGCTAACCAATATTTAAGAAAAGGTTCTAAAGTTTTATTAGAAGGAAGATTAGTTTTAGAGCAATGGACAGCACAAGATGGGTCTAATAGAAGTAAGCACTCTTTAAGAGTTGATACTATGAAAATGTTAGATACAAAATCTGAGGGTGTAATGCCACAAGCTGGGGCTGACAATAACTATAATTATGATAATAATATGGGATATTCTCAACCATCTAATCCATCTAATCAATACAATCTTTCTGCTTCAGAGAATGATTATGGTCAAAGGAATAATTATGGTGGTATGAATGCTAATTCTGAGCATAGAATACCTGAAATTGATATTGATGAAGACGAAATACCTTTCTAGAATATAAGGATAAAAAATGGCAGAAAAAAGAAAATACGGAAAAAAATATTGTAAATATACTGAGATGAAAGTTGATTTCATTGATTATAAAAATACTGAGTTATTAAAATTATCAATGAGTGAAAGAGGTAAAATTATGCCTAGAAGACTTACTGGTAACTCTAAAAATGCTCAAGAGATGGTAGAAAAAGCTATTAAAAGAGCAAGACATATGGCATTAGTTCCATATATTGTTAATACACAAGCTGTTACAGATCCAGCTCACATTAAATAATTATTGTAAAGTGGAATAAAAAAGGGAAGAGGTTACTCTTCCCTTTTTTTATATCTAATAAAATTTAGAAAAAAATCTAAATCTTATAGTTTTTCCCAAACTACACCATTTACAGTATCCATAATAGAAATACCTAGTTGTTGTAATTCTTCTCTAATATTATCAGCTTCATCAAACTGTTTATTTTGTTTTGCTTCTACTCTTTTTTTAATTAAAGCTTCTATATTTTGTTTTTGTTCTGGCGAAATTCCAAATTGAAAATATTCATAAGCATCCAATGTGGCAACTCCTAAAATTTCCTCAATAAACTCTAAATTAGCAACAAGTTCTTTTTTAAAGTTTTTATTTTTTGGTTCATTTGTAAGAGTATCATTTGCTTTTGTAATCATCTCATCAATTATAGAAATAGCTTTTGCAGTATTTAAATCATCATTTAAAGCATTCATAAGTTCTTCTTTAAACTCTTTATTAACTACTGATTTTCCAAGAGCATAAACTCTTTTTTTAACTCTATAAAGCTTATCAAGTCTTTTTTTACTTGAAATTAAATCTTCTTCATTAAAGTTAAAGTTTGCTCTATAATGAGCAGATAATAGATAAAATCTTACAACTTCACCTGCATAAGATTTTAGTACATCTTTTAGGAAAAATGAATTTCCTAAAGATTTACTCATTTTTTCTCCATCTATATTTACAAAACCATTGTGCATCCAATATTTTGCAAGATGTTGGTTTGAAGAACATCTAGTTTGTGCTGCTTCATTTTCGTGGTGAGGAAAAAGTAAATCTGCTCCTCCACCATGAATATCAATAGCATATTCACTATTTTTATATGCTAAATGTTTATCAATCATAGCTGAACATTCAATATGCCAACCAGGTCTTCCTTTTCCAAATGGTGCTTCATATGCTACTTCATTTGGCTCTTTTTGAAATTTCCAAAGTGCAAAATCTTTTTGATTTCTTTTTTCATCATTTACTTCAACTCTTGCTTGAGAGTTTTCATCACTAGCTCTATGGCTAATAGTTCCATAATTTTCATCTTTAGAAGTATCAAAATATACCCCATCACTAGTATTATAGGCAATATCTTTAGTTTGAAGGTTATTTATCATATCAATCATTACATCAAGGTTTTGTGTTGCTTTAGGTTCTAATGTGTTTTCTAGGATATTTAAAGAGTTCATATCTTTTTTATATGAGTTGATGTAGTGGTTTGTAATTTCTTCTAAAGAGTTATTTGTTTCATTCATTTTTTTGATGATTTTATCATCAATATCAGTAAAGTTTTTTGTCATAGTAACATTGTAGTTATTTGCTTTTAAAACTCGATGTAATAAGTCAAAAGCTATGGCACTTCTTGCGTGACCCAAGTGTGCATCATCGTACACTGTGGGTCCACATACATAAACTTTTACATCATTGTCTTTTATTGGCTGAAATACTACTTTTTCTTTTTTTACTGAATCGAATAAGTGTAATTTTTTCATTATTTAAATAAAGCCTCTAAATCTGTTGTATCAGTTGTTTTTTCAATATTTGAAATACTATTTTCACCTGTGATACTTGATAAAGCATTATTTGTTTCAATTTCTATTAACTCAATATCAGTTTTTGTAAGCATTGAAGCAAGTCTAATATTTAAACCAGCTTTTCCAATAGCTTTTGATTTTTGGTCACTTGGAATTGTAACTGTTGCTTTATCATTTTTATTTGGAATTAATGATTTTTCAATCACAACACTTGAAATAATTGCAGGAGATAAAGCTCTTGATAGGAACATTTCAGGTACTGTTGAATATTCAACACAATCAATACTCTCTCCATGTAATTCTTGACTTACTGCACTAATTCTAACACCTTTTACTCCAACTACTGAACCAATTGGATCAATATTTGCTTCAGTTGTAGATAGGGCAATTTTAGCTCTACTTCCTGGAATTCTAGCACTTGCTTCTATTTTAATTCTATCATCTTTTATTTCAGGAACTTCAAGTCTTAAAAGTGCTTCTAAGAATTTTGGAGAAGTTCTTGAAATCTCAATGATTAGTCCAAGAGATTTATCAATTTTAACAGCTTTTACAACTGCTTTTAAAGTATCACCAATTTTAAAGCTTTCACCTTTAATTCTATTTTTTCTTGGTAAAATAGCTTTAACTTCACCTATTTCAATAAAAGTATTTTCATTTCTATCTACTCTTGTAACAGAACCATGAACAATTTTACCTACTTTGTTTTTATATTTAGATACTAGGTTTTCTTCTATAAACCTTTGTACTTTATATTCAAAATTTGTATGTAAAATTGTAGCTGCATTTCTACCCATATTTTCAAATTCTAAATCATAATTAACAAAATCGCCAATTTCTAAATCAGAATCAATCTCTTTTGCTTCTTCTATTGAAATAAAATTTTCAGGGTTAATTACATTGTTATACTCATCAACAGCTATACCTAATAATCTTTTATCTTCATCATGTACAACTTCAATTTTTTGAAATAATTCTAATTTTTTATTAACTCTATCAATATGTGCATCAAAATTTAATGATGGATCAACCATCTTTTGGGCTGTTTTAATTAAAGCCTCTTTTAATGCTTTCTCCACATCTTCAACTTTTAGGCCTTTTTCATAGGCAATTGAATCTAAAATATCAATAATTTTATCCATTAAAACCCTTTGTTTATTGACATTGAAATGATTGTTTTTGATTTTTCAATGTTATAGTTAGACGGATATTATATCTAAAACTTCTTTTATACAAATTAAAGCCGATTTAAGCTAAAATATATAGCTAATTTAAATGACAAAAGGTTTAATAATATGGAATTATTATTTGCAAGAAATGAGTTAACTGAAAAACCAAAAAAAGTGCAATTAGAAAAAATTAAAGAGGAATTATCAAAAGTTGGTGAGAAAATATTCTATTTTGATAGAGATAACTCGCATAAAGATATGATGGCATTAGTTGATGCTTTAGAAGCAGAAGGATTTAATGTATACTTTAGAGAGGTAAAGTATGGATTAGCTGATGATGAGTATATGTATGAGGTTCATGCACTTTTAATTAAGTAGGCAAGATTTATATGAGTAAAGAAGAGTCAAAAAAATTATTTATTCAAACGCTTGGCTGTCAGATGAATGATACTGATAGCCAACATATTGCAGCAGAGTTAAAGAAATATAAAAACTATGATACAACACAAAATATAGAAGATGCTGATTTAATTATTATTAACACTTGTTCTGTTAGAGAAAAACCTGTACAAAAGCTTTTCTCAGAAATTGGACAATTTAATATTAAGAAAAAACAAGGTGCTAAAATTGGTGTTTGTGGATGTACTGCAAGCCATCTTGGAAATGATATTATCAAAAGAGCACCTTATGTGGATTTTGTTGTAGGGGCTAGAAATATATCTAAAATTAAAGATGTTGTTGATGTAAAAGGTGCAGTTGAAATTGCAATTGATAATGATGAATCAACATATGATTTTGCACCTGCAAAAACTAATAAATATAGAGCAAGTGTAAATATCTCTATTGGTTGTGATAAAACATGTACATATTGCATTGTTCCAAGTACAAGGGGTGAAGAGATTTCTATTCCTCCTGAAATGATAGTTGATCAAATAAAAAAAGCAGTTGCTGATGGGGCTGTTGAAGTAATGCTTTTAGGTCAAAATGTAAACTCTTACGGTAGAAGATTTTCTGATGGAAGAGGAAAATATAGCTTTACACAACTTTTAAGGGATGTATCTGCTATAGAAGGTTTAGAAAGAATAAGATTTACATCTCCTCATCCTTTACATATGGATGATGAATTTATAGAAGAGTTTGCAAAAAATCCTAAAATCTCAAAATGTATTCATATGCCATTACAAAGTGGTTCGACAGAGATTTTAAGAGCTATGAAAAGAGGATATACTAAAGAGTGGTTTTTAAATAGAGCTAAAAAGTTAAGAGATTTAGTTCCTAATTTAAGAATTACAACTGATATTATTGTAGCTTTTCCAGGGGAAACACAAGAAGATTTTGAAGATACTTTAGAAGTGGTAAATGAAGTGAAATTTGATCAAATTTTTAACTTTAAATATTCTCCTAGACCTGGAACAGAAGCTTTAAAATTACAGCATTTAGAAATAGATGATGAAATAGGAAGTTCAAGATTAACTGAACTTATTGAACTTCATAAAAGATATTTAGAAGAGTGTATGCCAAAACTTATTGGAACTACTGTAAATATTTTAGTTGAGAGCCTAAAACCAAATGCAGAGGTTTCTGGATATACAGATAACTATCTTCAAGTATTTGCAAAAGGTAGTGATGAGCTTCTTGGTAAATTTGTAGATGTTAAAATCACAGATGTTACAAGAACAGCATTAAAAGGTGAAGTAGTAGCATAGATATGAAAAAAAGAATTAAAACTTTTATATCTTTAACAGTAATGCCATTTATATTGCATTTAATTGTAAGATTTATTTATCTTACAAATAAAAAAGTATTCCATCATGCAAAGATTAATCCCAAAGAGCCTATTATTGTGGCTTTTTGGCATGGTGAATTACTAATGCAACCTTTTAATTATCAAAAACTTAGACCAAATAGTCTAATTAAAGCTATTATTAGTCAGCACAAAGATGGAGAAGCCATTACTAGAACAGTTGAATATTTAGGTATTGGTTCTATTAGAGGTTCTTCTTCAAAAGGTGGGGCTAAAGCTTTAATTAGTACAATTAAAGAGTTAAAAGCAAAAAATGATATAGCTATAACTCCTGATGGTCCAAGAGGACCTAGATTTTCTGTTGCTGATGGAATAGTTGCAATTGCTAATAAAGCAAATGCAAGGATTGTTATTTTCAATTGTAAACCATCAAAATATTGGCAAATGAAATCTTGGGATAAATTTATTGTTCCAAAACCTTTTGGAACTTTAGAGTTTTTTATTCAAGAGCCACTTGATATTAGTGGTTTAGAAAATGAAGAAGCAAAAGCTTTAATAAAAGAAAAAATGCTGATAAATGCTGTAATCTAGGAAAATATGATTATGTTTAATAAACACTCTTTATATATTAATGCTATTAAAAACACAAACTCTTTAAAACTAGATTTTAAGAAGTTAGAAAATAATGAAATTGTAGAATCATCTCAATCCGTGTTTTTATCAAAAGAGGAAATCTTACCTAGAGATGCAGTTCATAAAATAAATGCTTTTCAAAAAGAAATAGATAAAACATATGTTTCAACTTTATTAATAAGTGATGACACAAAGCTTGTAAAAAGAAATTTATCTAAACGATTAAAAGATTATTCCACTACAAATTTAAATAATGAATATGATGTTGCAATTTTAAAAAATAAACTTTTTGAAACAAGACACTATTTTGAAGCTACGGGTATTGATTATGTTTATTCAATATTTCATATTTTAAACTTATTTATTGAAAAAAATCCATATAGAAATTCATTAATAGCACTATTTTTTAATAATAAAGCATATATTGTAATTTTAAATACAAAAGGTGAAATTGTTTTTGCTAAGGTTGAAGAGTTTACTACTTTTGAAAATGTAAAAAATAGTAAATTTTATGATAATGATGTATTAGGGCAAAAACTTTTTGATGAAATTCACTATTTTGAAGTTATTGATACAATAAATGGTATTATTAATGAATTTTATGAAAATACAAATGATATTTTCATAGAGGAAATAAGACTATTATATACGGTTAAACAACTAAGTGAAAAGCAAATAGAACAGTTAAAAGATGAGATGATGATGGAAGTATTTTATCATCCAATTTCAATTGAAGAAGAGCTTTTTGAATTAGTAAAAGATAAACATCAGCATAAAAGTTTTATTGTAGCAAGAAAGAAAAAAAGTAAAAATACTTCTAAGATTATCTTAACTATCTTATCTATTATTATTGTAGGATTAGTAGGGTATTTAACAATACCTTTAAATGAAATAATAAAAGAAAATAAAAAAGAGTTAGAGAAAAAAGAACAAGTAATTATCAAGCAATTTAAACTACCAAATCACATAGAAAAGAATTTAATAGTTAAAAAAAGAGTAGAGGAATTATTTAATTCTATACCATATGATGTTGTTTTAAAAGAAATAGAAATTACAAAAGAAGGCTCTAAATTAGTAGCCGACTTTTTAAATAATGATACTTTTATAAAAACAATGCAACCAGAACTTTTAAAATATTATGAAAGTTCAACTATTGAATTTTTAAATAGTAAAAAAGTTGTATATGAGGGAGTTATTACAAATAGTGGTGCAAAACCTGTAACTTCTTCTATGAAAATATATGAAGAGACATATATAACTGATGAATTTATACCTATTATTAGAGTAACAGAACAGTTAAAAACACTATTTCCACAAGATGCAAAGATTAATTTTAAATCTAGTTTTAAATCAGATGTAGTTACTTTTAATTATATTGTAAATTTTGTAGTAGATACTCCAACAAGACTTTTTGATGTGGTTAAAATGCTAAATAATGAACTATATTCAATTCATATTTCTTATCCTATTTCAATAGTAAAAACAGAAGCTGGAATAGAATTAGAATTTATTTTACAATTTCATCAACCAAAGTAAAAATTTAAGCTATTTTTAGTAGGTAATAGGGCAAAGCCCTAATATTACCAAACTTTTAATTCATTATAAACTGAGTCTCTTTCTACAGGAGTAAATCCAGAGTTTTTAATTAAATCTACAAACTGTTGTACTTGAACTCCATGGGCACTTTGAGCACCAGCAGCACTTTGAATTGACTCTTTTTCAATAGTTCCATCTAAGTCATTTGCTCCAAATTCTTGAGCAATTAAAGCAAGTTTTACTGTTGAAGTTGCCCAATATGCTTTAATATTAGAAATATTATCAAGCAAGATTCTAGCAATTGCATATGTTTTTAAAATTTCTTGACCAGTTAGTGGTTCTTTTACTTTTAAGTAGTTATTTTTTGTTTGAAAAACTAATGGAATAAAAGCATTAAATCCACCTGTTTCATCTTGTAAATTTCTTAATCTTAACATATGATCAATTCTATGTTCTCTAGTTTCAATATGTCCAAAAAGCATTGTAGCATTACTATGTTTACCATGATTATGCCAAAGTTTATGAATATTAAGCCATTGCTCTGAGCTTACTTTTCCACCACAGATTCTTTTTCTTACTTTTTCATCAAAAATTTCTGCTCCACCACCAGGCATAGAATCAACACCATGTTCTAACATTTTACTTATAATATCTTCATATGTTAAATTATATTCTGTTGCTAAAAAATGAATTTCAGCAGCAGTTAAAGCCTTTATATGAATTGAGGGAAACTTTTCTTTTATGATTTTAAATACATCTAAATACCATTGTAAACCAGTGTGTGGATTGTGTGCTGATACGATATGTACTTCTTTTATCCCATTTTTAGAAGAGTTTCCAACTGCTTCTAAAATTTGTTCATGTGTCATTGTATATTGATTGGGATTTTTTCTACTTGCACTATAAGCACAGAACTGACATACATCTTTACAGATATTTGTTGGATTAATGTGTCTATTTATATTGAAGTATGTTTTTTTCCCATGCTTCTCTTCTCTAATTTGATTTGCAATCATTCCTAGTTCAAAAAGATCTAGGTCATAAAGTTTTACTGCATCATCAAAATTTAATCTTTCTTTATTTTCTAATTTTTTTAAAATATCCATTTATTTACCTATTTACAATCAAAATCTTCAAAGTATTTGTTTGATTTATCTTTGTGTAAAAATCCAATACATTCTTGATTTGTTTTATTATTGAAAAATAGAACTTTATAAACAGTTCCTTTTCTTTTTGTATCTTTATCTTCTACACTAAGTTTATTAATTACTTTTACACTGCTAATTTGAGTATATCCTAAAGAGTTTAATATCCCTTTTATTTTTAACTCTTTTAAGTATGTAATTACTAAGAATGACATAATAGCAAGAAGAGTTAAAATCAAGATTATAATTTTACTTTTTTTAGGTATTTTTCTAATTTCATTTTCCATTTACACACTCTTCTAAAGATATAAATCTCTCTTTTTGCTGGTCATAACATTCAATTGAACCATCTTCTAGTTTATAATACCAACCATGGATTTTTAAACTACCATTTTCAACTCTTCTTTTTACATCAGGATATGTTAATAAGTTCTTTAGCTGGTAAGTTACAGATATTTTTTCAGTAAGACTATAAAGTTTTTCTTTATCTTCTGGGTCTTTTATTAAACTTAAAGTTTTAGCTTTAGCTTCTGCACCTAACTCTAACCATTTTACAATATGAACAACTTTTTCTTTTTCTAGTGGGATTTCTTTATATAGACTTTGACAAGCTCCACAATGTGAATGTCCACATACAATAATATGTTTTACTTCTAAAACTGATACAGCATATTCAATTGCTGCTGCACTTCCATGGTAATCTTCATCACATTTAAATGGAGGTACAAAGTTACCAACATTTCTTAAAATAAACATATCTCCTGGATTTACATCAAGCATAATATCTGGAGTAACTCTACTATCTGAACATCCTATAAATAGTACATCAGGTTTTTGTCCCTCTTTAACTAATTTTTGAATATCATTTTTTAAAGAGGGAAATTTTTGTTCTCTAAATCTTTTATTACCTTTTATTAACTCTTTCATTAATTTCCTTCACTTAAAATTATTTTGCTTTCTTTTTGTGTAAGAACAATAATTTTTTTTACATTGTCTTCATCATCCCTTCTTGCCTCTTTTGTTTGTACAATATAATCTAATTTATTACAAGAGACTAAAGTAGTGAATTTTGATAATTTCACAATTTCACAATTTTTTGGATTTATAATATTATCATTGGCGTATGTAATTAGTGTGATAAAACTAAGTAAAATTATCTTTTTCATAGATTTTCCTTTAAATAGTTACAGACATATCTTAAATCATCTTCATTTATATCTATTTTTGCAATAAGTCTAATTATTGCACTTTTAACTGTAGGTTGTCTAATTGCTCCAACTAAATAACCTTTCTTTTTTAACTCCTCTTGAATAAGTTTTACTTTTTTATTATCTTTTATATCAATAGGTATAATTAAACTTTTTGAATCAATATCTAAAATCTCTTTTACTATATTTAGATTTTTTTGGATTTTACTTTTAATTTCTTCTTTATGAGTAATTATTTTCTTTAAAGATTGTAAGGCTAAACTTATATCAAAAAGTGAGGGGGCTGTTGTGTAGATGATGGCTTTTGCTCTATTTTGAAGATATTCTATAATATGAGAACTTGCTAGAATATAGGCTCCATAACTTCCATAAGCCTTTCCTAAAGTCCCCATTTTTATATGATTTGACTTTGGTTTTATCTTATAATAATCAAAAATACCAAGTAAATTATCACCTAAAACTCCACTTGAGTGGGCTTCATCAACTATTAATAAAGCATTTTTTTCATCGGCAAATTCAAATATCTCTTTTGGGGCTAAATCCCCTTGCATAGAGTAAACGCCTTCTATGGCAATTATATTTCTATTTGAACTTTTATATTTTTCAAATTTTTCTTTTAAATCTTTATAATCATTGTGATTAAATATAATTACTTGATTTGCTTCAAGTAATTTTGTAGCAAGAATACCACTTGCATGGTAGTCTTCATCTATAAAAAGTTTATCTTTTTTTCTAACTAATGCCTCTATCATTGAGATATTCCCTAAGAATCCAGAACCTACAGTTATCGCTGCTTCAAAGTGATTTTTTTCACATAATAAATCTTCAAACTCTTTATGAATTAAATTGTAGCCATTTACAAGTTGTGAAGCTTTTGGTGCAGTGTAGTTTTCTTTTAGAACTCTTTTATAAGCATTTTCAAAAAGTTTTTTATCTTGAGTAAAACCTAAGTAGTCATTTGAAGCTAAATCGATTAAATTTTCATTAAAAATCTCTCGAGTTCTATATCTATTTGATTTTTTTATGGAATTTAGTTCTTTAGAGTACAAAATTTCTCCTATAAGTTTAGTTATTATATATCAAAATTTCTAAAAATTTGTTAAATTTTTTTAACTGCTACTATTATGCTATTGTATATAGTTATAATTTTTTTGTACTAATTTTTAAGTACTCCTCCTCATATAAAAGTAGTTAGACCTTCTAGCTACTTTTATTCTAAAGCAAAATCTAAAAAGACTATAATAATATTGTTAAAAAATAAACATTTGGTCATTTTTTATACATTTATATAAAAAAATAATTATTTGTATGACACTTTGTCTAAAAAACAACAACTTTAAAGAATAAATAAGTAATAATTATAAAAAAGAGAGTCAAAAAAAGGGAAAATAATGAAAAATGTAGCTATAAAAACCAAAATATTACTTATTGGTTTAAGTTCACTAATTTTACTTGGAGTAATCCTTGCAATAATTTCTGTAAAGTATTCAAAAGATGTGTTAATGCAGGAAAGCTTTGATAGACTTCAAACAGTAAAAGATATAAAAGCGCATCAACTTGAAGTATTTTTTCAAGAGAGAATTGCTGATATTAAAGTCTTGGCAAAAAGTGAGAATATTAAAAATATAATAAATGATTTAACTGAAACACATAATGAATTAAGTGTCAAAAGTACAGATAATTTTCCTGTTACAAATGAGATGGTAAAAGATGAGACAAAGCCTCATGAAGATTTCTTTCAAAGTTATATGAATGATTATGGGTATTATGATATTTTTGTAATTTGTGCTCAGCATGGACATGTAATGTATAGTGCAGCAAAAGAGTCAGATTATGGAGCAAATTTATCAAATGGTTCTTTAAAAGATTCTGCCCTTGCTGATGCTTGGAAAAAAGCAAAAGAGTTAAAAAGACCAGTATATGTTGATATGGAACCTTATGCCCCAAGTAACGGCGCACCTGCAATGTTCTTAGCAACTCCTGTATATATTGATGGAGAAATTAAATCAGTATTAGTTTTTCAAATTTCTGATAAATCTATAAATGATATAATGAAGTTTAGAGAAGGTTTTGGAGAGAGTGAAGAAACATACTTAGTAGGGGCTGATAACCTTATGAGAAGTGATAGCTTTTTAGACCCTAAAAATCATACATTAATAGCTTCTTTTTCAAACCCTGATAAAGGTTCAGTAGATACAGAAGCAACAAAAGAAGCACTAGAAGGAAAAAGTGGCGCGAAAATTATAATTGACTATAACAATAATCCTGTATTATCAGTTTATTCACCTGTAAAAATTGGAGAAGATTTTAAGTGGGCAATAATGGCTGAAATTGATGAAGCTGAAGTTTTACTTACTCCAAATGAGATAAGAAATGTAATCGCACTTGCTTCAATTTTACTTATTATATTAATAGGTATTGCTTTATTTACTTTTGTAAACTCAATGGTAGTAAAACCATTAAATGTATTTCAAAATGGGTTATTATCATTTTTTAAATATTTAAATAAAGAGACAGAAGATACACAAGAGTTAATAGTAGATAGAAAAGATGAAATAGGATTAATGTCAAGTATCGTAAATGAGAATATAAATAAGATAAAAAAAGGGTTAGAAGAAGAGAAGAAATTAATAGATAATGCAAGTGAAATAATAAATACAGTAAATACAGGAGTATTAACAGATAGAATTTTACTAAACTCAAATAATCAAGGATTAAATCAATTAAAAGATTTAATAAATAGTATGCTTGAGAAATTAGAAGGGAATATCCAAAATATTTTAAAAGTATTAAATGAGTATGCAAATTATAACTATTTAAATAGTGTAGAAAAAGGCAATACAAAAGGAGAGATAGGAGAACTAAGTGATGGCATAAATAAATTAGGAGATGCTATAACAAAAATGTTAGTTCAAAATAAGCAAAATGGATTAACATTAAAAGATGGTTCAACAGAGTTATTAGTAAATGTAAATACATTAAGTACAAGTGCAAATGAAGCAGCGGCATCTTTAGAAGAGACAGCAGCAGCCTTAGAAGAGATAACAAGTACAGTAATAAATAATTCAAATAATGTACAAAAGATGAGTGAAAATGCAAAAGAACTTACAAGTTCAGTAACAAGAGGTCAAGATTTAGCATTAAATACAACAAAATCAATGGAAGATATAAATACACAAGTAGAAGCCATAAATGAGGCAATAACAGTAATTGACCAAATAGCATTTCAAACAAATATTCTATCACTTAATGCAGCAGTAGAAGCAGCAACTGCTGGTGAAGCTGGAAAAGGGTTTGCAGTTGTTGCACAAGAGGTGCGAAACTTAGCAAGTAGAAGTGCAGAAGCAGCAAATGAGATAAAACACATAGTTGAACAAGCTACATTAAAAGCAAATGAAGGTAAGCAAGTTGCAACTCAAATGATAGAAGGTTATAAAGCACTAAATGACAATATTAGTAATACCTTAGAACTTATAACAGAAGTTAGTGCAGCTTCAAAAGAACAACAAAGTGGAATTGAGCAGATTAATGATGCAGTTACATTATTAGACCAACAAACACAAAAAAATGCCTCTATTGCTAATCAAACTCAAGAAATAGCAAATGAAACAAATTTACTTGCTGATGGTATAGTAAAAGATGCTAATGCAAAAGAATTTAATGGTAAAAATAATGTACAATCTTCTAAAAAAGGCAAATCTAAAGATGAATTTGGTTATGAAAAAGTACAAAGAACTGTAAAAAAAGTAGAGCCTACTTTTGAGCATAAGCCAATTAAAACACATAAAGAAGAAAAAGTCTTTGCTTCTAAATCTAGTAGTGATGATGAGTGGGAGAGTTTTTAAACTCTTTCACTTAATTCTTAGTTAAAAATTCTAAAAATTATTTATAGTCATTTTTTATTATTTTTACTAAAAAAATGAAAAATTTGGCAATTTCTTTTCTTTTTCATAAAAAAAATATGAAATTATTTTTTAAAAATACATCAAATATCAATTAAATAATCTTTTATTAAAAGTAACTACAAAATAACTACAAAATGAATATTTAAAATAAATTACATAATTAGATTATATTTCCAATAAAAAATATTATTTATAAATAATTAAATATATAATTTTATTTTTAGTTTTATTAATATAATATTACATTAAGATAATTTAATCACTATTTTAATTATTTAATATAGATAATTAATTTAGCATATAAAAGGAAAGCAAATGAAAAATCTAACAATAAAAGCAAAAATCTTGGTTATTACCTTATGTTCTCTTATACTATTAGGAGTTATATTAGCAACTATTGCAGTAACAGAATCAACAAAAGTTTTAGAAAAGGAGAGTTATGATAGGTTAAAAACTATAACTTTAATAAAACAACATCAACTTGAAACATTTTTTCAAGAAACAACTGAAGATGTTAAAATTTTAAGTAATAACTTAAGTATAAAATCTTTTGTTAAGGAATTATTAGAAATAAAATCAAGTTTAAGCCTTAATAATACAGATAACTTTCCTGTGCATAATTCAAATGTAAAAAAAGTTATAAATGAATATGATGACTTTTTTATAAATTATATAAAAGAATCAGGATATAAAGACTTATTAATTATAAGTGCAGAAAATGCAAGAGTTCTTTATTCTACTAAAAAATATTCTGATTATGGAACAAATTTGTTAAATAATGAATTAAGAGACTCAGGTCTTGCAAGAGTATTTAAAAAAGTAGTTGATACAAAACATCCAATTATTGAAGATATGAGTCTTTATCTTCCAACAAAAAATTCTCCAGAAATGTTTATAGGAACACCAGTATATTTAAAAGATAAATTAGAAGCAGTTTTGGTTTTTAGATTTGATGAAGTAGCTATAAATGAAATAATGAATTTTAGAGAAGGTTTTGGAGCTAGTGAAGAGACACTTGTAATTGGATCTGATTATTTAATGAGAAATGATAGTGTATTATTTCCTGATCTATATAGTATAAAAAAATCATTACAAAATCCACAAAAAAATAAAATTGAAACAGAATTTGTAAAAGCTGCTTTATCTGGAAAGAGTGGTGAAGGAGAAGTTACTGCTTATTCTGGGCAAACTGTATTTGAATATTATGCTCCTATAAAAGTGGGAAAAGATTTAAAGTGGGCAATTATTTCAAAAATAGATAAAAAAGAAGTTCTTATAACACCAAATAGAATAAGAAATATTATTGCTATTGCTTCAGTATCTCTTATAGTTATTATAGGAATTATTATATATTTTTTTATAAATATAATGGTAGTAAAACCATTAAATGTATTTCAAAATGGGTTATTATCATTTTTTAAATATTTAAATAAAGAGACAGAAGATACACAAGAGTTAATAGTAGATAGAAAAGATGAAATAGGATTAATGTCAAGTATCGTAAATGAGAATATAAATAAGATAAAAAAAGGGTTAGAAGAAGAGAAGAAATTAATAGATAATGCAAGTGAAATAATAAATACAGTAAATACAGGAGTATTAACAGATAGAATTTTACTAAACTCAAATAATCAAGGATTAAATCAATTAAAAGATTTAATAAATAGTATGCTTGAGAAATTAGAAGGGAATATCCAAAATATTTTAAAAGTATTAAATGAGTATGCAAATTATAACTATTTAAATAGTGTAGAAAAAGGCAATACAAAAGGAGAGATAGGAGAACTAAGTGATGGCATAAATAAATTAGGAGATGCTATAACAAAAATGTTAGTTCAAAATAAGCAAAATGGATTAACATTAAAAGATGGTTCAACAGAGTTATTAGTAAATGTAAATACATTAAGTACAAGTGCAAATGAAGCAGCGGCATCTTTAGAAGAGACAGCAGCAGCCTTAGAAGAGATAACAAGTACAGTAATAAATAATTCAAATAATGTACAAAAGATGAGTGAAAATGCAAAAGAACTTACAAGTTCAGTAACAAGAGGTCAAGATTTAGCATTAAATACAACAAAATCAATGGAAGATATAAATACACAAGTAGAAGCCATAAATGAGGCAATAACAGTAATTGACCAAATAGCATTTCAAACAAATATTTTATCACTTAATGCAGCAGTAGAAGCAGCAAGTGCTGGTGAAGCTGGAAAAGGGTTTGCAGTTGTTGCACAAGAGGTGCGAAACTTAGCAAGTAAAAGTGCAGAAGCAGCAAATGAGATAAAACACATAGTTGAACAAGCTACATTAAAAGCAAATGAAGGTAAGCAAGTTGCAACTCAAATGATAGAAGGTTATAAAGCACTAAATGATAATATTAGTGGTACAATAACTCTTATTACAGAGGTAAACTCTGCTTCAAGAGAACAACAAAGTGGAATTGAGCAGATTAATGATGCAGTTGCATTATTAGATCAACAAACACAAAAAAATGCCTCTATTGCTACAAAAACTCAAGAAATAGCAAATAAAACAAATGTACTTGCTGATAGTATTGTAGAAGATGCAGATAAAAAAGAATTTATTGGTAAAAATAGTATTACTATACCTAAATCAAAAGCTAAAAGTGAAGTTATAATAGAAAATAATAATTCTAAAAATACTTTTACTGATAATAGCAAAAATAGCGATTGGGAGAGTTTTTAAACTCTTCTAAAAAATAGTAACCAAAAATAACTTGTGCTATTTTAGTGCTACTTATTTTGGTTACTATATCTTATGAAACTTTTAAAAATACTTTTAGATAAAAATCATAATTTTTCTATTTTATTAGCTGGTATAATAGCTTTGATTATTGGTGTTGGAGTTGCAAGATTTGTTTTTACTTCGCTTCTTCCTTTAATGCTTGAAGATTATTTGACTATTACTTTTGCAGGAGTTTTAGCTTCAGTTAATTTTGCAGGTTATTTAAGTGGTTCAATACTTGCTGTATTTATAAAAAATATAAATACAAAAGTAATACTTTTTAGAATAGGCTTAATACTTTCTATTTTAACTACTTTAGTTTTAGCAACTACCACAAATGATACTTTATGGCTAATTTCTAGAATTATAGCTGGTTTTGGTGCAGCTATGGTTTTAGTAGTTGGCTCAGCTTTAGTGATGACTAAATTAAACTTTGAAGATAAAACAAAAGCAATGGGAATACATTTTTCAGGAATAGGATTTTCTATTGCTATTACAGATATAATAAGTAAAATTTCACTTAATTATGGAAATACTTGGCAAGATACTTGGTTTATCTTAGTTTTTTTTGCAATAGTTTTTAGTTTATATCCAGTATATATTTTATCTTTTGATAAAAAAATAAAAACAACAAATACATATTATAAATTTGATACATCTTTATTTACTCCTTTTGTTTTAATTTTAATTGTTGCATATTTTACTGAAGGTATAGGTTTTGTAGTTCAAGGAACTTTTTTACCTGATATTATAAACTCTTTAAAAGGTTTAGAAGGTTTTGGAGGATTAACTTGGCTAGTTGTTGGAATATCTGGAATCTTCTCATGTATAATTTGGATGAGATTAGCTCATAAATATGGTAGTGTCAATATTATTATAGTTGCAATGATTATACAGTTAATTGGAATTTTAATTCCAACTATTAGTTCTAATATATATTTAAATTTAATTTCTGGAGTTTTATATGGAGGAACTTTTGTAGGATTAGTTGCTCTTTTTATGAATTTGGGAGGGAAACTTTCAAAGGGAAATCCTGTGGTTTTAATGGGTGCTTTAACTACTTCATATGGAATAGGCCAAGTTATAGCTCCTTTGTACTCTGTTGTTTTAATAGAGCATTTTGGAAACTATAATTATGCTTTATATTTAACTGCCTTTATGGTATTTATAGGTATTTTACTACTTTTTATAGCTAAAAAATGTTTTTTAAATTAAGTTAGAATTTATTTTTATAGTTTATTATTTTTTAGTACTTTCGTGTTACTTCTTTTGGTTAAGATTTTAAAATATAATTGAAAGGAGTAAATTATGAAAAGTGATTTTACAATTAAAACAAAAATAACATTAATCTCAATTTTTTCATTGGTAATTTTAGGTATTTGTATTATATTTTTATCTATTAGTAAATCAACAGATGCACTTTTACAAGCAGAATATAATAAATTAACAACATTAAATGTTACAAAAAATGAGGAAATTAGACACTATTTTGAGTCTTTGGAATCTTTACTTATATCACTTTCAAACTCTAAAATAACACAAGATGCTTTTTTAGGTTTTGAAGAGGGATTTTATAAATTAGAAGAAGAAGTTAATATAGATATTAATATGGTTGAAAAAAACTTAAAAGGAGATTTTCAATCAAACTATATAAATTCTGTAAATTATTCTGTTCCAAATAGTGAACAAAGAAAAGAGATAAAAGAGTATATCCCCACACTAAATAGTGCAAAAATTGCCCAATATATTTTTATTAGCAATAATAAAGAAAAACTTGGCGAAAAGAATAATCTAATATATGATGAAAAATTTTCTTCAACTTATATGGATAATCATAAAGCTTATCATCCTACTTTTGATAAATTTTTAAAAGAGTTTTCTTTATATGATATTTTTATGGTGGATTTAAAAGGAAATTTAATCTATACAGATTTTAAAGAAAAAGATTTTGCTACAAATTTAAAAGAGGGAGTATATTCAAATACTGGATTAGGTAAAGTTTATAAAAAAGCTTTATCTTTAAATAATGAAGAGTTAGCTTTTGAAGATTTTATGCCATATGAACCAAGTTATAATTCAAGTGCTTCATTTATAGCAACACCTATTTATATAAACAATGAAAAAAAAGGTGTTTTAATCTTTCAAATGCCTGTTAATAAAATCAACAAAATAATGGGACTTGATGGAAAATTTGAAGAATCAGGTTTGGGAAAGAGTGGAGAAGTATATCTTGTAGGGCAAGATTATAAAATGAGAAATAACTCTAGGTTTATAAAAGATATAGAGAATAAAGTTGTGCAAGAGTTAAACTCAACTATTGGTGTTTGGAAAATAGAATCTGATGCTACAAAAAAAGCCTTAAAAGAGTTTACTAAAGATGAAATAGGAAAAGAGATAATTATTGATTATAGGGGGATAGAAGTTTTAAGTGTATTTAGTAAAATAAATATATTTAATACAACTTCGTGGGCAATTGTTTCTGAAATTGATAAGCAAGAGGCCTTTACTCCAGCATATAATTTAAGAAACTTAATTAGCCTAATCTCTTTAGCTATTATAATAGTAGTAGTTTTTGTAATTTTATTTTTTATAAATAAAATTATAGTATCTCCTTTAAAATCTTTTCAAGAGGGATTACTTGCTTTTTTTAAATACTTAAATAAACAAAGTGATGAAGTTAAAAGCTTAGAGATTAAATCAAATGATGAAATTGGAATAATGTCAAGTGTAGTAAATGATAATATTAATATTATAAAAATAGCAATTGAAAAAGAAAAAGCTTTAATTGAAGATGCAAGTAAGGTTATTAGTATTGTAAATTCTGGAGATTTAAAAAGTAGAATAACTTTAAACTCAGATAATAAAGGTTTAAATGAGTTAAAAGAGTTAATTAATCAAATGCTTAATAATTTAGAAGGTAATATTGGCTCTATTTTAGAAGTTTTAAATGAGTATTCAAATTATAACTATTTAAATAGCGTAGATAAGAAAAATCTAAAAGGGGAGATTGAAGAGCTTATTGATGGAATTAATATTTTAGGTGATTCTATTACTTCTATGTTAATTGAAAATCAAGAAACTGGACTAATTTTACAAAAAGGTTCAAAAAATCTTTTAAATAATGTGGAAGTTTTAAATACAAGTGCAAATGAAGCAGCGGCATCTTTAGAAGAGACAGCAGCAGCTTTAGAAGAGATAACAAGTACAGTAATAAATAACTCAAATAATGTACAAAAGATGAGTGAAAATGCAAAAGAACTTACAAGTTCAGTAACAAGAGGTCAAGAGTTAGCATTAAATACAACAAAATCAATGGAAGATATAAATGCACAAGTAGAAGCCATAAATGAGGCAATAACAGTAATTGACCAAATAGCATTTCAAACAAATATTCTATCACTTAATGCAGCAGTAGAAGCAGCAACTGCTGGTGAAGCAGGGCGAGGTTTTGCAGTTGTTGCACAAGAGGTGCGAAATTTAGCAAGTAGAAGTGCAGAAGCAGCAAATAAAATAAAACACATAGTTGAACAAGCTACATTAAAAGCAAATGAAGGTAAAAAAATAGCAGCATTGATGATTGAGGGATATACTTCTTTAAATGAAAATATTAATGGAGCAATAGAACTTATAACAGAAGTTAGTGCAGCTTCAAAAGAACAACAAAGTGGAATTGAGCAGATTAATGATGCAGTTACATTATTAGACCAACAAACACAAAAAAATGCATCAATTGCTAATCAAACTCAAGATGTATCTTTACAGACAAATAAAATAGCTTTAAAAATAGTAGAAGATGCTAATACAAAAGAGTTTAAAGGGAAAAAATAAAGTATAAAGAATTTTCTTTATACTTTTGGTTAAACAACTTAAGATATAATTTAACATATTATTTCAAAGGAACAATATGTTAAATAAAATAAAGAAATATTTTTCTCATGGAAAAGACCATTTTCTTACAGTTATTATAAAAGGTCTTTTTTGGTTAGCTCCAATTATTGCAATTACAATTATAATACTTTGGATTTATGAAAATATAAATGCCTTAACTGGTAATATGTTTGAACTTTTTGGTTTAAATCCACAAAACCATCCTTTTTTATGGACAGTTATTGGTGTAATTGTTCTTGGATTTATTGCATATATTATTGGTATTTTTGTAGAGACAAGTCTTGGGGATTTTATTCAAAGGATTTATTCAAAAATTCCAGGTTATCAAACAATAAAAGAGTTAGTAAATATCTTTAATACTTCAAAATCAGGTGAGAAAAAAGTTTTAGTTGTACTAATAAAAGGGTTTACAACACAAGGGTACAATATAGGACTTATGTATTCAACAAAACAAAGTGTTGTAAAAGATCATTATACGGTTACTTTATCTATGACACCTATTCCAAATGGAGGGTATATGTTTGAAGTTCCTAAAGATAAGATATATGTTATACAAGAGGCAACTTTTGATTCAAATTTACAATATCTTTTATCAATGGGAGTTAAATCTTTAGCTGAGATTTTAAAAATCGAACCAAAAAATATTGAAGAGTTTATAACTATAGAAGAGTATCTTAAAAAGTAATATTTTCTAAGTGAAAGATTTGTTCTTCCACAACTATAAGTGCATCTAAACAGTAAGGAACCTCTAGGTTTTTTACTTGTAAGTAGTAGTTTATACTTCTTTTTAATTTTGAAAGTTTTTTTGAAGTTATATTTAAAATAGCAGTTTCATATGAAGTTGCAGATTTTACTTCACAAAAGTGATAGATATTATTTTTAGATGCAATAATATCTATCTCTCCTAATTTTTTAGCATAGAAGTTTTTTTGCAAAATTTCAAAGCCTTTGTTTTGTAAAAATTTGCAAGCTTTTTCTTCTGCTAAATCACCTATACTTTTACTCAAGGTAACTCACCCACCACCAACAAATTGTAAAAGTTCTAGTTTATCTTCATTGCTTAATCTAAAACTTTCCCATTTCTCTTTTTTTACTATTTGCATATTAACAGCAGCAGCCATTACTTTATCTTCAATTTGTAAAGTAGTAATAACTTCTTGTAGAGTTATTTCGTCATTAAACTCTCTATTTTCACCATTAACTATAATTTGCATTATTTACGCCTTTGATTGTTTATATAAAATTTTATCTAATTATTCTTTATTGTATATCAAAATATATATGTAAAAAAATATCTAATGTGGTCTTTCAACCATATAGCCAACACCTCTTACATTTATAATAAAATCCTCTTTTAAAATTTTTTTGATTCTATTTACTTCTGCTCTAATAGTTCCTATATCAATATCTTCATCATTATAAGCATAAGTTCTAAACATATCATAATTTACTACCAAACTTCTATTTTTAGCCAATAATGAAATTATCATAAGTTGTCTTTTAGGTAAAATATGAGGCTCTTTATTATAATATAAAGTTGTTGTTTCTAAATCAAAACTATATGATTTTGAAAGTCTTTTATGGTTTAAAGGTAAACTTGAATTTTTTAAAATTCTATTAATTCTTAGATGTAACTCTTTTAAATGAAAAGGTTTTTTTAAATAATCATTACATCCTATATCAAAAGCTTTAGAAATATCTTCAATATCTAATAGTGCTGAAATATAAATTGTAGGAATAGATTTTTTTTGTTTATGAAGAATTTCTAATACGGTTAAGCCATCAATATTTGGAACATTAATATCTAAAATTAATAAATCAAAATTTTCATTATCAAGTATATCAAGACAACTATCTCCATCTCTTGTTGCTGTAATTGCATGACCTACGGAAGTTAGATACTGTTTTATTGCATTGTTTAACATAATATCATCTTCAAGCAATAATATCTTCATTTGCAACTCCTTTAAATTTATATGTAAAACATGTAATATCTTTATTTGAAACTACATCTATTAAAATATTCTCTTCATCACAAACTCTTTTTACTAGATTTAATCCAAGCCCAAAGCCTTTTTGGTTTTTTTCTTCTCTATAATACTCTTCAAATATTTTTTTAGGGTTTTGAATCACACAAGAGTGACTTGAGATACTTAAAATATAATCACTATTTTCTTTTGAAAGATTTATAAAAATATCTTCATTTTCAAAAGTATATTTTATAGCATTTGTTAGATTATTATCAACTATTCTTTGAAGTTTTGATTCATTGAAAAACATAGGCATATCTTTATGTGTAAAATTGAAAATAAAATTTGATTTTACTTGCAAAGCAACTTGCGAAAAAAAATCTATTCTACTTCTTATATAATCTACAAAATCAATTTTTATTTTACTATTATCTAATTGGTCTTTTTTTATTAGATAAGTTAAATCATCATAAATAGAAAAGATATTTTTCATTGCAACTTCAATATTAGAAATATAGGCATTTTTACCATATTGCATCTCATATAATTCAATATTACCCATAATTACAGATAAAGGAGTATTTGTTTCATGTACAGCATGTCTTAAAAACTGTTTTTGGGATAAAAGTAGACTATTTGAGTAGCTTTTTTGTTTATGAAGTTTTTTTGTTTGTTTATCATAATCTTTTGAAGATTGTTCTATTAGATGTGTAAGGGCTTTTACTGTTCTTGCATATTCACTATTTTTTTTACTATTTTTCTTTTTTATATAAATAGTTTTTTCTTTTGTATTTTCACTTAAGGCTATTATTGTAAGAGTTTGATTTAAAAGCTTATTTTCATTTTTTTTATGAAAAAATTCAGCATAAGTAAAAAATCCACTTGTAGGTGCAATTGTACTAAAAGGTTCAATTTCAATTTGTATAAAATTTGGCATATATCTTCTTCTTGCCATACAAGAAAAAAGAAAAAAAGCTTCAGGATTTATTTTCTCTAAACTTTTTTTTAGTTTTTTTATTGGGTTTTGCATAATCATTTCAGCATTACCAAAACCAAGTTTTACAATATCCCCTTCTTTTAAATTACCAGCAAAACTTAAACTTCCATCTTTATGTTTTTTTATAACTGCTCTTGCAGTATTTAAAAATTCATCTTTTATAATTAAAGGAAATTCTATTCCTGTTGAAGGAAGATTTTTTGCAACATCAGTCCCTAAATATCTAGCATAAAAATCAATTGGATTCATACCTGAAATAGAGTAAACTCTATTGCCAATTACTTTATCTAAAGTATGTTCAACTCCAATTGCAGACCAATTAAATCGATAATCATTATAAACTTTTAATTCTTTAGAATTTAAAGCAACTCCCACCGAGCCAAATTTTAAAATTTTATTTTGACAAGAGATAAAAGTTTGGATAAATTCACTATTATCTCCTGCCATTCCACCACAAATTTTTACTTTATTATTTACAGAAGAAATACCATTTAAGAACTCTTCAGCATTCATTTTTATCCCATCTGTAAATAAAATAAGAAGTTTTGTATCTTCTTTTATTAGTTTAGTGGCTAACTCTTTTCCATTTTCAAAACTATCTTCTAAAGTTGAAAAATCACTAACTAAAGAGGTTTTATCAAAAATACTAATAGAAATAATACTATTTAAAGTAGTAACTTTATCTTCAATAATCTCTCCATCAGTAGTTGCACCAATAATTGTAGCTTGGGGCAGGTTTTTTTGTATATAGCTATTTATTTTTTTAAATACTTTATGGTTATTCCCACAAAAGATTTGAACTAAGATATTTTTTTTATCTTTAAATTTCTCAAAATTTATAACATTTTCAAGATTTTTATTGTTTAAATTATAGTTATAACATTTCATAAAAAAGATTTTATCCAAAAAAAGAGTAGAAATTATAAAAAAATCCTTTTAATTAAAGAGTTTAAATCCCATAAATTAGTAGTTTCTTATATCGCTATTTTAAAGCTATTTTGTAGCTAAACTATGGCTATACAAAAGTAGTATTATTTTCAAAGTGAAAAATCACTACGAAAAAAACTAATAAAAGGATAAAAAATGGTATATGAAAAACCACAGTTTAAAGAAAAATATGAGAATTTTATTGGTGGAGAGTGGATTGAACCAAAAAGTGGTGAATATTTTGAGAATCTTTCTCCTGTTAGTGGAGAAGTTCTTACAAAAATTCCAAGATCAAATGAACAAGATGTGGAATTAGCAGTAAGTGCTGCAAAAAAAGCTTTTGAAAGTTATAAATATTCAACTGTTATTGAAAGAAGTACAATGCTAAATAAAGTAGCAGATGCTATTGAAGCAAACTTAGAAAGACTTGCAATTGCTGAAACACTTGATAATGGAAAAACAATTAGAGAAACACTAAATGCAGATATTCCTTTAGTTGTTGATCATTTTAGATATTTTGCTTCTGTTATTAGAAGTGAAGCTGGAACTGTTGCAGATTTGGACAATGATACAGTTTCACAAGAGATATATGAGCCTTATGGAGTAGTTGCTCAAATTATTCCTTGGAATTTCCCTTTACTTATGGCAGCTTGGAAATTAGCTCCTGCTTTAGCAGCTGGAAATTGTGTAGTTTTAAAACCAGCAAGTGCTACACCTATGTCTATTTTATTACTTATGGAGATAATTCAAGATGTTTTACCAAAAGGAGTTGTTAATATTATTAATGGGGCAGGGGGAAAAATAGGAAAATATCTTTCAACTCATCCAGATGTTAAAAAAGTAGGTTTTACAGGAGAGACAACTACTGGACAACTAATTATGCAATATGCAACAGAGAATATTATTCCTTCTACTTTAGAGCTTGGTGGAAAATCACCAAATGTATTTTTTGAATCAATTATGCATAAAGATGATGAGTTTTTTGATAAGGCAATTGAGGGACTAGTTTTATTTGCTTTTAATAGTGGAGAAGTTTGTACTTGCCCTTCAAGAGCTTTAATTCAAGAGTCAATTTATGAACCATTTATGCAAAGAGTATTACAAAGAGTTGAAAAAATTACACAAGATAATCCTTTAGATAGCTCAAATATGATGGGAGCTCAAGCTTCTGTAAATCAAAAAGAGAAGATTTTAGAGTATATTAAAATAGGAAAAGAAGAGGGGGCTGAGTGCTTAATTGGAGGAGAAGAGTATAAAAGTACAACTTTCCCTAATGGAAATTATATAAAACCTACAATTTTTAAAGGTCATAATAAAATGAGAATTTTCCAAGAGGAGATTTTTGGGCCTGTGTTAGCTGTAACTACTTTTAAAGATGAAGAAGAAGCAATTGCAATTGCAAATGATACAGTTTATGGCTTAGGTGCAGGAGTTTGGTCAAGAGATGCCCATCAACTTCATAAATTAAGTAGAGCAATTCAAGCGGGTAGAGTTTGGGTAAATTGTTATCATCTATATCCTTCTCACGCTTCTTTTGGAGGATATAAAAAATCTGGAATTGGTAGAGAAACACATATGATGATGTTAAACTCTTATAGACATACAAAAAATATCTTAACTTCATATAGCAAAAATGCGTTAGGATTCTTTTAAAAACCCATAGGCTTTTTGCCTATGTGAGGAGATAAAATGAAAATTAATAGAGTAGAAGTAACTCCTAAAGCTTGTGAAATAATTGAAATGTTAAAAAAAGAGCATGGTGAGTTGGTTTTTAATCAAAGTGGAGGATGCTGTGATGGTACAGCTCCTATGTGCTATGCAAAAGATGATTTTTATGTTCCAAGTAGAAATGTAAAACTTGGAGAAATTTGTGGATGTGAATTTTTTATGGATAAAGACCAATTTGAGTATTTTAGACATTCTCAAATTACAATTGATGTAAAAGAAGAGAAAGCAGCCTTTGGAAACTCTTTTTCTTTAGAGATAAATTTAGGGTATCAATTTATTACAAAATCTAGAATTTTTACTGATGAAGAGTATAAAAACTTAGAGCCAATTTAATTTGGCTCATAAGTTTTTTAAGTAAATTATTTTAATTTCCTAATTTCAAGCATTTTAAATCTATCACCCATTCCTGTTGGTTCAATTAGTAGTTTTACTTTTTGTGTTTGTTTTAAGTAATTGTTTTCATCTACATTTTTTCTTAAAAGCTCTAAAAGTTCAACTATACCAAAATCAATTAATGCCATAGCTTGTGTTTTAAAATTAGTTTGTAAAGAGAGTTTATGTGCAATATCTATTAAATATTTAAAGTTTACATCATATGTAATATCACTATTTTTATAAAATTGTAAAACATTTATACTCTTATCAAAAAAAGCATAAACTTTATGATTTTTATAAACTCTTATTGAAAAGTCATTTCTTGCATAATTATCCCCATAATCAAAAGTAATAAAGATAAATTTTTCTATATTTTTATTTAAAGTTTCAATAAAAGATTTATAAGAAAGGGCTACTTCACCTTTAGTTATATTAAACTTTTTACAGTAATTTAATATATTTTTATCTTTACAAGGATGAAACAAAATAGTATTTTCTTTTACAAAAGCTTGATGTAAAATATTATCTTTTGTATAAACAAGCTCACAAGTAAAAGCATCAAAAATTTCATTTGCTACAATAAAAGCCTCATTTAGTTTAACTTCACTAAGGTCTTTATAAAAAGTTAAATTAATAGCATCACCAAAAGATTCATAAAGATAACTTTTTTGTTTTTTTTGTAAGGATTCAAATTTTTCTATAATTATAAAATTTAGTGAGTTTAAAAGTGCAGGTTTTAAAGTATAAATAAATTGAATAATATCTGCAAGTAAGTAGCCATGATGTGCCCCAATTTCAACAATACTGCAAGTTTTGCTTAAAGATTTTTCTTCTATTGAATCTACTATTTTTTTAGCAATTGTTCCTCCAAAAAAAGAAGTAGTAGAAACAGAGGTAAAAAAATCTCCTTCTTTTCCTATAATTTTATAGTTTGCATAGTAGCCATCATTATCATATAGCCAAGAGTTCATATAATTACTAAATGTTTTCATCTTGGGATTTTATCAAAAAAATTGTTATATTGTAGTTATTATAATTTTATAATTTGTATAAAATCTACTAGTAGGTTTGTTACTACAATGTAATAGATTTTAGGTATAATACATTTGAAATAAAAATAATTAAAGGAGAAGCCCATGGTAAAAAGAACAAAAATTTTAGCAACATTAGGGCCAGCTAGTGATAGTGTTGAGGTAATTGAAGGGCTTATAAAAGCTGGTGCTAATATGTTTAGATTAAACTTCTCTCATGGAGATCATGAATATCATTCACAAACTTTAAAAAATATTAGAACTGCTATGAGAAATTTAAATACAACAGTTGGTGTATTACAAGATATTTCAGGTCCAAAAGTAAGAATTGGAGATATTAAAGAGCCTTTTGAATTACATAGAGGTGATATTATTACATTTTTAAAAGATGATATAGTAGGTTATAAAGAAAGTAATAAAAGTTATGTTGTATCTATTAATTATCCTGAGCTACTTGATAAAGTAAAAGAAGATGAGTATATTTATTTATATGATGGAACTATTAGAGCAAAAGTTATTGAAACTGGAATTGAAATTAAAGCTAAAGTTGAAAATCATGGAATTTTAAGTTCAAGAAAAGGAGTAAACTTCCCAAATACAGTAATTGATATTGATGTAATTACTAAAAAAGATAAAAAAGATATTGAATGGGGAGTTGAAAATAAGGTTGATTATTTTGCTATTTCTTTTGTACAAAATAAAAAAGATATGTTAAGTGCAAGGAAACTATTAGGTGAATATAAAGGAAAATTAATTGCAAAAATTGAAAAATTTGATGCAGTTGAGAATATTGATGAGATTTTAGAAGCAAGTGATGGATTAATGGTTGCAAGGGGAGATTTAGGGATTGAAGTTCCTTATTATGAAGTTCCTACAATTCAAAAAAGACTTATTAAAAAAGCAAATATTGCTTGTAAACCAGTAATTACAGCAACACAAATGCTTTTATCAATGACACATAATGAAAGAGCTACAAGAGCAGAAATTTCTGACGTTGCAAATGCTGTTTTAGATGGAACAGATGTGGTAATGTTAAGTGAAGAGAGTGCTGTTGGAGATGACCCTGTAAATGTTGTTGAAACAATGAGAAATATTATTGCAAAAACTGAAGAGATTTATGCTTTTGATAAACAAGATAAGATGAATTATATCGATGAATTTGATGTTATTCAATCTACAGTTACAAAACTTGCTGATGATATTAATGCAAAAGGAATTTTAGCTTTAACAAGTTCTGGACAATCTGCTATTAGAATGTCAAGATATAGACCAAGAACTAAGATTTTTACTTTTACGCATAAAAAAAGAGTATTAAGTGGATTAACAGCAGTTTGGGGTATTTATCCAATTGATACAATAAAAGAGTCTCAAGCTTCAAAAATGTTTCAAAAAATGCTAAAAACTTTAGATTCAAAAGGGTTATTAGATAAAAAAGGTCCTTATGTGGCAACTGTTGGATACCCAGTTGGTATGCCAGGAAGTACAAATACAATTAAAATTTTAACTGAGAGCGAAATAGAATATTATTTAAATCTTCCTCACCAAAAGAAGTAAGTTTAACTTACTTCTTTTAAACTCTTTTTGGTTTATACTAAACCTTGTTCAATCATTGCATCAGCAACTTTTCTAAATCCAGCAATATTAGCACCAAGAACTAAATTTGTAGGTTCACCAAATTCAGCAGCAGTTTTGCTAGTAGTTTCAAAAATATTTTTCATAATTTGCTCTAATTTTGCTTCAACTTCTTCAAAAGTCCAATTTACCATTGAAGCATTTTGTGCCATTTCTAATTGGCTTGTTGCAACCCCACCAGCATTTGCAGCTTTACCTGGACCATAAGCTATTTTTTCTTTTATAAATAAATTTACAGCATCAGGAGTAGAAGGCATATTTGCTCCTTCACTTACACAAATACATCCATTTGCTAATAGATTCTTTGCATCTTTTAAATTTAATTCATTTTGTGTAGCACTTGGAAATGCAGCAAAACATGGGATACTATATACTGCATTTGTTCCCTCTTTATACTCTTCAACAGGAGTATAAATAGCATTTGGTCTATGTTTTACATATTCTGTTAATCTTTGTCTTTTTACTTCTTTTAACTCTTTTAGAAGTTCTAAGTCTATTCCTTCTTTATCATAAATCATACCTCTTGAATCACTACAAGTTACAGGAATAGCACCTATTTGATAAAGTTTTTCAATAGTATAAATAGCAACATTTCCAGAACCTGAAACAACACAAATCTTATTTTCTAAAGTTTCATTTCTAGCTTCTAGCATATATTTTGCAAAATAAACAGCTCCATATCCTGTTGCTTGTGTTCTACCTAAAGAACCTCCCCATAATAAAGACTTTCCAGTTAAAACACCCTCATATCTATTTGCAAGTTTTTTATACATTCCAAACATATATCCAATCTCTCTTGCTCCAACTCCTATATCTCCCGCTGGAACATCAGTATTTGCACCTATATGTCTAAATAGTTCTGTCATAAACGCTTGGCAAAATCTCATAATTTCATTATCAGATTTTCCTTTAGGGTCAAAATCACTTCCCCCTTTTCCTCCACCTATTTGAAGTCCTGTTAAAGCATTTTTAAATATTTGTTCAAAACCTAAAAATTTAATAACACCAGCATTTACACTTGGATGAAATCTAAGACCACCTTTATATGGGCCTAATGCTGAGTTAAACTCAACTCTAAATCCTTTATTAACTTGAATTTCTCCATTATCATCAACCCAATTTACTCTAAAGAAGATTTGTCTTTCAGGTTCTACAATTCTTTCTATAATTTTGTGTTTTGCATATTTTGGATATTTTTCGATTAAAGGTCTTAGTGATTCAAGAACTTCTTCAGCTGCTTGATAAAATTCTGTTTGAGATGGACTTGATCTTTTTAAATAATTAAAAACTTCTTTTACGTATGGCATATTTCTCCTTTTTTTATAAACTAAAAGTGTAATTAATATTAAAGTTAATTTAACTAAAATGTTAAATTTTATCACAAAAAGTTTCAATTTTAATAAATCTGATTAAAAAATAGACAAGACAAGTAATACTTTGAGTAAGGAAGTGATTTTTTTTGAAACTCTCTTTTAAAAGCTTGATTTTCATAGGGAATAAATTTATATAAAAAGAGTATTGAGGTAATTAAGATAGTGATAATAGGAAGAATAATAATTCAATAAGTTAAATATTTATTATTGAACATTATTCTTCTTCTTTTGTATTTAATTTAATTTAGCATAGATTTCTAATAGTTCGATTTGTTTATCTAATTTAAAAATCTTTAATTCTAGTTCTTTAACTTTTGAAGAGTTTAAAAGAGTTTCCACATCACTTGTAGTTTTTAAGCCTGCATTTTTTTCTTCCATTATAGTGTCAAGTAAAGAGTTATATAGTTTATAATCATCTTTTGTAATATCTATTTTTTCTTCAATAGTCTCTATTTTTGCTAATTTTGATTTATAAAAATTTTCTTCTTCTAAGATTTTATTTTTTAATTCTAGTTTTGATTTTAAATAATCAATTTGTGTTGCTTCTATATCATTAAAAGTTCGTACATCAAAGGGCATAGAAATAGAGATTCCTACACTTTGAGTCTCCTTATCTACAATAGTTGTAGAAGAGTGGTTTCTAGTATAATCATAAGTTGCACTTAAAGTTGGTAAATATTTTGATAATACCATTCCTTTTAATTCATATTTTGTATTTGTATTTGCTTGTGCTTGTAATAGTTCTAAGTTTTTATTTATAAACTCTTCTTTTGAAACCAATTCAAAAGTTGGTAAATCAAACTTTTCATACTCTCCACTTGCTATATTATTAAACTTATTTATTAGTTCTTTTTTTTGATATTTTAAATCAATTAGGTTCTTTTTAGCACTATTTGCATCTAAAATTGCATTATCTAAATATGAAGTATCTAAAAAGCCATTTAAAACTTGCTCTTTTTTTCTTTGAACATCTATTTGTGCATTTTTTAAAATAAAAGTAGTTTTTTCAATCTCTAAATCCATCTTGTGGATATTATATAATAGGTTTAAAGCTTGTGTAATTAAAGATTTTTTTTCAATATTTATACCCAAATTTGAGTATTTTTCAGAAGCATCAGCATATTTAATAGCTTTATAAATTCCACCACTTTTAAAAATTGGCTGATCTACTCTAATTACAGATTTTTCATAATCATTTGTCTGTCCATCTACTTTTGAGTAGGTATAAGTAATAGGGTTTATCCAATCTTTTCTTAGCTTACTACTATCTTCTATTACTTTTTTTTCATCTAATTCAAACTTTTTTAGCCTATCTTCTGAAAGAATATTTTCTAAATTTGATGAGTTTAGATATAAAGGGATAAAACTACATAAAAGTAGTTTTATCTTAAGAGATTTTGCTAAGTGCATTTTCTAACCTTTTGAACCCTTCGTCAATCTCTTCTTTTGATATTGTTAAAACAGGTAAAAGTCTTAAAGTATTTTTTCCAGCTTTAAGTACCATTACTCCTTCTTCTAAAGATTTTTTAATTATATCTGATAGAGTTTTTTCATCTTTTACTCTTAATCCTCTCATAAGACCAAGACCTACACTATCAAGAAAAATATCTCTATTTCTTTCATAAACTTCATTTAGCTTTTTTTCATAATAGATTATTGTTTCATCAAGTTTACCACTATTTTTATAGTTTTCTAAAATATTAACTACCGCAAGTCCTGCTGCTGTACTTAAATAGTTTCCACCAAAAGTAGAACCATGGTCTCCTGGCTCAAAAATATCTTTATGTTTAGTTAAAACTGCCCCAATTGGAACACCTCCAGCTAATCCTTTTGCAAGTGTAATAATATCTGGTTCAATTTCATATAAGTTACAAGCTAAAAATTCACCTGTTCTATAAACACCTGTTTGAACTTCATCAACAATTAGAAAAATATCATTTTGCTTTAAAAACTTTGCAAGTTCTTGAATAGCTGCTTTTTCAAAAGGTTGAACTCCACCTTCTCCTTGAACTAGCTCAATCATCACAGCAACAGTTTCATCATCTATTGAATTATAAATATCATCAATAGTTGTATCATATGAAAACCCATCTGGATATGGAGCAAAGTTAGGCGAGTGAAATTTTTGTTGCCCTGTTGCTTTAACAGTTGTAATTGTTCTTCCATGAAAAGAGTGTTCTAATGTGATAACTTTGTATTTTTTTTTCTTAAATTTTGTTTCCCCATATTTTCTTGCAATTTTAATTGCACCTTCATTTGCTTCAGCTCCACTATTTGCAAAAAAAGTAGCAACATCATATCCACTTAATTTTGCGATTTGTTGTGCTAATTTTGCTTGAGGTTCAATAACATATAAATTTGAAATATGAGTAATATTATTTACTTGTTCACAAATTGCATTTGCAACTTGTTTATTACCATGACCTACTGATACTACACCAATCCCTGATGTAAAATCGATATAATCTTTACCGTTTTCATCATATAATGTAGCATTTATACCTTTTTTAAAGTTTACATAATTTCTAGCATATGTTGATAACACATAGCTTTTATCAAGATTTTCTAACTCTTTTGACATTTTTTTCCCTAACGAAATTTATATAATAGTAGGATTATATCTAATTTAATTGAACAAAATGTTAATTGAAAAAATAAGTTAAAAAAATCTTCATTTTAAAGGATTTTTTTAATGGCTCTTTGGGTATAATCAAAACTAAAATTAAAGGAAAAAAATGCAGCACTTGATTACACCTTCTGATTTTACTAATGAGGAAATTTTAAATCTTTTTGACGATGCTAGAATGTTTAAGGATTTACAATCTAATCTTTTTTTACAAGGTAAATTAGTTGTAACACTATTTTTTGAAAACTCAACAAGAACAAGAAGTTCTTTTGAAATAGCAGCGAAAAGATTAGGTGCAGAAGTAGTTTCTTTAGATGTTGGTACAAGTTCAAGAAGTAAAGGTGAGACTATTTTTGATACTGTTGCAAACATTAATGCTATGAAACCAGATGCTATTATTATAAGGCATAGCGAGTGCGGATTACCTGGAAGTTTAGTGGAGCATGTAAATTGTCCTATTTTAAATGCAGGTGATGGTAAAAATGCACATCCTACACAAGCTTTATTGGATTTATTTACAATAAGTGAACATTTTAATGCAAATATAGAAGGTAAAAAAATAGCAATAGTTGGAGATGTTAAAACATCAAGAGTTGCATCATCTAATCTTGAACTTTTACCAAGATTTGGAATAGAACCAATTATTGTTGCACCAGATCATTTTAAATCAGAAGATTCAGCTTTTAGACAAGTAACATTTTTAAATGAAATAATCAATGAAGTGGATATTGTAATGAGTTTAAGAACTCAATTAGAAAGACACTCTGAAATTTATTATACTTCTATGCAAGAGTATGCAAAAGATTATTGTATAACAAAAGATAGTTTCCAAGATAGAGATATTTTATTACTTCACCCAGGTCCTGTAAATAGAAATATTGATATTGATGATGAGATGCTATTGGATCCTAGAAATAAAATATTAGAACAAGTATCAAATGGTGTTGCTATAAGAATGGCAGTTCTAAAAAAATTATTAAAATAAGTAGTTCTTTGAAAAAAGAGGAAATTAGACTATTATTAAATAAATATGGCTCAGAAAATGAGCCATTTTTTTTTATGATTTCTTATGATTTAAGTAAATATGAGATAATTAAACTTAAAGACTTACCTTCTAATATAAAGTTTGAGCTTTGTGAAAAAAGTCAATCAAAACTTCAAGAAAAAATTTTAGTAAAAAAATATCCTATAAGTTTTAAAGAGTATAAAAGTAAATTTGATATTTTGCAAGAAGAAATATTAAATGGAAATAGCTATCTTTTAAATCTAACTTGCAAAACAAAAATACAAACTTCTTTATCTTTAGAAGAGATATATAAAAAAGCAAAAGCTAGGTTTAAATTAAAATATAAAGATGAGTTTGTATGTTTCTCTCCTGAAAGATTTATAGAAATTAAAAAAAATAAAATCTATACTTATCCTATGAAAGGAACAATTGACACAAAAATACCAAATGCTCAAACTAGAATTTTAGGTGATATAAAAGAGATGGCTGAACATACAATGGTTGTTGATTTACTAAGAAATGATTTAGCAATTGTCTCTTCAAAAGTTAAAGTTGATAAGTTTAGATTTTGTGAGAAGATAAATGCAGGTGAAAAAAAACTTCTTCAAGTAAGTTCTAAAATTCATGGAACTTTAGATGATAATTGGCAAAGTAAATTTGGAGATATTATAACTTCAATTTTACCAGCAGGTTCTATTACAGGAACTCCTAAAAAAATAACAGTTGATATTTTAAATAAAGTAGAAGCATATAAAAGAGATTTTTATACGGGAATTGCTGGAGTTTTTACTTCACAAAAAGTTCAAAGTTTTGTATTAATTAGATTTATTGAAAAACATAAAAATGAGTTTTTTTATAAAAGTGGTGGAGGAATAACTTGTGATTCAAATGTAACTTTAGAATATCAAGAACTTCTAGATAAAATTTATATTCCCTCTTAAACTGTAATTATTCTGTAACTATAATTTTATAAAATTCCTATAATATTTTTTAAAAAATAGTAGGAGACATTATGAAAAATAAAGTTGTAGTTATTGAGTATGCTGCTGGAACTGATAAAGGTTTTGATGGCTTTAGACCAGATACTAAGCCAATATTAAAGGCTATTGAGGAAGCAACTTCTTTAGAAACTGAAATTGTATTTTATATACCAAATAAAAAAGAGCAGTTATTTGAATATTTAGTAAATAATGCTTATTGTGTAATTAGTAGAATAAATCCTGGAAACTTAAAACAAATAGATGAGTATTTTCAGTTTTTAAAAAACTTAGCAAATAAACAAGTAATAGTGCATACTCATCCAGATGTAATGATTAACTTAGATTTTAAAGATATTTTATTTAAATTAAAAGATACTGTGTTAGGTGAAAAAAGCACTAAATTTTATCAAGATTTTAAAGAGTTTAAAATAGATTTCCCAAAGGTATTAAATAGGGAAAAAATAAGAGTTCTTAAAACAAATTATGGTTCAACAGGTGAGGGGGTTTATTTAATATCATTAAATGAAGATAATACTATTTCTTCAACTGAAGCTGTAAATAATGAAAAAGAACATTTTAGTAATCTTGATGAGTTTTTAGCTAATTTTTCTTTAAAATTTGAAGAAGAGGAAAAAAATGCAGTCTATTTTAAAAATAAAAAAGGTTTTGTTTCTTGCAAATATTTAAGTAGAATTAATGAAGGTGAGATTAGAGTTTTACTTGTTAATGATAGACCAATTTCAGTAGTACATAAAAAGCCTCAAGAGGGGGAATTTTCTGCAACTTTATTTTCAGGCGCACAATATAAATATGAAGAGCCAACTTTACCAAAATATAAAAAAGTTATAGATTTAACTATGCAAGGTTTAGATGAAATAAAACCCTATTGCAAAAATGAAGATTTTCCATTACTTTGGACAATGGATTATATTTTAGATTATGATAAACAGTTAAATGATATATATGTTTTAAGTGAAATAAACTGCTCGTGTGTGGGAATAACAACACAATTAGAGTATGCAAGAGATATTGCAAAGGTATTTAAACCTCAGGCTATTGATTTTAAACTTGATAAAGATATTTTATTAAAAAAAGCTACATATTAGTCCAAAATTTTAAAAAGTTTACTACTTCATAAATAGTGTAAGGATTTTCAATTACATTATGTTTTGTTTTTGGAAGTAGTACAACTTTTGCATTTTTATATTCAAGTAGTGCCATAGCACAATGTCCATTTACTTTTTTTTCTTCATATTTTGAGTATTTGCTAAAATATTGGTCATGTGTACCAATTATATTTAAAAATGGGTCTTTTTTTTTGGCTCCAATTTTAAAATCACGACTATAATAACCATTTTCGCAAGCATAAGCAACAACAACTCTTCCTTTAAACTCTTTTCCTTTATATTTTGCAGCAGCTAATGCACCCTCACTACTTCCCATTAAAAAAATATTTTCTATATTTATAAATGAAAACTCTTTTAATCTATTAATATTATAAAAAACTTCAGCAACTCTTACTTTATGAACTTCTTCATAGTTTCTTATTTTTGTTGGAGTTTTATATGTTGGTCTATTTTTTAGTTCATAAGAGTTTGGAGCAAAAAAGATAAAGCCTTCTTCTATTATAGCTTTGCAATACTCTTTTCCATAGGAAAATCCAGCAGAGCCATGCATATAAAATAAAGTTGGATAGTTTTTAGTTATTTTTAAGTCTGAAAATTTTTCTTTAAATTCTTCAATAGTTAAAATTAAAGCTTCATTATTATTAAAAAAGTTTTTTGGTATTCCAATAAACCCTTTTTTATAGGTATCTTCAAAATTCTCATATTTTTTTATAGTCTTTTTTAACTCTTTCACTTTTATATGTCCTAAAAATTTTTTGGCTATTATAACAAAAGAAAAAAACTTGGGAATAAAATAAAACATTAATATGGAAAATAAAGTATATTTTGAAACAATAAAATGTGAAGATTATGAAATTTTTAATTTAGAGTATCATAATAAAAGAGTAGCAAATACAATAGCTAAAAATTTTGATTTGGGTGAATATATCTATCCTTTAAGTAATAAACTTCTAAGATGTAAAGTTATTTATAATGAAGATGAGATTATAGATATTAATTATTTTGAATATAAAAAAAGACAAATCAAAAGCTTTAAAATAGTAAATAATGATAATATCTCCTATTCAAAAAAGTATTTAAATAGAGAAATTTTAGATAATATTGATAAACAAGGTTGTGATGAGGTAATGATATTTAAACAGGGGTATTTAACTGATACTACAATCTCAAATATTGCAGTTTTAGTTGATAATATTTGGTTTACTCCCAAAAAACCTCTATTACAAGGAACAACAAGACAAAGATATTTAGATAGTGGATTTTTAAAACAGTTGGATATAACTTTTGATATATTAAAAAAAGCTTCTAAAATAGCACTTTTAAATGCAATGATAGATTTTGATATTATAGAAGATTATTCATTGTCTTTATAGACTCTTTTTAGAATTTTTTCCCATTTATTTTCCCCTTGCCACTGTATATTTGCTTTTTTATAAATTTTTTTATTTTTTAAAATATAAATATTATTTTCATTAAAAATAACTTTAGGAATAAGTTTTGGTCGTTTATTAAACTCTATAACTTTTGAACTTAAATTATCTAAAACAAGAGGCATTGAATCTTTGTTTTTAATATATAATAAAACCATATGGTATGAAGTTGCATTTTTAACTTTTACTATTGCTAAATATAATTTATCTTTAGGTATTCCCAAAGTAAGGAGTGTAAAATATTTTGCAATAGCATAGTCCTCGCAGTCACCTTTACCTTCAATTAAAAACTCTTTTGGTGTAGCCCAATAATCATCAACTTTATATTTTTCCTCATCATTAACTGGAAGAATTTTATTGTAAAAACTATTTACATAAGAAAGCTTTTTTATTAATTCCAAATCTTTAGTTGTATCTAGTAATCTTTTATAATTAATTAGTCTATGTATAATTTGTGAACTAGTAGGTTTCTTTTGAATTAGAGCTAAATCCTCTTTTGTTAAGGTTACCTTTTTAGCTTGTAAAGATGAAATTGTTATCAAAATAAGTAGAATTATCTGTTTCATAAGTTATAATAACAAGTTATTTTAAAAAAGAGGATAAAGTTCTTATGATAAATGAAATAATAGAACAGAATAGTTATAAAGATTTAGTAGCTTCTCAAATAAATGAGATAATAAATTTTTTACTAAAAAATAATAAAGAATTCTCAATAACTGCTAATTTAGAGGCGATGGAATTTAATCCTGAATTACCAAGTACAATAAAATCACAATTATCTAAATTTTCTTTATATATTTTATCAAATTATACATATACAACTGTAAAAATTATAAATGAAACTATTTTATCTTTTGAAGCAGGATTTGGAAGTGAAAATTTTGGTTCAACAGTACAAGTTCCTTTACATTCAATTTTTCAAATAATTATTGATGATTCAATTTTATACTTAAATCCAATTGCAACAGTAGATAAATTTAATACAAAACCAAAAGAAAAATCTTTAAATAATTTTAAAAACAATCCAAGAAACCTTAAATTGATTAAATAATGAAATATGAAAAAGAATTAAAAAAAGCTTTTTCTATTTCAATCCCTGTTATGATGGGATATATTGTTTTAGGATTTGCTTTTGGCTTATTATTAACAAGTTTTAATTATCCTTGGTATTTAGCACCTATTATGTCTATATTTATATATGCGGGTGCTTTACAGTTTGTAGCAATAAACTTTTTTAATGCAAAAGCTGGATTAATTGATATTGCTATTGCTTCTTGGTTTGTAAATATTAGACAATCTTTTTATGGATTATCTTTATTAAAAAGATTTAAAAATAGTGGAAATTTTAAACCTTTTTTAATTTTTGGTTTAACAGATGAAACATATGCTTTATTAACTACAATAAAGGATGATGAGAGTTTAAGTAAAAAGCACTACTATTTATTTTTAGGTCTATTAAATCAATTATATTGGATTATTGGATGTACTAGTGGGGCTTTAATTGGCTCTTATGTAAAGTTTAATACAGCAGGCTTGGAGTTTTCTTTAACTGCTCTTTTTGTTGTATTATGTATAGAACAATATAAAAACTTAAAAAATATTTATCCTTTTATAATAGGTGCCATCTCTTCTATCTTTGCACTTATTTTTGTTTCTAGTGATAAGATGCTAATTGTTTCTATTGTGTCTTCATTGATATTAATGTTTTTTTTAAGAAAAAAGGTTGAAGCTTGAGTTCTTTAGAGATATATTTAGCCATTTTAGTTATGGCAGTTGTAAACTACTTTACAAGGGTATTCCCTTTTATATTTTTTATAAAAAAAGAACCACCTTTATATATTATATTTATTGAAAAGTATTTTCCACCTGTTATTATGATGATACTTATAGTTTATACCTTAAAAGATATAGATTTTAAAATATATCCTTATGGATTTAAAGAGTTGCTTGGTATTTGTGTAACGGCATTTTTGCATTTAAGTATAAAAAACTATCTTATCTCTATTTTTGGTGGAACAATTTTTTATATGGCTTTAGTTCAATATTTATAAAGTTTCTATCTCTTCTTCCCAAAGTATTGATACTCCATATTCTTTATGGGGTATTACATACTTAAAATATTCACTACTTCCTTTTTTACCATGAAGTCTTACAATAGTTTGACCATCTTTTAAAAGTTTTTTCATTTCAAGTTCTGAAAAACTTTTTTTATTCCATTTTAAAAAAGTATTTGAATAGACTCTAAATCTACATGTAGAATCCGAAGTAAAAACATATATTTCACTTTCATCATATTGTTTTTTAGCATTTTCACAGCTATATACTTTAATATTTTTCCCTCTTGCTGTGATTTTTTTTGAGATTACATTTGCATTACAATAAGGACATTTCCCAAGTATCATTATCTTTGCTCCAAGTTTTTTTGGAATTTTAACAAAAAATAAAAAAAATGATTTAAAATATAGCAAATTGAAAGATAATAGAGCAAAAAGCTCTATTTTTAGTTTTTAGGTGAGAATTTAAATAGTGCGCTTCCCCAAGTTAAACCAGCACCAAAAGCATCAAAAAGAACTGTATCGCCTTTTTTGATTTTACCTTGTTCAAATGCATAGTTCATTGCCATTGGAATAGAAGCAGCAGAAGTATTTCCATATTTATCAACTGTAACAACAGTTTGTTCTTCATTTAATCCTAAAGCATCACCAACTGCTTTAATAATTCTATAATTAGCTTGATGTGGAATAAAATGGTCAATATCTTCATTTGTTAAGTTATGTTTTATCATCATATCTTTAACATCTGATGTTAAAGTTTTAACTGCAAGTTTGAAAGTTTCATTACCTTTCATTTTAATACAAGCCATTTTATTATCTAAAACTTCTTGTGAACAAGGATGTTTACTTCCTCCACCAGGAGTTTTAATTAAATCATCATAGTTACCATCACTTGAACAGTTAATATCTATAATTGCTTCATCTTTATTATCAGTAGCAGAGATAATAGCAGCACCTGCTCCATCTCCGAAAATAAAACATGTAGTTCTATCTGTATAGTCTAAAATAGAAGTGTATGTCTCAGCCCCAATTATTAGAACATTTTTTTTCATACCAGATTCAATAAATGCTTTTGCAACAGATAATGCATAAACAAAACCTGTACAAGCAGCACTAATATCATATGCCATTACAGGAGGTAGATTTAATTTTGATGCAATAAGACAAGCTGTTGAAGGCATACACAAATAATCTGGCGTAACTGTTGCACAAATTACTAAATCTATATCTTCTTTAGCTATTCCTGCTCTAGTTATTGCAACTTGAGCAGCTTTTGCTCCTAAATCAGAAGAAGCTTCATTTTCTTCAGAAATTCTTCTTTCTTTTATTCCTGTTCTTTTAGTGATCCATTCATCACTAGTATCAATGATTTTCTCAAAATCTTGGTTTGTCATTATTTTTGGTGGAATATAAGCACCAATTGACCTAAATGCTGCGTAAGCCATACACACAATCCTTACTTATTGTTTATACTTATTTATTCTATCTTCTATATTTTGGTTAAGGTTAGAACTTGCTGCTGTAATTGCTTGAAAAATTGCATTTTTAACTGCTTTTGCATTTGATTTACCATGTGCAATAATAACAGGAGCTTTTACACCTAAAAGTGGTGCTCCACCATATTCAGCATAATCTACTCTTACTTTTAAGTTTTTGAAAACTTTTCTCATTAAAACTGCACCAGCAATAGAAATAAGTGAACGTTTTAGATTTTTCTTTATAATTGTTCCGATAGTATCAGCTACACCTTCAGCTGTTTTAAGTAAAATATTACCTATAAAACCATCACAAACAACAACATCTACCGAACCTTTAAATATATCATTTCCTTCTACATTTCCACCAAAATTTGGAAGTCTTTTTATAAGCTGATATGCTTCTTTTGTAACTTCATTACCTTTACTTTCTTCTTCACCATTACTTAATAGTCCAATAATTGGCTCGTCAAGTTTTAATACATCTTGTGCATAAACTTGTCCCATTACAGCAAATTCAAAAAGATTTTTTGCATCACAATCAACATTAGCACCAACATCTAATACTAAAGTATTTTGATTTTCGCTAGTTGGCATAAGTGTTGCAATTGCAGGTCTTGAAATACCTTTAATTCTTCCAATTCTAAGTGTGGCAAGTGACATTGAAGCACCAGAGTGACCAGCAGAAACAATAGCATCTGCTTTTCCTTCTTTAACTAAATCAATTGCTTTATATATTGTAGATTCTTTTCTTTTTAGTGCATCAGTTGCACTATCGCTCATAGAAATTACATCAGATGCATCTAAAATTTCTATTCTGCTTAAAAAGTTATTAGGTATAAGGTTTAGTAGTTCTTCTTTTTTACCTACAGCTATAGCTGTAAAGTTAGTGTTGCTTTTTAATGCAGCAACAAGTCCATCAACAATGGGTTCTGGACCGAAGTCCCCACCCATCGCATCAATTGCTATTTTAATCATTAGCTTTTGTATTCACCCGTAGTAGGGTTAACAGTATGAGGCATTTTCCAAGTTCCATCACTATCTTTAATAGGTCTTTTTAAAGCCACTTTATAATGAGTTCTTCTTTTAGCTGATCTAGAATGAGACACTCTTCTCTTAGGTACTGCCATAGTTTATCTCCTTAAAATTCTTTTTCAATTTCTTCGTTGTTTTTTAAACAACTGTTACATATATGGTAATCACTTTTTATTGATGAAAGTTCACTTTCACAAATATCATCAAAATCTATTATACCATTTTCTATTTCGATAACCAAATCTTCTGATTCGTTACCTTTAAAAATTCCATCACTTAATAAAAAATCTAGTTTTTCATCTAAGCTTATATTCTCTTCTTCACCACATCTTATACATTGAACAGTAGTTTCTCCTGTCAATGACGCATCAATTTTGATTAGAGTTGGCGAAATTTTACAAAAAGTCCCCTCTAATTTTACTGAAGCAAAATCATTAATAAACTCTTTTGGAGTTGTAGGTACTTTTCTAAATTCAATTTTCATAGATTAATTCTTAGCAAATTTCTCTATCTGAAAAGAAAAATTTAATTTCGTTTGCTGCATTTTCTAATGAATCTGAACCATGTACTGCGTTTGCATCAATAGAATCAGCAAAATCAGCTCTAATTGTACCAGCTGCTGCTTCTTTTGGGTTAGTTGCACCCATTAATTCTCTATTTTTAGCCATTGCATTTTCACCTTCTAAAACAGAAACAACAACTGGACCAGAAATCATAAATTCAACTAAATCGTTGAAAAAAGGTCTTTGTGCATGTACTGCATAGAATGCTTCAGCATCAGCTTTTGATAATTGTAATTTTTTAGTTGCAGCAATTTTTAATCCAGCAGACTCAAATCTATCTAAGATTTTTCCTACTACATTTTTTGCAACTGCATCAGGTTTGATGATTGATAATGTTTGTTCCATTAAGTATATTCCTCTACTAATTTTATTAAGTCGCGGATTATACCTAAAAAATTAAAAAAAGGCAAGTAGAATTAAAATCTACTTGCCTTTTTATTAAAAATTTGTATAAAACTAGATAATTAGTCTTCTACTACAGGACTACCTGCTTCCCCTCTGTCTGGACTTTCAACAGAACCTACACCTGGCTCGTCCCAAACAATACATCCCTCTGTAGGACATGCATCAGCACATGCAGGAGAATCATGGTGTCCTACACATTCAACACATTTGTCAGCATATACGTAATAAATATCTTCACCTGTTGGATTCTCATCATTATCAACGATAGCTTCTACTGGACACTCATCTAAACAAGCATCACAACTAATACAGATGTCAGTAATTTTAACTGCCATATTATCTCCTTGGAAAATTTTAAGAAACTTTATCACACTATAAATAAATATATAATTAAATTTGGCTTATTATCAATTACACAGATATAATTAAAGCTTATTTATATAGATAGAAAATTTCTAATATCCTCGATTTTATCGCATTTTTCCCAAGAAAATTCTTCTTCTTCTCTTCCAAAATGTCCATAAGTTGCACTTTTTTTATATATAGGTTTTAATAAATCTAATTGTTTTATTATTCCTGCTGGAGTTAAATTAAAAATTGATTTAATTGCTTGTAAGATTTTCTCTTCTGCTACTTTATTTGTATTAAAAGTATCTATCATTATAGAAATTGGTTCACTAACAGAAATGGCATATGATAGTTGAATCATCATCTTTTCACAAGCCCCAGAAGCTACAAAGTTTTTTGCTATATATCTTGCCATATATGAAGCACTTCTATCAACTTTTGTTGGATCTTTTCCTGAAAAGGCTCCTCCTCCATGGGGACAACTTCCTCCATATGTATCAACTATAATCTTTCTTCCTGTAAGTCCTGCATCTGCTTGTGGACCACCTATTACAAATCTTCCAGTTGGATTTATATGAAAAACCACATTTTCACTTAATAGCTTTTTTGGTATTACTTCTTTTATAACCTCTTCTATAATATCTTCTTTTAATAGTTTCATAGAAATAGTATCAGAGTGTTGAGCTGAAATTACAATTGTTGTAATTTTTGAGGGTTTACCTTCTATATATTCAACACTAACTTGAGCTTTTCCATCTGGTCTTAAATAAGGAAGTATGCCTTCTTTTCTTACTTGTGTTAATCTTTGTGTTAATTTATGTGCTAATAAAATAGGTAAAGGCATAAATTCTTTAGTTTCATTGCAAGCATATCCAAACATAATTCCTTGATCACCTGCTCCAATATCTTCCGTACTTTTATCAACTCCCATTGAAATATCAACACTTTGTTCTCCAATGGCATTTAAAATACCAACACTTCTATAATCAAGCCCATAAGAAGAGTCTGTATATCCTATTTGTCTTATAACTTCTCTTGCAATATCTTGAATAGGAGCATAAGTAGAAGTTTTTACTTCCCCTGCAATTAAACATAATCCATTTGTTAGTAGAGTTTCACAAGCAACTCTAGCATTTTTATCATTTTCAATTATATAATCTAAAATTGCATCTGAAATTTGATCTGCTATTTTATCTGGATGTCCTTCTGTTACTGACTCACTTGTAAATATATATTTGTTAGTCATAAAATACCCTTTTGTGGAAAAATTTTATTATAAAGTAAGATTTTTCTTAAATTTAGAATGTAACTAAAATGTAATGGTTTCTTTTAGATTTTTATTATATAATTACGCAACTTAATTTAATTGAAAAGGAAATCACATGTTAGTAACTAAAAAAGCTCCAGATTTCACAGCAACAGCTGTTTTAGCAGATGGACAAATTGTAGAGGATTTTAACTTATATAATAATATAGGTGAGAATGGTGCAGTATTATTCTTTTATCCATTAGATTTTACATTTGTATGCCCATCAGAAATTATCGCTTTCTCTAAAAGAATTGAAGAATTTGAATCAAGAGGTGTATCTGTAATTGGTGTTTCTGTTGATTCTCAATTTTCTCACTTTGCATGGAGAGAAACTCCTGTTGAGCAAGGTGGAATTGGAAGAGTTAAATATCCATTAGTGGCAGACCTTTCTAAACAAATCTCTAGAGATTATGATGTATTATTTGGTGATTCAGTTGCTTTAAGAGGATCTTTTTTAATTGACAAAGATGGAACTGTAAGACATGCAGTAATCAATGACTTACCATTAGGAAGAAATATTGATGAAATGATTAGAATGGTAGACACAATGTTATTTACTAATGAACATGGTGAAGTTTGTCCTGCTGGATGGAATAAAGGTGATGAAGGTATGAAAGCTTCAACTGAAGGTGTTGCTGAATATTTAGCAAAACACGAAGGTGATTTATAATATTTCCTTTATAGCAACCTTTGGAGACACCATAAAATGGTGTCTCTTTTATTTAATTGACTTTTTTTTAAATAAAGACTACAATTACACAACTTAAAATTTTAAACTAAACTTCAAAAACTACATAACTTTATGTATATCGAATTTAAAAGGTTAAATAAACTTATGGAAGAGTCAAATACTCAATCAAAAACAACAAAAAGCTCGAAAGCAGCAACAGCGTGTGCTAGTGCTAGCAAAAAAGCAAGGACACATATTCCCGTTGAAGGGCATACGATAGAAAAATTAAGAGAATATCCTCTCGAAGATTTATTAAAAATTGCAAAAGAACTTAAAGTAGAAAATCCGCAAGAGCTTAAAAGACAAGACTTAGTATTCTCTATTTTAAAAAATCAAATTGATGCAGGCGGATTCGTCTTATTTACAGGTATTTTAGAAATAAAAGAGGGTGGTTTTGGTTTCTTAAGGGCAATTGATGGAAACTTTTCAGATACTTCAAGTGATTCTTATGTATCCGCAACACAAATTAGAAAATTTGCTTTAAGAACAGGTGATATTGTAACAGGGCAGGTTAGGCCTCCAAATAAGGAGAGCGAAAAATATTATGCTTTATTAAAAATTGAAGCAATAAATTATCTACCTGTAAATGAATCAAAAAATAGACCACTATTTGATAACTTAACTCCTTTATATTCTACAAAGAGATTTAAATTTGAATATGATTCTTCAAAAATGACTGGAAGAATACTTGACTTATTTGCTCCTATGGGTAAAGGTCAAAGGGGACTTATTGTTGCACCTCCTAAAACAGGTAAAACTGAACTACTTAAAGAGTTAGCTCATGGTATTGCAAGAAATCATCCTGAAACACACTTAATGGTTCTATTAATAGATGAAAGACCCGAAGAGGTTACTGATATGCAAAGAAGTGTAAAAGGAGAAGTTTATTCTTCAACTTTTGACTTACCTGCACACAATCATGTAAGAGTTGCTGAAATAGTTATTGAAAAAGCAAAAAGACTTGTTGAGATGAAAAAAGATGTTGTTATTCTTTTAGATTCAATTACAAGATTAGCAAGAGCATATAATACTGTAACACCAAGTTCTGGAAAAGTTCTTTCAGGTGGGGTTGATGCAAATGCTCTTCATAAACCAAAGAGATTTTTTGGAGCTGCAAGAAATATTGAAGAAGGTGGAAGCCTTACTATTATCTCTACTGCACTTATTGAGACTGGTTCAAAAATGGATGAAGTTATTTTTGAAGAGTTTAAAGGAACTGGTAACTCAGAAGTTGTATTAAGTAGAAATGCTGCAAATAGAAGAGTTTATCCTGCACTTGATATTGTTAAATCAGGAACTAGAAAAGAAGAGTTATTATTAACTCCTGAAGTTCTACAAAAAACATGGATTTTAAGAAATGCAATTTCTCAAATGGATGAAGTTGAAGCACTTAAATTTTTATATTCAAAAATGCAAAAAACAAAAGATAATGAAGAGTTCTTTGCTTCAATGAATGAATAGATAAAAGCTTAAAATTTCTGCTATTAGCAGAAATTTTGCTTTTTTATTATAAATTAAAATTTATTTTTCTTTTACAAAAAGACCTACAATCCAACTAAAACCTGCAAATGCAACAAGTCCAAATATAATGAACAATACTATTTCTGTAATAAACATAACCTTCCCTTTTTTATATAAATGAATAGTCATTCAATCTTAAAAGAAATTGTAGAGAAAATTTAATTAGAAGTAAATTAACTATTTAAAAAAGCTAGTTTATACTCCTCATATCTAAAATCAAAAGGTTTATAATTTGGATTTTTTAACTTTTTTTCTTTAAAATCTTTATTTGTACCAATTGAGCGATTTGCAGCATTTGAAGGAGAAGTTAAACTATATACAAGAATTTGTCTATTATTAAAAATAAGTTTATGAGTTCTAATTTTTGAGTTTTTTATTTCTTCTAATTTATAATTATTTAAAATAGTTTTTCTAAAAAAATATTCGGGAGAGTTTTTACTATTTTTACCTGTAAAAATTATCTTTTGTATATTTTTATACTTATTTAAATATTTTAAAATATCTCTTAATTTTATATCTTTCATTCCCAAATCACTTGCATCTATTTTTTCTCTAAAACAAGACTCAACAATATCACAAATACCAATATTTTTTTTAATTAAAAACTCTTTTCTTTGCTTTATTGCTTCTTTTGAGTTATCATATAAAAGATTTAATTTATAAATTTTATCTAAAACTTGCCAAAGTAAATTATCTTGTGAACCATAACAAAAGTCCACATCATTTTTTTTTAAATTTTTAGTACAAAATCTAGGTGGTGGTAAAGTTCCAATAATTAGATATTTTGTATCGTTAAAAATAAAAGGTTTAAAAGGATGAAAATGAAAAAACAAAAATAGCCTTTTAATTTGGATTTCATATTTTTTTATTTTAACAAAGTGATTATCAAACTTTTGTTATAATCATCTAAATTTGATATAAGGCAAAAGTTGAAGATAGGGGCATTTGATTCGGGGCTTGGAGGATTAACTGTTGTAAAAGCTATAAATGAAGTTTTTAAAGGTGCTGATATTTTATATATAGCTGATACAGCATATGCTCCATATGGTATTAAAACCCATGAAGAAATACTAAATAGATGTATAGAACTTACAGATTATTTAATTAAAACTCATAATATTGAGGCACTTATAGTAGCTTGTAATACAGCAACTTCTGCTGCAATTAAGTATTTAAGATTAAATTATCCTTCTTTAATAGTTATTGGAACAGAACCTGGAATAAAACCAGCAATACAAATAACAAAAACTTTAAAAGTTGGAGTTATGGCAACAAATGTAACTTTAAGAGGTGAAAAGTATCAAGCTTTAGTAGATGAATTATCAAAAGATAAAGAGATTACTTTATTTGAGCAAGCTTGTCCTGGTTTAGTTGAGCAAATTGAAAAAGGTGAAATTTTTAGTGAAACTACTAAAGATATGCTTAGAGTATGGCTTACTCCAATGAAAGAAAATAAAGTAGATACTATAGTTTTAGGTTGTACACATTATCCTTTAGTTCAAGAAAGTATAAAAGAGATTATGTGTGAGCAGATAAATTTAATAGAAACTGGTCCTGCAATTGCAAAAAGATTAAATCAATTATGTAAAGAAAAAGGTCATTGTAAAATTGACCCTCTAAAAATATCAATTTATTACACAGGAACAATAAACGAAATAATGATAAAAGAGATTTTTAAAGATAGTAAAAACAAAGATGAAATAAAAGTAAGGAAGTGTGAAATATGAGTAATACAAATATTGAAAAAAAGGTTTTAGCATTAAAATATAGACCAAGAAGATTTGAAGATTTAGTTGGACAAAGTACAATTTCACAAACTTTATCACTTGCTTTAGACTCAAATAGGTTATCACACGCTTATTTATTTAGTGGATTAAGAGGTAGTGGAAAAACAAGTACTGCTAGAATTATGGCAAAAGCTTTTCTTTGTTCAAATGGACCAACTTCAAAACCTTGTGAAGTTTGTGAAAATTGTCAAAGTGCAAATGCAAATAGACATCTTGATATTATAGAAATGGATGCTGCAAGTAATAGAGGGATTGATGATATTAAAGATTTAATTGAGCATACAAAATATAAACCAAGTAGTGCAAGATTTAAAGTATTTATAATCGATGAAGTTCATATGCTTACAACTCAAGCTTTTAACGCTTTACTAAAAACACTTGAAGAACCTCCTTCTTTTGTAAAATTTATTTTAGCAACAACAGACCCTCTTAAACTACCAGCAACAATTTTAAGTAGAACTCAGCATTTTAGATTTAATAAAATTTCAAATTCTGATGTTATTCATCATTTATCTCATATTTTAAATGAAGAAAATATTGATTATGAAACTGAAGCACTTGAAATACTTGCTAGAAGTGGACAAGGAAGTTTAAGAGATACTTTAACACTACTTGACCAAGCAATTATTTTTTCAAAAGGAAGTATAAATACTATTGCTGTTGTGGAAATGTTAGGTTTAATTGAACCAAAAGTAATGGATAAAATTTTTGATATTGTATTAAATAGAAAAGATATAACTTCTTTAGTAAAAAGTTTAGAAAACTATGAAGTATCTCAAATTTGTGATGAAATGACAATTTATTTAAAACAAAAAATGCTTGATAAAGATGCTAAATTTGATTTATTATTATTTGATAGATTTTTCAGAATTTTAGGTGATGCTAAACATCTATTAGCTTTAAATTCTGATGGAAGTTTTGTTTTAATTTTAACTTTATTAAAAATGCAAGAAGCAACTAATTTAAAATCAATTCAAGATATTATAAATCAAGTTGAGCAAATTGAAGTTAAACCAGTTGTTAAAGAGGCAATATCAAAAGAAAAAATTGTAGAACATGCTAAAAATGATGAAAATCATATTTATGAGGTAACAATTTCCAATGAAAAACAAGTTGATGGTGAAAAAAATATAGTTGAAAGCAGATTAGAACAGACAAAAGAAAATTTTAATTTAAATGAAAAAGTAGAAGAGAGTTCTATTACATATGATGAATATGAAACAGTAATTGATGAACCAAATGTATATGATGAAGTTCTTAGTAATAATACTCTTCCTTTAGAAGTTGTAGATGCAGTAGAATTTATCACTCCTTTTGATGAAGAGTTTAATTCATTTGACTTTGAAAAAACATCAAATCAAGAGCCTGCAAAAGTAGAAGATACTTCAAAAAGTCTTGAGAATTTTTATGAAAAAGTTGAAGATACAATAAAAAAAGCTAATCCTTTTGAAGAAGAGCAAGTTGATGCTTTAGATGAAGCTATAAATGAAAATTTAAAAAAAGAAGATGATGCATATTTTAATATGTATGAAAAGGTTATCAATAAAGTTTATGATAGAGATATTAAGCTTGGGGAGTGTTTTGAAGATAACTTTGTATATAAAAGTTATGAAAATAAAAAATTACAAATTATCTCTTATGCCCAAGGTGAAGAAAGAAAATTTTTATTTAAGCACTTTGGACTTTTAAAAACATTTATTTATGATGTTTTTGGAAGTGATATAGAACTTGATTTTATTAAAGATGACTCAGAAGAGCCATCAAAAAAAAAAATTGAGCTAGAAAAAGTTCAAGAAAAAGAAGAAATTCAAGAAATAACATCAACTGAACCTGAAAATATTGAAGAGAATTTAGTAGGAGGTTCAGGTTGTGTTGCTAGTATGTATAATAATAGTAATCCTACTCCTGCACAACAAGAATTACAAATAAATGATATTTTAAATTCAAAAATGTTAAATAAAGCAAAAGAACTTTTTGATATTAGAAAAATAACTGTAAAAACAAAAACATAAGAAATTAAGGTGACAAAGTATTTAAGTTGCCTTTTATTATAATAATCTAATTTTTATAAGGAGATATTGATGTCTTTTATTTCAAAAACACTACTTGCAAGTACATTGCTAATTAGTAGTATATATGCAAATAATATTGATGAAAAAGTTTTAAATTTTGAAAAAGATAGATTTTCAAAAAATGATAGAGTAAAAGTAGAAAAATTATCAATTAATTTAAAGAAAAAACTTTCACTTGAAAATTGGTATGGTTATATTATAGATGTGGAAGCAAAAATTGCTGATAAAAGTATAAAAGCTAAAGATGTTTTATTTTCAAATGGAACTTTTATTGCTCCTGAACTTTTAGATATAAATACAGGAAAATCATTAAAAGATATAATGACTCCTACTTTAACTTCTAAATATTATGATAAAAAAAGACTTATTGCTGGAAATGAAAATGCAAAAGATAAAATTGTAATTTTCTCTGATCCTTTATGTCCTTTTTGTATAGATTATGTTCCTGAAGTTATTAAATTTGTAAAAGAGCACAAGAATAAAATAGCATTGTATTATTATCATTTCCCTCTTTTAAGAATACATCCAGCTGCAGAAACTATTACAAAAGCTATGGTTATTGCAAAAAATAAAGGCGTAAAAGATATAGAATTAAAAGTTTATCAAGCTGATTTTGAGCCTTTTTTTGATTCAAAAGAGACTAGTAAAGAAAAAATTCTTGAAGCTTTTAATAAGTTAATAAAAACAGATATTAAACTTGAAGAGTTAGAAGATAAAAAACTTCGAGAAGAGATTTTTGAAGATGTAGCTATGGGTGAAGAGGTTATGGTTCAAGGAACTCCAACTATATTTATTAATGGTGAACAAGATAAATCAAAATTAAAATATGAAGAATTAGGAAAATAATAGATGAAAAAATTAGTAATAGCAACAAGAAGAAGCCAATTGGCACTATGGCAAAGTGAATATGTAAAAGCAGAACTTCAAAAACATTATCCTCATTTAGAAATTCAATTACAGGAGTTTGTAACTAAAGGAGATAAAATTTTAGATGTTCCTTTAGCAAAAATTGGTGGAAAAGGGTTATTTACAAAAGAGTTAGAGGTTGCTATGTTAAATGGTGAAGCTCATTTGGCTGTTCATTCATTAAAAGATGTACCAACTCAATTTGAAGATGGACTAACTTTAGCGGCAGTTACAAAAAGATTTGACCCAAGAGATGCTTTATTAAGTAATAAATATCAAACAATAGAAGAATTACCACAAGGTGCAGTTATAGGAACAACAAGTCTAAGAAGAAGAATGGCTATTAAACTTTTAAGACCAGATATTCAACTAAAAGATTTAAGAGGTAATATTAATACAAGAATTGCAAAATTAAATGCAGGTGAGTATGATGCTATTATCTTAGCTGCAACTGGTGTTCAAAAATTAAAAATTGAAAATGAAGTAAAATATTTTACTCCTATTGATACAGATACTATGATACCTTCAATGGGACAAGCAACTTTAGGAATAGAGACAACTACTAATGAAGAGATAATTAAATTAGTATCAGTTTTAAATGATAGAAATGCACATATTGAATCAACTATTGAAAGAGGATTTGTAGATACTTTACAAGGTGGTTGTCAAGTTCCAATAGGTGTAAAAGCTACAATTTTAGATGAAAAAAATATAAAAGTTCAAGCAATTGTAGGGATGCCGGACGGAAGTGAAACTATTAGTGATGAAATAGTAGAAAATATTGACAATTTTGAAACAATAGGGCAAAATTTAGCACAGGCTTTTATAAAAAAAGGTGCAACTGAATTATTAAAAAGAGCGGAGGCAGTTGCATTTAAATAATGGTCAAATTTTAATTAGAGGGGTTAAAATGAGAATTCATGCAAATGATGCACTATTTTGTTTAGTAGATGTTCAAGAAAGACTTTTTCCACATATAAGAAATAATGAAGAGTTAGAAAAAAATCTTTTAATTTTAGTAAAAGGACTTCAATTACATGAAATACCTTTTGTTATAAATGAACAATATAAAAAAGGAATAGGGGAAACAATTCCTAGTTTAAAAGAGCTAGTAGATGAGTATCCTCATTTTGAAAAAACAACTTTTTCTTGTTGTAAAAATGAACCAACTTTAGATGCTATTAAAGATTTAAAAAGAAAATTTGTAATAGTTGCAGGTATTGAAACTCATGTTTGTGTACTTCAAACTTGTATAGATTTACTTGAAGCTGGATTACAACCTGTACTTGTTACTGATTGTGTTAGTTCTAGAAAAGAAAATGATACTAAAGTAGCAATAGATAGATTAGTTCAAGCAGGAGTAATCCCAACTACTTATGAGTCATTATTATTTGAACTTACAGTAAATGCTAAACATCCTGTATTTAAAGAAATTTCTCAGCTAGTAAAATAATAGCTAAAAAAAAAGGCCTAGATAACTAGGCCTTTTAGGTAAATCGAAAAAATAAAAAGTTTTTTTAGTTCATAGTATTTGCAGGTACGTGTACATTTCCTTCCATAATAATTCTTGCACTTCTACTCATACTTGCTTTATCAACTAAATATTTATCACCATCTTTTTTAATAACTGCACCAACTTTTAGTGTTCCTGAAGGGTGACCAAAAGTTACGGCATCTTTTTCTCCCCCACCTGCAGCTAAGTTTACAAGTGTTCCAGGAATACAAGCAGCAACACCAATTGCAACCGAAGCAGTTCCCATCATAGCATGGTGTAATTGTTGCATCGATAAAGCTCTAACATTTAAATCTATATCTTGCACTGTAATTTCTTTCCCACTTGAAGCTATATAGTTTTGAGCAGGTGATACAAAGGCAATTTTTGGTGTATGTTGTCTAGTTTCAGCCTCTTTTAAATCTGAAATTAGTCCCATTTTAATAGCACCATAAGCTCTTATTGTTTCAAATCTTGCTAAAGCTTCTTTATCTGAATTTATATCAGGTTGTAATTCTGTTCCTTTATATCCTAACTCTTCTGCATTTAAGAAAATTGTAGGAATTCCTGCTGTTATCATTGTAGCTTTAAAAGTACCAATACCTGGAACTTCTAAATCATCAATTAAATTACCAGTTGGAAATAACTCTTCTGATGGATCAACAGGTTCAGCAAATTCAAGTTTGATTTCAGCAGCAGGGAACGCAACTCCATCAATCTCATAATCACCAATTTCTTGAACTCTTCCATCTTTCATTGGAACATAACAAAGAATAGTTTTTTTAATATTTGCTTGCCATATTCTAACTGTTTGAATACCATTTTCAACCACATTATCAACTAATCCACATTTAATTGCAAAAGGTCCAACAGCAGATGATAAGTTTCCGCAGTTTCCACTCCAATCCATAAATGGTTTATCAATTGAAACTTGTCCAAAGTAGTAATCAACATCGTGATTTGCAACACTACTTTTTCCAACTAAAACAGTCTTACTTGTACTAGAAGTAGCTCCACCCATACCATCTATTTGCTTCCCATATGGATCTGGACTTCCAACTACTCTTAAAAGTAATTTATCTTTTGCTTCTTGATTTTCTTGAGCAATTTTTGGTAAATCAGCAATATTAAAAAATGTACCTTTACTTGTACCACCTCTCATATAAGTAGCTGGTATAGTAATTTGTGGTGCGTAATTACTCATAATTTGTATCCTTAAAAATAGTTCCTATTTTTTAGGAACCAATAAATGTCTTCTTTTTAGCGCATAAAATGAATTTATGCTAAGCGGTGCCTTTAAAAAATGTTTTTTTTAAAGGAGACCCTAAAAGAAGCAAAATACTAAAGGGCTAAATACTTAGCCAAAATAAATCTCAAACTCTCTTTTAACTCTCAATTAAGAGGCAAAAGCCTCTTTATTTAGATGCAATTACATCTTTAGCGAATTTTTGTAAAATACCACCATTTTTGTAAACTTCAACTTCAGCAGAAGTATCTAATCTACATAATACAGGGAATTTAACAACTTCACCATTTGCTCTTGTCATAACAACAGTTAAGTCACATCTTGGAGTGATTTCACCTTCAATATCAAAAACTTCGCTTCCATCAATATTGTAAGTAAATCTAGTATCACCTTCTTTAAATTGTAATGGTAATACACCCATACCAACAAGGTTTGTTCTATGGATTCTTTCAATACTTTCAGCAATTAAAACTTCAACACCTGCAAGTCTAACACCTTTTGCAGCCCAGTCTCTTGAACTTCCTTGACCATAGTTAGTACCAGCAATAATAATAAGTGGTTGTTTTCTATTGTTATACTCTTCAATAGCTTCCCACATTCTAGACTCAATACCCTCTGGCATAATTTTAGTTAATGAACCTTGTTTAACATTTCCATTTTCATCTTTAAGCATTTCATTAAATAGTTTTGGATTTGCTAAAGTTGCTCTTGATGCAGTATTGTGATCCCCTCTATGTGTTGCATATGAGTTTAAATCCTCTACTGGTAATCCCATTTTTAAACAATACTCACCAGAAGCAGAATCTGGTAAAATTGCATTTGATGGAGATAAGTGATCAGTAGTGATATTATCAGGGAATACACCTAATGGTCTCATACCTTTTAATGCTGGCATACTCATATATTCAGCTTCCCAATATGGAGGTCTTTGAATATAAGTAGAGTTTGGATTCCATCTATAAAATGGCTCAGCTTTTATATCAGTTAAAGTATTTCTTGCAAACATTGGCTCATAAATAGCGTTATACATTTCTGGTCTAACATATTCTTTTTCAATTGCATCAATTTCTTCATCAGATGGCCATAAGTCAGCTAACTTAATATCATTACCATCTTTATCTTTTCCTAACACATCATTTTCAATATCAAATCTTACAGTACCTGCTAATGCATATGCAACAACAAGTGCAGGAGATGCTAAAAATGCTTCTTTTACGTATGGATGGATTCTTCCATCAAAGTTTCTATTTCCAGAAAGTACAGCAGTTGAGTAGATATCTCTATCAATTACTTCTTGTTGAATTTTTGGATCTAATGCCCCAGACATACCATTACAAGTAGTACATGCAAAACCAACTACACCAAATCCTAATTTTTCCATTTCACTTAATAATCCAGCTTCTTTTAAATAAACTTCAATAACTTTTGAACCTGGTGCTAATGAAGACTTAACCCAAGGTTTTCTTGTTAATCCAAGTTCATTTGCTTTTTTAGCTAGTAATCCAGCAGCAATAACATTTCTTGGATTTGAAGTATTTGTACAAGAAGTAATAGCAGCAATTAAGATACCACCATCTGGAATTAAATCACCTTCTTGAGTCCACTCTTTTACAATACCTTCTTCTTTTAAAGTAGAAGTTGGAACTAATTTATGTGGTTTTGATGGACCAGCTAATGATCTAGTTACACTTGATAAATCAAAAGTTAAAGTTCTAGCATATGTAGCATTTTCAAACTGATCTGCCCATAAACCATTTGCTTTAGCATAAGCTTCAACTAATTTAACTTGTTTTTCCTCTCTACCAGTTACTCTTAAATAAGAGATTGTTTGCTCATCAATAGCAAACATACCAGCACTTGCTCCATATTCAGGAGTCATATTTGCAATAGTAGCTCTATCACCTAAGTTAAGGTATTTAATACCTGAACCATAGAACTCTAAATATGCAGAAATAACATTGTTTTCTCTTAAAAATGAAGTCATAGATAATGCAATATCAGTTGCAGTAATTCCAGGTGCTCTTGTTCCTACAATTTCAACACCAATAATTTCAGGAACTCTCATATAAGAAGGGTTTCCAAGCATTACGTTTTCAGCTTCTAATCCACCAACACCTACAGCAATAACTCCAAGTGCATCTACGTGAGGAGTATGTGAGTCAGTTCCAACTAATGTATCTGGACTTGCAATTCCATCATTTAAGTGAACAACAGGCGACATTTTCTCTAAGTTAATTTGGTGCATAATACCATTACCTGGAGGAATAACATCTACATTATTAAACGCTTCTTTAGTCCAGTTAATAAAGTGGAATCTATCTGCATTTCTTCTATCTTCAATATCTCTATTTTTTTGGAAAGCATCTGGATCAAATCCACCACACTCAACTGCTAATGAGTGGTCAACAATAAGTTGTGTTGGTACAACTGGATTTACTTTTTGAGGATCACCACCTTCTTTTGCAACTGCTTCTCTAAGACCTGCTAAATCAACAAATGCAGTTAATCCTAATATATCATGACAGATAACTCTACTTGGGTACCAAGGGAAATCTTTATCTGTTCTTTTTTCAATTAATTGAATTAAAGAATCTTTTAAATCTTCACTTGGACACTTTCTAAGTAAATTTTCTGCTAAAACTCTTGATGTATAGTTTAATTTTTCAAATGAACCAGCAGTAATATCTTCAACAGCTGATTTAACATCATAATATTTAACACCATCTACACCATCAAGATCTTTAAGATATTTTTCGTTTGTCATTATCGTATATCCTATATTATATAATTTAATTAGGATTGCCTACAGTGTAGACAATCCTATTTATGTTTGCTACTGTAAAGAACTTTTTATGATTTTAAGTTGTAGCTACTAGAACATTTAAGTAGTCCTTAGGGACTACTTAAAACTATTTATAAAAGAAACTAAAATTATTCTCTTTCTTCTAAAGGAACAAATTTTAGATTTTCAGGACCAGTATAATTAGCTGAAGGTCTAATGATTTTTCCATCTTCTCTTTGTTCAATAGCGTGTGCACCCCATCCAGTTACTCTTGAAATAATGAAAATTGGAGTAAACATATCTGTTGGAATTCCCATTTGGTTATATGAAACAGCTGAGAACCAATCTAAGTTAGGGAACATTTTCTTTTCTTCCCACATTACTGATTCAATTCTTTCTGCAACATCATACATTAACATATTATTATTTTCTTCAGATAACTCTTTTGCAACTTGTTTAATTACTACGTTTCTTGGATCACAAATAGTATATACAGGATGTCCAAAACCAATAATAATCTCTTTTTTTGCCATTCTTTCTCTAATATCTTTTTCTGCTTCATCAGCTGAAGAATATCTTTCTTGAATATAGAATGCTACTTCATTTGCTCCACCATGTTTAGGACCTCTTAAAGCTCCAATTGCACCAGTGATACAAGAGAATAAATCAGAATTAGTTCCAGAAATAACTCTTGAAGTAAATGTAGAAGCATTAAACTCATGCTCAGCATATAAAATTAAAGATACATGCATAGCTTTAACCCAAGATTCTCTTGGTTTTTCACCATGTAATAGGTGTAAGAAATGCCCTCCAATTGATTCATCGTCAGTTACAACTTCTATTCTTTTTCCATTATATGCATAGTGATACCAATAACATAAAATAGAAGGAAAACAAGCCATTAATTTATCAATAATATTTTGTGCTTCTTCTTTTGGGTGAGATTCATCTTCAGACATAATTGCACCAAGAACTGAACAACCTGTTCTCATAACATCCATTGGGTGAGCAGTTTTAGGTAATTGCTCTAATGCAATTTTTACACCATCTGGAATATCTCTCATACCTTGAAGTTTTTCTTTATAAGCTTTTAACTCAGCTTTATTAGGTAACTTTTCATGAACAATTAAATGTGCAATTTCTTCAAATTCTGATTTATTTGCAAACTCTAAAATATCATATCCTCTATAGTGTAAGTCGTTTCCACTCTTACCTACTGTACAGATTGCAGTATTCCCCGCAGCATGCCCTGATAATGCAACAGATTTTTTTGGTTTAAATCCTGTAGTTGTACTCATAATTTTCTCCTTTTTCCCTAGTTGTAAATTAAACTTTGATGTTAGACTTATTGAAAAAGCTAATTACTTAGCTTTTCCTTTTGAAAATAATTCATCCATTTTTTGCTCATAAGCATGGTAATTTAACATATCATATAATTCCATTCTTGTTTGCATTGTATCAAGAACACCTTCTTGAGTACCTTTATCTTTTAATTCTTGATATACTGCTAATGCAGCTTTATTCATAGCTCTAAATGCAGATAATGGATATAAAACCATATCAATTCCTACACTTGCTAACTCTTCAGTAGTAAACATTGGAGTTGCACCAAATTCAGTAATATTTGCTAATACTGGTACATCAATAGCATCAGTGAACTCTTTATACTCTTTTAAAGTATGAATTGCTTCAGCAAAAATAGCATCTGCACCAGCTTCAACATAAGCTCTTGCTCTACTTATTGCTGCTTCTTGACCTTCAGATGCGTGTGCATCAGTTCTTGCAATAATATAAAACTCTGGGTCTAATTGCATTTTTGCATCAACAGCAGCTCTAATTCTATCACACATTTCTTCCGTTGATACTAACTCTTTATTTGGTCTATGTCCACATCTTTTTGCAGCAACTTGATCTTCTATATGAAGTCCTGCAGCACCAGATCTGATAAATTCTTTTACAGTTCTAGCAATATTAAAGGCATGTCCCCAACCAGTATCTGCATCTACAATTAATGGAGTATCACAAATAGAAGTAATTCTTCTAATATCAATACATACATCTTCTAACATAGTCATACCTAAATCAGGTAAACCATAAGAAGCGTTTGCAATACCTCCACCAGAAAGATAAATTGCTTTGTGTCCTACTCTTGTAGCTTGTAATGCTTGATATGCATTAATTGTTCCTACGATTTGTAAAGGAGCAGATTCTTTTAATGCTTCTCTAAATTTTTTCCCTGCGCTCATATAAAAGTTCCTTCTTATAAAATTTCATAATCCATTATACATCAATTGAGTTAAGCTAGATTGTATAATTACTGCATAAAAAAACCCAATTTTTTTGCGTAAAAATATATTATGTACAATATTTGTTTTTATGCTAAAAAATAGTACAATTAAAAATAATTTTTGTTTAAGGAAGGCACAATGTCTTTTAAATCAGGTATAGAAAAGATAATTGAAATATATAAGAGATCACATTTAAGTATATCAAAATTTTCATCACTAATTCAAAAAGATAGAAGAACTGTAACTTCGTGGGTAGATGGGCTTACTGATGTGGAACCAAGTGATGAAGTAAAAAAAAGAATTTGTAATTTATTTAGGTATCCAGATTATATTTGGGAAGATGGTTGTACTGATGATGAGTTTTTAAAATCAATTACACAAATCCCTCAAAAAGAAGTAAGAATAATTGATGAAGATTATCATGGAAGACTAAAATATATTATGGAAGTTGAAAGAAATAGAAGATTTGTAATTCAAGCACAATTTCCAGGGCCTATGTATAGAGATACTGCTGTTCAAAATGTATATAGAACAAGAACAGATAAAAATATAGAAGATTTAAAACAAAAAAGAATTGATCAAATGCTAAGATATGATTATGATACAACTGAGTGGTACTCTATAAAATCAGTTCTTAGTTTTTGTTATGCAAAAATTGGAAACTTCTTTACTAAAGAGGAAAAAATCAAAATTTTAGAACTTATATATGAATTATTTAATAACAACTATAATAAGAAACTTTTTTTATTTGATTCTTTTTCAAGGAAAATTTATGGAATGGAAACTACATATATCTCTATAAATGTAAAACAAAAGATTTTATTTTTTAAATCACCAATTGAGTCTGTATTTATTGAAATAAGAAATAGAAATTTAGTTGAAAGAATGCATAGATATTACTCTTCACCTATTGAAGCACCTTCTCATGTAAATTTTTTAGAATCAGTTAAAATTATAAAAATTTTGCAAGATGCATTAAAATATAATAATACTTTAGAGCAAGCTTATGAGACAATAAATAGAACAACTGATTATGGGGAACTTTTTTATAATAATTTATCAATTGATTTACAAAAAAATGTAAGTGCACCAAAATCAGGTCAAAGAAGAAATTAATCTTATATTTTGAATAGTTTTTAACTTAACGTTTTAAATATTAAAATGTTAGAATAAAATTTATAAATTATCTAAGGAATATCATTGAAACAGTATTTAGATTTATTACAACATATTTTAGATAAAGGTGTTAAAAAAGAAGATAGAACAGGCACTGGAACAACTTCGGTTTTTGGATATCAAATGAGATTTGATTTAAGTGAAGGTTTTCCTTTAGTAACTACTAAAAAAACACATTTAAAAGCTATTATTTCAGAGCTTTTATGGTTTATTGAAGGTAGTACAAATGAAAGAAGATTGGCTGAAATTCATTATGGAAATAAAGCTGAAAATCTAATAGGTAAAAAGACTGTATGGACTGCAAATGCAGATTTTCAAGGTAAAAATCTTGGATATACAAATACAGACACAATTAAAGAGTTAGGACCAGTTTATGGTGCTCAATGGAGAAGCTGGAAGGGTGCAAATGGGGAAAGTATTGATCAATTAGCTTTATTAATTGAGCAAATAAAAACAAATCCAGATTCAAGAAGACTGATTTTAAATGCTTGGAATGTGGCAGAGATTGATAATATGGCTTTACCTCCTTGTCATACTTTTTTCCAATTTTATGTGGCAAATAAAAAATTATCTTGCCAACTTTATCAAAGAAGTGCAGATGTATTTTTAGGAGTACCTTTTAATATAGCTTCATATGCACTTTTAACAATGATGATTGCACAAGTTTGTGATTTAGAATTAGGGGATTTTGTACATACATTTGGAGATGCACATATTTATTCAAATCATATGGAACAAGTTAAATTACAACTAACAAGAACTCCTTATGAAAAACCAAAAATGAAAATTAATAAGAATGTAAAAAATATCAATGATTTTAAAATGGAAGATTTTGAGCTTGTTGATTATGTATGTCATGAAGCTATAAAAGGGGAGATGGCAGTATAATGAAAATATCAATGATTGTTGCTTATGGTAAAAACTGGGAAATAGGATTAAATAATCAAATGCTTTGGCATATTTCTGAAGATTTTAAAAACTTTAAACAAATTACAAGTGGTCATCATATTTTAATGGGAAGAAAAACTTTTGAATCTATTGGTAAACCGCTTCCAAATAGAACTTCTTTAGTTTTATCTACTAAAGGATTTTCTTCAGAAGGTGTTCATACTTTTGATAGTATTGAAAAAGCTTTAGATTTTGCAAGGCAAAATGGTGAAGAAGAGTTATTTGTAATTGGTGGGGCAAACATCTATGAAACTATGTTTAAATATGTTGATAAGATGTATTTAAGTGAGGTTGATTTTCAAGGGGAAGCAGATGCTTATTTAAAGCAAATTGATTTTTCCACTTGGGATTTAATAGAACAAAAAGAGTATGAAGAAATTAGACAAGAGCAAAAGCTTATCTCTCCTTCTTGGAAATTTAAAGTTTATGTAAAAAAAGATTAATAAAAATGAATGATACAAGAGAAAAGTTACTAGAAGTTGCCTTTAATGAAATCTATCACAATGGATATTATGCAACTTCAGTAGATAAAATCTTAAAAGTTGCAAATATGAATAAAGGCTCTATGTATCACTTTTTTAAATCAAAAAAAGAGCTAACATTAGCAGTTATCAATGAAAAAATAAGTGCTTATATTGAAGATAAATATTCAGTTTTATTAAATAAAAAAGATAATTATATTGATGAAATGATTATTTTATTTAAAGATAGAAAAAATTTTGATTTTGTATCTGGATGTAAATTAAATAATTTAGTTCAAGAATTATCTTCTAAAGATATTGAGTTTAAAAACTCTTTGGAAAAAGTATATTTTAGATTTGAAGAGATAATTAAACTTGTATTAGATAAGGCTGTTTTAAATAATGAAATAGAGTATAAAGATACAAAAAATCTTGCAGTTTTTATAGTGGCTTCACTTGAAGGCTGTATAGGTACTGCAAAAAAATCCCATAATGCAGAGTTTTTTAATAACTGCATCTGTCAATTAGAATTTTTCCTAAAACAACTTAAAAAGTAAAATTTAAAAGTCTTGACTAATCGGTCAAGATTTTGTTATACTTTTACTTGACTAATTGGTCAAGAAATAGAAAGGGAGAAGTTATGCCATATATAAATTTAAAAACAAACCTTCAAGATTTTGAAGATAAAGAAGCTAGTATATTAGAACTTATAGTATCAAAAACAAAACAGATACTAAAAAAAGATGAAAAAGTTACTTCAGTTTTACTTGAAAAAGTTCCTTTTAATAATTGGTATATAAATAAAAAAAATGAATTTACATTTTTTTTAGAAATTAAAATTACAAAGGATTCAAATACAAAAGAAGAAAAGGCTTTATATATAAAAGAGATATTTGAAGGCTTTAAAGCTTTAAATATAAAAATAAATAAAGCTAGTTATGTTTTAATAGATGAAATAGCTGGAAATTCTTGGGGATATGGTGGTATTACTCAAGAGTATAGATACTCTAAAAGTTAAGATTATGAAAGAGTATTTTTTCCCAATTACTTTTGTACTACTTTATGGAAGTGGTTTTGTTTTTACTCAATATGGCTTAGAAAATGTAAGTCCTATGCTTTTTTTGCTAATAAGATTTTTTATAGCTTTTTTAATACTTTTTGCAATTAGCTATATATTTAAACTTTTTAAAAATATTAAATTAATACAAATTTTTCATATTAGTATTGCAGGAATGCTAACAGTTGGAGTATTTTCAATAGGAGTGTATTTATCTCTTAGTTTAGGCACTTCTGCTAGTTTAAGCTCACTAATTATAACTTTACAACCATTATTAGTTACCATTTTAGCTACTATATTTTTAAAAGAAAAAATTACTTTTAATATGTATTTAGGTCTTTGTTTAGGTTTAGTGGGAGTTTTTTTTATAGTAGGAATAAACTTAGAAAATAGCACATTTTTAGGTGTATTATTTTCAATTTTTGCACTACTTGGTTTAAGTTTTGGAAGTCTTTATCAAAAAAAATATTGTAGTTCTATGAATCTTTTTGCAGGTGGGGCAATTCAAACTTTTGCGTCAGCACTTTTAGTTTTGCCTTTTTTGTATTTTGAAAATAGATATTTAAATTTTAATTTAGATTTTATAATTGCTTTGTCTTATATGTCAATAGCTGTAAGTATAGGTGCTTTATCTATTTTATACATTATGATTAAAAATAGTGAAATTTCAAAGGTCTCTTCAGTTTTTTATTTAATCCCCATTAGTGCTCTTACTTTATCTTTTATTTTATTTGATAAACAAATAGATATAACTATTATAATAGGTGTAATAACAATTATAATAGCAATGATTTTAATTAATAAAAAGGAAAAAAATGAAAGCTTTATTGCTAATAGATATTCAAAATGATTATTTTAAAAAGGGTAAATGTGAATTAGTGGATAGTTTACAAGCTGCTTTAAACTCTAAAATATTATTAGATAAGTTTAGACAGAAGAGTTTACCTATTATTTATATACAACATATAAGTACAAAAAAAGATGCAACTTTTTTTCTTCCAAATAGTTTTGGTGTACAAATATATGAAAGTTTAAAGCCTTTAGATAATGAGTTAGTTATAACTAAAAATTTTCCAAATAGTTTTAGAAATACTACTTTAAAAGAAAATTTAGAAAAATTAAATGTACAAGAGCTGGTTATTTGTGGAATGATGACTCATATGTGTGTGGATTCAACTATTAGAGCAGCTTTTGATATGGGATATAAATGTAGTGTGGCTTATGATGGGTGTGCTACAAAAGATTTAAAAATTAATAATAAAATAATAAAAGCAAAAGAGGTGCATAATAGTTTTATGGCTAGTTTTGAATATATTTTTGCAAAAGTTTTAAAAGTTGAAGAGATTATTTGTAGTATATAAGGCTTAAGAATAGTTGTAAGTTTTAATTATGTAAAATAAACAAAAATTATCATAGGAAGAAAATGTTAAAAAAAATCTCAGCTTTATTCCCCCTTTGGGCAATTATTTTTTCAATTATCTGTTATTTGCAACCAAGCTTAGTAGTTGATTTAAAAGGTTGGATTATCCCTTTATTAATATTAATTATGTTTTGTATGGGAATTACTTTAAAAGTTGAAGATTTTAAAAGAGTACTAAAAAAGCCAAAAATTATAGCTTTAGCAGTATCTTTACAATTTTTAATAATGCCTTTAGCTGCATTTATTGTTTCAAAGTCTTTTAACTTATCAACGGAGCTATTAGTAGGAATGGTATTAGTAGGTGCTGTATCAGGTGGTACTGCTTCAAATGTAATTGCTTATTTAGCAAAAGCTGATGTGGCTTTATCTATTACAATGACAATAGTTTCAACTTTATTATCTATTTTAATAACTCCTTATTTAACTCTTATTTTTGTGGGGCAAACAGTTCCTGTTCCTGCATTTAATATGTTACTTAGTATTTTAAAAATTGTTTTTGTTCCTGTGGTTATAGGTATTGTTTTAAATCATTTTTTCCATAAGTTTATTGAAAAAAGACACGATTTTTTTGCTTTTTTATCAATAATAGCAATTGTATTTATTATAGGTATAATTATAGGAATTAATCAAAGTAAAATTTCATCACTTGCTTTATCTTTAATGTTAGCAATTATGTTTCATAATATAATAGGTTTAACTTTAGGGTATTATATAACTAAATTTATGGGATATGATAAAAAAAGTTGTAAAACAGTAGCTATTGAAGTTGGGATGCAAAATTCAGGTTTAGCAGTAGTATTAGCAATGAAATATTTTACACCATTAAGTGCCTTACCTGGGGCTATTTTTAGTATTTGGCATAATATTTCAGGTTCTATTATTGCTGGATATTGGGCAAAAAAGGAATAAATATGAATTTTAATGAAATAGATTTTAATGAGTTATATAAAATACAAAAAGAAAAAAGCACTTTTAAAGCTAAAAGCAGTGAAGACTGGAATAATAAAGCACCTTCAATGAATGAAAGAGTACATAACTCTATTTATAATGAAGAGTTTTTAAAACTTATAAATTTAGAAGGAATAGATACTTTATTAGATGTGGGGTGTGGTGTTGGAAACTTAAGTTTAAAATTAGCACCAAAATTAAAAGAGGTATATGCTTTAGATTATTCTTCTAAAATGTTAGAGTTTTTAAATGAAAATGCAAAAAAACAAAAACTTTTAAATATTCATACAATTAATACTTCTTGGTATGATTCTTGGCATAGTGTTCCTAAAGCTGACTTAGTTATTGCTTCAAGGTCAATGGAAGTAAAAGATATGAAAGAGGCTTTACTTAAATTAAATGATAAAGCAAATAAAAAAGTTATGATTTCATATAAAAAAGGTGGCTCTTTTGTAGATGAAGAGATTTTAAAAGCCTTGAAAAAAGAGATTATAAAAAAACCTGATTATATTTATGTGATAAATATTTTATATTCACTTGGAATAAATGCAAGTGTAAACTTTATAAAAAGTGAAGGTAGAAATAGTATTTATACTTCAAAACAGAAGTTTATTCAATCTGTTTCTTGGAGTATAGATGGTCTAACAAATGATGAGGTAAAAAGACTTGAAGAGTATTATGACTCTTTGGATATTAGTAAAAAAAATAAAGATTATGTTCAATGGGCAGTTATTTCTTGGGATAAGAAGGAGTAATCCTTCTTATAATAAATTTAACTCTAAAGCGAAGTTTTTTGCTAGTTTTTCATAGTTTCTAACTTCAAGTAATCTATTTTGGCCATTTATTCCCACTTGTGCTACTTCTTCTTTAGAAAGGTTAATAATCTCTTCTAGTTTATTTTTAATTGAGTCTTTATCAAAATTACAAAACCAAGCCTCTTTATTATCAGTAAATAGCTCTTTATTATTAGAATTATTAGTCATAATACAAGGAACGGCACTTGAGTAATAATCTAGTATTTTAACAGGTGTGGCACAATTAAATAAAGCAACATCAGGTAAAATAGATAGTCCAATATCTGCTTTTGAAATTAAATCAAGTAATTCTTCTTTATTTTGTGCATTATAAATCTCTACACAATTTTTAAGATTTTCAAAATTACTTAACATCTCTTTTGCATATTGAGGGTCTTTTGTAGAAATCATTAGTCTAAATTGATTATTATTAATTTGGCTAAAGGCTTCTAAAATTGTCTCAAAGCTTCTAAATTTATCTAAAGTACCTGCATAAAAAAATCTTTTATAATCTTCCACATGTTGTATATTATCATGTAAAACTTCTGGGTCAATTGCAGGAGGTATTACAAAAGTTTTAGTTTTTACTCCTTGAAAATATATTTCACTCATATATGAAGAACTAGGAATAAAAATATCACACTCATTTATTAAAGCAGTTTCAGAAAAAGTTTTGATTTTATCATCTATGATGTCAAAAAAACTTTTTTGATTTGAAGCTTCATCTTCTTGAAGTTTTATAATTCTTCTAGGAAATACCGATCTAAAGCCTACTTTATATTTATGCCTAATTTTTCTTTTAAGTATATGTTTTAAAAGTTCAATATCATTTCTAACAACAATAAAAGAATAGGAATTTATATCTATACCATTATTTGACAATTCATCTAGTAGATTTTTTTTTAGCTTTTTTGGTAAAATGAATCTTTTATCATCTTTTTTTTCAAAATCAGATTTAAATTCTGAAAAATAAAGAATATTCATATCAAAATATTTACTTAAATATTTTTCAAATAAAGCACCTATGAAACTAAGATCTGTATATTCATCTTGGTCAGTTATATATAAAAACTTTTTCATTGGCTCTCCTTTGTTAAATTGGAAGTTTTAATTATAACTATAAATAGTTGCATAAAAAAAGCATTTGAAAAATAATTTTATTTGTGTTACTAAAATTATATAAAAATTGTTCATTAATTTGAGTTTAAAACATTCTATTATAAAATATTAGCTTCGATTTATCAAAAAAGAGAAGTAATGGATAATAATGAAATAATAAGAATGAATAAAATCAATAAATATTATGATGATTTTCATGTTTTAAAAAATATAGATTTTAGTGTAAAACAAGGTGAGATTGTGGTAATATGTGGGCCTAGTGGGTCTGGTAAATCAACTTTAATTAGATGTATAAATGGTTTAGAAGAAATAGATGAGGGAGAGATTATAGTTGATGATTTACACATTCATAATAATAAAAAAAATCTAAAAGAAATTAGAAGTGAAGTGGGTATGGTTTTTCAACATTTTAATCTTTTCCCACATTTAACAATTTTAGAAAATATAACAATTGCTCCAACATTAGTAAAAAATATTTCAAAAAAAGATGCTAATGATATTGCAATGGAATTATTAAGAAAAGTAAAATTAGAAAATAAAGCTTCTGCTTATCCTGCTGATTTAAGTGGTGGGCAAAAACAAAGGGTTGCTATTGCTAGAAGTTTGGCTATGAAACCTAAAGTTATACTATTTGATGAACCAACTTCAGCATTAGACCCTGAAACTATTGGTGATGTACTTTCAGTTATGAAAGATTTGGCAAAAGAAAACTTTACTTTAGTTTGTGTAACTCATGAAATGGGATTTGCAAAAGAAGTAGGAGATAGAATAGTATTTATGGACCATGGAGTAATAGTAGAAGAAAATACTCCAGAAGAATTTTTTAAAAACCCAAAAAGTGATAGAGCAAAAAAATTTTTAAATGAAATTTTAGTACATTAATAAGGAGAGATGAATGAAAAAACTGTTTTTAGCATTAATGGTTCTTTTAAATACTTTTGTATTTGCAAGTGACATTAATATATGGAAAAACTCAACTCTAAATAAAATTTTAGAAAGAGGTGAATTAAGAGTAGGACTAGACCCTGGATATATGCCTTTTGAAATGAAAGATAAAAAGGGAAGAATTATTGGTTATGATGTGGATATGGCTAGCAAAATGGCTAAAGAAATGGGTGTTAAATTAACAATTATCCCAACATCATTTGATGGAATTATTGGTGGATTATTATCTGAAAAATTTGATATTATTATCTCTGGTATGACTATTACTCAACAAAGAAACTTAAAAGTTAATTTTGCTGATCCATATGTTGTAATTGGACAAACTATCTTAGTTGATAAAGATGTTGCTAAAAATATTAAATCTTATAAAGATTTAGATAATGAAAAATATATTATTTCTACTAGAACTGGTGTAACAGGTGAAATTGTTGCAAGAAAATTCTTTAAAAAAGCAAAAATTATTACATTTGAAACAGAAGCTGATTGTGTGTCTGAAGTTTTAAATGGAAAAGCTCATGCTTTTATTTATGACCAACCATACAATGTATTATTTATGTCTGATAAAGGTAAAGATAGATTAGTACACTTAGATACTCCTTTAACTTATGAGCCTTTAGGATTTGCAATTAGAAAAGGTGATCCAGATTTTCTTAATTGGTTAAATAATTTTATGAGACAAATCAAAGAAGATAAACTATTAGATTTTCATCAAAAATTATATGAAAAATGGCTAGTTGATACTGAATGGTTAAAAAGAGTTCAATAAAGAATGAGTAAGAGACAATCACTAGCACAAAATAAAACACTAGGGCATTTAATTGCCCTAGCATTTTATCTAGCAGTTGGATATTTTTTATATGTTGCTGCTTCAAGTATGAATTATGAGTGGAAATGGAACTCAATTCCTAAATATTTTATTTATGAACAAGCTGTAAATGTTTCTGCACCTGTTGGTGGAACATTAATGGAAAAAGAGGGAAAATATTTCTTAAAAAATGATGATGGTGAAACACCTTTAAATATTGATAGTTCATATGCTTTAGAGTATCAAATTGGTGATGATATTTATGAATTTGATATTATTGCTTCAAAAACTATAACAAAAACAGGTCCTGTTTTAGAAGGACTTTGGGTAACATTAAAAATCTCATTTTTTGCTGCAATTTTAACATTTATAATAGGTATTATTACAGCACTTATGAAACTTTCATCATATGTTTTTTTAAGGGATATTGCTACTGTTTATATTACTCTTGTTAGGGGAACACCTTTACTTGTTCAAATTTTCTTATTTTATTTTATTGTTGCAAATATATTTGAATTAGATAGATTTGTTGCTGGGGTTTTATCTTTAGGAATTTTCTTTGGTGCTTATATGGCTGAAGTTTTAAGAGGGGCTATTCAATCAATTGATAAAGGTCAGCTTGAAGCTGCAAGTTCTCTTGGTATTTCTCATTTTCAAGCTATGAGATATATTATTTTTCCACAAGCTTTAAAAAGAGCTTTACCAACTTTAGTAGGAGAGATGATAGCACTTGTTAAAGATTCTTCACTTGTATCTGTAATTGCTATTACTGATTTAACAAAAGTTGGAAGAGAAATTGTTGCAAATACTTTTTCTCCTTTTGAAACTTGGATTGTAATTGCAGTTGTATATTTATGTATTACATTCTCTTTAAGTTATTTAGGACATATACTAGAAAAAAAATTTAGTAAAAAGGGTGGAGTAGCGTAAGTGGAAAGCTTCTTTTCTACCTTTTTACAAGAAGCAATTACTTTTTTTGCTATTATGGATCCTATAGGAATTTCTGCTATTGCTTTATCTATTTTAAGTTCAAATATTACAAAATCTGAAATTAATAAAGTTGCATATAAAACTACTCTTACAATTATAATTGCTTTTTTTGTTGTTTTAATTGCTGGAGAATTTGTTTTAAAAATTTTTGGATTAGATATAAATTCATTAAAAGTTATGGGTGGATTAGTATTATTACTTATGGCAATTTCTATGATAAATGGAAATAATTCACTTGTTTCTAATAAAGATCGAAAACCAAATGAAGAATTAGCAATTATTCCTATTGCTATTCCAATAGTTTTTGGTACAGGATTATTTTCAACTATTATTATTTTTAAACATGAAGCAAAAGATTTTATAGATTTAATATCTATTAGTTTAGCTTACTGTATAAATGCAATAATTTTTTATTTTATATTAAAAAACTCTATTTATATTAAAAAGTTTTTAGGTGTTACTGGACAAAATATTATTACAAAGCTTATGGGGTTAATTGTTGGGGCTTTAGCAATTCAATTTATTATAAGTGGAATTGTAGCTTTAACAAAAGGTTACTTAGCTTGATAGATATATTTCTAAAAGGTTTTCTTTTAACTTTATCTTTAATAGTTGCTATTGGTGCTCAAAATGCATATATTTTAAAATTAGGACTTCAAAGACATTATGTATTAATCACAGTTTTTTTATGTACTTTATTTGATTTTCTTTTTATTTCTATTGGAGTATTTGGTTTAGGTTTTTTTATAAAAGGTAATCAATTACTTATAAATATTATTGCTATTTTTGGTATTGTTTTTCTAATTTTTTATGCAATAACTTCTTTTAAAGCTGCTTTTAAAAATGACTCTTTAAATATTGAAGAGAAAAATGAAAAAAAGAGTTTAAAAGAGGTTATCTCACTATTATTGGTTTTTACTTTTTTAAATCCACATGTATATTTAGATACTATTTTACTAATTGGTGGTATTGGTTCAAGTTATACTTTTTTAAGTGAAAAGCTTATTTTTTTATTTGGATGTGCTTTGGGTTCAGGAGTTTGGTTTTTTTCTCTTGGATTTGGTGCAAAGTTCTTAACTGCATTATTTAAAAAGCCAATTACTTGGAAAATCTTAGATACTATAATTGGTTTTGTTATGCTTTTAATTGCCTATTCTTTGGTTGAATTAATAAGCTTTTAAAGGATATTTTATGAGTGATTATATTGAAGAAATTGAGGGTTTTAAAGTTGTTTTAGATCCTTTTAATGGTATTACAATTGATAAAAATTCATTTCCAAAAGATAAGCAAAGCTTTGATAAAAACTTAGAAAAACTACTTTTTATTTCAAAACAAAAAAATAGAAGATTGGTTTGGATTACTATTGATATAAATAAAAGTGAGTTTATTCCTATTGCTGTAAAATATAGTTTTGAGTTTCATACTTGTGAAAATGACTATGTTTTTATGGTAAAAAAACTAGTTGAAAATGCGATTATTCCCACTGCTGCTAATCATACTTTAGGAGTAGGGGTAGTTGTAATAAATGATAATGAAGAATTACTTGTAATAAAAGAGAGAATTTCAAAAGCAGGATATAAACTTCCCGGTGGACATATTGATAATGGGGAACTTATTTCTGCTGCTGCTGTTAGAGAAACTTTTGAAGAGACAGGAATTGAGGTACAATTTGAATCAATAATTAGTTTAGGACATTTTTATCCCCATCAATTTTCCCAATCAAATTTATATGTTTTATGTAAAGCAAAGCCACTTAGTTATGAAATTAAAATTAAAGATACTTATGAAATACAAGATGCTAAATGGGTAAATGTTTATGAGTATTTAGAAGATGAAAATGTACTTGAATATAATAAAGTAATTGTATCTTATGTTTTAAATAGCAAAGGTTTATATTTAAAAGATTTGGAAAGTTTTAAAAATATCCCAAAATCTTATGAACTTTACTTTCCTATAAAATAAAAACTAATCTTAATAGTTTTGATAAAAAACTCTTTTTATATAGTATAATTTCGATAAAATTTGACAATTAATTGATAAAAGGGTTTTTATAATATGGAATATGGTACACAAAGATTAGTTATGTATCCTCATTTAAATGCTGCTGGAATATTATTTGGTGGACAAGCCTTAGCTTGGATTGATGAAGAAGTTATCATATATGCAGCAAATAAACTAGGAACTACAAGATTAGCCTTAGTAAAAATGAGTGAAGTTACTTTTAAAAGTCCAGCTAATATTGGAGATATTTTAGTAATTGGTACTGAATTAATAAAAATTGGTAGAACTTCAATTACTGTAAAATGTGAATTGAAAAACAAAACTACAAATAAAGTTATAGTAACTGTTGATGAAGTTGTAATGGTTGCTTTAGATTATAATAAAAAACCAACTCCTCATGGACTTCCTGAACCTAGTTAAAAGAGAAACTCTTTTAATCTAGGATTACTTCTTTAAATTCACTTCTAGAACCTTTTATAGGTTTAGTTTCTTTTGCTTTTACTGTATATACAAAAGAGATTTTTGGTTTAGAAGTATTGTTTTTATTTGCATGGTGAAGAGTTTTACAGTGAAATAAAACAATATCTCCTTTATGCAAATTAAAATGAACAGCTTGTTTAATTAACTGCTTATTTTGTGGTATATTGTCTTTAAAACTTATTGTTTCATCAAATTGCTCTTTTTCAAACTTTATTTTATGTGAACCTGGAATAAACTCTAAAAGCCCATTTTCAAGATATTCATCATCTAAACTTAACCAAACACTTAATAAATTATCATTTTCATAATTCCAATATCTTCTATCTTGATGCCAAGTTGTTCTTGAGCTATCCTTTGGCATTTTTGTCATAATTGAATTATGGTGAGCTAAAGTAAGAACAGGAGTATCATTTAAAAGTTGTTTTAAAATAGGTCTAATCTCTTTATTTGTCATCCATTGTTTAAAAACTTCTTCTCTATCATATACTTGTCTTAATCTTCTAACTGTTATATTATTTTTATCTTCTATTCTTAAGTATTCTTGTTCACTCTCAATTGGTTCTATTATATTTTCTAAATGGTATTTTGCTTTTTGCAAAATTTCATCACATAGTTCACTAGAAGCAAAGTTTCTAATTAATAAAAAGCCATTTGAATTAAACTCATCAATTTGTTCTTGTGATAATTTCATAGTTATCCATTATTATAAATTTGCAGAGATTTTATCATAAATGATTTTAAAATGAGGGATTTAATATAAGTAAAAAAGATAAAAAAGTTAGCTCTTTTTTATCTTTTAATATTTTGGATGAACTTCTAATAAAGCATCTTTGATTTGAGTAATTGTTCTAACTGTTGCAACTCCTGCTGCTTCTAAAGCTTTATATTTATCTTCAGCTTTTCCATTACCACCATCAATAATTGCACCTGCATGGCCCATTCTTTTACCTTTTGGTGCAGTAACTCCTGCAATATATGAGACAACAGGTTTTGTTATATATTTTTTAATATATTCTGCTGCTTGTTCTTCTTTTGTTCCACCAATTTCACCAATCATAACAATTGCTTTTGTTTGTTCATCTTCTTGAAATAATTTTAGCATATCTATAAAATCACTTCCTGGAATTGGATCTCCTCCAATACCAACACAAGTGCTTTGCCCAAACCCAGCAATAGTTGATTGATTTACTGCTTCATAAGTTAGTGTTCCAGACCTAGAAACAATACCAACACTTCCTACTTTATGAATTTCACCTGGCATAATCCCCATTTTACCAATTCCTGGAGTTATAACTCCTGGACAATTTGGACCTATTAATCTTGCTCCATTTGCATCAACAGCAGCTTTTACATCAAGCATATCCCTAACAGGTATACCTTCTGTTATACAAACAATTAATTCAATACCATTTTCTGCTGCTTCAATAATTGAGTCTTTACAAAATGGTGCAGGAACATAAATAATACTTGCATTTGCACCTGTTAAATCAATACCACATCTAACACTATTATATATTGGTAATCCAAGATGAGTTAAACCTCTTTTTTTAGGAACAACACCACAAACCATATTTGTTCCATATTCAAGTGCTTTTTGTGTATGAAATGTACCTTGTGCCCCTGTCATACCTTGACACATTATTTTTGTATTTTCATCAAGTAAAATAGCCATTAGTTACCTTTAGTTAATTCAATAATTTTTATAGTTGCTTTATCTAAATCTTGTTCTTCAATAATATTTAATCCAGAGTTTCTAATTAATTCTAGTCCCTCTTTTGCATTTGTACCTTCAAGTCTAACTACAAGTGGAATATCCATATTCATTTTTTCAACTGCTGCAATAATACCATTTGCAATAATATCACATCTTACAATTCCACCAAAAATATTTATTAAAATACCATTTACTTTAGTATCTGATAAAATAATTCTAAAAGCTTCTATAACTCTTTGTTCATTAGTGCTACCACCAACATCAAGAAAATTTGCTGGCTCTCCTCCATGAGATTTAATTAAATCCATAGTAGCCATAGCTAAACCTGCTCCATTTACCATACAAGCAATATTTCCATCTAAAGAAACATAGTTTAATTGCATTTTTTCTGCTTGTAACTCCCTTGGGTCTTCTTGAGTTTCATCTCTAATTTCATTTAATTTTCTTTGTCTATATAGTGCTGAGTTATCAACTTGAACTTTTGCATCAAGACAAACTAAATCACCACTTGTTGTAATAACTAAGGGATTTACTTCTACTAATGATAAATCATTTTCTAAAAACATTTTATACATATTTTGTAAAAGTGGAATCATTTGATTTACTTGATGGTCATCTAAACCCAAATCAAAGGCAATTTGTCTACATTGATAAGGCATAATCCCAACAACAGGATTAATTTTATTTCTCATAATCTTTTTAGGATTATTTTTTGCAACTTCTTCTATTTCTACTCCACCTTCAGTTGAAGTCATAATAGTTACTCTTTGACTACTTCTATCTATAATAAAAGCCAAATATAATTGTTTTTCTATATCACAAGGCTTTTCTATATATAAAGAGTTAACAGGTTGCCCTTCACTTGTTGTTTGATAAGTTACAAGTTTACTTCCTAAAAGTTTATTAACAGTCTCTTTTGCTTCTTGTTTTGTTTTTGTAATTACAACACCACCAGCTTTTCCCCTTCCACCAGCGTGTACTTGGGCTTTTATTACAAGATTTTCTTCACCTAAGATATTAAAAATATCATCTAATTGAGAAGAATGAGTTAATAATTTGCCATTTGTAGTTGGAATATTGTATTTTTTAAAAAGATTTTTTGCTTGATATTCGTGTAAATTCATTCTTTTATACTCCATAATTAAAGCATTATTTTACATTTAAAATATTTTGGAAATATATCTAAATATTGCTTTATAAATAAATTACTAGTTTTTTAAAGAGAATTTTTTTATAAATTCAGCTTTACTTCTAACATACAAACTTTCATCATCAGCTTTATATAAAATGGCTTCAACCCAAGTATCATTTTCTTGAATTTTACAAAAGTTTATAGGAATATAAGTTTTAAGGTTTTTATAGTGTATATACTCTTTGTGTAACTGTAAATTTTTCTCTTTCATAAAGCTAATGATAACAAAAAAAGATTAATAAAAACTATAGATAAGTGTAAGGATTATAAGTTAAGAAAAAATTTATAAAAAAGAGATGAAGAAAATACTTCACCTCTTTTAAAAATTATAGTACAGAAGATTTAATAACCATCATTTTTTCATTTGACATTTCTTCCATTGAGTGGTGAATTCCTCCAAGACCAAGTCCTGAAGCTTTTGCTCCACCAAATGGCATCCAGTCTACTCTAAATGCTGTATGGTCATTTACCATAACTGTAGTACCATTTAATCTTTTTACTGCTCTTAAAGCTGTATCAATATTTTTTGTAAATACAGCAGCTTGGAAAGATACTTCTAAAGAATTAGCTCTATCAAATGCTTCTTCAATATCTGAGTATGAATAGATAACTACAACTGGTCCAAATACTTCTTTAGTTGATACTAAAGCATCATCAGCTGGATTTAAAATAACTGTTGGCTCAAAACAAGAATCAGAGATTCTTTTTCCACCAGTTAAAATTTTTCCACCTTTTTCAACTGCTTCATTAACCCACTCTTCAACTCTATTTACTTCATTATGGTTAATTAGTGGTCCAACTTCAGTTTTAGGGTCTAATTGATCACCAACAATTAATTTAGAAGCATAAGTAGCTAATTTAGTTGCTACTTCTTCACAAATTGATTCATGAACATAAACTCTTTGTACAGATACACAAACTTGACCAGCATGATAAAAACCACCTTTTCCAATTGATGGAATTAAGTCATCAATATCTGCATCTTTTTCTACAATAACTGGTGCAACACCACCATGTTCTAATGCAACTCTTGTTCCATTAGCAACTTTAGAGTTTAAGTACCAACCAACTGCACCTGAACCAATAAATGTTAAGAAATTAACTTTTGGTGAAGTTGCTAATAACTCTCCACCTTCTCTTCCACAAACTACAGCTTGCGCCCAACCTTTTGGAAGACCAGCTTCTTCTAAAATTTCAACTAATCTAATTGCACTCATAGGAGTTGCAGTTGCAGGTTTAATTACAACAGGACAACCAACAGCAATTGCAGGAACTACTTGGTGTACTGCTAAGTTAAATGGGTGATTAAATGCAGAAATTGCAGCAACCACACCAATAGGTTCTTTAAATGTATAAGCCATTCTATTTGCACTTGAAGCAGTATGCCCCATAGCAATTTCTTTACCTTCGAATGCACCTAAATGTTCAATAGCAAGTTTTACACCATTGATAGCTCTTTGAACTTCAACTTTAGAGTCCATATAAGGTTTACCACCTTCACTTGCACAAAGAATTGTTAATTCTTCAACTTGTGAAGACATAATTTGTACAACTTTCTCTAAAATTTCAACTCTTTTATATTTTGGTAGAGCATTTTTATGATCTAGAAAAGTAGTATGTGCTAAATCTATCGCAGCTTGTACTTCTTCTGTTGAATTAAATGGAACTTCTCCAACTACTCTACCATCAAATGGTGATGTAACTTCTATTGTTTTACTCATTACTTACTCCTTCTTCTTCTAATAATGTTTCAGCGTTTTTAACTAGGTCATTTAAAATAGCATGATTTAATGAATAATCAACTGCTAAATCGATTACATGAACACCTTTAGAATTAACACATTTTTCTAAAGTTTCAGTAAACTCTTCACAAGATTGTGGTCTATGTCCAATTGCACCATACGCTTCAGCATATTTTACAAAATCTGGGTTGTTATAGTCAAGACCAAATGTTTCAAATCCCATTCCTGTTTGTTTCCATTTAATCATACCATAAGCATTGTCATTTAAGATAACAACAGTAATATCAAGACCTAATCTAACAGCTGTTTCTAACTCTTGAGAGTTCATCATAAATCCACCATCACCACAAACAGTAATAACTTTTTTATCTGGATTTACCATTTTTGCAGCCATTGCAGAAGGAAGACCTGCACCCATAGTTGCTAAAGCATTATCTAATAATAGTGTATTTGGTCTAGCACATTTATAGTTTCTTGCAAACCAAATTTTATATACTCCATTATCTAAAGTTAAAATATCTTCTGGAGCTAAAATATCTCTAATTGTTTTAACAGCTCTTTGTGGTAAGATAGGGAATCTCATATCACCAAAATATTTAGTTAATCTTTTATTGATAGTTTTAATCACTAATTTATAAAAATCAAAATCCCAGTGTGCTTGTGGAGATAAAGCTCTATTTAAATCTTCAATACTTCCAGCAATATCACCTATAACATCTAAGTGTGGGAAATAAGTATCATCTACTTCAGATGGGAAGAAGTTAAAGTGGATAACTTTAGTAGCATCTGGACCTTCTTTCATAAAGAAAGGTGGTTTTTCAATTACATCGTGACCTACATTAATAATTAAATCAGCTGTTGAAATTGCAGCGTGGATAAAATCATCTGCTGAAAGTGCAGCAGTTCCTAAACATAATTTATGATTATCATCAACTACACCTTTACCCATTTGTGTAGTAAAGAATGGAATACCTGTATCATTAACTAAATCAGTTAAAGCATTTCCTATTCTATTTCTATTTGCACCTGCACCAATTAAGATAAGTGGTCTTTGTGCTTCTTCAATCATTCTTACAGCTTCTAAAATAGCAGTTTTATCAGCTCTTGGGTATCTTAGGTCTCTTACTGGATATACATTATCATCAGCTTCTTCTGCAGCAATATCTTCTGGTAATTCAATATGAACAGCACCTGGTCTTTCAATTGTAGCAATTTTAAATGCATCTCTTACCATTGAAGGAATATTATTACCATTAACAACTTGTTTTGCATATTTTGTCATTGGTCTCATCATTCTTACAATATCTACAATTTGAAATCTACCTTGTTTAGATTTTTTAATTGGTTTTTGCCCTGTAATCATCATCATTGGCATACCACCAAGTTGTGCATAAGCAGCACTTGTAGCAAAGTTAGTAGCACCTGGGCCTAAAGTTGAAAGACATACACCAACTTTACCTGTTAATCTTCCATAAGTTGCAGCCATAAAACCTGCACCTTGCTCATGTCTTGTTAAAATTAGTTTGATTTTTGAGTGTCTTAAAGACTCAAGTAGGTCTAAGTTCTCTTCACCAGGAATACCAAAAATGTATTCTACACCTTCATTTTCTAAAGCCTTGATAAATAAATCAGATGCTTTCATAATGTCTCCAAATTATTGATTTAAAAATTTAATTTGTGTTAGTTTCCCACAAAAAGATTTAAATAGAAATTAAACTTGTAATATACTTTATATACGTAATTCTTTTTGAATAGAAATGATTACTTTTTACCCAATATAAATTACAAATTGTATAAAAAATATATAGTTAATTTGTTATTATTGTGTTAAAATTATTAATTATTATGCAAAAACACCTAATTTATGGGCTTTTAAAACTTTTAAAAAAGAAATTTTACTTTTTGTTTTTTTACTGTTACTTTTTTCCACATAAAAAATAATAAAAAATGGTAATTTAGTAAAAAGTAGAACTAAAATTAAAAAAGTATAAGATTTAAGTAATCTAATAAAGTTTTCCAAAGAGTTTTAAATAAGTAAGATATAGTCTTAAATCAAATTCAATTTGAAAATAATTACTCATCATATATTCACATAAATTATAAAAAGCTTTATTATGTTCTTTATGTTTAAAATGAGCTAATTCATGAATAATAAGTAAATTTAAAAATTCTAAAGGTGCAGTTTTTACTTGAGTTGAAATTTTTATTTCATTTTTTGATTTTAATTTATTTCCTTGAACTCTTGAAATAAAAGTATGTAAGCCTAAAGCATTCTCAACACTATTTATTTTACTATCATACTCAATTTTAGAAAGAGGAATTTTATTATTTAATAATTCATTTTTTAAGCTTACTGCATGAGTATATAGTAGTTTATTATTAGTGATATTATGGCAAGTTGGATACTTTGATTTTAGGTATTTGCCTAAATTATTTTCTTCAATTAATTTTAAAACTTTTTGTTGTAGTTCTTTTGAATATCCATTTATGTAACTTATTTTATCCATTTATATTATTTTATTCCTAAAAAATCTTTAATCTAAGTAAAAAAAAAATATAATATTATAAACTTATAATTAAGATAAATTTATTTTATATAAAATTATAAAAAATATTTTTACACTGTAATAATAACAAAATAGAGATTAATAGGAATAATTATGGAAAAAGAATTATCAGCTTTAGAACAATTAAAGGCTTCAAGAAATCCTTTAAGAGTAATTGATGATATTTATAAAGAGGCACAAGAAGGAATTGCTTTAAGTTCTGATTATATTGGTTTATTAAAATGGTATGGTATGTATCCTCATATTAATCATGATAATTTAGAAGATAAAAACTATTTTATGAAAAGAATAAAATTAGTTGATGCTTCAATGAATTTAGAACAACTAAAAGTTATGGGAGAAATTGCTCTTAAATATGCACAAGGATTAGTGGATTTTACAACAAGAGAAAATGTACAATTTCATTTTATTCAAATAAAAGATTTACCTACAATTTTTGATATGTTAAATTCTGTTGGTTTAACTTCAAGAATGGCTTCAGGAGATGGTCCAAGACCAATAGTAACTTGTCCTGTAAGTGGTTTAGATGAAAATGAGATAATTGATGTAACTTCAATTGTAAAAGAAATAGATACATATTTTGATACAAATGAAGATGAATTTTGTAATTTCCCAAGAAAATATAAATTATCTATTAGTGGGTGTGCTTGTCATTGCTGTGGGCATGAAATACAAGATATTGCATTTACTGCATTTAAAAAAGATGAAGAAGTTTTATTTGACTTAACAATTGGTGGAGGATTATCTAAATCAAAACAAATTGCTTATAGAGCAAATAGATATGTAAAAAAAGAGCAAATAAAAGATGTTGCTGTTGCAGTTGCTGAAATTTTTAGGGATAATGGAAATAGGCAAAATAGAAATAAAGCAAGAGTTAGACACTTAATTAATGATTGGGGAGTTGAAAAATTTGTAGAAGAAATTGAAAATAAAATTGGCTACAAATTACAAGAAGGTTTAGAAGAACCAACAATTACACCTATTGAAAAAAGAAATCATTTTGGTATAAATAAATCAAAAATTCAAGGTGAAAGTTATATAGGTTTCGCAACACTTGCAGGAAGAATTCCCGGAGAAGATTTTGCTTCTTTTGCAAAAATTATTGAAAAATACAATGCAAAAGGTATAAGATTAACAACTACACAAAACTTTATTGTTTATGGAGTTAAAGATGAAGTAGCTTTAAGTTTAGCCCAAGAGTTTGAAACTTTAGGATACTCTTATAGACCAAATACATTTAGAGCAAGAACTCAAAGTTGTACAGGAAAACAATTCTGTAAATTTGGAATTACTGAAACTAAAACTTATGCAAGTTCTTTAATTAAATATCTTGAAGAAAAATTTCCAACTTTTAATGAACAATTAATGATTTCAATTTCTGGATGTGGAAATGCCTGTTCTCACCCTCAAATTTCAGATATTGGTTTAATTGGTTGTAAAACAAGAGTTGAAGGTGATAGAGTTGATGCTTATGAGGTACAATTAGGTGGACATTTAGAAGGAACTTCAAAAAGTAGATTTGCTGAAGGTTCTAAATTAAAAGTTCCTGCAAATGAAGTAGGGGAATTTATTGGAAATTTAATTAATGATTATCAAAAAGATAATAAAAACTCTTTTACTTTTAAAGAGTATTTAACTAAATTGGAACTTTAAGACAAAAGAGATTATTTCTCTTTTGTCTCTTCATTATTTGTATCTCTTCTTAAATTTCTTAAAATTTTTTTCATTTTTATTATTTTTTCTTTACTTTTTGTTGAAAGATGAATATCGTTATTTTCTAAATCTTTACCAAATTCTATACTAAGCATATCTGATTTATTCATTTTTAATATTTGTGAAAAGAATACACTTCTATGACCAGTAATTAAAAAGCTAATTACAGCACTAATAGCAGCATAATGAGCTATTTCAACACCAAATAGCTCTACTGCCATAATAGTTGCAGCAATTGGAGCATTTGCAGCACCTGCTAATACACTTGTAAATCCTAAAGCTGCAAATAGTGCCATATTCTCCCCAAAAAGGGTACCTAAAAAATGTCCACTAGTTGCACCAATATAAAAAATTGGAGTAATAACACCTCCACTACCACCTGCTGATAAAGTTACAGAAGTAAAGATAGTTTTTAAAATAAAGGCATACCAAGGAATATCTTGTGATAAGCTTGGGTCGGAATAAAGAACATCTGAAATAGTATTTAATCCCAATCCAAAATATCTATCTCCTACCCAAAAAGATAAAATTACTAAAAATAATCCACCTAAAAAAGCTTTTAAATAGATATTTATATTTATTCTTTTTATATAATAATCTGATTTTTTAAAAGCAGTTACTAAAAAATCTGAAATAATTCCAAAAAAAAGACCAGCAATAATTACTTGAAAGATTAGGGTTATATCAAAAGGAATAGTTTGTGAAAAATGCAGATTAAAATATGTATAGTTTACACCTAATATTTTAGCCGTAGTATAAGCTGCAAATCCAGCAATAAATGAAGGTAATAAAACATCATACATAATAATACCTACAATTAAAACTTCAACCCCAAAAATTGCTCCTGAAATAGGAGTTCCAAAAACAGAAGCAAAACCTGCACTTATACCACAAATAACCAATTTTTTTCTATCATTTTTAGAAAATTTAAAAAGCTCAGAGATAAAAGAAGCACTTCCTGCTCCTATTTGTGCACCAGGTCCTTCTTTACCTGCTGAACCACCTGCAAAAAGCGTTATAAGTGTGGCTAAAAGTTTAATAGGTATTACAGCAACTTCTATTTTCCCATCTTTTTTATGAACAGCTTCAATTACCTTTTCTGTTCCATGTCCTCTTGCATTAGGAGCAAATTTTTTTACTAAATATAAACTTAGCATTAAAGCAAAAGGCAAAAGATAATAATAATGAAAAGGTAAAAGATCCCTTGATTGTTCTGCATTGTGAATTATATTTAAAAAGAATGTAATAATAAATCCAATTGTAACACCAATAAAAGAAGATAATAAAACCCATTTTGTTACACTAAAAAAAATAAGTGATTGTTCTAAAATATGTTTTTTCATGTTAGTACTTAATAATAGTTTTTTAAAATTTTAACGTAATTAATTTGAATTTAAGATAATATAAAGTAGAAAATTTAATGTAAAAAATGCCTATTTTAAGGCAAAAGTAAAATAAAGTTATAAAAAAAGAGATAAAATAGTTATTAATCTCTTTAAATTTTGCTATAATATATATACTTTCTAAAAAAAAAGGGTAAGTGTGTGAATTTAGCAAAAGAGATATCTGAAGTTATTGTTTCAAGTAGAATTACAAATATTACTGATAATATGCCTGATGTTATTGATATTTTACAAAAAAATGAAGAGCTTTTTGATGAAGTTGGTAATTTATTAACTAAAGACGATATTATTTGGGTAAATAAAAATAATAATAAAATCTTTTTTGAAGTATCTTTTGATAGTGATTATCCAAGATCAGCAAATAGTAAAATATTAGATTTAGATACAGAGTTAAAGTGGATAGAAAATCAAGTCTTAAATGATCACGATGATACTACTAATTGGGAAAATATTAGATTTAGATATAAAAAAGCCTTAAAAGAGTTAGATTTTAAAAATGTAACTTATTATCAAAATGTAAGAGAAATCTTTTTAAAAAATAAGCCTGAAAAATGGCGATTTATTAATAACTAAAATTTCTTATAAGTATAATTTTTAAATATTATTGTTAAACTATTCTTATCTTATATATAGGATAGTTTAATGAAATTTTATAAACTTAACAGTGCTGAGGATAAAAACTTTCAAATCTCTTGGGGGATATATGAAGAAGCCTTTCCTAAAGAAGAAAAGAGATTATTAAGTGAACAACTTGAGTTATTTAGTGAACCTTCTTATAATGCTACTACTTGTATAGATAATGAAAAAATTGTTGGAATACTTTTCTATTGGAAATTAGATGAGTTTTATTTTATTGAACATTTAGCTATAAATAGACAATTAAGAGGACAATCTTATGGTAGTAAAATCTTAACAGAGTTTTTAAAAGATAAAGATAATGTAGTTTTAGAAATAGAAAAAATTACAAATATAATTACTCAAAAAAGATTTGATTTTTATAAAAGATTTGATTTTTATATAAATGAATATAGGCATTATCAAATTCCTTTTAGAAAAGACGCCCTTCCTTTAGAGTTATTAATACTTTCCTATAAAAAACGATTAAATTCTGAACAATATAAATCTTTATATAAAAATATGCAAAAAGCATTAACTAGATTTTAATTATACTTATAGGAGTTTAAATGCGAATATTAATTGCCAGTGACTCATTTAAAGGTACTTTATCTTCAAAAGAGGTAGCTTTGTGTATAGAAGAAGGTTTAAAAAAAATCCTTAATGAAGCAGAATATGAAAAAGTTATTTTAGCTGATGGAGGTGAGGGAACTTTAGAGTCAGTTTGTTCTATTTTAAAAGATTGTACTATTTTTAAAGATGAAGTATTAAATCCTTTGGGAGAAAAAATACAATCACAGTATGCTTTTATTGATGAAGACACTGCTCTTATTGAAATGGCAAAATCAACAGGACTAACTTTAGTAGATGAAAATAAAAGAGATATTTTAAATTCTACTTCTTTTGGTCTTGGGCAATTAATAGCTCATAGTGTAAAAAGAGGTGCTAAAAAACTAATTATTGGAATTGGTGGAAGTGCTACTAATGATGCTGGACTTGGGATGTTACAAGCTTTGGGAGTTAAATTTTTTGATAAACACAATATTGATATTTCAGCCCAAAGAGTTTTAAAAGCAAAAGATTTAGCTTTGGTTGATAGTTTTGATATAAGTGAAATTAGATATTTAAGAGATATAAAAATTTTAATAGCAAGTGATGTTTCAAATCCCTTGTGTGGAAAAGAGGGAGCAACTTATATTTTTGCAAAACAAAAAGGTGCTACACAAGAACAACTTATTTTACTTGAAGAATTAATTACAAAATTTGCAGTTTTATGTGAAAAAAGACTTATAAAAAAAACAAAGGATGAAGCAGGAAGTGGTGCTGCTGGTGGAGTTGGCTTTGCTTTACATAGTTTTTTAAATGCAAAATTCTCAAGTGGTATTGATACTATTAGTTCTTTAATAAACCTAGAAGATAAAATACAAAAAGCAAATTTAGTTATAACAGGTGAGGGTAGAGTTGATGAGCAGACTACTTATGGAAAAACCATAATGGGAGTTTTAAAATATACTAAAAAATATGATAAACCTTGTATAGTAATTGCTGGCAGTTTAGCTAAGGGGTATGAAAAACTTTATGCACATGGAGTAACAGCTATTTTTGATACTACTTTTAGTAATAATTTAAGTTTTGAAGAATTAAAAGTTTCAAGTAAAGAGAACTTAGTATCAACTGCATATAATATTGCAAATATTTTGCAATTAAAATTAAAAGATTGATAAATTAACTTTCTTATAAAGAAAGCTAATTTAGTAGGGATATTTAAAAATTGTATTTTTTATATACTATTTTTAATCTCTTGAAGTTTTTTTATTTTATTTAAATAAACTTCTTTTTTAGATTCTACAAATTTTATTCTATTTGTATTTATCTCTAAATATTGCTCTTTTGAGTATTTAACAATTTTAAATAAGTAGTTTCTTTTTGAAGTTAAGAAATCCTCTATTTTTTCAAAGGCAAAATTTACTTTTAATTTAGTAAGTATTTCATCTTCTCTTGGATGATTTACACTAAATTTTGTAGGCTCTTTTTTATATAATTCTTCTGATTCTTTAATTTGTTGTTCAAAATGTGCAATTGTTGCTTGTGTTGTTTGAATATAAGAGTATGATAATGCCCCATTAAAATATGCGAATTTTTTTCTTAATGCTGAAATATTTTCTAAAATAGCTTTATGGTACTCTATTAAAACATTTTCATATACTTTTGCTGCAAAGTGTCTTGTAAAAGAAAATTCTAAATCAGAAGCAATTTCTCTATGTTTTCTTATTTTTTCAAAAGGCTCTTGCCATTTGTGAACTTCTGATTTTAATAATCTATAAACATCTCTAAAAGCTTCATCAGTTTGAAGTTCATTGTTTTTTAACATTTTAATTGAGCGTTTAAACATTTTATCTATTGTTTGATCATCATAAAATAGGTTTTTATATACATTATCACTATCTATCCAAAAAGTTTCATATTCAACTTTTTCAATTTTTGTTCCTGTTAAAAAGTTTCCTTTTTTCTCTTGGTATCTAATAGCTGGGATTCTTTTTACATTTTTATAAGTTTCACTTGCAATTTTTTCCATAATTGCTTCAAGTGAATTATAAATATTGTATAAATCTTTTGAGTATTTTTTATGAATTTCATCAAAGGCTAATAAAATTTTCTCTTCTGCTAAAGTTAAAATATCAATTAAAGAGTTATATGTCCCAACAATAGTTTCATACTCTTTTATTAAAATATCACAAACCCCTTTTAAATCCTTTTTAATTGCAAACTCTTTTGACTCTTTTGCCTGAGGTCTAATAACATTTTCTATAAAATCTAAAACTTTTGTGATATTTGATTCTTCTAAAAGTTTCATATCTTGTGTATTATCTTTTGAATTAATAGAAGATACTTCTTTTTTAAAGTTTTCAAACTCTTCTTTAAAAAACTCCATTGAATTAACTTCTAAATTTTCACTTAGTTTTGATTTAAATTTATTTGTAATATCTTCATATACAGTATCTAATAGGATATTTTTTTGATGTTTTCTTGAATCTAAAGCTTGTTTAGCTGATATTGGTATAACTTCTGCAAAATATTTACTAAACTTTGTTTTTACATAGTTTGTTGTTGTTTGTATTTGCTCTTGTGTAAATTTATCCTTTTGGTTTAATACACATAAAGATTTATTTTTAAAGTGTTGCATATACTCTTCTAAAACTTCTGCTTCACTCATTTTTCCTGCATTATCAATAAGTGTAAGCCAAATAATTCCACCAACATCTCTTAATACTTTTCTTGTAGTATCAGTATCACTTTGACTTTGAGAGTTAAGACCTGGAGTATCCACAAAAGAAATATCTTTTAAAATATCCATTGGAGCATATAAAGTAAGATATTTTACATCATCTAATTCTTCTTTTCTTTGGTCAGTAAACTCAGCAATTGCATCAATACTATGATACTCTTCAGCACCTGATTTATAAGTGATTTTTAACTTATATTCTTCCCCATAATTAATAAAGTTTACTTTTGAAGTAACAGGAGTGATACCTGTTGGTAAAACATTTCTTGAAAGTAAAGCATTTAAAAAAGTTGATTTACCAGCTGAAAACTGACCTGTAATTGCAACTTCCATAGGGTATCTTGCTCTTCTAATAAACTTATCTAAAATTGATTTTAATTGTATTGATGGGAAAAAATTATCATCTAAAAGTAAATCTTTAACTCTTTTTATCTCTCCTTCAATACTATTTTCATATACAACCTCTTTTTTTTCATAGGCAACTTTATATTCATTTATAAACTGTTGTAATAATTTCATCTTTTACAACCCTCTTTAATACTTTCTAATTTTTTTAGATTTTTATGAATTATAATAGATAATTCATCTTTATTTTTTTCATTATCTTCAAATGATTTTATTTGATTTTGTAAAATCTCTTCATCACTTTTTAGTTTTGCTTCAAAGTTATCTAATGGAGCATTTAATATTTTAAAGAAGTTTTCAATTAAAAGTTGTGAAACTTCTTTTGCTTTTGTTTTAATATTCTCTTCAATATTAAAAAACTCTTCTTTTAAACCTCTATCTAAAGCTATTTCTAAATCTTCTAATTTTGTAGGTTTGCATTTTTCAACAGCAGCTATTACTTTTGAAATTAGAATATCATTTGATGAAGTTAAAAATCCAGCTTTAAAATCATCTTGGAAAAAACCTCTTGCATCAAAATTATCATTTTTGTGTCCCAATGCAAAGCCAAAGTCATGGTATTTTTGTTCACAAATTTCTCCAATATTTTGAGATTTTTTAATAAATTTATATCTATAATCTCTTATAACATCAACAATACCATCTTTTATTGCCGTTTCAACTATTGTTTTTACTCTTGAAGCAGGAGTTTTTTTCTTCTCTTTTTCATATGTATATCTTACATCACTAATAACTCTTTGTTTAATTACTGTTTGTAAGTCAATTAATTCTGAAGTTAAAAATGTTTCCAAAGAAGCAATATAGTTTTTTGCATCATTTTTATAGTATAAAATATCCTCTTTCATAGCTTGAAAGATTTTCTCATTTGCTGATTTTTTCTTATTAAATTCTATTAGTTCTTCTTCTAATTCATCTTTTGATTTTGATAAAAGTCTAAGCTCATAATTTAGTGCAGAAATTTGTTTTTCAGTTGTTTTATATAGTTGTGCTTTTGCACCTTTTATAATTAAATCAGTTTTAGAGCTATTTTTCCCAAATAAAGACTCATTTAAATAGTTTTCAATTTCTAAAATTCCTGTATCTTCAAGTTTAAAACCTGCTTCTAAGGCTTCTTTTTGTTTACCTGTTCTATGTAAAAGTGCCATTTTCCCAGAAATCGGAATAAATTTTATAGTTTTTAAAATATAATCTAATTGACTATCTTTATTTAAAGCTTTTAGTTGTCTTTTAATAGAAGTTTTTGTGTAATTAATTACTTCTTCTAATTGCTCTTTTGTAACTGTATCTGCTCTTGTAATTACAACTAATAATTTTGAGATATTTTGATAAAGTAAAGCATCAATAATAAACTCAACATCTTTTAAAGTTGCACTTTGTGATACATTCATTAGGTGTATCATCATATCACAATTATTTAAGTACTCTTTAGTTATCTCTTCTCTTTGAATAACTGGGTCATCAAGACCTGGAGTATCAACTATTTCTATACCATCTTTTAAAAAATTTAAATCAGATTTTAATTCCACATATTTTACAAGATTACATTTTTTACCACTTGCTTCTGCTGAAGTATATAGTGCAAGATTATTTATATCTACTTCATCATTTCTTGAATCATCTTTTATATAGTTTTTTAGTTCATCTTTAAAAATAGATTTTGTTTCTTGAACAAACTCTTTTATTGATTCAATCTCATTTGCACTATTTTCTATTCTATCCCACTCTTTTTTATTCCAATAGAAAACTTTTGCACTTGGATTTTTATCATATTTTACAATTGTTAAGTTGGCAGTTTCAGGTACAACAGCACTTCCTAAAATCTCTTTACCCATAAGTGCATTTAGCATAGTAGATTTACCGGCATTCATAACACCTGTAATACCAATTGAGAATTTTTGATTATTAATATAATTATTTGTCTCTTTTAATTCATTTAATAAGTCATCTTTTTTTATTATCTCTTTTAGTTCTTGAATTACTAAATCAATCTCTTCTTTATGTTCTTTAAATGTTTTAGAATTATCAATTAAAATCTCTTCATCTTTTCTTTTTATTACAATTTCACTAGGATCAAATAGTGAGATTAATTTTTCATTATCAGCTTTAGTAATTATCTCTTCATTTGCAAGGTATTCAAAGGCATTATGAAGTTTTTCAATATCTTCATGATGATTATCATTTGCTATAATTTCTATTAAATTGTATTGTAAAGAGTAAAGTTCTTCTAAGTTTACAGGTGCTTTTGTAGTAATAAAAGTACAAATATCATTAAAAGATTTTAAAGGTAGATATTTATCGTAGTTTTTTCTTGATGCACTTAATATTAATGCTACAATTTCAAAAAATTCGGCTTCTTTTGTTTTTGTTATTTCATATGAAATGTTTTTTTGGGCTTGAATTCCATGATATAGTAAAAAGTAATCTTTTGCTAAATTCATTATGCCTCCTATACCTATTAAAATATAAAAAGTTAATTACCACAATTGGTAATTAACTTTTTATATTTGGGGTTTATAAAGGGGCAAAGCCCCTTTTATTAAGAAAGTTTTATCTTAAAGAAACAAGCTTTCTTCTTAAATATGCTATTTTATTTTGTAATGGTAAGTGTTTTGGACAATGGTCTTCACAAGCCATTAATGACATACAACCAAAAATTCCATTATCATCACCAATTAATTCATAAAAATCTTCTGCCGTTCTATTATCATGTGGATCAACTTCAAATCTTGCAATTCTATTTAATCCAACAGGTCCAACAAAATCTGGTCTCATTAATATTGTACCACAAGATGCAACACAAATACCACATTCAATACATCTATCTAATTCAAATGTTTGATCAGCAATATCTGGATCAACTCTTTCTTCCATTTTAGAAATATCAACTTCTTCATTTGAGTGAATCCAAGATTCAACTCTTTTTGACATTTTATCCATCCATTTACCAGTATTAACTGATAAATCTTTAATTAATTCAAATGCAGGCATTGGCATTAAAGTTAATTTTTCTTCTGGATAGTTTGCAATTAGTGTTCTACAAGCAAGTGCTGGTTTACCATTTACAACCATACCACAAGAACCACAAATACCCGCTCTACATACGAAGTCAAAAGATAAATCTGGATCAAAATTTTCTCTAATATAATTTAGAGCAATAAAAAGAGTCATCCCTGGTGTCTCTTCTAATTTATAATCAACAAAGTGAGGTTTTGAAACCTTACTTCTTGGATTAAATTTAAGAACTGAAATAGTTATTTCTCTACCTTTTTGTGCACTCATTATTTATCTCCTGCTCTTTCATTTCTTTCTTTATAGTTCATTGGTAATTCAAATGGCATTAAAGCATCTTGAATTTCATGTCTATCTTTACCTTCTGCTTGCATTTTTTCTGTGATTTCATCAACTTGTGCTTGTCTTTTTGCAGAAAGCTCATTTTCAATAATCATCCCTTTAGCACCATATCCTCTGAATGCTGGAGGCATTTCCATTTTCATAATATCAAGTGGCTCATATGTAATTTCAGGCTCTAAAGCATCAGAATTTGGCCAAGAAGTTAATGTTCTATTTAACCAATTAACATCATCTCTTTTTAGATAATCTTCTCTATAGTGTGCACCTCTTGATTCAGTTCTATCTCTAGCACCTTTAGCAACACATAAAGCAACTTTTAACATTTTTGGAACTCTATATGCTTCTTCAAGTTCAGGGTTTCCAGCTCTTTCTTTAGATTTAACTGTAATTTGTTTTGTTTTAACTAATAGTTCTTTTAACTCTTCTACAGCCTCTTCTAAGTGTGGACCATCTCTAAAGATACCAACTTTTTCATCCATTAATTCTTTCATTCTATTTTTAATTTTAAAAATACTTTCAGAACCATTGTAAGATAAAATTTCATCAAGATATTTATCTTGCTCATCTAAGAATTTTTGAATTGTTGCAGTTGGAATTGTAACATCATTTTCTAAACAGAAATCTGCAAAGTAGTTACCTATAATCATACCAGCAACAACTGTTTCAGAAACTGAGTTTCCTCCAAGTCTGTTAAATCCATGCATATCCCAACAAGCAGCTTCACCACAAGCAAATAAACCTTTTAAGTTTTGTGATTCACCAGTTGGTTTTGTTCTAATACCACCCATAGAGTAGTGTTGCATTGGAAGTACAGGAGCCCATCCTTTAGGACCTTCATCAGCTGGATCAATACCATTGAAGATTTGACAAATTTCTTGAACATCTCTTAAGTTCTTTTCAATATGCTCTCTACCTAAAATAGAAATATCTAACCATACATGGTATCCATAAGGAGATGGAACACCTTTACCATTTCTAATATGTTCAATCATTCTTCTTGAAACAACGTCTCTTGAAGCAAGTTCTTTTTTCTCTGGCTCGTAATCTGGCATAAATCTATGACCATCAACATCTCTTAAGATACCACCATCACCTCTACAACCTTCCGTTAATAAAATACCTGATGGTACAATTGGAGTTGGGTGGAATTGTACTGCTTCCATATTTCCTAAAGTTGCAATACCAGTCTCAAGAGCAATAGCTTGACCTGTACCTTCACAAATAACTGCATTAGTAGTTTGTTTAAATACTCTTCCATATCCACCAGTTGCAATACAAGTACCTTTAGCAACATAAGCTTCTAATTCACCAGTAATTAAATCTCTAACAACAGCTCCATAACATCTTCCATCTTCATGAATTATTGATAAAGCTTCTTTTCTATCTCTTATATCAACATCATGTCTTAATGCTTCATTAGCAACACCAAATAACATAGTGTGACCAGTAGCATCAGCTGTATAACATGTTCTCCATTTTTTAGTTCCACCAAAGTCTCTTGATGTAATTAATCCATGTCTATCTTCATCTTCAGTAATAGTTGTTTTTTTAGCATTAATAACAGCTTCTCTTGTTCCTGCTCTAACTCTAGTCCAAGGAACCCCCCAAGATGCTAGCTCTCTAATAGCTTTTGGTGCAGTATGTACGAACATTCTTGCAACTTCTTGGTCGCATCCCCAGTCACTACCTTTTACTGTATCTGCAAAGTGTAAATCTTCATTGTCCCCATCAGACATTTTTGAGTTACCTAAAGAAGCTTGCATACCACCTTGTGCAGCAGCAGAGTGTGATCTTTTAACAGGAACTAACGATAATACAACAGTACTTAATCCTTTTTTTTGTGCAGCAACAGCAGCTCTTAAACCTGCTAATCCACCACCAATTACTAACGCATCACAGTAATTAATTTTCATATTATGCTAGCCTCCCATTATTGTCAATTTTTAAAATTTTTGCAGTTGGAACATATCTTTCACCATAGTTAGCTTTATGCTCAAGACCAATTTTAATATAAGCAGCTAATGAAGCAAAACCTAATACTAAGAAAAATACTGTTAATGCCCATTTTACTTTTTTAAGAGATTTTCTAGTCTCTCTTGGGTTTGCACCGTCAAACCAACCCCATTTAACACATAATCTATAAAGACCAATTGTTCCATGGAATTCAACAGCTAATAATAAAAGGATATATAAAGGCCACATCCAATCACTTACAACTCTATCTGCTGAAGCGTATGGTCCAATATCTCCTGGATTACTCATCATAATATATAAGTGTACAGAACCTAAGAAGAACATAGCAAAACCAGTAAATGCTTGGATAAACCAAAGTTTTGTATCGTCATGTTTCATATTCTTAGAATGTGCTTTAATTACTTGGTATTGTTTAAAGTTACCAGGTAATTTTCTCATACCTAAAGCGGCATGAGTAATAAAAATAACAAAAACAACTGCAACTGCAATAGTTACAAATATAGGGTGTCCTCCCTCAATAATAAAGCTACCCTCTAAAGCTTTTGTTACGCTGTACATAAAATCCTTGCTAATTAATATCGAAGATACTAATAGCATATGAGCCCACATAAAAAGAGCTAAAAATAGACCTGTAGCACTTTGCATATAGTCAAGTTTTGCAGGAAGTCTACTCTTTTTTCTTTCCGTTGTAGTACCAATATAACCTTCTATTAGGTCACTCATTTTACATCCTTTCTCGTGATATTACTAATGTTTTTAACGTAGCGATATAATAGCAAAAGTGTTCTTCAAAAATTATTATAAAACTATTTATTGAGTATGTACAATTATTGTACGAAAAAATAAAAATATTAAAAAAAAAGCCCTATTTCTAGGGCTTTTTATATAGTGTTAGAAAAATAATAAAATAAAAATGTCATACGTAATCTTGTTACATATTAACACATTTTATTTTATAAATAAAGATTGTACCGTCATTTGTGCGATAGAAATAATAGAATCTATATTTATAACAGGTATAAAAAATACGATTGCACTACCAATACCACCTAAAATAGTAAGAACTCCAATAAATGCGATTACATAAGTTGAAACTCTTTTATCATTAAATCCTTGACTTTCACAAGAAGCATTTGCAGGATAGAAATACATCATTGCAATAAGTCTAAAATAGTAATATACTGACACAATTGTTGCAATAATTGCCAATACTGCTAAGCTTGCAAAACCAGCACTAATTGCTTCAGTAAATACATGGAATTTACCAATAAATCCAATAGTTGAAGGAATACCTGCTAAACTTAATAAGAAAATTGTCATCATTGCTGCTAAGAAAGGTCTTTCTTTTGATAAACCTTTAAAATCTTCAAATGTTACTCTTACACTTGTTTCAGAAATAATATGTGAAATTAAACCAAATGCTCCAAGAGCAGATAATAAATATGCAATTAAATAAAACATTGTTGCATAAGCAGCTTCAATATTTTGTCCTAATGCAAGAAATGCTAAAAGTAAGTATCCTGTATGTACAATTGATGATGCTGCTAGCATTCTTTTTACAATTTTTTGTGATACTGCTAGCCATGTTCCAAATACTAATGTTAGTATTACTAAAACATACATAATTGAATCCCAAAAATCAATTACATTTGAAATATCTTGTAAGAAAACTCTTAAGAAGAAAGAGAAAATAGCAATTTTAAATGTAGCTGCCATATAAGCAGTGATAATCATAGGAGCACCTCTATAAACATCAAGTACCCAAGATTGAAATGGGAATGCTGCAATTTTAAATAAAAATGTAAATAAAATTAGAGTCATACCAATATATACTAATGTTAAATCATTTCCACTATGATTAGAGATATATACTGCAATTTCTGTTAAGTTTGTAGTTTGAGTTGCACCGTAAATTAAAACAGAACCTAAAAGATAAAATGCACCAATAAAAGAACCTAAAACTAAATATTTAAAAATAGCTTCAACCCTTTTAGAATCATCACTATTATATCCAACCATTACATATACAGAAAATGATGCAATTTCTAAAGCAATAAATGCAGTAATTAATTCATTTGCATTTGCTAATAAAATCATACCAAATAAAGCGAACATTAAAATAGTAAAAAATTCACCTTTAAAATATTTTCTATGTAGAAAATAGTGTTCACCAATTAGTAATGTTAAAAGAGTACCAAAAATTAATAAAATACTAAAGAAGTTTGAAAATGAGTCAAAAATCAAAGCATTATTAAATATATCACTATAAATTTTTACTGAATATATTTCAGTAAAAGTTCCAATAGAAAAACCTAAAGCAATAATTAAAAAAATTGAGGCAACTGTAATAAAGTTCTTTGTTGAAAACTTATCATACATACTTAAAAGCATTAAAACAATACTTGCTGTTAAAACCGTTAAAATTGGTATTATTAAGATAAATTCATTCATTTCATTGCTCCAATTTTTAAGATGTCATTGATATAGTGAGTAACTGTTGGCTCAAATTTATCTATGAATATATCTGGATAAATACCCATTAAGAATACTAAAATAACCCAAGGAGTTAAACCAATAATCTCTTTAATTTTTAAATCTCTCATATTTAAACACTCACCATCTCTATCTTGTAAAATAGCTCTTTGAAACATCCATAACATATATGAAGCCCCAATAATAACAGTAAGTGCTGAGATATAACCTAACGTATGATTAAATTCATAAATACCAAATATAATTAATAATTCTGATACAAAACCATTTGTTCCTGGTAAACCAACATTTGCAAATAACATAATTGCAAAAATTACTGTGAAAATTGGAGCAGTTTTAGCTAATCCACCAAGTTTTTTAATAGATTTTGTTCCTGTCTCATCATGAATAATTCCAACAAGTAAAAATAGCGCACCTGTTGCAATTGCATGGGCAATAATTAAATATAAAGCTCCATTCATTCCATAAGCATTTAATGAGAAAATACCTGCTGAAATAAAACTTAGGTGTGAAGCTGAAGAGTATGCAAACATTCTTTTAATATCATCTTGCATAAGTGCAGCTATACCAAAATAGATAAGACCAAATAATCCAAAGATTACAAACCACATAGAAAACTCTACATAAATGTCAGGAAAAATAGGAATCATAAATCTAATAATTGCATATACTCCAAGTTTTGCCATAATTGAAGATAATAAGAAAACTGCACCTGTAGGAGCATTTTTATATGTTTCCATTATCCAAGTATGTAACGGGAAAATAGGAATTTTAATTGCAAATGCAGCTAAAAATGCTAAAAATAACCAAATTTTTTCATTATAATTTAAAGTAGTAATTCTCATTAAATCTGTATATTGAAAAGACCAATATCCAAATTCACTATTAAAAGTAACTCCAAGATATAAAACAGCAACAAACATTAATAATGAACCTGCCATTGTATAAACTGTAACTTTAATAGTTGTAAATTCTTTTTGTCCAAAACCATAAATACCAATTAGTAAGAATACAGGTAAAAGCATTACTTCCCAGAAGAAATAAAATAATACAATATCAAGTGATAAAAGAGAACCTGTAACACCTGTTTGAACTAATAACATATTAATCCAGTAACCTTTAGTTCTTCCTTCCCATAATAATAAATAAGAAGTAGGAATTAAAATAGCAATCATCATAAGAATAGTCAATGAAATTCCATCAACACCAATATAATAATTGATACCATAACTACTAATCCATGAGGCATTTGTTACAAATTGTATTCCTTCACTTGGTTCAAACTCTAAATATAATTTTAATACTAAAGCTAGAACAACTATTGTTGTTAGAAAAGCCATATTTCTAACAGCTTCAATATTCTTTGTTGTAACCAAAAGTCCAAAGGCTACAACAGCTGGTAAAAATATTATAAAAGATAAAACATCTGCACTCATACTACAATCCTAATGAAATATATAAATAAACAAAGATGCAACTCATACCAACTAACATAAATGCAGCATAAAATCTTACATTTGCATTTTGAATAGTTGCAACTTTTTTACCAAATGATACAAACTCATTACATACTGTCATAATAAATCCATCAATGATTTTGTCATCAACAACTTTATCAATAAATGTACTTACTTTTTTACTAGTTTGTACAAATACTTTGTCATAGAATTCATCAACATAGAATTTATTAGCAATAATTCCCTCTTCATTTTCAGGGTTGTAAATATCAAACTTAGCATACTTTTTATATGCTACAACAATACCAGCAACTGCAACTAAAATAGAAGCAGCCATTAAGATATATTCAGTTGAGTGTGCTAGATGAATCTTTTGCGAATTTAATTGAGAAAGCCAAGTATCTACAAAAGCACTTCCTCCAAAAATAGCTGGGAAGTTTAAGAAACCTGCACCAATTGCACCAATTGATAAGATTAATAAAGGAATTGTAATTGTTTTAGATGTATATACATATTGTGCTACATGTTTGCTTGGTGCAATAAATACAATAAAATATAATCTAAACATATAAAATGCAGTTAAAAATGCTGTAAACATTCCAATTCCCCAAATTAAATACTCACCATCTTGAAATGCCGCTGCTAAAATTGCATCTTTTGAGAAGAATCCAGAAAATGGAGGAATTCCCGCAATTGCAATAACACCAACTAAGAAAGTAAAATGAATAATTGGTAATTGTGCTCTATGTTGTGCAATTTTAAAGATATTTTGCTCATGATGAAGAGCTATAATAATTCCTCCAGCACCCATGAATAACATAGCTTTAAAGAAAGCATGTGTAAATACATGAAATAATCCAGAACTATAAAATCCAAGTCCAACACCTATAAACATATATCCTAATTGAGACATAGTTGAGTATGCAAGAATCTTTTTAATATCTTGTTGTCTTGTTGCAATAATAGCTGCAAGTAGGGCAGAAAAAGCACCAATATAAGCAATAAATGTTCCAATATCTTCAATACCACTATATAAAAAGTGGAATCTTGCAACCATATAAACCCCTGCTGTAACCATTGTTGCAGCGTGGATAAGTGCAGAAATTGGTGTTGGTCCTGCCATAGCATCTGGTAACCAAACATATAAAGGAATTTGTGCTGATTTACCCATAGCTCCTACAAAAAGTAAGAAACCAGCTAACATTAATAATTCAGTAGAAGCATTATTTATGTTTGCTTCAATTGTTGAGAAACTTAAAGAATCAGCACCAATTGCAAAAAATAGTGTTACAACACCAAGTAAGAAACCAAAATCTCCAACTCTATTTGCAATAAAGGCTTTATTACCAGCAATAACATTCTCTTTATCTGAATAATAAAAGGCAATTAAAAGGTAAGAACAAACTCCAACCCCTTCCCATCCAATAAATAAGATAATTGGGTTATCAGCTAATACTAAAATTAACATTGATGCTAAGAATAGGTTGAAATAAGCAAAGAATTTTCCAAACCCATTATCACCTTTCATATATCCTATTGCATAAATATGAATTAACCAACCAACAAAAGTAACAAACATAGACATAAAAATTGCTAAGTTATCCCCTAGTAATTTCATCTCAATATTTAAATTACCAATTGAAAGCCAAGTAAATAAAGTTTGAGTAAATACTACTCCTTCTTCTCTCATTTGTAAAAATAAACATAAAGTAATTAAAAATGCAATTAAAGGAGTAATTGTTCCAATAATCGAGAATACCTTATCAGAAATGCTTTCTTTTTTAATGTGATAAAAATAAAAACCTGCATTTACAATAGCACCAATTAAAGGAGCTAAAATAATCCAAACTAATAAAGGAGTATTCATGAATTTTCTCCTTGTGTTAGAGTTGTAAAAATATCAGTATCTAAAGATTTTTTAGATCTATATAATAAAATAATAACTGATAAGAAAATTGCAGCTTCAGCAGCAGCAATTGCAATTACAAGTACAGTTATAACTTGTGCATCCAAATTAAAGTGGTATCTTGCAAATGTCACTAAAAATAGTGTTATACCATTTAACATTAACTCTATTGACATATAAATTATAAAAACATTTCTTCTTGCAATAACACCAATAACACCTATTGAAAATAGTATCATTGAAACGAATGCATATGATGATAAACTTATCATTATTGCTCTCCTCTTTTTTCTTTAGGTTTTCTTCTTTTTGCAAGAACAATAGAACCTACAAGGGCAACTAGAAGTAAAATAGAGATTAACTCAAAAGATACTAGCCAGTTATTATATAGTGTGATACCAACAGGTTTAATATCACCAAAATCACCCTCAACAATACTTAAATCAGCATTTGGTAATTTTGAAACAGCTTTTAGAATTAGAACATTTAAAGGAATCATTAATGCTGCCCCTAATCCTATAAACATATATTTTTTAGGCTCATCTGGTAACTCTTCATCTTTAATATTAAGAAACATTAATATAAATAAAATTAAAGTCATAATTGCACCCGCATAAACAATTATTTGAACCATAAATAAGAAACTTGCACTAAGTAGAGCAAATAATCCAGCAATTGATAACATAGTTATTAAAAGACCTAATGCACTATTTAATGGTTTTTTATTAACTAGCATAGCAACAGCTCCAGCTATTGCAAAAAGACTAAGTGCTATAAATACTATATCAGTCATTATTAAAATCCTTTGATCTTTCATTTGACATTAGATAATCTTTATCTACTAAAAAATCCTCTCTTTTTGAACCTGTAAAAGAGAAAATTCCAGTATCCATTCTAATTGCATCACAAGGACAAGCTTCTACACAATATCCACAGTAAACACACTCTAATAGGTCAATTTTGAACTGCTTTGGTCTTTTTTCAGCAACTCCATCAAATCTCTCTTGGGCATCAATAAAAATACATTGAGCAGGACAAGCAGTTGCACACATATAACAAGCAACACACTTTTCACTTCCATCTTCCCATTTAGTAAGTCTATGTACACCTCTATATCTATCAGTTAAATCTGTTGGTTGAACCTCTGGATATTGAAGTGTTTTAAGATTTGATGTATCTTTTAAATTCTTAACAAAGTGCGTAAATGTAGTCTTCATACCACCTGCAATTGCAGGTAGATAAAGTCTATCTTTTAACGACTTTCCATGTCTTGGTACTATTTTTATTCCCATATTAATTTCCTGCTACTACAATATATGTTGCTGTTATTACAATATTTAGTAAAGATAATGGTAATAACACTTTCCATCCTAACATTTGAAGTTGGTCATATCTAAATCTTAATAGTGTCCATCTAACCCAAATAAAAACTAAACTCATTAATAAAAACTTAAGTAAGAAAGTTCCAATTTGAATAACTGTTACAGCTATATTTACACCATTTTCTCCAAGTCCAGTAGCTAAAAATGAACCTAAAATAGCCACAACTGCTATTGCTAATAACCAAAATACTTTAGTTAAAATAGCTGTTTCTTTAGCTCTAATATTATTTGAATCTTTCCAGTTATTGTTCTTTTTCATCCATTTTGTTAAAACAAAAACTTTTAAAGGTAATAAAACCATAATTACAATAATTACAATATTAATATTATCTTTTAATGTTTGTGTATCTAACCAAGGAACATGGTACCCACCAAAGAATAGTGTAACAATAATAGCACTTCCTGCACACATAGCAGCAAACTCACCAACTTGGAAAAGACCAAATTTCATAGCAGAGTATTCTGTATGATAACCTGCAACAATTTCAGATTCACCTTCGGCAATATCAAAAGGAGTTCTATTTGTTTCAGCAAAAGCTGTAACAATAAAAATCAATGCAGCTAATGGTTGCATAAATACACCCCATGCTGGAATAACACCAAATATTGTTCCTGTTTGTTCAGTTACAATTTCTGATAAGTTAATAGAACCATATGTTAATAACATAGAAATAACTGCTAAAGCCATAGCAGCTTCATAAGAGATAACTTGTGCAGTTGCTCTAATAGAACTTAAAATACCAAATTTACTTCCAGAAGCATACCCACCTAAAATAATTCCATAAGTAGATAATCCAGCATAAGCTAAAAACCACATAATCCCCAATTGAGTTGGAACAGCTTGCATTACATGCTCTTTTCCATCAATAACTAATGTATCAGCAAAAGGAATAACTGCAAAAGTTAAAAAAGAGCAGAAAAATAAAATTCCGGGTGCTATTGCAAAGAAAAATTTATATTTAATATGAGCAGATGTAAAATCTTCTTTAAATACAAGTTTTAACATATCAGCAATACTTTGAATTAGACCACCAAGTCTTAAAGGTCCAACATTACATCTATTTGGACCTGTTCTATCTTGAATAAAACCTGCAACTCTTCTTTCCCACCATACTAAAATAGGAGTCATTCCTGTTGCAAGGATTAATGCAAGAACTATATTTACAATAATAATTATTAAAGAAGCTGTTGTCATATATTTCCTTTTTCCACCATACTTTTCATCTCTTCTAATAAAGTAGTAATAGAAGCAGTAGGCTTATCTTTTTGCATTTTTGAGATAACTTTTTGTTTGATATTATCACAATTTATATATGTACCACTCTTCTCATAAAAAGATGAGATTGGAATTGCAACATTTGATTTTCCTATTGTTAAGCAGTTATGTGAAAAACAGCTTACTACTTTTTTATTATCTAATAAATTAATATTTTCATCAAAATAGTTAGTATCTAAAATCACTACTAATGATGCTTTTTCTAAATTAGCTTTAAACTCTTTTTCATCTTCACTAATTCCATACTCTTTAAAAGCAGCTCTATTTGCACTTTTATCACTTCTTCTTAAATAGTCATCTTTAAATGATTCATCAATATAATTTGGTGAATATCCAGAAACATTTGCTTTTAACATTTTTGCAAAAGAATTAACATTTTGTAACTCTTCACAAGATAGGTTAGGGCTTACTACAAAAAGTATATCTTTATTATTTGCAACTAATTTAAACATAGAAGCAATGCTACTTTCAATAGTTGTTTCTTTTGAATCTACAATTGCATTTGTAAATCTATTTTTATTTTCATTGTGATAAGAAAGTCTTCCTTCATCACACATAAAGAAACCATTTACAGCTTTATTTACTCTTGGTCTAAATCTAAAAATTTGATCATCTTTATATTTTTCTTTTCTATGATCAACATGAATATTACACCCTTTTGAACACCCATTACAAATAGCATCAAAGCTTTCTAAAAACCAAACTCTTTGTTTGAATCTAAAATCTTTACTTGTTAATGCTCCAACTGGACATAAATCAACAACATTCATAGCATACGGATTAGCTAAAGGTCTTCCTGGAAATGTTCCAATTACTGAGTGATCAGCTCTATGGATTACTCCTAGTTCATTTGTCCCTGTTATATCAGAACAGAATCTTACACATCTTGTACAAAGAACACATCTTTCTTGGTCTAACATAACATTTGCACCAAGATCAACTCTTTTTCTTGCATGATTTTTACTATCAACATTCACTCTTGACTCATAGAAACCTGATTGCATATAGTAATCTTGTAATTTACACTCACCCGCTTGGTCACAAGTTGGGCAGTCAATAGGGTGATTGATTAGTTGAAGTTCTAAAATATCTCTTCTAACTTTCTCAATATTTGCACCTTTTGTTCTTACAATCATTCCATCTTTAACAGGTGTATCACATGCAATTTGAGGTCTTTTTTGCCCCTCAATTTCAACCATGCACATTCTACAATTTCCATCTTTCCCTAGTGCTTGGTGATAGCAAAAATGAGGAATGTGAATATTCTTCTCTAATAAAGTATCAATTAGAAGCCCACCTTTTGGGGCATCTAATTCTTCTCCGTTTACTGATATTTTTACCATTTCACTCATTTCTTGTTATCTCCTTTAAGTAACTACTTATTAGTTACCTGTATATAATTGTCTTGGTCTAGCAATTTTGTGGTTTGGATCTTGTTTTAACTCAGACCATTGAGAAATCCATCCTGGAATTCTTCCAATAACAAAGATTGGAGTAAACATCTCTACTGGAATTTTAAGTGCTGTTAAAATTACACCTGAATAGAAGTCAATATTTGGATATAGTCCTCTTTGTTTAAAGTAATCATCACTTAATGCAGCCTCTTCAACAGCTTGAGCAATATCTAATAATTTAGAATCAAGTTTTAATTCAACTCTTAATTGATCTTGTAATTTTTTAAGAGTTTCAGCTCTTGGATCTCTATTTTTATATACTCTATGTCCAAATCCCATTAATCTAAATGGATCATTTTTATCTTTTGCTTTAGCAATATATTCAGGAACATTTTTAACATCCCCAATTAATCTTAATTGATCCATAACTTTTTCATTTGCTCCACCGTGAGCACTTCCCCATAATGCAGCAATACCAGAAGAAATAGCAACATATGGATGAGCTTCTGTTGAACCTACATTTCTAACTGTTGTAGTAGAAGCATTTTGTTCATGGTCAGCATGAAGAGTTAAGATAGCATCAAGTGCATCAACTTCAACTTGTTTAATTTCATCATTTAATCCATCACCTAGGTATTTCATCTTTCCACCTGGGTAAGCTCTTAACATATATAAGAAGTTTTCAGTAAAATATCTATTTACATCTGGGTAAATTAGTGGTGTACCAATTGAATTTCTATAAGCCATAGCTGCAATAGTTGGCATTTTTGCTAAGATTCTTCTTCTCATTGTTTTAAATTCATCTTCATCTTCTAAATGTAAGTGATCTTTGTAAAATGCAGCAAGTGCCATAGTAGCTGCACCCATAGTAGCCATTGGGTGTGCACCATCTGGTAAAGCATCAAATAATCTAATAATACCTTCATTTAAGAAAGATCTATGTCTGATTTCTAAATCAAAAGCTTTTGATTCTTCTTCATCAGGTAATTTACCAACCATTAAAAGGTGACAAACATCAAGATATGATTTTTTACCAGCAAGTTCAGTAATATCATAACCTCTATATCTTAACTCAGAGTTCTCACCATCAATAAATGTGATTTTAGATTCACAAGATGCAGTTGAAGTATAACCTGGGTCATAAGTAAACATACCTGAATCTTTGTAGAAAGTTCTTATATCTACAACACTTGGTCCTCTTGTACCATCAATAATATTATACTCGTAAGATTTACCACTTCTGTTATCAGTTAATGTCATTGTATTTTTTGCCATAGTTTTCTCCTTGGTTTAATTATTTTTAAATTCTTTTATAAATTCATGTCTAAATTTTTGAACGATACTTTTAATAATATCTTTAACAGCAGGTGCAAAAACACAAACAGTTTTTCCATTCATTGTTTCGCAAACATCTAAGATAATATCTAAGTCTTTTTCACTTCCTTCACCAGCTAATACCCTTGCTAAAACTTTATCAATCCAACCGCACCCCTCTCTACAAGGTGTACATTGTCCACAAGATTCATGATGATAGAATTCTATTAGGTTTTTAGCAACTTCAACCATATTCATACTATCATCAATTATCATCATTCCACCAGTACCTAAAGTAGAACCAATATCCCACATTGATTCATAATCAAGTACAGCTTTTTCAACTTCTTGTGCAGTTAAAATTGGACAAGATGAACCTCCTGGAATAACTGCTTTTAGTTTCTTCCCTTCTTTCATCCCTCCACCAATTTGATTGATAACATCAATCATCTTATTTCCAAATGCTAACTCATATACACCTGGATTTTTAACTGGACCACTCATAGCAAATAGCATTGTTCCAGGTGATTTTTCAGTTCCATATGCAGTATATGCTTGATAACCATTTTCCACAATAAATGGAACAGTAGCAATTGTTTCAACATTATTTACAGTTGCTGGATTATCAAAGAACCACTCACACTCTTTACCGTGTGGTTTTAATCTTGGATGTCCTCTTTTACCTTCTAGTGATTCAATAAGTGCAGATTTTTCTCCACAAATATATGCTCCACCACCTCTATGAACAGTAATATCAACTCTAAAATCGTGTCCCATTACTTTTTCACCAATAATTCCAGCTTCATATGCTTCATCAATAGCTTCATTTAATCTATCAATAAACCACTTATACTCACCTCTTATATAAATATATGCATCATGGGCATTTATTGCATAACAAGAGCAGATAATTCCTTCAATTAAAAGATGTGGATCATATTGAAAAATTTGTCTATCTTTAAATGTTCCAGGTTCTGACTCATCTCCATTTACTATTAAATAAGCTGGTCTTGGATCATTTTTAGGCATTAATTCCCATTTTGGTCCACATGGAGCTCCACCACCACCTTTTCCTCTTAGTCCAGATAGTGTAACTTCTTTAGTTACTTCATCAGGAGTCATAGTAAAAAGTTTTTCTATTGAAGAGTATCTTCCATTTGCTTTTGCAACTTCTAATTTATGAGAATTAGGAATATCAAAATTTTTACTTACTACTTTTACTAGCATTTTTGCACTCCTCAATTACCTTTTTTAATGATTCAACTGATTGATTTTCATGGTATTGCCCATTTAAAGCAAACATTGGAGCTCCACCACAAGCACCTAAACACTCAACTTCACTAAAATGAAATAGTCCATCTTCACTTGTTTCACCTGGACCAATTCCTATTGTATCTTTGATAAATTTTTTTAAATCTCTACTTCCCATAACCATACAAGATAGAGTTTTACATAATTCTATATGATAAGTTCCAATTGGTTTTAAGTTAAACATTGTATAAAATGTTGCAAACTCATAAACTTCAATTGGTTGTTTATTTAATTTATCAGCAACAAAAATCATTGCCTCAGGGCTTACCCATCCTTCTTGCTCTTGAACTAACCATAAAGCTGGTAGCATCATCGAGTTACTATTTGGGTATCTTTTTAACTGTTTTTGAAATTTTTCTTCATTTTCAGGTGTATATTTAAATTTACTCATTATCTATCAAACTCCCCTGCAATAAAGTTCATACTAGCCATTGTAATAACAGCATCTGCTAACATTCCACCTTCAACTATTTTTGAATATGCACCTAAAGAGTAAAAACAAGGTGGTCTACATTTAACTTTATAAGGTGTTCCTGAACCATCACTTGTAATATGAAATCCTAACTCACCATTTGCACCTTCAGTGTATCCGTAGTATTCACCTTTTGGAACTTTAATACCTTCAAAAGTAAGTTTGAATTGATTCATTAATCCTTCAATATTTCCATATACATCTTTTTTAGATGGTAAGAAAATACCTTGATGATCAACATTTAGTGGTCCATCAGGTAACTCTTTCATAGCTTGTTTAATAATTCTAATTGATTGTCTAATCTCTTCAAATTTAACCATAATTCTGTCATAAACATCTCCATGACTTCCTATAACAATATCAAATTCAAAGTTTTCATATCCATAATAAGGAGCATTTTTTCTTAAGTCAAAAGCAACTCCAGCTGCTCTTAGATTTGGTCCTGTAATTCCAGCACTAATTGCAAAATCATCTTTAATTACACCAACATCTTGTGTTCTATCATGGAAAATTCTATTATGTTCAACTAAAGATAAAGCATCACTAATACCTTTTTCAATCTCTTTAATTACTTCATTTAAATCTTCTTCAAAACCTTCATATAAGTCAAACTCTAATCCACCTATTCTTGTATAAGAGTTTGTAAGTCTTGCACCTGTTAGTTTTGATAATAAATCATATGTTTTATCTCTTGGAGCGAATAAATACCAGAAGTTTGTTAAACCTCCTAAATCAACCATATTAGCAGCATTACATACTAAGTGGTCAATAATTCTACTTAATTCTCCAATAACAATTCTAATCATTTTAGCTCTTGGCGTTATATCGATTCCTAACATATCTTCAACAGCTTTTGAATAACCAATATTATTTAAAATTGCACTACAATAGTTAAGTCTATCTGTATATGGAATTACTTGTGAGTAAGTGTGTGTTTCACAAGCTTTTTCAAAACCTCTATGTAAGTAACCAATTTCAGTTACACAAGCTTTGATTGTTTCACCTTCCATAGCTAAAAAGTTTCTAATAGTACCGTGTGAGGCAGGGTGAGATGGTCCAACATTTAAAAACATTAAATCTTCAAAATCACTCTCATCATATCCATAAGATTTTAATAGTGGAGTCATCTCATCCATTAAATCTTCAGTTTCAGTACAAAGTTGCCTTTTTGTAACTGGATAATCTTTTCTTAAAGGATGTCCAACAAATTGATGGTGATTTAATACTCTTTTTAAATTTTGATGACCTTTAAATTTTATACCATATTGGTCATAAGCTTCTCTTTCTGCCCAATTGGCACTATAAAATAGATCAGAAATAGTATCAACTTCTAAAGTATTATCATCTACAAATGCTTTTACAGTTATAAATTTTTTAAAAGTTCTATCTCTTAAAATATAAACAACAGCAAATCTTGAAGGAGTAACATCTGGATATTTTAAATAATCAATTACAGTAATATCTAATAGTAGATTAAAACCATCATTGTTTTTTAATTTTAAAATTGTTTCTCTAATTTGATTTGCATTAACTAAAATTTCATTTTTATGCATCTAGAATTCCTTTAAAGTTTCTAGCTCTTTCTTTTAATACAGAGTCTTTTTGTGCTTTTTCTTGAATTCTCATAACCGCATCTAATACAGCTTCTGGTCTTGGAGGACAACCTGATACATATTCATCTACAGGAATAATTTCATCTATTCCTTGTACTGTTGTATAGTTATCATAAAATCCACCAGAACATGCACACGCACCCATAGAAATAACCCATTTTGGTTCACACATTTGATCATAAATTTTCTTTAAAATAGGAGCTTGCTTATAAGTGATTGTTCCAGCAACAATCATTAAATCTGCTTGTCTTGGTGAGAATCTTACAACCTCTGCACCAAATCTAGAAAGGTCATATTTAGCTCCAACAACTGACATAAATTCAATACCACAGCATGCAGTACCAAACACCATTGGCCATAATGAGTATGATCTACCCCAATTAACCGCGTGATCAAGTTTTGTAGTGATTATTGAATCACCAAATGCTGATTCTGCTCCTAATCCCATGATAGCGCCTTTTTCTTATAAATATAAATTAATCCTGCAAATAATAATGCCATAAACATAAACATTTCTGCAAGTCCTAAAAATCCAAGTTCTCTAATATTTACAGCCCAAGGAAACATGAAGATAATTTCTACATCAAAAATCACAAAAAGAATTGCTACAAGATAGAATTTGATAGAAAATCTTAGGTTTGTAGTACCAACAGGGTTTGATACCCCACTTTCGTATACTAAGTTTTTTTGTTTGTCGTCTTTGTTATTTGGTCCGAGGTACTTAGTTAAAGCAAAAACTGAAACTAAGACTAGGCCTATGATAACAAAGATGCTTGTCGATAAAAGTAGTTCTGTTGACATTGCACTTCTTCCCATATAGTTTTGTTATGTTTGGATTGTACAATATTTTACAGTAAGTATAAAGGTATTAACGGATTATTTTACACATTCAATAAAATAGTGAGAAGAAATGTAATACTTTAAAATAACTTTTTTTTTAACTTAAATTAATCAATTAAATTCATTATTTAAACATATAAGTGATTTTATTAGTTCATTCTTGCTAAGTGCAATATTTAGTCTAAAATAAAACTCTCCTTCTTTACCAAATGTTGAACCATCATTCAGTGCTAACTTCGATTTATTGAGCAATCTAGAAAAAATATTTTTATGGGAATCTTCTACTTTTGTAAAATTTAACCACAATAAATAAGTAGCTTCTGGGATTTTAAAAGTGATATTATTGCATTTATTATTTAATGATTGATTAACAATAGTGATATTTTCATTTAAGTAAAATAGTAACATTTTTAGCCACTCTTCTCCTTTTGTATAAGAAGAGATAATTCCTTGTAATCCAAAAAGATTTAAGTTCCCAATTTCTCTTTTTTTTATAATAACTGAGATTTTATTTTTTAAAATTTCATTTTTTGCTATTATATACGAACTATTAAGACCTGCAATATTAAAAGTTTTACTAGGGGAATTTAAAACTACACAGTTATTTATATATTTTTCTTCTAAATGAAGTATTGAAGTAAAAGGTTTAAAAACTAAATCAGAATGTATTTCGTCACTTATAATAATAATATTGTGTTTTAAACATATCTTGCAAAGTTGTAATAACTCTTCTTTATCCCAAACTCTTCCCACAGGATTATGAGGTGAACAAAGTATTAAAAGTCTTGTTTTAGGTGTGATTTTTTCTTCTAAATCTTTAAAATCAATTTTATAATAATCTTGTTCATTTATAAGAGGATTAATAATTAGTTTTCTATTATTATTTTGTACACAAGAAAAAAATGGATAATAGACAGGAGTTTGTATAATTACTTCATCATTTTCTTTGCTTAAGGCTTCTATACAAGCACTAATAGCTGTAACTACTCCTGTTGTAAGTAATATCTCATCATTATTTATATTAGATATTTTATGTCTTTTCTCATACCAAGATATAATAGAACTATATACCTCTTGGCTTACTTCTGGATAACCTAATATTTCATAATCTAAAACCTTTTTTAAATCTTCTAAAATAAAATTTGGTGTTTTAAAATCCATATCAGCAACCCACATAGGTTTTGCATCTTCAATATTAAAATATCTTTTTAAACCATCATACTTTACACAATTTGTATTTTTTCTATTTATATACTCATCAAAATTATATTTCATCTTTTTTTCTCTACTATAAACTAATTTTTATAGATATAATGATATAAAAATAAGATTAATTAGAAATAAGGTTTTAAATGAAAGAAGCTATTGAACTACTTAAAAAACATAATTTATTAAAAATTATTGATGATGAATTAGATATATATTTAGAAATTCCTCATATTGCATATATAGAAGTTAAAAAAGAGGATTCTAAAGCATTATTATTTACAAATGTTGTAGATAAAAAAAACAATAAAAAATTTGATATACCTGTATTGATGAATGTATTTGGTTCAAAAAAAGCAGTTGAGCTTTTTATTGGGGATGGAGATAAAATAGGAAAAGAGATTGAATCTTTACTAAAAATGAAACCACCTACAACTTTTAGTGAAAAACTTTCTACATTTGGAAAACTATTTGCACTTAAAAATACAATTCCTAAAAAGCTAAAGGGAAAAGGAGAGTGTCAAGAAGTTATTAAATTAGGAAGTGAAGCAAAACTTTCTGATTTACCCATATTAACAACTTGGGAACAAGATGGGGGTCCTTTTATTACAATGGGACAGGTTTATACAACTTCTTTAAATGGGGAGATGAAAAATTTAGGTATGTATAGACTTCAAGTATATGATGATAATACACTTGGAATGCATTGGCAAATACATAAAGACTCAAATCACTTTTTCCATGAATATAAAAAAGCTGGTAAAAAAATGCCAGTTTCAATTGGTATTGGAGGAGATCCCATGTATATTTGGTGTGGACAAGCACCACTTCCAATTGGTATTTTTGAACTTATGCTTTATGGTTTTGTTAAAAATAAAAATGCTCAACTTGTAAAATCTATTACAAATGATATTTATGTACCAAAAGACAATGATTTTATAATTGAAGGATTTGTAGATACTTCTAAGATGAGAATAGAAGGACCTTTTGGAGATCATACAGGATATTATACTTTAGAAGAAGAGTATCCATTTTTAGAAGTTACAGCAATTACCCATAAGAAAAAACCTACATATTTAGCAACAGTTGTTGGTAAGCCACCTTTAGAAGATAAATATATGGGATTTGCAACAGAGAGAATATTTTTACCATTACTTAAAACAACAGCACCTGATTTAATAGATTATTATATGCCTGAAAATGGAGTATTTCATAATTTAATATTAGCAAAAATTAAAACTTTATATCCAGGTCATGCTTCTCAAATGATGCATGCATTTTGGGGAGTAGGGCAAATGAGTTTTGTTAAACATGCTATTTTTGTAAATGAAGATGCTCCAGAACTTGAAGACCATGAAGCTATAACGCAATATATTTTAAATAGAATAAATATTGAAGATATGCTTATTTCTAAAGGGGTAGTTGATGCACTTGACCATTCAAGTCCAAAATTTGCAATTGGTGGAAAATTAGGACTTGATTGTACAGGTGAAGAGATAAAAGAGTTAGGTATTACTTTATTAAGTGATAGTGAATTATTAGAAAAGATGCAAAAAATAAGTGATGAAGTAAAGAGTTTAAAACAATATTTTACTCACACTAAAAATCCAATTACAGTAATAACAGTAGATAAAAAAAGAAGTCAAAAGTATCTAATTGAAGATTTAAAGCCACTATTTGAACATATTAAAATTTTAGTAATTGTAGATGCAGCAAATCAAAATGATGTGGAAAATGCTTATATGTTAATTTGGAGAGTTGTAAATAATATTGATTCAAATAGAGATATTTATATTGAAAATAATACAATCTCAATTGATGCTACAAATAAAAATAGTTATGATAACTTTAAAAGAAGATGGCCTGATGATGTTGATTGTAACAAAGAAGTTTTACAGTCACTAAAACAAAGGGGAATTATTGATATTTCTTTAGAATTTGAAAAGAAATTCCAATTATAAATAAGAGTAATTCTACTCTTATTTATCAATAATCATTAAATCTTGTTTATTTATATGTAAATATACAAAATCAGAGATTTTAAAATCTTCTATATTATTCATTTTTATTAGTAAAGTATCTTTACTTTGTTTTAATTGAACAATTAATTCATAATAATCTCCACAAAAAGAAATATCTAAAATCTCAACTAAGAAATCATTTTTTTCTTTAGAAAGTTTACATTTATCAATTTTTACAATACAAACTTTATTCTCTTGTATTTCAAGATTTAAAGTTTTTAAATATATATTAGGAAGCTTGTTTATTTCACATAAAAAGTTTGCCACATATAAATTTGCAGGCTTATCAAAGATATTTTTAGCACTATCAAATTGAATAAGTTTTTTATCATTTATTATTCCAATTTTATCTGAAATTGATAAGGCCTCTTTTTTATCATGAGTTACTAAAATAGCACTTAGATTTAACTGTTTTATAATATCTTTTAACCAAATCTTTGTTTTATATCTTAACATTGCATCAAGATTTGAAAAGGGTTCATCTAAAAGTAAAATCTTAGGGTTATTAGCCAAAGCTCTTGCAATAGCAACTCTTTGTTGTTGTCCCCCTGATAATTGATGAATTTGTTTAGTTTTATGCTCAGTTAAATTAAATTGTTCTAATAGCTCATTTACTCTTTTTGTTTTTTCACTTTTTGAAAGTTTAAATAAAGCAAAAGCAATATTTTCTTCCACATTTAAATGGGGAAATAAAGCATAGTCTTGGAAAATATATCCAACTTCTCTATCTTTTTTATAAATCTCTTTTGAAGATACACAAACATCTCCAATACAAATATATCCCTCATGTTCTTTTTGTAACCCTGCAATTGATCTTAAAATAGTTGTTTTTCCGCAACCGCTTGCTCCAAGTATTGTTACAATTTCTCCTGCTTTTACATCAAAAGTTATATCTTCTAAAATTTTTGTTTCATTAAATGATATTCCAAAGTTATCAATACTTACCATATTTAGTGTGCCTTATTCATATTTTTTGCTAGTAAAACAACTGAAATCATTCCTATGATTAAAATAAACATAGAAGGAACAGAAGATTCTACTATTTGTGATTGTTGTGTTAATTCTAGTGATAAAATTGCCAATGTATCATAATTAAAAGGTCTTAAAATCATAGTTAAAGGTAACTCTTTAATTACTTCAATAAAAATCACTATAAAAGAAGCAAATGCAGAATTTTTTAGTAAAGGCATAAAAATAGTTATAAAAGTTCTTTTTTCGCCCACATCTAATGTTTTTGCTGCATCATCGTATGTTTGTGGAATTCTACTAAAACCAGCTTCAAAATTATTAATAGTAATTGCTAAAAATCTAACACAATATCCAAAAATTATAGCAATTATTGTTCCACTAATTACATAATTAGAAGTAAATATCTCAATAATATTTTTATCTAAAATAGTAAAAAATGATAAAATCCCCACTGCAACAACAGCTCCTGGAATTGAGTAACCTAATTTAGCAATTTGAGTTAAAATTGAAGAAGTCTTATCTTTATTTTTTCGTACATTATATACAAAAAGTAGTCCTAAAGCAGTAATAATAAATGCACTAATAATTGCCAATGATAAAGTTTGATATAAAATAGTCATAAAATCTTCATCAATAATATCTTCATATGAGATAAAAAACCAATAGCATAGCTGTATAAATGGTAAAATAAAACCAAAAAATACGGGTATAAAACAGCTAATAAATGCTAAAAATGATTTAAATCCAGTAAGCTTTACTTTATCAATAGGTTTAAAATCTTTCCCTGAACTTTTAAATACTTTATTTCTTCTTTGTAATCTTTCTAAAATAATAATTAAAAAGACAAAAGTCATTAAAATACTTGCTAATTTTGCAGCATCATCAACACTTCCCATTCCAAACCAAGTTTTAAAAATACCTGTTACAAAAGTATTTACTCCAAAATAATCCATAACTCCAAAATCAGCAACAGCTTCCATAACAGCAAGTGTTACTCCTGCAACAATTGCTGGCCTTGAAATAGGTAAAATTACTTTTTTTAGAATTTGCCAAGATGAAAGATTAAAAGTTTTAGCTGCATCAATAATTGAAGCAGATTCAAAACTAAGATATGTTTTACAAATTAGATACACATATGGATATAAAACTAAAGACATAACTAAAATAGCACCTTCAATTGACATAATATCAAAAAAGACTACTTCACTTAAATCTTTATTTATTAAATTTAAAATAAAAGTTGTTACTGTTCCTGTAATATCAAACATTCCTCCATAAATAAAGGCAACTATATATGCAGGAAAAGCAAAAGGTAAAATTAGTGCATAATGAAAAAATCTAGAAAAAGTAAATGTATAAAGTGATGTAAGATATGCTGTTGTAAAACCTATAATTGATGTAAGTATTGCTACACCAAACATAATATATAGTGAATTAAAAATATACTCAAAAAGTAAAGTATCTTTTAAATGTTGCCAATTATCACTATGTCCAATAAAAAGATATAAAAAGATTATTACTGCAGGAGCAGAGATAAGTAGCGTAAGAAATATGCTACTTATCTTTATTTTCGAAACAGCTTGATTCAATTACTACTACTTCCAACCAGCTAAATCAAAAGCTTTAACTGCTGCTTTATTATTTTCACCTAAAGTATTAATAGAAATTGTATCATCTTCAAAAGTTCCCCATGATTTAACAATATCAGAAGATTCAACCCCTTTTAATACAGGGTACTCAAAGTTTGCTTGTGCAAATAGTTTTTGTGCTTCATTAGAAGCTAAAAACTCAATAAATTTTATTGCATTTTCTTTATTTGGAGCATATTTAGCAACACCAGCACCACTTACATTAATATGTGTTCCACCTTTTTCAAATTTAGGGAAGAATACTTTAACTTTTTTTACTGATTCTGCTTGAGATAAATCTTTATTATCTACCATTTGTCCAATATAATATGTATTTGCAATTGCAATTGACCCAATTCCATTAGCAATAGCTTTAACTTGGTATCTATCATTTCCTTTTGGTGCATTTGCCATATTTGCTACAACACCTTTTGCCCAATTAACTGCATATTCTTCACCATGGTGTGCAATCATTGCAGCCATTAAAGATTGGTTATATATATTATTTGAAGATCTAACCATAATTTGACCTTTAAACTTTGGATTAGCTAAATCTTCATAAGTTGATAATTCTTTATGCATACCTGAACCAATTTTATATACTGTAACTCTAGCTCTTTTAGTAAGAGCAAACCATTGATTATCTTTATCTCTTAATTTTTCAGGAATATTATCAAGTAAGTATTTTGACTCAATTGCTTGTAAAATTCCTTTTTCTTTTGCTTGATATAATCTACCTGCATCAACAGTAATTAAAACATCTGCTGGTGAGTTTTTCCCTTCATTTTCAATTCTTTCAATTAATGCACTTGCTTCAGCTTTTACTACATTAACTTTTATACCTGTTTTTTCTTCAAACATTTTGAAAAGTTTTTTATCTGTATCATAATGTCTATGTGAATAAACATTTACTTCTGTACTTGCAAATAATGAAGAAGCAAGTAATACTGCACTTAGAGCTAGTTTTTTTATCATTAATTTTCCTTTTTTTGATAATAGTTATTGGAATTATAATTTAGCAATCCTTTTATTAAACTGAATAATAAGAATTATTCTCATCAAAATATTATCTTTAATATATATTTGATATAATATTTTTGATTATTTAAAAGGTGAAATATGCAAATTATTTTTGAAGCAACAATAAAAGTAAATGAAATTGGGGGTTGGTATTTACAGGTTGAAGATACAATTTCAAAAAAAACTCAAAAATGTAATAATATGGAAGAATTTTCTGTGGCAATTGAGGAAATGAGTAAAGAATATAATGGGAAAATTGATGAAATTAAATGGAAAGTTGATTTAGATGTTACTTCTGAACAAATAATAGAAGTAAAAGAAAAATTATTGACAAATTATTTTCAATAGCCTTAAATTTTATTTTGCTACAATGATATTTTTATTATAAGGTTAAAGTATGAGAATAATTTTTGAAGCAATTGTAAAAGAAAATGGTATTGGAGGCTGGTATTTAGAAATAAAAGATACTATGTCTAATAGAGTAGAAAAATGTAATGATTTAGAAGAATTTTCTTTTACTATTGAAAAAATGGGTGAAGATTATGGTGGACATATAGATGAAGTTAAGTGGCAAGTAGATTCAAATGTTACAGCTGAACATTTAAGTGAAGTGAAAGCTAAAATGGCAAATTATTATAAAGAGTTATTTAATAACTCTAAAGATTAATAAATCTTTTATAATTTTCTTAAATTAGCAAGCAATTTTATATCTACAAATTTATTATTTGTGTAAGTAAAAATCACAAAAGGTTAATTAAATATATATTTTAGATTTAATTCAAAAAATACTAAAGTATGGATATAATATCCCTAATTTATCTATTAAAAGAGATTTTAGATAAGATTTATTGGCAAATGAAATTTGAAAAGCCTTATTTAGGCTTGATAAGGGAAAAATAAAATATGATTTTAATGATTGATAATTATGATTCTTTTACATATAATATAGTTCAATATTGTAAAGAGTTAGGTGCAGATTTAAAAATAATAAGAAATGATGAATTAACTGTAATGCAAATAGAAGAACTTAATCCTGAAAAGATTATTCTTTCTCCTGGACCTGCAACACCCAATGAAGCAGGAGTTTGTCTTGAAGTGATTGAATATTTTCAAGATAAAAAACCAATTTTAGGTATTTGTTTGGGACATCAAAGTATTGCACAAGTATTTGGTGCAGAAGTTATAAAAGCACCAAAAATGATGCATGGTAAAACTTCTAAAATCAAAGTTGTAAAAGATACAAAGATTTTTGAAGACTTGCCAAAAGAATTTACACAAACAAGGTATCACTCTTTAACTGTAAATAAAGAAAATTTACCTGAAGTTGTAATCCCAACTTCTTATAGCTTAGATGATAATGAAATTATGTCTTTAGAAATTAAAGATAAAAAAATATATGGAGTTCAATTTCATCCAGAATCAATTATGAGTGAATTTGGACATGAGATAATAAATAATTTCTTAAAATTATGATAGAGATTAAAAACCAACATAATACTTTAGTTTATACTATATTAGTAATTACTTCTATTATATTAATATTTGTTTCAAATACATTAAGTATCTCTTATAAAGAGGCCTTAAATGTATTTGAAAATAACTCAATGCTATCTTTATTAACAAATATTTCTATTTCTATTTTTGGGCAAAATGATATAGCCCTTAGACTACCTTTTATTGTATTTTATTTTTTTAGTGTTGTTTTATTATATCAAAATACAAGAAGCTTTTTTAAATATCAAAGTGATAGAGTGGTCTCTACTTTTATATTTATGTTTTTACCAGGGGTGCTTAGTGCTTCACTTTTAGTAAATAGTGCAATTGTAGTTACTTTTTGTACACTGTTTTATATCTATTATTATCAAAGAACTTTAAAACACAATTATCTATTTTTAATTGTGTTTTTATTTGTTGATAACTCTTTTGCAATTTTTTATCTAGCGTTGTTTTTCTACTCTTTAAATAAAAAAGATAATACAATGCTATATATATCACTGATTCTTTTTGGTTTATCTATGAGTATATATGGATTTGATAGTTCTGGAAAACCAAGGGGATTTTTAGTAGATACTTTTGCAATATATGCTTCAATTTTTTCTCCTTTTTTATTTTTATACTTTTTTTATTCTTTATATAGATTGGGTGTAAAAAATGAAAGAAGTTTTATTTGGTATATTAGTGTAACAGCTTTATTATTTTCAATTATTTTTTCTTTTAGACAACAAATATATATTGAAGATTTTGCTCCTTATGTTGTTATTTCTATTCCTTTAATGGTAAAACTATTTTTTCATTCATATAGAATTAGATTAAAAGAGTTTAGAAAAAAGCATAATTTCTTTGCTTTTTTAGTATTAGTTACTTTATGTATTAATATTGTTGTTACAATTTTTAATAAACCTTTATATTTAATACTTGATAATCCAAAAAAACATTTTGTATATAAATACCATATAGTAAAAGAACTAAGTCAAGAGTTAAAAAAAAGAAATATAAATATGGTAATAACAAATGATGAAAAGCTACAATTAAGATTAATGTTTTATAAAATATATAAAGGGGAAAAATATTATCTTTCTTTAAAAGAAGAGAACAATTATACTTTTAAAATACCTATTTCATATTTTGGTATTGAAGTTGAAACAGCATATGTATTAAAATTAAAATGAAAAGAAGTTTCTCTTTACTTGAACTAATTCTAACTCTTACAATAATCTCAATAATTTCTTTTTCCTTTTTTTATAATAAAGAGACTATCTTAGAAAATAAAATCAATATAGTTACAAATAAATTAGTTTTATATTTAAAACAAACTAGACTGCAAGCATTAATTGATAGCCAATATGATTTAAATGATAACTTATGGCATAAAAAAAGATGGACTTTATCATTTTTTAGATGTAGTAAAAATGTTGGCGGAATATATTATGTTATATATAGTGATAAAAATAAAAAAGGTCATCCTAATAAACAAGAGAGTTTAAAAGACCCACTTACTAATAGATATATTTATAGTTCTAATAGTTGTAATGAAGAATCAGATACATCAAAATATGTTTTACTTACAAAAGAGTTTGATATAACTAATGTTGAGATTTCATGCAAAAGTGATAATTCATTAGGGAAAATATCTTTTGGTTATGATGGAAAAATATATAACAAATTAAGTACAAATGAAAAAGAAGATAAAAAAAATGAACTAAAAGAGCCTTGCACAATAAAATTAATAGATAAAAAAGGAAAATATAGAGAAATAATAATAGAAAATGAGGGAGGTAATATCTATAAAATATAGAGAAATAGGATAATAAGAAGAAAGCAAAGAGAAAAAAGAGTAAAGAATTTAAAAATTTAAGTTAGAATTTAGGAAAAACCCTTGACAAGGGGTAAAAAATCTATTATAATTCCCGTCCAAATTCGCTGGAACGCTTAAGAAGCGGGAGAGATAGAAATTGAGTTCTTTAAAAACAAAAAGTTTATAAGGAAAGTAATCTTTATAAACTGAATATATATGACAATGAAAAACAAGAAGAATAGAAAATTCTTCGTCTATAACAAAAATTTAATTAATTAATTTTAATTAAAAAACAATGAGTGATAATTTTGTAACAAATAGAGTTACATAATTTGTCAGTTTCAAACACTTTTTGGAGAGTTTGATCCTGGCTCAGAGTGAACGCTGGCGGCGTGCTTAACACATGCAAGTCGAACGAGAACGGGATATAGCTTGCTATATTTGTCAGCTAAGTGGCGCACGGGTGAGTAATGTATAGGTAACATGCCCTTTACAAGGAAATAACAGTTGGAAACGACTGCTAATGTCCTATATGCCTTTAATACTAAAGTATGCAAGGGAAAGATTTATCGGTAAAGGATTGGCCTGTATTGTATCAGTTAGTTGGTGGGGTAATGGCCTACCAAGACAATGACGCATAACTGGTTTGAGAGGATGATCAGTCACACTGGAACTGAGACACGGTCCAGACTCCTACGGGAGGCAGCAGTGGGGAATATTGCACAATGGGGGGAACCCTGATGCAGCAACGCCGCGTGGAGGATGACACATTTCGGTGCGTAAACTCCTTTTATATAGGAAGATAATGACGGTACTATATGAATAAGCGCCGGCTAACTCCGTGCCAGCAGCCGCGGTAATACGGAGGGCGCAAGCGTTACTCGGAATCACTGGGCGTAAAGAGCGTGTAGGCGGATCGATAAGTCAGGAGTGAAATCCTATGGCTCAACCATAGAACTGCTCTTGAAACTGTCAATCTAGAGTATGGGAGAGGTAGATGGAATTTCTGGTGTAGGGGTAAAATCCGTAGAGATCAGAAGGAATACCGATTGCGAAGGCGATCTACTGGAACATAACTGACGCTGAGACGCGAAAGCGTGGGGAGCAAACAGGATTAGATACCCTGGTAGTCCACGCCCTAAACGATGTACACTAGTTGTTGCCATACTAGATATGGCAGTAATGCAGTTAACACATTAAGTGTACCGCCTGGGGAGTACGGTCGCAAGATTAAAACTCAAAGGAATAGACGGGGACCCGCACAAGCGGTGGAGCATGTGGTTTAATTCGACGATACGCGAAGAACCTTACCTGGTCTTGACATAGTAAGAATATTTTAGAGATAGAATAGTGCTAGCTTGCTAGAACTTACATACAGGTGCTGCACGGCTGTCGTCAGCTCGTGTCGTGAGATGTTGGGTTAAGTCCCGCAACGAGCGCAACCCTCGTCGTTAGTTGCTAACAGTTCGGCTGAGAACTCTAACGAGACTGCCTACGCAAGTAGGAGGAAGGTGAGGACGACGTCAAGTCATCATGGCCCTTACGACCAGGGCTACACACGTGCTACAATGGGGTATACAAAGAGCAGCAATACGGTGACGTGGAGCAAATCTCAAAAATACCTCCCAGTTCGGATTGTAGTCTGCAACTCGACTACATGAAGTTGGAATCGCTAGTAATCGTAGATCAGCTACGCTACGGTGAATACGTTCCCGGGTCTTGTACTCACCGCCCGTCACACCATGGGAGTTGATTTCACTCGAAGCAGGGATGCTAAGATAGCTACCTTCCACAGTGGAATCAGCGACTGGGGTGAAGTCGTAACAAGGTAACCGTAGGAGAACCTGCGGTTGGATCACCTCCTTTCAGAGAAAAAACAGATTAAGATTCAATTCTTAATCTGAAAGTCAATATATTCAGTTTATAAAGATTATTTAAAGATAGGTGAAAGGGGCCTATAGCTCAGCTGGCTAGAGCGCTCGACTGATAATCGTGAGGTCACAGGTTCAAGTCCTGTTAGGCCCACCATAAGAAAGATAATCTTTATGGGGAATTAGCTCAGCTGGGAGAGCGCCTGCCTTGCACGCAGGAGGTCAGCGGTTCGATCCCGCTATTCTCCACCAACTTATAAATAAAAAAGAAGAAAATAAGGTGAGAAAAGAAACTTAATATAAGAACTAAAAGAGATTAGTTTTTATATTAGGTTTAAAAAACCTAAAAGTTATTTAAAAACACAATGTTAAAGTCTTTAAATTTTTCGAAAGAGTTTTATTGAAACGAAAGTTTTAATAAAAAATAAAATTTCAAAAAAGAAAACACAACTATCTTATGTTTAATAAGATAGTAGCCAAGGAATAATTATCAAAGGTAGATTAAATAGGAATATTTAATTTATACAAAGAAAGCTATTAAGGGCTAATGGTGGATGCCTAGACTGTAAGAGGCGATGAAGGACGTACTAGACTGCGATAAGCTTCGGGGAGCCGTCAAGAGGCATTGATCCGAAGATTTCCGAATGGGACAACCCAGCATAATGAAGATTATGTTACCCTACGGGGGGCTAACCTGGTGAAGTGAAACATCTCAGTAGCCAGAGGAAGAGAAATCAAACGAGATTCCGTAAGTAGCGGCGAGCGAACGCGGAAGAGGGCAAACCCTATGCTTGCATAGGGGGTTGAAGGACCATAATAAGAGACTAAAGATGATAGTAGAAATAGTTGGAAAGCTATAGCATAGAAGGTGATACTCCTGTATACGAAATTATCAATAGCTCAAATGGTATCCTGAGTAGGTCGGAACACGTGGTATTTTGACTGAAGCCGGGGGGACCACCCTCCAACCCTAAATACTACTTACAGATCGATAGTGAACAAGTACCGTGAGGGAAAGGTGAAAAGTACTCCAGCGAGGAGAGTGAAATAGAACCTGAAACCATTAGCTTACAATCATTCGGAGCCCTATGTTTTAACAGGGTGACGGACTGCCTTTTGCATAATGAGCCTGCGAGTTGTGGTATCTGGCAAGGTTAAGTCAAGTACGAAGCCGTAGCGAAAGCGAGTCTTAATAGGGCGACTAAGTCAGATGCTGCAGACCCGAAACGAAGTGATCTATCCATGGGCAGGTTGAAGCTGGTGTAAGAGCCAGTGGAGGACCGAACCGATAGGCGTTGAAAAGCCTCCGGATGACCTGTGGATAGGGGTGAAAGGCCAATCAAACTTCGTGATAGCTGGTTCTCTCCGAAATATATTTAGGTATAGCCTCTAGAAGTAGCATGTAGGGGTAGAGCACTGAATGGGCTAGGGCTGCTCACCGCGGTACCAAACCCTATCAAACTTCGAATACTACATGTGGAATCTAGGGAGTCAGGCGTAGGGTGATAAAATCATATGTCGAGAGGGGAACAACCCAGACTAACAGCTAAGGTCCCAAAGTTACATCTAAGTGGAAAACGATGTGGAGTTACTGTGACAACCAGGAGGTTGGCTTAGAAGCAGCCATCCTTTAAAGAAAGCGTAACAGCTCACTGGTCTAGTGATTCTGCGCGGAAAATATAACGGGGCTAAGATGTACACCGAAGCTTTAGATTCATATTATATATGAGTGGTAGGAGAGCGTTCTATTCAGCGTAGAAGATGTACCGGTAAGGAGCGTTGGAGCGGATAGAAGTGAGCATGCAGGCATGAGTAGCGATAATTGAGGTGAGAATCCTCAACGCCGAAAACCCAAGGTTTCCTACGCGATGCTCGTCATCGTAGGGTTAGTCGGGACCTAAGTCGAGTCCGAAAGGGGTAGACGATGGTAAATTGGTTAATATTCCAATACCAGCATATAAGCGCGATGTGGGGACGCATAGAGTTAATCGAGGTCACTGATGGAAGTGTGGCTCGAAGGAAGTAGGTTGATACTTAGGCAAATCCGGGTATCACGAGACCGAGATCTTACAGGCCGAACAATCTTTTAGGAGAGCGTTTGGAATCGATGATACTGTCGTGCCAAGAAAAGCCACTAAGTATATTATATGTTGCCCGTACCGTAAACCGACACAGGTGGGTGGGATGAGTATTCTAAGGCGCGTGGAAGAACCCTGGTTAAGGAACTCTGCAAACTAGCACCGTATCTTCGGTATAAGGTGTGCCTCCTCTGGTATATGAACTTGCTTCAAAAAGCTAGAAAGGTTGCAACAAAGAGTCCCTCCCGACTGTTTACCAAAAACACAGCACTTTGCTAACACGTAAGTGGATGTATAAGGTGTGACGCCTGCCCGGTGCTCGAAGGTTAACTGATGATGTTAGAGCAATCGAAGCATTTGATTGAAGCCCGAGTAAACGGCGGCCGTAACTATAACGGTCCTAAGGTAGCGAAATTCCTTGTCGGTTAAATACCGACCTGCATGAATGGCGTAACGAGATGGGAGCTGTCTCAACCAGGGATCCAGTGAAATTGTAGTGGAGGTGAAAATTCCTCCTACCCGCGGAAAGACGGAAAGACCCCGTGCACCTTTACTACAGCTTGACACTGTAGCTTGGATATTCATGTGCAGGATAGGTGGGAGGCTAAGATGACTAGACGCCAGTAGAGTCGGAGCCACCCTTGAGATACCACCCTTGAATATTTGAGTTACTAACTAGGTAGAGTAAACCTCTACTAGGACAATGTCTGGTGGGTAGTTTGACTGGGGCGGTCGCCTCCTAAAAAGTAACGGAGGCTTACAAAGGTTAGTTCATGGCGGATGGAAATCGCCAGCTGAGTATAATGGCATAAACTAGCCTGACTGTGAGACGTACATGTCGAGCAGAGACGAAAGTCGGTCATAGTGATCCGGTGGTTCTGAGTGGAAGGGCCATCGCTCAAAGGATAAAAGGTACGCCGGGGATAACAGGCTGATCTCCCCCAAGAGCTCACATCGACGGGGAGGTTTGGCACCTCGATGTCGGCTCATCGCATCCTGGGGCTGGAGCAGGTCCCAAGGGTATGGCTGTTCGCCATTTAAAGCGGTACGCGAGCTGGGTTCAGAACGTCGTGAGACAGTTCGGTCCCTATCTTCCGTGGGCGTAGGAAAGTTGAGGAGATTTGTCCCTAGTACGAGAGGACCGGGATGAACGTACCACTGGTGTACCAATTGTTCTGCCAAGAGCATCGTTGGGTAGCTACGTACGGATGAGATAAGAGCTGAAAGCATCTAAGCTCGAAGCCAACTCCAAGATGAACTTTCCCTGAAGATCCCTCTAAGACTAAGAGGTTGATAGGCTAGATGTGTAATCAATGAAAGTTGTTTAGCTGACTAGTACTAATAGATCGTTTGGCTTTTTTTTTACAATTCTTTGGTTTACTATCTTATTAAATATAAAAGTTGTGTAAAAGACTTTAACAAAAAACTCACAAAGTTGAGTGTTAAGAATAGAAGAACTATTTTTATCACTCAACTTGCTGGTGGATATAGCGAAGTGGAAATACCCAGACCCATACCGAACCTGGAAGTCAAGCACTTCAGCGCTGATAATACTGCAGCTTTCAGTTGTGGAAACGTAGGTCTCTGCCAGCTCTTGAGTTTTTTATATAACAATTTAGCCTTTATCTAAGTCAATATTTACTGTTGATTTCGATAGAGGCTTTTTTTTATATATATTTTACTTTTATCTTTGATTACTAGAAAAAGAGCCAGACTTTATTGAAGCCAAAAATAGGAAGATAATTTTCGAGAAAGCCTGAGGACTGTTTGAAATAAAAAGAGTGATAAATTCACTCTTTTTATAAGTTCCGCAAGGCAGAAAATTAGAATAATATTTTTGGGAAGCATTTATGCCTTCAATAACTTGTCTGGGAGTTTCTTTGTACCTTTCTTTACGGTTAAAGAAAGGCAATTAAAAAAAGAAATATAAAATAAATTGATTTATATATTTTAAATTTCAATAGTTCTTATTCTTTTATCATTTATAAAAAATATATATATTTCTATAATTAATATTTAGACTAAAATACTTTTTTTTTATAAAAAAAGTAAACAAAAAAAATCGTTCGCTAGATGAAAAATTACGCTAAATCTTTTTTTAAATGCTCACCCTTTTATCTAGTAATTTAACTTTAATGAACTAAAAAGTATAAGTTGTGTAAAGAGTCATTAAAATAAAGCTTTAAATGGATTAATTTATAAAAAACAAGTAAATATACTTATCTCTCTTTTCTTTTTCTTCTAGACATCTTATAAGGCTTTTATATTAGTTGTATTGTTTTTTATTTTACTTTTTTTTAGATATAAAAAAAGGCCAGCAATTTGCTGACCTTTTACAAAAAATATATTTTATTATTCTCTTGAATCTTTGATTTCAATAGAGATAATTTTATCATTTTGATTAATTGCATCTAAAGCTATAAAGCTATCTTTATCTTCAGCATCAATTTCACCAAATACTGTATGAACACCATCTAAATGTGGACAAGGTACAAAACAAATAAAAAATTGGCTTCCCCCTGTATTTGGTCCTGCATGAGCCATAGATAAACTTCCTCTATGGTGTACTTGTTTATTTGCATCTGTTTCACAAGGAATTGCCCATTCTGGACCACCTGTACCTGTTCCATGTGGACAACCACCTTGAGCCATAAATCCTGGGATTACTCTATGAAAGTTTAAATCATTATAAAATCCATCATTTGCTAATGTTGCAAAGTTAGATACTGTATTTGGTGTTTCATTATAAAATAGATTAATCCAAATAACTCCATTTTCTGTAGTTATTTTTGCATATTTAAATTTTTCTAATTCTTCTTTTGTATAGTTGTATTCTTTTAGTTCTTTTCTAAAACCAAACATTATTTTCCTTTAATTTTTATTTGAAATTATATCGTTTTTTGGTGTGATATAGTTTAATGAAACTAAATTTTTTACAACCTCTTTAAAAACAGGAACAGCAGATTGTGCTGCATAGTAATAATACCAATATTTTCCTGTTGAATTTGGATTTATAACTGTAACTCCAATTGTATATGAATTATTATCATCATTTACAAAACCAAAAAACGAAGAAATATATTTTTTTAAATAGCTACCTCTTCTTGCAATTTGTGCAGTTCCTGTTTTTCCACCAATTTCTAGGCCTTCCATTTGGGCACTTTTCCCAGTACCATCAGTAACTGTTTTTATAAGCATTCTTTTTATCTCATCAGCTGATTCTTTAGAAATAACTTTTTCTTTTGGAGGAGTATCAAGTTTATATTTTCCTGAATCCATTTCTACATATGAAACTATTCTTGGTGTTACACTAAATCCATCATTATTAAATACACTATAAGCTTTTAAGACTTGCATAAAAGTTGAAGTCATACCTTGTCCATAAGAAACAGTAGCTTTAAATACATTATCTTGATTTTTATTTTCTCCTGCTGCTAGTCTAAATACAGGAGGAATTTGTCCTACTTTTTCATAAGGTAAATCTATCCCTGTTTTTCTTGTAAAGCCAAATCTTTTATAACCTTCAAAAATTTCAGCACCTTTTAATCTTTGAGCCAATTGTAAAAGACCAATATTACTTGAAAAAATCATAATATCATCTAGTGTTAGATAATTTTTCTTAAATCTATGGTCATCTTTAATATAAAATCTATCTATTTTATATCTACCTCTTGGATATTCACCTCTTGAATTTGGTGTTCCTTTATTATATGCATAAAAAAGTTCATTTGTTTTAGCTCTATTTTTATCTAAAACTAAAGCCAGTGCAATTGGTTTTATAACAGAACCTGGTTCAAATTGATACTCAACAGCATTAACATTTAGTGAGGGAATATCTTCTTGTTTAATACTCTCTGGGTTAAATCTATTAGAAGAGGCTAAAGAGATTACTTCACCTGTTTTACTATTCATTATAGAAACTATAATTTCATCGGCAGTTAATTTCTCTTTATGTTTATCTAAAATCATCTCAATATTTTTTTGAAGTTTTAAAGGTACATTAAGTACAAGTTTTGCTCCATCTTCTCTTTTTTTAATAATAGAATTTTTATCAAAAGAGATATATGATAAAACATCTCTATTCCCTTGTAAAACACCATCTTCTGTTTTATTTAAAATATCATCATATTTTTTTTCTAAACCTTTTATTCCTCTAACTTTAGTCTTTCCAATATTTGATTCATATTTTGTAATATATCCAACAACAGGCGTTAAAGTAGTTTCATAAGAATAAATTCTTTTTTCACCACTTTCACTAATATTAAGTCCTCTTAAAATTCTTCCACCATCAATTTTTAATTGTTTAAAAACACCAAGTCTTCTTAACTTAAATCCTAATTCTTTTAAGTTTTTTGCTGTTCTTGAATCAATATTATATGATAATACTAAATTCCCTGGGTCTTTTAATGATTCATCTATTTTAGTTTTTAATTTCCCATAAGAAATATCACTGTAAATAGAAAATAATTTTATAAATAGCTCTTTTTTATTTAAATCTAAATATCTTGTATCTATTGATGCTTTATACAATTTTTTTGATGAAGCAATTTTAAAGTTATCAGAACTTACTATATCTCCCCTTACAGCTAACTCTTTTTTAGTGCTTTGTAAAGAGGGTAATCTTCTATCATTTGTCATTGTATTTGCAATAGAAAATATTAAAATTATAAGAAATAATAAAATTAATAAAAATAAGATTACAATTTTTTTAGTTTTATTTATATTTTCGATATTGTTTGAAGTCATATTTATCCATTATATATTATAATAGGAAATGAATTTTAGCAAAAATAAGATTAAATCAAAAGCCCAACCTTCTAATAATCAGCCAGACTATTTACTTTTTGTCTTAGTTTGTATGCTAATTATAGTAAGTATTATTTTTTCATACTCATTAACTATATATACTATTGAATATTATGGGTATAACCAATTTCATTTTTTTATACGACAACTTTTAGTAGGAGTTGTTTCATTTTTTATTATGTGGGGATTAGCACAGGTTAATCCTGATAAAATTGTTGGTCGTATTGGAATGAGTCTTTTTATAGTGTTTTTTCTTCTTATGGCTGTAATGCCATTTTTACCCTCATCACTTGTTACTGAAAGTGGAGGAGCTAATAGGTGGATTAGGTTACCTGGAGTTTCTTTATCTCCTGTTGAATTTTTTAAAATAGGATTTATATATTTTTTATCTTGGTCTTTTCATAGAAGGGTGATGGTTATGCCTAAAAAGATGACTTTAAAAGATGAGTTACTTTTACTAGCTCCTTATTTTGGTGCATTTTTACTTGTTGTATTTATTGTAGCTTTTTTACAAAAAGATTTAGGACAAGTTGTTTTACTTGGACTTATTTTAATTGTTTTATTAGTTTTTGCAAATAGAAGTTTCAAAGTCTTTTTATCTTTAGGTGCAAGTGCTTTAATAGCCTTTGTAATTTTAATTGTTTCAGCTCCCCATAGAATTAATAGAATTTATTCTTGGTGGGCTATGAACCAAGATGGGATTTTAGCAATTATGCCTTCATGGGTAGATAAATATTTAAGAATTGATGAGTTACCAGAACCATATCAGGTATCCCACTCTTTAAATGCTATACACAATGGAGGAATTTTTGGTCAAGGGGTCTCTTTAGGGGATATAAAACTTGGCTTTTTATCTGAAGTTCATACGGACTTTGTTTTAGCAGGTATTACAGAAGAGTTAGGTTTAGTAGGTTTAATTTGTATTATTATATTAATGTTTTTTATAGTTTGGAGAATTTTTAAAATAAGTAGAAGAGTTGATAATCCAATTTATCATCTTTTTTCACTAGGAATTGCACTTATGATAGTTATTGCTTTTTTAATTAATTCTTATGGTATTTCAGGAATTATTCCTATAAAGGGTATTGCAGTTCCTTTTTTAAGTTATGGAGGTTCTTCTATGCTTTCAATGGCTTTATCAATAGGGTTAGTTTTATCAATTAGCAGAACAGTAAAAAAGGAGAGTAGTAAATAGATGAAAGGTAGAGTAGTAGTTACAGGTGGAGGAACAGGAGGCCATTTAAAAGTTGCAAAGGCTTTTGTGGAAGAGTTTCATAAAAGAGGAATACCTGTTATTTTTATTGGTTCAAAAAATGGACAAGATGAAGCATGGTTTAAAGATGATAGAAAAGTAAAAAAAGCATTTTTTTTAGATACAAAAGGTGTTGTAAATAAAAATCTTTGGGGTAAAATAAAATCTCTTTTTCAAATACTAAAAGAAACAAATAGATGTATGGATATTTTTGATAAAGCAGAAGTTGGTACAGTCATTTCAGTGGGAGGATTTTCTGCTGCACCAGCAACTTTTGCTTCAATTTTATCAATGGGTTGTGATTTATTTATTCATGAACAAAATTCAAAAATGGGAAAATTAAATGAATTAACTTCAAGATTTGCAAAAGAAATTTTTTCTTCATATCTTCCCTCTTCATTAGTTAAAGACTATCCTGTTTCAAGTGAATTTTTTGATAATGCAAGAGTTAGGGAACGTATAAATGCAATTATTTTTTTAGGTGGCTCTCAAGGGGCAGTAGCAATTAATAATTTTGCATTAAGTGTTGCTTCTAAATTAGATAGTTTAGGAATAAAAATAATTCATCAAACTGGTAGAGTTGATTATGAAAGGGTAAAAAAAGAGTATGAAAAATTAAATATTAATGCTGATGTATTTGATTTTACACCTGATATTGCAAAAAAGATGAGTCAAGCAGATTTTGCTATTAGTAGAAGTGGAGCTTCAACTTTATGGGAACTATCTGCTAATTCCCTTCCTGCAATGTTTGTACCTTTTCCCCATGCTGCACAAGACCATCAATATTATAATGCAAAATTTTTAAAAGATAAAGGTTTATGTTTTATTTGTAGAGAAAAAAATTTATCAGTAGAGGTTTTAGATAAGATTTTAGCTAGTGATATAAATAGTATGAGTAAGGGGCTTATTGATTCAGTAGGCTGTGATGCCATTGAATCAATAGTTGATATTATTGTTGAAAATAATTAAAAGTAAAATACCAAATAAAATTCTATAAATTCCAAAACTTACAAAAGTAAATCTTTCAAGGAATTTTAAAAATAGTTTTATAGTTAAAAAAGCAACTATAAAAGATACTACAAATCCTATAGCTAAATTTGCAAGGTTAGCTCCTTGCAATAGCTCATTATGATGTTTTAATAAATCATAAGCTGTTGTTGCACACATTACAGGAAAGGCAAGTAAAAAAGAAAATTCAGCACTAGCTTTTCTATTTAGTCCCACAAGCATTGCACCAATAATACTTGAACCTGCTCTACTAGTTCCTGGGATTAAAGCAAAAATTTGAGCTAATCCTATATATATTGCTTGTTTAAAACTAATATCTTCAACATTTGAAACTGTATGTTTGCTTTCATCATAAAACTTCTCTACAATTAAAAATATAATACCTCCAATTATAAACATATAAGCAACTATTTGTATAGAAAAAAGTGCTTTAACTTGTGATGAAAAAATAAATCCAATAGCGGCTATTGGTAAAAAAGCTATAAATATTTTTGTCCATAAATTAATATGTTTAAAATTAAATTTATCTGGATAATTTAAAATTACAGCTAATATTGCAGCAAATTGAATTATTACTTCATATGCTTTATTTACACTTGTTTGTTCCAATTTTAAAAATTCACTTGCTACAATTAAATGCCCTGTTGAAGAGATTGGTAAAAATTCTGTAAACCCTTCAATAATTCCTAATATAATTGAATCATATATTGTCATTATATACCTTTTTGTTTTGCTAATTTAAAAAATAGTTTTAAAGCTCTTTTCTCTTTTATTCCTATATCATAATCAATTTTTGTTAAATAGTTTAAAATATCTTTTTTTGAAATTCCAGAACGTTTTTCATATTTTGCTAAAATATATTGTGGTATTTTTATATGTTTTTTATCGAAATTTTTTGTTAATTCTTTTAAAAGTTTTGCATTTTTGTTATAACACAATCTTGCAAATACAAAAGGAAGATTATATTTATCTTGCCAAGCTTTTGCTAAATCAATAAATTCATCTTGATTATGTGTATGGAAATATTTAAGTGCTTTATCTCCAATTATAACTTTCCCTTCTAAGTTTAAAACTTTTGCTAAAGCATTAGAAGTATCAGATTGATAATCTTTTTCATATACTCCAGGGACCAATAAAACTGATTGTACATTACTTCTTGCAATTATTCCATAATCTAAACCTTTTTCTCTTCTTGAAGCAATAGAAGAAATAAAAGCAGATTCAACAACTCTACTTTTAAATTTTTTATTAATTGCTGAGGGATAAGATTTTTTATACTCGATTATAGCTTTAATTTGACTTGATTTAAAATTCTTTTTTAAATATACATTAAATGGTAATAAATTAATAAAATCTATCTTTGCAAAGTTCATTTTGCTATTCCTAAAACTAAAATTAATTTGGATATAATAATAAAAAATTGGTAAATAAGGGGTTAAGATGGTTGAAGTGGAATTTCTTGGACCTATAAATAAAGCAAAATTGAATTTAGAAATCTCAAATCTTTCACAATTAAGTGAAGTATTAAAAGATGATGCAGAGATTTCATCTTGGTTACAAAAGTGTGCAGTTGCTGTTAATGATACTTTAGTTACTTCAAAAGATATAACTTTAAATGATGGAGATAAAATATCTTTATTACCTCCTGTTTGTGGGGGATGATTTAATGGATAAATTAGAGTTATTCGATGGAAGTTTACCAGTAGAAGAGATTACAAACTCTTGGTATAATGAATTTAAAAATTCAAATTATGGTGCAATAATTACATTTGTTGGTGTAGTAAGAGATGAAGGTAATATTCAAGGATTATCTTTTGATATTTATGAACCAATTTTAAAATCATGGTTTGAAGCTTGGCAAAAAAAAGCAAATGAAAAAAATGCAATTGTTCTAATGGCTCATAGTAGGGGAGATGTTTTAAATCATGAAAGCTCTTATATAGCTGCTGTGTGTTCTCCTAAAAGAAGAGTTGCTTTAGAAATGATTGATGAATTTGTTGAAGATTTTAAAGCAAATGCTCCCATTTGGAAATATGATATTATAAATGGAAATAGAGTTTATGCTGAAGATAGAAGTACTCCTATTTTTGGTGCAGGAATTTTAAATTAATGTCAAAACGAGTTTTAATTGTTGAAGATAGTAAATCTGTAGCAAGTACATTAAGTTTAATGATAAAAGAAAATTTGGGGTACAAAACAGTACTTGCCTCTTCTGTAAAAGAGTGTGCTAAAATATTATTAGAATATAAAGGTAAATTTGATGTTGCACTTCTTGATTTAGGATTACCTGATTCAACAAATGGAGAAATAGTAGATTTTGTAACAAAATTTAATATACCAACAATTATACTAACAGGTTCAACTTTAGTTGAAGATGAAATAAAATATCGAAATAAAAATATTGTAGATTATGTAATTAAAGATGGTTTATACTCTTTTAAATATGCTTTATCTGTAATTAAAAGAGTAATTAAAAATGAAAATATTAAAGTTTTAATAGTAGATGATTCAATAAGCTTTTTAGAAACAACAAAAAGCTTAATACAAAGATATAGATTAGAAGTATTTACAGCAACTAATGGAAAAGAAGCTTTAGAAATATTAGAAAACAATTTAGATATAAAAATAATACTAACAGATTATTATATGCCTATTATGGATGGTTTAGAATTAGTAAGAACTATTAGAAAAAAATATAATAAAGATGAATTATCAATTATAGTAACTTCTGGAACACAAGAAAAAAATACTGCTTCAAAATTTTTAAAATATGGAGCAAATGACTTTTTATATAAAGGTTTTACTCAAGAAGAATTATTTGTAAGATTAAGTGCTAATTTAGAAGTTTTAGAACTTTTTGAAGAGTTGAAAAATAGGGCAAATAAAGATTTTTTAACAAATTTATATAATAGAAGATATTTATTTGAAGAAGGTACTAAAAAATTAATTAATGCCAGATTGGAAAATGAAAAGATTAGTGTAGCCTTGATAGATATAGATAAATTTAAACAAATAAACGATACTTATGGACATGATGTGGGTGATATTGCTATTAAAGAAGTAAGTAAGATTTTAGAAAGCCATTTTTATAATAATGAAATAGTAGCAAGACTTGGTGGTGAAGAGTTTTGTATTGTTTTTTATGGTGAAGATGAAGATATAATAAAAGATAAATTAGAAATAATAAGACTTGAATTTGAAAATAATACTATTGAAGTTAATAATATAGAGTTAAGTTTTACGGTTTCAATAGGATGTAGTTTTTCAATTGCACCTACATTAGATCTAATGCTTCAAGATGCAGATAAAGAGCTTTATTGTGCAAAAGATGCTGGAAGAAATCAAATAAGGTATAGAGGATGAGAGTAGATTTACATAATCATACAGTTTTATGTAACCATGCAACTGGAACTATGCAAGCGTATATTAAAAAAGCAATTGAGTTAAAAATAGATGTTTATGGTTTTAGTGAACATGCTCCTATGAATTTTGATGAAAAATATAGAATGAGACTTGAAGAAAAAGAGTTTTATGAAAGTACAATTTTATATTTTAAAGATAAATATTCAAAAAGTATAGATATTTTACTTGGTTATGAAGTTGATTTTATAAAAAGTATTACAATGCTTGATGAAATATTAACTTCAAATGTTGATTATTTAATAGGCTCTGTACATTTTTTAGAATCAAAAAATAATAATAATGATGAGCCTTGGGGATTTGATAATCCAGAATTTATTGGTAAATATCAAAATGTAAATATTGATAAAATCTGGGAAGAATATTTTAGAGCAATAGAAGAATTAGCAAAATCAAATAAGTTTGATATTGTAGGTCATTTAGATTTAATAAAAGTATTTAAATTTCTTCCTAAAAAAGATATTCGTTTACTTGCAAAAAATGCAATTAAACAGATTAAAAAATCAAATATGACAGTGGAAATAAATGCTGCTGGGTTTAGAAAACCTATTGAGGAACAATATCCTTCAAAAGAGTTGTTAGAATTAATTTATGAAGAAAATATTCCCATAACATTTAGTAGTGATGCCCATAGTGTTGAACAAGTTGGTTATGGTTATGATAAAGCAATAAAGCTTGCAAAATCAATAGGTTTTACAAAATGTGCAATTTTTAAATCAAGAGATAGGCAGTTAGTAGATTTTTAAAAAATAAAAAGTTTAAAAAATATCAAACTGTATAAAAAATATACAGTTAATTTATGTTTTTTTTCTTTTATTTTGCTACAATTGTGCAATTATAAATTCAAGGAGTTATTGAAATGGGTAAGTTTGTAAACAGTACAGAAGAATTTTTTAAATTTTGTAAGGAAAATGAAGTAGAATTTGTAGATTTTAGATTTACAGATTTAAAAGGTACTTGGCACCATGTAACTTATATGATGGATGCTGTAAGTGCAGAACAATTAGATAATGGTTTACCATTTGATGGTTCATCAGTTGAAGCATGGCAACCAATTAATAAATCTGATATGATTTTAAAACCAGATGTTGAAACTGCATTTTTAGATCCTTTCACTGCTGATCCAACAATTATTGTATTTTGTGATGTTTATGATATCTACAAAGGTCAAATGTATGAAAGATGTCCAAGATCAATTGCTAAAAAAGCTTTACAACACTTAAGTGAGTCAGGTGTTGGTGATGTTGCTTATTTTGGACCAGAAAATGAATTCTTTGTATTTGAAGATGTAAAAATTAAAGATACAATCAATGAGTCTTATTATAAAGTTGATTCAGAAGATGGTGAGTGGAATGATTCAACTGACTATGAAGTTGGAAATATTGGACATAGACCAAGAACAAAAGGTGGTTATTTCCCAGTAGCTCCTATTGATAATGGTGTTGATTTAAGAGCTGAAATGATGCAAGTATTAAAACAAGTTGGTTTAACAGTTGTTTTAGGACACCACGAAGTTGCACAAGGACAACATGAAATTGGTGTAGTATTTGGTGATTTAATTGAAGCTGCTGATAATGTTCAAAAATTAAAATATGTTGTTAAAATGGTAGCACATTTAAATGGTAAATCTGCAACATTTATGCCAAAACCATTATTTGGTGATAATGGAAATGGAATGCACGTACACCAATCAATCTGGAAAGATGGTAAAAACTTATTTTATAAACAAGGTGAGTATGGAAATCTTTCTGATATGGCTAGACATTATATGGGTGGAATTTTTAAACATGCTAGAGCTGTTGCTGCGTTTACTAACCCTTCAACAAACTCTTATAAAAGATTAATTCCAGGATTTGAAGCACCATCAATTTTAACTTACTCTTCACAAAATAGATCTGCATCTTGTAGAATTCCTTATGGTGCTGGAGAAAAAGCAACTAGAATTGAGATGAGATTCCCAGATTCAACTGCTTGTCCATACTTAGCATTTGCTGCAATGTTATGTGCTGGATTAGATGGTATTAAAAATAAATATGAACCTATTGGACCAATGGATGATGATTTATTTGAATTATCTTTAGATGAAATTAGAGAAAGAGAAATTCCACAAATGCCTCATACATTAAGAGGTTCATTAGAAGCATTAATTAGAGATAATGAGTTCTTACAACCAGTATTTACAAAAGAGATGATTGATATTTATCAACACTATAAATTTGAAACACAAGTTTGGCCATACGAAGCTAGACCAACTGCATTTGAGTTTAAAACAACTTATTCTTGCTAAGAGTTTAAAAGAGAATATAAAGGGAAGAGAATTTTATCTCTTCCCTTTTTTTATGAAATATTAAAATTGAATTTGATTTTCTTTTGGAATATTAATTTCATCAGTAGGCAGTTTTGAAGTAGTTGTAAAATACTCTTTTTGTCCATTTAAAATAGAAGTTCTTACACCTTCTGGCATATCAAACTCTCTTTTTAATTCAGGATGTAGTTTTAAATACTTTTCATAAAAATATGCAAAAGCAGGACCTGCTGTTCTTCCACCTGTTTCTGTTTTTCTCATAGGTGTATTATCATCTTGTCCAAACCATACAACAGTTTGAATTGTAGGCGAAAATCCACAAAACCAAGCATCCACATTATTATTTGTAGTTCCTGTTTTTCCTGCAATTTCTAAGTTTTTAACTTTTGCTCTTCTTCCTGTTCCTCTATCAACAGCATCATGTAAAATATCTTTTACTAAAAAAGCCTGCTCAGGACTTGTTACATATCTTTTTTGAGCTTCAAAATTTATAACAGTTCCATTTTTATTTATAATTGAATTAATAATATAAGGTTTTACCTCTTCTCCATCATTTGAAATAATAGAATAAGCTTGTGATAAATCAAGAGGAGAAATAACAAAAGAACCTAAAGTAATTGATAAATCTAAAGGCATATCTTTAAAACCATAAGTTTTTAAAGAATCATAAACCACATCTATTCCTATATCAGTAACTAAATTTATAGTTGCTAAGTTTCTTGAATGAACTAAAGCCTCTCTTAAACTTAATAAACCTTTATATTTTCCACTATAGTTTTTTGGTTGCCAAAATTTTTTCTCTTCTGAATCATTTGTTTCAAATTCATAAGTTCTACTAATATCAGCTAATTGAGTTGCAGGAGAATAACCTAAATCTAATGCTGCTTGATAAATAAAAGGTTTTATTGCAGAACCTGGTTGTCTTTTACTTTGTATTACTCTATTAAATGAAGAAGTTTTATAATCAATTCCTCCAACTAAAGCTAAGATTTTACCTGTTTTATTTTCAATTGAAATTAGTGAACCATTTAATTTATTTATATATCTATTTGGGTCTAACTCATTTCCTTCTTCATCATACTCTTTTTCAATTTTATTTTTTTTATTTAATTCTTGAAAATATTTATCTCTTGAAAGTATTTGATTATATGCAAATTTTAATCCTTCTTTTGCAATTTCTTGTGCATCTAAATCTACAGTTAAATAAATTTTATATCCACCAGTTTTTATATCTTTTATTTCATTTGATAACTCTTTTAATACATAATCAATTATATAAGGAGCTTTATTTTGAGTTAATGTTTCATCATATACATTTGGTGTATATTTCATAGCTTCACTATATTCTTCTTGATTAATCCATCCAAGAGTATTCATTCTTGAAATAACTTGATTTGCTCTTGCAAGGGCAAATTGTAAGTTTCTTGTTGGGTCATAAAAGCTTGGAGCTCTTGGAAGTCCAACTAAAATAGCAATCTCTTTTAAATTTAGTTCATATAACTCTTTTTTAAAATATCCTAGTGCAGCTGTTTTAATTCCATAATAACCATGTCCAAAATATACTTGATTTAAATATCTTTCTAAAATTTCCTCTTTAGTTAATAAAGTTTCAATTCTAAGTGAAAGTAGGGCTTCTTTTATTTTTCTAATAAGTTTTTTTTCCCTTGAAAGAACTAAAGTTTTTATTAATTGTTGAGTTAAGGTACTAGCTCCTTCAACTAATGCACCAGCTTTAATATCTTTTATAATAGCTCTGCTTATTGCATCTGGATTAATTCCATTATGCTCAAAAAATTGTGTATCTTCAATTGCTACTAAGGCTTCAATAACACGTGCTGGAATATCCTCATATTTCACATATAGTCTATGCTCTTGATAAAATAGATTTGAAATTAGTCTTCCATCTTTATCAAAAAATTGTGTTGTTAATTTTGGGTTATAATCAACTACTTTATCTAACTCAAATCTAATATTTGAATAAAGATATAATAGCCATCCCATTACACCAATAGTAACTACTGCAAAAAAACCAAATATATATTTTAACATCTTTATTTCCTAAACTCTCTATTTTTAAAATTTGAATCAATTAATACTTTAGTATAGTCATTTTTTGGATTTTTTATAAGTTCTAAAGTTTTACCTTTTTCTATAACTTTACCTTTTTTTATAATTATTAAATTTTCACAAATTGTTTTAATTGATTCTATATCATGAGTTACAAAAAGTATTGGTATTTGTAACTTTGAAGTAATTTGTTTAATAAGCTCAATAATTTTTATTTTGCTTTTTTCATCTAAAGCAGTAGTTGGTTCATCAAGTAATAAAAGTTTAATCTTTTTGCTTAATACCATTGCAATAACAACTCTTTGAAGCTGACCACCACTTAATTGTATGGGAAATCTATTTAAAACCCATTCTTCTAATCCTACAAGGTTTAATAGCTCTTTTTTCTTTTCCTTATCACAAAAAAATTGATTTTTAATTTTTGTCATAGGAGATAAAGAAGTAAAAGGATTTTGTGGAATAAATCCAATATTTGAAACATCTAATTCAAATTGGCTTTTTAAATTAAGTTTTACATTAAGCTCACTAGGTAATAAATTTAAAAGGGCTTTTAAAGTTAAAGATTTTCCACTACCACTTTCGCCAATTAAGGCAGTAGTATTTTCAATATTAAAACTAATATCTACTAATTGCTTATTTTGATGTGATATATTTAATTCTTTAACTTCAATCTTTAACATAATAAACTTATAAAAACTCGTTCATTTTATTTACTAATGCTATAAAATTTATAGGTTTTGGAAAAATTGCATTTACTAATTGCTTCTCTTCTTCTTTTAAATCATCTTCATAAGCTGTAATTACAATAATTGGAATTTCTAAATCTATCTTTCTTAACTCTTTTATAAATTCTACACCATCTTTATGTGGCATTCTTAAATCAGTTAGAATTAAATCTGGATTATTTGTTTTATATAATTCCATTGCTTTATCGCCATCATTTGCCAAGGATATTTGATTTACTATCATTTTAAAAGTTCTATTCATAATATTAATAATATCTTTTCCATCTTCTACTATTAATATATTTAAATTTTTTAAATCTGATTTAATTTCATTTAATGCCATATTTTTCCTTTTAAATTAATGGTTCATCCATCTCTTCTGGAATATCTAAATTCATCAGTTTTAAAACAGTTGGAGCTATATTATTTAGTCCACCAGTTTTAACTTCTTTTACATTATTTGCAATTACAAAGCAATATACATCACCAACTGTATGATTTGTAAGAGTATTTCCATTTTCATCTTTCATCATTTCACAGTTTCCATGATCACTTGTAAGTATTAGATTATATCCTTTTTCTTTTGCTTTTTCAATTATAAGTCCTAGCTCTAAATCCACTGCCTCAACAGCTTTAATGGCAGCTTCATAAACTCCTGTATGTCCTACCATATCTCCATTTGCAAAATTTACTACAATAAAATCTTGTTCTTCTTGCATTGCTTTTCTTACAGTTTCACCAACTTCAGGTGCACTCATTTGTGGCTGTAAATCATAAGTTGCAACACTAGGAGATGGAATTAATACTCTACTTTCATTTAATACAGGCTCTTCAACTCCTCCATTAAAGAAAAATGTAACATGGGCATATTTTTCTGTTTCTGCTGTATGTAACTGTGATAATTCTGCATTTGAAATAACTTCTGCAAGGGTATTTTTAGGGCTTTCTTTTGGAAATAAAATAGGTAAAGGAGTATTTTTATCATATTGCGTCATTGTTGCAATATTTAATGATAATTCTTTTATTTCAAATTCACTAAACTCTTTTTTTGCAAAAACTGAAGAGATTTCTCTCATTCTGTCGCTTCTAAAATTACAAAAAATTATTCCATCATTATTTTGTATTCCATTAAAGCCTTCAAAAGAAGTTGGCTCAATAAACTCATCAAATATCTCTTTTTTATATGATTCTTCTACATATGTACAAATAGGCATTGAAGTTTTAGGGTTAGCAAAAACAATAGCATCATAAGCTTTTTTTACCCTTTCCCATCTGTTATCCCTATCCATAGCATAGTATCTTCCTGAAATAGTTGCAATTACAATATCTTCATCACAAATTTCAATTAATTGTTGTATATACTTATTTGCACAATTATATGCAACATCTCTTCCATCAGTTATTACGTGAATAAATACTTTTTTTCCATTAGCTTTTGCAATTTTTGCAAGGGCGATAATATGTTCAATATGAGAGTGAACACCACCATCACTTACTAAACCAATTAAGTGAAGATTATTTGAGTTAGAAATTGTATTTTTTAATATCTCATTATCTTTTAAAGTATTATCTTTTATTGCTAGATTAATTTTTACTAAATCCTGATATAAAATTCTTCCACTTCCTATTGTCATATGTCCAACTTCACTATTACCCATTTGTCCATCTGGAAGTCCAACATAGTTCCCGTAAGTATGAATTAATGAATATGGAACATTTTTAAATAGATAGTCATATGTAGGAGTATTTGCATTTTTAAAAGCATTAAAACTATCTGAGTTATTGTGTCCAATACCATCAGTTATTACTAAAATAGTTTTATTTGTCATTCGAAACCTTTTTTTATTACCAATCAAAAAATTTATCTAATTATTTGGTATTATATAATATAATCGCACGATTATATCCAAATGAAGGTTTAAATTTGTTTTATTGGTTTTATAGACACTTAGATATTAATATATTTCAATATATTTCTGTTAGAGCAGGAATTGGTTTTTTTATCTCATTTTTTTTAACTATGTATCTTTTACCAAAGTTCATTGTTTGGGCTAAAAATAAAAAAGCATCACAACCTATTTATAAATATGCACCAGATTCACACCAAGTAAAAGCAGGTACTCCTACAATGGGTGGAGTTGTTTTTATCTTTTCAACGATAATTGCTACACTTTTAACAGTAAAATTAAACAATTTTTATGTGGTTGGAGGATTATTAACTTTAGCTCTTTTTTCTTTAATTGGAATAAAAGATGATTATGCAAAGATTTCAAATAATAAAAATGATGCAGGATTAAGTGCTAGAATGAAATTGATTTTTCAAGTTTTTTCTGCAGCAATAGTAGTTTTAATACTTTTTTTTTACAACCACACAACTGAACTTTATACACCTTTTTATAAATTGCCATTATTTGATATTGGCTTTTTTATTACATTTTTTTGGATTTTAGTAATAGTTGCAACTTCAAATGCAGTTAATTTAACTGATGGTTTAGATGGCCTTGCTACAGTTCCTTCAATTATGGCTTTTTTTACTTTATCCATTATTATTTATATTACAGGTCATGCTATTTTATCTTCTTATCTTCTCTTACCAAATATAAAGCTTACAGGAGAATTAGCAATCTTAGGTGCTTGTATTATTGGTTCATTAATCGCATTTTTATGGTATAACTCTCATCCTGCACAAATTTTTATGGGAGATAGTGGAAGCTTACCTCTTGGTGCTTTTATGGGCTATATGGCTATTGTTGGTAAGTCTGAAATTCTTTTAATCTTAATTGGGTTTATTTTTGTTTTAGAAACAGTTTCTGTGATACTACAAGTTGGTTCATATAAATTAAGACAAAAAAGAGTTTTTCTAATGGCTCCAATACATCACCACTTTGAGCAAAAAGGTTGGAAAGAAAATAAAATTATTGTACGATTTTGGATAATTTCATTTATGACAAATCTATTGGCACTAATGAGTTTAAAGGTTAGATAATGATTAGAGTTTTAGGTAAAGGTATTACTGCACAAGCATTAAAAGAAAAGTTTGTTGATGTAACTTTATATGATGATAATGATTTTAATTTATATGATAAAAATTCTGATGAGGTAACAATTGTAAGTCCTGGAATTCCCCCTTCAAATAATATGGTGAAACAAGCAAAAAATCTTCAAAGTGATTATGACTATTTATTTGATGTAATGCCATTTTCTATTTGGATTAGTGGAACAAATGGAAAAACAACTACAACTCAAATGACACAGTATCTTTTAGAAAAGTATAATAGTGTATATGGAGGAAATATTGGAGTTCCCACATGTAAATTAGATACAAATGCTAAAATATGGATTTTAGAAACTTCTTCATTTACTTTACATTATACAAATAAAGCAAAACCAAGCTTATATATCTTGCTTCCAATTAGTGAAGATCATATCTCTTGGCATGGTTCATATGAAGAGTATAAATTAGCTAAATTAAAACCTCTTGATTTTATGAAAGAAGGTGAAATAGCTATAATACCAGAAGAATTTAAAGATTATCCTACAAATGCTTATAAAATCACATATAAAAATAGTAATGATTTAGCAAAAGAGTTTAATATAGATAAATCAAAAATTAAATTTAAAGAGCCATTTTTATTAGATGCTCTTTTAGCAATGGCAACTCAAAAAATTTTATTTGATGAAATTGATTATGAAAAAATCAATTCTTTTATAATAGATAAGCATAAAATTGAAGAAGTTTATGATAGTTTAGATAGATTATGGATAAATGATAGTAAAGCTACTAATGTGGATGCTACTATAAATGCAATAATTCCTTATAAACAACAAGAGATATTTTTAATTCTTGGTGGAGATGATAAAGGTGCAAACTTAGAACCTTTATTTGAGTATATTAAAGAGTTAAATATTGAAGTTTTTGCTATAGGGATTAATTTACAAAGAGTTTTAAACTTTTGCAAACAATATAATATAAAAGTAACTGCTTGTGAAATCTTAGAAAAAGCAGTTGAAGAAATAGCATTGAAACACCATAAAAGCGCAGTTGCAATGCTTTCGCCTGCTGCTGCTTCTTTAGATCAATTTAGTTCATATGCACATAGAGGAAATCTTTTTAAAGAACTTGTATCTAAATTAAGCAAAATTTAATAAAACTATGTGTATAATTTCACTCCAATTTAGGAAGTGGCTCGGTAGCTCAGTCGGTAGAGCAAAGGACTGAAAATCCTTGTGTCGGCAGTTCGATTCTGCCCCGCGCCACCATTTTGGACGCTGGTGTAGCTCAGTTGGCTAGAGCAGCTGATTTGTAATCAGCAGGTCGGGGGTTCAAGTCCCTTCACCAGCTCCATTTTTATTGTCGTGCGTAATCTTTAAAAGATCAGCGCTTGACCAGATTAATAATTTTCAACGGTGAGGTTGGAGAGTGGTCAAATCCAGGAGACTGTAAATCTCCCGCCTATGGCTTCGAAGGTTCAAATCCTTCTCTCACCACCACGCAAATGATTGCGGGAGTAGCTCAGTTGGCTAGAGCTTCTGCCTTCCAAGCAGATTGTCGCGAGTTCGAGTCTCGTCTCCCGCTCCATTTATTTATTGATACTGGGAGCTGAGTTATAAGCACATTCTTGTATATAACTCTAAATATGTAATCTCCCTGTAATCTAATTTTTGATATAATACGATTTTTAATCATACAGCTTAGAAATTTTGCTAAGTTTTTGGCACTATTTCTAAGCTGTATGCGATAATAAAAATATTAAACCCTCTGAATAGAGAAGCTTTATATGGCTTATCTACTCAGAGGGAATTTTTAAAATCTTTAAGGGGAATTTCAATGGCAAAAGAAAAGTTCGAACGAAGCAAGCCGCATGTTAACATTGGTACAATTGGTCACGTTGACCACGGTAAAACTACTTTAACTGCTGCAATTTCTGCAGTATTAGCAGTTAAGGGTAACGCAAAAATGATGGATTACGATCAAATCGATAATGCACCAGAAGAAAGAGAAAGAGGAATTACAATTGCTACTTCTCATATTGAGTATGAAACAGATGCAAGACACTATGCACACGTAGATTGTCCAGGACACGCCGATTATGTTAAAAACATGATTACTGGTGCTGCACAAATGGACGGTGCTATCTTAGTTATTGCTTCAACAGATGGACCAATGGCTCAAACAAGAGAGCACATTCTATTATCTAAACAAGTTGGTGTTCCATATATCGTTGTATTTATGAACAAAGAAGATCAACTAGATGAAGAAGATAGAGAAGAGATGTTAGAACTAGTTGAAATGGAAATTAGAGAATTATTATCTGAGTATGATTTCCCAGGTGATGACACTCCAATTATTGCAGGTTCTGCATTTAAAGCTTTAGAAGAAGCTAAAACTGGTACTTTAGGTGCATGGTCTGAAAAAATCATGGCTTTAATGGATGCAGTTGATACTTATATTCCAACTCCAGCTAGAGATGTTGATCAAGCATTCTTAATGCCTGTAGAAGACGTTTTCTCTATCTCAGGAAGAGGAACAGTTGTTACTGGTAGAATTGAAAAAGGTACAGTTAAATTAGGTGAAACTATTGAGATCGTTGGTATCAAAGATACTCAAACTACTACAGTTACTGGTATTGAAATGTTCAGAAAAGAAATGGAACAAGGTGTTGCTGGTGATAACTGCGGTGTTTTACTAAGAGGTATCAAAAAAGAGGATGTTGAAAGAGGACAAGTTTTAGTTAAACCAGGTTCAATCACACCTCATACAAAATTCAGATGTGAAGTGTATATTCTTTCTAAAGAAGAGGGTGGAAGACATACTCCATTCTTCTCAGGATATAGACCACAATTCTATGTAAGAACAACAGACGTTACTGGTTCAATTTCTTTACCTGAGGGTGTAGAAATGGTTATGCCAGGTGATAACGTAGAAATGACAGTTGAATTAGTTGCTCCAATTGCTCTAGAAAAAGGTACTAAGTTTGCTATTAGAGAAGGTGGTAGAACTGTAGGTGCTGGAGTTGTTGCAGAAATCATCGAGTAAGGGTTGATTCATGGCAGCAATTAGAATAAAAATTGGATTAAAATGTCAAGAAAGTGGAGATATTAACTACACTACTTGGAAAAACCCAAAAACTCATAGTGAGAAATTTGAGGTTAAAAAATATAGTCCAAGATTAAAAAAACACACAATTCATAAAGAAGTTAAGTTAAAGTCGTAAGACTTTGACTTACTCTTTACTCACAGGTCAGTAGCTCCAATGGTAGAGCGCCGGATTCCAAATCCGATGGTTGGGGGTTCGAGTCCCTCCTGGCCTGCCATTTTAAATTTTTTTAAAAGCAGTAGTTGACTTCTTTTAAAAGAATTTTATAAGCTTAATAAATACTGGAGTCACTTGTGAATAAATTCAAAACTTATTATAAAAACGCTAAAGAAGAACTATTTAAAGTTATTTTTCCTATAAAAGAACAAATCAGATCAGCTTATTTATCAGTGTTTATTGTGGTAACAGTAATTACTTTATTTTTAGCATTAATTGATGCAGTAATGTCATTAAGCTTATCTTCTGTAATGAATTAAGGATTTAATAATGGCACATAAATGGTATGCAATTCAAACTCACTCTGGAAGTGAATTAACTGTAAAAAAAGCTTTAGAAAAATTAGCTGAAGAGATGGGTAATGATAGAATAGCAGAGGTTCTAGTTCCAACAGAAGATTTAATTGAAATTAAAAAAAGCAAAAAAGTAATTGTTGAAAGACCTTTATATCCAGCATATGCTTTTGCTAAAATTGATTTAGATACAGCATTATGGCATAGAATTCAATCAATGCCAAAAGTTGGAAGATTTATTGGTGAATCAAAAAAACCAACTCCATTAGCAGAAAAAGATATTAATTTAATTTTAGAAAAAGTTAATAATAGATCAGCTGCTAAACCAAAAGTTTCATTTGATGAAGGTGAAATGGTTAGAATTAATGAAGGTCCATTTGCAAACTTCAACGGAATTGTTGAAGATTTTGATATGACTGCAGGTATTTTAAAACTGAATGTTTCTATTTTTGGAAGAAATACTCCAGTTGAAATCTCTTATACGCAAGTAGAAAGAGTAATATAACATTATCTATAGGCATTAGGCAATATAAACTTGCTTCTCACTGTAGTTTTATTGCCTAATGCCTATACATTATTATTAAATTTAGAAAAGGAATTTTAGATGGCTAAAAAAGTACAAGGTAAACTTAAACTTCAAATACCAGCTGGTGCTGCAAATCCATCACCTCCAGTAGGACCTGCTCTTGGTCAAAGAGGTGTTAATATTATGGAATTTTGTAAAGCATTTAATGAAAAAACAAAAGATAAAGCAGGATACACAATCCCTGTAGAAATTACTGTTTATACAGATAAAAGTTTTACATTTGAATTAAAACAACCACCAATGACAGATTTAATTAAAAAAATCTCTGGAGTTAAAAAAGGTTCAGATAATCCACTTAAAAACAAAGTTGGAAAATTAACTAAAGAACAAGTTTTAGAAATAGTTGATATGAAAATAGCTGACTTAAATACAGATGATAAAGAGCAAGCTGCAAAAATTGTTGCTGGTTCTGCTAGATCTATGGGTATTGACGTAGAAGCATAATTCGTGTTTTATAAGTCTCACCACCAGACTATAAATAGGCGGTAGCAAATAAAAAAATTGCGGAGAATAAAATGGCAAAAGTTTCAAAAAGATATAAAGCATTATTAGAAAAAATTGAAGATAGAAGCTACTCTTTAGCAGAAGCTTGTAATCACTTAAAAGAGTTAAAGTCTGCAAAATTTGACGAAAGTGTTGAAATTGCATTAAACCTAAATGTAGATCCAAGACATGCTGACCATATGATTAGAGGTGCAGTTGTTCTTCCAAATGGTACTGGTAAAACTGTTAGAGTTGCAGTTTTTGCTAAGGGAACTAAAATGGATGAAGCAAAAGCAGCTGGTGCAGATATTGTTGGAAATGATGATTTAGCAGCTGATATTCAAGCTGGTAATATCAACTTTGATGTTTTAATTGCAACTCCTGATTGCATGGGAATTGTAGGAAAAGTTGGTAGAATCTTAGGACCAAAAGGTTTAATGCCAAATCCAAAAACTGGAACAGTAACAATGGACGTAACTAAAGCAGTTAATGATGCTAAAGGTGGTCAAGTTACATATAGAGTTGATAAAAAAGGTAATATGCAAGCAGCAGTTGGAAAAGTTTCTTTCTCTGGTGAAGCAATTAACGAAAACATTAGAGCTTTCGTTGCAGCAATTAATAAAGCAAAACCTTCTACTGCTAAAGGTAAATATATTACAAATGCAGCAGTATCATTAACTATGTCTCCATCAATTAGATTAGACACAGTAGAATTAATGGATGTTAAATAAGGATAAACTCCTTATTTAACCATAACATTCAATAGTGTTGAAGTTTTCAATATTATTGAGTGTTATCAAAACACTGATATAAAACTGAAGACAGCCGGTAAAAAACACCTCCGTTTTTTGTAAGACCTGCTTAAGTTTCATGTTTTGGAAGGAGGAATAAAAAATGACTAAACAACAAAAAGCTGAAGTAGTTGATTTCTTAACTTCTGAGTTTAAACAATCATTAGCTATAGTAGTATGTGATTATAAAGGACTTACTCATAAAGAGTTAGAAAGATTAAGAAAAGAAGCAAAAGCTAACAATACTAAAGTTCAAGTTGCAAAAAATACATTAGTAACAGTTGCAGTTAAAAATGCTGAGTTAGGAGATGTTGAGTTAAGTGGAACTAACATTTTCTTATGGTCAGAAGATCAAATCTCTGCTTGTAAAGTTGCTGATAAATTTGCTGAAGCAAATAAAGAAAAATTTGCAATTAAATCTGGTATCATTGAAGGTCAAATTGCTGATCTTGCAAGAGTTAATGCATTTGCTAAATTACCATCTAGAGAAGAACTTCTTGGAATGCTTGCATCTGTATGGATGGGACCTGTTAGAAACTTTACTATTGGTCTTGATGCTCTTAGAAGAAAAAAAGAAGAAGAGGCTGCTTAATTTTAAGCATTATATAATTAAATAATAAATAAAAAAAATATTATAAGGAAAATGAAATGGCAATTTCTAAAGAAGACGTATTAGAATACATCTCAGGTTTATCTGTATTAGAATTATCTGAATTAGTAAAAGAATTTGAAGAAAAATTTGGAGTATCTGCTCAACCAGTTGCTGTAGCTGGTGCTGCAGTTGCTACTGCTGATGCTGCTGAAGAAAAAACTGAATTTGACGTAGTTATCGTTGATTCAGGTGACAAAAAAATCAATGTTATTAAAGAGATCAGAGCTTTAACTGGTCTTGGATTAAAAGAAGCAAAAGCTGCTGCTGAAGAAACTCCATCTACAATTAAAGAGGGTGTATCTAAAGAAGATGCAGAAGCTGCAAAAGCTCAATTAGAAGCTGCTGGAGCAAAAGTAGAAATTAAATAATTTCTCTTTTAAATTTACTGTATGTAAGGTAGAACTTCCTACCTTACAGAAGATTAGCATCACTGAGGGCTAAGTTTAGAATTTTCAAAGAATTTTAACCTTATCCTTTAGGGATGCTTTTTGCGCTTTATAAAAAAAGCTAAAATACTAAACCAAATTTATTAAGGTCGACAATGTTAAACTCTTTAAAATCTGGTAATAGACTTAGAGTTGATTTTGCAAAAAATCCACAACAAATTGAAATTCCAAATCTACTACAATTACAACAAAGCTCTTATGATAACTTTCTAATGATTGGCAAAGATGAAAGAACAGAAGCTGGTATAGAAAAAGTCTTTAAATCAGTTTTCCCTATTCATGATGCTCAAAACAGAATAACTTTAGAATATTTAGGAAGTGAAGTAGGAAAACCTAAATATGATGTTAGAGAGTCTATGGTTAGAGGTCTAACTTATTCAATTCCTTTAAAAATCAATATTAGATTAACATTATGGGAACTTGACGAAAAAACTGGTGAAAAAATCGGTGTTAAAGATATGAAAGAGCAATCTTTATTTATCAGAGAAATACCGCTTATGACAGATAGAACATCATTTATTGTTAATGGTGTTGAGAGAGTTGTTGTAAATCAGTTACATAGATCTCCAGGTGTTATCTTCAAAGAAGAAGAGGCTAATACAGCAGGTAATAAACTAATCTATACTGGTCAAATTATTCCAGATAGAGGTTCTTGGTTATATTTTGAGTATGATGCAAAAGATGTATTATATGTAAGAATTAATAAAAGAAGAAAAGTTCCTGTTACTATTTTATTTAGAGCATTAGGTTACTCTAAAGAAGATATTATTAAATTATTCTACCCAATTATTAATATTAAGATTAAAAATAATAAATTCTTAACAAAATTTAATGCAGATGATTATGCTGGAAGATTAGATTTTGATTTAAAAGATGATAAAGGTAACTTAATCTTAGGTGCAGGGAAAAGGCTAACAGCTAGAAAAGCAAAAGCTTTAGTTGATGGTGGTCTTGACTTAGTTGAATATCCAGTTGAATTATTAATGGATAGATCAACAGCTAATGCTATTTTTGATCCAGAATCAGGAGAAGTATTATTTGATGCACTTACAAATTTAGATGAATTAAAATTAAAAAAACTTTTAGATTTAGGTTTTGATTCTTTTGATATTGCAAACGATTTAGCTGCTGGTGTTGATGATTCTATTATTAATGCATTTAAAGCTGATGCTGAATCTTTAAAATTATTAAAACAAACAGAACAAATTGATGATGAAAATGATTTATCAGCAATTAGAATTTATAAAGTTATGAGACCAGGTGAGCCTGTAACTAAAGAAGCAGCAAAAGAGTTCGTTAAAAAATTATTCTTTGATCCAGAGAGATACGACTTAACAAAAGTTGGAAGAATGAAAATGAACCATAAATTAGGTGTTTGTGTTCCTGAGTATGTTACAGTATTAACATATGAAGATATTATTAAAACTGTTCAATACCTTGTAAAAGTTAAATCTGGTCATGGACATATTGATGATAGGGATCACTTAGGTAATAGAAGAATTAGAGCAATTGGTGAGCTTTTAGCAAATGAGTTACACTCTGGACTTATTAAAATGCAAAAAGCTATTAGAGATAAAATGACTACATTAAGTGGAACATTAGAAGATTTAATGCCACATGATTTAGTTAACTCTAAAATGATTACATCAACAATTACTGAATTCTTTACATCTGGGCAATTATCTCAGTTTATGGATCAAACTAACCCATTATCAGAAGTTACTCATAAAAGAAGACTTTCTGCATTAGGTGAGGGTGGTTTAGTAAAAGAAAGAGCTGGATTTGAAGTAAGGGACGTTCACCCAACACACTATGGAAGAATCTGTCCTGTTGAAACTCCAGAGGGTCAAAATATTGGTCTTATTAATACTTTATCTACATTTGCAAAAGTAAATGAATTAGGATTTATTGAAGCTCCTTATAAAAAAGTAAAAGAGGGTGTTGTAACTAACGAAATCGTTTATATGACTGCAACATTAGAAGAAGGACTTGTAATTGCTCCTGGTTCAACAAAAGTTGATGATAATGGAAAAATTATTGAGCCTTTAATTGAAGCAAGACAAGATGGAGAAATCCTACTTATTGAAAAAAATAAAGTAGATTATATTGATATTTCTTCTCAAATGGTTATGGGAGTTGCTGCTTCATTAATTCCATTCTTAGAACACGATGATGCCAACAGGGCATTAATGGGTTCAAACATGATGAGACAAGCTGTTCCACTATTAAGACCTAATGCTCCAATCGTTGGAACTGGTTTAGAAAAAACAGTTGCAAGAGATGCTTGGGAAGCAATTAAAGCTTCAAGAGGTGGAGTTGTAGAAAAAGCAGATGCTAAAAATATTTATATTAGAGGTGAAGATGAAAACGGTGCTTTCATTGATCACTATGAAATAAATAAAAATGTAAGAACAAATAATAATACTTCATTTGGTCAAAGAGTTGCAGTTAAAGCTGGTGATGTAGTTGAAAAAGGACAAGTTATTGCTGATGGTCCATCTATGGATAAAGGTGAGTTAGCAGTAGGTGTTAATGCAATGGTTGCATTTATGCCATGGAATGGATATAACTACGAGGATGCAATTGTATTATCTCAAAGATTAATTGAAGAAGATGCTTTTACTTCTGTTCATATTTATGAAAAAGAAGTTGAATGTAGAGAATTAAAACATGGAAATGAAGAAATTACTAGAGATTTACCAGGTGTAAAAGAAGAGTCAATTTCTCATTTAGATGCATCAGGTATCGTTAAAATTGGTACTTATGTAAAACCTGGAATGATTTTAGTTGGAAAAGTAACACCAAAAGGTGAGATTAAACCAACTCCTGAAGAAAGACTTTTAAGAGCAATCTTTGGGGAAAAAGCTGGGCATGTTATTAATAAATCATTATATTGTCCAACATCAATGGAAGGTATTGTAGTTGATGTTAAAGTATTCACTAAAAAAGGATATGAAAAAGACGAAAGAGCAATAGCTGAAATTGAATCTGAGAAAAATGAATTAGATGTTAAGCATCATGATAAATTACTAATGTTAGATAGAGAAGAGATTTTAAAAATCAACAATTTATTATCTAAAGCAGCATTAGAAAAAGATGTAGATGTAGAAGGAACAGTATTTAAAAAAGGTGAAAGTATTCCTTTAGATGCTTTAGCAAATGTAAATAGATTTGCTATGAAAAAAGTAGTTGCTTCTTATAGTAAAGCAGTTCAAGATGAATATAATAATATTAAAGAACACTTTATTAAACAAAAATCTATTTTAAGAGAAGAGCATGAAGAAAAACTTCAAGTTCTTGAGCACGATGATATTTTAGCAAGTGGTGTTATTAAACAAGTAAAAGTTTATATTGCTACAAAAAGAAAAATCAAAGTTGGGGATAAAATGGCCGGAAGACACGGTAACAAAGGTATCGTTTCTAACATAGTTCCTCAAGTTGATATGCCATATTTAGAAGATGGAACAACAGTTGATGTTATTCTTAACCCACTAGGGGTTCCTTCAAGGATGAATATTGGACAAATTCTAGAAGTACACTTAGGATTAGTTGGTAAAAGATTAGGTAATCAAATCCAAGGTATTTTTGAAGCAAAAAGAGAAGACTTTATTAATGACCTTAGAAATAAGATGACTGAAATTGCTTCAGTTGCAAAACTAATGAAAGCAAAAGAATTTATTGAAACTTTAAGTGATGAAGATTTAGTATCTTATGCACAAGATTGGGCAAAAGGTGTAAGATTTGCTACTCAAGTATTTGATGGTGTTAAAGGTGAAGAGTTTGAAAGACTATTTGAATTAGCAAAAATTGATAGCGATGGTAAATCTACACTTTATGATGGAAAAACTGGTAATAAAATGAAAGAGAGAGTTAATGTAGGTTATATGTATATGCTTAAACTTCACCACTTAGTTGATGAAAAAGTACACGCAAGATCTACTGGACCTTACTCATTAGTAACACAACAACCAGTTGGAGGTAAAGCACTATTTGGTGGACAAAGATTCGGAGAAATGGAGGTTTGGGCACTAGAAGCTTATGGTGCAACTTCAGTTCTTAAAGAGATGCTTACTACAAAATCGGATGATGTTGAAGGTAGAACAAAAGCATATAGAGCTATTGCAAACGGTGAAAATGTTCCAAAATCAGGTGTTCCTGAAACGTTCTTCGTATTAACTAAAGAGTTAAAAGCTTTAGGATTAGACGTTGATATTTTTGACGAGGTAGAAGAGAATGAGTAATAACGAAAAAGTATTAGAACCTATCGAAATAAAAGAGTTAGAAAGACCACAAGATTTTTCTGCGTTTCAATTAAGATTAGCAAGTCCAGAGAAGATTCTTTCTTGGTCTTGTGGTGAAGTTAAAAAACCAGAAACAATTAACTATAGAACTTTAAAACCAGAAAGAGATGGTCTTTTTTGTGCTAAAATTTTTGGACCAATAAAAGATTACGAGTGTCTTTGTGGTAAATACAAAAAAATGAGATATAAAGGTGTTGTTTGTGAAAAATGTGGTGTTGAAGTAACATCTGCAAAAGTTAGAAGACACAGAATGGGTCATATTGACCTTGTATCTCCAGTTGCACACATTTGGATGGTATCTTCTCTTCCTACAAGAATTGGTACTTTATTAGGTGTAAAACTAAAAGATTTAGAAAGAGTATTATATTATGAAGCATATATAGTAAGTGAACCAGGTGAAGCTTATTATGATAATGAAAAAACTAAAAAAGTTTTAAAATATGATATTTTAAATGAAGAACAATATAGAACAATTTCTGATTTATTTGACCACACTGGATTTAGAGCAAATATGGGTGGGGATATAGTTAGAGATTTATTAGAAAATTTAGATTTATTTGAGCTTTTACAATCTTTAAAAGATGAAATGCAAAATACTAAATCTGAAGCAAAAAGAAAAACTATTGTTAAAAGATTAAAAGTAGTAGAAAACTTTATTAACTCTGGAAATAGACCTGAATGGATGATGTTAACTAAATTACCAGTTCTTCCACCAGATTTAAGACCACTTGTATCTTTAGAAGGTGGTAAATTTGCTGTTTCAGATGTTAATGATTTATATAGAAGAGTTATTAATAGAAATAACAGATTAAAAAGATTAACAGAACTTGATGCACCTGAAATTATTATTAGAAATGAAAAAAGAATGCTTCAAGAAGCAGTTGATGCTTTATTTGATAATGGTAAAACAGCTAATGCGGTTAAAGGTGCAAATAAAAGACCTTTAAAATCTTTATCTGAAATTATCAAAGGTAAGCAAGGAAGATTTAGACAAAACTTACTTGGTAAAAGGGTTGATTTCTCTGGAAGATCAGTTATTGTTGTAGGTCCAAGTTTAAATATGGATCAATGTGGTATTCCAAAGAAAATGGCTTTAGAATTATTTAAACCACATTTAATGGCTAAGTTAGAAGAAAAAGGTTATGCAACAACTTTAAAATCTGCAAAGAGATTAATTGAGAGTGAAACAAATGAAGTTTGGGAATGTTTATCGGAAATTGTAAATGAATATCCTATATTATTAAACAGAGCACCAACTCTTCACAAACTTTCAATTCAAGGGTTCCACCCTGTATTAATTGATGGTAAAGCTATTCAGTTACACCCACTTGTTTGTGCTGCGTTTAACGCCGACTTCGATGGTGACCAAATGGCTGTTCACGTGCCTTTATCTCAAGAAGCAGTTGCAGAAGCTAAAATTTTAATGATGTCTTCTATGAATATTCTTTTACCTGCATCAGGTAGAGCTATTGCAGTTCCATCACAAGATATGATTTTAGGTATTTATTACCTATCATTAGAAAAAGATGGTGTAAAAGGAGAGCATAAACTTATTACTGATGTTAATGAAGCAAAAGCTGCATTAGAGATGGGTAAAGTTGATTTACATGCAAAAATTAGAACAAAAGTAGATAATAAAGTTATCCATACAACAATTGGAAGACTTATTATTAAAGAAATTTTACCATCATTTGTTCCTGATACATTATGGAATAAAAGATTAAAGAAAAAAGATATTGGAACATTAGTTGATTATATTTATAAACATGGTGGATATAGTGTAACTCCAAGATTTTTAGATAACCTTAAAAACTTAGGTTTTAGATATGCAACAGAAGCTGGAATTTCTGTATCTATTGATGATATTAGAGTACCAGAAGCAAAAACTGAGCACGTAGCTAAATCTAAAAAAGAAGTTATTGAAGTTCAAAAACAATTCTCGCAAGGTTTATTAACTGAGCAAGAAAGATATAATAAAATTATTGATATTTGGACAGAGATTAATAATACTCTTGGTTCTGAGATGATGGAAATGATCCAATCTGATAAAGATGGATTTAACTCAATTTACATGATGGCTGACTCAGGAGCTAGGGGTTCTGCTGCTCAAATTAGACAGCTAGCAGGTATGAGGGGTCTTATGGCAAAACCAGATGGTTCTATTATTGAGACACCAATTATTTCAAACTTTAGAGAAGGTCTAAACGTTCTTGAGTACTTTATTTCTACTCACGGAGCTAGAAAAGGTCTTGCCGATACAGCTTTAAAAACTGCCAATGCAGGGTATTTAACAAGAAAGCTTATCGATGTTTCACAAAATGTAAGAATTACAAATGAGGATTGTGGAACTCATGAGGGTATTGAAATTACAGATTTATCTTCTGGTAATGAGTTAATTGAAAGTTTAGAAGAGAGAATTACAGGAAGAGTAATTGCTGAAGATATTATTGACCCTATCTCAAATGAGATTTTATTTACAGAAGGGACTCTAATTACTGAAGAAGATGCAAAAGTTGTTGCAGATGCGGAAGTTAAATCAGTAGTTATTAGAACTCCATTAACTTGTAAAGAAGAAAATGGTTTATGTTCAAAATGTTATGGTCTAAACCTAGGTGAGCAAAGAAAAGCAAATCCAGGTGAAGCTGTTGGGGTACTTGCTGCTCAATCTATTGGGGAACCAGGAACTCAGCTGACACTTAGAACTTTCCACGTTGGGGGAACTGCAAGTGCAACTCAAACAGAAAGAGAGTTAAGAGTAGATAAAGAAGGTTTCATTAGATACTATAACATTAAAAAGTATGTTGATAAAAATGGTAAAAACATTGTTGCTAACAGAAGAAATGCTGGTATTTTATTAGTTGAACCAAAAATCAATGCTCCATTTAAAGGTAGAGTAACAGTTGATACTATCCACGAAGAGACAGTTTTAACAATCTCAAATGGAAAAGAAGAGAAAAAATACTATTTAAGAAAGAATGATGTTGCTAAAGCAAATGAATTAGCAGGTGTTTCTGGAAAAATTGATGGTAAATTATATCTTCCATACTCAGATGGTGATGAAGTAGATGTAAATGAATCTATTGTTGAGATGATTAAAGATGGATGGAATGTACCAAACAGAATCCCTTATGCATCTTTATTAAAAGTTGAAGATGGTGCGCCAATTACATCTAAAATTGTATCAAATGCAAAAGGTGTAGTTAAATATTATAAATTAACTGGTGACTATTTAGAAAGAAGACATGATATTAAATCTGGTGACGAAGTAAATGAAAAAGGACTTTTTGCAGTTATTGTTGATGCAGACGATAGAGAAGCATTAAGACACTATATTGCAAGAGGATCTATTGTTCAATTAGATGACAATGTTGCTGTTGAAAAAGATTCTTTAATTGCAGTTCCAAAAACTTCTGAGCAAGTAGTAATTGCTGAGTGGGATCCATATGCAAACCCAACAATTGCTGAAAAAGCAGGTACAGTTACATTTGAAGATATTATTCCTGGTGTAACAGTTTCTGAGCAATATGATGAACTAACAGGAACTTCAAAACTTGTTGTTAGTGAGTATATCCCAGCTGGATATAAACCAGCTATCGTATTAGCTACTGATAAAAAAGAGTTAATTAGATATACATTGGATCCAAAAACTTCATTAAACGTAAATGAAGGACAAAAAGTTGAAGTAGCAGATGTATTAGGTAAAACTCCTAAAGCTACTCAAAAATCAAAAGATATTACTGGAGGTCTTCCAAGAGTATCTGAATTATTTGAAGCAAGAAGACCAAAAAATATTGCAATCTTAGCTTCATTTGATGGAATTGTTTCTTTTGGAAAACCATTAAGAAATAAACAAAGAATCTTAATTACAGATGAAAATGGTGCTAAAGTTGAGTATTTAGTTGAAAAATCTAAACAAATTTTAGTACACGAAGGTGAGTTCGTTCATGCTGGTGAAGCATTAACTGATGGACAAATCTCATCTCATGATATATTAAGAATTTTAGGTGAAAAAGCACTTCACTCATTTATTGTATCTGAAGTACAGCAAGTATATAGATCTCAAGGGGTAAATATTGCTGATAAACATATTGAGGTTATTTTATCTCAAATGTTAAGACAGGTATCTATTTTAGATGGTGGAGATACAAAATTCATCATTGGTGATATGGTTTCTAAGAAAAGATTTCAAGCTGAAAATACTAGAATTATTAAACTTGGTGGAGAACCAGCTATTGCAGAACCTTTATTATTAGGTATTACAAGAGCTGCTGTAACATCTGACTCTATTATCTCAGCTGCATCATTCCAAGAGACAACAAAAGTTCTAACAGAAGCCGCAATTTCTGCAAAAATGGATATGTTAGAAGACTTAAAAGAAAATGTTGTTATTGGTAGAACAATTCCTGTTGGAACTGGTCTATATAAAAACAAAAGAGTAAAATTCTCTTATGGAGATAAAAAATAAGTAAGGAATTCCTTACTTATTTTTACCTATGGATACAATATTAATTCTGTTTTTTATTTTTATTGCTATTGAGCTTTTTGAATCAAACTGGCAAAAAGCTGAAACTCTTTATGGTTTATTATCTAACAATTTGATGGTTTTTAATAAAAGCCTATTTTTATATTTCTTATTAAATACTGGATTTATTTACTCTATTTTTTTAACTGTATATTTACATAATTATAATTTTTTAATGTTAAGTATTGTTGGAATTAAATTTTTTGATATTGCTTTTAAACTTTCACTTATGCAAAAACTAAATCAAGGTGCATATTTTGAAGAGATTATGCCAAATATTAAAATCACTCCTATGCTTAGATATTTTAATGCAGTTGCTTATCCTATAACTTTTCTATTTGCTTCCGATTATTTTTAATATTGATACTAATTATCATAAAATATTAAGTAGTTTTTTGTTATATTATTATTTATGAATAATATAGAGTTTAAACACTTAATTTTAAATGCGAAATATTTTACAAAATATGAACCCATAATTAATATAAAAACACAAAAAATCTTTGCCTATGAGGCTTTGTCAAAATTTGAAATTGATAATAATCTAATTTCTACTGAAGAAATTTTTAGACATTTACACCATAATAATAAATTATTTTTTGAACTTGAAAAAAGAAATAAATTATTACAAATAAAAAATTTCCCTAAGAAAAAAAAGTTATTTTTAAATTTTGATGCTGATATTTGTGTCTCGAATGAACAGCAATCTTATTGGGAACTTTTTTTAAATGAACTAAAAGATAATATCGTAGTTGAAATTACTGAAAATGGTAGTGATGATGAAACAAGTGCAAATATAATGAGAAACTTTTCTCTTTGGCTTAATTCCAAGCAAATAGATACTGCACTTGATGATTTTGGGCAAGATGGTTCTATGTTTTCATTTTATATGATGAATGGAAGTAAATATATAAAGATTGATAAATCTTTTTTAAGACAAATAGAGTGTAATAGAAACTATTTACACTATTTAAAAGGTATATTAAAAACAATTAGATTAAATGGCCAATTAAGTATTATAGAAGGAGTAGAAACACAAGCTGATTATAATCTAGTTAAAACTTTAGATTGTGATTATGTTCAAGGCTACTATTTTGATGAATATCAAATAGTTGTCTAACTGTTTTTTAATATTATTTATTTATGATATAATTTCTAAAAATTAAAAAGGAAAAAAATGCAATATTTAATAATCGCATATGATAATGATAATGCTTTAGAAAAAAGATTAGCTGTTAGAGAAGCTCATGTTGAAGGTGCAAAAAAACTAATGGCTGAGGGTAAAATTATCAATGCTGGTGCATTAATTGAAGAAGAACAAATGGTAGGTTCAACTTTATTTGTAGATTTTGAAACAGAAGATGAATTAAATGACTGGTTAGATAATGAGCCATATGTAACAAATGGTGTTTGGAATATGGAAGAATTCCAAATCGTGCCAGTTAAATTACTTAACAAATAACTTCATTTAAAATCATATAGCCCCTTTAAAATGGGGCTTTGTCTATCTTATATATTTCATATTACTTCATATTTTTTCATATTTTTTCAAACAAATTTCAGCTTTTATACGGTATATTTTACGGTATAAAATTGATTTTTAATATGGAGTACCGTAAAAAATGCCAGCTACCGTAAAACCACTAACTGATACAGAAATTAGAAAAGCTAAGCCAAAAGATAAAGAATACAAGTTATCTGATGGAAATGGACTTTTTTTACTTGTTAGAAAAAGTGGAAACAAAATGTGGAGATTTGATTTTTCTTATGGTGGTAAAAGAAAATCAATGTCTTTTGGTACTTATCCTCTTGTTTCTTTAAAAGAAGCACGAGAATCTAGGGAAAGAGCAAAAGAACAACTTTTAAAGAATATTAACCCTATAACATATAAAAATAGTCAAAAGCTAGAAGAGGGTATTAACTTAAACTTTATTGTATCAAAATGGCTTGATTTAAGAAAGTTAAATAGTAGTCCTGCTACTGTAACACAAAATGAAAGAATACTAAAAAATGTAACTTCTACTTTAGGTGATTTTGCACTAAAAGATATTAAAAGAGTTGATATTATCTCTGCTTTACAGGTTGTACAAAAAAAAGGTAACATTGAAACAGCTCATAGACTATTTTCATTACTAGATAAAATATTTAAATTTGCAGTTACTAATGAGTATGTTGAACGTAATATAATTGGTGATATAGATAAGTCATCTATTTTGGTTAAAAACAGTGAAAATCATCTACCTGCAATTACAGAACCAAATGAAATAAAAGAGCTTTTAAAAGATATTAGTACTATTCAAAAAAAATTTAAAACTGATATTAGTACTGCATTGATATTGAAAATAGTACCGTATGTATTTGTAAGAAGTGCAAATATTAGATTAATGAGATGGAAAGAATTAGATTTAGAAAAAGGTATATGGACTATTTCTAAAAAGAATATGAAAGTATCAACTAATAATGATTTTATTTTCCCTTTACCTACACAAGCAATTCAAATACTTAAAAATGTTGAAATTTACTCTAAAAATAGAAGTGAATTTGTTTTTCCTTCTCCTTATAAAAATGATAGGGGTGTTGCTGGTGCAACTTTATCTGATACACTTAACAAATTAGGTTATAAAGATAAACATACATTTCATGGCTTTAGAAGTATGTTTTCAACTGTATGTCATGATAATATGAAATCTCATGGATTTAATAGTGATGTTATAGAAGCTTGTTTAGCTCATAAAGATAGAAATGCTGTAAGAAGGGCTTATAATAGAGAATCAAAATTTAAGTATTTTGAAGAGAAAAGAGAATTGATACAGTGGTATGCTGATTGGTTGGATAATATTAAATTAGTTTAAAACTGATAAATAAGTATCAATTTCCTTTATTTAAAAAAGAATTTAAAAACTTTATAATATAATTTAAAAAAATAGTGTTATAAATATCTATTTTATGGTATATTTAATCTATTAAAAGATTTAAAAAAGAATTTAAAAAAAAGTATATATAATCTATACTTTTTCTATAAAAAGGTTACGAATGTACACAACTCCAATTATACCACAAACTGAACATTATCCTTTAAAACAAGAGATACTTAATAAAGCGGAACGTATTATAATTGAGAGTGCTAAGTTAACAGGAAATTTAAATATTCATATAATTAATGCAATAAAAGAAAATTTACGGACTATAAACTCTTATTACTCAAATAAAATTGAATCAGAAGGTACACATCCTATTGATATTGAACGTGCAATGAAAAATGAATTTTCTAAAGATACTAAAAAGAAAAGTATGCAACAACTGTCATTGGTACATATTGAAGTACAAAAATTTTTAGAAACAACACTAGATATCTCAACTAAACCATATTCATTAGAAAAAATACTAGAGATTCATAAAGAATTTTATAGTAAAGAAGAGATGAAATATGCACTAAATATTAAAAATGGTGAGTTAGAAGTAGAAATGATACCTGGTAAACTAAGAGAAGGTTATGTTCAAGTTGGAGAACATATTCCACCTCAAAGTGATGAATTAATAGCTTGTTTCAATGAATTTGAGATGTTATATAATCAATCTAAAAACTCTACACATACAATGAAACTAATCTATGCTTTGTGCTCCCATCATAGATTAACATATATACATCCATTTTATGATGGAAATGGAAGAGTATCTAGACTTTATTTAGATTACTTAATGTATCATTGCGATATCCAAGGTTATGGACTATGGAATATATCAAGAGGGCTTGCTAGAAATCAAAAAGAGTATAGAAAGTTTTTATCATTAGCAGATGAAAAGTTTAGTGGATATAATGATGGAAGAGGACCATTAACATTAAAAGGACTTGAAAACTTTTTAGAATTTATGTTAGATATTGCATTAGATCAAGTATTATTTATGAGTGAATATTTAAAATTAGATTCTATGGCAACAAAAATAAAAGCTTATGTTGAACTATCACAAAAAAAATTAATTCATAATGTCAAACCTCTACCAAAAAACTCAAATAAACTCTTAGAGTATTTATTGGTTCATGGAGAAGTAACTAGAGGCGATGCTCAAGAAATCTTAGGTGTAAGTGCTCCTAAGGCTATAGCTATTGTAAAAGAGTTACTAGAAGAAGATTATTTACAAACAGATAGTCCTAGAGGGAAATTAAGATTTAAATTAAATAGTAAGTTGTCTAGCTATCTTATACCTGATTTATTTGAGAACTGATAATTAATTTAATATAAAAGGAGTTCTAATATGAAAATATCAAAACTAGAAGAAATTACACAAGATGATTATATAAATGCAGTAAATCAATTGAAAAAAGATGAACACCATACAGATGTAATAACTGATTTTTTATTTGCAATTGAACAAAAAAAGATTTTAGATTAGAAAATTTAAAATTGTTAGCATGTCCAAATTTTGAAGCATGTATAACTATTTTAATTTATAAACAAATAGAATTCTATAAAAATAAAAGTATTTAATGTTTAATAATATTAATAATGCAATAAAGTGGTTAAGTGGTACAGTAGGTTTATTTGATCTGGCTACACTAAATAGGACATAGAAAAACATTATGTTAAAATTAGTGAAAGTAGATAACCCAATAATCAAAATAATGAATATAAAAACAAAGTTTAAACAAGGAATTATGTTAAAAAAGATAAATATGATATTTTAATACAAAAGATGGCTATAAATCAAAAAGGCAATGGATTGATTTGAACAAAGATATGAATATTTTAATTAAACTTGAAAAAGTAAAGTGAAATTATCTTTATATAAATTAAACACTCTATGTTTTTTTTGTTATTAGTTAATATAAATAATATTATTAAAGTCTTTGTAAAGTTTTATATAGGTCTTTCATAAAAATTTTATTGCCTTCTTGGTTTAGATGAATATAATCATAAAAATATTTATAATTATTTTTATAGTTATCATCTTTTGACCAATCTAAAACTATTGCTTTATTTTCTTTACATTCTTTTATAACTTTTTGCCAATATTCTTTTCCTTTGATATTAAGAGTATTAGAAAGTTCTAAATAACTTTTAGTAAATGGAGGAGTGATAAAAATTAATTGTTTATTTTTTGAAGCAACAAATTTACACATTTTGATTACTTCTTCCATAATTAACTGTGGTGTGTTATGATAATAGTATTGAGAGTTTTCAAATTGTTTCATATTATTTTTTTGAATATTATATTCTTGAGTTAATGTATTACTATTTCTACTTAATAGTGAGTCTTTACTAACTATTTTTAAAGCTTTAAAAAGATCTTTTTGTTCATAAGTTTTAGAAGGTTTAAAAATTTTTTTTATAGGCTCTTTCCAAAAATCTTTTCTTATTAAAGGGAAAAAATTTCCTTGTATATAATTACTCCAATCATTAGCTATTGGTTCTAATAAACTAGTTTCATATTTATTTACAGCGCGGTAGAACTCTCTTCTTACAAAAGGTGCATACCAAGCATTATTTGTCATCATACTATTTGCTCCACCAACACTCCAAAAAATATACTTTATGGAATTAGACTGTTCTACTAAAAGTTTTAATAAGTAAGCATCTTCTAAGAGGTCTCTTGAAGCATAAGAAAAATTTAGACCTTTAATATTTAAATCATCAAAATTTAGTGAAAAACCTATTGAACTTCCTATTGCAATTGCAGTATATTCATTAGTAGATAATAATTTAATACCCTCATCAATATATTTGTTGTATGTTTCATGACTAGAAGGATAAACTATACTAATTTTATTTAAACCAGTTACTATAATAATAGTTCCTATGATAATAATTAATATTTTACGAAGATTTATAAGTTGTTTTAATTGATGCAATTTTTCTCCTAAAACTTAAAGTATAAAAAGCCTGGTTTTCCATATACCGCAAAATTTAAAATAAAAATCAAGAAAAAAAGTTGAAAGAACCACCAAAGTTCAAAAGGAACAGCTTCTTTTATTTGTTTTATTTTTTTTTGTTCATTTAGCCATTGCCAAAGCTCCAAGATTATAATTAAGATAATGATTTTTGATGAGATAAAACTAAATTTCCATTGAAAAATATCCGTAGGAAGGAATAAAATAAATTGATTTATAACAGCTTGAATATTATTGAAATTTTCCCAAGTTAAAGGAAAGCCTATTACAAAAAAAACAATTATCCAAACATAAAATCGTCCAATCCAATCAAAAATTCTTCTTTGAAAACGATTTTTAGGAGTAATTTTATATTTAACTTTCCACTTTATCCATCTACTTTCTAATATAGATAAAACTCCAACAGAAATTCCTGCAATTATCCAACCCAATTGTGCCCCATGCCATAATCCAATTAATAATCCTGTCAAAATAAGTGGCATAGGTCTAATTGTTGTAACTGAACGTTTATCTTTTGTTGTAAACTGCCTTAATAAATAGTCTCTAAACCAACTTGTAACAGTAATATGCCACTTGTACCAAAACTTTCTTGTACTTGTGGCAGCAAAGGGTCTATCAAAGTTTTGACTTAGTTGAATACCTAATAAAAGTGCTGAACCAATAGCAATATCAGCATAGCCAGATAGATCACAATAATACTGATATATTGTTGCAGGTGCAGCTAAAAATACATCAAAAGCATTATATGTTTGTGGATTTAATCTAATTGGATCAAAGTATTCATCAATACTATCTGCAATTACTATTTTTTTAAATAAACCAAATAAAATTAAACCATATCCAATTTTAATCCCTGTAAAATTAATTTTTTTAGGAATTTTAAACTGTTTTAGTAACATTGATGCACGCTCTATTGGACCTGCAAGTAATTGAGGGAAAAAGGCAACATAAAGAGCATAATAACCAATATGCTTTTCAGCAGGAATTCTTTTTCTATATACATCAACTGTATAACTAATAGTTTGAAAAGTATAAAATGATATTCCAAGTGGTAATATAATATCTATTTCAGAAAAGTTTTCAAAAGAAATAATACCTATAATAAAATTAATAATTACACCAATATATTTAAAAATAAATAGAAGTCCCAAGTTAATTGATAAACTAACGATTAATAATACTTTTCGTATATAAGCAGATTTTTCTTTTTCAATAAATATTGATAATATAAAATCTGTTAATGTAGAAATAACTAATAATAGGAGGAAATCTATTCTCCAAGCTCCATAAAAGAAGTAACTAGCTGCCAATAATAATCCCCATCTAAAACGGTGAGGAATTAAATAATAACTAATTACAATAAGAACTAAAAAAACAGCGTATTCAAAACTGTGAAACTGCATGAAATATTATGACACTTTAAAATAATTTTTTCTTAAAATACAATTTAATTACTTATAATCTCTTGAATAGTAATATATCTTTAGAAACTAAAGTAACTTTTATCTAAATATTTCTGAATATAATATTTTTCTTTATTATACTTATTTTCTAACATTAGATAACATTGTTTGCATTCTTATACTATTTTGTTTTTTTTCTATATTTAAATGACGACGAATAATACAAACATCTTTATACTTAGTTAAATCATATTTTTTCATAAGCCTTGGGTCTGAAAAATAAGCCACAAGTTCTTCTCTTGCCAAATTATATGGATTAAGTTTAATATCTATTAATGTATTGTTTTTTATAAAGTAATCAAGTTTTGTTCTTTTATAACTTATAGAGTGCTTTTTTATAGTATTTCTTAATTGAATACGATAACCATTTAAATAAACAATTTTGATATTTTTTTCTAAAGCAAAGAGTATAGCTCTTTCTAAAGTATCAATAATTGGTTCATCTTTTGCATTTAAAGATGTATTACATAACATTGGTACGCCAGTTTTTTTATAAAAACATTGTATTACTTCATATAGTTTAGAAGAATCTTTAGAAGTGATTGTTTGGATTCTTGCAGTTTTATCTAAATGGCATACGGCAGGTATCTTATCTTTTTTTGAATCTATAACATCAACTGCTTGCAACATAAAAGGAGAATCTCCAATTAGGTTAAACCATTCATGTACAAATTCTAAAAGAACAATAGGTGCAACTGGACGCCACCATTGACGCTGTTTTATATCATTAAGTTTATCTTTTGATTCTAAATAACGGGGATCAGCAAGTAAACTACGATGACCTAAAGCTCTAGGTCCAATTTCTGCACTACCATCAAACCAAACAATTGGATTATCAATAATATCTGAAACGATTTTATCATAATTTACTTTTTCAACTTTTTCAATTAAGTTGTTAAAGCTATTAGTTTGTTTGAGTAATTCTTTATTATTATATTTTCTTCCATAATAGGCATTATCTAAAGAAAATTCAAACTTATTTAAAGTTAAATGAGCATAAATTAGTCCTATTCCAAGAGCCATACCTGAGTCATTAACTACAGGTGGAGCTTTAAATCCTTTAAATTTAAAGATATTCATTAATTGAGCATTTGCTGGGCAATTTAAAGCAAAACCTCCTACTAAAGATAAATATACTTCACTAGGAGAAATATTAAATCTATCAATAATTTTGCAAATAGTTTTTTCAATCATCATTACAGAACATGTTTGTATGATTTTAACAAGCATACTAGTTTTATTTTCTGAAAAACTAAATCTTAAATCTAAATTTTCAAATAAAATCCCTTCATCTTTTTCTGTTAAGGAATTAATTTGTTCAGCTATATTAATAAACCATTTATAAGCTTCATTTCTATCTTTTAAAGAAAAAATTTTTGGTAAAGCAGAAATTGAAATATTTGCTTTTGCTAAACAAGCATTTCCTAAAGCCATTAATGTTCCTTCTTGCATATTGCAATATTCTCTTAAAAAAGCCCATAAAATTGCAGGAGAGTCCACTGAAAAAGTTGTCATTACACCTTTATTTACATATGCAGCTAAATAATTGTCTTTTTCCCATACATCTAAATCTAGTACATGATCTGGACCAGCATCTAAGGCTAAACAAAGTATTTTTTCTTTATAAAAGATTGAGGAGTCTATAAATAAACCAGTATATAAGTGACATAAGCTATGATATGTTAAGGAATTTTTTGTATTTAAGCTAAATTTATCTGATATAGTTTCTAATCCTGGTGTCCCAATAATATTATCAATATCTTCTAATTTTAAACCTTCTTCACTCAAAAGATCTATAATAAATTTTTTAGCATTTTCAATATTTGAAAAAGAGATACCATGATTTTTAATACCACTTAAACGTTCAAATTCCCAATATCGAACTAAAGTGAGTTTATTTTCAATAATATACCATAATGCCATGCATTGGTCATGTCTTCTAACAATTTTATATGCTGCTTCTAATTCACCAATATGGGCATAAATAGATAAAAAATAGGTCTTTTTTTTCATAGATTAAAATCCATATATTAAATAAAAATACAAACTATTAATTTCTTTTTTGAACTTCTAACATAACAGGACCATCTGGACGAAGAGTATATCTTGCTATGGGTTTTATAGAATTTTTGCATGAAAGTATTTTTACATCTTTTAAAATAGTTGTTAAAATAGTCATAGCTTCTAACCAAGCTAGTTTTCCACCTAAGCAGCTGTGATGTCCTGTTGAAAAAGGCATAAAAGCTCGAAGTTGCTCTTTATTTAATGTATTAAACCGGTCTGGGTTAAAACTATCTGGTTCTTTCCAATAATTTTTATGCCGGTGCATACTATAAAAACAAACTGCTATTTGTGTACCTTTTTTTATACTTAGTTCTCCTACTGTAACATCTTGTATTGTTTCACGATTAACTAAAATTGCTGATGGATAAAGACGCATGGTTTCATTGAATAAATTATTAAGCCTTGGCAATTTATGTAAAATATCCAATGTAAGTTCTTTGTTTCCAAGAATATTTTTTATTTCATTTGCAATAAGTTCTTGTTCATCTTGATAATGAGCTAATAAAAATAAGGCCCAAGTAATTGTTAAAGCTGTACTTTCATGCCCTGAAGTTAATAAAAACTGCGCATTATCTTCTAATTCTTTATTTGTTAATTGTAAATTTATTTTAGGATTTTTTGCAAAGGGTGTATCTGATACTAAAGGTACTAAAGGACGTAAAGATAAACTTATTTCTTTTGCTTGTTTAACTGCTTTTGAAGTCTGAGTTAATTCGCCACTTAATCCTGCTTCATAAAGTGTATTTGCCATTTGTTCTACGATTAAAGGAGGTGTTAATTTTTTGTCTTCACCAAATAATATTTGCCAAATAACACCAAATGTTCCATTTACACATACTCGTCCTATATCTATGGGCTCTTTTTTTTCTATAGCATCAAATATAGGTTTAATAGCTTCTTCTAAAGTCATTTTGATAAAAGGAAAATATGTATTAAATCTATCAGGAGAAAATAAAGGTGCAAGAGTTTTTCTATGCATAGCACTTCGTTTTCCAATATCCGTAATCACATTTTCTCTTCCTGTCCCATGTCCTGCAAATCTTTGTTGAAGTCTAGATCTAGGAATTGTTCCATCATTTCTTGTTAAAACTTCTTTTACTAAAAAAGGATCAGATAAAAAAAGTAATTCTCCTGTTGTTGTTTTTAATGATACTGAAGGTTTATTTAAAATTTCTTCTGGCCAAAACTCTTCAGCATATAACATTGCTCGTAATGCACTTGTTGCTTTAATATTTTTTAGTGGTTGAAATTTTAGTTGTGGTGGAATTAAAGATTTCATACTATTATATCCTTGTAGTTGATGTTTTCATTATTTAAAAAAGCTTTGGTATCTATTTCTTTTCTAAGAAAAATTCGTCCAATAGTTAATATCATATCAATCCATTGGGAAAAATCTTTAATAGTTCTTATTTGTTCTTCTTTTGGAGAAAAATGGCTAGACCAACCACCAGAATAGAGTCTACATTCACTACATTCAATAGATGATGTACAACATTTAAAATCTTTTTTTTGTAAATCAAGTCCATAATATGCAAAATTACCCTTAAGACGAGATGCACAATCTTTAGCAATTCCTTGAGAGTCAAGATCATATAAGGGACCAGATGCTGTAGACCATTGATTATATTTATGAGAATAAATTACAGTATCAGGAAAACTTTCAATCATTTCATCAAGAGTTTCACGTACTTTTTTTAAATCTTCATTTCTAAATGATAAATTTATAGATTTATTTGAATTTAATAATAAGTTTTTTGGAGGAGACCATAAATTAAATGTTATAGGTAAACCATTATCTCTACTTAGTTTAACAATATCTTTTGTTTGCGTAATATTGTATCTATTAAGTGTATATAAAACTATTGCTCTTGGGTCATTTTTATAAAGTTTTAAAGCCTTATGTAAAGCTTTACCTCCACGATAAACTATATCATCTGTTTCATCTCCAGCCCAAGCTGAAATACTTATACGAAAGGGAATCTCAGAACTTAAAAAAACTGTGCCATTTGTTCCAATATTACCTCTTTTAAAATATTTAGCAGCAACAATTAAACGCTTTTCTTCTAAAGCAGGTTCTGCACCTAAAAAATAAGGCATTGTTACTCCTCGCTTTGATTCACTAGCGAGTAACTTTTCCCAGTTATTTGAAAAGATTTCATTTTCTAAAGGTTCACTTTTAAATACTGAAGGGTCAAAGTAGTAACATCCTTCACATTTTAAATTACATTTATTACTAATTTCATAAAAAGCTGGTTTAGCAAAAATATGAATTATTTGTTGAACAATATCATAAGCAGGTTTTAAATTAGGTGATGAGATTAGATGTCTTTGTATAGTTCTATATACTAACTTAGTTTCTTTTTTATTATCAATCATATATTAAATTAACTTTATTAAATTAAATATTTTAAATGCCATTTTTTATAAATAACCTATTTTTTAATTTAAGAAGGATATTAAAGTTATTTTATGAACACTTTAAAATTTGAGTCAATTATTATTGTATCTAATAAAATCTTAATTTATATGGCTTTTTAAAGGTCTTCTTATAAAGTAAACTAGGTGTTATAAAAAAGATACTTTATGAAAAAATTATTATTTTTATAGTATTATTTAAATTATTAGATAAATTAAAAAAACAAATACTATAAAAAATACAAAAGCTTTTCAGTTTTTTATATAGAAAATATTAAAAAGAAAACTATTATTTCAATTTTTAAGTTAAATAATGTGTAGTATTATAATTAAGGAGTTCCTTATTGGAGATTGAAAGATTAATAAATAAATCACAAGAAATAAGAATTAAGTTATTTGATTTAGTAATGCAAGATATGAAAGGTCATATTCCTTCTTCTTTTTCATCGCTTGAAATTGTACTTAATCTTTTTTATGGAAAGATTATGAATTTTGATGTTACAAATCCTAATAATCCTAATAGAGATAGACTTATTGTTAGTAAAGGTCATGCTGCGATGGTACTATATCCTATTTTACAAGAATTAGGTTATTTTGATAAATCTGAATTAAAAAAATTTACAAAACCTGATGGGATATTAAGAATGTATGCTGATCATACAATTCCTGGAATAGAAGCTATCACTGGCTCTTTAGGACATGGACTTGGTATTTCAAATGGTTATGCATATGCTGCAAAACAAGATAATAAAGATTATAAGTCATTTGTAATTATAGGTGATGGGGAGTGTTATGAAGGTTCTATTTGGGAAAGTGCAATGTTTGCTTCACATTATAAGTTAGATAATCTAATTGTTATTTTAGATGTTAATGGATTATGTATTATGGGTGAAACAAAAAACTGTATAGATCAAGGTTCTTTAGAAAATAAATTTAGATCATTTGGTTTTGAAACTATTAATGTAAATGGACATTCTCATAAAGATATACAAAGAGGGTTTAAAATAATAAACAATAAAAATGGTAAACCAAAAGCTATTATCGCACATACAGTAAAAGGTAAAGGTATTTCTTTTATGGAAAATCATCCTTTATGGCATAATAAAATGCCAACTAAAGCGCAAATTGAGCAAGCATATAAAGAATTAGCAACAAATTGCATAATAGAGTAAGGATGAAAATGAGTAATTTACCTAGAGATGTGTTTATAGATATTATATTTGATTTGGCAAAGAAAGATAAAGATATATACTTCTTAAGTGCTGATCTTGGAGCAAAAGCATTAGATCGATTTAGGCAAGAACTTCCAAGTCAGTTTATTCATTGTGGTATATCAGAGCAAAATATGATTGATGTTGCAGCTGGTTTATCACAATGTGGGAAAAAAGTATATGTTTATGCAATGGCTCCTTTTGTTACTTATCGTTGTTATGAGCAGATTAAAGTTGTAATTGCTAGTATGAATCTTCCTGTTACTATAATAGGAGTAGGTGCAGGGTATAGTTATGATGATGCTGGGCCAACACACTATGCAATTGAAGATATAAGTTGTATGAGAGTAATTCCAAATATTGAAATTTTAAATCCAAGTGACGAAAAATCTACTATTCAAGCTGCTAAAGTCACATATGAAAAACCTAAATTTAGATATATTAGAATTGATAGAAAATATTTACCAGATATATATATAAATAAAAATCCTTTAGATGGAATATCTGAAATTGAAAAGAGTAAAGATATTGCTATACTTACAAATGGATATATGTTTCAAAAAGCAATAATTGTAAAAGAAAAATTAGCTAAAGAAGGTATTAATTTAGGTTTAGTTGATATTTTTACTATAAAACCATTAAATAAAGAAAAACTTAAAGAAATAGCTATAAACTACAATAAATTAATAGTTCTAGAAGAACATTTCTTAGATGGAGGTTTAGGTAGCTGTGTATTAGAAACATTAGCTGATTTAGAGATTTTAATACCCGTTTTAAGAATTGGTATTGTTGATAAATATGTATTTGATAATGGTGGAAGAGAATATATCCATAAATTATCTGGTATAGATATTAATACAATTATTGAAAAAATAAAAAAATTTTATTATAAAGACAAAGAATGAAAATAGATGTTGTATTTGTAAATCCTGGAAATAAAAAAATAACTTTTCAAAATTTAGGAGTTGATTTAGCTGCAGTTGAACCACCATTTATGATAGCCTCTATTGCTGCTTATTTAAGAAATAATGATATAAGTGTAAATATTATTGATTCAAATGCTGAGAATTTAACTCCTGAAGAAACAGCAAAAAAAATAAATGAAATAAACCCTCTTTTAGTTTGTATGATTGTTTACGGAGGGCAACCCTCTGCTTCAACCCAAACAATGGCAATTGCAAGTAAAATGTGTACTATCATAAAACAAAATTGTTCTATGCCTATAGTTATAGCAGGATTACATCCTTCAGCTTTACCTCAAAGAACTTTAGAAGAAGAGGATGTAGATTATGTAATAGAAGGTGAAGAGCAAATACCCTTAAAAAGATTAATTGAAGTATTAAAAAATAATTTATCTCTTGATGAGGTACCTGGGCTGTGGTATTATAAAAATAATATGATAGTAAATAACCAAAAGCCTAAATTAATTGATAATTTAGATGAATATTTACCAATGGCAGCTTGGGATCTATTGCCAATGGAAAAGTATAAAGCCCACAATTGGCACTGTTTTGATAATATTGATGAAAGACAACCTTATGGTGCAATATATACAAGCTTGGGGTGTCCTTATAAATGTAGTTTTTGTTGTATAAATGCAACTTTTGGAAAACCAAGTATAAGATATAGAAGTCCTAAACTTGTAGTAGATGAAATTGAACACTTAGCTAAAGAATATAATGTTAAAAATATAAAATTTATTGATGAAATGTTTATACTTAATGAAAATCATTATATGAAAATAACAGAATTACTATTAGAAAAAAATCTTGATATAAATATTTGGTGTTATGCAAGAGTAGATACTGTAAAAAAAGATTTCTTACCAAAGATGAAAAAAGCTGGATTTAATTGGTTTTGTTTAGGTATTGAATCTGCAAGTGAATTTGTTAGAGATGGAGCAGATAAAAAGTTAAAATATAGGGATATAAAAGAAGTTGTAAAATCAATTCAAGATGCCAAAATAAGGGTTCTTACAAACTTTATAGTTGGCTTACCTGATGATAATGAAAAAACAATGCAAGAAACTCTTGATATGGCTATTGATTTAAATACAGAGTTTTTTAATATCTATAGTGCTATGGCATATCCTGGTTCTAAACTATATGATGAAGCAATTGAAAAAGGAATTAAATTACCCTCAAATTGGGGTGATTATTCTCAACATGCAAAAAATCAATTACCCTTATCAACTAAATATTTAAGTGCAATGGATGTATTGAAATTTAGAGATAAAGCATGGCAAGAATATTTTACAAGTAAAAAATATTTAGATATGATTGAAGAAAAATTTGGTGTTAAAGTAGTAGAGCATATCAAATTTATGACAAGTAAAAAATTAGAAAGAAATTATGAAAATTAAAGTAACTTCTCCATCTTTTTCAACTCATCCAATATTAATAGAAGAATTAAAAAATAACTTTGATAATGTTGTATTAAATGATACAAATATTCATTTTGAAGATAATATATTAAAAGAATATCTTCAAGATGCTGATATTGCAATTATTGGTTTGGAAACTATTGATAAAGAGCTTCTTGATAGTTGTCCAAAGCTTAAATTTATAGCAAAATATGGGGTAGGACTTGATAATATAGATATTGATTATTGTAAAGCAAAAAATATAGGTATTGGTTGGACAAGTGGTGTAAATAAACTATCAGTTGCTGAAATGACTTTAGGTTTTATGATAACTACAATTAGAAATATGGTATTTGCTTCATATGGAATGAAAAATGGCTTATGGAATAAAGTAGGTGGTAATAATTTATCTAATAAAGTAATTGGAATAATTGGTGTAGGAAATATAGGTAAAGAAGTTATAAAGCTATTGCAACCATTTAATTGTAAAATATTAGTAAATGATATATTTTCTCAAGATGAGTTTTATAAAAAATATAATTTAATAGAAGCAACAAAAGAAGAAATATTTGCTAATTCGGATATTATTTCAATTCATACCCCTTTAACTAAAGAGACTAAATATATGTTTAATTTAGAAGTATTTAAAAAAATGAAAAAAACAGCTATTTTAATAAATACTGCTAGAGGAGAAATCGTAAATAATAATGATTTAAAAATAGCATTAAAAGATAAATTAATTGCAGCAGCTGCACTTGATACTTATGAAAAAGAACCAAATTTTGATAAAAAATTAATAAATCAAGATAGATTATTTTGTACTCCTCATATTGGAGGTAATTCAAATGAATCAATTTTATTAATGGGAAGAAGTGCAATAAAACATATAAAAAAGTTCCTTGGAGAAAAAAACTTATGAAAGCTATAGTTTTTGGAGGTTCTGGATTTTTAGGAAGTCATGTTGCTGATGAGTTAAGTAATAATAATTTTGAGGTAATTATAGCTGATATTAAAGAGTCTTTATATATATCTAAAAAACAGATATTTAAATATGTTGATATATTAGATTTAAATAGTGTTATACAAGCAGTTGCTGGTTGTGATATAGTTTATAATTTTGCTGGTTTAGCTGATATAAATATTGCTATAAGTGAGCCTTTAAAAACTGTTAAACTCAATATTTTAGGTAATACAAATATTTTAGAAGCTTGTAGGTTAAGTAATATTAAAAGGTATATTTATGCAAGTAGTGCATATGTATTTTCTCAAAAAGGCTCTTTTTATGGTATAAGCAAACAAGCATCTGAAAAAATGATAGAAGAGTATAACGAACAATTTAATTTAGAATATACAATTATTCGATATGGTTCTGTTTATGGGCCAAGAGCAGATAAACAAAATAGAATATATTGTTTAATTAAAGAAGCTTTAGAAAGTAATACTATTACATATAAAGGTACAGGTAATGAGGTTAGAGAATATATTCATGTAAAAGATGCCGCAAAATTAAGTGTAGAAATTCTTAATGAATCATATAAAAATGAACATATAATTTTAACAGGTATTGAAAAACATACTTATAAAGAATTGCTAAATATTATTAAAGAAATAATAAATGATGATATTGTAATTACATACTCAAATGAAAATTATAAGGGACATTATGAATTTTCACCTTATTCTTTATATCATCCAAAAGTTGGTAAAAAAATTGTAAATAATCCTTATATTGATTTTGGACAAGGATTACTTGAAATTATGATAGATATACAAAATAAAGGCTAAGTAGATGATATTATCGCATATTATAGATAATGATTCTCCAGTTTATGGCAATAAAAAAGAACAAATTAGTATTATTAAATCTTCTTCTATAAGTGAAGGTGCTACTTCTAATTCACTTTTTATAAATATGTCCAATCATATTGGTACGCATATTGATTTTCCTAAGCATTTTTGTAATAATGGAAAAAGTCTAAATAATTATAATGATGATTTTTGGTTATTTAATAATGTAGGTTTTATTGAGTCTTCATTTGATCAATTAGTTTCTAAATTAGATTTACTTGATTGCAATATTGAAATATTGATTGTTAAAACAGGTTTTGAAGAGTATAGAGGAACTAAAAAGTATATTATGGAACAACCAATAGTAAAACCTATCTTAGCAAATATATTAAGAAAAAAATTTAAAAACCTTAGAGTATTAGGTTTTGATATGCTTTCTATCTCTAGCTATCTTGATAGACAAATGGGAAGAAAAGCACATATAGAATTTTTATGCAAAAATAATATTTTACTACTTGAAGATATGAAACTAAATAAACTAAATTCAAAACCAAATAAAATAATTGTTGGTCCTTTACTTATAAATGAAGCAGATGGTGTACCTTGTTTTGTTTATTCTACATAGTTAAGTATAAAAATTATAAAAAAAGAGGAAAAGTTAATTGACGAATAATATTTATAATGATTTAAGTACATATATAAAAGATGATACTTTATTAAAAGGTGGCAAATATTTAAAAGAAGATGTAAAATATAATAAAGATTTACCACTAGTTACAATTATTACAGTTTGTAGAAATGCAGAAAAAACTATACAAAAAACTATTGATTCTGTTATTAATCAAACTTATAAAAATATAGAATATATATTAATTGATGGAGAATCAACAGATAATACAATTAATATTATTAAAAAAAATGAAGCTTATATTAGCTTTTGGTTATCACAAAAAGATGAAAGTGCAACAGAAGGAATAAATAAAGGTTTTAAAATTGCAAAAGGTGATTATATATTTTTATTAAATGCGGATGATTTTGTAAATAGTGATTTTATAAAAATAGCAGTAGAAACTTTTGATAATAATAGTGCTTTTGTTTTTGGGGATATGTTTATAGGCAAACCTTATAATGAGTATAATCATAAGATAAAAGGTGATAAGTATTATTATAAAAAAATTTCATATACTATGCCAAGGATAAATCAACCAACTATTGTTTTTAAAAAAGAGTGCTTAGATATAGTTGGTTTTTATAATTTAAATAAAAAAGTTGCACCTGATTATGATTGGTTACTTAGATTGTATAAAAAAGGATTAAAAGGGAAATATAATGAAAATATAATTACTTATTTTACATTAGATGGTAATTCTCATATTCAATACTTTAAAGGTATAAAAGAAGTGCGTGAATCCTCTTTTGAAAATGGTGGATCAATTTTTTGGACAAATTTTTATTATTATGCAAGATATACAAAAAGATATATAAAAAATTTATTTAATATATGAAATTTTTTTATAAATTAGATTATTAATTAAAATTATATAAGTTTTAAATAGTTTATTATATACTGCAATTTAATTTTTATAAAAATTTATATTCAAATAATTTTTAGGAAGCATAGCATCAAAAATAATTTTATGAAACAACTTATTTTACAAAAAGAGTTTTCTTTTGATTAAAAATGTAGTTAAATTAATAGGAATAAATGTTTTTTTTCTTATTATAGGTTTGATATTTTTAGAGTTTTCTACTCGAATTTATTTAATGATAACTAATAAAATGGAGTTATCTTTTTTAAGAAATCCACCTTTAATTATAATGGATAAATATCGTAGTATTATTGAATATTCACCTACTTTAGGATATGTTCCTATTAAAAATATACATTTTAAAGTAGATTTACAAAATTGGAATTCATCAATTTTAACCATAAACGAACTTGGATTTAGAAAAGGAATAGAAAAAAGTATAGATAAAAATAATCCTATTTTAATAGCTGGTGATTCTTTTGTATTTGGTAATCAAGTAAATGATGATGAAACTTGGCCAGCATATTTACAAAAAGCAGGATATAATATTTATAATTTAGGTGTTGGTGGTTATGGGACAGCTCAAAGCTTATTAAGACTTAAAACATTTATTGATGAATATAATATTACTCCTAAACTAGTTATATTACAAACCTTAGTGGGCTTTGATTTTATTAGAGATACTTATGACTTTTATTCAGGTTTTCCTTCTACTGCACTTTATAAAAATGAAAATAATATTATAAAATATTTTTGTCCTAGTAAAAATGACTTAGATATAATAGGATCAAAATATAGTTCAGTGCAGACTAATAAAAATATTTTTATTACACTATCAGAATATTCTCACTTTATAAGACTTTTATTTACGAAACAAATTCAAGGTTATCAAAAAAGACTAGATAGAACATATAAAGATGCATTAAGTAAAGAAGAGATTATTGATTTTGTATTAACTGAGTTTTCTAAAATGCCTTATAAAAAAATATTTTTATTACAATATGGTGGGGATGAGAATGAAATAATAAGTGAAGAAAAAAAATATCTATTAAGTAAACTAAAAAAATTAGGTATTGAATATATTGATACATATAATGCAACAAGAATTAACAATAAACCTATTAAAGAATTATATTTTTATCATCATACTTCAAAAGGTAACGAAGTAATAGCTAATTATATATTAAATACAAAACTTTTAGATTGAGATTTAGATGTTATTTAATAGTTATGAGTTTATATTTTTATTTTTACCTATATCTTTTTTTATATATTTTTATTTAAATAAAAAAAGATTAACACTTTTATCAAAAGTTTTTTTACTTCTTAGCTCTTTATTTTTTTATAGTTGGTGGAATATTATTTATTTACCTTTGATTTTATCTTCAATATTATTTAATTTTTTAATAGGCTCTTCTTTATGTAAAAAAAATAGATTTAAGCAATTGGTTCGAAAACAATTATTAGCCATAGGTATAATAGGAAATATTGCTTTATTAGGTTACTTTAAATATAGTGACTTTTTTATTGAAAATTTTAATTTTGTATTTAATTTAAATAAAGAGTTGTTAAATTTAGCACTTCCTTTAGCAATATCTTTTTTTACTTTTCAACAAATAGCATATTTAGTTGATTCTTTTAGATATGAAATAAAAGAGTATAGTTTATTAAACTATGGAATATTTGTCTCTTTTTTTCCTCAGTTAATTGCAGGTCCAATTGTACATCATAAAGAAGTAATGCCACAATTTTCTAATATACGAAATAAAGTAATCAATTATCAAAATATTGTTTTAGGTATTTTTATTTTTTCAATTGGATTATTTAAAAAAGTAATTATTGCTGATACTTTCGCAAAATGGGCAAATATAGGATTTGATACCTCTATTACATTGACTTTTTTTGAAGCTTGGGCTACTGCATATGCTTATGCATTTCAATTATATTTTGATTTTAGTGCATATTCTGATATGGCAATAGGTTTGGCACTTCTATTTAATATAAAATTACCTATAAACTTCAATTCTCCATATAAAGCAACTTCAATAACACAGTTTTGGAATAGATGGCATATTACATTATCAAGCTTTATAAATAAATATATATTTAAGCCTATTTTAAATTTATTAGGAACTTATAGTTTTTCAAAAGCTTTACTAGCAATTTTTTTAAGTATGTTAATTTCTGGACTTTGGCATGGAGCAAGTTGGTTATTTATAATATTTGGATTTATAAATGCTATAGCACTTGTAATTAATCAAATATGGAAGAAAAAGTTTAAAATAAAAATACATAAATACATAGGCTGGGTGCTAACTTTTAATACCTTTGTAATTTCTATTATATTTTTTAGAGCAAATGAATGGGCAGATGCTATAAAAGTAATAAAAGGTATGTTTGGTTTTAATGGTATAATTTTACCATCATTTTTATCTTCAAGTTTTTATTTTTTAAAAGATTATAATATTACTTTTGGATATCTTTTTGAAAATATAAATGCAGATAAATATATTATTTTGTGGTTACTTTCTGCTTTTATTGTAGTTTTATTTTTTAATAATAGTATGCAGTTACGAGATAATTTTAAATTAAACTATAAAACTTTAATAATTAGTGTGATACTTTTTTCTTGTAGTATATTATCACTAAATAAGTTTTCAGAATTTATTTATTTTAATTTCTAAGGATAATTTGTGAGTGAGAAAAAATGGATAAAATATTGGTTTCTTTTCTTGATGATTATCCCTATTATTGGACTTTTTAATTATATTATAGACCCTTTTCAGCAATATAGACAGGCAAAACTTTATAAAGTTTATTATAATAGTAGTTTTTCAAGATATTTAAATTCAGGAATGATAAAAACATATAATTATGACTCTATAGCTATTGGTAGTTCAATGATTGCAAATTTTAAAATAGATGAATTAAAAACTATTATAGAAAATCCTATTAAACTTAGAATAAGCAATGGTAGTGCTTATGAATATTTTATCACATTAAATAGTGTATTAGAAAATAATAAAAATATAAAAACAATATTTTTGGGATTAGATGTTTTTTCATTTAGTGGTAAAATTGATAGATTAAATTATAATAATATGGATTTTCCAAAATATCTTTATGATAATAATATTTTCAATGATTTTAAATATTTAGTCTCTTTTGATATATTAAAAGAATCATTAAAAAGTCTATTTAGAAGCTATTATTATTCAAATGATCCCAAATTTGATTTTAATACTATGTATTTTCTTGAAGCATCTAATAATGGAGTTGATTTATTACTTGAAAAAAACTTATATAAACTCTTTAATAAAAATAGTTATAAATTAGAACAATTAAAAGAATCTTTTAATTTTAATATTCTTTCTATTATTAAAAAAAATCCTCAAATAAAATTTATAATATTTTATCCACCATATTCAATAAATTTATTTAAATATTTAAATAGAAATTCTCAATTAAAAACAACGATGGACTTTAAATATTATATTGCAAAAACTTTATTAGAATATAATAATGTGGAATTATATGATTTTCAAAATAATATTGAATTAATAACAAATACTAATTTATACTATGATTTTATACATTATAATGAAACTGTAAATTCATTTATAATTAATTCTATTAAAAACGAAAAAAAATATAAAGTTAATTATAAAACATATAAAGATAAAACTAATATATTTTTACATTTAACTATTTAAAAATAGTTAGTTCTTATTATTTTAATTTATCTACAATTTCAATAATTTTTTTTGCCACAATCTTATTACCTTCATGAGATGTATGGCAATAGTCATAATATAGGTACTTATCAATATTAAATATATTTGATAAGTCATAAACACTTTTTGATATATCTTTATACTTTTCTGTTTTTAAAAGTTTTTTTATTTCTGTATATAATAATTTATATGTTTCTATTAAATTTTCATCTAAATTTAAATGATCAATTTTTGGCTTTCCTATTGCTGAAACAGGTTGCAAAATGGCTATAAATTTTGAGCCTTTACTATTTGCTATTTGTTTTGCCATAGCCCAACTTTCAATTGTTTCTATTGCACTTTCATATACTCTTTGTTCATTTAAATCAAAAAGAGGTTCTTTATTTTTTTTAATAATCTTTTCTAATAATTTTGAAATAGGATTTATTATTGAATAAAAGTAATTAGAATAAGTAATATTCTTTAAATCTTGAATTTTTTTAATCTCCAATGCAGATTTTATACTTTTTTCTTCAAAATGAGAAAATTGATTAAATTCTTTAACTAATGTTATTGCTTGATTTACTCCATCATACATTATAACTAAGTCTGGAGTTCCTCCTTTTGCTAGTTTAATACTTAGTGTAATATATTCTTGAAAGGAAGAGTATCCTGGTTCTGCTAAATTTACTGTCTTAAAATTTCCTTTTGAATATTTAGAAAAATATGCAGGAATTGTTTGTTTATCACTTGAACCAAGCCCCCACATAGTACTACCTCCCAAAAAATAAACGGTTTTAGCATCTTCTTTTAAATTATGATGTTGAGGTGTTTTTCTAATCCCTTCTTCTGTTATATTTATCAATTCTCCTTTAAAAGGAAGTCTTTTCCAAGCAACATATGAATCATAATATACTAGATTTTTTACTTTTTCAACTTCTTGAAAATACTTAATTAACCAATTTTTATTCTCAAACGCAATAAAATCTTTACCAAAAGTTGGTTCTTTTTTAATAAAAGAGTAATATAAATAACTAATAGTGATTGATAAAAAAGCAAGAAAGATTATTAATAATATAAATATACTAATATTAATAATTATTTGTTTTAAAATAGAAAAGATAGATTTTGATGTGAACAAAAGTTAGCCCTTTAGAAAATTATTGCTTATGATTTTAAATAGTATAACTAAAGTTAAATTAATAAAATATACAAATTAGATTTTTAAATTTATGGATTAAGAGAATAAGACTTCTCTTAATCTTTCAATGGAGGTAATTGCCAACCTTTATAATATGCAATCATTCTCATTGATATTCCAAAAGCTAGTAAAACTATAATAGCAAAGATATTATTTATATCCATTAGATATAAAAGATAATAGATTATTCCAACACAAAAGCTTATTGTTCCATAAAGTCCTGTTGTTAAAAACCAAGGTACTTCATTTAATAAAATATCTCTTAAAATACCTCCTCCAACACCATTGAAAAATGCGATAAAGGCAACACCAAAAATATTATACCCAAACTCAATTGCAACCATTGCTCCAACAATAGAAAAACAAATAAAGTCAATAGCATCTGCAAAAATAAAAATAAATTTTTTCTCTAATTCTTCTCTTTTTTTATAAACTTTAAAAAATCTAGACATAAATAAAACAGTTATTACAATAAGCATTGGCATATAGTATGTAAAAGAGTATATTTCTCTTCCTACCATAATATCTCTAATTATTCCTCCACCAAGTGCAGTTAAAAATGCAGCCAAAAATAATCCAAGCCAATCGCAACCTTTTTTTACTCCAAATAAAAAACCACTAAGAGTTGCTGATGCGATACCTATGTATTCAATAAATAATATAATTTCCATTTGACCTACTTTAAAAATTTTCGTATTGTATAACCATAAAGCATAAGAAAGAATAAATTTATTTATAAATATTGAGATAACTAAAATAAACTTAAAGCTACAAAAATATGATAAATTGTATTTTAGTTTATGTAGTTAAATGGGGTATTGAAAAATATATTATAAAGATATATTTTTAATAGATAAGTAGTCTTTAGCAGTTTGAATACTAAGTCCAGCTTTTGAACAAGCATCAATTAAATTTTCGCCTTTTGTAATAAGTCTTAATAAAACTAAATATTTAATTTTTATACTAATATTTATTATTGACATTTTCTCTCCTTTTTTTAATTTTTAATATACTTAAAGATTTTACCTTTATAAGGTTTATCTAGATAATCTATGTTTGAAGGTTTAAAAGATACACATGTAAAACCAAAATCAAGCATTTTATTTCTTGCATTCTTACAAATATTATTTCATTATTTTTACTAAGTTTAGTATTTTATTTTTCTTCAAGAAGATAGTAAGTTTTAGTAATATTTGTATATTAAATTAGCTAAAACCTCACTTGAGGACCAAATAATACCAAATAACGACCATAGTGCATTAGAAATATCTAGTTTTTCTGCAATATTATCTTCATCATAAAATTGCTGTTTATCTCTAAGAGTTCTTATATGAACCAAACTTTTTAGTTTGATATTTAAATCGTATAGTAGATATTTTACTATACGATTTTAACATTTTTAGCTTGTTCACCTTTTACATTTTGACCTATTTCAAAAGATACTTTTTGCCCATCTTCTAACGATGATCTTCCATATCCTGAATAGTTAATCTCACTATAATGAACAAAGAATTCTTTATTCTCATTTTCTAATTGGATAAATCCAAAACCTTTTTCACTATTGAACCATTTTACAGTTCCATTGTATTGATTTGCCATGGTATGTCCTTGTTTTTCTTCGCTATGAAGTTATATATATAAAGTTTAATATAAAGCTTTCTTTGGTAAGAGATTAGTATTAATTGTAGTTAACAGTAAAAGCAAACAAAAGAGGTTATAAACCCTAAATCATCTTTAAGTTTTTCATTGTAGCCAAAAAAGCAAATAAAAGCAAATTTTGCATATATTTTAAGTACAAATCCCTTATTTAGGCTTTTTTTATCTGCTATAAAGCATATTTAATACTTTTTTATAAAGAAAAAAATAGTTTACTATATAACGAATAACTATTCAAATTTGTTCAAAAAATACATAAGAAAAGTAAAAATTTATACTTATATTATTTCTATATGAATATAATACTTTAAATTTAGTACAAGGAATAGTAGATATGAAGAATTTTTTACTTTTAATTCTTTTTGCAATTTTTGCAAAAGCACATTTTTTAACACTTATACCAAATACAGATAATATTAGTGATAAAAAAAATAGTAAGCTTAATATAGAAGCTATGTTTATTCATCCCTTTGAGCAAAGTGGTATGCATATGGAAAAACCAGAAGGAATATTTTTAAATAGTAAAAATAATGCTTTAGAGTTAAAAGAGATAAAAAGATTTGATAACCTTGCTTGGAGTACAACTTACAATATAAAAAGACCAGGTATTTATAAATTCTTTACTATTCCAAAACCATATTTTGAGCCAAGTGAAGGAAAATTTATCTCACATGTACCAAAAATCATTGTAAGTGCTTTTGGCCTTGAAGAGGGGTGGGATGAGCCAATAGGTTTAAAATATGAAATTATTCCTATGGTAAAACCTTTTGCTTTATATGCTGGAAATCTTTTTCAAGGTAAGGTTTTACATAATGGAAAAGCTGCTAGTAATGTGGAAGTAGAAGTTGAGTTATATAATGAATTTGGTTTAAAAGCACCAAGTGATGCTCATATTACTCAGGTGGTTAAAACAGATGAAAATGGAGTTTTCTCTTTTTCTATGAATCATAAAGGTTGGTGGGGATTTGCAGCTTTAATAGAAGAGGGTGAAAAAGAGTATCAAGGTAAAAAATACCCAATTGAAAATGGTGCTTTAATTTGGGTAAAAGCATATTAGGAAAATAGATGCATATTTCTGATGGAATTTTAAGTATAGAAGTAGCTACAACTTTAGGGGTAGTTGCTGTATCAATGGTTGCTTATTCTTTAAAGCAAATGAAAAATGAAAATATTGCTTTATGTGCAGCAATGAGTGCTTTATTTTTTATAGCTTCTTTTATTCATATTCCTTTAGGTCCTACTCAAATACATTTAGTATTAGTTGGAGTAATAGGAGTCTTTTTAGGAAGTTTAAGCTTTTTATCAATTTCAATTGCTTTATTATTGCAAGCAACACTTTTAGGTTTTGGAGGAGTAACTTCTCTTGGCGCAAATATTATAATAATGGCCTTGCCAGCATATTTAGTATATCTTATTTTTAGTTTAGAATTTACAAAAAAAATAAATGAAAAAATAAGATTTTTTTTAGTTGGTTTTCTAGGAGTCTTTTTTGCAACAGTTTTTTTAGCTTTAGTGTTACTTTTAGCAAAAGATGAGTATTTAATAGCTTCTTATACAGTTATTGCAGCTAATATGCCAGCTATGATTTTAGAAGGAATTATAACTTTATTTTTACTACAATATATAAAAAAATCAATTCCTAGTTTACTAAAAAGTACAAAATTATGAAAATATTTTTAATCTTAACAATTTTTGTTTTACAACTATTTGCTCATAAATTAAATCTTTTTACAACTTATGAAAAGGATACTTTATTTATTAGTGCATATTTTGCATCAGGAAATGGTTGTCAAAATTGTAAGATAAAAATAGAAGATGAAACTGGTCAGTTAATACAAAAAGCTTTTACAAATACTCAAGGAGAAGCCTCTTTTAATATAAATAAAAACAGTTTTTATATTTTAGTTGATGCTGGTGGGGGACATATTGTAAAAGAAAAAATCACAAAAGAGATAAGTGATAAAATAGTAAAAGAGGAAAAAAAGCCTCTTAATTCTTTAGAAGAAGAGAATTTTAAATTAAAAGCAAAAGTTAAAGCTTTAGAAGAAAAACTTGAAAAATTAGAGTTTTTAAAAACTATTTTTGCTTTATTTATAATTTTTGGTATTTTTTATATTTTAAAAAGAGTTAAAAAATGATAATCTCACCTGCTATTTCTTTAATAGCTGCATTTTTATTTTCTATTATAGTTAGTTTTTCTAACTACGAATTATACTACTTATTACCAATAGCTTTTATACTTTATTTAAATAAAAACAATATTTTTTCTATTTTTAAAAGTTTAGTATTTTTAAATTTATTTATAGTTGTTTTAGCTTTAGTTTTACTAATACAAAATGAGTATGAAGAGGCTTTAAATATCTATATTAGAACAAATATGATTATCTTATTTAATCTTGCAATTTTTTATAATTCAAAAGGCTATGATATAGTAAGAGGGTTATATATTTTAAAATTTCCTGATAGTTTTATATCTACAACATATTTTACTTTAAAAATGATAGAAAATTTAAAAAATGATTTTTCAAATATAAAAAATACTTTAAAAGCAAGGGGATTTAAAGCAAAAACAAATCTTTTTACTTATTATACTTTTGGAAATATTTTAGGTATGCTTTTTGTAAAATCAATTAGAAAATCACAAAGTTTAAAAGACTCTTTTGAAGCAAGAGGTTTTAATAAAAAAATATATTTAAATGATAAGTTTAAAACTACAAATAAAGATATACTTTTATTACTTTTAGTAGGAATTATCATTATTTTAAAGGTTAGTTTATGAGTTGCTCAATTACATTAAAAAAGCTTTCATATAAAAATGAAGCAAATGAACTTTTTAAAAATATAGATTTAAATGTGGGACATGAAGAAAAAGTTGCAATTATTGGTGCAAATGGAGCAGGGAAAAGTACTCTTTTAAAAATAATTGCAGGTTTAAACTTCTGTTTTGAAGGGGAACTTCAACTTTTTCATAATCCAATAAAAAATAAAAAAGAGTATGAAAAATTTAGAAGTGATGTGGGCTATTTACCCCAAGATGTAAATGATTATTTTTTGTGTCCCACTGTTATTGAAGATGTGATGTTTAATCTAAGAGCAAAAGGTGAAGCTAAAGAAGAAGCTTACCATAAAGCAATATTGATGCTTGAAGAACTTGGAATCTCACATTTAAAAGATAGAATAATATATGAGTTAAGTGGAGGTGAACAAAAAATAGTTGCTCTTGCAGGTATTTTAATAACTAAGCCTAAAATTTTACTTTTAGATGAGCCTACAAATGCTTTAGATACACAAGCAGAAAATAGAATTATTGAGATACTAAACTCTATAAAAAAGTCTATGATTATAGTTTCTCATCATAAATCATTTATAGATAAATTAGCTCCTACTATATATAACCTAAGTTGTAATGAATTAGAATTAATTTAAATTTTTTTTATTGATTATGGCTTAAGTATAAATTATTTAAAACTTAATATAATAGATTTTTTCAAAGGATTATTTTATGGAAATTGAGAAAATCTTAAATAGAATTGGCATAGATAAAAATACAATAGAACCAACATTGCAAAACCTTATTTTACTTCAAGAAGCATATATTTTAAATGTTCCTTATGAAAATTTGGACTTTGTTTTTAAAAAAGAGTTTTCTGTAAATATTTTAAAAATATATGAAAAAATTGTTGAAAATAATAGAGGTGGTATTTGTTATGAATCAAATACTTTATTTATATATTTATTAAAAACTTTAGGTTTTAAATCAAAGATGATTTTTTCTAAAGTTATGGATATTACTTATATTGGTGCAGATTATCCACATTTGGCTTTATTAGTTGAAATTGATAATAAAGAGTATTTAGTGGATGTGGCAAATGGACAAAATGTAAGAGTTCCTTTACCTCTTGAAGATGAAAATTTTATAGCTGTTAGTGAAAATATTGAGTATAAAATAAAAAAGAATAACCAAGAGTACCACTTAATGTTTAACCATAAGCATAAAGGTTGGCAAACTAGATATATTTTTACTAAAGAAGAAAAAAGAGTTGCTGATTTTTCAGGTATATTTCAAAATCAAAATAATTATGAACATTTTTCTAATCATGTCCCATTAATTGTCACAAAAGCACTAAAAAATGGAAGAATAACCCTAACAGATGATATGATAACTTATAAAAAAAACAATGATAAAAGAATGTGGGGTATCTCTTTAGAAAATAGAGCTGAGGTTTTAAGAGACTATTTTGATATTGAAGTTTAAAGGCTAATTATGGAAAATATAATATACCATTATTGTAATATTGACTCTTTTAAAGCAATTATTCAAAATAAAACTTTATGGCTAAGTTCTATATATAATCTAAATGATTATAAAGAGATACATTGGATAAAAGATAAAGTTGCAAAAAGAATAAAAGATTTAACTACAAAAGATAGTTTTAAAAAATATAAAATATTTGAAGAGTTATATTTAAAACAGCATCCTTTAGTGTATGTGGCTTCTTTTTCCCAAGGTAAAGATTTACTTAGTCAATGGCGAGCCTATGCAAATGATGGCAAAGGTGTAGCTATTGGGTTTAATGCAAACTTTTTTGAAGAAATATCAAATATAAAAATCTCCAAGGTTTTATATAGTGAAGAGGAACAAAATAGGCAAATAGAGTCTATTTTATCAACTATTGAAAACTTTGATAACTCTTTAGTAAAAACACAAGAGTTTGAAACTTTATGTCAAGAAACAATTACTACTATTAATAATCTTGCAGCAAAATCAAAAAATGAACTTTTTAAAGAAGAACAAGAAGTAAGAATACTACATAATCCAATAATTATAAATGATAAAGAAAATGGTTGTTATAAGTTTGAAAATAGTATTTCAAATATGAAGTTTAGAAGTTGCCATGATAATTTAATCCCATATTTTGAACTAAAATTTAATAAATATAAAGAAGAAACACCACCAATTATAGAGATAATTAAAGGGCCAAAAAATAGAGCAATAGACAAAGAAATTAGAATGTTTATGTCAATAAATGGCTTTCATGATATGAAAATAGAAAAATCCAATGCCTCTTATAGATAAGATTAATACAGATTAATTTATAATTTGCAAAAAAAAGAGCCTTAATGTACCACTTTTCAAATGAAACAATGTTTCAAATAATAAATATTTTACAAAATAGCTTAAAAGAAGAAAATAAAGTTGAGTTTATTGTTTTAAATCCTGATAAATTTCCTTCTTTTTATGCTGGACAAAAAGTAATAATAGAAAATAAAGAGTATCTTTATAGAAGTTATAAAGCTTGGATGGATTTGGCTGAAAGTCTGTTTTGTAGATTTAAAACACCAATAATAATAGAAAATCAGCTTGTAAAACTTACTTTTGAAAAACTAAATAAAGAAGATAGCTTCCATATTCAAGAACTTCAAAAAGAGGAAAAATATGGAATACAATCAACTTTTAATCAAATAAATAAAAATGAAGAACCAGCTTTTTTACTTAGTTATATAAGTGCTTTAAAAAATGTAAAAGTACAAGATAGAATTAGAATTTTAAATTTAGGAGTAAATAAAGCTGATGAGTTTGAAGTTATAAAAAATCTAGTTGAAAATTTTTCAAGTTTAGAGTTAGTAGGTATTGATTATTCACAATCTGCTATAAATGAAGCAAAACAAAGATTTAAAGAGTTTTCTAATGTAAGTTTTTTAAAAGAGGATATAAATAATTTAGAAAGTTTAAATTTAGGAGAATTTGATTTAATTATTTCTATTGGAACTTTACAAAGTTCTTCTATAAATTTTAACCTTACTTTTATGAGTATTGTTCAAAACTTACTAAAAAAAGAGGGTTCAATGATACTTGGCTTTCCAAATTGTAGATGGATAGATGGAGAGATGATATATGGGGCAATGGCAAAAAATTACTCTTATTCAGAGATGTCTTTACTTTATAAAGATGCGGTTTTTTGTAAAAAATATCTTCAACAAAAGAAGTTTAGAGTAACTCTTACTGGTAAAAACTATATATTTTTAACAGCAACTTCAATTAGAAAGTAAACTAAAGAAGAAATTCTTCAAGTTTACTTGCAAATAAAACAGGAGTTTCTATCATAGGATAGTGTCCTGCTTCTTCAAACTCTATTAGCTCTAAGTTTTTATACCAACTTTTAAAAGCTTTATTTACAACAGCTTTACTAAAAACCACAAAATCATATTTTCCTACAATTGCTTTTACTGGAACTGTTATTTTAGAAGCTTCATTTGAAAAATCTTCATTTAAATACATCTTCATATAACCAACTCTTGCTTCTTTAGTTGATGAGGTATATGCCATATTTATTCTATAATCTATCCAAGTTTGGTTGTATCTTTTACTAGAATTAAGTACAACTTCTTCTATTTTATTATCTTCTTGCATATCTTTTAAAAGTTTTTGTTTTGCTTCTTCTTTCATCTTTACTCCACTAGCAAGAACAGGAGTAATTAATATAAGATTTTCTAAATAGTTTTCATACGAAATAGCAAAGCTTTGAGCAATTAATGCAGACATAGAGTGTCCTACTAAATTTACTTTTGATAGCTTTTCTTTTTTTATAATAGTTAAAATATCTTCAATGGCTTCACTGCAACTATAACTTCCTTTTAGCTTTATAGATAAGCCATATCCTCTTAAATCTATAAAAAAATATTTAAAATCTTTTATATTTAAATAAGGAATAATTGCATTATAGTTTCTACTATCTCCCATAAGTTCATGCAAAAAAAATACTGCTTTTTTCCCTTTTCCTAAAGTTTTATATTTTAGTTCTATATTTTATCCTTTATACTTTTTTAAAAATACTAAACATAAAATTGCACCAACTAAAGCCATCGCTGCACCAATTAAAGAAGGATAATTATACTCAAATCCTAAAAACAAAGGTATTCCTCCAAAAAAAGAACCTAAAGAGTTTGCCACATTAAAAGCGGCTTGTAAAAAAGCAGCTCCTAACATAGCTGAGTGTTTTGCACTACTTAACATAATCATATTTATAGGAGAACCAATAGACATAGCTAATGCTCCACAAATAAAAGTAAGAATTATAGAAATAACTTTAAACTCAGAAAAGAAAAATACTAAAATTAAAGCTGTAACCATAGAAAAAAGTAAAAAAATAGAAACAATAACTGGATTTTTTTTATCTGCTAAATATCCACCTAAAATATTTCCCACAACCATACCAGCCCCTGCTACTATCATAAGATAAGAAACACTTCCCACTTCAAATTTTGATACATAAATTAATAAAGGTGCAATATAACTAAACCAAGCAAATAAACCACCAAATCCAATAGCAACTATCATTAAAATATGCCAAGCTTTAATAGTTTTAAAAAACTCCAACTCCTCTTTAAAAGTTACAGTTCTTAAGGCTTTTTGTTTTGGCAACCACTTATATAAAAATAAAATTGTTAAAATACCAATAAGTGAAACAATACCAAAGGCATATCTCCAATGAAAGTGATGCCCTATATATGTTACAAGAGGAACCATAGCAAGATTTGCAATTGCTAGCCCTGTAAACATAGAAGCTATTGCTTGGGCAGCTTTACCTTCTTTTGCCAATTTTGCTGCAACAACAGTTCCTACCCCAAAAAAAGCTCCATGGGGTAAACCACTTAAAAACCTAGAGAGCATTAAAGTATAATAATCAGGTGCAATTGTTGATAAAAAGTTAAAAATAGTAAATAAAAGCATAAAAGCAATTAAGATATTTTTAGCTGGAAATTTTGCACTAAGTGCAACAAGTATTGGAGCACCTATTACTACTCCAAAGGCATAAGATGAGATTAGATGTCCTGCAACTGGTATTGTGATATTTATATCATTTGCAATATCTGGTAAAAGTCCCATAATTACAAATTCTGTAGTTCCAATACCAAGACCACCTAATGCTAAGGGGAAAAGTTGTTTCGTCATATTTTTACTTTAGTTAAAAATTTTGGGAATTATAGTATTCAAAGTTTATTGATAACTTAAAAGATAGTGTTTATATTATAAGTTTAAAAAAAATCTCTAAATTGTAAAAAAAACAATAATAGAATTAAAAAAAGACTAAGATTAAATTAAGTCAAACTTAAGTATAATCCTGAACTTTTTTAGTAAACTTTCAGTTTCCTAGAATGGTAGTATCGATTTAACTATGGTTCTTACCGTATGTTAAAGTATTCGAGAAGCATGAGCATTGCTTTAATTGCTCAAACCAATTTAAACAAAGGGAAAATATGCCTACAATTAATCAGCTTGTTAGAAAAGAGCGAAAAAAGGTGATTAAAAAGTCTAAATCACCAGCATTAGCAAAATGTCCACAAAGAAGAGGGGTATGTACAAGAGTATATACAACAACTCCAAAAAAACCTAACTCGGCTTTAAGAAAAGTTGCAAAAGTTAGATTAACTACAGGATTTGAGGTTATCTCATATATTGGTGGGGAAGGTCACAACCTACAAGAGCACTCTATTGTATTAGTTAGAGGTGGTAGGGTAAAAGACTTACCAGGGGTTAAGTATCACATCGTTAGAGGTGCTTTAGATACAGCTGGTGTTGCAAACAGAACTGTTGCAAGATCTAAATATGGTACTAAAAAACCAAAAGCTGGTAAAAAATAAGTAGAAGGATAAGAAAATGAGAAGAAGAAAAGCTCCAGTTAGAGAAATAATGGCAGATCCTATCTACAATAGTAAAGTGATCACAAAATTTATTAATACTGTTATGTTAGATGGTAAAAAATCAGTAGCAGAAAAAATTATGTATGGTGCAATTGCAAACTTAGATGCTAGAGGTGAAGAAGCTGGTATTGAATTATTTGAAAGAGCAATTGAAAATGTTAAACCACTTTTAGAAGTTAAATCTAGAAGAGTTGGTGGAGCAACTTACCAAGTTCCTGTTGAAGTTAGAGCAGTAAGAAGACAAACATTAGCATTAAGATGGATTGTTGATGCTTCTAGAAAAAGAAATGAAAGAACTATGGTTGAAAGATTAGCTAACGAGTTATTCGAAGCAGCAAACGAAAGAGGTGCATCTTTCAAGAAGAAAGAAGATATGCATAGAATGGCAGAAGCTAATAAAGCATTTGCTCACTATAGATGGTAGGATTTATAAATGGCTAGAAAAACACCACTTAATAGAGTTAGAAATATTGGTATTGCAGCTCACATTGATGCAGGTAAAACTACAACAACTGAAAGAATTTTATTCTACACAGGTGTATCTCATAAAATAGGTGAGGTTCACGAGGGTGCTGCAACTATGGACTGGATGGAGCAAGAGCAAGAAAGAGGTATTACAATTACTTCTGCTGCTACAACTTGTCACTGGACTCACCCAAAAACAAATGAGCAATTACAAATTAACATTATTGACACTCCGGGTCACGTTGACTTTACAATTGAAGTTGAGAGATCTATGAGGGTTCTTGATGGTGCTGTAGCTGTATTTTGTTCAGTAGGTGGGGTTCAACCACAATCTGAAACTGTTTGGAGACAAGCAAACAAATATAGAGTACCAAGAATGATTTTTGTTAATAAAATGGATAGAACTGGTGCAGATTTTTACAATGTTGAAAAACAAGTAAGTGAAAGATTAAAAGCAAATCCAGTTCCAATTCAAATCCCAATTGGTGCAGAAGATAACTTTAGAGGTATTATTGACCTTGTAAAAATGAAAGCTATCGTATGGGATGATGATGCTGCTATGGGTTCTAACTACCATGTAGAAGAAATTCCAGCTGATTTATTAGATAAAGCACAAGAGTATAGAGAAAAGATGGTTGAAGCAGCTGCTGAAGCTTCTGAAGAGTTAATGGAAAAATACTTTGAAGAGGGTGATTTATCTGAAGAAGAAATCGTTTCTGGATTAAAAGCTGGTTGTTTATCTATGTCTCTTACTCCAATGACTTGTGGTACTGCATTTAAAAATAAAGGGGTTCAAACTTTATTAGATGCTGTTGCTATGTATTTACCAGCTCCAACTGAAGTTGCTGATATTAGAGGTGAAACTCAAGATGGTGATGCAGTAATTGTTCCTTCTACTGATAATGGTGAAGTTGCTGCACTAGCATTTAAAATTATGACTGACCCATTTGTTGGTCAATTAACATTTGCAAGAGTTTATAGAGGTGTTTTACAATCTGGAACATACGTTGTTAACTCTACAAAAATGAAAAAAGAAAGAATCGGAAGATTACTAAGAATGCACGCAAACAACAGAGAAGAAGTTACAGAACTTTATGCTGGTGAAATTGGTGCAGTTGTAGGATTAAAAAATACAATTACTGGAGATACTTTAGCATCTGAAAAAGATCCAGTTATTTTAGAAAGAATGGATTTCCCAGATCCAGTTATCTCTGTTGCAGTTGAACCAAAAACAAAAGCTGACCAAGAGAAAATGGGTATTGCTTTAGGTAAATTAGCTGAAGAAGATCCATCATTTAGAGTAAATACTGATGAAGAATCAGGTCAAACAATTATTTCTGGTATGGGTGAATTACACTTAGAAATTATTGTAGATAGAATGAAAAGAGAATTTAAAGTTGAAGCAGAAGTTGGTGCTCCTCAAGTTGCTTACAGAGAAACAATTAGAAACAATGTAAAACAAGAGTACAAATATGCAAAACAATCTGGAGGTAAAGGTCAATACGGTCACGTTTACTTAGATATTAAACCATTACCATCTGGAAGTGAAGAAAACTTTAAATTCAACAATGAAATTAAAGGTGGGGTTGTACCAAAAGAGTATATTCCAGCAGTTCAAAAAGGTTGTGAAGAAGCAATGGCTGGTGGTATTTTAGCAGGTTACCCAATGGTAGATATTGAAGTTTCACTTTATGATGGTTCTTACCACGAAGTTGACTCATCTGAGATGGCATTTAAATTAGCTGCATCTATGGGATTTAAACAAGCTTGTAGATCAGCTGCAGCTGGTGCAGTTATCCTTGAGCCAATGATGAAAGTTGAAATTGAAACTCCTGAAGAATATATGGGAGATATTATTGGTGATTGTAACAAAAGAAGAGGACAAGTTCAATCTATGGATGATAGAGCTGGTGTAAAACTAGTTACTGCTATGATTCCATTATCTGAAATGTTCGGTTACTCTACTGACTTAAGATCTATGTCTCAAGGTAGAGCAACATATTCTATGTTATTTGATTCTTACCAAGAAGTTCCTAAAAACGTTTCTGAAGAAATCATTAAAAAGAGAAATGGTTAAAACCGTTTAAAATCGTGAACTGCTTCACGATTTTAGGTTTTAACGAGATTTGTGATGTTTGCGAAGCGAACCACAAATGTCCATTCTTTAAAAAAGCCCTAGCTTGTCTGGGGCTTTTTGCATTTAAGTGAACTGCTTCACGATTTTAGGTTTTAACGAGATTTGTGATGTTTGCGAAGCGAACCACAAATGTCCATTCTTTAAAAAAGCCCTAGCTTGTCTGGGGCTTTTTGCATTTAAGTGAACTGCTTCACTCTTATAGTGATTAACGAGATTTGTGATGTTTGCGAAGCGAACCACAAATGTCCGTTCTTTAAAAAAGCCCTAGCTTGTCTGGGGCTTTTTGCATTTAAGTGAACTGCTTCACGATTTTAGGTTTTAACGAGATTTGTGATGTTTGCGAAGCGAACCACAAATGTCCGTTCTTTAAAAAAGCCCTAGCTTGTCTGGGGCTTTTTTTCTTTTATATAATACAAACTACCTTATTTAAAGAATTTATCTAACAAATACACCAATAATTACTAATTCTTCCTACTTTTATTAACATTTTGATAAAATATTCCAAATAAATAACAAAGTGGAATAAAATTTGAAAAGAACAATATCAAAAGAAAGATTAGCTTCAAAATCAAAAGTAGGAATAGTCCTAAGACCTTCAACACCAGAAATTAAAAATAGCTATTTAAAAATAAAAGAGTGTTTTGAAAAACACAATATAAAAGTATATTTAGAAAGAAATAGTGCAAATATGATTAATGAAGATGGTATAGAGTTAGATACTATTTGTGAAAATGTTGATTTTTTAGTTTCTGTTGGTGGAGATGGAACTTTAATTTCTGTTGTAAGAAGAAGTTTTTCTTATAATAAGCCTGTTCTTGGGATAAATTTAGGAACATTAGGTTTTTTAACTGATATTAGATTAAATGAATTAGAGACTTTTTTAGATAATCTTGATAAAGATAATTATAGAATTGATAGCAGAATGATGATAAAAGGTAGTGCAAATCTAAGAACTTTTTTTGCTTTTAATGATATTGTAATTTCAAGAAATTCACTTTCTTCTATGATAAGAATTGATGCAAAACTAGATGGAAGACCGTTTAACTCATATTATGGAGATGGAGTAATTATTTCAAGTCCTACAGGTTCAACAGCTTATAATCTATCTTTAGGAGGACCATTAGTATATCCTTTAACTGATGCTTTTATTGTAACACCAGTTGCACCTCACTCTTTAACACAAAGACCATTGGTATTACCTGCTGATTTTGAAATTGAGTTTACAATTTCTGATAATCAAGGAGCTGTTGTTATAGTAGATGGTCAAGATATATATGAAATTGAGCAAAATCAATCAATTAAAATACAAATTGCATCAAAAAAAGCAAAATTACTTCATAGAAGAGAAAGAAACTATTTTGAAGTATTAAATGAAAAACTACAATGGGGAAATTAATTTAGATGATTAATCGAGTATATATTAAGGATTTTTTATCTTTTAAAGAAGTTGATTTAGAGTTTGAAAAAGGTTTAGTTGTTTTTACAGGCTCAAGTGGTGCTGGAAAATCAATTTTAATGGAAGCAATTTTATCTTTATTTGGTATAAAAGAGCCAAAAGCAAAACTTTCTGAAGTTATACTTGAAAGCTCAATTATTGATGAAGATTTTGATATAAATATAGGTGATGAAATTGTTATAAAAGAGTTAAAAAAGGAAAAAACTAGGTATCTTTTAAATAATCAATCTATTTCTAAAAAAAGACTTTATACTTTTTCTTCTATGCTTATTAAACATCTAAGTTTAAAAGATAAAACTGATTTTGAAAGCTGGAAGCTTATAAAATTTTTAGATATAGTTTCTTCAAAAAACAGTAAGTTTAAAAAAATAAAACAAGAATTTGATACAACTTTTCAAGCACTTCAAAAAGAAAAAAAAGAGTTAAATAAACTAATAGAAGATGAAAAAAAAGTTGAAGATTTAAAAGAGTTTGCAAAATTTGAAATAGAAAAAATTGAAGCAATTAATCCTTTAATTGATGAATATGATGAGTTAATTGAAGTTAAAAGAAAATTATCAAAAAAAGATAAAATAGAAGCTGCACTTAAAAGTTTAGCTCCTATTTTTGATAGCTCTCATTTAGTATCAAATGCTTTAGAATTACTAGAAGTTGATAGCTCTTTTTTTGATGATGCAATAAATGAGTTAAATAATCATTTTGAAAAGTTTAATGACTCATTAAGTGAATTAGAAGAGTTAGATATTGAAAATATTTTAAATAGAATTGAGCAGTTATCTTCTTTACAAAAAAGGTTTGGTTCAATACAACAAGCTTTAGAGTATAAAAAACAAAAACAAGAAGATTTAGAAAAATATGAAAATATCTCTTTTGAAAAAACTAAATTAGAAAAAAGAATTGAAGACTTAACAGCTATTGTATTCTCTTTAGCTTCACAAATTAGTGAATATAGAAAAACAGCTTTAATTAAATTAGAAAATAGGGTAAATCATTATTTAAAATTTCTATATCTTTCAAATGCAAAAATCACTTCAAATAAAAAAGAATTAGATTCTACAGGAATAGATGAAATTATATTTAATTTAAATGGAGTTGATTTAGATACTATTAGTTCAGGAGAGTTCAATAGATTAAGACTTGCTTTACTTACTTCAATAAGTGAGTTTGAAATAGTAAATAATGGAGTTTTATTTTTAGATGAAATTGATGCAAATTTAAGTGGAAAGGAAAGTTCAGCAATTGCCACTGTACTTAGCCAATTATCAAAATCATATCAAATTTTTGCAATTTCTCATCAGCCTCAATTAACTTCAAGTGCTAATCAGCATTTTTTAGTTGATAAAGTAAATGGTGAATCTACAGTTACACTTTTAAATAAAGAGCAAAGAGTTGATGAAATTTCAAGAATGATTAGTGGTGAAGATATTTCTAAAGAGGCTTTACAATTTGCTAAAAATCTTTTAAATTAATGTACAACTTATAGTTGTACATTAAATTCTTTTATCATATTTTCTACTAAAGTTTTCATTTTTAAATGATCTGCTGGATTTCTAGTATTTTCTAATAAAGGTTTTAAGTTTTTATGAAATTTCTTTAAGAAATTAAAAATATAGTGTGTTTTCTTATATGGATTATTTACATAAGAACCAGAATCAATTAACTCAATTACAAGCTCTCCATATCCTAAAAAAGCAGCATAGTTTATAGGTAATACACCAAATTTATCTGGTTTATTAATTAGTTTTTTATTATATGAATATAAAAGTCTAAATATTTTTACTTTATTTTGCCACATAGTATTGTGAACCATATTTCTTCCTTTATTATCCACAGCATTTATATCTGCACCAGCATTTATTAAAACTTTTATAGTTTGAATATCATTATCCAAAATTGCTTTATGAAGAGTTATTCCTCCAAAGTCATCTCTTGAGTTTACATCTGCACCTAAGCTTATAATATTTCTTAGCATTATTAAGTAGTTTTGTTGGTCAGCGATTTTTCTAAAAGAAGTATTTTTAGACATATAATAATAAATAATATTATATCCATCCTTATTTTTTTGATTTATATCGGCTCCATATTTTACAAGCATTTTAACCATATCTATATTTCCATGTTCAACTGCATCAAAGAAGTAGGGATTTCCTTCTGAGTTTAACATTGTAAGATTTACTTCCCCATTTAATAAAATCTCTTCTAAAACTGATTTATAATTTTCATTTTCATCAATATGTTGTCTTGCTTTCATTTTAAGCTTTTTACCATTTCGTAAATAAAGCTCAATTTCTAAAAGTTTTTCAATAACTGTTTTACCAGTTTCATCACTAATATTTGGTCTAGCACCATAATCAAGCAAAATAGATACAATATCAATATATGATTTACCTTTTATTGCAGCATGAGCTAGTGCTGTTTCATTTTTATCATTAATAAAGTTTGGATCAACTTCATAATCTAAAAGTTTTTCTACAACTTTTAATTGATTATGTTTTGTAGCTAGCATTAAAGCATTATCCCCATTGTTATTGCATCGATTTGAATCTATATTCTCATCAATTAGCCAAGGAATCATATCTGTTAAACTTTTTATTTTTTCTTTTTCTTCAACAGGAGTATCTATTATTTCTTGAATTAGTGCTAAAAGTACATTATTTCCTTCATTATCAAGATGGTTAATATCAGCACCTTTTTCAATAGCAAAAGTAAAAGAATTAGAGTTTAAAGCACCATTTTTTATTAGATAAAAAAGTGGAGTTCTACCTTTTTTATCTGTTACATTTAAATCTAAATTTTCACCTATAAATTTTAAAACATTACTATCTACATAAGTATTTGGATAAAAAAGTATATTTTTATCAATAGAGTTACCCAATAATTTAATCACATCTTTTACTAAATCAATATTTTGACTATCAATTGCATCATAAATTATAGATTTTCCATTTTCGTCAATATTTGAATAGTTTTTTGTTGCATCTCTTAATAAAACATAAGCATCTTTTTTATTATGTTTTAATGCCTCTTGTATAGCTATTCTTCCATCTTTATTTTTAATATCTGCATTTGCATTATAGCTTAATAGAGTTCTTACTGTTTGAGTTGCTCCTGCACGTGCTGCAAGTATTAAAGCAGTGTTTCCATCTGTATCTATATCATTTATATTTAATTTTTTAGAAACTAGCCATTTTACAGACTCTAATAAGTTATCTTGAGCAACTATATGTAAGAAAGACCTATTATATTCATCTTTATAAGTTAAATCAACATCTTTTAAAATTGCATCTGCTTTTGTTTCTTTAAAAGTTGAACTTTTTAGTACATCTAATAAATCTTCTCTAGTATATTTTTTAAAAAGTCTATCTAGCATAAATTTTACCTATTTTTATATTATTCTATAAATAATAACATAACTATTGTTTTGAAAAAATTAACTCCTATTATCTTTTTTTCATTTTCAACTCTTATTTAACTCTTATTTTTTTATCAAAAAAATTATTTTATATTTAATAATAAAAAAACAACACTATTGCAAAATAATTAAATAATCTATTTAAAATCAAATATAATGAATAATAGCCAAAAAATAAATTATAATTGAAACTAATGTAAACACTTTAATTTTTAACTAATAATTTTTATATTTAGTCTTGACTTTTTATAAAACCTAAAGATACAATAATAAATTAATTAAACAAGGAGTTTGTATGTTAGGTAAAGTATCTATAAAAGCAAAACTTCTACTTTTAGCACTTATATCAATATTTACCGTTGCTTTAATAGTGTCATTTGAGTCTATCTACTCAATTAATAAATTATCAAAGCAAAATGTTGAAGATTATAAAGAACAAGCTTATGCTAAAAAAGAAGAAGAACTTAAAAATTATGTTTCACTGGCAATGAAAACAGTTAGTGCATATCATAAGAGAACTGCAATAGATAAAATTAAACTTGAAGTTCAAGAGTATTTAAAAGAACAAACAGGTTTTATTTTTTCTATTATTGAAGCTGAGTATAATAAACTTAATGGGAAAGTTTCAGATGCAGAATTAAAAAGAATTATCAAAGAGATAATTGCAGAATCAAGATATGGAAAAACTGGTTATTTTTGGGTGAATGATACAAATGCAGTTATAGTTACACATCCAATTAAACCTGCATTAGATGGAAAAGATTTATCTGAGTTTAAAGATAAAAATGGAAAGAAAATCTTTTCTGTATTTTCTCAAGTTGCAAAAAAAGATGGTGAAGGTTTTGTTGATTATGTATGGCCAAAACCAGGCTTTGAAACTCCTCAACCAAAAGTATCATTTGTAAAACTATTTAAACCTTTTAATTGGGTAATAGGAACAGGTGAATATGTGGATGATGTTACTAAAAAAATACAAACTGAAGCTTTAGAGACTATTTCAAAGATGAGATATGGGGAAGATGGTTATTTTTGGATAAATGATTCTTATCCTAAAATGGTTATGCATCCTATAAAACCTGCACTTGATGGAAAAGATTTATCTCAAATCAAAGACCCAGCAGGTAAGCTTTTATTTGTTGAATTTTCTAAAATGTCAAATGCTAAAGAAGAGGGCGGTTTAGTTACATATCTTTGGCCAAAACCAGGTTTTGATAAACCACAAGAAAAATTCTCTTATGTTCAAAAATTTAAAGAGTGGGATTGGATAATAGGAACTGGAGCTTATGTTGATGATATTCAAGCTGAAATTGTAAAAATGGAAGAAAAAACAGAAGATGAAATTAATACAATTGTACAATTTATCTTAATTTCTACATTAGTTACAGTTATTTTAGTTTATTTAATTTATACATTTTTAATTAGAAGAGCAATTATTAATCCACTAGATGATTTAAATAGTGCAATTAAAAATCTAGGTTCTGATACTACTTTAAATAATTTAATTAAAAAATCTTCTGATGATGAAATAGGAAAAGTTGTAGATAGTTTCAACTCTTATATTGGAAAATTAAAAGAAGGTTTTGAACAAGATTCAAAAGTTATTGAAGAGGTTGAAGATGTTATTACTAAAGTAAATAATGGATTTTATGTTTATAAAGTACATGAAAATTCAGCTAATCCTCAAATACAAAAACTAAAAACTTCTATAAATTCAATGATTGATAAAACGAATGAAAAACTAGAAGAGATAAATAAAATCTTAGTTGAGTATGGAAATTCTAATTTTGATTATAAAGTAAATAACAAAGAACATCATAGTGCAAATGGAATTGTAGGTTCAATTTCTACAAGTACATCATTTATTGGAAATACAGTTTCTGAGTTTTTAGCAATGATTACAACAAGTGGAAGAAAACTTGATGATGATACGAAAATCTTATCATTAGAAGTTTCAAAATTAGCAAAATCAGCAAATGAACAAGCAGCTTCACTTGAAGAAACAGCAGCAGCGGTTGAAGAGATTACTTCAATTATTAAGTCAAGTGCTTCAAAAGTTCATCAAATGTCAGTTTTAGCAAATGATTTAACAAATTCTGCAAAACAAGGTGAAAACTTAGCTTCGATGACTACAAAAGCTATGGATGATATTGATGCACAAGTAAGTTCTATTAATGATGCAATTACTGTAATTGATCAAATTGCTTTTCAAACGAATATTCTTTCATTAAATGCAGCTGTTGAAGCAGCAACAGCAGGTGAGGCTGGTAAAGGATTTGCAGTTGTTGCTCAAGAGGTGAGAAATCTAGCAAGTAGAAGTGCAGAAGCAGCAAAAGAGATTAAAAATATTGTTGAACAAGCTACTTTAAAAGCAAATGAAGGTAAAACAATCTCTGATAAGATGATTGGTGGATATAATGAATTAAATGAAAAAATTAATCAAACAATTAATTTAATAGAAGATGTTTCAAGTGCAAGTAAAGAGCAAGAAACAGGAATTATTCAAATTAATGATGCTATTAATTCATTGGATAGAGCAACACAAATTAATGCAGCTTCTGCAAGTGAGATAAGTTCATTATCAGAGGGTGTTACAAAACTTTCTGCTGATTTAAATGCAATTGCAAAAAGAGCAAATTTTGATAAATCAAAAGAAAAACAAATTTGTGATATAGATTTGGTATTTACAATATCTAAAATAAAAAATGATCATATTTTATTTAAAGATAATAACTTTGCAAAAGTTGGAGAACAAAATATAACTTCTTGGCAAGTAACAAAATGCATTGATTGTAATTTTGGAAAATGGATAGCACAAGAAGAATCAAAAGGTAGTTCATATACAAGAACAAATAATTGGAAAGTGATGAAAGAGTTTCATTCTTGTGTACATAAAAAAGTTCAAGAGTATATTGATGAAAATGCTAAAAAAGCTTCAAATATTAAATTAGCAGAAATCTCAAAAGAGGTTGATTATTGTACAAATGAACTATTTAAGTGTTTAGATATGATTAAAACTGAACATTGTTCTTCTTTTTCAAAAACTACTACTTCTATAAAAAAAGAAGAGGTTGTAATTGAAGCAAAAGCTTTAGAAAAAGAGCCTAAAAAACAAACTATTTCAAAGCCAAAAGAGCAACCAAAAATAGTTTCAAAACCTTCAAAAGATGATGATGAGTGGGAAAGCTTTTAAAAGCTTTCCTTCTTTCTTATCCTGAATAATTAACTTTTTTATAAAAAAAAATTCTATATTTAAAGTAAAATCTTTTTTATACATTATATTTGATATAATTGCCAAAAATTTTAATGTGCAATAAAGCACAAGGATTTATTAATGAATAGAAATGTTGAATTATTATCCCCTGCAGGGAATTTAGAAAAATTAAAAATTGCATTTGCTTATGGTGCTGATGCAGTTTATGGTGGGGTAAGCCACTTTAGTTTAAGAATTAGAGCAGGAAAAGAGTTTACTTTTGAAACTTTTAAAGAGGGAATTGATTATGCCCATGCAAGAGGTAAAAAAGTATATGCAACTATAAATGGTTTTCCTTTTAACTCTCAAATTGAATTATTAAAAAAGCATATTATTAAAATGGCAGAGTTAGAACCTGATGCTTTTATTGTTGCAGCTCCTGGAGTTGTAAAATTATGTAGAGAATTAGCTCCACAAATTGATATTCACTTATCAACACAAGCAAATGTATTAAATTATTTAGATGCACAAGTTTTTTGGGATATGGGTGTTAAAAGAATAATTGTGGCAAGAGAAATATCTTTAAAAGATGTACAAGAGATTAAAAAACATTTACCAGATATGGAAATAGAGATTTTTGTGCATGGTTCAATGTGTTTTGCATATAGTGGAAGATGTTTAATAAGTGCTGTTCAAATGGGTAGGGTTCCAAATAGAGGAAGTTGTGCAAATGATTGTAGATTTCAATACACTTTATATGCAGCAAATGAAGACCATGGAACACTTTTTAGACTTGAAGAAGAACCGGGTGTTGGAACATATATTTTTAACTCAAAAGATATGAATTTAGCTTCTCATATTAAAGAGATTTTAGATTCTGGTGCAGTTGATTCTGTAAAGATTGAAGGAAGAACAAAATCACCATATTATGCAGGAGTAACTGCCTATGCATATAGACAAGCAATTGATGATTATTTTGAAGATAAGTTCGAAGCTGATAAATATCAAAGAGAATTACATACTACAAAAAATAGAGGGTTTACAGATGCTTATTTAATTCATAGACCTTTTGAAAAAACAGATTCTCAAAATCATGATTATGCTTTAAGTAAAGGAAGCTATGAAGTTAGTGGACTTGTAACAGAAGATGAAAAACATTTTTATTGCAAATATAAAATTTATCCACATGATGAAATAGAAATTTTTGCACCTTTAAACTCTACTATTGAAGAGTGTGATAATGAGCTTGGAAAAATTTATCAAAAAGAAAATGGTAAATTTTATATCTCATTTAATAAAATTTTAACAGAAACTGCAAAAGAGTTAGAGTCAGTACATAGTGGAAATACAAATAAAATTCAATTACCTGGAAAATTACCTTATCTTACAATGTTAAGAGTAGAAATTGATGAAAAGGATTGTTGTAGTTTCGAATGATAATCTTTAGAGTTACTGAAAATATCAATATCAAGACTACTGATGGAACTTTAGTTAGCTATTATAAACTAAAGACTCCATCAAACTTACAAAATGATACTTTATATATTACAACATATGAAGACTTTCAAGATATTAGAAGAGTTTTTTCAAATGTTGATAAAAAAAAGTATCAAGCAAAAGTAATTGATGAAAAAAGAGTTACTTCCTTAGAACAATTCCCTAAAGAATTAGGTTTAGAATATAAAAATCAATTTGAATTATTAACAAATGCAAAAAAACAACTTATTACAAAAGAGCATGATTATTCTGAAAATATTGATTTTTTAGCTACATATTTAAATGACAAAACAATTTTTTTGCAAGATCAATTAAAAGAGGTAATAAAACCTGATATAAAAGTGGCAATTTTAGGGAATATTGGCTTTGAAATAGGAGAAATGTTAAGCTCTTTAACAGCCTTAAGAATTTTCTATGAAGAACTTAAAAAAAAGTTTTCAACAGTTATTTTAGATATTTATTTAAACTCTTCTGATAATAGAAACTTTACGCGAGATAAGCAAATTATGCAAACTCAATCTTTTATAAATAAAGTAACAGCTTTGTCTATTAGTGTAAATAAAATATGTGAATATGATTATTATATTGATACAAGTTTTTTTACTAAAAGTTTTTTTTATAAAGAGTTAAATTATGTAGATGCGTGGCTTTATAAATTTGGGATTGATTTTAAGAAAATAGATAAAAGTAGAAAATATAATAGTTTAAATTTAAATTTTTATAAGCCTACTTCAATTTTAAAACAGAAGTTTGAAGAGTTACGACTAAAAGGTAAGATTTTACTTTTTCATCCATATTCTGCAAGTGTAGAGCGTTCTATGCCTAAAGAAATAGCAACATTGTTTTTAAAAAAATTACTTTATCATTTGCATGATTATACTATTGTATCAGCTTTAAAAATTGATGGAGTAAATGATGCTAATTATATAGACTTAAGTTCTTATTCTAAAAGCTTTTATGATTTTTCATATATTATTTCTAATGTGGATAATATTATTACAACTGATACTGCAACTTATCATATAAGTGAAGCTTTTTTTATTCCTACAATTGTAATTTTTACAAATGAAAATCCATTAAAAAGAATTGAAAATTTTATCTATACAAAAGCAGTAGTTGTACAGAATAAATCAAAGAATTTATCATTTTTTAAATTCAGTGAAGATGCCCTAATTTTGCATAAGTTCAGAGGTTGGAAAGAATTAAAAGTAAAAAAGATAATAAAATTATTAGAAAAAATTTGATAAAATATCTACACTTAAAAAAATAAATAAGGAAAAATATGCAATTTGTTTCAATTATAATGGGAAGTAAGTCAGATTATGAAATCATGAAAAACTGTGCTGATACATTTGAAAAATTCAATGTTAAGTATGAGATGATAGTTTCTTCTGCGCATAGATCGCCAGAAAGAACAAAAGAGTATGTAAAAGGTGCTGAAGAAAAAGGTGCTGTTGCTTTTATTGCTGCTGCTGGTATGGCTGCTCATTTAGCTGGTGCATTAGCTGCAACTACAACTAAACCTGTAATTGGTGTTCCTATGAAAGGTGGAGCAATGGATGGTATGGATGCTATGCTTTCTACTGTTCAAATGCCTTCTGGTATGCCTGTGGCTACTGTTGCATTAGGAAAAGCTGGTGCAGTTAATGCTGCATATTTAGCAATGCAAATTTTAGCACTATCAGATAAAGAATTAGCAGTTAAACTTAAAGAAGATAGAATTGTTAAATCTAAAGCAGTTGAAACAGACTCTAAAGAAATAGAAGTTATTTTATAATGAAGCCTGTCGCACTATTTACCCTACCAAATTGTAAATGGTGCGACAATGCCAAAGCTTACTTAAAATCTAAAAAAATTAGATTTAATCAAATTGATGTATCAAGAAACAAAGAAGCATTAAAAGATTGTCAAAAGCATGGATGCAATGGAGCCCCTGTAATTTTAATAGGTAATCGTTGGATCTGTGGTTTTGATAAGGAAAAAATAAATAAAGAGTTAGGAATTAAATAGATGATTACATTTTCTAATATGTTATTAAAACTTCAACAGTTCTGGGCAGAACAAGGGTGTAATATTGTTCAACCTTATGATATTCCAGCTGGTGCTGGAACATTTCACCCTGCTACATTACTTAGAAGTTTAGATTCAACTGCTTGGAGTACAGCATATGTTGCTCCTAGTAGAAGACCAACAGATGGAAGATATGGTGAAAATCCTAATAGATTAGGTTCTTATTATCAATTCCAAGTGTTAATTAAACCAAGCCCAGAAAATATTCAAGATTTATATTTACAATCTTTGGAATATCTAGGATTAGATGTATCAAAGCATGATATTAGATTTGTAGAAGATAACTGGGAATCTCCAACACTTGGCGCTTGGGGACTTGGTTGGGAAGTATGGTTAGATGGTATGGAAGTTACTCAATTTACATATTTTCAACAAGTGGGTGGATTACCTTGTGAGCCAGTTGCTGTTGAGATTACTTATGGAACAGAAAGATTAGCTATGTATTTACAAGGGGTTGATTCTGTATTTGATATAGTATGGAATGAAAATTCACATGGAAAAACTACTTATGCTGATGTTCATAAAGAAAGTGAATATGAATTTTCTAAATATAATTTTGAAGTGGCAAACACTCAAATGCTATTTAGACATTTTGAAGATGCTTTTAATGAGTGCAAAGTTTGCTTAGAAGCTGGTTTACCTCTTCCTGCATATGATCAATGTATGATAGCTTCTCATGCTTTTAATACACTTGATGCTAGAAAAGCTATTTCTGTTACAGAAAGACAAAATTATATTTTAAAAGTAAGAGAATTAGCTCAAGGTTGTGCTGTTTTATATAAAGAGCAAGAACAAGAGAGATTAAAAAGAGTTGGAAGATAATTTGAAAGTAAAAGATATTTATAAAATCTTAGATGAAATTTCACCTTTTGCTTTACAAGAAAAATGGGATAATTCTGGTCTTCTTGTAGGTAGTTTTGAAGATGAAATAAAAAAGATTTATATAAGTATAGATTTAGATGAAGAGTTTTTAGAAGATGTTGAAGAAAATAGTTTAGTAATTACTCATCATCCATTAATCTTCTCACCTCTTAGAAGAATCAATTATGATACTTATGCCACAAAACTTTTAAAAGTTTTAATACAAAAAAATATTGCATTAATTTCAATGCATACAAATATAGATAAAACTCATTTAAATAAATATGTAGCAACTGAAATTTTAGGTTTAGATATTATTGAAAAACAAAATGAAGAAGAGTTTATTATCTATGCAAATGTAAATAAAGATTTTGAGGTATTTGCAAAAGAGATTACTTCTAAATTAAAACTTGATTATACAAATGTTGTAAAGTGTAATCAAAAAGTTGAAAGAGTAGCTATTGTTACAGGTGCAGGGATGTCTTTACTTAATGAAGTTCAAGCTGATTGTTTTTTAACAGGTGATATAAAATATCATGATGCAATGGAAGCAAAATCAAGAGGAATTTCATTAATTGATATAAGACATTATGAAAGTGAAAGGTATTTTAATACCCTTTTATTGGGCTTATTAGAAAAATATTTGAAAAAAAATGAATTAAAAGCTATAATATCAGCTTCGAAAAATCCATTTAAGTTTTGTATACAAGGAGAAACAGTTGAATAAATATTTAGAGGATTTAGTTAAATTATCAAAATTTGATACACAAATTAGTATGTTCGAACCTCAAATTGAAAGAGAAAAAGCAAAGCTAGCTACTTTTGTAGAAACAGCTGAAGCTATTAAGCAGTCTATTAATAAGACTTATGCAGAAATTGATGATGTAAAATCAAAAAGAACTAAAAATAATATTCATTTATCTGAATTAAAAAATAAATTAGAAGATATTTCAAAAAAACATAATCTTGTTCAAAATGAAAAAGAAGTAAAAGCTTTACAATTAGAAGAAGAGATTACAAAAGAGCAAATTTCATTTGCAAATGAAGAGATTCAAAGATTGGATCAAATCACTGAAGTAAAAGAAATAGAGTTAAAAGAGTCACAAGAAAAACTAGCTAATGAAGAAGCAGAAATTAAAGATATTCAAGTTGCAGTTGATAATCAAATTGAAGAGATTAACAATCAAAGAAATGTTGTGTATCATGAAAGAAGTGAATTATTAGAAAAATTTGATAATAAAATTTTAACTTTCTATGAAAAAATAAAAAGATGGGCAAAAGAAAGTGCTGTTGTTCCTGTTAAAAAACAATCTTGTTATGGATGTTTTATGAAAATCAATGATAAAACTTATGCTGAGGTTATTAAATCTGAAGAGATTATTAACTGTCCTCATTGTGGAAGAATCCTTTATAAAGAAGATGAAACTGTTGAGGCTTAATTTTGAGCCTCTTCTCTTTTTTTTATTATATCTTAGCAATTATTGTTTATATAATTGCTATGCCTCTATTACTTTTAAAGCTTAGAAACAATAAATATAAAATTGCAATTCCAGCTAAATTTTTTTTAAAAAATAATCCTTCATTTAAAGAAGATAAAATTTGGTTTCATTCATGCTCTATGGGTGAAACAAAAGCTATAAAACCTTTAATTGATGAATTTAGTGATTGTAATTTATCAGTGATTACAAATACGGGCTTTGAAGAGGCAAGCAAGTACTCTAATAATGTTAGGTATCTTCCTTATGAGATATTTTTACCCTTTTGGATAAATAGACAAAAAGCCTTAGTTGTTATGGAAGCAGAACTTTGGTATATGCTATTTTTATTTGCAAAAACAAAAGGTGCTAAAACCTATTTAATAAATGCAAGAATTTCAGATAAATCTTATAATTCATATAAAAAAATGAGATGGTTTTATAAACAGATTTTTAAAAATATTGATAAAATTTTTGCTCAAAGTGAAACTGATAAAAAAAGATTGGAAGAACTTGGGGCTAAAAATATAGAAGTAATTGGAAATATAAAACTTGCACAATTACCTAAAATAACTAAAAAGTTTAAAAGGTTAGAAGAAGTTGTAATAACAGCAGGTAGTACTCATCAAAATGAAGAAAAGTTAATTTTAAATGCCTATGAAAGAAAATATGGAAAATTAATAATTGTTCCAAGGCATCCAGAAAGATTTGATAAAGTTGATGAATTAATAAAAGAGTATATAAAAGATAAGTCATTAACTTATCATAGATTTTCAAAAAATGAAGATTTTAATTCAGATATTATTTTAGTTGATAAATTAGGTGAGTTAAATAATATCTATGCAATTTCAGATGTGGTTATTTTAGGTGGTGGTTTTGAAAAGGTTGGAGGACACAATCCAATAGAACCAGCATATTTTGGTTGTAAAATAATTAGTGGCAAAAATATATTTAATCAAAAATCTTTGTTTGAGTGTATACAAAATTATTATATAATAGAAGTTACACAATTAAAAGAATATTTAGAAAAAATAGAAAAGTTAGAAAAGCCTCAATTGGCAAAAGCAGGTACAATTGAGCCAATAATAAAGGAACTTAAAAATGTATGAAAAAGCGTATAAGCTTTTAGCTAAACAAGAGAATATCTCAAATTCTAAAGCAAAAGAGTTAATTGATAGAGGATTAGTTAGAGCAAATGGAAAGAAAGTTTTAATTGCTAGAGGTGAAATAAAAGTTAATACTAGATTTGTAGTAAAAGAGTTAGCAAAAGTAAAGGTTATCTTTCAAGATGATGATATTTTTGTTGTAGATAAACCACCTTTTATAACAACTGATGAAATCTCTAAAATGTATCCAGATTATCTTTTATTAAATAGACTTGATAAAGAGACTAGTGGAGTAATGTTATTTGCTAAAAATGAACAGTTTCAAAAAAGAGCAATAAAAGAGTTTAAAGATAATAAGGTTTATAAAGAGTATGTGGCAATAGTTGAAGGTAAAGTTGTTGATGAAATTGAAATAGATAAACCAATTTTAACTGCAAAGCATAATGGTATAGCAACATCAAAAGTAGATGCTAAAAAAGGTAAACCTGCTAAAACAACAGTTATTCCAATGTTTGTAGAAGGTAATAAATCAAAAGTCAAAGTTGTAATAGATACAGGAAGAACACATCAAATTAGAGTACATTTAAACTATATTGGATTTCCAATAATAGGTGATTCTATTTATGGAAAAGTTGTTCCAAATGTAAATAGAGTTTTATTACATTCAAAAGTTACACAAATTTTTGATTACACTTTTGAAGCACCTGAACCAAGAGAGTTTAAAGTATTTGACCTTTAATTAAAGTTTAAGGTTACTAAATTAAAACAAAAATATATAACTTCCCATTTTATGGGAAGTCTCTAAATTAAAATAAAAACCTATAAAATTAAATTTTCCTTAAAATGATACATATTTAAACTTTATTAAAGTATTAAAGTTGTAAAATCCACAAAATTTTAAAAAAGTTGGAGTTCGTTTTGTTTGATTCAATAACAGGTTCACTGAAAAATGCAATAAATAAAATAAGACATAAAGATGATGAAGCAGCATTAAAAAAAGCTGCAGCAGAATTAAAAAAATCACTTTTAAAAGCAGATGTTCACCATAAAACTACAAAAGTTTTAGTTAGTGAAGTTGAACTTGAAACAAAAAGAAATGGAATTGGACAAGACTCTTTTATTAATGCTTTAAGAAAAGAGTTAACAAAACTTCTAACAACAGAAGGAAATCAAGGATTTGTATTTTCAAATACACCTCCTACAACGATTTTAATGACAGGACTTCAAGGTTCTGGTAAAACAACAACAACTGGAAAATTAGCAAATTATTTAAAAATTAGAAAGAAAAAAGTTTTAGTTGCAGCTTGTGACTTACAAAGATTAGCAGCAGTTGAGCAATTAAAACAAATTGCAGCTCAAATTGAAGTTGATATTTATTTTGATGATAATGAAAAAGACCCAGTTAAAATTGCTGTTGCAGCCCAAGAAAAAGCAAAAAAAGAGCTTTATGATGTTTTATTAATAGATACAGCTGGTAGGCTTGCAATTGATGAAGAGTTAATGAAACAACTTGCAAATGTAAAAGATGCAGTAAAACCTGATGAAATTTTTTATGTTGCGGATGCTTTAACTGGACATGATGCAACTAAAACTGCAACTACATTTAAAGAAAAAATTGGAATTGATGGAGTTATCTTATCAAAATATGATGGAGATACTAAAGGTGGGGTTGCCTTATCAATTGCACATCAAGTTGAAACACCTTTAAGATTTATAGGTATTGGTGAAAAAATGCCAGACCTTGAGGTATTTATTCCAGATAGAATTGTTTCTAGACTTTTAGGTTTAGGGGATATTGAAGGACTTGCTGAAAAGACTTCTGCAATTATTGATGAGAAAAAAGCAAAAGAGGTTACTAAAAAGATTAAAAAAGGTGAATTTAACTTTAATGACTTTTTAGAGCAACTTTCAATGATGAGCAAGTTAGGTTCTATGAAATCAATTATTGGTATGATTCCTGGTCTTTCTCAAATGGCAGGACCAATAAAAGATATGGATTTTGAAAACTCTGATGAGATTAAAAGAATTAAAGCTTTAATTGGTTCTATGACACCAAAAGAAAGAGAAGAACCAAGTTTATTAAATCCAAGTAGAAAAAAAAGAATTGCAGTTGGTTCTGGACTTACTGAGGTTCAAGTAAATAAAATACTAAAACAGTTTAAAAATGCATCAAAAATGGCTAAAAAACTTTCTACTAAAGGTGGTATGAAAGGCTTATCAAATATGTTAAGTCAAATGGGTCCTGGTGGAATGCCTAAAATTCCAAGATAATTAACAACAGATGTAGTATTGAGTTGTAAACTTAAAATTTTGAGTTTAGAATTCAATACTATATATTAAAAAAACAAAGGAAAAAAACATGACAGTAATTAGATTAACAAGAATGGGAAGAAACAAAAAACCATTTTACAGAATCGTTGTAACAGATTCAAGAAAAAGAAGAGATTCAGGATGGATTGAATCAATTGGATATTTCAACCCAGTATCTGAACCAAAAGTTTTAAAAATTGATGAAGAAAGATATAACTATTGGTTAAGTGTTGGTGCTAAACCAAGTGAAAAAGTTAAAAAATTAGCTGCTAAATAATTTCAGCTTTTATCATGATAGTAAATTTTATAGAAAATTATGCCAAACTAATTGTAAGTAAACCAGAAGAGGTAAGTGTATCAGAAGAGAAAATTGATGATACATTTACTGAAATTACTATAAAAGCTGATAGTTTAGATATAGGTAAACTAATTGGTAAAAATGGTAATATGATTAATGCTTTAAAAGTTATGGCAAATGGTTGTAAAGCAAAAGATGGTGTATCATATAAGATACAAGTTCTATCAAATTAATCACAATGACAGAAGATAAAATTTACGTAGCAAAATTAGGAAAAACAGTAGGTCTAAAAGGAGATTTAAAACTTCATATAGACTCTGATTTCCCTAATCAGTTTAAAAAAGGTGCTACATTTACTACTAATAGAAATCTCACTTTAAAAGTCTTAAACTACAACAATAATAATGGAACAATTAAATTTGAAACATATGAAGATATTGATTTAGCAAAAAAGCTTATAAATCAAGAACTTTTCACTTCTAAAGAAGCAACAAAAGATAATTGTCAATTGGAAGAGAATCAACATTTTTGGTTTGATATAATTGATTGTGAAATTATTGAAAAAAATATAGTTTTAGGAAAAGTAAAAGAGATACACAGATACCCTATAACTGATTATTTAGAGGTTACTACTTCTATGCAATTAGTTGAAAAGAATTTACCGAAAACTTTTTTAATTCCATATATTTTAGATACTTATATTACTAATGTAGATGTTCAAGAGAAGAAGATTTTCACACAAGATTGTTTTGATATATTAGAAAACTCGTAAGAGTTTTTCTAATAATTACATCTTTTATCAAATTCTTCTTTAGTTAAATCTATAAGCATTGCTTGATTAAACCCACTATCAAGAAATTTGTTCAATAAGTTGTTTCTAGCACTTGGCATTTCATAAGGACCAACATAAATTTCAATATTATTTTGATTATCTCTACATAGTAAGATATTTTTATCAATTCTTTCAATTTTTGCTAAATAATCTTTTTTAAGGTTTCCTTTTATTACTGAAACATTAATTAAAGGTAAAAATGATTTAGAAGTATTTATATTTGCATTTTCACTATTTTCTACAACTTGTTGTATAGCTTCTGGCATTTTATTCTCTTCTTCCTCATTTGTTACAGCTACTACTTCTTCTTGAGTTTGTTCTTTACTATTTTCTAAAGCTTCTAATTCTTTTTTCTTTTCTTCAACTTCTTGAAGTAATTTTTCTTTCATTTGTTCTAATTGTTCTTTTTCAGAAATTAAGGCTGTTTGTTTCTCTTCTAAAGCTTTTTTTTCAGCTTCTAATTCTTTTTTTAAATTTTCAATTTCCTCTAATTTTTTCTTCTCTTCTAAAGCTTTTCTTTCTTCTTCCTCTTTAGCTTTTTTTATAGCTTCTTCTTTTGCAAGTTGATCTTGTAATGAAGGGTCATATTTAGTTAATCTATCAAATTTTTTATTTAATTTATCAGAATCAATATCTCTTGATTTAAAATCAAAAGTTTTTTCTTCTTTTACTTCTTCTACTTTTGTTTGAACTTTAGGCTCTTCTTTTTTATCAAAAAAACCAGTAATATACAAAATAATACCTATTGTTAAAACAACTAGTAACACTGCAATTACAGCAGTTAATATTCTTTGAACTTTAGTTTGCTTTTTTTGAACAGAATAATCTTTTAATTCATCTTCATCAATAGCATATTCACTAATATCTTTTTCAGAAACATCTTTTTTATCTTTATCAAGTTGTGATTCTTCTATTTGTATTTCGTTAGCATCTTCATCAATTGATAATTTATCATCTAAAGAACTCTCTTCAATTTCCAATTTAATTTCATCAACAATTTCATTTGAATTTTTTGTACTATTTTGTTCTGCCATTCTTTACTCTTTGTTATTAGATTGTTGTTTTCTTCTTTCTTTTTGTTTTTTTAGTATTCTATCTTTATTTTTCTGATAATATTCTCTTCTGTATTCTCTTAATTCTTCTTTTTTTTGTTCTCTATACTCTTTATCATATTCAAGTCTTCTATCTTTATTTTCTATATAGTATTCTCTTTTTTTCTCTTTATATTCTCTTATTTTTTCAATAATTTTATCTTTTCTATTATCAACATGTTCTTTTTGTTGTTTGATAATCTCTTTAATCTTTCTTTCGAAGTTTAAAGGATTTAAGTCCGTTTCATAATCAAACTCTTTAACTTTATTTCTTTTTTTAGTAAGAGTTTTTTCTATTTTCTTTTTAAGATAGTATTCTCTTTTTTTCTTTTTATGAGCTAAAAAGTTTTCTTTTCGAAGCCTTTTTAATTCTTCTAAATCCATCTTTTATCTAATTACCTTATCTTTTTAATCTATTTACAATATCTAACATATCATCAGTTGTTGTAATTGCTTTAGAGTTTGCTTCATATGCTCTTTGTGCAGTAATTAAATCAACCATCTCATTTACAAGTTTTACGTTTGATAACTCAACCATACCTTGTCTTAAATTTCCAAATTGGTTTTCTGTTGGATTGCCTTCAACAGGAGCTCCTGATGCTTCTGTTTCTTTAAATAGTGACTCACCAATTGGTGCAAGTCCTGCTGGATTTATAAAATCTGATAGTGTAATTTGTCCTAAAGTAACTATAGTTTCAGTTGCTTTATCTGTTGCTGTTACCACTCCATCTTTACCAATAGTTAATTTTATTACATTGTCAGGAATTACTATTTCAGGGTCTAATCTATATCCATTTGAGTTTACAATTGCTCCCTCATCATCTAGCTTAAAAGCACCACTTCTTGTATATGCTGTTTCTCCATCTGGCATAGTAATTCTAAAAAAACCATTACCCTCAATAGCAACATCTAAAGGGTTACTTGTTTGTTTTAAATCCCCTTGCAAGAAGCTTTTTTGAATACCTGAAATTCTAACTCCCATTCCCACATCTATACCTGTTGGATTTCTTGTTGTTTCAGAAGTTTGTCCAGCTGTATAGTTTAATGTTTCATACATTAAATCTTGAAATTCAGCTCTATCTTTTTTAAAACCTAATGTATTAACATTGGCAATATTATTTGATGTAACATCAATTTGACTTTGTTGGGAATTCATTCCAGTTGCCGCAGTGTATAAACCTCTAATCATAATAGAATCCTTTAAAAGAGATAATATAATGATTATATTTAAAGAATTTTTAAAGTTAGATAAAATTTTATTAAAATATTAAGTGTAAATTTAAAACAAATTAAATATAATAATTAACAATTTTCAAAATTAAAATGTTTAAAAGGCTTAAGTAATGAGAATTTTAATAGTTGATGATAGTTCTACTATGAGAAGAATTATTGGTAATGTAGTAATGCAACTTGGATTTTCAAAAGAGGATTTTGATGAAGCTGAAGATGGTGTGAAAGCTTGGAAATTATTATCTGAAGGGAAATATGATATTATTTTAACTGACTGGAATATGCCAAATATGAATGGTCTAGAGTTAGTTAAAAAGGTTAGATCGGAAGGTAATCATCAAAAAACTCCGATTATTATGATTACAACAGAGGGTGGAAAGTCTGAAGTTATCACTGCTTTAAAAGCTGGTGTAAATAACTATATTGTTAAACCATTTAGTGCAGATGTCTTAAAAGAGAAACTTGATGGGGTTTTAAAAAATCACTAAATTAGTAACTTATTAATAATAAAGGTTTAAATATGAGTATGAGTCAAGAAGAAATTGAATCACTAATGAATGGCTTAGATTTAAATGAAAATGAAAAGTCAGAAGAAGTTACTACGGAAGAAATGTCAAATGACCCTATGTCAAATGATGATATTGAAAAATTATTATCTGAAAGTAATATAATAGACGAAGAAGACAATTCAATAACTTCACAAGATGATTTAGATGACATTTTAGCAAGTATAGATGAAGCTGAGGATGATAATAGTCCTGTATCAAATGATGATATAGATGAGCTTTTAAAAGGTATTGATGGTGTAACTGATAATTTAAATGATGTTGAAGAAGAAACAATTGATGAAGAAAACTTTGATGATATTTTAGCAGGGATTGATGGTATAACTGATAGTGAGCCTCTTAAAGAACCTATGGTAGAAAAGAAAGTAACTGTAAATGAAAATAATGCTAAACCAGATGAAGATGATATAGTGTCTAAAATAGATAGTGGGATTTTCCCTTTACCAGCAGAAAAAGACACAAAAGTAGTAAATCAGTTAAGCCAAGTGGCTAATGACTCAGAAGAAAAAGCATCTAAAATATTTGATGTATTAAGTTTTATTTTAGATGATAATAATGATGTTCAAAGAGGTATTAAATCATTTGATGAATTTTTAGTAAAACAAATAGCTCTACTTGACTCTTTAAATAAAAAATTTCCAAATATTTCAGTTTTTAATCAACATTTAGAAGAAGCTTCTAAAATAAAAGAAGGGATTTCTGCAATTAGTGGTAAATTAGATGCAGAAAATATGCAAATTTTTGAAGCTATGGAATTAATGCAATTTCATGATATTAATAGACAAAAAATTGAAAGAGTAATGGCAGTAATTAGAAAATTATCAATTTATTTAAATAATCTATTTGAAGATGAAGGTTCTCATCAAGAAATAGCTGTAGCAAAACATATTCATGGAGATAACACAGCAGATGTTGTGGATGATGCAGATTTAGAATCACTAATAGCGGAATTTGGTAACTAAAAACTTAAAGAAGGAGTAATAAATGAATCAAGGTACATATCCTTTAGCAGCGGCAATGATAAATCAACTTAATAGAGTTGATATGATTTCCAATAACTTAGCAAATGCTAATACTGTTGGGTTTAAGCAAGAAGGAATGATAGAAGGTTCATTTAATTACTATCTTACAAGGGCTTCAAATGAAGGTTTCACTCCTACAAAAGTAAATGAAATTACTAATACTATACCAAAATTAGATGGTAAATATATAAATGAAGAAGTTGGACCAATTGTTGCTACAGGCAATGCTTTAGATTTTGCTTTAAAAGATTCAAATGCTTTTTTTAAAGTTTTAAATGAAAATGGAAATGTTGAATATACAAGAGATGGTTCTTTTAAAATATTAGATAACTTTTTAGTTGATTCTAAAGGTAGAAATATTTTAAGTAATGATAATGAACCAATTGTTACTGATGGTGAATTTATAAATCAAATTTCTGTAGTTAAAATAGACTTTAAAGATTTAGAAAAAGTAGGTTACAACAACTATAAAACAAAACAAAATGCTCAAATTGAACAATTAGAGCTAAATGATGGACAACTCATTCAAGGTTCTCTTGAAAAATCTAATATTAATACTGTTTCTACAATGGTTGCTTTAATTGATGCACATAGAAGATTTGAACAAGCTCAAAAAGGTGTATTAACAATTGATGATATTAATGCAAAAGTAATTGATAAAATAGGGAATAATAACAGATGAAGCCAAGTAGCGTAACAGATTTACTTTTTACACAATTAGGTTTTCGTGGTGATAGACAAGAGGTTATTTCAAGTAATATTGCAAATATAAATACTCCTAAGTATAAAACAAAAGATTTGGTTTTTGCAAATGAATTACAAAAAGCAAATGATAGCAGACTACAATTATACAAAACTAATGAGATGCATTTAAGTTCTTCAAATGAAATAAATAAACCTTTTAAAAGTCAAATGGTTGATGTAAAAGGTTTAGAAGAACAAAATGATGGTAATAATGTAAATCTTGATGCACAAATGAGTGAAATGTCAAAAAATAAAGTAATATTTGATGCTTTGCAGACATCTATTAAAAAAGACTCATTATTATTTAGATCAGTAATTGACTCTTCTGCAAAAAATTAATAGGATATATAGTATATGGATCAACTTTTTAAGTTTGTAAATAATTTAAATGCTGCACAAAGAGCAGTTATTATAGGGGGTTTTTCTTTACTCTTTGTGTTATTAATTGGACTATTAATATATTCAAATATAAAAGCTGAAGATAAAAAATTTAACTATACAATTGCTTCTAATCTTACAAAAAATCAAGTTATGTTAGCAAGTAGCGAACTTGAAGCTTCTGGAGTTCCTTTTTCCGTTATAGGTTCTGGAAATGATTTAACACTTAGAACTTCAAAAGAGTTTATTAATATTGCAAAAATTAAATTAGTAACAAGTGAAGCAGCAACAAGCAAGCATGTTGGTTGGGAAATTTTTGAAAAATCTTCTTTAGGTACTACAAATTTTGAAAATAAAGTAAAATATTTAAGAGCCTTAGAAGGGGAATTATCTAGATCATTGGAGTCTTTATCTGGTGTTTTAAGAGCTAGTGTAAAAATAGCTATTCCTAAAGATACAATTTTTACTGAAAGAAAAAGTGAACCAACTGCTTCTGCTGTTTTAAGTTTAAAACCTGGAGTATTTTTAACTCAAAAACAAATTGATGGAATTAAAAACTTTATAGCTTCTGCTGTAAGTGACTTAAAAAATGAAAATATTAAATTAATTGACCAAGATGGTTCATTATTAGAACATTCAAAAGATGATGTTGATAACTTAAAATCAATGACTCAAAATAAATATAAAGAGAAATTAGAAAGCAGTTATGAAAAAAAGATTATCTCTTTACTTGAACCAATTGTTGGTCCAAATAGAGTAGTTGCAAGAGTTACAATAGATTTAAATTTTATAAAGAAAAATATTCAAGAAGAGATATATGATCCAGAAGGAACAATTAGAAGTCAAGAGACTACTGAAAATGTTTCAAATTCTACAGGTGGACCAAATAATAATGGAGGAGTTGCAGGAGTTGATAGCAATATTCAAGAACCTCAAGAAGCAGGTGGGACTGAAGGAAGCAAATCTTCAAGTGAATCAACAAAAACTCTAACAAATTATGAAATTTCAAAAAAGATAATTGAACAAAAAGATAATAATTATTCAACAATTCAAAAAATAAGTGCTGCTGTGACATTTGATTCAACTGTATTAGATAGTATTCAAAATAAAGATGAATTTATCTCTTCTATGGAAGCAATTGTTCAAGATACAATTGGTTATGATCAAAAAAGAGGTGATCAAATTAGTGTAAAAAGCTTTAAATTTTTTGGGTTAAAAGCAATAGCTAATGCAGCTGGACAAAAAGTAGATGAAAATGGTAATATTATAGAAGAAGGAAGTACTGCTGATACTTTAGCTATGGTAAAATCTTTACTAAAAGAGTTTAGTGAGTATATTCAATATATAATTGCAGCAATTTTACTATTTATTTTTTATAGAAAATTTATTGTAAATCATGATGTGGTTGTATTAGGTGATGGAACTGTTAAAAAGAGAAATGCAGATGGATCTTCTGATGGTTTGGTTGATGATATGCTTTCTGGTTTTGAAGAGCAATTTGATATGCAAAGTGCAAAAGGAAGACTAAAAGCAAAAATTAAAAGCCAAATTATGAATAACTTAAATGGATTAGATGAAGAGGGTGCTGCTAAATATGAAGTTCTAATTGAAGAACTTGATAAAGAGATCAATAATAATCCAGCTGAAATGGCTAAAATGATAGAATTACTATTAGCAGAAGGTGATAGTAAATTTGTTAAAAGAGGTAATAAAAAATGAGTGAAGAAATAAGCAGAGAATTACTTAAAGGTATGTCTATGACAGAAAAAGTAGCTCATTTTTGTGTTTTAATTGGAGAAGATGCTACTGTTAAAATCTTTCAACATTTACCTAAAAATGTTGTGGAAGATATTTCAACAGCAATTACTCAAATTAATGCTATTGATAAAGATATCTCTTTAGCAATTTTAGATGAATTTCATCTTTATACTCGTTCTAAAGGTTTTATTAGTTCGGGTGGGTTTGATTATGCTAAAGATATTTTATATAAATCTTTAGGAAAAGGTGAAGCAGATGATGTTTTAGCAAAACTTTCAAGATTAAAACTTGCTGCTCAATCATTTGCTTATTTAGATGCTATTAATCCAAAACAACTTTCAGACTTTATTAAAGATGAGTCTCCTCAAACAATTGCAGTAATTTTATCTCATATGGAAGCTCCAAGAGCAGCAGAAGTATTGATGCAATTAGATGAAGATATTAGGATAAAAGTTACTATGCAAATGGCAACAATTAAAGATGTTTCTCCTGATGTTGTAAGAACTATTTCTGTTATTTTAGAGAAAAAACTAGAATCACTTTTATCTTCTATTGTAAATGTTGGTGGGGTTAAAGTTGTTGCTGATATGTTAAATAGAGTGGGGCCAAAATCACAAGATATTCTTAAAAATATCAATGGAGTTGATACTTCATTGGCAACAAAAATTAAAGAAAATATGTTTGTATTTGAGGATTTACTAAATTTAGATACAGAATATGTAATGAAAATCTTACAAAATGTTGATACAGCAGATGTTGCTGTTGCTATGAAAAATGCAACTGATGAAGATTTAGAGAAAATCACAAGTGCTATGTCTCAAAGGGCAAGTGATAGATTTAAAGAAGAGTTTGAGATGTTAAATAAAGTAAAAATTAAAGATATTGAAGCAGCTCAAAGAAAGATGCTAGATGTGGCCCAAAAAATGATTGAAGAGGGTGTAATTGAAAGAGAAATGGATGAATAATGGCAAATAATAATGTTTATTCAACTGCAAAAATTATAAGTACTAATGATGAAGTACAAGATTATAAATTAGGTACTTTTTTACATAATAAATTAGATAATACTGCTCAAACACAACAAATGCAAAGTGTAGCAACTTTAAGTGATAGAGAAATACCTTTAAGTGTTGATCCTTTAGTTGAAGAGATGAAAAAAATCTCTGAACAAATTGCTTTTTTAAGTAATAAAGTTGATACAATTGAAGTAAATGGAGTATCAAGTAAAGATATTGATAGACAAGTTGTAACTGCAATAAAAGATTTAAAAAATTATGCTACTTTTTTTGAACAAGCAACTTTTCAAATGGAAACAAAACTTCTTAAAACTTCTATTGCAATTGCACAAAAAATTATCTCTATTGAAGTGGGAGAAAACTCTTCAAAAATTGCAAAAGAGACAATAACTCATTTAATGTCAAAAATAAAAACAGCTTCAAAAGTAAAAATTCATCTAAACCCAAGAGATTATGAAATTTTAAGACATGAATTAACTTTAGAATCATTTATTGAATTAGTTCAAGATGCAAATGTTGCTATTGGTGGAGTAGTAATTGCTAGTGATTTAGGTAATTTTGATGGAAATATAGAAGCAAAAGTTGCTTCAATGCTAGAAACCTTAGATACTGTAATTTAATAATTAAAAAAATTTCTTATAAAATAGGCTTACTTAACCCAATATCTAAAACTTTGTGTTATAATATATCAAAACAATAAAAAGAATGGCTATGGAAATTAGTGAAAGGGACTATGATTTATTAGTTGATACGGAGATTGTTGTTGATGTAATCTTAGGTTCAACTAGTATTACGATTAAAGAATTCTTAGATCTTAGTGAGGGTGATATTTTATCTTTAGATAAACTAGCTGGTGCTGGTGGAGATATTTATGTTAACTCTAGAATCATAGGAACAGGCGATATTATAGTAATCGATGAAAAATTAGCAGTTCGAGTTCAGGATGCTATGGATTCAGATAATGTTGTTAGATACTTCTTTGAAGAAAACTTATTATAGGAGTTTATTATGTATGCAGGAAGTTACACAGGTAGTTATACTGATGCGCAATATAATCAGATAAAAAATAGAGATGATAATGGATATACAACTAGAGAAGTAGATACTAAATCTGCTACTGATGCAAATGGAAATAGTTATACTACTTCTGTTAGTAATGACCAATTAACAAATAGTGATTTTTTAAATTTGATGATTCAAGAGTTAAAATTACAAGATCCAACTAAGCCTATGGATTCACAAAGAATGATGGATACACAGCTTCAAATGTCTACAATAGAGACAAATATGGCTATGGCTAAGTCTATGGATAAATTAGTTTCAACTTTTAATCAAACATCTTTATCAAATGCTGCAAATATTATTGGTAAAAATATTGAAGATATTAATACTGATGAAAATGGTGTTGCAAAAGCTTATAAAGTTCTTTCTGTTGAAACAATAGATGACCAACTAGTTGTAAAAGCTAGGCAAATTATGTATATGGAAGATGTTGTAAAAGATGCTGATGGTAATAGATTATTGTATGATCAAAATGGATTTATTTATAATACTGATGGGGAAAAAACAGGACAAAAAATTGTTCTAAAAAATCCTGGAGAAATTGCAACTGATGCTGAGGGGAAACCTGTTATCTTAGATGAAAACAATGAAACAGTAACTGATCATACTTATACATATGAAGGTTTAACAACAGCTGTTTTTGCAAGTGAAATTTCTACAATTCCATTTGAAAACATTACTAAAATTTTCTAAGGATTTATTATGATTACTGGATTATGGAATGGAATCTCTGGTTTAGGTGCATTTGAAAAAGCTTTAAGTGCTGAATCAAATAATGTTGCCAATGTTAATACAATTGGACATAAATCAGATGATGTTACATTTCAAGATTTAATGTATCAAGCAGGATATGGAAAAGGTGTAAATATTCAAACTGTAGAAAAAGATTTTTCTCAAGGAAATTTAAAACTTACTGGAAATAGTTATGATGTGGCTATTGATGGAAGAGGTTTTTTTCTAGTTAGAGAATTAAGCACTAATCAGGTTTTTTATACAAGAGCTGGTAACTTTAAGATGGGTTCTGATGGTACTTTACAAAGTATTGATGGAATGAAGGTTCAAGGTCTTCAAAGTATGGATTCAACTATTATTGCCACTGATCCAAATGATACACAATTTAACTCTACATATAATCAATTTATTGCAAGTAGAACAATTTCAAATAATGATTTTATTCAAACAATAAATGCAAGAGCAACTGATTTTACAAAAACTGCAGAAGCTAGTGGAATTTCTGGGCAAGGTTATAAATCAGCATCTTCAAAAATAAATGATATACAAGCTTTAATTACTAACTATAAAGATAAACTTGAATTATATAGTTCAGATCCAAATGCAACTTCAGTTGATTCTGTTTCTGCTGTAACTCAAGTTCCTTTTAATAACTTTGTAGGTGATTTAGATGATGAAAATGATTTATTACAAATTACTATAAATAATATTACTGTAAAACAAAAGTTTGATACAGATGCCCAAACAACAATGAATAAATTTGCAGATAAAATTAGTGAAATCCAAGGGGTTACTGCAACAGTTGATGCAAATGGTTTATTAACTATTAATTCTTTGGTTCCAGGAAAGGATTTAAAAGTTACTTATCCTTCTTTAAATGACCAAGCACCAGCTGTAAATGAAATTGTAACTCCAGTTGTTGGAAGTGGTATAGGACTTGTAACAAGTGCAAGAGAAGCTTTAAAAAATGCCCTTGAAAATGCAGGGGCTAAACTACTTGATATGACTACAAATTTAGATTTAACAGCAAGAGCAAGTTTAGTAACAACTGATTTACAATTAAAACTTGATAAGTTAAATATTTCAGATAATGGTTTAGGAAATATTTCAATAGAAAATGGACAAATTTTTGCAAAAGATGGAGATAATAAATTTATTATTGGTGCAATTTCTACTGCATATTTTAATGATGAACTTAGTTTAAATCCTGAAGGAAATAATCTATTTTCTAAAACAACTTTATCAGGAGATGCTATTGATGCTAGTAAAGCAAATAAACTTCAAGGAAAAACTTTAGAGCTAAGTAACTCAAATTTTGGTACAAACCTTACAAATTTAATGGTTTATCAAAGAGCTTTTGAAGCAAGTTCAAAAGCAGTTACAACTTCAGATGAGTTTTTAAAAACAGCAATTCAGTTAAAACAATAGTTTTAACTGAATGTTTAGAGCTTAGTACTTTTTTAAGTATTAAGCTTTGAACATTTAAACTTTAAATGTTTAAGATTTATAAAAAAGGATAAATCATGATTGGAGCACTTTGGACAGGTATTTCAGGGCTATCGTCGCAACAAACGGCATTAGATAATGAATCTAATAATATAGCTAACGTAAATACAATTGGATATAAAAGCTCAAGGATCTCTTTTGCAGATCAAATGTATCAAGATAGAATTGGTAAAGGTTCTAAAATCTTAGATGCAGAAAAACTTTATGTTCAAGGTAACCTTAAATTAACTGGTGTTAATTACGATATGGCTCTAAGTGGAGATGGTTTCTTTACTGTAAAAAATAGTAGACAAAGTGGAACATCTGAAACATTTTATACAAGAGCAGGAAACTTTAGAATGGGTGACAATGGAACTCTTCAAGATTCTGCTGGAAATGAGGTTCAAGGTTGGGCAATGAGACCAATTGATCCTGATTCAGATGTAATTTCTACTAATCCAAATGCAACTTTATTTTCTGATGATTATTCAGAATTATTAGGTTCAAGAATTATTAGACATGATACATATGTAGAAACTGTTACAGCAAAATCAACAGATTATGAAACTACAGCAAAAGGAGATGCAGTTGATGCTTTCTCTGGAACTGGACTTAAAAATAAAGCTGCAAAATTAAATGATATTGAAGAGTTAAAAAAAGAGTATATTAGAAGATTACAAGATCTTAAAAATACTCCAGATGGACCTTCTTCAACATCAATTTCACAAAAATCTCAAGTAAGATTTGAGGGAGATACATTTAAAGGTGAAGGAGATCAAATCTCTATTACTATTAATGGTACAAAAATTCCTCAAAACTTCTTAAGTACAAATGCAACCGATGCTTTAATTACTTCATTAGTAAATTTTGCTGTTGATACAGGTAGTGCATCAGTTGGAGGGTCAGGAACAACAACTGTAACAACTTCAATTGTAGTTGCAAATAATACAAGATACTCTATGACTATTGATGGAGTTGAAGTTCACTATGACTCAGATACAGATGCAACAATGCAAGAGATTTTAGATGGATTAGAAAATGCAATTAGTACAAATGCTACTATTAGTGGTAGTGCTAATCCTGTAACTGGTATTACTAAAGATGCTGTAGGTGGAACAATTCAATTAACATTTGGTTCAAATGCAACTGTAACAGAAGCTACATATGCAAGTAATGTAACTGAAGATTATGATTTAGTTGCTAGTAAAATTGCAACATATAAAGCTTTAGCAGATAAAATCTCTTCTACTGTTCCTGGAATGGTAGCTTATAATATTATTGACCCAGTTACTGCAACAGCAGTTGATCAAGGTAAATTTGAAGAAAAAGATATTTTCTTTGCAACAACAAATCCTTTAGAAGTATATAAAGGTATGATTGAAATTAAATCACTTATTCCTGGGCAAGATTTTATTATTAATACAGTTGAAGAGATGAGTTCAAGTACAACTGTTAATGGTGAAGTAAATGATACTTTAAGTAGAACAAAAGCACAATCAGGAACAGGTGTTGGTGCTTTAGAAAGTATTAGAGATGCACTATCAAGAGCAATTACAGGAAATCAAAGAAATGTATATGCTCCTGCTGATTTAGCAGCACTTGCTTCAGGAATTGATCATACTTTAGATTTTTCTATTTATGATCCAACATTAAAGAAAAATATTGAATTTACAATGAATTTAGCTGGAACAAGTGGTGGGGTTGATATTACTTCAGTTGATGAATTGGTAGCTGCTATTCAAGCTGGTGGAAACCCTGCTGATACAACAAAACAAGTTCAATTTAATAACTATTTTACTGTTGAAAATGTAAATGGAAATTTAGTAATCTCTACTAAAGACTCTAAATATGATTTAGAATTTAGTACAACTTTAACTGATATTACAAATAATATAGTTAAAGATAAAAATGGAGACTATAGTGGTAGAAAAGGTGCAGGTGCTGAGTTCTTAGAAATTACAAATACTATTGAACAAACAGCAACTCAAAGTTCATTACAATTAAAGCTTGATGCACTAAATATTTCAAACTCTCCTTTTGGTGAATTTAATATTGACCAAACTGGACTTATTACTATGAAGCAAGGTGGAGTTGATTTTGCAATTGGTCAAGTATCTATTGCTTTATTTAATAACCAAAGAGGATTATTACCTTCTGGGGATAACTTACTTGCAAAAACAAATGAGTCTGGTGACCCTATTTATAATATTAACAATAATAAAACAGCTAAAATTGAAGGAAAAACATTAGAGTTAAGTACTGCTGACTTATCTGAGTCTTTAGTTAATTTAATGGTATTCCAAAGGGCATTTGAAGCAAATGCTAAATCAATTACAACATCTGATGAATTGTTAAATACTCTTATAAACTTAAAACGATAAAATAATAAAGTAGGAATTTTTCCTACTTTATTTTAATACAGAGGATAAACTTGGAAAATTTTTTATTACTAATTTTAGCAGGTGTATTACTTTTATACTTTTTCTCTAGTATGAGTGTTTATAAATCTTTATATAGAAAAGTAAATGAAGAGAAAAATATTATGGAAGAAGAGTACAAAAAATTAGAAAATATTATTGAAAGATATGAAAAGCAGTTAAAGATTAGTACATCTACATTAAAGAATAATCAAGATAATTTACAAGTTGCAAGAAATGATTTACAAAAAGCAAAGCTTGAAAATGCAGAACTTAGGCATAAAATTGATATTTTAGAGCAAAGAACTGAAGAGTTATATGCCCAAGTAAATACAATGGTTTAAGGTAATATTTTGAGAAGATTTTATTTATATTTTTTCTTTATACCCTTTTTCTTTACCTCTTTATATGCACAAAAAGATTTAATTGAATCTCAACCAGAAATTATTTTCAATTATGATAAATTAAAAGAGGAACAAGATAATTTTACTTTACAGTTTGATTTTAATAAAGCTGTACTTATGATGGAAAAAAAAGAGTATAAAAAAGCAATAGAAATCTTTAAACAAACTGCAACTATTATAAAAATCCCTTCATTTTTAAATATTGCAATTGCTTATTATAAATTAGAAGAGTTTGATAATGCTAAATTGTATTTAAATAATATCTATGAATATAAGAAAGCAATTTTTACTGATACTTATTCTTATATGTCTGCTTGCTATTATTTATATCAAATTAGTAAAGATACTCAATATTTAGATATTATTATTGATATTTCTAAAAAACATAAAAATTTAACAGAACATTCAAAAAGAATGCTTGCTGATACTTTAATCATTTTAAAAGATTATGAAAAAGCTTTAGAAGTATTAAATAATATGAAATTTCCTTTGGATTTAAAAAAAGCTATTTTATATTTAAAACTTAGAAATTATGAAAAAGCACAAGAATTTTTAATTAAAGCAAAAGAAAAAACTTTTAATCAAAATATGATAGATAAGATATTATGGATTATGGTTTATAGAGATTTAAAAGCAAATGATTTAGAAAAATTAGTAGAAAATCTTGATTTAATAAATAAAAGAAAAAGTAATTTTAAAGCAAATTTAGAATTACCTTTACAAATATTTTTTAATAAAGATAAATATACATCAAAAGATTATTTGGATTTTATTACAAATTTTACAGTAAAAAGAGAGATAGATTATCTATTCTATTTTGCACCTTTTGTTTTTTCTGATAGTCAAGAGATTATTTATGATATTTCTAAAGGATTTATCTTTAAAAGTAAACAAAATATTCAAAGCTTAGAAAAAATGGTTGAATATAATGCTAAATTTATTGAAATTATTAAAGAAGACCCAATTATAAGAGTTAAGAAGTTAAAAGAGTTAATTACTCCTAAAACAAAATCATATGTATATTATAACTTAGCTTTATCATATGCTCAAATTTTTGATTTTAACAATGCTTATAACTATTTTGAAAAAGCATATAAATTAAATCCAGGGAATAAACTATATGCTGTTATGACCTTAATTGCAGCTAAAAGAATTGATAAGAAAGTTTCAGATTTTGAGTATATTGATACAAATATAAAATCTGAACATGGTTTATATAAATATTTTGGATTATCTTTATATAAAGCTGTTTTAAATAATCAATTTAATGTAAAAGTAGATCCTTTATATTATAAAGATACAATTTTTTATAAAGCTTTAGACTATTTATCTTTAAAAAAAGAAAATAAAGATACTTTAGCACATCCACTTTTTGAAGAGTATTATAAAGATCCTTTTGTATATTTAATTAAACTAGTAAAAAGAGATAAAAAACAAAATGATTTTGAATATTTTTCAAAACTTCAAGATAGTGTACCTTTATTTATAAATGATAACTTTTTAGAAGGACCTTTAGTTGTAACTAGATATTACTTAGATATTTTAAAAGCTATGGGTTTATTTTATAAAGCTAATTTAAATATAGAAAATAAACAAACACCATCATATTTAAGAACAAGAGCCTTAAAACAGTTATATCTTGGCAATGCAGATGAAACAATTAAAATCTTAAATGACCTTCAAAAAGAGTATGGTTTAGAAGATAGATATACAATGTATATGCAAGTTGCTGCACTTTTAGATCAAGAAAAATATAATGAAGCTTCAATTCAGATCTCATTAATTAAAGCGATTTTAAATGATCATGATGCAGATTTTTTAACAGGTGTTCAATTAATTCAAGAGCTAAAATTATCTAGTGCTAAACAATATTTTAAATCAAAATATTTAGATAGTATGATAGATTTTAGATTGCTTAATATAGATGAGTTTTTAGAATCTTTATAAATCAGTTAAAAATTTATTTATTTTTTGATATAATCAATGCAGATACTATTTTATAGGAGCGTTCTATGGAATTAGGAAGAATTGCAGAAATTGATAATGCAAAGATGAACCAAATTGAAAAAGCTCAGAAAGTTTCTGAAGTTAATACAAAAGAAAAAATTGTACCAGATGAAAAGTATAAAAATGCACAATCTTCAAATCAAATTTCAGATAAAAATGAAGTGATTTTAGATAATGTTAGATTTGGATATAACAAAAATTCGCAAGATTTCTTTGTAAAAGTTACAAGGGGTGAAGCTGAATATAAGTATCCAACTGAAGATATGATGAGAGTAAAAGCTCAGTTACTTCAAGAGTTAGAATCAAAACTAAAATAGACAAAATAAAAGGTTAGTTTAATTGGCATCAGATTTATCAAATATTTTAAAAGATGAGTTATGTAATACTCTAGAACAACTATTATCAAAAAATGCTTCAATTGATTCTATTTCTGAATTTGATACTTCTTCTTTAGAATCAAGTCAATGTATTGAAGTTGATGTAAAATTTGATTTTAGTGCAGGAAGTTCAACTTGTTCTTTTTTTATTCCTACTATTTCAGCAACAAAATTTGAATATTTTATGTTAGGTGGAATGGGAGATTTAAAAGAACATATTGATGATGAGATTGCTGATGCAGTTAATGAAATAATCTCAAATATTTGTGGAAGTTTTGCAACTTCAGTAAATGCACAAAATTTTCCAGATGTGGGAACTTTAAAATTTGAGATATTAAATGCATCTATTGTTGAATCTTCAACAATAAGTTCAAAAAGTAATATTTTTGAACTAAATTTACTTATGGATAATGAAAAATTACCAATTATTATAAGTTTTGATAATTTGATTTTACCATTTGTTAGTTCTATAACAGGAACAAAAGTTGATGATATACCTTTAACTCCTGATGTTCCCGCTGTTTCATCTTCAAATACAAATGAAGCAATAAGAAGTGATGAATTAAGCATAAGTTCTTTACTTTCTGAAAATTCAGCACATAATTTACAGCTATTATTTAATATAAAATTGAAGTTAAGTGTAAGATTAGGTACAAAAAACTTTTTACTAAAAGATATTCTTAGATGGGATATTGGTGAAATTATTGAGTTAGACCAAATGGTAAATGAGCCACTTGAGATTTTAGTTAATGGAATTAAAATTGGAGAGGGTGAAGCCGTAATTGTTGAAGGAAAATTTGGTTTAAAAGTAAAAAGTATAGGAAATGAGTCTTTAAGACTGAATCAATTAGGATTAAAATAGATGGATAAGAGTACATTAGGTGGATTAGTTGCAGGTTGGGCATTTGTTTCTCTTGCTATTATATTAGGTGGTGCAGGTTTTGGTGTATATGTTGATGTGCCTTCAATTATTATTGTATTTGGTGGTACTTTAGCTGTTACAGCAGGGCAATTTGAAATTTCAGAATTAAAAAGAATTACTCCTGCAATTAAAGTAGCTTTTAATGAAGTTAAATCTGAACCTTTACCTGAATTGGTAGAAAAAATAGTTTTTTATGCAACAGAAGTTAAAAAACATGGGGTTATGCATATTGAACAAAAAGTTTTAGAAGAGACAAATCCTTTCTTAAAAGAAGCCTTTCAACTTATAGTCGATGGAACTAAACCAGATGTACTTGAACCTTTATTAGAGACTAAATTAGAGCATATTGATAAAAGACATAGCGTAATGATCTCTATATTTGGAAATATTGGTGGAACAGCTGGAGCTATGGGGATGATTGGTACATTAGTTGGACTAGTTGCCATGCTAGCAAACCTTTCTGACCCTGCTGCTGTTGGACCTGCAATGGCCGTTGCTTTATTAACTACAATGTATGGGGCCCTTTTAGGTACTTTATTTGCAGGTATTATTGAAAATAAATTATCAAGAAAACATAGTCTTGAAATAACAGCGTGTGAGGTTATTATCGCTGGTGCTTCTATGATTGCAGCAGAAGAATCAATTGGTAATATAAAAATGAAACTAAATGCAATCTTAGTTGAATTACCAGAATAGAAAGAAAATATGGCTAAAAATAAATGTCCTGAATGCCCAAAATGTTTACCAGGTTGGCTAGTACAATTTGGTGACTTAATGTCATTACTTTTAACATTTTTTATTTTATTACTATCTATGGCTGTAATGGATAAAAAGAAAGTTGAAGAGTATTTTGATATTATGAGAAAAGCTATGGGCTTTTTGGATAAAACAGCAGATGTTAGAGAACAAACAGATGAACACTCTAATAATAAAAGTAATAGTGATAGTGATGATAATATGACGGCTGCTGAAGAGGGTGTAGAAGAGGCTTCTAATGAAATTAAAGAAATTGTAGAGATGGCCAATGATACAGCTGCTGATCAATCTCAGGTTATGCAAATAACAAAAGGTAAAAATGAGTTTGTTTTAGATATTCCTTCAACTATTATGTTTAAACCAGGAGAATATAAAATTGATAATCCTGCTTCTAAGAGATTTATTGCTAAAATAGCAAGAGTAATAAGAACAATGCCTCAAACTTTCTCTATAGAAATAATAGGCTATACTGATAATGGGGCTTTTAAAAGTGATAAAATTCCAAGAGATGATTGGGATTTATCAGCTTTAAGAGCAATAGAAGTGGTAAAAGAGTTAATTAAAAATAGAATTGACCCAGCGCAATTAAAAGTTTCTGCTTTTGCTTCTTATCATCCAAAAAGTGAAGTTGCTTCTGATAATAGAAGAGTTGAAATGCGATTCTTTTCAGAAAATATTCAATCAGATATTTTAAATGAAGAAAATTTCTTTGATAGGTTGGAAGAAAAATGATAGAATTAAGTGCACCCCTAGTACAATATAATCAATATGACGATAATAAATTTAAAAATATTGATGTTAAAAAATTAGAAGAAGAAAATCTTAAAAAAGTATGTGATGATTTTGAATCATTTTTTGCACAGCAACTTATGGATATCTCTTTAAAAAATACTAGTGTTGCAGGTGAGGGGACAGGTTCTGATATTATAAAAGGTATGTATACTGAAGCTGTTTCTAAAAATACACAAGGTACTTTGGGTATTAGTCAGCTTTTATATCAATTCTTAAGTGAAAATAATAGGTCGTAGATATGATAAATGAATTAGTAAATAAAATGTTATCTCTTACTTTAAAAATGCAAGAATCAATACTCCTAGATATAGAAGATATTAAGCAAGCAAAACATGAAAACTTGCTTGAAAGAAATGATGAAAAAGAAGAGATGATTAATGAAATAGCTAAATTAAAATCTCAACTAAATGAACAATTAATTCTTGCTATGAAAAATGGTGAAGATGTAAATAAATATAGAGATGAAGTTGATAATTTAGAAAGTGAACTAAAAAAACTATATGGTTTAAATTCAGAACTTGCTGCAATAGTTTTACCTGTTCAGCAAATGTATAAAGATATTGTAGATGAATTAACAGAAAAAAATGGTGGAGTTCTATTTGATGTTAAGGCTTAGTCTTTTTACATTTTTAGTTTTTTTATCAAGCTCTTATGCAGCAACTGATGTTTTAGTTGCAAAAAATGTTATTCATTATAAAGCTAAAATAGAGGTAAAAGATTTAATGTTACAGAAAGTTGATTCTGTAAAAAGTACTTGTACTCCTCTTAAACTTTCTGATATTGATGGAAAAGTTTTTCAAGCTTTACATTATATTGCTAGAGGTTCAATTATTTGCACAAAAGATGTTAGCATTTTTGAAAAGAAATCTGTTGTTTTTAGTTTTGGCTCAATAGAAATTGAAAAAAATGGTGAAATTATTTTTCAAAATGAAGAGTATATAAGAATTAAAAGAAATGATGGGAAAATTGAAAAAATATATAAAGATGGAAGAATAGAATGAATATGCTTTCCTTTTTAGGTGAAACACCTACAATTGCTTTAAGAAAGGCACAAGAAGAGTGTGGTGAAGATGCAATTGTAATTTCTACAAAAAAAATTTCTAGTGCAAAAGATGGAAATAAAGATATGTATGAAGTGGTTGTTGCACTAGAGGATGAAACACAGGTAAAAAAATCAGTTTATACAAAAAAAATAGTTTCAAAAGACCCTAAAAAAGATGAGAAATTTCAAGCTTCAGTTTATGATTTTAGGGCTGAGATTTTAAAAATGCAAGATGCAATAGGTCAAGTTCAAAAATCACTATGGGACCCAAAAAGTCAGCTTTATGATTTAACAATTCCTCCTGAATTTGTAGATATGTATAATCTTTTTGAACAAAATGAATTTGATCAAGAAATGACTTATACAATTATGAAAAAGACAATTAAACAATTGCCTGTTTCTTTAAAAGTAAATCCTAAAAAAGTAAATGATTTTTTCAAATTAATTTTAAGAAGAATTATTCCAATAAAGCATGAAATTCCATTAAGAAAACATCAAAGAAAAATTACCATGATGGTAGGGCCTACTGGAGTTGGGAAAACAACAACAATTGCAAAATTGGCTGCAAGATATGCTTATAAATTAGGACAAAATTATAAAGTTGGAATTGTTACACTGGATTCTTTTAGAGTTGGTGCTATTGAGCAATTACAAGCTTATACAAATATTATGAGACTTCCTTTGGAAATTGTAAAAAATCCTGAAGATTTAATAGAAGCTTTATTAAGATTAAAAGATTGTAATTATATTTTTATTGATACTGCTGGGTCATCTCAATATGATGTGGATAAAATTGAACTTATAAATGAGTATCAAAATAGAGTTGATGAATTACCTATTGAAAAAATTTTAGTTTTACCTGCAAATGTGAAGCAAAGTGATTTATTAGAAGTATATACAAATTATTCAAGATTAAATATTGATTATTTAACTTTTACTAAACTTGATGAAACAAGAAGTTTTGGTAATTTAATTTCCTTTGCACATAAAACAAAAAAATCAATTACTTATTTTTCAGTTGGTCAAAATGTTCCTGATGATTTAATTGTTTCTGATGCTTCTTTTTTAATTGATTGTTTTATGAACAACTCTTGTCCAAGGAGATAAGAGTGTTTAATACAATCTCAAATCAAGCTAGTAAGCTTATTAATTTAACAAGAAGAAATAAGCAACTTTCAAAAACAAAACTTATTACAATTACTTCTGGAAAAGGTGGAGTTGGTAAATCCACTTTTACTGGAAATATAGCTTATTTACTCTCTTCAAGAGGTTTTAAAGTAGCTGTAATAGATGCAGATATTGGTTTAGCAAATATGCAAGTTTTATTTGATATTAAACCAAAATTTACTTTATTTGATTATATAGAAGGTAAAATTACAATAGAAGAAGCCCTTTTGCAAACTTCTTATAAAAATCTTTTTTTAGTAGCTGGAAAAAGTGGATACCAATATGCAAATCACTCTAATTCTTTTGTCTTTGCAAGAATAGTAGAAGATGTAATAAACTTAAATGAATTTGATATAGTTCTTATTGATACTGGGGCTGGATTAAATGAATATGTAAAAGAGTTTTTAGCAATTTCTAATAATATTTTAGCAATAACTACAACAGACCCAAGTGCCTTAACAGACCTATATGCCCTTATGAAAATGTTGTCCAAAGATAAAGAAGAGCTTATGTTGTGCTTTAATCATACAAGAAATCATCAAATTGGAGATACAATTTCAAATTCTTTAATAAATTTGGCTAAAAAAAATAGATTAAATGACAATTTTATGGTAAAATATATAGGTAATGTATCAACTTCTGCAAATATTTCAACGACTGGCCGGTTAAGAAAGTTATTTAGTCATGAGTTCAAAAATGATGACTCAACGAGACAACTACAAGCAATAATTGATACCTTACTAAAAAATATTAAATAGAAGGTAGTCTAGGGTGTCTGTATCTTACAGAATAGGTGTACTAAATATTATTATTGTTTTATTAGCGGGATTATCTAATGATTATTGAAAAGTTCTCGCAAAACGTAATTAATACGGGAATCTTTAGATTATATATAGCTACTGGATTCTTTGCTACACTTATATTTTTTGTAATTAATGCAGACTTATTTACTCCTTTGGAAATGATTTTTGGAATAGTTGGTGTAACTGTTGTTTTAAAAGGTGTATCCAATATGATGCTATCTTTGATAATATTACTTTTTAATTTAGAAAACAAACGTTCAGAGTTGGATTTTAAATATAATGCAGAAAAGATTGATGCAATGTTAGCTGAGTTAAGTATAAAAGATGCAGCAGCAGCTGGTGAGAAAAAAGAGTAAAGGATTTATAAATGAATATTTCATCAATTAAAGACTCGATAAGTTCTTTAGGAATATCTTCAAACAATAATCTTGATGTAAAAAATCAAGGTCAAGGATCTTTTTCAAATATGTTAAAAGATGCTATTGGTGAAGTAAATCAAGCACAAGTTGAAGGGTATAATGCAATGGAAGGAATTGCAACTGGTAAAGTTGCAAATTTACAAGAAGCAGTTCAAAGAATTGAAGAAGCTGAACTTTCTTTAAAACTTGCATTGGAAGTAAAAAATAAAGCAATTGCAGCTTATAAAGAAGTTGCTAGAATTCAAGCATAATAAGGAGTAGTTATGGGGTTTTTTGATGGATACAATGTAGCAACTTCTGGTATGAGTGCTCAAAGAACTAGAATTAATGTAGTAAGTGCAAATATTGCAAATGCTCAAACTACTCATACAGCTGAGGGTGGGCCTTATAAAAAACAAAATGTTGTATTTGAAGATGTACTTTTAAATACTGGAAAAAAAGTTAATAGTAATGATATTGAACAAACAAATAGTAAAGATTCAAATTATGAATTAAGAGGTGTTGCTGTAAAATCTGTAATTCAATCTGATGCTAAACCAGTTATGAGATATGAGCCTGCTCATCCTGATGCAAATGAGGAAGGATATGTGGCATATCCAGATATTAATCCTGTAACTGAAATGGTTAATCTTATTGAAGCAACAAGATCTTATGAAGCAAATATCGCAGCATTTAATACTCATAAAAGTATTGATACAAAAACGCTGGAGATTTTAAAGGCTTAATTATGGAAACAATAGATTTATTATCTTCTTCTAAAATAAAAGGTGAAAATACTTCTTCATCAACTACTTCAAATGAGGTTAAAAAAGAAGGCTTTTCTTTATTTGATTCATTATTAAGTGAAGCTTCTTCTGAAAATATTGCAAAAAGTGGCAATTCAAAAGAAGAAGTAAATAATAAATCTAATGAAAATACTGGAAAAAACAGTATTTCTTTAAATACAACAACTGAAGAAAAAACAGAAATAAAAACAGCTAATACAATAGAAAATAAAGTAGAAAATAAGAGTGAAAAAGTTCAAACAGAAGTTCAAACTTCTTCTGTTAAAACTGACTCTTCTTCTTTATCATTATTAGATAGGATGCTTTTAGAAGCACAAAAAAGTATTTCTAATGAAGCAACAGCAGAAGAAATAACTTCAAATCCATTAAACTCTTCTACAAAAGAGATACCTTCAAGTAATGAAATTTTAAATAATATTAAAAATAGACAAACACCCCAAGAAACTTTAGTTAGTAAAGAAGAAAATAGTAAAAATATTACAAGTGAAAAAACACAAGATACTACTATATCAAATAATAATAAGGAAATAGAGAATAAAATAGAGAATCCAAACGGTAAAATAAATAATGACTTTAAAAAAGAGTTAAATAATGAGCAAAAAGTAGAAAATAAAGTAGAGAATAAAACTGAAGATTTAGTTGAAGATAAAAAGATAGAAAAACCAAATTTGGATACAGCAATAGCTAAAAATTCACAATTAAATCAAGAAAATAATATTGAAGTTATTACTGCAGAAAATAGTTCTCAAATTTCAACTGATGACACTTTAGAAATGGTTGAAGATAGTAAAGGTAATATTAAAAATAATGAAAGTGCACAAGTATTAAAAGAGATAAAAAATTCTGAAGTAATTATTGAAAATAAATCAATAAATACAACTGCTACTTTAGATATAGATACTTCTAAAAATGAAACACAAAAATTAGTAATACAACCAACTCAAGATAAAACTTCTATACAAAAAACAATTGTAGAAACTAGTAATTTAAATGAAAAGATTTTAAAAGATAATGAAACTTCAACTGTTCTTAATCCTTCTACACCTTTAGATAAAGGTGAGCTTGTTGTTGAAGATAATAATACTAAAGAGACTTTAACTAATAAAGAAAAAGCAACTTTAGATAAAGAACTTTCAACAAAAGTTGTAAATGAAGCGGTTTTAAGTAAACCAGCACAAGAAGAAGTAAGTGTAAAAACTGATGTGGTAAAAGAAGTGAAAACACAAGAAAACTTAGCTACTGAAACAAAAGTAATTGATAAAAAAATTGAAAATAATGAACTTGAAATAAAAGCTGTTGAAGAGAAGAAAAATATAAATAATGAATCTACAATTTCGAAAAATACAGCAACATCAGTTGAAAGTACAATTGATGAAACTTTAGCTAGCACAAAAAATGAAAAAGTAGCAAATGAACTTGCAAAAATTGATAATACAACTGCAAGTGAAAATAAAAAGGTTCAAATAGGTACTCAAGAACTAAAAGATACTTCTTTAGAAAATGAACAACCTGCTAGTAAAAAAACTTTAATTGAAAAGCTAGTAGAAGAAGATAATAGTTTAAAAAAAGAAGAGATTATTCAAACTAAAGTAGAAACAAAAACTGAAGAAAAAACGGTTTTAAATACTAAAAATGATTTATTAACAAATATATATTTAAGTTCTCAAAAAAATAGTATTACAAATCAAGCAATTATTGCACAGCATGAGGGTGTAAAAATTGCAAAAGAGGCTAATAATATTGAAGATATTAAAAAAAGTGCAAAAATCTTAGAATTAGAATTAACTGAAGCAAAAGTAGAAATTAAAGATAATGCAAGTAAAGAGATTAGTAAAAATACAATTTTAGAAAAAATGATAATGAATAGAAATCTTGTACAAGAGTTTACAAATAGTAATTTACCAACTCAAGTTACTTCTTCTTTAACTCAAAGTGGTTTGGCAGGTACTCAAGATAACACTATTATAAATGAAATGCCTGATGTTTCATTAACTGTACCTTCAACTTTGGCAATGAGTATTCAAAGTAAAATTATTGGAGCAAGGCAACAAATGTCTTCAATGATGTCTGATATTGCAAGAACTATGTATGAAAACTATAAGCCACCTGTAACTGCTTTTAGAATTAATTTATTTCCTGCACAATTGGGAACAATTGCAATTTTAATGAAAAATGATAGAGAAAATGGTGGATTAAATATCTCTTTAAATATCTCTAGTTCTTCAACTTTAGAAGCTTTTGTTGATAATGAAACGGGGTTAAAAAGTGCTTTATTAAAAACATTTGAATCAGAAGGTGAATTTAATCTTGATTTTAATTCAGATGAAAATAGTCAAAATAGCTCTTCAAATAATCCTCAAGAACAACAAGCTTCTACTAGAAGAGAGAGTCTTTCTTCAAATGAAATTTTAAATTCATTAAATAGTAATAAAAATAGTAAAGCTGATATTTCAAACTATATGTAATGGAAGCATTTCTATCTTTATTAAATGAAGCAGTAGTATTTAAATTCTTACTGCTTTTTGCTAGAATTTTATCTTTTGTTGCTTTTATGCCTGTATATGGTCATATTTCTGTAAATCCTACTATTAGAGTTACTTTTGCTTTTTTTATAACAGTATTTTTATTTCCTATAATAGAAGTACAAAATATTATTACTGAAGATACTTTTATTTTATCTTTAGTTAGTGAAATTACTTTAGGGGCAGTTGCTGCTTTTTTTGTACATGTGATTTTTTCTGCTGTAAAAATTATGGGAGAGTTAGTTGAGTATGCAACTGCTTTATCTATGGCAAATATGTTTGACCCTTCTACAGGAACACAAGAGGGGGTAATAAATAGGCTACTTTATATAATTGCTTTGGTTTTATTTTTTGAAACAGGTATGTATGAAATGACTTTTGTAATTTTAGTTAAAAGTTTTTCAATGATACATTTAGGATATTTTGATATTTTTTCTTATAATGGAATACAGATTATAATAGATGAGATAAATAGGCTTTTTGCCTTTGCTTTTGCTTTTGCTTTACCTTTATTTTTTATAGCTTTTATTCTTGATTTATATTATGGATATGGAACTAGGTCTATGCCTGCGTTCTCTCCTTTTGTTATTACTTTTCAACTAAAATTTGCAATAATATTTATCTTTATGATATTTGGAATGGAGATTTTTACTCAATCTTTCACTAATTTTTTTATACAAAAGTTTCAATAGGAAAATAGATGGCTGACGAAGACGAAAAAACCGAAGAACCCACACCCAAGAAAATTGAAGATGCCAAAAAGGAAGGTAATGTCAATAAATCTATGGAAGTTACGGGTGCAGCTATTTTATTTTTTGGTTCTATATATTTATTGTTTTTTTCAAATCACTTTTGGCTTCAAATTAAAAAGTTAATGATGTATTCTTATAGTTTTATAGGGCAAGAGTTAGATAATAGTGTACTTTATACAATTACTTATTCTATGACAATAACTATATTAACAGCTCTTGCACCAATTTTTGCTTTGGTTATACTCTTAACTTTAATTACAAATTGGACGCAGTTTGGTTTTGTTTCAACTGCTTTAAAATTTGATTTACAAAAGCTGGACCCTATTAAAGGTTTTGGAAATATTTTTGGTGTAAAAAAAGCAATAGAGTCTTTTAAATTAACCCTAAAACTTATAATTATTATGGGTGTGATGGTAATAGTTATTTTACTAACAGGAAATGACTTTTTAGCAATGATGGATATGAATTTATATGCCTCTTTGCAAAAGATGATTGACTTAACAATTTACTATTTAGCAGCTATATTATTAATTATAATAATTTTTGCTATAATGGATTTTTATTTCACAAGATATTATTATCTTAAATCTTTAAGAATGAGTAAGCAAGATATTAAAGATGAATTTAAAAATATGGATGGGGATCCATTAGTTAAGGGTAGAATTAGAAGAATACAAATGCAAATGGCAATGAAAAGAATGATGTCTGATGTACCTGATGCAGATGTTGTTATTACAAATCCAACTCATTATGCTGTTGCTTTAAAATATGATAATAAAGTTGATACTGCACCAAAAGTTATTGCAAAGGGTATTGATTTTTTAGCTTTAAGAATAAAAGATGTTGCTAAAGAAAATGATATTCCTATTATTGAAAATCCTGCTCTTGCAAGATCTTTATATGACCAAATTGAAATTTCTCAAGAAATACCTGGGGATTTTTATAAAGCTATTGCAGAAATATTTGCTTATGTATTTGAATTAAAAAAGAAGAAAAGGTAAAGTTTTGAAAAATCTATTAATTTTAATATTGTTATTTTCTTTTTCCTATGGAAAAAAAGATTTTTATTATAGCTTTATAAACTCTTCAAATGAACAAATTTCACAAGAAAGAAAACAAGCTATTACTGATGGTTTTGATATTATTGAAAATGCAAAAAGATTAGCAAAAGAGGGTAAAGTGGATGAAGCTTATACTCAAATAAATGATTTTAAAAATAAAAATAAAATAAAACTATTGGAAAGTGATATTTATGTTTTATATTCAGAACTTTCATTAAGAAAAAAATCTAAAAAATATATTTTAGATGCTGCAAAAGAGTTAGAAAGTGCAATAAATAGTTCAAAAATTAGGGAAGACCAGTTACCAAAAGCTTATATGTTATTAGTGGATTTAAAACTACAATCAAATAAAACAACAGAAGCCCAATATTTTGCAGAAATTATTATAAATAACTTTAATGATGAGGTTACAAAAGCTTATGGTAAAATCCATTTAGCAAAGGTTTATAAATACCAATATAAATATGATAAAGCAATTAGAATTTTATATGAAGTTTTAACTAAAACAACTGATATTTTAGTTGCAACAATTGTTGCTGATGAACTTTTTGATGTATATATTGCTGATAATAAATATGATGAAGCTTATGATTTAATTTCAAAAGTTTTAAAGAAAAATATAGATTATTATGCAAATGATTCTTATTTGGCTTTAGAAAAAGTTGATAAATTAATAAAAGCAAAGATGCCTGAATTTGCTGTTGAAATTTTAAAAGAGTTACTAAAAAAAGCACAAAAAAAAGAAGCTATTGAAGATTTTAAATATAAATTAGCAAATACATATATGCTAATGTATGAAGGAACACCCAAATATCTCCTACTTGCAAAAGATTTATATGAAGATATTTTAAATGAATTTCCAGAGGGTATGTATGTAGATAAAGCTAAAATGTATATTGATGAGATTTTTATGAGGGAGGGGAAAATTGACCCTGCTACTATTGCTAATAAATATTTAAATTCTGAATCAATGCAACAAAAAGTTTTATTACAAGAATTATTACTTGAAAAGCGAGATAAAAAATATCAAACTATTCTTAGAAAAAAAAGAGTGTATAGTAAAATCTCAAATGAAATAGCTAAACGATTTGGTTATGATAGTATGAGTGCTATTTTTGATGTGGTTAATATTGAAATGATTAAGCAGTATTTAGAAGAGGGTAAATGTTCTGAATTAACTGAAGTTTTAAAAACTTCAAGAAGAGAGACTTTACAAAAGCTAATTGAAGATAATGATACAAAATATAAATTTTTCCAGTGTATGGTAGAAGAGCCTTATGAAAGAGCATATCTTATGGCAAAAGATGCTTTTAATAGAAGTAGAGATGGACAAATTTATTTATATTTAGAACAAATTGCTTATAAATTAGGCCTTTTAGAAGAGGCTTTATCATATTCTGCTAAAGTAGAAATGGTAAATGAACAAGAGATTCTAAGTAAAGAGTTTTTATATAGATTTTTAATTATAAATGCTTTAAATGAACCAACTTCAATGCAAAGATTTTATGCTTATGCTCAAAATAATAAAAACTATATTGAAGAAAATAAAGATAATCCTTTAATAATTGACTTTTATTATCAATACTATTTATATCTTTTATCTCAAGATAAAAAAGATGAAGCGTATGATATTTTACTAAAACTATACAATAAACAAAAGCAGATAAAAGCAAGAGTTTATTCTCCTTTTGTAGAATTAGAATTAGCAAAATATGAAAAAGATAAAAATAATTTAGCAAAGGCTTTGGAGTATTTACTTGAAGGAGTGGATACTAATAGAAAAATCAAACCAAATGATTTGGCTAGGGCTTATTATGAAATAATTAAAAGCTATGAAACTTTTGGTAATAATGAAAAAAAAGCAGAATTTGTATTAAAGTGTAAAGAGATAAAAGACGCAACAGATAGCTTATATAAAAAAATGTGTGATGAGATGTAATGATAGATATTGATAGCTTATTAAATAGTATTGACAGTGCAAATTTATCTATTGCTTTTGGTAGAATTAATCATATTAGTTCTACAACAATTGTTGCAGCAGGTATTGAAGTAGCTGTTGGTGATATAGTAAAAATTGAATCAGTTCAACATCTTTATACTGTTCTTGGTATGGTAGCTTCAATTGATGGACAAAATTTTACAATTGTTCCTTTTTCTTTTATAGAGGGGTTTAAAATAAATGATAAGGTTTATTTACAAAAAGAAGGTCTTAGTGTTAAAACTGGATATGGTCTTTTAGGTAGGGTTGTAAATGCCTTAGGAGAGCCTATTGATAATAAAGGAAAAATTAAAGATATTCTTGAGAGTTCTGCTATAAATAAATTATCAATGCCTGCACTTGAAAGAGGTATAATTAATCAAAGATTTTCAACAGGTGTTAAGGCAATAGATTCTATGCTAACAACAGGTAAAGGGCAAAAAGTTGGTATTTTTGCAGGAAGTGGTGTTGGTAAATCTACTTTAATGGGTATGATTGTTAAAGGTTGCCAAGCTCAAATTAAAGTTGTTGCTTTAATTGGAGAAAGGGGTAGAGAAATACCTGAATTTATCCACTTTAATTTAGGGGATAATCTTGAAAATACAATTATAGTTGCAGCAACTTCTGATGAATCAGCATTAATGAGAAAATATGGTGCTTTTACAGCTATGGCAATTGCTGAATTTTTTAGAGATAAAGGGCATGATGTTCTTTTAATGATGGATTCAGTTACTAGATTTGCAATGGCTCAAAGAGAAATAGGTTTAAGTACAGGTGAACCACCTGTTAGTAGAGGATACCCTCCTTCCGTTTTTGCTTTACTTCCTCAATTAATGGAAAGAGCAGGTAGTAATCAAAAAGGTTCAATTACTGCTTTTTTTACAGTTTTAGTTGATGGAGATGATATGAATGACCCTATTGCTGATCAAAGTAGATCAATTTTAGATGGGCATATTGTTTTAACAAGAGATTTAACAGAACAAGGGTTTTATCCCCCTATAAATCTCTTAAAATCAGCTTCTAGGGTAATGGATAAAGTTGTTGAAGATGAGCACTATAATTACTTTTTAAAGTTAAAAAGAGTATTATCTCTTATAAAAGAGAATGAAGTGTTAGTTAGAGTAGGTGCATATAAACCAGGGATGGACCCTGAATTAGATGTTGCCTTGGCTAAAAAAGAGAAAATTAGAAGTTTTCTAACTCAAAGCACTAAAGAACAATATAGCTTTGAAGAGATTGTTCGAATGTTTAAGGAGGTGCTACAATGATTAATAGTTTAAGCGAATCTATTTATAGACTATCTTTGCTAAATGCAGAGCAAGAAAGAATAAGTTATCAATCAAGTACTGGAAAAAAGATAGATAATGGAAGTGATGATTCATTAGTTTTTACAAAAGAGATTTATATTGAAGATAAAATATCTGTTTTCGATGGTATTAAAAAACAAATTGATATTACAGCAGCACAAAATAAATCAGCTGATTCTTCATTGGCTGAAATTAAAGATATTATCTCTTCTTTAAAATCAGAAATTATTAGAGCTTTAGATGATGGAATTGATCCTGAATCAAAAAAGAATATTGCTATTAATTTAGAGGGGATGAAAAAGAATTTATTTTTATTCTCAAATGAACAATCAAATGGAGAATATTTATTTTCTGGAACAGAAGGTACTAAACCTCCTTTTGAACAAGACCCAGTTACAGGAGATGTAACATATGTAGGTAATGGCTACTTAAAAAAAGTTGCTGTAGATGAAGGCTCTTATAGGGATAGGGGTGTTACTGGTTTTGATATGATGATGAATACTAATGACACAGCTTATTATGGAGAAAAACTTACATTTACTGCAAATGAAAGAGTAGTTGATAATTCAGGAAATGAATGGGTTTTAGATGCAGGTGTTCCGCAGCTTGTAAAACATACTGAAATAGGTGCATCAACAGAAACTATGCCTTTAACAGAGATTTTACCAGCAACTGTTCCTGCAAAATATGAAACAACAAATCCAATTTCAACTCCAGGTCAAGTATTAAAATCAAAAGAGAATATTTTTGATGTTATTGATAATCTTGTAAATGCTTTAAATCAAGTTGATTCAACAGGTGCCCCAATTACTGAGGATCAAGCTAAAGCTCAATTAAAAGATGGCTTAGGTAAAGTAAATCAAGCCTTTGATTCAATTAATGCTGCACATAGTGCCTTGGGAGTAAGAAATAAGATATTTGAAGTTTCTTCTGAGAAAGTTTCAGCAAAGATAACTCACTTTAATATTTTATTTAGAGAGACTGCTGGTGTAGATTTAGGAAAAGTTGCTATGGAGGCAAAAGCTTTGGAATTAACATTTACAGCACTTTATTCAACTGTAAATAAAATGAATCAATTGTCGTTAGTAAATTATATTAACTAATTTTAGGTATAAATGAATATAAAAAAGATACTGTCAAAAGACTTAGTTGTTGTAGCACTTTTTGTTGCTATTTTAATGATTATCATTGTTCCTTTATCAAAAGGGATTTTGGATTTCTTTTTGGTGGTATCTTTATCTTTATCGCTACTTATTTTATTAATTTCTTTATATATTCAAAAACCATCAGATCTTACAACTTTCCCAACTTTAATTTTAATTTTAGCACTATTTAGGCTATCTTTAAATATTGCAACTACTAGATCAATTTTAAGTGAAGGACATAATGGTCCTGATGCAGTAAGTTCCATAATTTCAGCTTTTGGTGAGTTTGTTGTAGGTGGTAATATGGTAATTGGGGTTATTGTATTTATCATATTAGTGCTTATTAACTTTATGGTTGTAACTAAGGGTGCTACAAGGGTAGCAGAGGTTACTGCAAGATTTACACTTGATTCTATGCCAGGTAAACAAATGGCAATTGATGCTGATTTAAATGCTGGATTTATAGATGATAAAGAAGCTCAAATAAGAAGAAAATCTTTAATCTCTGAAGCAAATTTTTATGGGGCAATGGATGGGTCTTCGAAGTTTGTTAAAGGTGATGCTGTTGCTGGTATTATTATTACTTTAGTAAACTTAATTGGAGGATTATTAATAGGTCTTTTCCAACATGATTTAACTGTTTCTGAAAGTGGAAGAATTTATACTATTTTAACTATTGGAGATGGTCTTGTAGCCCAAATTCCAGCTTTAATTTTATCAACTGCAACGGCAATTATTATTACTAGATCAAATATGGATGAAGATAGATTTGCAAATCAATCGGTTTTACAATTAGTAAAAGATAGTAAATCTTTAATCCTTGTTGGTATAGGGATGATTTTATTTGGTTTTGTTCCAGGGTTCCCTACGGGAATTTTAATGATTATGGGAATTTTAATGATGTTTATTGGTTATACGATTTATATGATAGAAGATAATCAAGATAATGCATTAACAAGATTTTTTAAACCTCAAATTAGTGAAAAATCTAAAAAAATTACAAAAAGTCCTGAAGAGTTAAAAGAGATGAAAAAACAAAAAACTCAAGATGAGGGACAAGTAATTGAAAATATTATGAAACTAGAAGTTTTAGAATTAAAGCTGGGCTTTAGGCTTTTACAATTAGTGCAAGGAAATTCTGAATTATTAGATAAAATTAAAGGTATAAGAAAAACAATTGCGGCTGATTTAGGTTTTATAATACCTCAAATTAGAATTTCAGATGATGCCTCACTTATGCAAAATGAGTATCAATTGTATTTAAAAAGAATTCCAATTGTAAAAGGAAAAGTTGAAACAGATAAGCTTCTTGCAATGGGTGGTATAGGAAATGAAAAACTAAAAGGTTTACATGTAAAAGAACCTGTTTTTAACCTTGAAGCAACTTGGATTAATATGGATTTAAAAGAAGAAGCATTAATGAAAGGTTTTACAGTAGTTGATGCTCCAACAATTATTTCAACTCATATTTCAGAAGTTATAAAAAAACATGCAGAAGATATTATAACAAGACAAGATATTGTTGATATAATTGATGGTTTAAAAAAAGATTTCCCAATTGTTGTAGAAGAGGCTATGAAAGTTACTTCTTATGGCTCACTATTAAAAGTTTGTAGAGACCTTTTACATGAGAAAATCCCAATTGTTGATATGCTAACAATAGTTGAAGCAATTGCAGATATTGCAGAGTTTACTAAAGCACCGGATGTATTATTAGAACATGTAAGAAGTAAGTTATATAGACTAATTACACAAAGATTTAAAGATACAGACGGGGTTTTACATATAATTACAATAAAACCAGAAATTGAACAACAATTTATTGGAAAATTACAAGAACATCATGGAGTTTCACAACTTATGTTATCAATTGCTGAAATTAATAATCTTGTAACAAAAACAAAAGCTGTAATGGAAGAGGTTGAACTAAAAGGCTATAGTAAAGTTGCTATGGTTGTTGATCCTCTTTTAAGAAAAAGAATTTCAGAAATATATGAAAAGTTTGGTTTACAAGTAGCTGTATTATCCCATGCAGAACTTGATTCAAGAGCAAACTTTGCAATTGAAGGAACAGTAGAGTTCTAAGATGAAAGCTTTAAAAACTCTAATTATTTTATTACTTTTTTTTAACTTTTTAAATGCTGAGGTAAAAATAAATGCACCTTTAACATTTATAGTAAATAAGCCTTATGTTTTTGAAATAATAGCAAGTGGAAATGAAGTAAATTTTCCCAAAATAGAAGAAATACAAGGTAATAAAGTTGAGTTAATCTCTTCTGTAAATGGCTTAAATGTAATAAATTCAAAAGTTACTAGAAACTTTATAAGAAAATATAGTTTTATTCCTACAACTGATTTTACAATTCCCTCTTTTAAATTTGTAATTGATAATAAAGAAATTTTAACTACAAAAGTAGAAGTAAAAAAACAAGAAGTTTCAAAAACTTTTAGTAAATATGCAGATTTTGAGTTATCAGTTTCAAAAGCTAGTGTATATGTTTCAGAAGAGTTTAGATTAAAATTAAAGTTTAAATATTTAGATACTTTAAATATAAAAGGCTTAAATTTAGCCCAAGTAAATTTTGATAACTTTTGGTATAAACAAACAAAAAATCAAAAGGAATATAAACAAGGTGAGTATTATGTCCATGAAATGGAGTTTTTAGTATTTGCTCAAAAAAGTGGAACTTTAAATATTGAACCTTTTGAAATGGTTATGAAATTAGTTGATAATAGCTCAAATGATTTTATGCTTTTTAATAATTATATTTATAAATCAATATATTCAAATAAACTTACTTTAGAAGTAAAAGAATTACCACAAAGTATTAAATTAGTAGGTGAGTTTAATATTGATAGTTCTTTATCTAAAACTGAGGTTACTCAAGGAGATGCAGTTTCATTTAAAGTAAAAATTGATGGGTTTGGAAATATAGATGATATAGATGATATAAAATTAGATATTACTGAAGCAACTATTTATGAAAATAAACCAACAATAAATACTAATATTGTACAAAATAGATATTTTGGAACTTATGAAAAGGTATTTTCTATTATTCCAAATAAAGATATGTTAATTAAACCAATTACAATAAAATATTTTGATAAAAACTTACAAAAAGTTGTAGAAAAAAGTACACCTTTATATAAAATAAAAGTAATTAAACAAAATAAAAAAGAAGAACAGCTTTTATTACCTTCTAAAAAGCAAGAAGTTGTAAATAAGGTAATAGTAGAAAAATTCTCATATAAAAATTCAATTTTATTTTTCCTTTTAGGAGTAATATTTACTTTATTTATAATTTATTTATATAAATACGCTATAAATTTAAAGTTTAAAAAGCAAAAAGAGAGTAATCTTCTAGCTAAAATAAAAAATAGTAAAAATAAAAATGAATTAATAAAAATTATTATTGTTTTTCTTAAAGTTAATGAAACTTTAGACAAAAAGATTTTTCAACTTCAAGATATAAGTGATGAAAAAGATTTTAAAACTTTAAAAAAAGAGATTTACACAATTATTAAAAATGAAAAAGGGATAAAAAAATGAGGCTTTTAGTTATATTTTTCTTTACTATGAATTTAGCTTTTGCATCTGTTTATTATGCAAAACTTGAACCAATTAATAGTTATCAAATAAAAGCAAGTGTAAGTGGTAAAGTTATTTTTTCAAATGATGAATTAGAAGGAAAACTTGCAAATAATTCCACTGTAATAGAACTTGATTCATATGTTGATAGAGTTGATTTAGAACAAACTAAAAATAAATTAAAATCTATAAATAATATGATTTCTATTGAGCAAAGAAATTTTGAAAGATTAACAAAAGTCTCTTCAAAATCTGAGTTTGAAAAAGATACTCAAAAAATAAAAGTTATAAATTTGGAGACTTCAAAAGCTGATACTTTAATAAAAATAGCAAATCTTGAAGATAGTATTAAAAATAAAAAATTAGTTGAGAAGAGTAATTATATTTATAATATAAATGTAAAAGAGGGAGACTATGTAACTCCTGGAACTTTACTTTATGAAGCAAAAGATTTATCTAAAGGAAAATTAGAAATTTTTATTCCAATTGCAGATATTGAAGATATTAAAACAAAAAATATTTATATTGATGATAAAAAATCAGATATAAAAATTACAAAAATATATGATGTGGCTGATAGTGAACATATCTCTTCATATAAAGTGGAAATACATATAAAAAATCCAAAAAAATTTTCAAGGTTAATTAAAATTGAGTTTAAATAATAAAATTGCTTGTCCTTTAGATTGTTATGATGCTTGTGAAGCAGTTTTTGAAAATGGAAAAATAAAAGGAAATAAAAAGCATTATCCTACAAATGGAAATATGTGTGCTAATTTTATATCTTGTATTAAACAAGAATATTTAAAAACTCCTATTTATAATAATGCTGAAATAACATTAAATAAAGCATTAAATATTTTAGTTGAAAAATTAAAAGAAGTTAAACCAGAAAACTCTTTATTTTATAAAGGTAGTGGTAATTTAGGAGTAATGCAAAGTAGCTTAAAAAGTTTTTTTGCAAAATATGGTTCTATTTTAACACAAGGTAGTTTATGTGATGGTGGAGGAGGAGAAGGGATTAAGGCTACTCGTGGAGAAGTTGTAAACCCTCCTTTAGAAAAACTATTACAAGCTGATGTGATAATTGTATGGGGAAGAAATTTCTCTGTTACTTCTTCTCATATGTATGAATTGGTAAAAAATAAAAGTTTTATTACAATTGATCCAATAAAAACTCATATAGCAAAGAATTCAGAGTTACATTTAGCTTTAAATCCAAAAACAGATTATGAGTTAGCTTTACTACTTACAAGATTTGCATATATGCAAGATTTGGAAGATGAAGAGTTTTGTAATAAATTTGAAACAAGTGAAGAGTTTTTTGAGTTGGCTAAAAGTAGACCAATCCTTTCTTATGAAGAGGCAACAGGTGTTAGCTTAGAGGATATAAATAGATTTTTTGAAATAATTGAAAATAAAAAAGTAGCACTTGTTTTAGGACTTGGTGTACAAAAATATTATGAAGGTGCAAATATTACTAGATGTATAGACTCTTTTGCAGCTTTTTTTAGGATTGCATAATCCTTTAAAGCATTGTGGGGTTTGGTATTTAAGTAATTCAAAATATGGTTATGAAGAACAATTTAATTTTTCAACTAAACATCAAAAAATCAATGTTAGTGAAGTTGATTTTTCAAAATATGAACTTGTTTTTATACAAGGAGCAAATCCTGTTGTAAGTGCTCCAAATACAAAAAGAGTTATTGAAGGATTAAAAAATAGTTTTGTAGTTTATTTGGGGATAAATATAAATGATACTTGTGAATATGCTGATTTAATAATTCCTGCTTGTTCTTTTTTACAAAAAGATGATGTAAGACTTTCTTATGGTCATGAATATAAAGCTATTTCAAATAAAGTACAAGAACCTTTAAGTGAGACTATAAGCGAATATAATTTAACAAAATATTTATTTGATACTTTTAAATTTGATGGTTTAAAAAAAGAAAAAGAGATATTGGATTATTATATAAAATATCAGCCTAAAGCATATGAGTTTGAAAAGTTTGAATTTATAGATGATATAGAAGTAGAACATCTATATGAAAAAAAACTAAAAGAACAATATTATTTTATAACTGCAAAGAAAAAGAAAAATTTAAATTCTTCTTTTAAAATTGACAACTATTTATATTTAAATCCTCAAACTGGTTATAAAGATGGTGATATTGTAACTTTATCTTCAAAATATGGTAATGCTAAATTTGAAGTAAAAACAACATTTGATGTTAAAGAAAATTGTGTTTTATGTTATGCTGGTAATAAAAATGCAAATTATTTAACTCCTTATCAAAGCGATGAATCTTCTCACAGCGCTATGTATCAAGAGGTTTTAGTTAATATTGAACTATCGTAAATTATTTAAAGAGCACAAGGTAATTAGAGACTTATCCCTTGTGCAGTTTATTTCTTATTTTGGTGCTTGGTTTTCAAATGTAGCAATTTATACAATGCTAGTACAATTTCAATCTACTGCTTTTGCTATTTCTGTAGTTACTGCAATGCACTTTATTCCTGCAATAGTAATTGCTCCTTTTTCTGGGGCGATTATTGATAGATTTAAAATAAAACCATTAATGCTAAGCTTATTATTTACAGAATTTTTAATGACTTTAGGTTTTTTATTAATTGATAGTAGTGAAGATATGTGGTTATTGCTTATTTTAATTTTTATTAGAATGAGTAGTGCTTCTATGTTTTTTTCAACAGAAATGTCACTTCTTCCTAGGTTACTTAAAGGGCCTGCTTTACAAAAAGCAAATGAAATTCACTCAATTCTATGGTCTTTTTGTTATGCTTTTGGTATGGCTATTAGTGGGGTTGTAGTTAATTATGTGGGAGTTAAAATAGCTTTTATTTTAGATGCTTTATTATTTTTAATTGCACTAATTGTATTTATAAATATTAATTTTGTAGTAAAAGAATCTGAAGTTCAAGATAAAATATTTAGAATTATAAAAGATGGTTTTGTTTATATTAAAAACAATAAAATTATAATACATCTAATAATTTTACATTCAAGTGTAGGTTTAACCTCTTTTGATACTTTAGTTACACTACTTGCTAAAAATGAGTATAAATATGTAATTTCAGTTCCTTTATCTATTGGTATTTCAAATGCAGTTAGAGCTTTAGCACTTATGATAGGTCCATACTATTTAGGAAAATTTGCAAATAAAGAAAACTTTTTTTATCTTTTAATTTTGCAAGGAGTAGGGATTTCTATTTGGGCTTCTTTACAATTTAACTTCTATTTAGCTTTAATAGGTTTATTTATTACAGGATTTTTTACTACTATTATATGGTCATATACTTATGCTTTATTACAAGAAAATTGTGAAGAAAAGTATTTGGGTAGAGTTATTTCATATAATGATATGATTTTTATGTTAGCAAATGTTGCTACAACAATTTTTATTGGTTTAATGGCAAGTTTAACTTCACTTGATATAATAACTTATATTATTTCTTTTGGTTTCTTTATATTTGCTTTTTATTATAGAAAGGTTTTACTATGGCTATAAAAAAGTGGTTGAAATGAAATGATTTTAGAAAAAAATCTTTCTAAAATAATAATTTTAAATATTATTTTAAGGATATTTTAAAACTTTTCTAAATATAATAATTTATATTATTTTTTTATTATAGAAAGGTTTTACTGTGGTTGTAAAAAAGTGGTTAAAATGAAATGTTTTTAGAAAAAAATCTTTCTAAATTAATAATTTTTACACCAATTATTCTTATTATTTTAGTTACTACTTTAGTAACTTTCTCTCAAATTAGCCATTTAGAAAAAAAGTTTTTAAGTGATAGAGAAAAGATTAAACAAAAACTTATAGAAGAAGAAAAAAATAAACTTTCTCAAAAACTAACTTCAATTAGCAATTATATAAACTATAAAAAATCTAAAAATAATAAAATTTTAAAAAATAGAATTAAAAAAAGAGTTGATTTAGCTTATAATATTATTTCAAATAAATATAATAAAGATGCAGGAATTATAAAACAAGATAAAATAAAAGAGGAATTAATTCATATTTTAAAAGAAGTAAAATATGATAATAATGGATATCTTTTTTTAAAAGAAATAAAAGAAGATAAAATTTTTGCAAGAATTTATCCCTCATATATTTTATATGAAAATAAAGATATTACAAATATAGAAGATAAAGAACATAAAGATTTTTTAAATAGATGTAAAGAGCTTTTAAAAGATAAAAAAGCTGGTTTTATTACTTATTCTTTAAAAAAAATCAATACTTTAAATAGTTTTGAAAAAATCTCATATATTAAAAAATTTGAACCTTTTAATTGGATTATAGGCTATGGAGAGTATTTACTTGATATTGATAATCTAACAAAACAAGACATTCTTGCTAGACTAAACTCAATAAACTTTGAAGATAATAACTTAATTTATACAATAAATTTTAAAAAAGAGTTTATTCATGGAGTAGAAGATAAAAACTTTTTATATAAGGAGTTGTATTCTTATATTGATAAAAGTATAGAAAATAAAGAGTTTGATAAAACAAATTTTTATTGGACTAAAAATTATGAAAAATTATTTGCTTATAAATTTATCAAAGAGTGGGATTGGATAATTATTACAAGTATAAATTTAAAAAGTTTAGAAGATATTATTCTTGACATATTAGGTTCAAAGCAACAAGAAGAAGATAAATTTATAAAAGAGAGTATTAAAATTGCTTTTATGGTGATAATTTTTGGAACTTTATTAACTTTTCTAATTTCAAAAAAAATAGAAAGTATTTTTAAAAGTTATAAAAATAGTATAGAAAGCCAAAAAAATGCACTTAAAAATATTAATGCAACTTTAGAGCATAGAGTAAAAGAAAAAACAAAAGAATTAAAAGAATTTAATAAAAAGTTAAAAGATAAGATAAAAGAAGAGGTTTGTAAAAATAGAGAAAAAGACCAAATTTTATATAACCAATCCAAAATGGCAGCAATGGGAGAGATGATAGAAAATATTGCCCATCAATGGAGACAACCTTTAAGTATGATTAGCACTATTGCAAGTGGAATTTCTTTAAATATTGATTTTAAAATGTATAATGAAAAAGAGACAAAAAATGATTTAAAATCAATAGTGGATACTACTAAATATTTATCTCAAACTATTGAAGATTTTAGAAACTTTTTTATTGAAAATAAACATAAAGAGAGTTTTAATTTAGTAGATTCAATTAAAAAAGATATAAATATAATAAACTCTTCATTTAAAAATAATCATATTGAATTAATAACTTCATTAGAAGATATAACTATGTTTAGTATTCAAAATGAATTAACTCAAGCAATTTTAAATATTTTAACAAATGCAAAAGATGTATTAATAGAAAAAATAAATCATCTTGAAGAAAGAAGAATTGTAAAAATTCAAACAAAAGCTATAAATGATTTTGTATATATTTATATTCAAGATAATGGGAAGGGTATAAAAAAAGAGATAATTGATAAAATTTTTGAACCATACTTTACAACAAAACATAAATCTCAAGGTACAGGAATAGGGCTTTATATGACAAGAGAGATAATTATAAAACATATGAAAGGTGAAATTAAAGTAGAAAATAGAAGTTTTGAGCACGAAGGTATTAAATACCTAGGCGCTTGTTTTGAGATTAAACTTCCTGTAAATATTGAAGCTGTGTAAAATAATCTTTTAAAAAAGGTAATGAAACTTCTTCAAAACTATCTTTATCTTCATATAAATTTATATAAAATTCAAAATCAATATTTTTAGCTTTTAAAGCTTGAATACTAAGTAAAGTATCATTTATACATCCTAATTTACTAGGGGTAATTAAAATAGCTTTAGCATCAAACATTTTAATTAAATCAATAATAAAAATATCTTTTAGTATGGGAACCATAAGACCTCCAGCCCCTTCAATTATAAGAACATCGCACTTTTGCATTAACTTTTTTTTCTTTTCTAATAGAAAATCAAAATCTATTTGTGTTTGTTTTTTGGCAACATAGGGTGCAGCAGGAAGAGTAAACTGATAAGGAACAACATCATTTATATTAAAATCAAAACTAGGATTTAACTGTTTTACCAATTCTAACATATTTGAACCATCTATAGGTTTATTTATAACTCCCGTTTCAAAGGGTTTAAAATATCCTACTTTTAAACCTAAACTAGCTAAAGCTTTAGCAAATCTTTTACAAGCATAAGTTTTACCCACATCTGTATTTGTAGCACTTATAAATAAGCTTTTATTTAAATAGTAATTTTTATCTTTTATCATTGTAATTTCTTTTTTGGTATAATATTATAGACTTATATTTTATCAAAAAAAGGTTTGAAGTGGCTAATGAATTTGAAGTAGAATTGGATAATGACATAAAATTGGAAGAACCAAAGAAATATAAAGTGTTTTTATTAAATGATGATTATTCAACAATGGATTTTGTAATAGATGTTTTAATAAAAGTTTTTAGAAAAAGTCAAGATGAAGCAACAAAAATAATGTTAAATATACATAATAAAGGTAAAGAATTATGTGGAGTATATACTCATGAAATTGCTTCAACAAAAGTAGCACAAGTAAAAGTATTAGCAAGAGAAAAAGGCTTTCCTTTAAAAGCTGTAATGGAAGAAGAGTAAGTTATGATAAGCAATGAATTAAGAAGTATTTTTGCACAAGCTGTAAGTTATGCAAAAACAAGTAAGCATGAATATTTAACAATAGAACATATTTTTTTAATGACTTTACATGATGAGGTAATAGAGAATCTTCTTTTAAATTTAGGTTTAAATAGTGATGATCTTTTTGAAAAAACAAAAAAATATATAGATGAAAATACACCACTTTTACCTGAAAGTATTGAAGATGAACCTATTGAAAGTATTACTTTAACTAAAACTATTGAATATATGGTTGCTCATACTCAATCAAGTGGAAAAAGAGATGCTGGCGTTGAAGATATGTTTGTGGCTATTATAAAAGATGAAAACTCTTATGCTTCATATTTATTAAAATCCCATGGAATTCAAAAAGTTGATATTTTAGAAGAGATTTCTCATAATCAAAATGATGAGATAGAAGATTCTTCAAGTGAAGATAAATCTTCAAATGTATTAGAAAAAAATGCAACTGAATTAGTAGCCTTAGCAAAAAATGGTGAAATTGATCCTGTTATTGGAAGACAAAGAGAAATACACCGTGTAATTCAAATTTTAAGTAGAAGAAAGAAAAACAATCCTATTTTAGTAGGTGAACCAGGTGTTGGAAAAACTGCAATTGCAGAAGGTTTAGCTTTAGAAATTGCAAATAATAATGTACCTGAAAGTTTAAAAGATGCAAAATTATTCTCTTTAGATATGGGTTCTTTATTAGCTGGAACAAAATATCGAGGAGATTTTGAAAAAAAATTAAAAGCACTTTTAAAAGAGATAACAGAAGTTAAAAATGCTATTTTATTTATAGATGAAATTCATACAATAGTTGGTGCTGGAAGTGTTGGTGGAAGTGCAATGGATGCTTCAAATATTTTAAAACCAATGCTTTCAAATGGAAAATTAAGATGTATTGGAGCAACTACTTTTAGTGAATTTAGAAATGATTTTTCTAAAGACAAGGCTTTAAGTAGAAGATTTGCAAAAGTAGATATAAATGAACCTTCAATTGAAGATACTATAGAGATTTTAGAAGGGCTAAAATCTAAATATGAAGAGTTTCATAATGTAAAATATAATAAAAATGCCATTGAACTTGCTGTTGAATTAAGTAAAAAATTTATTAATGATAGATTTTTACCTGATAGTGCAATTGATGTTATTGATGAAGTTGGAGCTTCTAAAAAAATAGAAACAAAATCAAAAAAAGCTGTAGTAATTACAAAAAATGATATTGAAGAAGTTATTGCTAAAATGGCACATATTCCTCCAAAATCAGCAACGAAATCTGATTTGACTTTACTAAAAAATTTAGAAAAAAATATGCAAAAAAGAGTTTTTGGACAAGATGATGCTATTTGTACAATTGTTAAATCAATAAAAAGAAATAAAGCTGGATTGGGACTTGATAAAAAACCTATAGGAACTTTTCTTTTCTCTGGACCAACAGGTGTTGGTAAAACAGAAGTTGCTAAAGAATTATCTTTGCAATTGGGAATTCATTTTGAAAGATTTGATATGAGTGAGTATATGGAAGCTCATACAGTTTCAAGACTAATTGGAGCACCTGCTGGGTATGTTGGTTTTGAAAAAGGTGGTCTTTTAACAGAAGCTATTAGAAAGCATCCTCATTGTGTATTATTACTTGATGAAATTGAAAAAGCTCATCCTGATTTAATGTCAATTTTATTGCAAGTTATGGATAATGCCCAATTAACAGATAATAGTGGAAATAAAGCAGATTTTCAAAATGTAATTTTAATTATGACTTCAAATTTAGGGGCTAGTGAAGCAAATGTAATGGGCTTTGCAAAAGATGAAACATTAAATGAAAATAAAGCAATAAATAAATTTTTTGCACCAGAATTTAGAAATAGATTAGATAGTATTGTTAGCTTTAGCTCTTTAAATATGGATATTGTTGTAAAAGTAGTAGGTAAATTTATAGAAGATTTAGAAGAACAATTAAGTGATAAAAAAATTAAAATTTCTATTAGTACAAAAGCAAAAAAACAACTTGCACTTTTAGGTTATGATAAAGCAATGGGTGCAAGACCTTTAAATAGAGTAATAAGTGATAAAATAAAAGATGAAATAACAGATGAGATTTTATTTGGTAAGCTTAAAAAAGGCGGTGAAGTAAAAATTGATTTTACAAATGACAAATTCGTATTTGAGTATGAAATAAATAAGTAAAAAGTATTAGCTTTAAGTTAATATTTAGAAATGTAGTTTAATCTTATTTTAAAAGAAATATGAGATAATATGAATAATTATTTACTAAAAGGTAAGTTTATGAGAAATATTTTGATAAGTTCATTTGTTGCTGTTTTATTTCTAACAGGGTGTTTGGAAGAAAAAACTAAAGAGAGTTCTAATACAACTTCTTCTTTATCAAGTAGTGAGCAGTCATCTAATGCAAAAGAAGATTTATTAAATAAAATAAAAGAATCAAGCTCTAATATTACTACAAAAGTAACAGAAGCTTCGAAAGAAATAGGTAAAATTGTAGCTGATACTTCAAAAGAAATAAGTTCTGAAGCTTCAACTGTTGCATCACAAATAGTTGATAAAAGTGACGATATAACAAAACAAGTTACAACTGAAGTTAAAAAATCAGCAGATAAAATTGAAGAAACAATAGACAATATTATGAAAAATAGTGATTCTTCTAGTGAAGGGAAACAACTATTTTTAAAATGTGCGGGTTGCCATGGACAAAATGGAGAAAAACCAGCCTTAGGAAAATCTTTAGTAATTCAAGGTTGGGATAAACAAAAAACTATTGATGCTTTAAATGGTTATAAAAATGATACTTATGGATCTGTAATGAAAGGTGTAATGAAAAGCCAAGTTTTATCTTTAAATGATTCAGAGATAGAAGCTTTAGCTGAGTATATTTCTACTTTAAAATAAACTTTAAGGAGTTTACTATGGTACTATTTACAAATGTTTCTGCATTAATGGCATATGAAAATTATAGTTACAATAGTAGACTTCTATCAAAATCTTTACTAAGATTATCAACAGGACTTAAAATTAATAGTGCTAGTGATGATCCTTCTGGCTTAGCAATTGCTGATAAATTAAGAACTCAAGCAAGTGGAATACAACAAAGCATTGAAAATGCAAACTCTGCTATAGCTTTAACTCAAATTGCTGATAAGGCTATGGCTGAACAATCAAATATTATTGATATGGTTAAAGTAAGGCTTATTCAAGCACGAACAAGTACAACTACACAAGAGGGACGAGAAGCAATAAGAAAAGATATTGTAAAACTTCTTTCTCAACTTGATAATATTGCTTCTCAAACTAATTATAATGGAGTATATCTTTTACAAAAAGGCCAATTAGATAGTGCTATTTCTACTAAAAAAGAGTTTCAAGTAGGTGAAAACGCTCATAATATTATTACTATGCAAGCAGTTCAATCAAATACTATAGGTTTAGGACTTGATTCTTTGAAAGCTTTGGCACAAGATGCTCTAACAGCTGATGTGGCTGCTAATTCTTTAGAGACTTTAGATAATGCTTTAACTTCTTTAAATACATTTAGAGCCCAATTTGGTTCTACTCAAAATCAGTTAGAATCTTCTGTTAGATATATGATTACATTAAAAACTAATTTAAAAGCAAGTGAGTCTGTAATAAGAGATGTGGATTATGCTCAAGAAGCTGCAGAATTTAGTAGATTAAATATATTAGTTCAAGCTGGAATGTTTGCAATGGCACAAGCTTCTAAAGTACAAGAAACCATGATAAAATATCTATTTAGATAAATTTGATAATATTTTAAAACTTTTAAGGTGACTTTTGGAAATTTATTCTTTAACTGATGATGTTTATACTTTCCCTAATCCAAGGTTTGCTTGTGATGAAGGAATTTTAGCCTATGGAGGAGATTTAACTCCCACAAGACTTATTTCTGCATATGCAAATGGAATTTTTCCTTGGTACAATAGTGATGAACCAATTTTATGGTGGAGTCCAAATCCTAGGCTTATTATGGAATTGGAAGAATTTAAAGTTTCAAAATCTTTATTAAAAGTAATAAAAAGTAATAAATTTGAAATAAGATTTAATACAAATTTTACGCAAGTAATGATTGAATGTAAAAATATATATAGACCAAAGCAAGATGGAACTTGGTTACAAGATGAATTAATTGATGCTTATACTACTTTACATAATTTAGGTTATGCCCACTCTTTTGAAAGTTACTATAATGGGGAGCTTGTAGGGGGAGGATATGGCTTATCAATAGGAGATATGTTTTGTGGTGAGTCTATGTTTGCTAAAAAAAGTGATGCTTCAAAAGTAGCTTTATATTATTTAGTTCAAAGATTAAAAGAAAAAGGTTTTTCTTTACTTGATTGCCAAACTCCCACAGAACATCTTCAATCTTTAGGTGCAAAATGTATAAGTAGGGATGATTTTTTAGATAGACTCTCACATTCAATACAAAACTTTCCAAGTTTTAATTAATAAAAAGTAAATTAAGAAAAACTTATAATAAAATAGTTCAAAAAAGATAAAGAACAATTTTCTATAATACCAAAAATAAATAAACTCAAGGTATATTATGATAAAAAAAATTGATATGAATTCAGATGAATTTCAAGTGGAATTTGAACTTACAAAAGAGTTTACGAATGATGTTTTAAAAAAATATAATTTTGTTTATAATCCACAAGAAGAGATAAACGAATCAATCCAACAAGGTCTTACAAGAAATAAACTTATATATGATAAAAGGTTTTGTCCCTGTTTTATGGTAGTTGGACAAACAAAAGAAGAACAAGAAAAAGAAGATAATAGATTATGTCCTTGTAAACCTGCTTTAGAAGTTGAAATTCCAAAAGATGGAAAATGTCATTGTGGAATTTTTTGTACACCTGAATATGCAAAAAGCTTAATGGTTGAAGAAGAGATAAATGAAGCAACTCATACTCACTCAAGAGGTTTAACTAAGCTAGAGTGTGAAGTATTATTAAAAAAAGAACAAATAGATGCTTATGAGTTAGAATCACTTTTAGAAGCAAGAGAGTTAAAATATGTAGATTTTAATTTAGTTGATACAAGAGAGTGGATGGAGTGGGTAGGACAAAGAATAAAAGGGTGCGATTACTTAATTCCTACAACTTCTTTTTATCAAAGTTTAGAGCAAATAATAAATCAAAAAGAAAAGCCTGTTATTGTATATTGTTTAAGTGGTAGTAGAAGTGCTTATTGTCAAAAAATTATGAAAGACTTAGGGTTTAAATCTGTTTCAAACTTAAATTATGGAATTATGACTTATAAAGGTGAAATACTAAGAGGTGATGAGTAATCTCATCTCTCTAAAGATTGATACAACATATATCCACTTGCATATTCATCTTTATTTTCATATAGGGGATATAAAATATTATGAAAATTTAATTCTTGGTTATCAGCAGTTATAAACTTCTCATTAAATCCAACTGCTTCTTTTTTCTTTATTGCTTCAAGCATCTTTTTTTGTAAATTTGCATGATTGCTTGTAATTGCACTAAGAGGTTTATTTTTTAATTCAATAATTGTATATTTATAGATATTTGAAAATTGATTTGAAATTTTTTCAATCATTCCAAATTTATCAAGTTTTACTGAAGCAATAAAATGTTCAGCTAAAAATTTGTAAAAATTAACTTCTTTTTGCAAAAAATCATATTCTTCTTTTAACTCATCATAATCTTTTCTTGTTGTTAGCATTTCATTTGCTAGAGCTTTTGTTGTTTTATATAAACTTCTACTTTCTTTATATTTTTTAACACTTGTTAAAATAGTTGCAGTTAGTTCTTTAATTTTTAGAGGTTTAGTTACATAGCTATCAATATTTAATGAAATAGCTTTTAATAAAAACTCTTCATCTGTATAAGCAGTTGTAAAAATCACAGGTATATATTTTGATACTTTATGAATCTCCTCTGCCATCTCCATACCAGACATTTTAGGCATATTTAAATCAGTTACTATAACATCAAGAGTTTGCATATGTTCATTAAATAAATTAATACCTTCTTCTCCATTTGAAGCACTATATACTTTTTTAAAAATTTTTTCAAATAGGCTTAGAGTTTGAGTTCTTATAATATCATCATCTTCCACATATAAAATTGTAATCTTTTTTAACTCTTTTAAATCTATTTGCATTTATATTTTCCCCAAATTTTTCTCATTATATCATATCATTACTATACTTTTTTAATAATTGTACAATAGAGATAAAAAATGTAACCATTGCAGGCCCTATAATCATCCCCCAAAAACCAAAAGTTGATAACCCTGCAATAATTGAGAAGAAGATTAATAATTCATTGATTTTTGAAGGAGTTCTCACTATTCTTTGATTTATATATTTAATTATAATTGGTTTTACAAAAGTATCAGCTATTATTGAAATTACAATAATTGAGTAACTAATTATTACTATTGCATCATATAAATTACCTTTAAATATTTCATATATGGCAATAGGAAGCCACATTATTAAGCCTCCTACAACAGGAACCAATGAAGCAAATCCATATAAAACTCCAAGTAAGAAACCATTATAACCATATATTGAGATAAAAAATCCAAATAACATTCCTTCTAAAATAGCAGTAACTAAAATAGAATATAAAACAATACTCATAACATTTGATGATTCATAAAAAAGTGCGTTTGCATCCTCTTTTTTTAAAGGCAAAATATCTTTTATATAGTGAGATAATCCTGTCCCATAAAGAGTAAAGAAAAAATAAAAAATAAGAATCATAACCATATCTATCATAAATGAAGCAGAATTTTTACCTAAATATGCCCCAATAGAAAGTACATTTTTTACAGCCTCTGCCACATCAATTTTATCTAAGATTAAATTTAATTGGTGTTTTAAAAATTGAAAATCACTTGGTATATTCTCTACCCAATTTTGAATATTTTCAAAGTTTTTTATAATTGCTTGCTGGTCAAGTTTATTAATAAAATTTGCAAAAGAAAAAATACAGTACATCACTGGCACAAAAAAGATGACAGCAAGAACTATTGTCATAAGTATGGCTGATAGGGTTTGGCTTTTTACTCTATTTGTAATAAAAATATCTAAAGAATTTGTAGCAACAGATAATAAAAATGCTACAAATATAGCTTTTATAAAAGGATTAAAAAGTTCAAATAAAAAAAATAAAACAGCTACTGCAATAGCTATTAAAAAATGTTGTGGTTTCAAAATAGGGTTTCCTCTTGAATTTTTGAACTACTTGGGTGTGATAATCTAAACATTTCATAAGTTTTTACACTTGCAACTCTACCCCTTGCTGTTCTTTCAATAAAGCCATTTGCTAAAAGATATGGTTCAATTGCATCTTCAATTGTTCCCTCATCTTCACTTAAGGCAGCTGCTATTGTTGAAAGCCCCATAGGTTTACCTTTATTTGATACAAGTAATTCAAGTAGATTAATATCCATTTCATCAAAACCACTTTCATTTACTCCTAGCTCATCTAAAGCATAAGCACATCTTTGTTTTATTATTTTTGTTTCATTTTCAACTTCAGCAAAATCTCTAACTCTTCTTAAAAGTCTTAAAGCAACCCTTGGTGTTCCTCTACTTCTTCTTGAAATTTCCAAAGCTGCATCATCTTCACAAAATTTATTTAATTTTAAAGAGGCTTTTTGAATAATTTTTGCTAACTCTTCATAAGTGTAAAATTGCATTCTAAAGTGCATACCAAATCTTTCTCTTAAAGGATTTGATAACATTCCAGCTCTTGTTGTTGCTCCAATAAGAGTAAACCTTGGAAGATCAATTTTTACTGTTTGTGCTGCTGGTCCACTTCCAATAATAATATCAAGTCGATAATCTTCCATTGCTGGATATAGTATCTCTTCAACCGCAGGGCTTAATCTATGAATTTCATCAATAAATAAAATATCCCCCTCTTCAAGATTAGTTAAAATAGCTGCTAAATCACCACTTTTTTCAATCATTGGCCCAGCAGTGATTTTTATATTTGAATTCATCTCATTTGAAATTAGATATGAAAGTGTAGTTTTCCCAAGACCTGGAGGTCCATAAAATAAAATATGATCCAATGCTTCATTTCTTTTTCTAGAAGCATCTATAAATACTCTTAAATTTTTTTTGATTTTTTCTTGACCAATATAATCATCCCAAGAAGAAGGTCTTAAGCTTATTTCATTATTATCTTCTTCAAAAGAGATTTGCTCTACTTCAACAAGTCTTTCCACATTTTACTCCAAATTAATACTCTTCATCTTTTGCAGGAAAAGCTTGAGATTGAACATCACTTTTATATTGCTCTACTGCTTGTTTTACTAAAGTTGCACCTTCTAAATATTTTCTTACAAATTTAGGTTTAAACTCTTCAAAGAAACCTAACATATCAGACCAAACTAAAACTTGCCCATCTGTTACATTACCTGCACCAATTCCAATTACAGGTATTTTTACTGCTTCAGTGATTTTTTTAGCAACACTGCTTAAAACACCTTCTACAACTATGGCAAAAGCACCTGCATTTTGTACAGCAAGGGCATCTTTTATTAGTTGTTCTTCATCTTCTTTTGTTTTTCCTCTTACTTTATATCCACCTTCACTTCTAACATATTGAGGCATAAGACCAATATGTCCCATAACTGCAATTGAGTTTGAAGTTAAATGTTTTATAATCTCAGCTTTATCTTCTCCACCTTCAATTTTAATAGCAGCAGCATTTGTTTTTGCATAAACTTCAACGGCATTTTTTAAAGCTTCATCTTTGTTTATATATGTTCCAAAAGGCATATCAAGAATTACAAAAGCTTGTGGTGCACCTGCACAAACAGCGTTTGTATGGTAAATCATTTGTTCAAGAGTAGCAGAAAGTGTGTCAGGTTTCCCTGCAAAACTCATATTTAAACTATCTCCTACTAATATCATATCTGCAATTTTTTCAAATAATTTAGCAAAAAGTGCATCATAAGCAGTAATCATTGTAAGTTTTTTTATATTTTTTGCTTTTTTAATTTTAGTTATATTCATCTTTTCAAAGTTTGTAATATCATTAGAAGCCAACTTCTCTTGAAAATCATTTTTAATAATACTCATAGTAATAGTTCCTTAAATTAAATTTTAGTAGTATTAATCTATAACCTTGTTATATTATGGTACTATTATAGCCAAATTAATTAAATATAGGATTTTATTTTGAAAAAACTTGTAGGGTATATTACAGCTAGCTATCCTGAAAACAGTTTTACAGTAGATTTAGCACTTAATATGAAAGAAGCAGGTGTAGATATATTAGAATTGGGTATTCCTTTTTCAGATCCAGTTGCTGATGGACCAGTAATTGAAAAGGCAAATTTATTAGCTTTACAAAAAGGATTTAAATTAAAAGATTTATTTGAAGTATCATCAAAAATTGCACCAAATATAGATACTTTATGGATGGGATATTTAAATCCTTTTTATCATTATGGAATGGAAAATTTTATGCAAAAGGCTAAAGAGTTTGGAATAAGTGGAGAGATTATTCCTGATTTACCTTTTGAAGAGGCTTTAGCTTATCAAAAGTTAGCTGCCAAATATGAACAAGCACTTATTGCTTTTGTAGCACCTACTCATACAAAAGAAAGAATTGCACAAATTGTAAAAGATGCAAAAAAATTTATTTATATGGTGGCATATGCAGGTATTACAGGAAGTGGGAAAAGTGAAGATTTAACTGAAATTATAAAAACAGTAAAAGAAAATACTAAAACACCTTTATACATAGGTTTTGGAGTGGATGAAAAAACTTGTAAAGAGAAAGCTATTGGTGTTGATGGAGTAATTGTAGGAAGTGCTTTTGTTAAATATTTAATTGATGATTCCTTATCATACAATGAAAAAATAAATAAAATTTGTTTAATTGCAAAAGAGATTAAAGGGAAAATTAACGAATAAATATGCAAATTATAAATGAAGACTTAGAGTTTGTAGAAGAGAATAGGGAATGTTCTTACTTTAGCAATGAAATATCAGATATGCGATATAGATATATAAATAAATGTGGCATTGAAGATTATCAAAATATGTTAGAGCATGGTTGGAGAAGATTTGGTAAAATGCACTTTGTACCTGAGTGTGCAAATTGTACAAAGTGTGTAAGTATGAGAATAGATGCACTAAATTATAACTTTTCTAAATCTGAAAAAAGAGTAATTGCTAAAAATAAAAATACAAAACTTTTTATTCAACCTCCAAGTATTAGTATGGACCATTTGCAACTTTATGATAAATATCATAAGTTTATGAGTGATAAGAAAGATTGGCCTTATCATCAAATAACTCCTGATGAATATATTCGTTCATATGTTCAAGGAAAAGAAAAGTATGCAAAAGAGTTTTTATATTTTAGAAATGATAAGCTAATAGCAGTTGCACTTGTAGATATATTGCCAAAATCTATCTCTGCAATTTATTGTTTTTATGACCATGATTATCAAGATTTATCAATTGGTAAATTTTCAATTTTAGCACAAATAAAAATTGCTAAAGAGTTAAAAATTCCATATATTTATTTGGGATATTGGATAAAAGATCATTTTTCAATGGGTTATAAGGTTTCTTATCAACCCTTTGAAGTACTTAAAAATAGGCCTTCTTTAGAAGAAGACACAATTTGGGAAAAATATGAGTTATAATATGGTTTCAGTTATTGCAATTGCAATTACAGCTGTTATTGCACTTTTAGCAAGTCATTATTTTACATTAATGTTTTTTGAAGAAGAACATTCTTTATTTAAAATTGTTCAATTAATAATTGCTATTGTTACAATGACAACATTTTACGCACCTATAAAATATTATCTAATTAAAAAAATGGGTGTTGAAGAAGAGAAGGAATAGTTATGAAGAAAATAGTTTTTTTAATTGTTTTTAGTTTATTTTCACTATTTGCTAGTGAACAAGTAGAAGTGGAAAGTGTAGATTGTGTTATATTAGAAGATGAAAATTCAATAATTTGTAAATATGTACAAGATAGAGTTGATTTTGAAAAAAAAGTAACAATACAGTGGATTGATCCTGAAAATGAACTTTCAAGAAGTAGAGAGATGCTTATACCAGCAGGTCATGGTTCAGTTTATGATTTTAGATATATTGATGGAAGAAAAAAAGGTATTTGGACTTTTAAAGTTATAGATCAAGATAAAGCTTACGAAGCAAAATTTGAATTAAAGTAGTTATACTTTTTTCAAATTTTTATTTAAAGCCATAACTAAATTAATTCCTTTTTTATCTACAACACTTAACATATTTTTACTGCTATCATGGCAAGTTTTATTTAAATTTACTAAATAAGTTAAATAATCTTCAATTGTATTAATTAAAACTCTATCTTCAAGTAATAAAATAGTTTTTGCACTATACTCTTTAATACTTCTTAATGACTCTTCTTTAGGATTATTTAAATCAATTGATAAAATCTCTTGAGATAGTTTTGTAAAGGCTTCAAGTTTAGATTGTCTAAGCCATCTTTTTTGATCTATTTTATTATTTACTTTTGAAAGTATAAAAGTATCAATAACCTTAGTTGCAATTGCACCAAAAGCAGCAGTTTTTGCAACTTGCCCCACTAAAGATAAACTAATATTAAACATAGTTGCTCCTTAAATAATTTAGAAATCTTATATAAAATAAACTTAATTGTATATTAAAACGATAATTATTATCATTAATAAATGGTTAAGAAAGGATAGTGTAATATTATACTAATGATACTAATTATTAAGGTTTAAAATGAAAAGAAAATGCCAAAGTGAAGGTTTTTTATATAAACACAATGTGAAAATTCATAAAAATTTATGGATACCTTATACCCTAGCTTTGATAATTAGTATAGTAATAATTGCAACAAAAGGAATAAGCTAGTGGAAAAGTATGAAGATAATTTTGAATCATTTTTAGAAAATTTTAAAAATACAGTTTCAAAACTAGGGTATAAAAACTCTATTCAAAAAGATTATATTTTAAAAATTTTATATTTTAATGATGATCATTTAAGTGCAGAACAAATTGTAGCAATTGCTAAAACTAATTATAAAGTAGATATGGGAATAGCAACTGTATATAGAACTGTAAAATTTTTTGAAGAGTTAAATATAGTAAACTCTTTAGATGTGGGAGATGGGGTAAAAAGATATGAGTTAAATTTATCTTTACATCATGACCATATGATTTGTACTTTATGCAATAAGATTATAGAATTTCATGATGATGTAATTGAAGAACAACAAAAAAAAGTTGCAAAAAATAGTAACTTTATTTTAAAAGATCATATTATGACAATATATGGTCTATGTAAAGATTGCCAATAAGTTGTAGCATAAGAAAACTCTTATGCTACTAAAAATGAGACTACATTATAAGCTATAAATGAAAGTACCCACGCTGTTGTAGTTGTAAAAACAAATAAATATGCTAAATATTTCCAACCACCTGCTTCTTTTGTAAATACCATTGAAGCAGCTAAACAAGGAAGATAAATCATTACAAATACAATAAATGCAATTGCTGAAGCAAAAGGAATATTTGCCTTGATTTTATCTATAAGTCCTTTTGAACTTTCATCATTTTCTTCTCCTAATCCATATAAAATACCTAAAGTTGATACAACAATCTCTTTTGCGGCAAGACCTGTTTCAAGCGCAACTGACATTCTCCAATCAAATCCTAAAGGGGCAAATAATGGTTCTGAAAATTTACCTACATATCCTAAATATGAATTTTCTAAATTATATAAAGCCAATTCATTTTTTAAAGAGGTTTTTTCTTCATCTGTAAGGGCTAATTCAATTTTTTGATTAAAGGCTTCTTCTACTTGCAAATGTTTTGGATAATTACTTGCCACCCAAATTAAAAGTGAAGCAGCTAAGATATATGTTCCTGCTTTTTTTAAGTACATTAAAGCTTGATTTGAAACTGTATGCCAAATAAGTTTAAATGAAGGCATTCTATATTTTGGCATTTCCATAACAAAAGGTTCATCTTCACTTTTAAATACTACAATTTTTAAAACTTTTGCTGCAATTAAACCTAAAATTGCTCCACCAATATAGATTAAAAATAAAACATTTCCAGCATTTTTTTCACTAAAAAATGCACCTGTAAAAAGTACATAAATAGGAAGTCTTGCTCCACAAGACATAAAACCAATAATAAATAAAGTAAGTAATCTATCTTTTTCATTTTTTAATGTTCTTGCTGCCATATAGGCTGGAACAGAGCAACCAAATCCAGTAACTAAAGGAATAAATGATTTTCCATGAAGTCCAAATTTATGAAAAAAACCATCTAATAAAAAAGCAACTCTACTCATATATCCTGTTGTTTCAAGTAAAGCAATTCCAAAAAATAGTATTACAATATTAGGTACAAATAAAATAACAGCACCAACTCCAGCAATAGCCCCATCAGCTATAATTGATGAGATTTGATTATCTCCTAAAACTTCTTTTGTATTATCAATTAAATTTGCAAAAAAAGTATCAATTATATCCATTGGAATATTTCCAATTTCAAATGTCAATTGAAATAATCCCCACATTAAAAAAAGAAAAATAGGTAATCCAAAAATTTTATGTATTAAAATTGAGTCAATTTTTTCTGTTAAAGTTTTCTCTTTATATCCTTTTTCTTTAACAGTTTCTGTAACTGCACCTCTTGCAAAGGCAAATTTTTCTTCATTAAAAATATCTTCTATATTTTTTGTATTATAGTGTAATGAAATATGTTCAAAAGCTTCATTTAATAAAGGTTGTAGTTTTGTCCATATTGGTTCATCATGGAAAAATTTATAAGTTTGTTTATCTTCTTTTAAAAGTTTTATAGCAATTTCTCTATATGTAACATTTGCTTTAAAATTTATTGCTTCAAAAAATTTACTTATATTTGAAATCTCTTCTTCTATAACATCAGAAAAGATAAGTTTTGTAGGAAGTTTTTCACTTTCAAATTTTTTTACAATCTCTTCAAGAAGTAAATCAATACCTTCTTTATTTGCTGCACTTGTTTTTATACAAGGTTTCCCTAAAATTTTAGTTAATTGTTTTTCATCTATTTGAATCTCTTCTTTTATTGCTTCATCATTCATATTTAAAGCTATTATCATTTTTTTATCTAAAGCAAGCAATTCAGAAGTTAAAAACAGGTTTCTTTCTAAATTAGTAGAATCAACTACATTTAAAATAATGTCATAATATTCATTATTTAAAAAACTTTTTGTAACTTTTTCTTCTAGTGTATAATCATTTAAAGAGTATGAACCAGGTAAATCTACAATTTGAATTTTATAGTTTTTATATTTTACAAATACCTCTTCTTTTGCAACAGTAACACCAGAAAAATTTCCAACTTTTAATTTTGCATTTGAAATAGAGTTAATAAGCATACTCTTTCCAACATTTGGTTGTCCAACTAATGCAATTTTAATTATATTAGTTTGCATAGTTCACCTCAATTTGTGAAGCTTCACTTAGTCTTAAAGCAACTTTTGTATTTTTGATTTTTATTTCTATTGTACTTTTAGTAAGAGTTACTTCTTCTACAGTAATAATACTATTTTTAGTAATACCAAAAGAATAGAATCTATTTTTTAATGTATTCTCACAATTAATATATACAATTATTGCTTTATCTCCTTTATTTAGTTCACTTAATTTCATAATACATCCTTATATGAATTTAAAAATAAAATTATATTCAACTTAAAATTTAATATTACTTAATAATGATAATAATTTTCAAATATTTTATTAAAATATTAAAATGATAATAATTATCATTAAAATTTAAAGAAAATAAGACTATACTTCTGAAAAATTATAAAAAGGTATAATGCTATGAATATTACCACTAAAATATCATTATTTTTTAGTTCTATTTTAGTTTTTTTAGTAATATGTATCTTTGCAATTTTAAAAGATAGTGAAAAAAAAACTTTAAGTTTTGAAAATATTCAAGTGGAAAAGAATATCAAGATTTTTTTTGAAGCTTTATATTCAAAAGTTGATTTATTAAATAATATAGCCTATGAGTACTCTTCAAATGAAAAAATCATTAATAGTTTAGAAGAACACATTAAAAAGGATAAAAAAAGATATTTTATCAAAGATAAATATACTCATTTTATACTATTTGATAAAAATAAACAGTTTGTTTCTGGTGATGTATATGATATAAATTCAGATGAATTTATCTCTACTCCAAATGAGATAAAAAACTTTTTTAAATCAAAAAATTTAAATAAGTATTTAAAAAATAAAGAGGAGATACATTTTATTACCCTTGATTATGAAAAAGTTCTTTTTACAATTGAAGAAGTAAAAAAAGCAAATAAGCTTTTAGGCTATATTTTTATAGGAAGAACCTTGGATTCTTCTTTTTTATCCAATCTTACAAAAATTACTCATAGTTATATTTCATTTTTACCTTCATACTCTTTAAAAAATAAAAATGAATTAAAAATAAAAAATAGTTTGATAAATTATGATATAAATAGAGTAGATGAAAAAAATCTTTTTTCTTTTATTGAATTATTTGATGAGTTTGATAATAGCTCTTTTTTTATAAGTATGAAAATTAATAGGGATTTTTTTATACAAATATCTAAAAATAATGAGTTTTTATTTTACATTTTTATAACTACTTTTATATTATTAATTATGTGCATTTACTTTTTTATTGATAAACTTTTTGCAAAAAGAATTAAAAATATTACAAATATTATTAAAAAAGTATCTAAAAGTAATAGTTTAGAATTAAAAATTAAAATAGATTATGATGATGAGATTAGTTATCTTTCAAAAAAAATTAATGAAATGTTTATTTCTATTAATAATAAACAACATGAAGAGTTAAAAAAAGAAAGAGATTTTTTACAATCAGTTTTAGATTCTCAAAAAAATATTATATTAATTACTGATGGAAAAGATATAGAAAGTACAAATAAAAAATTTGTGGATATTTTTAAATCAAAAGATCATTTTATGACAAATATTGCACTATTAGATAATCAAACACAAGCAAATTTAGTTAATTTTGCTAAAAAATATGAATCCTATGAAAATCCTGCAAAATTAAAAGTACAGGATGATAATCATAAATATTTTATTTTTGATGTTCAAAAACTTGATATGAAAAAATATTTAATATGTATGAATGATATTTCCTCTTACAATGAAAAGCTTTGTCATTTAGAACAAAAAGCAACAATTGATGAGCTAACTTCTATTTATAATAAAAATACTATAACTTCACTTTTAAATTGTTGGTTAGAAGTAAAAGATTTTTGTTTAATTATTTTTGATATTGATTATTTTAAAAAAATCAATGATACTTATGGACATTATATTGGAGATTGTATTTTAAGAGATTTATCAAAATTAATTAAAAGTTTTTTACATAAAGAGGATATTATTGGAAGATTTGGTGGAGAAGAGTTTATTGTTTTGGTTGATGATAATAGTAATGAAAATATAATAAATATAGCTACTAGATTAAAACAAGTTGTGGAAGATTATAATTTTGTATATGAAAATCACAAAATAAATGTAACAATTAGTTTAGGTGCAACTTTTTGTAAAAGAAATGAAAAGTATGAAGTTGTATATAAAAGAGCAGATGAAGCTTTATATGAAGCAAAAAGAAGTGGAAGAAATAAAGTATGTTATAATTAATTATTCATAATTTTGCTCTTTTTTGATAATGAGTGTAAATTTATATTAAGTCAGACTTAAAAAAGATTTAGGAAAGATTAAAGAAATTAAAGGATTTTTTTTGATAAAAACAGAAGATATTATTAAAATTGCTAGTTATTTTTCAATAATTGCCCATACTCCAGGTAGATTAAGAGTAAGAGTAAATCCAAAAATAAAAAATGAAAGCTCAAATATTTCAATTTTGGATATTGAAAATTTACCTAAGAAAATAAATGGAATAAAAGATATTAAGATAAATAAGATTATTGCTTCTGTTACAATAACTTATGATGCTACTATTTTTAAACCTCAAATTTGGGAAGATTTAATAAATAAAAGAAATTTAGAAGAGATTACAGAAATTATAAATAATCTTGCAAAGGAGGTAATGTAGTGGTAAATTTAGATGAGAATATTTTACTTTCTCAAAGAGTTGATTTAAATAATGAACAACCTGTTGTTTCACAAGTTTTAAGAATTGCTGTTTATGATGAATTTAAAGCTTATGAAACTTATACAAAAATAATAGAAAAATTTGGAGCAATAACTCCTTTTATTAATATAAAAGAGGCTGAAGCAATACATTATAGTGCATTAATTCCCCTTTTACAAAAATATAATGTTGAAGTTCCAATTAATGATTGGGCAGAAAAAATAAAAGTACCAAATACTTATATAGAATGTTGTGAATTGGGTGTTGCAAGTGAGATTAATAATATTGCAATGTATGATAATTTAATAGCAAATACAAAACAGCAGGATATTAAAGATATGCTTTTCAAGCTTCAAGCAGCTTCATATAACAACCATCTTCCAGCTTTTAGAAAAGCTGTGCTAAACCATTATAATGGCGTAAGTAATTCAACTAGCTTAAATAGTATTGAAGAGATGATGGGAAAAGCAAATGAGTATCAAATGCTTTTAGAAGATATTGCAAATGGGAATATTAATCAAGATAAAATCTCTTTACTTTTATCAAAATTAAATATCTCTATGTTAAGTGGTGCAGGACTTGGTGCAGCATTAGTTGCTTTTTTAAATAGTTATTCTCAAGAAAAGGAGTAAATTATGGCATTACCATTTATAGCTGGATTGGCAATTGGAGCAGGGGCAGTTATTGCTTTTACTAAAAGTAAAACTTTAAAAGAAAAATCAAAAGAGTTGTTTTGTAAATCAAAAGATTTTGCTTCATCTAAATTAGAAAAAAGTAAAGATTTAGCAAGTGATGTTAAAGATACTATAAATGCAACAAAAGAGTGCATTAAAGAGAAAAAAGAGTCTTTAAAAGAAATAAAAGAAGATGTAATTGAAAAAATCGAAGAGATAAAGGAAGATGAAGAATGCAAAAAGGCGTAATTGATACAGGAACACCAAGAAATGTCTTAGGACATGTAATAAGTGGTGCAATAGCAAGTGCGGTAGTTTCAGGAACAATTAATTATAAAAAAGCAAAAGAGGCTAAAATTTCTTCAAATGAAGCTATAAAAGATACAGTTAAAAAAACAACACAAGGTGCGATTGCAACAGGAACTGCAATTGCTACTGCAAATTATTTAGGGCAACAAGGTGGCTTTTTAAAAGCTATGACTGCTTTAAGTATTGGGATGGCTGGAATTTATGCTGTTGAAGTTATTGATGATAAATTAAATGAAAAATATGAAACTTTGGCTTATGAAGAAGATGAAATTAAAACTTTAAAAGAGGAAGATTATGAATAAGAATACAAATATGTATGATATAAATATTGAAAATAGTAGAGCTATTCAAAATAATACTTTAAATCAAAATCCTTATATAAATCAATCACCAACAAATGTACAAAATATGCAAAATGGGCAAAATAGTGGATTTAATAGTGGTGATTTTATAAAAGGTGCATTAATTGGTGCAGCTGTTACTTATCTTCTTACAAATAAAGGTGCGCAAGAAAATATAATGAAAGCTGTATCAAAAGGTACTGAACTTTTTCAAGCTGGAATGGAAGAGTTAAAAGAGAGAATGGAAGATGCTAAAGCTGCTATGGAAGCAAATCAAGAGTAGTTTATGAATAAATTTATAAAAGTACATGAAACCTTAACAAGATTAAGATATAAATTTGAACTTTTAAAAGAAGAGTTTATTGATGAAAATATTTTAAAAGCATATCTTGAGAATATACAAGGTGTCAATAGTGTTCGTGTAAATAAAAAAGCATATAGTATTATTTTTAATATTGAAAATATTGATATTAAAAAAACTATTGAAGAGAGTTTAAAAACTCTTACTTTAGAAGATCTTCTTTCAACAAATTGTGAAGATAATGCTGTTTGTGTTAGTTGTATAAAAAATGAAAAGCCTTCTTTAGAAGGAGTTGTAAGAGCAGGTGGTGCTTTAGTTGCTGAAAGGTTTATTTCTAATAATTTAGCTAAAGCTTTACTTACTACAACAGCTGCAACTCCTTTATTAATTGAAGGAACAAAAGAACTTTTTAATGAAGGTTTAACTTCAAAGGTTTTAGAAAGTGCAGCCGTTGGTATTTCTGTTTATAGAAAAGATTATTTAGCAGCAAATTCAACAAATACAATGCTAGCTCTTGGTGAGTATATTGAAGAGACTACTGTTCATAAAAGTGATGATTTATTAAAAGAGTTAGCTAAACCAAATGTAAAAGAGGCATGGATTGAAAAGCTTCAAGATGGTAAAAAAGTTGAAGTTTTAGTTAAAACAGAAGAGATTGATGTTGGAGATATAGTAGTAGTTAGTGCTGGTAGTACAATCCCTGTTGATGGACATATTGTATTTGGAGATGCAAGTGTAAATCAAGTATCTATGACAGGTGAAGCTGAACCTATAAAAAAACAAAGGGGAGATAGGGTTATTTCTGGAACTGTTTTAGAAGAGGGTAGGTTAAAAATCTGGGCTGAACATGTGGGGGCAAATACTGCCACACAAAGAATTAAACACTATATTGAAAGTTCATTAAATGAAAAATCTTCAGTACAACTAAAAGCAACAAAATTAGCCGATAAATTAGTTCCTGTAACTTTAGGTTTAGCAGGTTTTTCTTATTTGATAACTAAAGATTTTGAAAGGGTAGCTTCTATTTTACAAGCTGATTATTCTTGTGCTTTAAAACTTGCTACTCCAGTTGCTTTTAAATCAACTATTTCAAAAGCAGGTCATAATGGAATTATGATAAAAGGTGCAAAATCAATTGAATCGTTATCAAATGTGGATACTTTTATTTTTGATAAAACAGGAACTTTAACTAAAGGTGATTTAGAAGTAATAGAAGTTCAATCTTTTGATGAACAATGGACAGAAGAAGAGGTTTTAAATCTAACAGCAAGTACAGAAGAACACTACTTTCATCCAGTTGCAGAAGCGGTTGTTAAAGCTGCTAAACAAAGGGGCTTTGTACATATGCACCATGAAGAAGTAGAATTTATTGTTGCTCATGGTGTAAAAACAGAAGTTGATGGTAAATCAGTTATAATTGGAAGTAGACATTTTCTAGAGGATGATGAAAAAATAGATTTTTCTTCACATAAAGAGAAAATAAATAAAAGTTTAGATGAGGGTAAAACTCTACTTTATATTGGATTTAATGGGAAACTATTAGGAACAATTGCTTTAAGTGATAAGATTAGAGATAATGCAAAAGAATCTTTATTAAGATTAAGACAATTGGGTGTAAAACATCTAGTTATGCTAACAGGAGATGTTGATAAAAAAGCCCAAATGGTTGCTGAAGAATTAGGTATTGATGAGGTTTTTTCTGAATTACTTCCTACTGATAAAGCAGCAATTGTTAAAAAAATGATGGATGAAGGTAGAAAAGTTGCTTTTGTTGGTGATGGGATAAATGATGCACCTGCCTTAATTAGTGCTAGTGTTGGTATTTCTATGAGTAAAGGGGCTGATATTGCTAAAGCAACAGCAGATGTTAGTTTATTAAAAGATGATATACAAGCTGTTGTTGAAGCAAAAGAGTTAGCAAATAAAACTATGAGACTTATAAATACAAACTTTAAAGCAACAGTTGGGGTAAATTCAGCAATTTTAGCAGGTGCAACTTTTGGAGCTTTTTCTCCTATTGTTACTGCAGTTTTACATAATGGAACAACAATTGGTTTACTTTTAAACTCTATAAAAGGAGTAAAGGCTTAATAAATTTATTATGATAATTAGTATCAGTTTTATTTAAACTTTAAAAGGATAAAATTATGATAACTATTATCATTAGGAGATAAATTTATGCCTTTCATTTTACCTATTGCTACTATATTAACAGCAGCATTAACTTATGAGACTATAAAAGGGACAAAAAAGACTATTCAAAGAAGACAAAGAAGGAAACAAAGGAATGAAAGTCGATAATGAAATAAAAAAAGAAGTTGCAAAAATAGGAATGACTGCTACTTTAGGAGCAACGGTTGTAACTTCTATGTTTATGAAAAATAGTATTGCTAAAAAAACTCACATAGTTGCCGGTGCCGCATTTTGTGGTTTTGCTTTATGGCATCATATGCTTTACCAACCTGAAAAAAAGAGTAAAAAACTGAAAAACAAATAAATTTTACTTATATATATTTATGTTGAAATTTTTGCTAACTTTAGATATACTATAATTGTGTATAAAATTTGAAGGGCGTATTTTTATGACAAATAATGAAGAAGTAATAGAAGAACTTAAAAGAATAGTAAAACAAAAAGGTCTAAAATATACAGAACAAAGGGAAATTGTTTTAGATATTCTTATAAATGCTAAGGGACATTTAAGTGCTGAAGATGTTTATAATGAGATTAAAAATAAATATTCAGACTCAAATATAGGAATTGCAACAGTTTATAGAGCTTTGGGTTTTTTAGAAGAAGTTGATTTAATTACATCAATTGCTTTTGGAACTGAAGGTAAAAAATATGAAAGTAATGCAAAATCACATCATGACCACTTGATTTGTACAACTTGTGGAAAAATTATTGAATTTATAGATGATGAGATTGAAAAAAGACAAGATAGAATTGCTAAAAAGAATAACTTTAAAATTACAAGTCATTCTATGCAATTGTATGGAACTTGTAAAGAGTGCCAAGATAAGTAATTAAGGAGTAAACTCCTTAACACTTATAAGATTTCCTCTTTAATTTTCTCTATCCAATTATCTATTCTTTCATCAGTTAAATCACTTTGGTTATCTTCATCTATAACTAAACCTACAAATTGGTTATCTTTTAGTGCCGTTGATTCTTCAAACTCATAACCTTCTTTAGAAGTAAAACCAATAACTTTCCCACCTTGAGAAATAACTTGTTCATACATTGTTCCTAGTGAATTTACAAAAGTATCATCATAGCTTTCTTGATCTCCTAATCCAACTAGTGCTACAATTTTATTTGAAAAATCAATTTCTTTAAAATTATCCCAAGATTCATCCCAATCATCTTGTAAATCCCCATCACCCCATGTTGAAGTGGCTAAGATTAGTTTATCATAAGTAGCAATTTTTTTTACATCTTCTTGATTATTACTTATATTATATGAATCAATATTTCCTAATTTTTCTATAATTTTATTTGCTATTTCTTCAGTATTTCCTGTACTACTTGCATAGAATATGGCACTTGACATTTTAATCCTTTATATAAAATTTTTTATAATTTTATATAAATAGGATAAAAAATGTCTTATTTAAATTAAGTATCTATTTTGTTAATTTATTTTTAAGAAGTTGCATATAAGATTTCACTTTTTATCTCTTCTGCCCACTTTTTTATTCTTTCATCTGTTAAATGACTTTGGTTATCTTCATCTAAAACTAAACCTACAAATTTACCATCAATCACTGCTTTTGAAGAGTTAAATTCATATCCTTTAGTTGAAGTAAAACCAACAACAGTTGCTCCATGAGATATTAAATCATCATAAACATATCTCATTGCATCTGCAAATTCATCAGGGTATTTTTTTTGATCTCCTAGACCAAAAATTGCAACTTTTTTACCTTTAAAATCAATATGTGAAAAATCTTTCCAAATCTTTTGCCAGTCCTGTTGCATTTGACCATGATTCCAAGTTGAAATACCAAAAACTAGATGCTTGTAGTCATTGATATATTCACTTCCTGTAACAGCTATATCAAAAACTCTAATTTCATCTAAAGCAAAAGATATTTTATTTGCTACCTCTTTTGCGTGTCCACTCTTACTAGCATAAAATATTGCACAAGTCATAGTAACTCCTTTGCTTTAATCTTTATTAATATAGTAAAACAATTATTTTTAAATAAGGTATAAATTTTTGTTTAGATAGTATAATAAGTTTTATTTAAGAAAGTCAAGAGTAAATCTTGACTTTTTATAGAATCTTGTTTTTTATTTTCTCAATCCAAGAAGCAATTCTTTCATCAGTTAGGTCATCTTGGTTATCTTCATCTATAACTAAACCTGCAAATTCATCACCAATTTGTGCTTTAGAATATTCATACTCATAACCATCAGTTGAAGTAAATCCTATAATATTTGCATTTGCTTTTTTAACTTGTTCATACATTATTCCTAAAGCATCACAAAACTCATCACCATAACCATCTTGATCCCCTAGTCCAAATAGTGCTACTGTTTTATTTGAAAAATCTAGTGAGCAAAACTCTTCCCAAATCTCATCCCAATCATCTTGAAGTTCACCTTCTCCCCAAGTTGAAGTACCTAGGATTATCTTATCATAGTTTAATATATCATTTACATCGCTATCACATATATTATATATTTTAATATCCCCTAAAGATTTTGCAATTTTATTTGCAACTTCTTCAGTATTTCCTGTGCTACTAGCAAAAAAAAGTGCTGTTGCCATATTTTATTATTCTCCTTTTATCTAATTATTGACCTTAATGAATATGGAATTGCTTTTATTACATAAGGTTTATGTTTTAATTCATCTACAAAAACAGGTATATGTCTTTTAAAATCATTTGCTTTTGGATAGACTAAATATACTTGCGTATAGTTTTCATTTTTGATACTTTTGATTGCATTTTCTAATTCATTTTTAATATTTGGTTTTTTAACTTCTATATTTTTCCAAGAAGTGTAAATTTTAAGTGAATCAATATCTTTTCCTTTTATGGAAATAGAATCACCCAAATCTTGAACTTTTTTATCTTTATGTAATTTTTTAATTTTTTGAAAAACAAACTCATGAAATAGTAAATCTTTATCTAGCATTAATTGAAGTTGATTATTTACATAGCATAAATTAATAAGCTTTGCTATTTTTAACATCTTTTGAGAACTACTTATAAAAGTAGATTTTCTATTTTTATAAGCATTAATTATTAATGTAGAATTTTTACAGAAATTAAAAGATGAAGAAAGCTTAAAAGTTTTTATATAACTAATAGGTAATAATGAATCAATTTTATATTTAAAAGCATTTTTTAATGGGTATCTTGCCAGTTTTTTTTGCTCAAATTTATTAAAAGTACATGTGTCTTTTAATATATTATTACTTAAGTTTAAAAAAAGCTGTCTTAATCTAAAACTAGAGTTGAATTGATCAAAATCTTCCGGCAAGAACTCATTACTATCAATAAAACCTAAAAAATTTTTATGAAAATCAATAGTATTTAATATCATTATTTATTTCCACAATTTGCATAGCAGTCATTGCAATTTTTGATACCCATAACTTTTACATATTCATCATAAACACAATTTACACTTCTTTTAGCACAAATAAAAGGTATCTCTTTTCTTTTTGCTTCACTTTTATACTTAAGCATAGTATTATGGTTTAAAAAAGAAGTAAGCATTATAATGCAATCTGTATCTTGTGGTATTTTTTTCTTGGGAGCAGATGATTTTTTTCTTGCATCCCAATGATTGATTGTTTTTGCACCTAAATCTTCTAACATTGTTGATATTTGAGAGATCTTATCTCCTCCAATAATTAAAACGCTCATTTTATTTCCCCTTTTAGCAAGTACAACCTGTTGGTTTAATTAGTTCATCTTTGTTATTACAAATAAATAAAGAAGCCATTTTCTATCCTTTAAATGATAATCATTATTAAAATAATATAGAAAGTTTTCTTAAAGTAAGATTAATATTGATACTTGTTATCAAAAAGATTGAAAATAAAAAAAGGCCAAGAGTTAATCTTGACCTTTTATCTTAATAAAAGAGAAAATATTTTAAAAACTATATGTAACATTTGCTACAAATTTATTAAAATCATGTCCATCATTTAATACAGAGTCTTTATCTGCATCTACATCAGTATAGATTACTTCTACACCTAGTTGTTCAGTGATACTGTATGCTGCTGCAAAAGTTAATTCTTTATCTTTTACATTGTTTTCATTATTATCAGTATTTTCATATTTTGATTGAGTATATAGTGCAGAAATTTCTAAATCTTTAAATGTATATCCTGCACCTAAATAGTAAGATTTTGAATCAGTTGCATAAACTGCATCACCTAATTCTTCTGTTGGATCAATATTATCACCTAATGCATCCATTGAACCAATTCCTCCTTTACTATCTGTTTTTATATATCCAGCTGTAAAAGTAAAATCAGCAATATTTAATCTTGCTTCTAAATTTAAAATGCTTCCATCTTCATCATTTGAACCATTTACATTATCTTCGTTTGTTTGTGCGTAGTGTGCAGTTAATCCATAAACATCAGTATCAAAAGTAGTTTTTAATCCATAATAATCAGCAATATCTTTTGCAGTATAAAAATATGGATTAAATACTAAACCTTTTAATGGCTCAACTTTTGCATCAATTACATATCCAGCAGAGTTATCACCTTTTTTATTTTCAAATCTTTCAAATTTGTCATGTGTATCTAGTGTAATTTCCGCTTGTCTATTTGTGTATCCAGCAGTTAAAGTTGTATATGGGATTGCTTTTAATACAGCAACAACACCATCATTATAATCTCCTAACCACTCTAAATCAATCTCTTGTCTCCCCGCTTTTACTAAAAAAGTATCATTTTCATATTGTACATATGCTTCTGTAACTGAACCATCTTTTTGCATTGTAGCTTCGTAATCATCGTGATTTTCTTCTGATAATTCTGTATTACCTCTAAATGCAACTCCTGCTTGGAAACCTTTATATGTATCTGTTTCAAATTTTAATCCAACTGAAGGTGTAGAAAAACCACTATCTTCCTCACCACCTTTTTTATTCCATGTTTCATAATGAACAGAAATATCTCCACTTACTTTACCATTTTTAAACGCTTCATCAATAGAAGTTGAGTCAGCAAATAAAGAAGTAGTGCATAAAATTGCCGCGCTTGCAAATAAACTTAAATTCTTTTTCATATATTTCCTTTGTGTATTTTTTAGAAGAATCTTTTTTGTGATGCAATAATAAAAAAATAAACATTAAAAAAAGCTTATAATGATAGTTGTTATTAATATCATACCAAAAACTTTTATAAAAATATTATCTTAAAAGAGATTAAATGCAACTTAGTTGCATTTACCTTGAAATTTTATGTAAATTTACATACCAATCTTCACTTACATCCTCTTTTTGTAAATTTTGAAGTGTAAGTTCAATATACTGGTTGTTTAAGATATTTACACATTCAATTTTTTCTTCTGGAATATCAAGTACATCAATACAATACTCAATAACCATTTCTTCATATTCTAGTTGATGACTATATTCATCTTCTCCAAGTTCAATAAGAAAAAAATCTTCCATCTAAGCCCTTATAATAAATTTTGATAATTATTATCAATCTGAACTTATAAAAAAATTAATTAGAATTTAAATTTTACTTCCGTGTAAAAAATATTCTAATATTAGTTTCTAATACCTCTTCTACTTTTTTATCAAAAATATTAGCAATTCCAATAAAAAAATCACCATTTTTTGATATTTTATAGTTTATACTTAATTTATCTGAATTTTTCCAAAGTTTAAATTCTAATTTTTAGAATAGTGTCAGAAATAATAGTAAGTATCATTGATATAAATTAATAATTCTTATTTTAGAATTTATAGATGAAAGATAAAAAAAGTTTCTAAAGATAAAATTATTTATCTTTAGAAGGAATATATTTAAAAAATAAATATAAAATACCTACCATAATTATAACTATTCCAACAGATAAAAATGATAGCTCTACTTCTGCTGTTTGTCCTCTTTGGTAGTTTTTAGGCACAAATAAAAACATTGTAGAAAGAAGCATAAATGATGAAGTTGCAATGGCTATAATATGTGCAAAAACCATATTCATCTTTGTAATATAGAAATCTTTTACCATCTTCCAAGTTACAAATGCAGCTGTAAAAACAATAACTAAAACTATAATTTGATCAAAATTTTGCATAACACTCCTCTTTATTAAAGTTTACTATTTTATGTATTCTGTTCTTAAATAGAACTTATTATAAAGGAAGTTTTATAATAAACTTTGCTCCTGTGTAAGTTTTATTCTTATATGTATATGTAGAGTTTTGAACATCAATTGTTCCATATAGATGCTTTTGTACTATTTCTTTACTCATATATAACCCAATCCCTGTTCCATTTGTCTGATGTTTTGTTGTAAAGTAAGGCTCAAAAATTTTATTAAAAATCTTTTCTTCTATGCCTTTTGCATTATCTTTTATCTCAATTATGGCTTGATTATTTTCTTTATAACAAGAAATAAAAATATATTTTTCTTCTTCATTTATTTTTTCAAGAGCATCATTTGCATTATTTAAAATATTTAAAACTACATGAATTAGTTCATTTTGTAAGGCTAAAATATTTATCTCTTCTATTTGTTTTATTATTTTAATATTTCTATTTTTAAGTTTTGACGAAAGTAAAGATAAAGTCTTATCAAAAACAATTTTTATATTAAAGTTTTCTTCATTTTTAGAATACTTAAAAAAGTTTCTAAAATCATCAATTGTTTGAGATAGATGTTTTGCTGATTCTAAAATTGCATCTAAAAATTCATTTAAATTAGTTTCATCTAAAATACCAAACTCTTTTTGCATTTTTATACCACTAGCACTTGCTGTCATAGTAGATAAGGGTTGTCTCCATTGATGGGCAATGTTTTCTATCATTTCTCCCATTGCTGCCATTTTTGATTGTTGATATAAAAGCTTTTCTTTTTTTTCTTTTTCTTTTTCAAGAATTGTTATATCTGTAATATCAATAACTACACCAATAAGACCAGCTACCTTATGATTTGAATCAAAAAATGCAGATTTATAAAAAACAACATTAAATCTTTTATTTTCACTTTTATTAAAAACTTCAGATTGATAAATTTGAGGGTTTTCTTCTAGCTTAAATACTTTTTCATCTTGTAAATGATAGATTTGTGCAATATCTTTTGGGGCTATATCATATACAGATTTACCTAAAATTTCATCTGCATTTATTCCTGTTAATTTTTCCCATGCTTTATTGCAACCAAGATATTTACCTTCTATATTTTTATAAAAAATTGAAGTTGGATTATTTTTCAATAAAGTATGCAAAAATAGTTTTTGATTTTCAATCTCTTTTATTTTTTCTTTTATTTTATCTTCTAATACAATTTCTTTTTCTATTTTTTGTGTAATATCTCTTGCAATAGTAATAACATATTTTTTATTATTAATTATTTGTAATTTATTATTTGATTCTAAATAGTATTTTTTTCCACTTTTAGAAAAATATTTAGAATATGTTGTGCTTTCTTGAGTTTTATTTATTTGTTTTATAAGTTTTGGAAAAGCTTCATTTTCTAAGGGTTTTCTTATTTTTTCTATATCAATTTTAAAAAGTTCCTCTTTTGAATATTCAAATTTATCTAAAAACATTTTATTTGCATAGAATATTGTTGAGTTTTCTATATCTGTTATAAATACAATATCATTTGCATTAAATAGAAGTTCTTCTATTATAGAGAAACCTTTTTTAGTCATTTTTTATAAACCCTCATCTTTTAAAAAATCTTTAATTATCTCTTCATGGTCAAATGTAAGTTTATCAAAAGGGATTTCATTTAAACTATAAATGTGTGCGCTTTTAGCGTCATCTGCTGCAATTGGGTCATCATATGCCTTACAAATATATACACAAGATACACAATGAAATCTTTTATCTCTTTTAGGGTCTGAATATACTCCTAATAATTTTTCAATACTTACTTCTAAGTTTACCTCTTCTTTCATCTCTCTTTTTAAAGCCTCTTCTACTTTTTCTCCCACATCAACAAAGCCACCAGGTAGGGCAAATCCTAATGGAGGATTTTTTCTTTGTATTAAAACAATGCCTTTTAATTTCTCTTCTTTAGTATAAATTTTTATAATTCCATCTGTTGCTAAAAAAGGAGTTTTTAGTTTATGTTTAAAGCTTTGCAAGTTTTTTCCTATTCTTATATAAAATATTATTTTTATTTTAGCATAACTTATTTTTACTAATTATTTCTTTTTTATTTAGTATAAATATTACAAAAAAACAATAAATTTTTTTAAAAAGATAAATATTTTGATTTAGTAAAATATAAACTGATTATTAAATTAAAATAAAACACAAAACTCCTATTTTATGGCTTTTTTTTTAGAATTATAATTTATTTGAAAAATTAAAAATAATTATATCTTATAATATAAATTACTAATTTAAATATTATTAAAAACTAAATGCTTTACAAGATACCATCAAATAGATATTTAATAATTTTTTTATAAATAGAACTTATAACAAACTATTTTTTTTAAGAAAATTTTAATGATATATATCAATGAAAAATTTTCCTTTAAGGGTTAGAATTACAATCATATTAAAGTTAATTAAATGTTAATTTTAAAAATTAAAATTTAAAACTTTAATAAATTTAAAGTTAAGGAGACGAGATGCTATCTAATTTTCGTAAAAGTATAGTGTTACTTTCTGCGTTATTTGTCTCTTCTAGTTTTGCTTCTTCTGATTTGCAAACAATCATGAAAAATAGAGGTTTAACTGAAAGAGATATTTTATCAGCAGCAAAGACATATACTCCAACAGGTATGAAAGATGAATACTATGTATTTAGTTCAGGAGGACAATCTGGACAAGTATTAGTATATGGTGTTCCTTCTATGAGAATTCTAAAATATATTGGAGTTTTTACACCTGAACCTTGGCAAGGATATGGTTTTGATAATGAATCAAGAAAAATTCTTGAAAGTGGTTATATTAGAGGACAAAAAATAGAATGGGGAGATACACACCATCCTAATTTTAGTGAAAAAAATGGAGAATATGTAGGAGATTATCTATTTATTAATGATAAGGCAAACCCAAGAGTTGCAGTTATTAATCTTCATGATTTTGAAACAACTCAAATAGTGGTAAACCCAGTATTAAGAAGTACTCATGGAGGTAGTTTTGTTACTCCAAATACTGAATATATAGTTGATGCTGCACAATATGCTGCTCCTTTTGAAAATGAATGGGTTCCAATTGAAGCATATGAAGAAAAATATAGAGGAGGAGTAACTTTATGGAAGTTTGATTATGAAAAAGGAAAGATTAATGAAAAAGAGTCTTTTACTTTAGAACTTCCACCTTATATGCAAGATTTAAGTGATGCTGGTAAGGGTGTTTCAATGGGATGGGCTTTTACAAATAGTTTTAACTCAGAGATGTATACTGGTGGTATTGAAAAAGGCTTACCTCCTTTTGAAGCTGGTATGAGTAGAAATGATACAGACTATATGCATATTTATAACTGGCAAATTTTAGAAAAACTTGCAAAAGATCCTAAAAATGTAAAGGTTATTAATAATCATAAAGTTGTAACTATTGATGCAGCTGTAAAAGCTGGAGCTTTATTTTTAATTCCTGAAGCAAAATCTCCCCATGGGGTTGATGTATCTCCTGATGGAAGATATTTAATTGTTGGTGGAAAATTAGATACGCATGTTTCTATTTATGACTTTAAAAAGATTAAAAATTTAATTGATACTAAAGATTTTATTGGAAAAGACCCTTTTGGTATTCCAATTTTAGATATGAAAAAAAGTTTACATGGTCAGCTTGAGTTGGGACTTGGGCCTTTACATACTTCATTTGATAAAGAAGATGGGATTCTTTATACTTCACTTTATGTGGATTCTCAAATTGTAAAATGGGATTATAAAAATCTAAAAATTCTTGATAGGGTAAATGTTCATTATAATATTGGACACCTAGATACAATGGAAGGTAAATCTACAAAACCAAGGGGTGAATACGGTATTGCTTTAAATAAACTATCAATTGATAGATTTTTACCTGTGGGACCACTTCATCCTCAAAATCATCAATTAATTGATTTACAAAGTGATAAGATGGAATTAATTTATGATATGCCTTTACCTTTAGGAGAGCCTCATGATGTTGTATCTATTCATGCAAGTAAAATTAAACCTAAAAAAACTTATGACAAAATGGGTACAAATAGTAGAACAGGAGAAGTTCACGAAGGTGCTACACTTGCTGGACAAGAAAGAATAGAAAGAGATGGTAATAAAGTTAAAGTTTATATGACTGCTATTAGAAGTCACTTAAATCCAGAAAATATCACTGTTAAAAAAGGTGATGAAGTTACTATTTATATTACAAACTTAGAAAGAGCAACAGATGAAACTCATGCTTTTGGTGTTTCAGGATTAAATGTACACGCTTCTGTTGAGCCTGGAAAAACAGCTTCTGTTACATTTAAAGCTGACCAAGAGGGAGTATTCCCTTACTATTGTACAGAATTTTGTTCTGCCTTACACTTAGAGATGATGGGATATTTAACAATTAAAGATGATAATAAAAAATATCCAAACTATAAAGCTGCAAAAGTAGCAAAAATGTCTCCTGAAGAGTTACAAAAAGAGTATAAAAAAATAGTAGCTACAAATAAAGCAACAGATGCTGTTATTCAAACTGTTGTTAAATTCTTAAAAGAGAAAGGTTTTGAAAAATATCCTCAAGTTAAAGCCTTAGTTACTGATGCTTTAGACCAATATGGAAAAATTCCTGCGGAAAAAGAAAAAGCAAATAAAGCTTATAAAGAGGGTGATTTAAATACTGCAATTTTATGGGAAAACCAAGTATGGCAATATATGGTTAAAACAGCAGATGTTGGATTAAGAGCTAAAAATCTTTTAGCAAAAGAGTTATCAACTCCTATGAGTGAAAAAGCTAGAAAAGGTGAAGAAGCTTACTTAAGAGGTGGATGTAATGGCTGCCATGTTATTGGAAAAGTAAGTTCAGGTCCTGATTTAACGGGTGCACTTTTAAGACATGAGAATGCAGAAAAATTCTTATATAACTTTATTTTAAATCCAGAAAAATATTATGACCATCCTTATATTGATGCAATGATTAAAGCATTTAATCTAAGAATGCCAAATCAAAATATGAAACCAGATGAGGTTAAAAATATTATTGAATATATGAAATGGATTGACGAAAACGCACATTTAAATCAATAAATAATAATCAGTAAGAAAGTTTTTTCTTACTGATTATATACCCTTTAGGAGAAATTAAATGAAAAAATACCAAGTTTTTACGGTATTGGCTTTATTATTAATAAGTTTTTGTTTTACAATACCAATAATTGGTTTTCACGGAGTTATGAATAAAATTAAAAATCATAATACAGATGCAATTCCTTCTTATTCATATTCTATTTGGAATTTTTATGAGAAATTTCAATATCAAAGTCCTAATACACCTAAAAAAGCAATTGGTTCTTTAGAAAATATGTTGCAAGCAAGAGCAGAAATAGGGGTTGCAAGTATCCCTGTTTGGAAAGTATCTCTTGAAGCTCCAAACTATCCAAAAGAGGCTTTTCCAGATGGAATACCTGTATTCTTTCATTTTGATGGATATAGTGGAGATGTACAAGAAATGAATACAATTAATCACTATATAGGTATGTATCCTATGGAACACGGAGGGCAATTTGAAAGAAAAATAGTACCTTATTTCTTTTTACTTTTAACTTTGATGATGCTTGGATATTTATATTTAAAAAATAAGTATTCTTGGCTTTTAATGGTAGTTCCTATTATCTTGCCAATTGCTTTTTTAGCTGATTATGCAGGTTGGTTATATTGGTATGGGCATAATATGCAAGAGTGGGGTGCTTTTACAATAAAACCATTTATGCCTACAGTTTTTGGAGATGGGAAAGTTGCACAATTTACAACTCACTCATACCCTACAGTTGGTTATTATATTTTAGTTATTGTTAGTATTTTAAGTATATTAGCAGTTTTTTCAAAATTAAAAGAGCAAAGAAAATAATATTATGAAACAACTTCTTTTAGTAATATGTTTAACTATAGCATCTTTTGCATCCCCACTTCAAGAAGCTATAAATAAAGCTTCAGAGGGTTCTATTATTCAACTTCAAAAAGGTGAATATTATGGAAATATAGTAATAAATAAACCCTTAACAATAGATGGCTTAGATAAAAGTGCAAAAATAGTTGGAGATGGTAAGGGTACAGTTATTACTATTAATAGTTCAAATGTTACATTAAAAAATCTAACAATTAAAGGAAGTGGTAGTAGCCATGAAAAAATTGATAGTGCCATTTTGGCCCAAAATGTAAATAATATTAAAATAAAAAATAATCATATTGAAGACTCTTTATTTGGAATAAATTTTCAAAAAGTAAATAGGTCTTTAATTATTGATAACTTTATTACTTCTAAAAATTATGATTTGGGCTTAAGAGGTGATGCTATTAGGTTGTGGTATAGCCATGATAATCAACTTCTTAGTAATAAAATTTATAAATCAAGAGATTTTGTTATTTGGTATTCAAGTGGAAATGTTATTGAACAAAATCATGGAAGTTATAATAGATACTCTTTACACTTTATGTATGCAGGTAGAAACTTAGTTCAAAACAATCTTTTTGAGCATAGTTCAGTTGGGATATTTTTTATGTATAGTAGTGGAACAACTGCTATTAATAATACTATTAAAAATTCAACTGGTGCTTTTGGGGTTGGAATAGGGATGAAGGATAGTTCTAATTTTACTTTAATAGATAATAAGATTATTTATAATGCAAGAGGTATTTATATAGACCAATCTCCTTTTCAACCAAATACTACAAATATCTATAAGAATAATAAAATCCTTTATAATTCAAGTGCAATTCAATTTCAAGCTTTAAGAGAAAAAAATATTTTTCAAGAAAATATTATCAAAGGGAATATGGAACCTATAGTAAATGATTCTCCAAGAAATAATTTAAGTTTAAATCTTTGGCATAGGAACTATTGGGATAATTATGAAGGCTTTGATAGAAATAAAGATGGTGTTGGAGATATTCCTTTTAATCACTATATTTATGCAGATAAGTTGTGGTTATATAACCCAAATGTTAAATTCTTTTATGGTTCAGTGGTAATTGATTTATTGAATTTTTTAGCAAAATTTGCACCTTTTTCAGAGCCTTCTTTATTAGCAAGTGATAATGAACCTTTAATACAATGGAGCCAAAAAGATGAAAGATAGAAGAGATTTTGTTAAATTAGGAGTAGGAACACTTTTTTTTGGTTCTGTATTTTCTTCAGGAATATATCTTTTTCCTAAGTTAAATGCAAAAACAAACTTTTTAAGACCTCCTGGGGCATTAGATGAGAAAGATTTTTTATCTACTTGTATTAAATGTGGGCAGTGTGTTCAAGTATGCCCTTATCATACTTTATCACTACTTGATATAAATACTGGAAGTAGTGCGGGAACTCCTTATGTTGATGCAAGACAAAGAGGTTGTTATTTATGTGATCTACTTCCTTGTGTATTAGCTTGTCCAAGTGGCTCTTTAAACCATGCCATAACAGAAGCAAAAGATGTAAAAATGGGAGTTGCAGTTTTAAAAAATCCAAATAAATGTTTGGCTTTATTAAATGAAAAAGTAACTAAAGAGCATATAGAAGAGATTTTAACTCATTCAAATAAAAATGAAAGAGAAGAAAAAGTTTTAAAAGATGTGCAAAGTTATGTGGGCAAAGCCTGTACGATATGTGCTGATTTATGCCCTTATTTAGAAAAAGAAAAAGCTATAAAAATGATGCAGGATAAACAAGGTCGTTGGTATCCTGAGGTTAGAAGTGAATGTGTAGGTTGTGGTGTATGTGAGGAGTTATGTCCTTCAAAAGATGAAGCTGCTATTGTAATAGTTCCAAGAGCAGAATATAAGGAGATATATGGATGAAATATTTACTATTTTTAATAACATTAGTTTTTTTATTTAGTGGTTGTGAAGAGAAGCAAACAAAAGAAACAACAACTACTCAAGCAGTAGAACAAACTCCTAAAATTAAGATAATTGAGGGAGAAAAAATAAAAGAGGAAAATCCTTTTATTACTTATGATTTAGATGGTAATAAAAAAGTTAGTATCTCTCCTGATGGTGTTGAAACAAACTTAACAAAAGAAATAGCAGCTTTAGCAACTATTAAAAATAACTATGAAAGGTTAAATATAGCTATTTTGTCAAAGTCTTTAAGTAAAAACTATATTGTTAAATGTTCAGCATGTCATGATGATTATGCAAATGGAGTAGTGGGTCCTTCTTTAATAGAAAAGAGTGAAAAAGAGATAAGTGATATGATAAAAGCATATAGAGCTAAAACAAAAGTTAATGAGCTAATGAAATATCTAGTTTCTCAAATGGATGATAAAGAGATTGAATCTTTAGCAAAAGAGATTTCTAATTTAAATAAAGAGATACAAAGGCAAAAAGATGAGTATAAATAGAGTAATTGCACTAATACTAGCAACTCTTATTATTGTACTAATGGGATATTTAATTTCACAAGAAAGTACAAATGTAGTTGTTGAAAAAAAGCAAATATCACAAGAAAAACCTATAGCTAAAGTAGTTATAAAAAGTGAAGAGGAGCAAAAGCTAGAGGATTTAAAAAAACAAGCTGGTTCTACATTAAAAGTAAGTAATTTATATGTAGTTAGATGTTCTTCATGTCATGGGAAAAAAGGTGAAGGTACAAGAGTGGCTCCAAGTATTATGGGAAAATCTCAAGAGTATATTTTAAAAAAACTTGATGATTATAAAAATGATAGGGTTTCTAATTCTTTAATGAAAGGATTATTAAATAATGCTACTGCTTTACAGTTGGAAGAACTTGCTAAAGAGATTTCAAATTTTAAATAGTTAAGGCTAATTATGAATAAATATAATACAAGAGCTACAATAGAAACTGTGTCCTTTTTTGATACTTTTATTAGTACTTCTAAAGATGGGAAAAAGAGATTGGGCATTAGATTTTATAGATGGCTTAGTGTAATTTTAATACACCTTATTTTTTTTCTTTCTTATAATATTGATTTACAAGTTTTAGAAGGAACTTTAAGTGGCTCTAGGTTTTTAGGATTTCATTTAATTGATCCTTTTATAACTTTAGAGGTTTTTTTAGCTCATCATAAAATACCAATAAATCTAATAATAGGTACAGCAACAATAGTAATAGTTTACCTTCTAATTGGAGGTAGAGCTTACTGTTCTTGGGTATGTCCTTATACTATTATAGGAGAAATTGCTGAAAAAATACATAGAAAACTTTTAAAAGCAAAACTTATAAAATCATATAGTTTTAATGAAAAAATAAAATATATTTTTTGGTTTATTTTTTTATTACTTAGTTTTATTAGTGGATATTTAGTTTTTGAAACTTTTAATATTGTAGGTATTTTAAGTAGGGCTATTGTTTATGGATATAGTGTAGCTTTATCTTTGGTTTTAGCTGTTTTTTTAGTAGAAGTGTTTTTTTCACAAAGGGCTTGGTGTAGATATATTTGTCCTATTGGAACTACATATGCTTTAATTGGTTGGCCTAGTGCTACTAAAATAGTTTGGGATGATAAATGTGATCATTGTCAGGTTTGTAGTAATGTATGTTTAGTACCTCATGTTCTTGAAATTACTAAAAAAAATGCAAATAATAAAAATGAAAAAGAAAGCTTTATTTTAAGTGGTGATTGTACTTTGTGTGGAAGATGCATAGAAGTATGTCATCAAGATGCTTTAAGATATGAAACTAAATTAAAGAAGTTAATATGATAAAAATAAATAATCTAACAAAAAAATTTGCCAATCAAATCTCTTTAGATAATGTCTCTTTAGAGTTAAATAAAGGTGAAAACATAATTATTATGGGGCAAAATGGTGCAGGTAAAACCACACTTATAAGAAGTATTTTAGGGCAATATTTACCAACTAAAGGAGAGATTTTAATAGCTAATAAAGACCCTTTTAAAGATAGGGTAAATACTTTAAATCTTATAGGCTTTGTTCCTCAGCTTCCTCCTCCTATTAGATTAACAGTAGAAGAACTTATCTTATATGCTAAAGTTTCAAGCAATGTAAATATAGATGATATTTTTAGACTTTGTAAAAAAATGGATTTGGATTTACAAAGTCATTTAAAAAAAGTCTTTTTTAAACTCTCAGGGGGAATGAAACAAAAATTATTAATATCAATTGCTATTGCTAAAAATCCTGATATTTTTATATTTGATGAACCAACTGCAAACTTAGACCCAAAGGGTAGAGAGATGTTTTACTCTTTACTTGAAGAGTACAATGAAAAAAAACTTATGATTTTTGTAAGTCATAGAATAGATGAGGTTTCTCATATTGTAAATAGAAAAATACAAATGGATTTAGGAAAGGTAATTAGTGATGAAAAAATATAACTATTTAATATTATTACTTTTAGTTTTTTTTAGTATGGGCTGTGAAGTAAAAGTTGATACTACTGCAAAAGAGATAAAGTGGGATAGGGAAATTTGCCAAAGATGTAAGATGATAATAAGCAATAGAAATTATGCAGTTCAAATTATCAATCCTACAAATGGGGAAAGATTTTATTTTGATGATATTGGTTGTATGGTAGTATGGTTTAAAGAAGAAAAACTAAATTGGGAAAATGAAGCTATTATTTATATCTCTGATGCAACAACAGGAGAGTGGTTAAATGCAAAAGAGGCTTATTGGGTATATGGAGCTATTACTCCTATGGCTTTTGGATTTAGTGCTTATAAGTTTGAAGTTGAAGGAAAAACTAATCATAAGTTTTCATATGTAAAAGAAAAAATATTAGGAAGTTTATAATGAAAAATTTAATTTTAGTTTTTTCAACTGATATAAAAGAGTCTTTGCGTTCTAAATGGTTTTTATTTTATACTTTAGTTTTTGGAGGAATTATTGCCCTATTTTTTATTACAGGTGTAACTGAATCAAGGGTACAAGGTTTTAGTGGACTAAGTAGAGTTTTACTTATTTTTATAGAAATTTGTATAGTTATAGTTCCAATTTTTATTTTAATAAATACTGTAAGAACAATTGCAGCAGATAGAGATAGTAATGTATTAGAGTATCTTTTATCTTTTCCTATTTCTTTAAAAGAGTATTTTTTTGGGAAAATTTTAGGAAAGCTATTTAGTACTACTCTTCCTATTTTAGGAGCATTAGCTCTTGCTTTAGTTTGGAGTATTTTTAAAAGTGTACAAATTCCTTGGGAAGTGTTTTTTTACTTTATTTTATTGATTATTTCAGTAAATATATGTTTTTTAGGTTTTAGTTTTTTTATTTCAAGTTTAGTAAAAACACAAGAAATCGCCCTTGCAATTGCATTTTTTTTATGGCTTTTTTTCTTGGCTTTTTTAGATATTTTATTAATAGGTGCTTTAATTAAAACCACTGCAAATGCAGAACTAATTTATAGTATAGCTTTAGTAAATCCTCTACAAGTTTTTAGAATAGGAGCTATTGTTTTATTTGACCCTCAACTTTCAGTTATTGGTCCTGCAAGTTATTTTATTTTAGATGAATTTGGAAAAAACTTTTTAATGGTTTATTGTCTTGTTTATCCAATCTTATTAGGATGTATTTTTAGTTTTATTGGATATAAAATTTTTAAAAAGAAGGATTTAGTATGAGAATTTTTTTATATTGTTTATTTTTTGTAAATTTTGTTTTTGCAACACCTATTTCTTTAGTTGGTAAAAAGTATGAAGATTTAAAGCTTAAGCAAGAGAGTTGTCCTATAAAAAAAGTATCTATTTCTAAACATAAATTATGGTTAGGCTATGTACAGTTTAATAATGGAGTAGTTGTTGCACTAAGTTCACCTAAATATACTTTTGCTTACTCTTTACAAAATAAAAAAGAGGATATTTATAAGGTTTATATAACTGATTATAAAACTGGAAAAATTATTGATTCACAAACTGCTTTTTATGTATTTGGAAGTAAGATTATGTCTGTTGGTGGAGATGATATTATTCCTTTTTCAAAAAAAGTAGATGCACAAGATTTTTTAGAAAAGCAAAGTGGTAAAAAAATTTATAGCATTGATAGAATGACTGCAAATTTTATTAATTATTTAGAACTAAGATAATGAAAAAATATATAAAAGAGTATTTTTCTACTTTTACTGATGAGATGATAGAAGAGATTCTTAATATTTGCAAAATGATTACTTATCCCAAAGATAAAATTGTTTTTTATGAAGGGGATAAGGCTTTTAATCTTTTTTTATTAGTTGATGGAGAAATTTGTGTTTATAAAACAAATGAAAATGGTTCTACGCAAGTTTTAAGATATTTTAAACCCTTATGTTTAATAGCTGAACTTGCCAATGTAGATGAAATACCATATCCAGCCACTGGCAAATGTGAAAAAGAATCTAAAGTTATCATAATAGATTATAAAAAGTATATTACTCTTTTTGAAAATAAAGAGGAAATGCTTTTAGCTCAAAAAGTATTAATGGATTCAATTTCTAAAAAACTTTATTATCATGTAAATTTAAATAGTTTTAGACCTATTCGAAAACTATCAATTTTAGAACAAGTTGTAAGTTTGATTTTGGAAGATATTTCTATATTAAATGAAAAAAAACATTGGAAAGTTGCACAAGATTTGGGTATATCTGCTGAAAGTTTATCAAGAACTCTAACAAAATTAAAAGAGCAAAAATTAATTAGTATGGATGAATACAATACCTTATCAATTTTAAATAGACAAAAGCTAAAAAGCTATTTAATAAAGTAAAAAAGAAGAGATTATTTCTCTTCTTTTTCTAAATAAATAGTTTGAGTAGGGAAAGCAAAAGCACAATTGTTTTTTTCAACTAATTGTGAAATCTTTACAATTACATCTTGTTTTGTCTCTAACCACTCTTCCCAAACTGGGCTTCTACTAAAGCAATATACTAAAATATTTATAGAACTACTTGCATATTCATCTATATATACTAAAAGATTATTTTTAATTCCCATTAAATCCTCTTTTTTAAGTAAATATGGCTTTTTATCTATATTTAGTTTATTTGATGCAATTGCAGGGTGTTCTTGAAGCATTTTTCTAATATCAATAACTAAATTTTCAATATCACTCATTTTACTATTATAAGTAACTCCAATAGACATCTTAATTCTTCTTCCTATTACCCTTTTTGACCAGTTTAAAATTGCCATATTTGCCAATTCTGCATTAGGAATAGTAATCATACCATTTGCAAAAGTTCTAATTCTTGTAGTTCTCATTCTTATATCTACAACAGTTCCTTCTACATTTCCTGCTTGTATCCAATCTCCTTGAGAAAAAGAGTTATCTGTAATAATATTTAATGAACCAAAAAAGTTAGAAAGAGTATCTTTTGCTGCAAGTGCTACTGCAATACCTCCTATTCCCAAAGAAGCAATAATAGCTTTTATATCAAAACCTAATTGAACCAACAAGAAAAGTGCAACAAAAATAAGAATTAGTATTTTTATAATTCTTAATATAAAATCAACCATCTCTTTTCTCATATTTGGATATTGGCTAAATATCCTATCTGAAGATTGATTTATATAGTTTGTAAGAATTCTATAAAACATAAAACTAAATATTGCTAAATATGTTGTATTAAACCAAGGTACTAAGTTATTGATTCTTTCTGCATCTTCAATTAATAAAAATAGTGAAAGTTGCAGTGCAAAAAGATACACTATAATAGAAACTGTAAATCTAAAACTATTTGGAATAATCTCTAAAATAGTTATATTTAAAACTTCTATTTTTTTAGATAATTTTTCAGTTAAAATTTTTGCTAAAAAAGGAAGAACTTTTTTATTTATTAACATAAAAATAAAAAATACAGCAATTAAAATTACTATTTTTCCAATAGAGATATGAAAATAGTAATCCAAACTCTCTGATAGATTTTTTATATATTTATTTGTATCTATTTTTTTAATAACATATTTTAAACTTAACTCATCAAGTATAAAATTACTTGGTCTATATTCATTCATATTTGTTTTTAAATAGTTATAGATAAGTTTATTTGCTTTAATTTGATTTGATAATACTAAAAAAGAGTCTCTAAAAGCACTTGCAATAGGGTCTTCTTGTGTTATTACTTCATTATATGTTTTTTCAAAACCACTTAAATCAATTCTTTTTAATCTTTTTAATTGTGCATCTAAAAGATGAATAAAATATTTTTTATCTTTAAAAGAATTTTTACCATCAATTATAGAGTTAATAGTATCTGCAAAATATTTTTTATTTTCTAAGATTTTTACTTTTAGCATATCCCTTGAAATAGCTAAATTATTATCATATTTAGAGTTAATATTAATTTTGCTATTTAAAAATCTTAACTCTTTTTGAAATTCAATATTATCAAAAGGATATAAAACTTCATCATTTATATTTTTTGTGATTTTTTTAATTTCACTTTCAACTTTTTCTATTTGTTTAGTTACATGGTTTTTAAAATCTTTACTTTGAATAAGTTTGATAATAATCCCTATATCATAATAGTTTAAATCATCTTCTTTTATAGGGTTTGTTATATCATCTTGTTTTACTTCTGTTGTTTGTGTTGTATTATCTTGTTGTGCAGTTGCTGCTTTAATTAGTGTAGTATTTGCAAAAGCATAGCTTGCAAATATCAGTAAAAACAGTAATTTTAAAATATTTGTTTTGATGTTAAATCCTTTCTAGTATCTATTTTAATATTATACTAAAAGTTAATTTATTGGAAAGTTATAATTAGATAAAAAAAAAGAGTAGAAAACTCTACTCTTTTAGAAGAACAATGAAAAAAATAAATAGAAGTTCGCGGTTTCTATTTACTCATAAAGAAATTATGACATCTACAAATTAACTAAAGGAAAATCAAAAGTTAATAAAGAGTTAACAAATCTAATAATAAAATTAAAAGATAAAAGGAGAAAAAATGCAAATTTTAATTTTTTCATTGGTAGTTATATTATTAGTAGGCTATATTTTTTATAAATTAAATCAATTCTATTCTAAAAAAACTATAACTTTTGGGACACTTTTTATAATTGGAATTATTTGGTTGGGTATATATATTTCAAATAATAATGAAGTTGGAATAAATAAAGCTTTTAAAGCAAAATATAAAAAAGAATTTGGATATAAAATAGATAAACTTTCTTCAAATATTATAAATAAAGGTAAGAATTTAAGCCTAAATGAATACTTTTATAGATTTATTTATATAGTTAAAAAAGATAATAAAGAGTTTGTTTGTGAAGCAAATGATATTTTTGTTCAAGTGATTCAAGATGAGTATGTTTTTAAAGATATAAAAGAAAAATGTAGAGAAAAATAATTAAAAATAAAGTGTCATAATGAGTAAAAAAGCCACAATACAGTCACATTTTGTGTAAAAAAGTAAAAAAATAATAAAAAACTATGGCTAATTTTTATATAATTTTCTACTAATATTTTTACTCAGGGAGACATATGTTAAATAATGTAACAACAAGAACGAAGTTGATGTTTTTTCCAGTATTATTTATTGTGAATATAATAGTAGCTGGCTTCTTATTTTCTTATTTTAATGGTAAAGTAAAACATACTGCACAAGCAGAACTTGAAACAGAGATTTTTATACAAGATGTATTAAAGGGAAGAATTTCTGTATATCAATTCTTACGAAATCCCAATGATAATACAGCTCAAAAAGTAAGAGAGGATTTTAAAAAGCTTGATGATGAAGTAAAAGCTTTAAAAGGAACATTAGAAGTTCCTGAAAATAAAAAACTTTGTGATGATATTTTAGGACTATCAAGTGACTATATAGCTTTATTTGATAATTTTTCACAAAAAAGAATTGATGAACTTAAGTTAGGAATTGAAAAAGAATCATCAGAGGTATCAGCTATTGTTAAAAAGATGGCTCAAACAGGTTTAGTTTTAGAAGATAAACTTTTAGTAATAAATAAAAATGCCATTGCTCTTAAAAATGAAGCAGATACAAATTTAAATAGGGCTTTATTGGTACTTGCAATTTTTTCTGCAATTGTATTTGTTGTTTTTTCTATCGCTTTATCTTCAATGATAGTTAATACATTAAATCATTTTAAAGATGGATTATTGTCATTTTTTGCTTTTTTAAATAAAGAAAGTGATAATGTAAAATCTTTAGAAGCAAATGGTAAAGATGAATTTGCACAAATGGCAAAAGTAGTAAATGAAAATATTACTAAAATCAATGAAGGCTTAAAAAAAGATAATGAAGCTGTAAAAGAGGCTTTATTAATAGTTGAAAAAGCGAAACTTGGATATTTAAATCTACAATTAACTGCAAAACCAAATAATCCTCAATTGGTTCAATTAAGTGAAGCTTTAAACTCAATGATTAAAAATATAAAAGGAAATGTTGATTCTATTTCTGTTGTATTAAAAGAGTTTAGTAATTATAAGTTTACAAGCAAAGTTGATAATAAAGGTATGCAAGGGGATATGGCAGCTTTAATTGATAGTGTGAACTTTCTTACAGATGAAATTTCTGGTTTATTAAAACAATCTTTAACTATTGGTCTTACATTAGATGAAGCTTCTGATCAATTAATTATAAATGTTGATAAATTAAATACAAGTGCAAATGAAGCAGCAGCTTCTTTAGAAGAAACAGCAGCGGCATTGGAAGAGATTACAAGTACTATTGTAAATAACTCTGAAAATGTATCAAAAATGAGTAGTTATGCACAAGAGTTAAGTAGCTCAGCAAGAAATGGACAAAGTTTAGCAAGTAAAACAACAGTAGCAATGGATGAGATAAATACTCAAGTAACAGCTATAAATGAAGCAATTACTGTAATTGATCAAATTGCTTTCCAAACAAATATTTTAAGTTTAAATGCTGCTGTTGAAGCAGCAACAGCAGGTGAGGCTGGTAAAGGGTTTGCCGTTGTTGCACAAGAGGTGAGAAATCTTGCTTCAAGAAGTGCAGAAGCAGCAAAAGAGATAAAAGAGCTAGTTGAAAATGCAACAAGTAAAGCAAATGAAGGTAAAAATATCAGTGCTGAGATGATAAGTGGGTATGATAAGTTACTTGAAAATATTGATAAATCTACACAAATGATAAGTGAAATTGCAAGTGCAAGTAAAGAGCAAGAAGCAGGAATTACACAAATCAATGATGCAGTAACACAATTAGACCAACAAACACAACAAAATGCAGCAATAGCAACACAAACACATGATATAGCAGTTCAAACTGATACAATTGCAAAAGAGATAGTAAGTGATGCAAATGCAAAAGAGTTTTTAGGTAAAAAAGAAGCAAAAGTTGAAAAAGTACAAACAAAAAAATATGAAGAGCCAAAGGCTAAATATGAAGCTTCATATGAAAAAGATATTTATATAGATAACAAACCAAAAAAACAAGAAGTATTTGTGTCTAAAACAAAAGATGATGATGAGTGGGAAAGCTTTTAAGCTTCCTACTCTAAAAATACAGGTTTAATAATATAAGCATAAATAGAAAATATTACTTCAATAACAATCAACCAAATAATAATCCACTCTAAAAATTCACTAGATTTTTGATTTACTTTATCTATAGCAAAATCAATAGATTCTTTTAAATATGAAATTTTATGTTCAATTACTTCAAATCTTGATTTTAAATCCAGTTGAAAAGAGAGCTGATTATACAAAGACTCTAACTCCACATCATCCCAAATAATATCTGGTTTATCAAGTAAATAAAGCTTATTTAAAATATGAAATCTCTCTTTTGCAATTTTAGCTGCAAAGCCCATAAGATTTTTTCTATCTTTTATTTTTAGTTTTTCTAATTTTTCATAGATTTTAGCACTCTCTTCCATTTTTATTTCAAGTGATTTTTCACTAATTTCTAAGCCTACACTTTGAGATAAAGCTAAAGAAATAATAGAAGCTATTGCTTTATTAAATTCGTTGTATCTAATAATTTGGTCATCAATTATTGGTTTTTCACAACTTTTATCAATTATCATTTTGTAGTCTTGATTTATTAAAGCAGTGGTATAACTATTTGCTTCTTTTATATTTAATCTTGAAAGAAAAGATTTTATTTCATCATTTGTAAAATTACAAAAGGTGATAATTCCAAATGTTGTTACAAAGATATATTTATCATTTGAAATCTCACCAACAAAAGATTTTTCAATAGTTGTTAAAACTAAACCTGGAAATTCATTTTCTAAGTCTTTTTTTGTTATTACACTTGGTATTTCAACAGAAATAAAATGAATATTATTTAACATATTTCCTCAATATTATAAAAGTATTAAAGTTGCTAATCCTAAAAAACTAAAAAAACCAACTACATCTGTAACAGTTGTAAGTATAACTGTTGAACCAATAGCAGGGTCAATTTCAAATTTTTCTAAAATTATAGGAATTACAGCACCAAAAAAACCTGCACTAAGTAAGTTTATTATCATAGACATAGCTATTACTAAACCTAAAAGTGGTATTTTAAACCAAAAATAGGCAATTATTCCTATTACCAATGCAAATAAAAATCCATTTACCAGTGAAATTATAACTTCTTTATAGATGGTTTTTTTTGCATCTGTATAACTAATCTCTCCTAAAGCCATCTGTCTTACCGTAACAGTAAGAGTTTGTGTACCTGCATTTCCACCCATAGAAGCAACTATTGGCATAAGAACAGCTAAAGCAACTAAAGATTGAATAGTCGCATCAAATAAACCTATAACAATAGAGGCTAAAATAGCTGTTATTAGGTTTATTCCTAACCAAAAAGCTCTATTTTTACCAATAAGATAAAGGCTTTCTTCTTGTTCTGCTTCATCATTTACCCCAGCAAGTGAGTATAGCTGTTTTGTATCTTGTTGTTGAATTATATCATGAATATCATCATGTGTAATTCTTCCAATAAGTCTGTTTTCATCATCAACAACAGCTAAGGCACTTAAGTTATAGTGTGCAAACATCTCAACAACTTCTGAAATATCTTCTTTGTGGTTTATACTGTATTCAGTTATTTTATCTTTTGCTATTTCATCAAATTTTTGAGAGTGTTCGTATAAGATTAGTTCTTCAAGTCCAATTGCACCTAAAAATTTTCTATTGTTATCTATCAAATACGCATGAAAAATATTATCTAAAATATTTTCTTCTTTTTGTTTTTTTAATCTTTTTAAAGCTTTTCCTATATTTTCATCAATAGAAACATAAAAAAGTTCACTTTGCATATATGAACCGGCTTCATAATCTTCATAAGAGTTAAGTTGCTCAATGATTTTTTGGTCTTCTTTATCAAGTTTTGAAAGGATATTTTCTGCTACTTCTTCATCTATTTGAGAGATATTATAAATAAGTGTTGAAGCATCATCACTATCCATTTTTGAAGTAATATTTGCGATTTTTGTATCACTAATAATACTTGGTATCTCTTCTTGAATATAAGTTGGCATTTCACATAAAATCTCAGCAAAAAGTTCACTTGGCATCTTTTTACAGATAAATTTATATGACTCTTCATCTAATTTTCTTAAAGCTTCAAGCTCCTTTGAAATATCAAATGGGTGTAAAATACTCTCTTTATTTTTATGGTCGTTGATAATTTGTAATAAAAAATCTTTTATCTCTTGGGCATTTCTTAACTCTTCCATAATCTTCCTATTATTCTATTAAATATATATTTCTTAAAATATCAACCATTGCTTCAACTGAACTTTTAGAAGCTGTTTCTTCAATAGTATGATAACCAATAGTTGGTATTTGTAATGTTGTACCTTGGATTGTGCTTTTACTTGCATTTATTATTCTTCCAAGTTCAGTAACTCCTAATGAAGTTTTGATATTTTGTTGTTTCATAATATTTTTAATGTACTCATCTTTATAATGGTATTTTATTTTATTTTTTAAAGCAATTTTTTTAATCTTATTTTTTAGAGGTGACCTAAAATAAGCATTTTCATCTCTATTTCTAAATATAACATCTAAGTGGTTAATATCTTCTATACTCTTATATGGACTTGTGTCTAAAACTAAAAGTTCATTTGTACAAATATCAAATCTTCTAAAATATTCAAGTAAAAACCTCCAACTTCTACCAGCCTCTTCAGCTGCAGTGAAAAAGGCTGTTCCTTGGTATCCTTGTTGGTATAGATATACTATTATTGCTACTGAAATTGTATTGTCAATTTGAGCTGAAATCATATTGTCATTTATTTTTAATCTATCCATAAAAGCAATAGGAGTGCCAGGTAATAAATGCCCTAAATTATCAACTTTAAAGATAATATTGTTTCTTCTTTCACATAAAAAAGCATCTTTTATTGTACCAATTCCAAGGTAACTTCCTGACCAAGGCTCATATGCTTGAACTTTTTGATTTATAAATCTCATCTCAAAGTTTTTTAGCATCTGTTCTGAGTTTGAGTTACCTCTTAAATCAGCTTTGTTTTTTGCGATAAAAGCTGCATATTGAAACTCATTGTGTCCTGTACAAATAAGACCGTGTCTATCTGCATGTGCTGAGATATATCCGCTTTCTGGTTTATCTCCTTTTGCTACTAATAACCCATCATAGTACTCAACTTTGATGTTTAAATCTTCTAATTCTCTTTTTAAAAACATAAAAAAAGAGTGCTCAGCTCCTACTACACTTGGTACTCTTATAAGCTGTTTTAATATATCGTAAAACCCTTCCATTTTAAACTACTAAATCCTAAAAATAAAAGACTAAAAAGTCACTTGTTTAAATAGTGTAAAGACCTATTCTTGCCTAATTTTCTCTTCCCAAATTTATCTTATAAACTTTGGCAATTATAATAAATAATTTATTAAGAAAAAGGTTGAATTTTTACTTGAGTTTGTAATATGGAGAGATTTTAAAGAAATTTGGAAAATAATACAATTGTGACAAGGTTAATGTAGAATTTTAGATTAATAAGACAAAAGTATTAAAATATGTAGATTTTACGCTTGTTTATCTTGATGAAATAGTTGAAATATCTATTTAACTCCTTTCTTTAATGCTAATATATAAAGTTATATAATGAAAAATAAGGAAATTTAAAAGATACTTATTCATTATAAAAAGAACTTCAATTAATTTTTCTTCAAATGTTTTTTATAAAATCAATCAATGGTTTTAATTTTAAATTTAAGTAATATTTAATAGCAAAACTATAAAATTAAAAAATAATATTATATATGTTAATAATTTAGCAATAGGAATTTTGCAACCTTCAGTTCTATTTGGTAATTCAGAAAAAATTATTATTTTTCAGGAACTAAAGGAGTATTTTTAATTAATAAAGATTCTACAAAAGAAGATATTAATTGAGTAAGGCATGATGATTTTATATGGTCCATCAAATGTAGAATTAGCAGGAATAATTTCTTCTTTAGCTATTTTTAAATTATCTAATTTAAATTTAATTGATAACTTTAAAATGGTATGGGATTCAAGTCTTTATCCTCGAAAATATTATTTTAAGGAATCAAATGAAAAATAATTGTATTTTTTGTGATATAGTAGCAAATAAAAGTACTTGCCATAAAGTTTGGGAAGATGAAAAACATTTAGCATTTTTATCAATATTCCCGAATTGTGAAGGTGTAACAGTAGTTATACCAAAAAAACATTATTCAAGTTATGCTTTTGAACTTGAAGAAGATGTTTTTCTAAATTTAATTTTAGCAGCTAAAAAAGTAGCACTAATGCTTGATAATAGTTTCGATGATGTTTCTCGTACAGGCCTTGTACTTGAAGGTTTTGGAATTGACCATGTACATGTTAAACTTTTTCCCTTACATGGTACAAAAGAGTATAAAAATAATTGGAAAGAAATAAAATCCAATATTAATATTTATTATAAAAAGTATATGGGATATATATCCTCTCATGATTCATTTAGAGCTGATGATAAAGATTTATCTAAAATAGCAAAAAATATTCGAGATAAAAACTATAAATAGAAATTTATGTACTAATATTTCAACAGGAATTAAATTATAATGTGATTTAGTTGAAATAAATTTTCATATAAATTAATATTATTTAATTCCATATTTTTCATACCAAGTGTAAGTAAAAAATATCTCTATATTTTCTTCTTTATATAAAGAGTTTAGAAACTCATCATTTGGGAATTTCTTTAACAACTCATCCCTTACCCTAAAAACAAATTCATCATGCTTTCTTATATAATCAGGAATTGGCAAATATGGCTCTAAATTGTTAATTCCTTTTCTATTAAACTCATCTATTTCCTCTTGCGTAAAAAAATCAATAGGAGTAAAAGTTTCTTTTTTTCCAGTTCTTTTCTTTTTGCTTCTCATCTCTTTTTGAAATTCTTTATAATCATATACTTGTATTATTTTAAATCCTTTAGTGATTTTACAATTTTAAGGTAATAACCATTTATTAAAATTTATTACCGATTATATTACCGTTAAAAATCTTAGAAAGTATTAAAAATGATAAGAATAATATAGAACGATTTAGAATATTAAAGTCCGATTATATCGAACTTTTTAGAACAAATAAGAAAGTATAATTATTAATCTTGGTGGAGATGTCCGGGATTGAACCGGAGTCTTAAAACAGCTACTATTAGCGTCTACATGCTTAGAAGGATTGAATAATTTCACTTTTTAGCAACTCAATCCGCAAGGCAACCAAAAAGCTAAGATTTGAAAATTTCTCCTTAAAGCCAAATCAACTCTTTAAAGATAATCTATCTTGAGTGAACCCGCGAAAATCTACTTAGATAGAATCAGTAGTGCGAGCCTCCAAGTCTCAAGCCCTTAGGCGAGACAAATTATAAGATAAACTTACGCAGCTTTTGCGTAAGCTGGAGCGTAATTAGTATTGTTTGCGTCTAAAAAAAATGAGCCGCGTAACGGCATGCTCAGGCCGACATGCAACTAATCCTCACTGCTCTAATCGAAGCCAAATCATCCCCATTGATAAGTTCGAAATTCTATCCAATTATCCTTAAACTTACTATAAAGCAAAAGTTTAAAAAATAGCTTAATTGAAAAAATGTTTCTATTTTGTTACTCTTTGTTTGTACAATACCAAAGACTTTCAATTATTATTCAATAAAAAAAGTCTATAATTACGGATATTTTTAATGGAGTTATTTATGGATAAAAAAGGTATTTTAATCATTGGTGCAGGTGGTGTAAGTAGAGTTGCAACAGTTAAATGTGCTATGAATATTGATACATTTGAAAAAATCACATTAGCATCTAGAACAAAATCTAAGTGTGATGAGATTGCAAAATATATTAAAGAAAATCAAGGTGTAGAGATTGATACTGCATCAGTTGATGCTGATGATATACCACAATTAGTAGAACTAATTAAAAAAGTTAATCCAAAATTAGTTTTAAATGTGGCACTTCCATACCAAGATTTAACAATTATGGATGCTTGTACACAATGCGGTGTAGATTATGTAGATACAGCAAATTATGAGCACCCAGATGAAGCTAAATTTGAATACAAAGAACAATGGGCTAGAGATGGTCAGTTTAAAGAAGCTGGTATTAAAGCTCTATTAGGAAGTGGTTTTGACCCAGGTGTTACAGGAGTTTTTTGTGCATATGCTCAACAAAATCTTTTTGATGAGATTCATTTTATAGATATTATGGATTGTAATGCTGGTGATCATGGATACCCTTTTGCTACAAACTTTAACCCTGAAATCAACTTAAGAGAAGTATCTGCAAATGGTAGATATTGGGAAAATGGAGAGTGGATTGAGACTAAACCACTTGAAATTAGAGTTGATCATGATTATCCAGAAGTGGGAGTAAAAGCTTCATATTTACTATACCATGAAGAATTAGAATCTTTAGCAAAAAATATTAAAGGACTAAAAAGAATTAGATTCTTTATGACATTTGGAGATTCTTATATTCAGCATATGAATTGTTTACAAAATGTTGGAATGTTAGGTATTGAGCCAGTAGAACATCAAGGAATGAAGATTATTCCAATAGAGTTTCTAAAAACTCTATTACCAGATCCAGCAAGCTTAGGGCCAAGAACAGTAGGTCTTACAAATATTGGATGTATCATCGAAGGTATAAAAGATGGTGTTAAGAAAAAAGTTTATATTTACAATATTTGTGACCACCAAGAGTGTTATAAAGAAACAGGTGCTCAAGCTGTTTCTTATACGACAGGAGTTCCTGCGATGATTGGTTCTAAGATGTTCTATAAAGGGTTATGGAATGGAACAGGCGTATTTAATATAGAAGAATTTGATGCAACACCATTTATGGAAGAGCTAATGACACAAGGTTTACCTTGGAAAATTATTGAACTACCAGTAGAATAATTCTTTCAACTACCTATTTATCAAGTAAGTCTTTCTTACTTGATACTTTTTTATTAAAAGCTTTAGACAAGGGATAATTTTAAAAATTCTTTTTAAAAAAGAAATTATTAGTTAAATTAAAATATTAATCTCTTGCTTAAGGGTTTTTAAGTTGATTTTAGGTGTATAATTAAGTTAAATAATTTAAGGAGACTTATTATGCAAAAATATATCTGTACAGTTTGTGATTATATATATGACCCAAGTTTAGGTGACCCAGATAGTGGGATAGCTCCTGGTACACCTTTTGAGGAATTACCAGAAGATTGGGAGTGTCCAGACTGTGGAGTAACAAAAGAGGATTTTGAACCGTTTGATGATTGAAACAGTAAATAATTTTGAAAACTTGCCAAGTCCAAGTTTTGTGTGTGAAGAAGAGTTATTAGAAAATAATTTAAAGTTACTAAAAAAAGTACAAGATGAAGCTGGTGTAAATATACTTTTAGCCTTAAAAGGGTTTGCACTTTTTTCTACTTTTGAATTATGTAAAAAATATCTAAAAGGTTGTTGTGCTTCTGGTTTACATGAGGCTATTTTAGCTTCAGAAGAGTTTGGAAAAGAAGTTCATACTTACTCACCTGCTTTTAAAGAAGAAGAGTTTGATGAAATAGTATCACTATCAAATCATGTGGTATTTAACTCTTTTTCTCAACTAAAGCAGTTTAAGCATAAAGCTATTGGTAAGACTTCTTTAGGGCTTAGAGTAAATCCAGAGTATTCTTCTGTTGAAGTTGATTTATATAATCCTTGTGGAGCTTTTTCAAGGCTGGGGATTACTAGAAAAAACTTTGAAGCAGATGAACTTGAAGGAATTGATGGATTACATTTTCATGCTTTATGTGAGCAAAATGTAGATGCATTACAAGGGGCACTTAAAAACTTCGAAGAAAAATTTGGTGAATTTTTACCTCAAATGAAGTGGGTAAACTTTGGAGGAGGGCATCATATTACAAGAGATGATTATGATGTGGAAGGTTTAATTAAACTTTTAAAAGAGTTTAAAGCTAGATACCCTCACTTAGAAGTATATTTAGAGCCAGGTGAAGCAGTAGGTTGGAAGACAGGATATTTAGTGGCAACTGTACTGGATATTATTGATAATGGAATGAATATTGGGATTTTGGATACCTCTGCTGAGGCACATATGCCTGATACTTTAGCTATGCCATATAGAGCAGAAATTAGAAATAGTGGCTTAGCAAATGAGAAAAAATATACTTATAGATTTGGTGGAAATACTTGCTTAGCAGGGGATATTATCGGGGATTATTCTTTTGATGAACCTTTAAAAGTAGGTGATAAAATCATTCTAGAAGATATGATTCATTATACTATGGTAAAGACAACTACCTTTAATGGAATTAAGTTACCATCAATTGTTATAAAAAAAGACAATAATTGTTACCAAATTGTAAAAAATTTTGGATATAATGAGTATAAATCAAGATTATCTTAAAGGATTTATATATAATGTTAGGGCAGGATAGACAAATAATAAAGGGTGAGTTAAAAGATAAAGAGAATTTAAAATCTTCAAGAAATAGAAAAAAAGTAAATAAAGTTCAAATTTGGGTTAGAAAAGAGACTTTAGAATATGAAAAAGAGTTAAGAACTTTACAGATTGAACTTTTAAAGTTTCAAAACTTTGTAAAAGAAAAAGGTTTAAAAGTATTAATGATTTTTGAAGGTAGAGATGCTGCTGGGAAGGGTGGAACTATTAAAAGAATCACAGAACATTTAAACCCAAGGGGAGCAAGAGTTGTTGCCCTTGAAAAACCAAGTGATATAGAAAAAACTCAATGGTATTTTCAAAGATATACAAAGCACCTACCAAGTGCAGGAGAAATAGTTTTATTTGATAGGTCTTGGTACAATAGGGCAGGGGTTGAGCCTGTGATGGGGTTTTGTACTACGGCTGAACACCATGAGTTTTTAAAAGAAGTTCCAGAGTTTGAAAAAATGCTTGTAAAATCTGGTATTACTCTTTTAAAATTTTATTTTTCTGTATCAAAAAAAGAACAAGCTAGAAGATTTAGAAAAAGAGAAATTGACCCTTTAAAACAATATAAGCTATCCCCTGTAGATAAAGAATCTCAAAATTTATGGGATAAATATACAGTTGCGAAGTTTTCTATGTTGATGGCTTCAAATACTGAACTTGCACCTTGGACAGTTATTAGAAGTGATAATAAAAAAAGTGCAAGAATAAATTGTATTAAACATATATTAACACAAGTAGAGTATCCTAATAAGATTGACTCTAGTAAGATTATTGTAGATTCAAATATAGTTATCAGTGGAACTGAAGAGATAGAAATAATGGAACAAGAAAATAAATTTGCAAAGGCTGAGTAAAGATGAATTTAAGTGATTTTGAAAAAACTAACTATAGTGGATTATACGTTTCAAAAGTAGCTCATCCTACTTTTGGAAAAAAATATATTGCTAGATTTCAGCATGAAAAGAAAAGATATGTAAAAGTATTGGGATATACAAAAAAAGATGAATTGACAAAAAAAATGGCATTAAATTTAATGCAAAAGTTTAAAGACTCTATTTTAATATCAAATGAGCCTAAAAAAATTATAAAAGAAAAAGTGGAAAATAATTCTATGTCAATAAATAATGATGAAATTATAAAGCTTAAAGAAGAAAATAAGCTAATGAAAGAGATTTTAGGTGAAGATTTCTCTATTCATGACCCTGAAGTTATTAAAGATGGTATTCAAAAATTATATGAAGCAGAAGAGTTAAAACAATACCAAATAGAACTTATCAAACTTCAAAACTATCTTGAAAATGAAAATAAAAGAATGATTATTTTATTTGAAGGAAGAGATGCTTCTGGAAAAGGTGGTGCTATTAGAAGAATCACTAGATATATGAATAATAAGCACTATAGAGTTGTAGCACTTGGTAAACCAACAGAAACTCAAAAAAACCAATGGTTTTTACAAAGATATATTGAGCATTTTCCAACAGGTGGTGAAATAGTTTTATTTGATAGATCTTGGTACAATAGAGCTATGGTTGAACCAATCTTTGGATTTTGTACACCAGAAGAACATGAAATCTTTATGGAAGATGTAGTTAATTTTGAACAAGATTTAGTAAGACAAGGAATGATTCTTATTAAATTATATTTCTCTGTATCAAAAGAAGAACAAAAAAGAAGATTTGATAGAAGAATTAATGACCCATTAAGACAATGGAAATTCTCAGAAGTTGATATGCAAGCACAAGAGTTATGGGGAGAGTTCTCTGATAAAAAATATGAGATGTTAAGAAGAACAAACTCAAGAAGTGCACCTTGGCATATTGTAAGAAGTGATGATAAGCATAAAGCTAGACTTGAAGCATTAAAAATTATTTTAAATTCAGTTGATTATGATGGAAGAAACTATGCTTTAGATTTTCAACCAAATGAAAAAGTAAATATTTCTGTTCAAAAAGAGCTTATGCAAATGAGAAAATCTCAAGATTATTAAAAAAGAGCTTCGGCTCTTTTTTTTCTACTTATGAAAAAATTTATATTTCTCTTTTTCTTTTTTCTTATAGTCTCTTTTCTTTTTTTTAAACAAAATAATAGTTTAACTTATAGTTTTTATCATTGGAAAAATAGTTATTCTTTAGAAAATGTAAAAGAAAAACTTTATATAAAAGTTTTGGATATTGATTATTCGGATAAGCTAGAAATAATAAAAACCTCTTTTGAAAAGCAACCTCGTGATGGTTCTATTCCTACTGTGTATATTACAAATAAGACAATTAAAGTAGCTTCTTTAAATACTATTTTAAATAGCCTTATAAAAAATTTAGATGCTTTAGAGTTCAACTATGATGAAGTACAAATTGATTGTGATTGGTCTTTAAATACAAAATATAACTATTTTAAACTACTTGAAGAATTAAAAACAAAACTAAATAAAAAACTAAGCGTTACTATAAGACTTCATCAAATAAAGTATTTTGCAAAAACTGGTGTTCCAAAGGTAGATTATGGGGTATTAATGTATTATAATATGTCAAATATTCAAGATTTTCAAGTTAAAAACTCTATTATAGATAATACTATTGCAAAAAAATATCACTATAATTTTGATAAATATCCTTTAAAATTAAAACTTGCTCTTCCTTTATATTCTCAAGCTGTACAGTTTAGAAATCAAAGAGCTTTAGATTTTTTTGAAGGGGTTAAAATAGAAGATTTTTCAAATAATTTTAAAAAGCTTGATGAAAATATTTTTCAAGCAACAAAGAGTTTTTATTTTAGGGGAAAATATATTTATAAAAATGATATTTTTAGGTTTGAAGATTCATCTTTTGAAGAGTTAGAAGTTGCTTTAAAGGATTTTTATAATCTTTCAAAAAACTCTTTTAGTGAAGTGATTTTTTATACAATTGATTATAAAAATAAATATGATTTAAATAAATTAATAAAAGGATTTTAATGTATAAAATAGTTTTTTCTATTTTCTTTTTTTATATGTCACTTTTTTCTTGTGCTGGATATTGGGAAGAAGATTATAAGTTTGTATTTTTAGAAAAAAGAGATTTTCCATATATGAATATAGCTGAGAATTTAGAATATTCTTCAGTTTATAATGAGTTGCTTTACAACTATAATAAAAAAGCTAAAGAAGAAAACTTAAAAGAGTGGGAAAAACAACTAAATTATAAATATACAAAAACACAATTAGAAGATTTTTTATATAAAAAAAAGAATTTAGAAAAAATAGAAGATAAAGAGTTTTTAGAATATATTAAATTTGTAAAAAAGCAAGAGATATATGTGGATTTTATCTATACTTATTATTCAAAAAAAGATAAAGCTAAAGCTATTGAACCACAAGTTTTAATAGATGAAGCTTTAAAAAATATTTCAACAATCAAATCAAATTATTTGAAAATAAGATATTTTTACTTAGCGCTTAGACTTGCTCATTATAAAAATATCAACTCTTTAGAGGTTTATTATGCATATAGGTATCTTTTAGAGCCTTTTAAAGATTCAATAATAAATGATTGGGTTCAAGGTTTATATGCTGGGGCTTTAGTAAAAAGAGCACAAGTAGTAAAAGGAGTTTATGAGTTTAGTAAGCTTTTTGATAACTCAAAAATCAATTGGCATTTAGCTTTTTATAATTTTAAATATATTAAAACTGATAAGCAATGGCAAGAGCTATTGTTGTTTGCAAAAAATAGTGAAGAAAAAATCAGATTCTATACTTTAAGAGCATTAAACAAAAATGCAAATATTCCTTTAGAGTTAGAAAATATAGCTTCAATAGATATAAATAGCAAATACTTTGATATGCTTTTATATAGATACCTTTTAAAATCACAAATCTTTTTTGATGATTATGTAAAAAGAGTTGATAAAAAACTTGAATACAAAAATTTTATAAATTATCTTGAAAGTGTAAATAAAGAAGATAAGTATATGGTTAATCTAACTTTAGCTTATTTGTATTTTTATGGGCAAGATTTTAAAAAATCAAAAGAGTATATATCTAAATTAAAAGAAAAAAATCAAAATGCAATTGAGCCTTTAAATTTAGAATATGTTATTTATTTAGATGAGTTAAAAACTATAAATAATAAAGTAGAAAAGGAAATATATACTAAATTATCTCCTCTTTTAGAAAAACAATGTACAAAAAAAGCTATACATGATTATACTTTTACAAAACTAGAAAGTTTATATAAAAACAATAATCAAAACTTCAAAGCTTATTTAAGTTCTCAAATTAATTATCTTGATATAAATAGTTTAGATTTACAAAAATATAAAAAACTTGAAGAATTTTTAAACTCAAAACAAAATAATAGTTTAGAAAAATATATGGTAAAAGCTTTAGAAAAACAAAGATTAGAAAACTCTTTAGAAGAAGTAAAAGTAAAAACATATGTCAATAATTTTATGTTTAAAGAGGCCTTGGAAACAAAAAGTAAAGCTTTAGAAGAAGTTATAAATTTTGATATTTTTCAAGCTTTTATAAAAGGTAATAATAGAATAGCAAAGGCTAATTATACACTAAAAGAAGCTTTAGAAAAACTATTAAAAATACAATATCTTTTAAAATTAGAACCAAACTCTTTTGAGTTAAATTATGATTATGCAACTGCAATTTATAATCTAAGTTATTTTGGAAATGCAGCTAGTTTAACAACAGTTTATAAAAGTAACTATTATTATAAAGATAAAAATTTAGAAGAAAAAAGAATAAATACCTCTATAAAATATTATAAAAAAGCTTTAGAAAGCTCACAAAATAAAGAAGAAAAAGCAAAAGTTATATATATGCTTGCAAAAAGTGAGTTAGCTTTATATGATCTAAAAAATTCAAAAACTGAAAATTATTATCTTTCTAAATATACTCCTACTTATTCTTTTAGTAGGGTGTATTCTTTTAATGATGATGAAAGTTATAAACTTTATATTACTCAAGGTTATGGAGAGTTTTTTGATAAAATAAAAGAGCAATATTCAAATACAAACTATTATAAAGAGTTAATTGTAGAGTGTTCAAATTTAAATTTTTATGAGAATATTAAAAAAGATATGTTATCAGGGGAGATTTTAAAAAATCTTCCAAAAGATAAACTAAAAGCTTTAAAATATATAGAAAATGAGATTAAAACTAAAAAAAGAAGAGACCTTTATAGGTATGATATTATCTATTTTTGGACTTTAGTAGAGTATATTCCTTTTTCAAATAAAAATATTACTTTATACAATAATATTGCATACTATTTACAAAAAATATATAAAAATACAGAAGCTATTTTTCTTTTAGAAAAAATAATAGAAAAATATCCAAATAGAATAGTGGCTTATTATAATTTAGCAGATGCTTATTGGGGTAACTATAATACAAAAGAAGCTAAAAAAGCTTATAAAAAATATATTGAATTGATGATAAAAGAAAATAAAGAAGATAAAATTCCAAATATAGTAAAGGAAAGAGTAAAGTGGTAGTTTTACCACTTTGAGTTTGTGTTTTTTTGCTCATCTTTTTTTAAAAAAACAGTAGAAGAGTTTTCAAGTTCTTTTAGCCATTTTTTCTCTTCTATATCAGAAATAGGGACTTCTTTTTTTATTTTTTCTAAAGAGGAATTTTTATCTTTAGAATTTTCTTGTTTTTTCTCTTTTAAATTTTCACTATCTTTTTCTTCTTTTTGCTTATTTCCTTTTGGATTTTCATTTTTTTCTTCTTGATTTTTTTCTTCTTGATTTTTTTGTTCATTTTTTTGAGAGTTTTCTTGATTTTTATCTTTTTGTTTATCTTTTTTATTCTCTTTTTGATTGTTTTTATCTTCTTGTTTATTTTTATTATTTTGATTTTCTTGTTTATTTTTTTCTAAAGCTTTTTTTACTATTTCTAAATTCTCTTTAGTTTGTTTGTCCTTTTTTATTTGTAAGGCTTTTTCATACATTTTTATAGCATCTTGTAGCTTATTTATTTTTGTATAACTATTTCCCAAATTATGTAGTTTTTTAAACTCTAAGTCTTCATTTGAAGTTACTACTTTTTTATACTCATCTATGGCTTCTTTATACTTTTTTTCTTTATATAAAGAGTTTGCTAGATTATAGTGTGCTTCAGAGTTTTTTGCTATTTTTTTAAACTCTTTTGAGGCTTCTTTATAGTTTTGATTTTCATAAAGAGTTGTTGCCTTATCTATTATTTTAAAATCAGTAATTGAAGCTTTTGTATCTGTTGAGATAAATATAAGTAAAACAAAGGGTAAATATTTAAGTTTTGGAAGAGAAGAAAAAGCTATAAGTAAAATAAGCAAAGCTAAAGCTAAAGGAAAATAAAAAAGTTCTGTATATACTTTATATTTTTTAATATCATTTTTTTCTTTTTGTTTTTTTTCATCAATAACTTGTAAAATTTGGTTTATATCAGAGTTATTAAAAGTAAAGTTTATATAAGCTGCATTTGTATTTAAACTTAAGTGTTTAATCTGTTCATTTAAAGCAACAGTTACAATATTGCCTTTTTCATCTGTTAAATATTGGTTTTCATTTAGCTTTATGGCACTTTTTTTATTTGTAGCCATTCCTATTGTATAGATATTTATATTTAAATTATTTGCTAAAGCTATTTCTTCTTTAAACTCTTGTTTATCAGTTCCATCTGTAAGAAGAATAAGATTTTTATTTGTTTTATTTTTTAAAAGTTTTGAAGCTGTTTTAATAGCAGTTGAAATTTCTGAACCATTTTCTAGTTGAATTGAATTGTCAAGATTTTTTACTAACTCTTTTAGTGAAGTAATATCTTGTGTTAAAGGAGAGAGAATATAAGAACTACTAGAAAAAAGAATAATTCCTATTTCTTTATCTTTTGAATTTTCTATAAAATTTAAAAGCTTTGTTTTTGCAAAGGTATATCTATTTGGTGGTAAATCTTGTGCAAACATTGATTTAGAAACATCTAAAGCAAGTATATATGAATTTATATCTTGTTTTATCTCTTTTTCTTTTTTATCTAAAACAGGTCTTGCAAGGGAGATAATCATTAGTAAAATTGCTATAAAAAATAAGATATTTCTACTTGATTGAGATAGAAATTTATTGGCTACTTGTAGCTTACTTAAAGCCTCTTTTGTAAAATATTTTTCAATGTTTTTTTTATTTGTTGTAATAAAAAATGCTAGTAATATAGTGGGAATTAACATAAAAAATAAAACATTTGGATATAAAAACTGCAACTTTTAACTCCTTAGTAAAAAAGCAATTTTATTAAAGCTTTAGTAATAGTTAGATAAAATCGCACAAAATTATATTTTCGGAGTAGAATTAATGGAATTTAACGCACAAAGAGTTGATGAAGCAAATGCAGTGATTTCTGCAACACTTTCAAAAGACTTAATTGAAAAAAATTTAGATAAAGTAGCTAAGCAAGCTGCAAAAACACTTGATATTCAAGGTTTTAGAAAAGGTAAAGTTCCTGTAGCAGTTGTAAAACAAAGATATGCTGATAAATTAGAGCAAGATGCAGAAAGCGAAGCATTAAGAGAATTAATTACTAACGCTTTAGCACAATTAGAAATTAAAAATGAAGATTTAATTGGTGAGCCTTCATTTTCAAAATTTGATAAAAAAGAAAATGGTGACATTGATGTTGAAATCAAAGTTGCTTGCAGACCAGTTATTGATTTAGGTGATTATAAATCATTAATTCCTGAAGTGGTAGAAAAAGAAATTGATGAAAAAGAAATTGCAGAAAGATTAGAAGAGATGTCTAAAGCTTCTGCTCCTTTAGAAAAAATCAAAAGAAAAAGAGCTGTAAAAGATGGTGATTTTGCTGTTATTGATTTTGAAGGATTTATTGGTGATGTGGCTTTTGATGGTGGAAAAGCTGAAAAATATCCTTTACAAATTGGTTCAGGTGCATTTATCCCAGGATTTGAAGAACAAATTATTGGTATGAAATATGAAGAGCAAAAAGATGTGGTAGTAACTTTCCCAGCAGAATACCAATCAAAAGATTTAGCAGGTAAAGAAGCAGTATTTAAAGTAACTTTACATGAAATTCAAGAAAAAGTTCCAGCAGAGATTGATGATGAATTTGCTAAAAAAATGTTACCAAATGAAGAAAATCCAACAGTTGAAACTTTAAAAGAAAAAATTAAAGAGCAATTAAAATATGCAGAAATGAGCAAATACTATAGAGAAGAGTTAAAACCAGCATATTTAGATAAATTAGTTGAAGAATTAAACTTTGCTTTACCATCTTCAGTAATTGACCAAGAGATTAACTTTGCTTTAAATAGTAAAGTAAGAACTATGAGTGAAGAAGAGATTAAAGCATTACAAGAAGATGCTTCTAAAATTGAAGATATGAGAAATGAACTAAAAGAAGATGCAGAAAAATCAGTAAAAGCTACATTTATTGTAGATGCTTTAGCAAAAGCTGAAGGTATTGATGTATCTGATCAAGAAGTTACTCAAGTTATCTATTATGAAGCATTACAAATGGGACAAAATCCACAAGATATTTTAAAACAATATCAAGAAGCTGGATACCTACCAGCTATTAAAATGTCTATGATTGAAGATAAAGTAATTACTAAATTATTAGACGAAAAATTAGGTAAATAATTTAATAGGATAAATAATGAGCTATATACCATATGTAGTTGAAAAAAGTGGAAGAGGTGAAAGAAGTTATGATATTTATTCTAGACTTCTAAAAGATAGAATTATTATGCTTAGTGGTGAAATTAATGACCCTGTAGCTTCAACTGTTGTTGCACAGCTTTTATTTTTAGAAGCTGAAGACCCAGAAAAAGATATTTATCTTTATATCAACTCTCCAGGTGGAGTTATTACAAGTGGTATGTCGATTTATGATACTATGAATTATATTAAACCAGATGTTTGTACTATTTGTATAGGACAAGCTGCTTCTATGGGAGCATTTTTATTATCATCTGGTACAAAAGGTAAAAGATACTCTTTACCAAATTCAAGAATTATGATTCATCAACCATTAGGTGGAGCACAAGGTCAAGCAACTGATATTCAAATTCAAGCTAAAGAGATTCAAAGAATGAAAGATAGCTTAAATCAGTTACTATCTGAGCAAACAGGACAACCAATTGAAGTTATTGAAAGAGATACAGACAGAGATAACTTTATGAGTGCCCAAGAAGCTAATGACTATGGGTTAATTGATAAAGTAATAACAAGTCATAAGTAAGAAAATGGTTAGAGAAGTTATAACATATCCAAATAAACTACTTCGAACTAAATCTAAAGATGTGAAAGTCTTCAATGAAGAACTTCACACTCTTTTAGATGATATGTATGATACAATGCTTTTTGAAAATGGAGTTGGACTTGCAGCAATACAAGTGGCAGTTCCTTTAAATATTTTAATTATCAATCTTCCAAATGAAGAGGATATTCAAGATAAAGCTGATTTAATAGAAGCTATTAATCCAGTAATTACGCATAAAGATGGAGTTCAAATTAATGTTGAAGGATGTTTAAGTGTACCTGGGTTTAATGAAGAAGTTAAAAGAGCTAAGCATATTGTAGTTGAATATTTTGACAGAAATGGGAATAAACAAAAAGTGGAAGCTGAAGACTTTTTAGCTGTTGCTTGGCAACATGAGATGGAACATTTGTCAGGACATTTATTTATTGAAAATTTATCAATAATAAAAAGAAAAAAATTTGAAAAAGAGTGGAAAAAAAAGCTAAAAACTAAAAATTAGTTTTACAGCTTTTTTCTTAAAATTTATTATATAAATTATAAATCATAGTAACTAATAAGGCATTTGCCAAACTCCAAATCCCCAAAAAGAAGAACTTTTCAAATGTTGTAAAAAATATCTCTTTAAATTTAAAAGGTGATGAAATATAAGCTAATATGGCATAAATAATTACAGCAATATTAAAAGCTATAAAGCTTGTTGAAGTTAATAAAATCATAAAAAAAGAAAAAAATGGAATTATTAAACTAATAGCAAAAAATTTACCATATTTTTTTCTATTTTTATCTCCTTCAAAATAACTTACTGTATGTCCACAGTTTGGACAAATAGTACCTATTCTTGATAAAATTAGATGCTCACATTCATTACATTTGATTAATGGCATATATAATCCTTTTTCGTAAAATCATACAATATAAAGATTTTAAAGGTATTAAAAATAAAATTAATAAAATATTTTAAAAAATTTTATTTTTACTTTCTTGGACAATTTTATTTGCTATAAATGAGCTTTCATTTGATATTTTATTTGTAATATTTGCCACTTCAATATTTGTATTTATTTGCTCTTTTAAACTAAAAACTTTTTCATTTATATTTAAAATATTGTCCTGTTGATTTTTTGAGATATTTGATACTTCTTCTATCATAGTTGTTGTTTGAGAAATATTTAAAGCTAATTGCTCATAATCACTTATCATTTGTGAGGCTACACTTTTACCTTTATTTGCTTTTGTTGTGGCTTCTTCGACTAAATGTTTAATCTCTTTTGCTGCTTGAGTACTTCTAAAAGCCAAGTTTCTCACCTCTTGTGCCACAACAGCAAAACCTTTTCCTGCTTCACCAGCAGTTGCAGCTTCAACAGCAGCATTTAGTGATAAGATATTTGTTTGAAAAGCTATTTGGTCTATTATTGTTATTGCTTCATTTATAGCTTCAACTTTTTCATTTATATTATCCATTGATAAAGAGGTTTGTTTAGCAAGTTTTTCACCATTGTTTGTGCAAGTAGTCACAGAATCTGCAAGGCTTGACATTTGTGCGCTTTTATTAAAAATAGTTGTAATATTTTCTGTAACATTTGTAATAATAGAGTTTGTGTTATTTAAAATTTCTTGTGTATCTAAAGCACTTTTATTTAGTTTTTCTACACTATTTAAAAGAGTAAATGAAGAGTTTTGTAAAGCATTTGCATTTATATTATTTTCTTTTAGCATTAAAACTATTGACTCTTTTAATAAATTAATAGCATCAATCATCTTTTTTAAATCACTTTTTTCTTCCAGATTCTCTATACTTAAAGAGTTTTTATAGTTATATGAAGTGTATTCTTTTAAAATATTATTTATATTTGTAAAGTGAGATTTACTTTTTTGTATCATATCATTTAAAGAGTTTTTTAATTCTTCTAAAGAAATATTTGAGCTTTTAGAGTTTATTTGTTTACTATAATCTCCTTTTATTAGTAAAGCCATTACTTCTTTTGATTCTTTTAAAAGTATTTTTTCTTCTTCTTGAGATAAAAGTAGCTTTTTTTCTCTTTCATCTATTATTTGTTTAATTTTTGAATATTCACTTGCCATATTTGTATTTATATTAAATTTTATATTTTTATTATCCATATTTTTTAAAAATTCAATTAATTTAGAAGAGAGCTGTTTTCCATTTTTTCTTTCATCTAATTCATGGAAAATTAAAGCAATAGCAAGAATTATTTGTATAGATTTTGAAATTAAATCTTCTGAAAACAATATGGCGTTTAAAGGTAGAAGTATCATACCAATATAGTGAATAATAGTCATTCTAAAATATAATGATTTAAATATTTGCATTTTTATTCCTTTTTGTGGAAGTATAAATAAATAGGATAAAAATTATCTTGATTACAATCAATAAATTAAAGAAATTTATTTATATAATTATATAATTTAAAATATTATTTAAAAGGAATTATATGAAAAAGGTAAATTCTGCTACTTTACAAACAATTGAGGCTAAGTGTGTGGAAGTTGAAGCAAGTTTTACAAATGGACTACCTTCTTTTACAATTGTGGGGCTTGCATCTAATATAATCCAAGAATCAAAAGATAGAGTAAAATCAGCTTTATTATCCAATGAATATAAATTCCCAGCAAAGAAAATAACCATAAACCTATCCCCTTCAGAAATCCAAAAAAGTGGTACTCATTTTGATTTGCCTATTGCTTTATTAATAGCTTTATATGAAACAAAGGCTATATTTGACGATTTTTTTATTTTAGGAGAGTTGAGTTTAGATGGAAAGATAAAAGATAGTAGCCATATTTTTGCAATTGTCTTATCTTTAGTAAAACAAAATCTTCTAAAAAATATTTTAGTTTGTAAAGAAAGTGCAAAAAAATTAGCAAATATTCCAAATATAAATATATATAGTGTGGATACTTTAAGTGAAGCAATTGAGTTTTTTACTTTTAATAATAAAGAAGAAAAACTTTTTAAAATTGCAAACTTGCCTTATAAAAAATTAACTATTTTAAAAAAAGACTATTTTTATATGAATAAATATGAAAATGATTTTAAAGAGATAAGGGGTCAAAACTATGCAATACAAGCTGCACTTATTGCTGCCGCAGGAAATCATAATATTTTATTTGAAGGAAGTGCAGGTTGTGGGAAAAGCATGATTAGTAAAAGATTATCTTATATTATGCCTCCAATGAGTTTAAATGAAATTTTAGAAAAAGCAAAGCTTCAAGCATTAGAATATAAGCCAATTGAGTTTTATCCAGTAAGAGTATTTAGAAATCCACACCACACAGCAACAAAATCTTCTATTTTTGGTGGAGGAAGTGGAAATAGTGCTAAAATAGGTGAAATTGCGCTTTCAAATGGAGGGATTTTATTTTTTGATGAATTACCTCATTTTTCAAAAAATACCTTAGAAGCTTTAAGAGAACCACTTGAAGATTATAAGATATTAATAAGTAGAGTAAATAATAAAATTGAGTATGAAACAAAGTTTTTATTTATAGGTGCAATGAATCCTTGCCCTTGTGGAAATCTTCTTTCTACAACTAAAGAGTGCAGATGCAATGATATAGAAATTCAAAGGTATAAAAATAAGCTATCTGAACCGCTTCTTGATAGAATAGATTTATATGTTACTATGTTAGAAGCAAATTTAAAAGATAAAGCAATATATAGCTCAAAAGTCTTACATGAAAAAGTAATAAATGCTTTTTGTATGCAAATGAGAAGAGGCCAAAAAGACTTAAATGGAAAATTAAGTGATAAGGATATAAAAAAGTTTATTACATTAGATGATAAGTGTGAAGAGCTTTTGCATACTGCTTCAAAAAATTATGCACTATCTTTTAGAAGTATAAATAAAGTTATAAAAGTAGCAAGAACAATTGCAGATTTAGAAGAACAAGAGCAAATTACTACTTCTTCCATCCTTACTGCACTAAGTTATAGAAAAAGATAATTATTATTTAAGTTAATAAATAAATTGTTATAAAATATCTATTTATTTGAAAATAATATAAATATTGTGAAAAATAAAATTAAGCAGGCTATTTTATATTTATTGAAGAATTACTACTATTCCACATTGAAATGATTTTAATAGTTTTACTACTTTGTAATTACAAAGATGATATTATATCAAATTATAAAACAAAGCTTTAAGCTTGAGGAGAATTAATGACAAAATGTGGTTATGTATCTGTAGTAGGAAGACCCAATGCAGGTAAAAGCTCACTTCTAAATTGGCTTGTAGGTGAAAAAATAGCAATGGTTTCACACAAAGCTAATGCAACAAGAAAAAGATCTAATATAATTGTAATGCACAATGATAATCAAATTGTTTTTGTAGATACGCCAGGACTACATGAAACAGAAAAACTTTTAAATCAATTTATGTTAGATGAAGCCTTAAAAGCAATGGGGGATTGTGATGTAATCCTATTTTTAGCACCAGTTACAGATAAATTGACTCACTATGAAAGTTTTTTAGAAAAAAATAAAAAAGATGTAAAACATATTTTATTACTTACAAAAATAGATAATGTATCAGGTGAAGAGGTTTTACAAAAAATTCATGAATATGAAAAATATAGTGATAAATATGAAGCAATTATTCCAATTTCAATAAAAAAAGCAACAAAACATTCTGATATTTTAGATGAAGTTGTAAAATATCTTCCAGAACACCCATATTTATTTGACCCTGAAATTATGACAACTGAGCATTTAAGAGATATATTTAAAGAGTTTATTAGAGAATCAATTTTTGAAAATATTTCAGATGAAATTCCTTATGAAACAGATGTTATTGTAAATAAAGTAGAAGAAAAACCTAATGTTGATGTTATAAAAGCTACTATTATTGTACAAAAAAGTACTCAAAAAGGTATGATTATAGGAAAAGGGGCAACTGCTATTAAAAGAATAGGCAAAGATGCTAGAACAAAAATAGAAAAATTAACTGGTAGAAAATGCTTTTTAGAACTTTTTGTTTCAATAAAAAAAGGTTGGACAAAAGATAAAAAAGGATTAAAAGAACTAGGTTATGATGTAACTTTTTAAAAAATCTTCAAAAAAATAGAGTTTTTTTCTTAAAAACTCTATTTTTCTTAAACTACTCGAAGCACCATTTTTTGGGAAAAAATAAAAAAATTTTTTCAATTTTACAAAAACAAATAAAATTTTTATTATAATTTTAATGTTAAGTAAGTTTGGTGTATCTAAAACTAATTTAGAGACGGTATTCATTGATTGTATTTACTAAGGAATATAATGCAATTGTCAATTATTTATGAGCTAAGAGCGAATAATGTAAAAGAAGAAGATATTGAAATTATTATGGATAGGGTTAAAAATAGACTATCTGAAGAAAATATCGATATAGAATTACAAAAATTAGGTTATCCTAAAATATTTACTGTTGACTATGACGAATATGAATATGATGAAGATGAAGAATTCTAATAAATAAGAACAAACTTTTAAATTAATACCTTTTTAGGTATTAATTTATATATTATAATAGAACTGTGTTTTATTAACTAACATTATAAATCTACAATTTATCAAAAAAAAACATTAAACTAATAATAAAACTTATGGATTAAAAATGAACGATTATACTGTAATTGGAGCGGGAATTGGTGGTACTGCTTGTTCAGTTTTATTATCTAAAAAATATAAAACTACTCTTTTTGAAAAAGAGCCATATCTTGGTGGTTGTGCATCAACTTTTCAAAGAGGTAACTACTTTTACAATAGTGGAGCTACAACTTTTGCAGGTTATAAGGAAGGAACATTTTTATATAAGTTTTTTAAAGAAAATAATATAGAGTTTAATAAAAAACTTTTAGACTCCTCTTTAACTGTGTTAATAGGTGATAAAAAAATAAAACGACTTAGGGATTTTGATAGTTTTATTTTTGAAATAAATCAAGCTTTTCCAAATAAAAAAAATTTAGAATTTTATACTTTAATTTATAATATAAATAAAGAATTTTTTCAAATTAATGATTACTATTATTCTAATAAAAATCTATTTTCAAAACTTAGCTCTTTATACTCTTTTAAAACACTATTTAAAAAATTTTATTCATACTTATTTATCAAAGCTGATAAATTTATAAATGGCTTTTTTCAAGGAATTTCAAAAGAGTATTTAGACTTTATTGATAATCAAGTTTTAATTGTTGCTCAAGCAAAAACAAATGAAGTGAACTTTTTAACTTGTGCTTTAGCATTAGGGTATCAATTTATGCCAAATTATTATATTTATGGTGGAATGGGTTCTATTTTTGAAGCTATGAGTGAAAAAATCGAGGATTTAAGAGTAAATGAGTTTATACAAAAAATCGAAAGAACAAAAAATAGTTTTATTGTACATTCTAATAAAACTACAATAGAAAGTAAAAATATTGTTTTAAATAGTTCCTTATTTGAAAGTAGTTGTTTATTTGAGGATAAACAAATTAAAGAGTATATTTCAAAATATAAAAAGTTTGATTTAGGTGTATCTGCTTTTATGGTCTATTTTAAAATAAATACAAATAGAATTTTTGATTCTCACTACCAAATAATTTTAGATAATATTTTAGAAAATACTATTTCTAACTCTTTATTTGTCTCTTTTGGAAGTAATGATGATATAAAAATGAAAGGAAGTATAACAGTTTCAATTCATACAAAAAATTCATTTTGGTATGAAAACACAAAAGAGAAAAAACAAGAGTTAAAAGATATAATAAAAAAAATAATATGTCAAAAGCTAAATATAAAAGAAGATGAAATTATAAAATGTTTTGCTGCAACCCCTTTAACTTTTAAAAGATATATAAATAGGACAAGTTTGGGTGGAATTGCTGTAAAATTTAATAATTTTGTTTTTAGATTACCTTCAAATGATACTCCTATTAAAGGTCTGTATAATGTTGGTGATACAACATTTGCTGCTCAAGGTTGGCCAGGAGTTATGCTTGGAGTTCAAAATTTTCAAAGGTTAATATGAAAAATCTAGAATTACAAATAAAAGTTAAAGATTGGTTTTTTATTTTTATAATAGCCATATTCTTTTCTATTATTTTATCTATTTACAGTTACTTTTTAATAGATGAAAATATACAAAATGCTTTATATTTTGGATTACTTTTAGGTATTGATATTTTTATGTTTTCAATGGTTTTTATAAACTATTTAAATAACTATATTTTGCCAAAAGTTTCAAAAAAATATTGGATTTTATTGGCAATTGTTTTTTCTTTTTTATCTGGCTTTCTAGGTACAATTTTAACTTATTTTTTATCTATTTTTTTTGATATTTATTTAATTGAAAAATTTAAAAATAGCTATATTCTTTTTTCTATTTTTATAGGTTTTCTTACATATTTTGTTGCAGCACTTTTATATCAATTTGTAAAAATGAGTAATAAAAAAGAGCATAATGAAAAACTGCTTTTAGATAGTAGGCTAAAATCTTTGCAAAGGCAATTAAATCCTCACTTTTTATTTAATTCTTTAAATTCATTAGTTGAACTTTTGCATGAAGATATAAATAAAGCAGAAGAGAATTTAGTTGAACTTTCAAAATTTTTAAGACAGAGTATGAAAGAGTCTGCTTTAAATAGTTTAAAAGATGAAATTGATAATCTAAAAAGATATGTTTTCTTAGAAAATGTTCGATTTTCAAATAAAATAGTTTTAAATTTAGATATAAAAAAAGAGTATTTTGAAATTTTAATTCCAAAGTTTTCTATTCAATTACTTGTAGAAAATGCAATAAAACATGGTTTTGATAAAAATAAAAAACAACTAATTATAAATATAGTTTGTATTAAAAATAAAGAGTTTGAAATAATTGTTTCAAATAATGGTAAACCCGTTAAAAACGATAGTTTTGGAATTGGACTTAAGAATTTAAAGGAGAGATTGGAAATACTTTTAAATGGAAAAGTTTTGCTAGTAAATAAAGAATTACCCACATACAAAATTATAATAGGAAAGAAAAATGAAGATATTAATAATGGATGATGAAGAGCTTGCAATAAAAAGATTGATAAGATTTTTAGAAGAATTAAAATATTATTACGAAATTGCAAATAATAAACAAGAATTTGATGCTCTTACTAATACACATAATTTTGATATTTATATACTTGATATAAATATGCCTGAGATTAGTGGTTTAGAGTTGGCTTCTGAAATTTTTGCAAATAATAAAGAGGCTTTTGTAATCTTCCAAACGGCATATGAAGAGTATGCGTTAAAAGCTTTTGAAATAGGGGCAATTGATTATTTATTAAAACCTTTTTCAAAAGATGATTTACAAAAAAGTATAAATAGAGCAATCTCATATAAAAAACAAGAAAAAAGTATTAAGTTTTTAACTAAAAATGGTGATGAAGCTTATCTTTTAAAACCAGAAGATATTGTCTATATACAAGCTGATTTAAATGAAGTAATTTTTAGAACAAAAGATGGTTTTTCTTATTATAGTAAAAAAATATCAGATATGGAAAATTTTCTTACAACACCAAATTTTTTTAGAATACACAGATCATATATAATTAATCTTGATTATGTAAAAAGTATGAAGACTTTAGAGCAAAGTAAAATAGAGTTTTTCTTTACAAATATAAAAGATAGTGTAATTTCAAGTAAAGATGGTGCAAAAAAATTTAGAGAGTTTATTGATAATTAAAAGGATTTTTTTATGCAAGCTGTTCTTACTATTGCTGGCTCTGATTCATGTGGTGGAGCTGGGATACAAGCAGATTTGAAAACTTTTGAAGCCCATGGTTTATATGGAGCTTCAGTTGTAACTGTGCTTACTGCACAAAATACAACCGGAGTAAAAGATATATATGAAGTAGACCCAAGATTTATTCAATCTCAAATTGAATCTTTATTACAAGATTTAGATATAAAAGCTATTAAAATTGGAATGCTTTTTAATAAAGAGATTATACAAGTAGTTAAAAACTCAATTAGAAATCTTGATATACCAATTGTATTAGACCCTGTTTTTGTTTCAAAAGCAGGTTCAGCTCTACTTGAAACAGAAGCAGTAAATGAATTAAAAGAACTTTGTAAATATGCTAAGTTAATTACTCCAAATATGTATGAAGCAAGACAATTATTTAATTATGAAGAAGATAAAAAACATGATTTAAATAAAATTAGAGAATTAAAAACAAATGTTCTTATAAAAAACCATATAAAAGAGATAAATAATATAATTTATAGTATTGATTATTTATATACTAAAAATGATATAAAATCTTTTCATACTCCATATATTAGAACAAAAAATCTTCATGGGACAGGTTGTACTTTATCTTCTGCAATTGCATCAAATTTAGCTTTGGGTAAATCTTTAGAAGAGTCGATTAAAAAGGCAAAAGAGTATGTATATGAAGCTATTTTATCTGCTCCAAATATTGGTAAAGGTACAGGTGTAATAAATCATAAAGTTAAAATATAAAGAGGAAATTTCCCCTTTATATTTCTAGTGATCAACTGCTCCTGCAGCTCCAAATCCAGTTTCAGCCCTAATATTTTGTGCTCTAAACAGTTGTTTTTCAGCTTTTCCTTTTTGTGAATTATCAGTAATTGAGAAAAACCAAATAGCAACAAATGCTACAGTTACAGAGAATAGTGCAGGGTGTTTATATGGAAATAATGCCTCAGCATTTCCTAAAATTTGTACCCATACAATTGGTCCAACTACAACTAAAGTAACAGCAGTTATAAGACCAATAAATCCACCAATAAATGCACCTCTTGTTGTTAATCCTCTCCAGTAAATAGATAAGAATAAAATAGGGAAGTTTGCAGATGCAGCAATACCAAATGCAAGACCAACCATATATGCAATATTTTGTTGTTCAAATGCTATTCCTAAAATAACTCCTAATATACCTACGATAATAACAGTAATTTTAGATAATTTAACAACATTTTCATCACTAGCATTTGGATTTATAACATTTGCATAAATATCATGAGAAATAGCACTTGCTCCTGCAAGTGTTAAACCAGATACAACTGCTAAAATAGTAGCAAAAGCAACAGCTGAAATAAATCCTAAGAAAGCGTTTCCACCTAACATATGAGATAAGTGAATTGATGCCATATTATTTCCACCAAATAGTTTTCCATCAACAAAATATTGTGCACCTTCTGCACTATTTAAAAATGCAATTGCACCAAATCCAACAATAGTAATAATTATCCAAAAGTAACCAACAAAACCAGTTGCATAAACAACAGATTTTCTAGCTTCTTTAGCATTACCAACTGTAAAAAATCTCATAAGAACATGTGGAAGACCAGCTGTTCCTAACATAAGTGCCATACCAAGAGAAATAGCAGAAATAGGGTCAGAAATAAATCCACCAGGAGCTAAAATAGACTCACCTGAAGCATGATTTTCCACTGCTTTAACAGCTAAGCTTTCGAAGCTAAAATTAAAGTGGTATAACACCATAACCGCCATAAATGAAACCCCAGAAAGTAATAGACATGCTTTAATAATTTGAACCCAAGTAGTTGCAAGCATACCACCAAATGTTACATAAATAATCATTAATACACCCACAAGGATAACTGCAAACTCATATTCCATTCCAAAAAGAACTTGAATAAGTTTCCCTGCTCCTACCATTTGTGCAATAAGATATAAAATAACAACAGATAATGAACCAAATGCAGCTAAAGTTCTAATCTCTTTTTGTCCAAGTCTATATGCAGCAATATCAGCAAATGTAAATTTACCTAAGTTTCTTAATTTTTCAGCCATAAAAAATAAAATAATTGGCCATCCAACAAGAAATGAAACAGCATAGATAACTCCATCATACCCTTTTAAGTAAATAAGTCCAGAAACTCCTAAAAATGCTGCTGCTGACATATAATCTCCAGCAATTGCTAAACCATTTTGAAATCCTGAAATTCCTCCACCAGCAGTATAAAAATCACTTGCAGATTTAGTTTTTCTAGCAGCCCAATAAGTAATTCCTAATGTTCCAACAATAAAAATAAAGAACATTATAATAGCAGGAATATTTAACTCTCTTTTTGTTGCTTCAAATGTTGCATCACCCGCAGCAAACATTGAAAAACAAGTTAATAGTAGTAGTGCAATAATCTTAAACATTATAACGAATCCTTTACATCATTTTTTACAGCATTGATTAAATCTTCAAATTCACCATTTGCTCTTCTTACATAAATGATTGTCGTTATAAAACTAATTACTAAAATAGCTAAAGCTATTGGAAATGCAATAGTTGTAAGACCATCTCCTATTTTTGTAGCCAAAATTTCTTTGTTAAATGCAATAGTTAAAATATATGCATAAAACATAACCAATACGAAAATTCCAAGTTTAATACTGAAACTTTTTCTTTTTGAAATTAGTTCAATATACTTTGGATGATTTTCAATCTTGTTTACTAATTCTTCGTTCATCCTCTCTCCTCTCTCTTAAATTTACACATAATAAAAATAAATGTTTCATTTTGAAACATAAATTTATGTAAAAAATGTGTAAAAATATAAAGTATGCAAATTCTACACATAAAAATTATCTAATAAACTTTATTAAATATATTAATAATATAATTAAAGTAATATATAAGTATATATGCTTTTTAATGTTACTTATTGTAATAAAAATCAAAAATATAAAAAATAGTGATATTATTTATAATAAAAACATATAATGATAAATGAACAAAAATTGTGTATTAAAAACCAAATAATGTTGCTATAATATATTATAATTTTTTATTTAAGGAAAAGGTATGTTACTAGCTGTTTCAAGTTGTTTATTAGGCAATAATGTAAGATATGATGGTACAAATCAAAAAGATAAGTTTATTTTAGATACTTTAAGTAAATACGCAGATTTTGTACATTTCTGTCCAGAACATTTGGCCTTGGGAACTCCAAGAGAGACTATTCGAATAATTAGTGAGAAAAATAAAATTTTCCTTAAGACAGTCTTTACAAAAGAGGATGTAACTGAAAAAATAATGGAATCTTCTTTAAAAGAAGCATCTAAACTTAAAGATTTTCCTATTTGTGGAATCATACTAAAATCAAAATCGCCAAGCTGTGGTTTAGGTGATGCAAAGTATTATGAAAATGGTATGCCACAAGGGAAAAAAGATGGAGTTTTTGCTGCTTTATGTAAAGAAAAATTCCCATATTTAGCCATAGAAGATGAAGCAAGACTAAATGATGCTTGGCTTAGGGAAAACTTTATTATGCAAATTTTTGCTTATAGTGATATGCAAAAATTAAGTAATAGTATTAGTAAGATTAGCCAATTAGTGGAATTTCATACTTCATATAAATATTTGCTTCATTCAAAAAATGAACTTTTATATAGACAGTTGGGCAAAATAGTAGCAAATCAAGAATCAAAAAGTTTAGAAGAGATAGTTAATAACTATAAAGAGCTTTTTTTTCAAACAATTAATACAAAAAGTAAGATTAGTAAAACAGTTAATGTTTTAGAGCATATGGTAGGTTTTTTTAAAAAAGAACTTACAAAAGAAGAAAAAGTTGAACTTAAAAAGCTAATTGATGATTATAAAAATAAAATTATACCTTTAATAACAGTAATTGCTTTAATTAAACTATTGAGTGTAAAATACAATAAAGAGTTTTTATTAAAACAAAAATTTTTACAACCTTATCCAGATGAGTTAGCATTAAGAAGTGATATTAAAAGTGGAAAATAAAAAAACAATATTATGGTATAGAAGAGATTTAAGAGTAGAAGATGTTCAACTTTTAAGTATTGAAGGTGAAGTTCTTCCTATATTTATATTTGATAAAGAGATTTTAAATACTTTAGAAAAAGAAGATAAAAGAGTTGATTATATTTTTAAAAGAGTTCTACAATTAAAAGAAAATCTTAGAAAAATTAACTTGGATTTACTTATTTTTTATGCAAAACCAACAGAAGTTTTTAATTATTTAAAAGATTATGGTTTTAATGAAGTATATGCTTCTATTGATTATGATAACTATGCAAAAAATAGAGATTTGGAAATCTCTAAAATAATAAAATTTAATCCTTTGCAAGATAACTATATTTACAATGTAGATGAAATTTTAAAAGCTGATAAAAGTCCATATGTAGTTTTTAGTCCATATTTTAAAGAAGCAAAAAGAATTTATGTAAAAGAACACTCTTTAGAGTATAAAAAACAAAATAATTATTTATATAATTATAGTGATTTTAATTTTATTATAGAGTTTGATAGTACTAAAAAGCTTTTCAAAGAATTAAAAATTAACTCAATTGGTTTTAATGGCAATTCAATAGTCTATAAAAATCCAAAAGTTTTATTAGAACAATTGGAGTTTAAAATTGATAAATATGAAGAAAATAGAGATTTTTTAAATTTAGATGCTACTTCAAATTTAAGTTTAGATATTAGATTTGGGATTATTAGTGTTCGAGAGATTTTAAGATATTTAATAAAATTAAAAAGACAAAAACATCAAACAGAAGGATTTTTTAGGCAATTGGTTTTTAGAGATTTTTATGCTTATTTACTTTTTCATTTTCCTAAATTACATAAAGAAGATTTTAAAAAAACTGCTCCTTATAGTTTTGATAAAGAGTTATATGAGAGTTTTATTAGTGCAAAAACAGGAGTTCCTATTATTGATGCTGGAGTAACTGAGTTAATTACAACAGGAAATATGCACAATCGAGTAAGAATGATAGTAGCTAGTTTTTTTTGTAAACACTTAATGTTACCGTGGCAAGAAGGTGAAAAGTTTTTTGCTAAGTATTTAATGGACTATGATGCTGCTTCAAATATCTTATCGTGGCAATGGAGTTCTAGTACAGGTGTTGATGCACAACCATATTTTAGGGTATTTAATCCTTATTCACAAAGTAAAAAATTTGATAAAGATGCAATATATATAAAAAAATATTTACCTATTTTAAAAGATATTGAAGCAAAAAATTTACATGATGAAGAGTTTTTATTTAATACTGAGATTAAAGATTATGTAAAACCAATAGTAAAACATAGTTTAGCAAGAGTGAATTTTTTACAAAAAGCAAAAAGCATTAAATAATAATTTTAGTTATTATTGGTTAAACTTTTTTATGGAAAAGTTTATTGATTTTAAAACAGTTCTTATTAGTGTTGATGAAGAGATTTTGCAAAAGAATCTTGATAAGTTTATAGATACTTCATTAAAATTAAAAGGTATAAAAGTAAAAATAAATGAAAATATATTTTATACCTTTATAAAAGAGCTTAATAGCTATCAAATTACTATTTTTAAAACAAATAAATTCTATTTTTCTAATTTGGAAAAATATATTAAAAACGAGAGTATTTATACACTTTTTGTATATGAAAATTATCTTATTTTATATAAAAATAAGAAACTTTACTATTATCAATATTTAAAATATAAACTAACTAAAGAACAAATAAAAGAGTATTTTTTTAAAAGATTTAATTTTTCTTCTGTTGAACCAATTTATTTAAACTCATTATCTTTTCAAAAAGATATAAATTCTTCTTCAAATATAAAATTTAAATATCTATTTTTATTTTTAGCAACTTTACTTTTTTCATTTGCTTTATTTTCTCTTTTTAAAAATAAAAATTTAAAAAAGCAAGAAGTTAGTTTATACCAAGAAAAAAAACTTCTTTCTACACAATTAATTAAACTATTTAAAGAAATAAATAATTCAAATATTTATATAAAAAATCTTAACTTTACAAAGGGGGAATTTAAAGTGGTTTTTTACTCAAAAGAGCAAGTTTCGCTTTATAAGTTTATTAATAACAATAAAAAATATTTGGATACAAAAGAAGTATCTTTTAATGAAGAAAGTAAATATTATGAACTTTTTGGAAGTATTTATACTACTAGAAAATAAAATTGATAAACTCTCTTTTTTTGAAAAAATAAAGCTTTTTTCAATTCCAATACTTCTAAGTATCACAATTTTAATTCTTATAAATGATAATAATAGTTTTAATTTTACTATACAAAAAGAAAATAGAATATTTAATAAAAATCAAACAAAAATAATTAAAGATTTTACAAACTACTTTAATGACAACAATATAAATTTGCAAGAAATCAAACAAATAAATACTGAAGTACAGTTAAGCTTTTTTGCAAGTTTTATGCAGTTTGTCAAAACTATTTATTATCTTGAAACCTATAATAATTTTTCTTATATTAAACATATGGAAGTTTTAAAAAATGAAAATAGTTTTTTAGTTAGTTTAAAAGTAGGTTTTGAAAAGTTTTATTTAAATAATAAAGGATTTAAGTTAAAGGATTTTAAGCAAGAAAATAAAAAATTTGCTTTTAAAATAGAAGCAGTAGTAATGAATTATGTATTTATTGAAAATAGGTGGTATACAGTGGGTGATTATATAAATTCATATAAGATAATAAGCATATCAGATGATTTTATACAATTTAAAAAAGATAATAAAGTTCAAAAGGTTTTCTATGAATAAAGAGTTTTATGAGCTAATAATAGATTATAATTTTGTAAAAAAATATGATGTAAAAGCTTTAGAAAAAGCTTTGATTTTGCCTTTTTTTGAAGATGAGATTTATACAAGTTGTGCAGTTTGCAAAAAAAGTGATATAAAATTTGCAAAAACCTGCTTTTTTAATATTACAAAATTCTTAGAATTTAAAAGTGAAGAGATACTCTTTTATTTAAGTGATATTGAGAAAAGAATAGCTTTATATAATTTAAGTTTAGAAGTTGTAAAAACAAATAGCACTCAAGAATGTATAGAAGAGTTTTTAACTTTATTACTAGATTTTTCAATTGAAAAAAGAGCTAGTGATATTCATTTTGAAACACATAATGATTATTTATGTATTAAGTTTAGAATAGATGGTAAATTAAAACATATAATAAATTTTCATAAAAATTTTTATAAAGTTATAAGCTCAATTATTAAATTAAAAGCTTCCTTGGATATTACCCAATATAAACTTGCATTAGATGGCAGATTTAGTAAATCTATACAAAATAGTATTTATGATTTTAGAGTCTCTATTTTACCAACACTATATGGAGAATCAATTGTTTTAAGAATTTTAGATAATAAAACTATTGATAAAAAGTTAAATGCCTTAGAGTTTTCTTCTAATATTTTTAAGAGTTTAGAAGAGATTAGTAGTTTAACTCAGGGCTTAGTTTTAGTGTGTGGACCTACAGGAAGTGGGAAAACAACAACTTTATATTCCTTATTAAAAAGTTTAGATTATAAAAATAAAAAGATAATTACAGTTGAAGAACCTGTGGAATATAAAATTAAAAATATTTGTCAAATAAACATTGATAAAAAAAGAGGCTTATCTTTTAATAGTGTGTTGAAAAATATTTTAAGACAAGACCCTGATATAATTTTTATTGGAGAAATTAGAGATTCTTTATCTTTGCAAATTGCTATTCAAGCTTCTTTAACAGGCCACTTAGTTCTTTCAACTATTCATTCAAGTAATGCTTTAAATGCCATAAGTAGATTATTAGATTTAAAGTGCCAAAATTTTTTATTATCTTCCACTTTAAAATATATTTTTTATCAAAGATTAGTATTAAAAGTTTGCCCTTTTTGTAATTTTAAAGGTTGCTATAAATGCAACTATACTAAGTATTTAGGAAGAACAGTTATAGCAGAAGTTATTAAAATAGATGAAGTTTTAAGTTCACTAATATCTAAAAATGAAACCTTTGATAGTTTTAAAACTTATTTAAATACTATTAAATTTAAAAATATTCTTGATGATGCAAAAGAGAAAGTAAAAAAATCACTTACCACATTAGATGAGGTTTATAAAGTTTTAGGTTTTGAAGATGAAGTATGAGATTACCTATCAAAAAAACTCTAAACTTTATAAAGAAATAATAGAGAAAAAAGAACTTAGAAAAATTAATAAAAATATAATAGAAATAAAAAAGCTAGAGTCTAAAACCTTTAATTTATTTAAGAAAAAAATCACTTTACAAACAGCTTATTATTTCTTTTTAGAATTAAATCTAATGTTAAAAGCCAAAATACATATTAAAGAGGCTTTAGAACTTCTTTTAAAAAATAAAAAAGATAAAAATATAAAAGAGTTTATTTCTGTTTTACTTGAAAATATTAATTGTGGGAAAGGTATAGATTTTAATTCACTCTCTTTTAGTCTTGATAGTAGTGTTAAAAATTTTTTTAAAATAGCAAATAGTAAAGGTAATATATATTTAACAGTTAATGCTTTAACAAACTTTTTAAAATTTAATTTAAAAATAAAAAAAGAGTTAATAAAAGCTTTTTCATATCCTTTTATTTTACTTATAACTTTATTTTTTTGTATTTTTAGTATTTTTTATATAGTTTTACCCTCTTTTGAATTATTTCTTTTTCAAGAGGGAGTAAATAAAAATTTAGCAACTCTTTTACTATTTAAGTTAAAAGATTTTTTGAAGAACTATTTTATGCATTTAAATATAATATTTTCACTATCTTTTATAGTTGTTTATATATTTTATAAATTAAATAAAAGGTGTGCATATCTGTTTGATAAGATTATTTTACAAAATATTCCAATATTTAGTTCTTTAGTTCTTAATCTTCAAATGTATAGACTTTTTATTATTTTAAATATTTTGCAAAAAGAAAACTATGAGTTTCACTCTTGTTTAAATAGTCTTAGTAGTTTAATTAAAAACAAATATCTTTTGGATAAAATAACGCAAATTGAAAATCTTTTAAAAAGTGGTAAAAGTATAAGCTACTCTTTTTCAAGTACAAAAATTTTTGATGATGTAGTTTTAAATTTAATTCAAACAGGTGAAAATTCAAACTGTTTGAAAAAAGCAACTTTAGAGATTGAGAAGATTTATAAAAATAGTTATAAAAGAAAAATTAAGTCACTATGCTTTTGGATACAGCCTTTTGTATTTATAATAATACTAGGGTTAATTTTATGGATTATATTTGCTATATTTGTACCCATTTGGAGTATTAGTGAAATAATTAAGTATTAAAGGAAAAGAATGATTAGCGAAAAAGAGTTTGAAAACTCAATAAAAAATATCTTAGAATATATTGGTGAAGATGTAACTAGAGAAGGGTTAGTAAAAACTCCAAGTCGTGTAAGAAAAGCTTTTGAGTTTATGTGTGGCGGATATAAACAAAATCCAGAAGAGATTATAAATTCAGCTCTTTTTACAAGTACAAATGATGAAATGGTTGTAATTAAAGATATAGAATTTTATTCACAATGTGAACATCATATGTTGCCAATAATTGGTAAAGCTCATGTTGCATATATTCCAAATGGTAAAGTAGTAGGACTTAGTAAAATACCAAGAGTAGTAGATGTATTTGCTAGAAGATTACAAATTCAAGAGCAAATGACTGAACAAATTTGCGATGCACTTAATAATGCTTTAAATCCAAAAGGTGTTGCCGTTATGATTGAAGCTAGACATATGTGTATGGAGATGAGAGGAGTTGAAAAAATATGTTCAACAACTGTTACTTCCGCTTTAAGAGGATTATTTAAGCAAAATAAAAAAACAAAAGATGAGTTTTTATCTATTGTTTCAACAGCTTCTATAAAATAAGGAATTTTTCCTTATTTTAAAAGTTTTCTATATCTTCCACATCTTTTGTGGAGATTTTTTCAAGTTTTGTTTCTACAATATCTAAAAAATCATTTCTATTTTTTTCATCCATATTATTTAAAAGCATTTCTAAAATATATTTTATACCATTTGCATTTATTTTTTTTATACTTGCAAGATAGTGAACAAATGCAATATATCTAACATCATTTATAGAATATAACTTTTTTATTTTTCCCTCAGCTTGAGGAAACAAACCTTTTTCTTCATACATTTTTAAAGTTCTAGGTTTTGTACTTAAAAGTTCTGCAATACTGCTTATAGGTAAAATACACTTTTCATTATCAAGTAGTGCCATAAAAGTCCTTTTATAAAAGTATAATTTTTGCAAGCATTAAAAAACTAAAAAAGCCAACTATATCTGTAACAGTTGTTAGTAAAACTGTACTTCCTACTGCTGGGTCAATTTTAAATTTTTTTAGTATTAAAGGAATTGATGCACCAAAAAAACCTGCACTAAATAAATTTACAATCATTGAAAGACCAATTACTAATCCAAGTAGTTTTTCATCAAACCAAATCCAAGCAATAACTCCCATAATTAATGCAAATAAAAATCCATTAAATAAAGAGATAAAAACCTCTTTTTTTACTGCATCTTTTGCATTTTCTAACTCAATATCTCCTAATGCTAATTGTCTTACCATAACTGCAAGTGTTTGTGTTCCTGCATTTCCTCCCATTGAGGCAACAATTGGCATAAGAATTGCTAAAGCAACATATGCTTGAATTGTTTGGTCAAATAAGCCAATAACAAGTGAAGCTAAAATTGCTGTACCTAGATTTAAAAATAGCCATATTGCTCTTTTTTTAGCTGTATTAATAAGATTGTCTTCATGCTCAAACTCTTCATCTACCCCTGCTAATTGATAGATTTGTTCAGTTGCATTTTGTTCAATAACATCTAAAATATCATCACTTGTAATTCTTCCCATTAAAATATCTTGATAACCCACAACTGCAACAACACTTAAGTCATATTGTTCAACATGTTTTGCAACTTCATCAATATGTGTTTTATCACTTACTTTAAAAGGTTTATATTTATACTCATCAGCTTCATTTAAAATTTCTTCATATGTTTTATCAAAATCAAAAATAATTAAATCTTCTAATAAAATTGAAGCAATTAAAGACTTATCATCATTAACAACAAATACTTGGTGAATATTTTCTAAAGCATCTTCTGCTTTTGCTTCTTTTAATCTTTTTATTGATTGTCCAATTGTCTCTTTTAGCTTTGCAGAAAAAAGCTCAGTTTGCATATACGCACCAGCTTCATCCTCTTCATATCTTCTAAGCCAATCAATCTCTTTTTTATCTTGTTCTTCTAAACCTTCATAAATTTCTTTAGCTTTTTCTCTATCTATTTCTTCAATTTCTTGAATAATATCTGTTGCATCATCAGATTCTAATTCATCAACTGCATCAGTAAGTTTTTCAATAGATAACTCTTCATATGCTGCTTCTCTTAAATTGTCAGGTAATTCTAATAAAACTTCTCCCAGAATTTCATCTGGCATAGTTTTAAGTACATAGAAAAAGTCATCTTCGCTTTCATTTTCTATTTTTTTAAGGGAGTATGCAATGTCAGAGGGGTGAAGATTGTCTAATTTCTCTAAAAGTTCATTAGGATCTTTTATGATATTTTCATTTTGCATTTAAACTCCTTTTGTAGTTATTGTATTGTTGTAAAACTCTCTTTTCTTGCCAACCTTGTAGGAAGTTTTCTATTTTCATCACTAACTACTAAATTAAGTTCATTAAAATAATCTTTTGTATTAGCTATAAAAGTAGCTTGTTCTTTTCCAGATAACTTTATTTCTTTTCCTCTTTTTATAACTTGTAATGGATCAATTGCTCTTCCATTTTTATATAAACCTAAATGTAAATGTGGTCCTGAACTTAGTCCTGTATTTCCCACATAACCAATATGTGTTCCCTTACTTACATAACTTCCAACTTTTAAACCACTTTTAAATCTACTTTGATGAGCATATAAAGTTCTATAACCATTTTTATGATCAATTATTATAACATTTCCATAACCACCTTTTACACCTCTAAAGATAATTTTCCCATCTCCCGCAGCGTAAATAGGTCTTCCTTTTGGTGCAGCAAAATCTGTTCCAAGGTGGGCTCTATATTTTTTTAAAACTGGATGCCATCTTCTTTTTGTAAATTGTGATGAAATTCTATTATATGATAATGGTATCTTAAAAAAGTATGTTTTTGAAAAACCTCTTCCTTTTTCATCATAATATTTGTCATTTTTATTATTTTTAAATCTATAATGTTTTTTTCCATTAACTTCAACCATTGCAGCAGTTAATTCAGGGCTTCCAAAATATTTGCCCATTCTAATTTTTTGTTTATATTTTAATGCTACAAAATCACCTTTTTGAATTCTTCTAAAATTTATACTTCTTCCATATACTCTCATAACTTCATTTGCTAAAGCTAAATTTTCTGTTGCTTCAAATATATCTTGAAAAGGAGATTTTTTAATCTCAATTGCAATAGTTTCTTCTATTTCTTGATAAGAAATTGGAATGGCTTCAAATTTATATTCACCCTTATTACTTTCATAAATATGTAGTTGCATATCCTCAGAAACAGGAATTAATACTTGTTTTAATGTTCCATCTTCATTTAATAAAAGATTATATTCTGTTCCAGCAACTATCTCTGAACACAACTCTTTATCTTCTTTTTCTAGTTCAAAATATAATTTTTGAGAAATATTATATTTATCTAGAAAAGTTAAAAAACTATCTCCCTTTGGCCAAGTTAGCTCTTGAACTTGTAAAGCAAACATTGATGAAATAAAAATGATTAGTATTAATATAATTTTCATGAAACTTTCTTTTATAAAAAAATTAGGGGTATTATTATACAATTGCAAAACTTAAATAAATATAGTTGGGGTGTATGTATGCGATTTTTAGGGCTTTTATTATTTGGTATAACTTTTTTGTTTGCTGATTTAGTTGATATATATAGAACACAAGGAATTGATGCTGTAAAAGAACAATTAGAAAAAAAATTACAAGAAAAAAGTTATTGGGAAAAATTTTTAGAAGATAAAAATATTGATTATGGATATTATGAATCTACTAAATTTTTAATTTTTGTGGACAAAGATACAAAAGAGTTAAAAGTATATAAAAAAGTTGATAATAGATTTTCTGAAATTCTAAAAGATAGTGTAATTATTGGAGAAAAACAAGGAGATAAAAAAGTTGAAGGTGATTTAAAAACTCCAGAAGGTGTTTATAAACTAACAAATAAACTTACAAAATTAGATCCTTTTTATGGTCCTTTAGCCCTAGTTACTTCATATCCTAATACTTTTGATAAAGCTTTAAATAAAAAAGGTCATGGAATTTGGATTCATGGTATGCCTTTAAATCAGCAAAGAGAAGAGTTTACAAAAGGTTGTATAGCTTTAGATAATCCAAATTTACAAAACCTTGATAAAACAATAGATTTAGAAGAGTCTTTATTACTAATTTCAAAAGATGAAATTAAAAAAAGTACAAAAGATGAAATAAGTTTAATTTTATCATCAATTTATAAATGGAAAGATGCTTGGAAAAAGTCTGATATTGATGCTTATTTATCTTTTTACTCAAAAGAGTTTAAAAGATATGATGGAGTTGAACTTAATAGTTTTGCTGAGTATAAAAAAACAATTTTTTCAAGAAAACAAGATAAAACAATAATTTTTTCAAATATAAATATAATTCCTTATCCAAATTCTTTAAATAAAAAAATGTATAAGGTTCTAATGGATGAAGTTTATAGAACAAATAGTTACAAATTTGATGGGAAAAAAGAGCTATTTATAGAGCTTAAAGATAATAAAATAGAAATACTATCTGAAGGATAAAAGTTTTTTTAACCCCTTTTTGGATATAATCGCACCTTAACTATGAAATAACTTTTAAGGTAACAGATGCAAAAAGAGATGAATATTGAAGAGATTGCATTAGCGCACTCTTTAACGCTTGAGGAATTAGAACAAATTAGAGAAATCTTAGGAAGAGAACCAAATTATGTAGAAATTGGTATCTTTTCTGCTATGTGGAGTGAGCATTGCTCATATAAATCAAGTAAAAAATATTTAAGTGGTTTCCCTACAAAAGCCCCTTGGGTAATCCAAGGTCCAGGTGAAAATGCTGGTGTTATTGACATTGGTGATGGATATGCTGCTGTATTTAAAATGGAATCACACAATCACCCTTCATTTATTGAACCTTACCAAGGTGCTGCTACTGGTGTTGGAGGAATTTTAAGAGATGTATTTACAATGGGAGCTAGACCAATTGCAAATATGAACTCAATTAGATTTGCTTCAATTGAAGGTAATAGTGAAACTGCACAAAAACATAGATATTTATTAAGAGGGGTTGTTGCTGGTATTGGTGGTTATGGTAACTGTATGGGAGTTCCAACTATTGGTGGAGAAACAACTTTTGAAGAGTGTTATGCAGGAAACAATCTTGTAAATGCTTTTACTTTAGGTCTTGCTAAAGCAGATGAGATTTTCTATGGAAGAGCAGAGGGTATTGGTAACCCAGTTATGTATGTTGGAAGTAAAACAGGAAGAGATGGACTTGGTGGAGCGGTTATGTCAAGTGCTTCTTTTGATGAAGATAGTGAATCAAAAAGACCAACAGTACAAGTAGGGGACCCTTTTACTGAAAAACTTCTATTGGAAGCTTGCTTAGAATTATTTAAAGAGGATTTAATTGTAGGTATCCAAGATATGGGTGCTGCTGGACTTACATCTTCATCTTTTGAGATGGCTGGAAGAAGTGGTTCTGGTATGATAATGCATTTAGATAAAGTTCCTGCAAGAGAAGAGGGAATGACTCCTTATGATTTTATGCTTTCTGAATCTCAAGAAAGAATGCTTATTTGTGCTAAAAAAGGAAGTGAGCAAAAAATCATCGAAATTTTCCAAAAATGGGAATTAGATGTGGCTGTTATTGGAGAAGTTACAAGTACAGGTAATATGGAATTATTCTGGCATGGACAAAAAGTTGCTGAAGTTCCTGTTCAACCAGTAAGTGAACAAGCACCAGTATTAGATAGACCTGTTAAAGAGCCTGAATACTTAAAAGATATTGCAAATATTACTTTAGATAAAGATATTGCTAATCAAGAAGCTTTTGATGCAATGTTTAGTGATATGGAAGTTGTTGATAAATCTTGGATTTACAGTCAATATGACTCTATGGTACAAACAAATACTATTAAAGGACCTGGAAAATTAGATGGTTCTTCAATTAGAATTAAAGAGACAGGAAAAGCACTTGCAATGAGTGCTGATTGTAATACAAGATTTTGTTATATTAATCCAAAATTAGGTGCTAGTGCAGCTGTTATGGAATCTGGAAGAAATGTTGCTATGACTGGTGCTATGCCAAAGGCAATTACAGATTGTTTAAATTTTGGAAATCCACAAAATCCAGAAGTTATGTGGCAATTTGCTCAATCTTGTGAAGGTATTAAAGATGCTTGTAGAGAGCTTATTACTCCTGTTATTGGTGGAAATGTATCTTTATACAATGAAACAAATGGGGTAGGAGTATTCCCAACACCTTCAATTGCAATGGTTGGAGTAAATGATGATGCAAATAAAGTTTTACCTTCTTGTGTTCAAAAACAAGGAAATATTATTTTCTTATTAGGTGAAACAAAGAGTGAATTCGGTGGTTCTTTATATATGAAAAAAATGTATAATAAAGTAGCTGGAGTTCATCCTGAAGTTGATTTTGAAAAAGAGTTAAAACTTTGGAATACAGTAATTGAAGCTAATAAACAAGACCTTTTAGTAGCTGCTAAAGATGTAAATGTTGGTGGAATTGCAGTTTCATTAGCAAAAATGGCAGTTGTTGGAAATAAAGGTGTAAAAGTAAATGTAAATTTAGCAAATAGTAAAGATATTTTCAGTGAAACTTTAAGTAGAGCTTTAGTTGAAGTAAATCCTGAAAATAAAGAAAACTTTATTGCAATTGCAAAAGAAAATGGTATAGCTTGTGAGGAAATTGGTATAGTTGAAGGTAATACAATTTGTATTAATGATATTTCTATTTCATTAGAAGCAGCAAGTGATATTTACTTTAATAAATTTAAAAAAGTAATTGAACAAGACTTATAATTAAAATAAGTCTAAAAGCCAAACTCAAAGTGAGTTTGGCTTTTTTTATTTTAGAATAATAAATTATGGGGAGAAGATACTTAAAATGAGAGCTTTAATTAGTGTTAGTGATAAAAGTGGTATAGAGAATTTTGCAAAAGAATTAGTTGCTTTAGGGTATGAGATTATCTCAACTGGTGGAACATATAATAAATTAAAAGAGGCAGGAATTGCTGTAATAGAGGCAAATGAAGTTACAAAATTTCCTGAATGTTTTGAAGGTAGAGTTAAAACTTTAAATCCATATATTCATGGAGGAATTTTACATAGAAGAGATAAACAATCTCATTTAGACCAAGCAAAAGAGCTTGGAGTTGAAGGTATTGATTTAGTTTGTGTAAACTTATATCCTTTTAAAGCAACAATTGAAAAAACTGATGATTTTGAAGAGATTATTGAAAATATAGATATTGGTGGGCCTGCTATGGTTAGAAGTGCGGCTAAAAACTTTGATTCAGTTATTATTGTAACTGATGTTGCAGATTATGATTTAGTATTAAATAATCTTAAAAACAATACTAATACAGTTGAGTTTAGAAGAGATATGATGATTAAAGCATATGAGCATACAGCTGCATATGATGCTATGATTGCAAATTATATGAATAAAAGATTTAATAATGCAATGGGTGCAAAACAATTTATTGTAGGTTCTAAAGTATTTGATACAAGATATGGAGAAAATCCACATCAAAAAGGTGCTTTATATGAGTTTGATAACCAATTTACAAGTAAATTTATCACTTTAAAAGGTGAAGCAAGTTTTAATAATATGGGTGATATTAGTGGTGCTGCTAAAATTGCTGCTGCGTTTGGAAAAGAACCTGCTGTTTGTATAGTAAAACATGGAAATCCTTGTGGTTTTGCCATAAAAGATAATTTATTTGATTCATATGTGGAAGCTTTAAAATGTGACCCAGTTTCTGCTTTTGGTGGTGTGGTTGCTGTAAATGGAATAGTTGATAAAGAATTAGCTATTAAAATGAATGAAATTTTCTTAGAAGTAGTATTTGCTGCACAAATTACTCCTGAAGCACAAGAAGTATTTGCAAGTAAAAAAAGAATTAAACTTTTTGAGCAAGGTACACAATATTTAGAACTTGCAAATGATACATATGATTTTAAAAGAGTTGATGGTGGATTTGTATATCAAGATGCTGACTTTGTAGAAGAAGATGAAGTTAGAAATGCAGAACTTAAATCAACAAGACAAGCAACGCAACAAGAGATAAAAGATATGGAAATTGCATATAAAATTGCAAGTTTAACAAAATCAAATTGTGTTGTATATGTTAAAAATTCTGCTATGGTTGCAGTTGGAATGGGTATGACTTCAAGAGTTGATGCTTCTAAAGCTGCTTTAAGAAAAGCAGAAGATATGGGACTTGATGTATCTGGTGCTGTATTGGCTTCTGAAGCATTTTTCCCATTTAGAGACTCTATTGATGAAGCAAATAAAGCTGGGGTTAAATGTGTAATTGAGCCAGGTGGTTCTATTAGAGATGATGAGATTATTGAAGCTGCAAATGAATATAATATGGCACTTTATTTCTCTGGAAAAAGACACTTCTTACACTAAAATATAAATAAAAAAGAGTTAAAAGTATTTATACTTTTAACTCTTTTATTAGTTATTATCATTTTGTGCTTTTTTAACTATTTCTTCAATATTTACAATTGCTTTTTGATGACCTTCTATTGCCATATCGTATGAGCTATATCTTTTATTATAAATTGGTTCGTGGTATAAAACTTTCCCATTTTCTTTTTTAAATATCATTGTTTCATACACATATACATTATCATGTTGATTTAACCAAGCATGTCTTACATGCATTTTTATAGTAGATACAAAAAATCTTTTATCACCTAAACTTGCAATATGTTTTAATTCTAAATCATGATGTTCCATAAACTTTCTCCTAGAGTATTTTGCTAAATATTATATTCTTGTAATATGATAATAAAGTGACTAATTTTATCTAAAAGTAGTTATAAAATAACTTTTTGATAAAATACAAAAAAAATAAAGGAATCTTTTGCATTGGTTAGATATTGACAAAACTCATGTTTGGCATCCTTATAATTCATTGCCGTCAAAAACAAAACTTTTACCTGTAAAAAGAACTGATAAAACCTCAATATTTTTAGAAGATAATACAGAATTAATTGATGGAATGAGTTCATGGTGGAGTGCAATTCATGGGTATAACAATCCAAGATTAACAAAAGCTATTAAAACTCAGCTTGATATTATGCCTCATATTATGTTTGGAGGTATTGCACATGAAAATGCAGCAACTTTATGTAAGTTATTAGTTGATTTAACAGGATTAAATAGTGTATTTTTATGTGATAGTGGTTCTGTTTGCGTTGAAGTAGCTTTAAAAACAGCAATTCAATATCAAGAAGCAAAAGGTTTAAAAAAGTATAAGTTTATAGCTTGTGAACACTCTTATCATGGAGATACTTTAGCTGCAATGAGTGTATGTGATCCTAATAATTCAATGCATAATATTTATGGTACATATTTACCAAAACATATTTTTACAAAGGCTCCAGAACTAGGTTTTAATAATGATTGTACTAAAGCAATAGAAGAGCTTGAAAAAACATTTGAAATACATCATAAAGAAGTTGCAGGATTTATAATTGAACCTATTGTTCAAGGTGCTGGAGGAATGAGAATTTATAATCCTAAATTTTTAGTAAAAGCTAAAGAATTATGTATAAAATATGATATTTTATTTATTGCAGATGAAATAGCAACAGGATTTGGTCATACCGGAAAAATGTTTGCTATGGAACATGCAAATATAAAACCTGATATTATGACAGTTGGGAAAGGCTTAACTGGTGGTTATATGACAATGGCTGCTATGATTACTTCAAAAGAAGTAAGTGATACTATTTCTAATTCACAACTAGGTATTTTAATGCATGGACCAACTTTTATGGGAAATCCTTTAGCTTGTAGTGTGGCGATTGAAAGTATTAAACTTCTTTTAGAAACTCCTTGGCAAAAAAGAGTTTTAACTATCGAAGCTATTTTTAAAGAGGAACTTGAAGCAGCAAAAAATTTAGAATTAGTGGAAAATATTAGAAATATTGGAGCAATTGGAGTAATTGAGTTAAAAGATAATATATATGCACAAGAAATACAAGATTATTGTGTAAAAAATGGGGTATGGATAAGACCTTTTGGTAAGTTAATCTATTCTATTGTAGCTTATACAATAAAAGAAGAAGATTTAAGAAAAATTGTAAAGGTAATGATAGAAGCTATTAAATCTGTAAAGAGCTAAAATGAAAAAAGAAGATTTAAAAAAAATGATTTCTAATCTTCCAAAATATCCAAGTGTATTGGGAAGAGATAGATTTTTTAACTCAGCAGTGCTTATTCCTCTTGTAAAAATAAAAGGTGAATATTATCTTTTATTTCAAAAAAGAGCAGCAAATATAAGGCAAGGTGGAGATATTTGTTTTCCAGGTGGTGGTTTTGAAAAAGGTATTGATAAAAATTTTAAGCAAACTGCTTTAAGAGAGACAAAAGAAGAACTTGGAATAGATAAAAAAGAGATAAAAATAGTAGGGCAACTTGATACTATGGTTGCTCCTATTGGTGCTATTGTAGAAGTTTTTGTAGGAATAATAAAGAAAAAAGCTTTAAAAAATATGGTTATTGATAAAAATGAAGTTGAAAAGATTATTTTAGTTCCTTTATCATATTTAAAAAAGCAAGAGCCAGAAGTATATACCTTAAAAAGTGAAGTAAAACCTTATGAAATAAATGAATTAGGTGAAAAAGAGATATATTTTCCAGCAGAAGAGTTAGGTCTTCCAGAAGTATATAAAGAGCCTTGGGGAAATAAAAAACATAAAGTTTGGGTATATAAATATAAAGATGAAGTTATTTGGGGAATGACAGCTGTTATTTTACAAGACTTTTTAAAAAAATATTAGGAATAAAAATATGAATAAAATTTTATTAAATGATAATGTAGAGATATTTCCATCAAAAGTAGTTTGTATTGGAAGAAATTATGTAGATCATATCAAAGAGTTAAATAATGAAGTTCCACAAGAAATGGTATTTTTTATTAAACCTAACTCTTCAATTAGTAATAGTTTAGTTTTCCCTCAAAATGAAAAAAGCTGTCATTATGAAGCTGAAATTTCTTTTTTAATTGAAGAAGATAAAATAACAGCAGTTGGGTTTGGTTTAGATTTAACATTAAGGGAAAAACAAACTATTTTAAAAACAAAAGGTTTACCTTGGGAAAGAGCAAAAGCTTTTAGAAAATCAGCAGTTTTTTCTAAATTTGTCTCTTTTAATAAAAACATTGAAGATTTAGAGGTTGAACTTTATATAAATGATGAATTAAAACAAAAAGGTGGTGTATCTTTAATGATAAATAAACCACAAGAGATTATAAGTGAAGCAAAAACTTTTTTAGATTTTGAAGATGGAGATATTTTGATGAGTGGAACACCAAGTGGAGTAGGAAGTTTTAAAATTGGAGATATTTTTCTTGGTAAAATCTTATATAAAAATGAAGTTTTACTTCAAAGTTGTTTTGAAGTGCTTTAATAAGATTTAAAATAGATTAAAGCTGCAAATTATTTTTTTTCTTAATTCTTAATATTTTTTAATTTGCTATTATTTCTTATTTATCTTAAAAAGGCAAATAAATGAAATATAATGAGTTATCAGAAGAAGAGACTTATGTTATAGAAAAAAAAGGAACAGAAAGACCATTTTCTGGAAAATATAATGATTTTTATGAAGATGGTATTTATAAATGCAAAAAATGTAATGCCTCTTTATATAGATCTGAAGATAAATTTTCTTCAGGTTGCGGTTGGCCTAGTTTTGATGATGAGATAAAAGATGCTGTAAAAAGAGTACCTGATAGGGATGGAAGAAGAATAGAAATAGTTTGTGCCTCTTGCGGTGCTCATTTAGGACATGTATTTGAAGGTGAAGGCTTTACTGCTAAAAATACTAGACATTGTGTAAACTCTATTTCATTAAATTTTGATACTAAGAAAAAAGTATGCAATAATCAAGAAACTGCTTATTTTGCTGCTGGTTGTTTTTGGGGAGTAGAATACTATTTTCAAAAACTAAAAGGTGTTTATAAAGTTGTATCTGGATATATGGGTGGACATATTGTAAATCCTACATATGAAATAGTTTGTAGTGGAATGAGTGGACATTTAGAAGTAGTAAAAGTAAAATATAATAGTTGTGAAATAACATATGAAGAGTTAGTAAAATATTTTTTTGAAATACATGATTTTACACAAACAAATGGACAAGGTCCAGATATTGGAAGCCAGTACTTATCAGCTATTTTTTATACAGATGATAAACAAAAACAAATAGCAATGAATGTTTTAGATAATTTGGGAGAAATGGGATATAAAGTTGCAACAACTTTACATAGTGCTTTTCATTTTTTTGAAGCAGAAGATTATCATCAAAATTATTATGTAAGACATAATAAAACACCTTATTGTCATAGCTACAATAAGATTTTTTAAGTATATAAGTAAAAACTTATATACTTAACTATAAATTACTCTGTAACACCTAAGATATAATAAATAGGTCTTCCATCAAGTTTTTGTAACTTTACATTATATTTATTTGCCCAATGTGTTACTTCATTATGAAATTCTTCTAAAATTTCTTCGGCATCATTTTCATCACATTTGATTTTTAAGTGATCTGTTTTATTAGATAAACTAACATAAGCATTCATTTTTTTTAAATGGTCATTTAAACTAATAATATGCTTTGCAAACTTATCAAAATTTTTTGTTGATTCAATCATTTTTTCAGCTTGTTTAAGTGAACTTTCGCTTTTAGTGTAGCCCAATTGAGACAAAACTACTTCCGCAGTCATTTCAATTTGCATTATCTCTCCTTAGTATATATAATATAATTAATATAACAAATTTACTGTAAATAAAATATTAAAAATAATATTTGATAATCTATTTTTATATATTTTCTATAGGTTTTCCAATAAAGTAACCTTGAGAAAAATTTATTCCCATTGAATCTACAAAATTTAAAGTATCTTCATCTTCAACAAACTCTGCAATAGTTTGTATATTTAAACTATCACATAAAAATTTAATTACCCCAACAAGAAGTTGAGATTTTCTATTTTTATGTATATTTTTAATTAGTGAGCCATCAAATTTAATATAGTCAATATATTGACTTAAACTAATTATATGTTGAAAGTTAGCATATCCACTTCCAAAATCATCAATAGCAATCTTACAACCTAATTCTTTTATTGCAACAATAAACTTTTTAATCTCTTTATAATTTGTAACACTTTCAGACTCAACTATTTCTAAAACTAATTTTTTTTCAACATTATACTCTTTTATTTTTTGAACTAAAAAAGCAGTAAAACCTTTTTCTACAATATCTAAGACACTTAAGTTTATAGAAAATTCATACTCTTTATTTTGAAAATATTTAAAAGATTTTTCAATCATGGCATAAGTTAATTTATTATATTTTCTTGAGTTTTTTGCAATATCTAAAAAAGAGTTTGGATAAATAATTTCATTATTGCTATTTCTTATTCTCATTAAAGTTTCATATTTTTCAATTTTTTGAGTTCTATTATTATATATTGGTTGATAATGTAAAACTAAATCATTTTTATCAATGGCATTTTTAATTGATTTTAGAATTTTTAGATTTAGACTATTAATATCTTTAGTTTTTACTTCTGGGTCATAAACTAAAATATCAATTTTATTTTCTAAAGCATACTCTAGCGCCATTTGAGCTTCATGGAGTTTTTGTGCATTGTTTTTCACATCAAGAGGATTTGAAATAGCTAAAGTTAAATCAAGATATATTGAACTATTTTTATCAATTAATATTTCTACTCTTTCTAAATCAGTAAATAAAAGTTGTGTAAATTTAATAAGATTTGCTTCATTTGTAAAATTATATTTTATTGCAAAAAGATTATTTTCTATAGAATATAACTCTTCAAAATTTTCATCTTTATGTTTATAGCTTTCAATTAATCTTGAAGATTCTTTTAAAATTGTATTAATTATTTTGTATCCATAGACACTTTGTAGTTTTTTGAAGTTATTTAAGTAAACTAGAATTATTATAGAATTATTAAAAGTTTTGTTATTTAACTCTTTATCTAAATAGATACTATTTTTTAATCCAGTAATATTATGAGTAATAAGTTTATCTTCATATTCTTTTAGAATTTTATTTGGAATATTTGAAAAATACATAGCAAGTGGAATTAAAATTAAAAAACTGAAAAATAAAATTAGAAAAATTATAGCCTGTGACTTTTTTAATTTTTCATCATCTAAAGTATGTTTTGGTTTTAGAACAATTTTTATATTTTGATTGTAAAAATCATTAATTGAAAAGCTATAAAGGTTATTTGATAAATATTCTTCATTATTTAAAATTAAAGAAAATTCTTCTTTTGATAAAGTAAGATTTTCTTTATTTAAAATAGGCTTACCTTTATTAACTAACGTTAGATTATATAGGTTTGAACTTACAAGTTTTGAGATAAATTCCTTAATATCAATTTTTAAAATAAGTGTAGAAATTTTTTTATTTTCTTTAAAAATATTTTGTCCAAGGTAGATTTTTTGGTTAGTTAAATAAGCTTTAAATGTTTTATCTAAACTATTAAAAAAAGTATAATCTTCTTTAATTGATTCATAAACTTTATTAACTTTTATTATTTCATTTTGATTTTTATCAAGGTATATTATTCCAATTAGATTTGGTAGAGTTTTTTCATAAGAGTTAAATATTTTTTCTATTATTTCTATATTATTTTCATATTCAATAATCTCTTTAGTATTGCTTAGTGTAATAAGCAAGTTATTGTAAACATCAAAATATTCTTTTACAAAGCTTTTTATATGAATTTTTTCACTATTATAAGTATCTTTTGAAAGTTTGTCAATATGAAATTTTTCAATATTACTAAATACTAAATAGACAATAAATGTAATAATTAGCGAAAAGATAATTATAAGTGAAACGAATAGATTTTTATAAGAAATATTTTTTAACATTAGCTCTCTTTTTTGTTTATTATATTATAAGATTGTAATTTAATAGTGTCAATTAATATCTTTTAAAAGACTTAAAAATTAAAACTTTATTAAATATTTTAGACTAATTTTATAAAAAAACTAATAAAAAAATTTAAATTTAAATTTAAATTTTTATGCGTTTTTGATTTATTATTTTATAATATGACAAAATTATTATTTATTTTAGATAAAGGCTTACAAATGAGTGTTTTAGTTCAAATGTCAATGTTTCCTACAGATAAAAGTGAAAGTAAAGCTAAATATGTATCAAAGGTTATTGAAGTAATTAGAAATAGTGGTTTTTCCTATCAATTAACTTCAATGTGTACTATAATTGAAACTTCAAAAATGAGTGAAGCTTTGGATTTAATAGGAAGATGTTATCAAGTTTTGGAACAAGAAGGTTGTTTAAGAGTATATTCTTCAATAAACTTTGATATAAGACCAAATCATAAAGATAGAATACATAAAAAAGTTAAATCAGTAGAAGAATATATAGGTGAAGTTTCAAAATAGTCTAAAAAAGGCTTTTTTGAATACCAATATTATCTTCATTTAAACTTTTTAATTTAAATGAAACTCTATGTTCCCTACATCTTCCAAATTCTTTTATTTTTTCAACATGAGCTTTTGTTCCATAACCTTTATGTTTTTCAAAATCATAATTAGGAAATTTTGGTGCAATTTCACACATATACTTATCTCTACTAACTTTAGCTAAAATTGAAGCTGCACTAACTTCTTTTATTGTGGCATCAGCTTTTATTTTATGTTGAAGATTTAAAATACCAAAGGAAGTATTTCCATCCATTAAATATTCTTCTGCTTTAATATTATTCATTATCTCTAAAATAGAACTTTTTATACAAGCACTAATACCTTTTTCATCAATCTCTTTTGCACTTTTAAAAACAATATGATAAATAGAATTTTTTATAATTTCTTCAAAAAGTTCTTCTCTTTTTTTTTGAGTTAATTTTTTAGAATCATCTAATTGTGTTATTTGTTTTTTTAATACAACACCTGCAATTACCATTGGTCCTGCCAATGGTCCTCTTCCTGCTTCATCAATACCACATAACATATGTGTCCTTTTATAAATAATTATGTATAATTATAAATCTTTACTTATTTTTAAGGTATAACCTATGAAAAAAATAGCAATTTTTTTAATAATTTTTATTTTATTTCTTATTTTGCTTTTTGCTATTTTAAAAAAGAATAGTAATGAAGAAATAATAAAAATAGGCTTTATTTCTAGTTTAAGTGGTAAATACTCATCTTTGGGACATAGTGTATTAAATGGATTTAAATTAGCCTTTGAAGAAATAGATTATAAAATAGATAAAAATAAAATAGAATTAATTATTAAAGATGATAAGCAAGAACAAAGTGAAGATGAAAAAGTAGTAGAAGAACTAATTAATGAAAATATAAAAATAATAGTTGGTAATACTACAAGTTCTATGACAAAAGTTTCAAGAGATAAACTTCTTTCTCATCCTGAAATCTTACTAATTTCTGCAACAGCAAGTAGTAATGAATTTACTAATATTGATGATAATTTTATTAGAACTCAAGTTGCAAATAATTCTAAAAAGTTTGATACACTATCTAAATATTTAATTAAAAACAATATTGAAAATATTTCAATAATCTATGATTTAAAAAATAGTAATTATTCTAAAGGTGTTGCTTTACATTTTGAAAAATCATATAAACAATACAATGGGAAAGTAGTTTCTAAATTAGATTTAAATTTAGATTTTAATGAAATTCTTAAACAAATAAATAGTGATAAAATTAATGCTGTTTTTATTATTGCAAATGCAATTGATACTGCAAAGCTTGCACAATTTTTTAAATTAAATAATTTTTCAAAAACTTTAATTTCTTCTGGTTGGGCAAAAGAATTAAAGCTTATAGAAGAGGGTGGTATTGCTGTTGAAGATATGATATTTGTTACTGGTTATGATGATAATTCAACAGATCCAAAATATTTGAAGTTTGTAAAAAAATATCAAAAAAGATATGGCGATTTACCTTCTGTTTTTTCTGCACAAGCTTATGAAACGGCATCTATTTTAATAGAAACACTTAAAAAGCATAGAGATACTAATGAATTCAAAAAAATTATTTTGTCAAAAAAAAGCTATGATGGTTTGCAAGGAAAGATTATTTTTGATGATTTTGGAGATGTTTATAGAGATTATTTTATAATGAGTATAAAAAATAAAAAATATAAAAAGATAGATTAATGAAAAGTATAAAAAGTACAATCTCTTCCTTTCTAATTTTTTCTATAATTATCGTTTCTTTATTAATTGGCATTTTATCAATGTTAAATTTTTATGATATGAAAATAAATAGTGTAGAACACTCTTTAAAACAAGTTTTAATGCAAGTCTCTTTTGAAATAAAAAATCAAATAAAAAATATTGAAAATACAGCATTATATATTTCAAATAATCAAAGCAATGAAGATGAACTATTAAAAACTTTAGTTGAAACAAATATTGAGATTTCTTCAATTTTAATTTTAGACTATAAAGGATATTTAAAAAATTTTTATAGTAAAAACAATGATAATATTTATAAAGGATTTGATTATTCAAATAAAGAGTTTTTTAAAAATGTAAAAGATAAAGATTATTGGTCAAATATCTATCTTTCTTCTATAAATAATTTGCCAGTTGTTTCTTATTCATATAAAACAAATGAAAATAATATTATTGTTATTATGTTAGAACTTGAAAAATTATCGGAGTTTATTACAAAGTTTAAAAATAGTGATGATAGCCATATGATAAGAATGTTGGATAAAAATGGAGTTTTTATTATAAATTCTGATAAGCCTTCTGTTGTTACTCAAAGATTTAATGTTAAAAACAGTAGCGTATTTAAACAACTAATTGAAAATAAACCCCAATACACTTTAACACAATTTGATGGTGCAGTAAAAAAACAAAAAAATATTGGAATGTATACTATTGTTGAAAAAACAGGTTGGATTTTAATTATTAGGGAAAGCTATGAGATATTTATAAATACCTTAGAAAAAATATTAATTTCAATCTTTTTCTTAGTAATTTTATTTATACTTTTTGCTTTATATTTTATCTTTAAGATTTTTAATAAAGTTTTTTATGAAATTGATTATTTACAAGAAACAACTAAAAATATCTCAAATGGTGAATATAATCAAAATATAAAAAAATCAGAATATAAAGAGTTTTCTTCATTAATTAAAAGTTTTGAGAAAATGAAAAAAGAGATTATTAATAGAGAAGATAATCTAAAAAAATCAAGAGATAGCTTTGAGTTTTTATTAAATTCTACAATGGAAGCAATTATTATTCATGATACAAAAGTATGTATAGATGTAAATGAAGTAACTTTAAAACTTTTAGGTGCTACAAATAAAGAGCAGTTAATTGGAAAAGATATTTTTGAAATAATTTCTCCTAATTTTATGAATCTTGCAAAAACAAATATATTAATTAATACTGAACCTTATGAATTGGAAATATTAAAACTAAATGGCGAAAAACTTACTACTTTAGTTCAAGGTAAATTTATTGAGTTAAATGGTGTTAAAGTAAAAATAAGTAGTTTTATAGATATTACTGAATTAAAAAATAAAGATAAGCTACTTTCTCAACAATCAAAAATGATTTCAATGGGAGAAATGATAGGAAATATTGCCCATCAATGGAGACAGCCATTAAGTTCTATTAGTACAGCAGCAAGTGGTGTAAAAATAGAAAAAGAATTTGGATTATTGGATGATGAAACTTTAGATGTTGCCTTGGATATGATTATTAAAAATACAAAATATTTATCAAAAACAATTGATGATTTTAGAAACTTTTTTAAAGTTGATAAGGAAATTGAAGATATAAAAATTCAAGATGTAGTTGATAAAGCTATTAAATTATTGGATTCAAGTTTTAAAAATCATTATATTTGTGTACAAACTGAGTATGAAGATGATTTATTTATAAAAGGTTATGCAAATGAATTAACTCAAGCTTTTATAAATATTATAAATAATGCAAAAGATGCTTTAAAGACAAATGAAGAAGAAAATAGATTTATTTTTATAAAAACTTATTTAAAGAAAGATGATGTAGTTATTTCTATAAAGGATAATGCAGGAGGAATACCAAAAGATATTTTACCTAAAATTTTTGATCCATATTTTACTACAAAACATCAATCTCAAGGCACAGGAATAGGATTGTATATGACACATCAAATTATTGTTGATCATATGAAAGGGATTATAGAAGTTGAAAATGTAACTTTTGAATATAAAGAAAACACTTATAATGGATGTGAATTTAAAATCTACTTTTCATCTTTATAATTTAAATATTACTTGACATTAATACACTCAACTTGCTATAATTCATTAGCAGTTATAAAAAAGGAGTGCTAAAAATGAAAAAAATATTTGAACAATTAACAAATCAAGTAGCAGAGACTATTGATTCAGCAGTCTCTCTTAGCTTACATAATAAAAACCAAGAGGTTGAAATAGTTCATTTTCTATGGGCTTTAATTACAAATACAAACTCAGTATTAAATCAACTATTAAATAAAATGAATATTGATAAAACAGCTATTGAATTAGAAGTAAAATCTTATGCTTCTAAATTAACAAGTGTTTCAAATATCTCTAAAGAAAATATTAGATTATCAAGAAACTTTATGCAATCTTTAGAAAAAGCCCAAGGACTTATGACTAAAAATGCAGATAAATTTATTGCAGTTGATACTTGGCTAATAGCAAATTTTGATACTAAAGAGCTAAAAGATATTTTAGGAAAATATGTAAATTTATTAGACGCTAAAAAAGAGCTAGAAGCGATAAGAGCTGGTGCAACTATTGATAGTGCAACTTCTGATGAAAATTTAGAAAGTTTAGAAAAATATGGTATTGATTTAAATAAAAAAGCAATAGATGGACAATTAGATCCTGTAATTGGAAGAGATGAACAAATTACAAGAATGATGCAAATTCTAATTAGAAAAACAAAAAATAATCCAATTTTATTGGGAGAGCCAGGAACTGGTAAAACAGCTATTGCAGAAGGACTTGCACAAAAAATCGTAAATAAAGATGTACCTACAAGTTTATTAAATAAAAGAGTTGTTACTTTAGATATGAGTGCTTTAATTGCAGGAGCAAAATATAGAGGTGAATTTGAAGATAGATTAAAATCAGTTATTGATGAGGTAAAAAAAGCTGGAAATATAATTCTTTTTATAGATGAAATTCATACAATTATTGGTGCAGGTGCTAGCGAAGGTAGTATGGATGCAGCAAATATTCTAAAACCAAGCTTAGCTAGGGGTGAATTGCATACAATTGGAGCAACAACATTAAAAGAGTATAGAAAATATTTTGAAAAAGATGCTGCAATGCAAAGAAGATTCCAACCTGTTAAAGTTGATGAACCAAGTGTAAATGAAGCTTTACAAATTTTAAGAGGTATAAAAGAAAGACTTGAAACGCATCATAATGTAACTATAAATGATAGTGCATTAGTTGCTGCTGCAAAATTATCAGATAGATATATAACAGATAGATTTTTACCAGATAAGGCTATTGATCTAATTGATGAAGCAGCAGCTGAACTTAAAATGCAAATTGAAAGTGAACCTTATGCTTTATCATCAATAAAAAGAGAAATACAATCTTTAAATGTGGAAAAAGAAGCATTAAAGATGGAAAAAAGTAAGAAAAATGAGCAAAGAATTGCTGAGATTGAAAAAGAATTAGCAAATAAAAATGAAGAAAAAATTACATTAGAAACTAGATTTGAAAATGAGAAGGAGACTTTTAATGCTACTTCAACACTAAAAACTAAAATAGATGAACTAAAAACTAAAGCAAATATTGCGAAAAGAGAATCTAGATTTGAAGAAGCTGCTTCTATTGAATATGGTGAAATACCAACTTTAGAAAAACAAATAAAAGAAAATGAAGAAAAATGGAAACAGATGCAAGAAGCAGGAACTTTACTTAGAAATTGCGTTGATGAAGAATCAATTGCTTCAATTGTAAGTAGATGGACAGGAATTCCTGTAAATAAAATGATGGATAGTGAAAAGCAAAGAGTTTTAAAAGTTGAAGCTGTTTTAAAAGAAGATGTTGTTGGACAAGATGATGCTATAAAAGCAATAAGTAGAGCAATAAAAAGAAATAAAGCAGGGCTTAGTGAGGCAAATAGACCAATTGGTTCTTTTATGTTTTTAGGACCAACAGGTGTTGGAAAAACACAAAGTGCAAAAACTTTAGCTAAATTTTTATTTGATGATGAAAGATCACTTATAAGATTTGATATGAGTGAATATATGGAAAAACATGCAGTTTCAAGACTAATTGGTGCAGCACCAGGTTATGTTGGATATGATGAGGGTGGACAATTAACTGAAGCTGTAAGAAGAAGACCCTATAGTGTAATTTTATTTGATGAGATTGAAAAAGCCCATCCTGATGTATTTAATATACTTTTACAAGTATTAGATGATGGAAGGCTTACAGATAATAAAGGTGTAACAGTAGATTTTAAAAATACAATTATTATTTTAACTTCAAATATAGGAAGTTCTCAAATTATAGAAATTTTGGATAAAGAAAATAGAAGAAAAGAGGTTCTAGGTATTTTAAAAGCATATTTTAAACCAGAATTTTTAAATAGATTAGATGATATTATAATTTTTGAACAACTAAATTTAGAAGCAATTTCAAATATTGTAGAAATATTATTTGAAAAAATTAAAAGAAAAGTAGAAGAAAGAGATATAACTATTACTTTATCACAAAGTGCAAAAGAGTTTATCGCTAAAGCTGGTTTTGATCCTGTATATGGTGCAAGACCTTTAAAAAGAGCACTTTATGAAATTGTAGAAGATAAATTAGCTGATTTAATTTTAGAAGATAAACTAAAAGAAGGTAATAGTATTAATTTTGATTGTGTAGATGATAGAATAGTTATTAATATAAAGTAAATTTAAGTTTCTCCTTTAGAAAAAATTATAAGTTATGTTATAATTTCTTTCTCAAAGGAGAATTTATGAAAGAAGAAGAAAAAAAAATTCTTTTTATAATTAAATATACCCCAGTAATTTTTATATTTACTCTTTGTATTGCTATTAACTTATATTTTTTTAATAATAAAAAAACTACTTTCCAGTCAAATAAACTACAAATAGAAGAGAATTTTATATCAATTAATAAAAACTTTATAAAAAGTAATGTGGATGAAATTATTTATTATATTAGATATAAACAACTTTCAACAGAAATAGAACTTAAAAACAAAATAAAAAATGCAGTTGAAAATGCTACTATAATTGCTAATAAAATATATAAACTAAATGAAAAAAAATCAAAAGAAGAGATACTTTTTAAAATCAAAGAAGTTCTTAGGGATTTTAGATATGACCAAGATGAAGATAGCTATTTTTTTATTTATGATTTAGAAGGCAAAAATATTTTACATCCAGTAAATAATATTGAAGGTAAAAACTTATGGAATTATGTGGATAAAAAAGGTGCTTTAATTTCACAAGAATTAAAAGCATTATTTGCAACTAATGATGAATTGTATTATTATTGGTATTGGCCTAAAAAAGATGATAAAGAGTATAAAAAACTAGGCTTTTTTAAAAAAATGCCTAATCTTGGAATTTATATTGGAACAGGAAAGTTTATACTTGATTTTGAAAATAATATAAAAAATGAGGTAATAAATTATATTGCTAATATAAAACTTAATGAATCTGGATATATTTTTGTTACTAATTATAAAGGTGAATATTTAAGTTATTATAATAAAAAATTAATTGGTAAAAATATAAAAGATTATGTAGCATATGAAAATAAAGATATTTTTATTGAGCAATTAAATGAAAATGCAAAAGAAGGTGGTTATATAACTTATTTGCATAAGAATAAACCCCATAAAAGTAAAACTATAAGAAAAACAACTTATGTAAAAGCTTTTAAAGATTGGGGGTGGATTATAGGAACAGGCTTTTATTTAGATGATTTTTATAATGAATTGGAAAAAAAAGAGCATTCTTTAGAAGATGAATATAAAAAAGAGATTTCTGCTTTTTATAAAATAGCTATTATTTCAACTATTGTCTCATTACTTATTTCTTTATATATTTCAAAACTAGTTGAAAAAATTTTTTTACGATATAAAAAAGCTATTAATAGCCAATTAAAAGAGAATATAAAAAAAGATAATTTAATTGCATACCAATCAAAAATGGCAAGTATGGGAGAAATGATAGGTAATATTGCTCATCAATGGAGACAACCTTTAAATGCCATAAGTTCTGCTTCAAGTGCTATAAAATTACAAAAAGAACTTGGAGTTTTAGAAGATGAATTTGAAAATAGAACACTTGACTCTATAAATGAAAATGTACAATATCTTTCTAAAACAATAGATGACTTTAGAAACTTTTTTAATAAAAATAAACAGACTAGCAAAATTAGTTTAAATGATTCAATAACTAAAACTTTAAGTTTAGTTTATGCTCAATATAAAAATAAAGATATTGAAATAATAAAAAATATAGAAGATATAAAAATAAAATCACTTGAAAATGAATTAGTTCAGGTTTTAATTAATATTTTAAATAATGCAAGAGATGAATTAATTAAAATAGAAAATGAAAGATTTATTTTTATTAATATAAAAGATGAAAATAATAGTGTTTTAATAGAGATAAAAGATAATGCAAAGGGAATTGATAAAAAGATTATTGATAAAATATTTGATCCATACTTTACAACTAAAAAAGATACAAATGGTACAGGAATAGGGCTTTATATGAGTAAAGAAATAGTAACTAAGCATTTAAAAGGTGAAATAAAAGTTCAAAATGTAAAATATAAATATAATGAAAAGATGTATAAAGGAGCAAGTTTTATAATTAGACTTCCAAAAGAAATCTAATTATTAAGATTTGTTTAAACTAAAGATAGTTTAAGCTGTATTTAACTATAATCCGCAACTTAATTAGTCAATAAGAGGAAAACTAAAGATGAAAAGAACATATCAACCACATAATACTCCTAGAAAGAGAACACATGGTTTTAGAGTTAGAATGGCTACTAAAAACGGTAGAAAAATTATCAAAGCTAGAAGAGCTAAAGGTAGAAAAAGATTAGCTGTTTAAGCAAAAAACACCGAATTAATAGTTCAAGCGATTTTAACAAAATATATAAAAGCGACAAAAAATGGCATACCCATTCATTTGTCGCTTTTTTTTCGCCTAATACTAACTTAAAAGTTGCCTTTGTTGCTTCTAAAAAAGTTGGAAAAGCGGTTGAAAGAAATAGGGCTAAGCGAAGACTTAGAGGAATGTTTGTTTCTTTTGAAAACAAGGTAATTTCTGGAAATTACATTTTTGTTGCCAAACAAAATATTTTTGAAAGAGACGTTAAAGAGTTAGAAAAAGATTTTCTTTTTGCTCTTAAAAGATTAGAACTTCTAAAATGAGACTAATAGCTAAATATCTTATTCGATTTTATCAAAAATATTTATCTATTTTTTCATATGGAAGTTGTAGATATTACCCAACATGTTCTGAATATGCTGTTTGGCAATTTGAAAATAATACTTTTTTTAAGGCTATTTATTTTACAATAACACGCATATTAAAATGTAATCAGCTTTTTGAAGGTGGATTTGATTATCCAATTATAAAGCTTGCCAAGCATAATAATATTAACTATAAAAAAATTAAAATCAAATATTGGTATATACCTATAAAAAATAATAGATATTTGGTACTTAAAAATAGGGAGTGGAATAACAATAATGAACAACTTTAATCAAGATAATGGTGGTATGCAAAAACGAATGTTAATTATGACATTGGTAGTTTTTGTATTTTTTATTGCATATGAATTTTTGGTATTAAAGCCTCAACAAGAAGCAAAACAAGCCCAAGCACAAACACAAACAACTCAAAATAGTGCGCCAGCAGTTGAACAAGGAACAAATGTATCTGCTTCAGCAGAAAATATGTCAAAATCAGTTAATGCTTTATCTTCTAAAGCAATTGGTTCTAATGAAATAATTACTCAAGTTAAAACTAAACATAATATAATTGAGATTGATAATTTAGGAAGAATTGCACAAGTTACTTTACAAGATAAACAATATATTGATGGTAATCATGAGCAAATAAAACTTTTTGAAGCTAATCAATTAAGACCTTTAGAAGTAAGATTTGCTGATGTAAATGTAAATAATGAAGCTTTTAAAGTAAATTTAATTGCAGATAAAAGTAATGTTGATGCAACTTCTTCTACACAAAAAGTTGTTTTAACACAAAACTTAACAGATACAGTTTTAACAAAAGAGTTTACTTTTTATCCAGATGGTCATTATGATTTAAAAATATCTTCTACAAATGATAAAAAATTCTTTATTACAAATGGATTTAGACCAAATGTATTAGCAGATATGTATGCAGATCATGGTATGTATGTAAAACTAAATGATGGAACTATGGAATTAGTAGAAGATGGAGATTTAAGTAAAACTAATAATTATACTGGTATTAAATTTGTATCAAATTTTGATAGATATTATGCAACAGTTATTTATAATTTCCAACAATCACTTGCTGTTACAGTAATGCCTGATTCACAAAATAATCCACAAGCTTTTATTCATGGAAATGATAATATTACATTTAGTGGATATTTAGGACCAAAAGAGTTTAATACTTTAAAAGCGTTAAATCCTGAATTAACAGATGTTATTGAATATGGTTGGTTTACGTTTATTGCAAAACCAATGTTCGTATTATTACAATATATTCATAATATGGTTGGAAACTGGGGATGGACAATTGTTATTGTTACAATCTTAATTAAGTTAGTATTATATCCTTTATCATACAAAGGTATGGTATCAATGCAAAAGCTTAAAGATTTAGCACCAAAAATTAAAGAGATACAAGAAAAATATAAAGATGACAAACAAAAAGCTTCAATGCATATGATGGAACTTTATAAGAAAAATGGTGCAAACCCAATGGGTGGATGTTTACCTATTTTATTACAAATTCCAGTTTTCTTTGCTATTTATAGAGTTTTATTAAATGCTATTGAGTTAAAAGGTGCTGAGTGGATTTTCTGGATTCATGATTTAGCAGAAATGGATCCTTATTTTGTATTACCAATTTTAATGGGTGTTTCAATGTGGTTACAACAAAAAATCACTCCAAATACAATGCAAGATGAGATGCAAAAGAAGATTTTCCAAATGTTACCAATTGTATTTACATTCTTCTTCTTATGGTTCCCTGCAGGATTAACTCTATATTGGTTTGTAAACAACGTATTTACAATAGCTCAACAATACACAATAAATAGAATGTTTGAGAAGAAAAGAGCTATAAAAAAATAGGAAAAAATATGAAAAAGTTTGAAGCAAAGAGTTTAGAAGAAGCTTATGAATTAGCAAAAAATGAATTTCAGTGCTCAATTACTAATTTAGAAATTGAAATAGACCAACAACCAAGAAAAGGATTTCTTGGTATTGGCAAAAAAAATGCCATAATTAGAGTTTTTGAAAAAAGCTCACAAGTTAGTAGCTACGCAAGAAAAAATAAAGAACACTCTTTTAGAAAAAAAGATATAAAAATCGAAGATGTTTCTAAAAAAATACAAGATTCAAATAAAGAAGAAATACAAGTAAAAAGTTATAAAAAACAAGAATTGAGAAGTGTTCCTAATTTAGAATCAAAAGAAAATATTTTTGATAACTTTTATGAGGTAGATGAAAAACAACAAATTTCTCAATTAATTGTAAAAAAAGATAAAGATGAAATTTTACAAGAAGTAAAAGCTGGAATTGATTCTTTGTTTTCAAACACATGTTATGATATTGATGAAACTAAAGTAGAGTTTTATGATGATGAAACAATTTATGTTGAATTTACAGGAGTAGACTCTGCTTTATTAATTGGAAAAGAAGGATATAGGTATAAAGCCTTATCTTATATTCTTTTTAATTGGATAAATGAAAAATATGGTCTTATGCTAAGATTAGAAGTTGCAGAGTTTTTAAAAAATCAAGAAGATTCTATTCATACATATTTAGAACCTGCAATTGAAATTATAAAAGAAAAAGGTAGTTTTAAAACAAAACCTTTAGATGGAATTTTAGTTCATATTGCTCTTAAAAGATTAAGAGATGAATTCCCTAATAAATATGTTGCTGTTAAAACAAATATTAGAGGTGATAGATATGTACTTGTTAATGAATATAGAAGTAAAGAGCAGTAAAATTGTTTGATGATAGTACAATTGTTGCAATAGCAACAGCCAATGGTATTGGTTCAATCTCTATTGTAAGAGTTAGTGGTAAAAACGCTTTACCAATAGCTCTTAAAATCTCAAAAAAAACTAATTTAACTCCAAGATATGTAACTTTATCAACACTTTATTCAAAAGATGAAAACCCTATTGATGAAGGTTTATTAATCTATTTTAAAGCACCTTTTTCATTTACTGGTGAAGATATTGTTGAGTTTCAATGTCATGGTGGAGTAGCAATTGCTAATATGATTTTAGATGAAGTAATTGCCCTTGGTGCAAGAATAGCAAATCCTGGAGAGTTTTCAAAAAGAGCTTTTTTAAATGGAAAAATAGATTTAAGTAAAGCAGAGGCAATTTCTAAAATTATTGAAGCAAGAAGTGAAGATGCAGTTAAACTTTTAGCTAAACAGTTAAAAGGTGAATTAAGTTTTTTTGTAAATGATATTAGAGAAGATTTACTTTTTATGCTAGCTTATACAGAAGTTAGTATTGATTATGCAGAAGATGATTTACCAGATGATATTTTAGAAAAAATTGATGTAAAACTTACAAAAATAAAAGAAAAACTTTCTAACACTCTTGAAGCTAGTAAGAGAAGAGAAGGGATGATAGAAGGTTTTAAAATAGCAATTGTTGGAAAACCAAATGTTGGTAAATCTTCTTTATTAAATAAATTGCTAAATTTTGATAGAGCTATTATTTCTGATATTGCTGGAACTACTAGAGATACTATTGAAGAGTCTGTTAAAATAGGAACTCATATTATAAAAATAGTAGATACTGCTGGAATTAGAGATGAGACTTCTGATATTATAGAAAAAATTGGAATTGAAAAATCAATTGAAGCAATAGAGCAAGCAGATATTGTTGTAGCTTTATTTGATAATAGTAAACCTTGTGATAGTGAAGATGAAAAGATTTTATCTTTATTAAAAGAAAATTCAAATAAGCAAATTATTAAAGTATTAAATAAAACAGATTTACAAAATTCTTTTGAAAAATCTAAACTTAATGATTTTATTGAATTAAGTACTAAGCAAAGTATTAATCCTTTAATAGAAAAAATAGAAAAAATTTTAGATGCCAATACTCATAGTGATGAGATGACTCTAATTTCAAAAAGACAAATTCAAAGTGTTGAGCTAACTTTACATCATATAAATGAAGCAACTTTCCCTTTACAAACAGGAGAATTGGAATTTTTTGCTCATCATATAACAGAAGCTTTACATAATATTTCAAATATTACAAGACCATATGACAATGACGAGATGTTAGATGTTATGTTTGGAGAGTTCTGTTTAGGTAAATAATTGGATACTAGGAGATTATTATAAAATCCTAGTTCCTAATTTTTATGGCTTTTCAAAAAAGTTAAAACTAGCATTATGCTTTCCTATTTCTACCCAAGAGTTACAATTAAAATCAATTCTTATTATATCTCCCATATCAAAGGGTTCTCTAAAACCACAAAAAGTATAAGCAAGGGCAGCTAAAGAAGGATTGTGTCCTACAATTAATAAAGAATTAACTGTGTCAAAAGTATAAGTAATTGTTTCATTTAGTTCATTTAAAAAAGCTTGATAAATTACTTCATTATACATAATATTTCTTGGATAATTTAGCTCTTTTACTAAAACTTCAGCAGTTTGTCTTGCTCTATTTGCTGGACTTGAAACTATTAAATCAAGATTTATTTCTCTTTTTAGAAGTTTTTTTGCTAACTTTGCAATATCATCTTTGCCTTTTTGCGTTAGATTAATATCATAATCATCTTGAGAAATATTCTCTTCTTTTTCCCCATGTCTTAATAAATATAATGTTTTCATATTAACCCTAAATCATTTTTTTAATTGTAAAAAGTTTTAACTTGAAAATTAATAAAAATGACATTATTTTTTACTATTTATATTTTTTTGGATATTCAAAAGATATTAATTTACAATTGCTAGGTGAAATCTTTTGCCAATTTTGACAATTAAAGCTTAATTCAATAATTCCGCAAGTGGGGATATTATCTTTAAATGAAGCAAATTTTTCACTAAATTGATTTAAACTTGGATTGTGTCCCACTAAAAATATAGTTTCATATTTATCTTCTAAATATTTTATAGCCTCTTCTATATCTTCTAAAGAAGCTTCATATAAATTTTCATAATATTCTATTTTATGTTTGTCATAATTAATTTCCAAAGCTATTAATTCTGCTGTAATTCTAGTTCTATATGAAGGAGAGGCTATGATTAAATCAGGTTTTATTTCCAATTGTTTTAGTAAGTTTCCCATAAATGGTGCATTTTTTTTGCCTCTTTTATTTAAAGGTCTATCAAAATCTTCTAGGGTTAAATTTTTCCATGAAGACTTAGCATGTCTAATTAAATATAACTTTTTCAAAATATCTCCTTAAGAATTTAGTAGCTTTTAATTGTTTGTTAAACTTGATAAATTATAATATAATATAGTATATGAAATTTAATTAAAAGGTAGAGTTATGGAACAAGTAAAAACAGTATTTTTTTTAGCTCTTTTATCTGTATTATTTGTATTTATTGGTTACTCTTTTGGAGGAGCAAATGGAATGCTTATTGCCTTTTTGCTTGCTGGTGGGATGAACTTTTATGCTTATTATTATTCAGATAAACAAGTTCTTGCACAATACAATGCCGTTGAAGTTCTTGATAAAAGAAATTATATATATCAAATTACACAAAAACTAGCATATAAAGCAAATTTACCAATGCCAAGAGTTTATATAATTCCTGAACATACTCCAAATGCTTTTGCAACAGGTAGAAATCATGAGCATGCAGCTATTGCTGTAACTCAAGGGTTAATTGATTTATTAAATGAAAAAGAAATAGAAGCAGTAATTGCCCATGAATTATCACATGTTAGGCATTATGATATTTTAATTGGAACAATAGCTGCTGTTTTTGCAGGAGCAATTGCAATGATTGCAAATATGATGCAATTTGGTGCAATGTTTGGTGGTGGAAATGATAGACAAAACTCAAACCCAATTATTATGATTATTTTAGCAATAGTTTTACCATTAGCTGCTGCAATTATACAAATGACAGTAAGTAGAAGTAGAGAGTATATGGCTGATGAAGGTGCTGCAAGACTTACAGGAAATCCTAGTGCATTACAAAGTGCTTTAAGTAAATTGGAAAGTTTTGCAAAAAGAGGTGAAGTTCATAATGCAACAGAACAAACAGCTCATATGTTTATTATAAATCCATTTAGTGGAAAAGATATGAAATTTTCTGATTTATTTAGAACTCATCCTACAACAGAAGATAGAATAGCAAGATTAGAAGAGTTGAAAAAACAGATATAGAGACTTTAAAGGTCTCTATTGAAAAATATCTACTAAATTATCTATTTGTATCTCTTCTTTTAAAATAGGATAAATTCCCTTTGCAATTAAAGAAATTTTTAAATCATAATCAATATCTTTTATCATAAAATAATTAACTCCATAATCATATAAAACATCAGGCAGTACATTACATGTAGCTTCTTCTTCATTTTCAAACATTGGATTATTTATGCAACTAATAGATTTAATTTTATAATCTTTTATAAATATAATCCATATATATTTTGCTTCAGCCTCAGAGTATTCAAATTCATCTTTTGTATTTGAACATATTGCTATATGAAATTCATTTTTAACTTCATGTACTTTTATATTTTTACCAGTTATTAATGCCAAAGAGATTTTTTTTCTTGCACTTTTTATAATTCTTGCAAATGTTGCTCTTGATACATTCATTTTTTTCGCTGCATCTTCTTGATACATACAAAATGAATCCATTAAATGTATTGCTTCTAGTTCTTCATGTAGTAAAACCACATCTTCACTAGCTTTTGTATCTTTGGGTCCAAAGTATTTACACACAGGTTTTAAATCTAATTTTCTCTCTAATTTTTCTCTAGGCATTTATCTCCTTAGTGTTCTTTTGATTTGGTTATTTTATCATAATTTTATTGAAAAATTTAAAAAAGTACTTGACATATGCTCAAATAAATGATATTATTCGGTCATATGTTCATAAGACTTAACTCAAAATGAAAATTTTATGAATAGCACATAAATTTTTAATTAAACTAAGTGAACCCGCTCTCTCAAATTTATTCTTAGTTGAACTTGAATTGGGGTTAGGTTTGAAGAATATATTAACATATAATTTGATTGTCCATTTTGTTTAGTTGTCTAGCCTAACATACAAAATAACACTCCTCTCTTGGGACAATCAAGATTATAACACCATTATTTTTGTAAAAACTTTTTTATATATATAATCAATTTTTTAAGTTTTTACAAAAATCCTTTTTATTGTTTTAAAAATTTGATAAAAGGTATAAAATGCGAATAGTCTTTCCTACAGTTGAAAATCTAAGTTACATGTCACAAGTTGCTTCAAATATAAATGAAGCCTCATATTTTACTATTTTAAATCTTACTGGACAAACAATTAGTTCTGTAGAGATGTTAGATAAAAAAAGAACTTCAAAAGATCTTGTAAAAGAGTTTAAGAAGAATAATTTTAATGTTATAGTTGTTTCTCAAACAGAAGGTTTACCTATTGAAGAATTAAAGAAAAATGGAGTATCTATTTTTGTTGAAGAAAATAGAAAAAAAGTTTTATCTTTATATAGTGATTTTGTTCAAGATAAATTAAAAAAGATATAAAAAAAAGTACCCCTTGACCAAAGAGGTACTTTTGAAATTATATATAAAAAAAATTAAGTAAAACTTACTTTATAAACTAATCTTTTCTTTTTACTTCCCATAAACTTTTTTAATATTTTTAATTGTTGAGCTCATATTTAAAAGTAACATATCAGCAATTACAAGAGCTGCCATAGATTCAGCTACTACACTTCCTCTTACTGCAACACAAGGATCATGTCTTCCTTTTAATTCACATTCAACTTCATTATTATAAATATCAATTGTTTCTTGTTTTATAAAAATTGATGGGGTTGGTTTAAAATATACTTTTAAGTTAATTTCATCACCATTTGAAATTCCACCTAAAATTCCCCCACTATGATTTGATTTAAAGCCATTTGCTCTTATGGCATCATTATTTTCATTGCCTTTAATAGCTACACTATTTATTCCATCACCAATTTCAATAGCCTTAACTGCATTTATACTCATCATTGCATTTGCTAATTGAGAATCAAGTTTGTAATATAGTGGTTCACCAAGTCCTACAGGACAATTTTGTATATTTATTAATGCAACTCCTCCCACACTATTGTGAGAATTTTTTGCTTTTAAAATAGCTTCTTTTTGGGCTTCTTCAACTTGTTTATCTAAAGCATAAATCTCAGAAGTTTCAACATTTGAAAAATCAATATTTAAAGCTTTAATTCCATCAATTTCACAAATTCCACTTTGAACTTTAATATTTAGCTCTTTTAATAAAAGTTTAGCAATAGCTCCTGCTGCAACTCTAGCTGCTGTTTCTCTTGCACTACTTCTTCCTCCACCTCTATAATCTCTAATTTCATATTTATTAAAGTAAGTAAAATCTGCATGTCCTGGTCTAAACAAATCTTTTACATTTGAGTAATCTTTACTTTTTTGATTTTCATTAAAAATTATCATAGAAATTGGAGTTCCTGTTGTTACTCCTTCAAAGACACCACTTAAAATTTCAACTGTATCACTCTCTTTTCTTGCAGTTGCATATTTATTTTGTCCAGGCTTTCTTCTATTCATTTCACTTTGAATAAATTCTTCATCTATTTTAATACCTGCTGGTACTCCATCAACAATACAACCTAAGGCTTTCCCATGACTTTCACCAAAAGTTGTAAATTTAAATTTTACTCCAAAGCTATTCATTAATTAATTTCCTTAAATTTGTCAATAGCAATTTTAGCAACTGCTTGTTGAGCTAATTTTTTACTTTTACCTTTTGCTTGTCCATATTTAACCCCATCAATCCAAATTGATACTTCAAACTCTTTTTTATGATCAGGACCATATGAACCTTCAATTCTATATTCAGGAATACTTCCAAATTGTGCTTGTGTTATTTCTTGTAAAGCAGTTTTATAATCACTAAATAAAACATCCAAATTGATTTTATCATAAGTGCTTCGTAGTAGATTTAAAATAATTGGCTTTAAAACTTCAAGTCCTGATTCTAAATATATTGCACCCATAATTGCTTCAAAAGCATCAGATAAAATAGAAGCTTTTGTTCTACCTTTATTTCTCTCTTCAGCTGTAGAAATATAGATATAATCACCTAATCTAATCTCATTTGCTAGTTTAGTAAAGCCTGTTTCATTTACCAATGAAGCTCTAATTTTTGATAATTCACCTTCATTTGAAGTTGGAAAATTTAAGTATAAATATTCTCCTACAATTAAGTTTAAAACAGCATCACCTAGAAACTCTAATCTTTCATTATTATAAGGCTTTTTTAAACTTTTATGTGTAAGTGCTTCGATTATCAGATCTTTATTTTTAAACTGATAACCCAAACACTTTTCTAACTTTGAGTAATCACTCATTTTCTTCCCCTTTACTTTTTAAGTTTTCAGCAAATGTTCTTGCTAGTATATCACATCTTTCATTATGCTCATGCCCTGCATGACCTTTTACCCAAATTGCATTTATTTTGTGTGGTTTTGAAACTTTTAAATACTCTTGCCACAACTCTACATTTTTAACGGGTTTTTTTGAGGCACTTTTCCAATTATTTCTAACCCAGCCTTCAAGCCACTCATTAATTGCTTTTACAACATAAGTTGAATCAGAAATCACATTTACAATACAAGGTTCTTTTAATGCTTTTAAACCTTCAATTACTCCAACTAATTCCATTTGATTATTTGTAGTATCTTTTTGTCCTCCAAAAAGTTCTTTTTCATAACCATTATATTCAAGAATTGTTCCCCAACCTCCAGGTCCAGGGTTTCCTAAACTTGAACCATCACTGTAAAGATTGATTTTCTTCATTTAAATCCTTAGCTAAATTATATTTAACTTTAAAAGTTAGAATATTATGACAGTGTGGACATCTTGATTCATAGATTGGATGTATATGTTTACAAGAAGTACAAATAAACTCAAAATCCAAGGTAGCTGGCACTTTATGTTCATGTCGATTTAAGATAATCATAATATCAAGTACAAAATCACTACTATGATTACAAGTTTTTAAGTAGCCTTTTGCATTATATATTTGATTTAAAAGTTTATTTTTTGAAACCTTATCAAAATCAATATCATTAAAATCTAAGTACCATAATAAATCAATAAATTTTGTTATATCAAATTCTTCTATATGTTTCCAAAAGAAATCTTTATTAAATTGGATAAGAAACTCAACAAAAAGTCTTTCAATAATATGATTTAATTTAAATGAGGAATATAAAGTTGATGTTTTTTCTTCATATGATAAATCAGAATTATTTAAAACTTTTAAAGTTTCAATATAGATTCGTTCTCTAATAACTTCCACTTGCAATTCATCTAAGGCTTGTGTTACTTCTAAAGCTTTATCATATTCTTTTAGCTTTTCATAGATAATAAGAAGATGTTTTAAAGCATTTTCATTTCTTGAAGAGAATTTTAATATTCTTAAATATATCTCTTTTGAACGTTGTAAAAATCCACCTTTAAAATAAGTAGAACCCAATAACTCTAAAAGCTCTTCTTTTTTAACCCTATCAGTAACATGCTCCAATAAAGTTAGATAAACAGAAATTGCTTTATTATAATTTCCTTTATGTACAAAGGTAGAAGCTAATAGTAGTATAGAATCAAAAGGTAAATTATATGTTTTATATAAGTGAACATAGTCCTCTTCTTTTAATTTACCAAGTTCAAACCTAGTTAATAGTTCCCTATAATCTTTTCTGGCATTCTTTTCTTTATACACACCAAATGAGTATGTAATAAATGAAATTAAAAATATCAATGTAAAGAAGATTATAACACTAAAAAGTGGGTCTCGATAATCTAATACTAAGCTATCCAATTAAAACCTTTATTTAATAAAGTGATATATATTAACATAAAAGCACATATAAAATAATAAAAGAGTATAATTTTACTATGATAACAAAAGAATCAATAGATAATTTAAAAAACCATCTTGAAATAGTTGATGTAATTTCCCAATCATTAGAGCTTAAAAAATCTGGTGCAAACTTTAAGGCTTGTTGTCCTTTTCATGGAGAAGACACTCCTTCTTTTGTAGTAAGTCCAGCAAAACAAATCTATCATTGTTTTGGTTGTGGTGCAGGTGGTGATGCTATTAAATTTATAATGGAATATGAAAAATTATCTTACCCTGAAGCTATTGAAAAACTAGCTTCAATGTATAATGTAACTTTAAATTATGAAGAAAATGAAAATAAACCTAAAATAGATTTAAAAATTTTAGAAACAGTAAATAAATATTATCAAAAACTTTTTATAAATAATCTTGAAGCAAAAGAATATATCAAAAGTAGGGGAATTTCTGAATTTTCTATTGAAAAATTTGAAATAGGTTATGCTCCAAAATCCTTTGAAACAATAAATTTTTTAAAAGACAACTTTCTAAATTTAGCCGAAGCTAAAGAACTAGGAGTTATTGATACAGGAGAAAATGGCTTATATTCAAGATTTATTGAAAGAATAACTTTTCCTATTTATGGCTTAAATAATAAAATAGTTGGTTTTGGTGGAAGAACTATTAGTGGACATAATGCAAAGTATGTAAACTCTCCACAAACTAAACTTTTTAATAAATCAAAACTTCTATATGGTTACAATATTGCAAAAGAGAATATTTATAAAAAAAATAGAATTATTGTAACAGAAGGTTATCTTGATGTAATTATGCTTCATCAAGCAGGATTTAATACAGCAGTGGCAACTTTAGGGACAGCTTTAACAAAAGAACATTTACCAATTTTAAGAAGAGGTGAACCTAAAGTAATTGTTGCATATGATGGTGATAAAGCTGGATTAAATGCAGCTTTTAAAGCTTCTGTTATGCTAAGTCAAAGTGAATTTGAAGGTGGAGTTGTTATTTTTGATGCAGGATTAGACCCTGCTGATATGGTAAAAGATGGAAAAATAGAAAAGTTAAATAAAATTTTTGCAGAACCTATTGCTTTTATTAGGTTTGCTATTGATTATATTATTTTGAAATATGATATAAATGACCCTATGCAAAAACAAAAAGCTTTACAAGAAGCCAACGAATACTTAAAAAGCTTAAGTTTAATTTATCAAGATGAATATAAAAGATATATTGCTCAAAAATTAAATATAAGAGAAAATTTAGTAAAAATTGCAAATGAAGCAAAAAGAAAAATAGATGTTAATTTAAGCAAAATAGATATTGCTGAACTTTGCATTATTAAAACTATTTTGGAAAAGCCTTCAACTTTAGATAAAGTATTAGACTTGGTTGATTCAAAAGTTTTTGAATATCATAAAAATGAGTTTGAACTTTTAATAAGTGATATTTCAAATCCTTCTTTAAATTCTATTTTATTAAATGATAAACTTGAAGTTTATGATGATGAGAGATTATATAGGGAAGTTTTACTACTTTTAAGTAAATATTTTACTGAAAAACTTAATACTATTTTATATAATAAAACTTTAGATTTTAAAGATAAAGCAATTAAAATTAGAGTAATTAGAGATAAAATTTCTCAATTAAAACAGGGAAAAGCAGTAAGTTATGACTTTTAAAAAGCATAATTAATTGAAATCACGGTCATTTTTTTGTAAAATACGCAAAAAATTATTGAGGAAGAAAAATGGAATTTTTAAATTCTGATAGATTACCAGCAGCAATTGGTCCATATTCTCATGCTGTAAAAGCAAATGGTTTAATCTATACATCTGGCCAAATCCCTTTAACAAAAGAGGGAGAATTAGTAGAAAGAGAAATAAAAACTCAAACTAGACAAGTTTTAGAAAATATAAGAAAATTACTTGAAGATTGCCAAAGTAGTATGGATAGAGTAATTAAAGTTACAATTTATTTGGAAAATATGGAAGATTTTGGTATAGTTAATGTTTTATATGCAGAAGCTTTTGGAGAACATAAACCAGCTAGAAGCACAGTTGCAGTTAGAACTTTACCAAAAAATGTTCTAATTGAAATGGATGTGATTGCGTTACCATACGATTATCAATAAAAAATATTTTCGCTTAAACAAAGTTTAAACTAATATAAGATAATATTTCGCTTCACAAAAAAATACGTATTTGATAGATATAGATAGTTAGAGGATAAAGAATGTACGCAATTATTAAATGTGCTGGGAAGCAATATAAAGTTCAAGAAGGTGATATCCTAGATGTTGATTATTTAGGAAAAGCTGCAAAAGAAACTTTAGAAATTACTGATGTTCTTGCAGTTAACAATGGAGAACTTAAAACTGGTGATGCTATTTTGGCTGCAAAAGTTGAAGCAGAAGTAGTACTAGACGGTACAGGTGTAAATAGAGGTAAAAAAGTTATCATTTACAAAAAAAGAAGAAGAAAAGATAGTAAATTAAAAAGAGGTTTTAGAAAAAGCTTTACTAAAATCAGAATTACTAAAATCGCTGCATAATTTTTAAGGAGATATAAGTATGGCTCACAAGAAAGGTCAAGGTAGTACACAGAATAATAGAGATTCAGCTGGTAGAAGACTTGGTGTTAAAAGATTTGGTGGAGAAACTGTAAGAGCTGGTAATATTATTATCAGACAAAGAGGTACAAAAGTACACGCAGGTAGCAATGTAGGTATTGGAAAAGACCACACAATTTATGCTTTAATTGACGGTGTTGTTAAATTCGAAATTAAAGATAAAAACAGAAAAAAAGTATCAGTTTACGCTTCATAATTATTGAGGTATTGATGATAAATTTAAAGGGTGTATGGCTTTGCCTACACCCTTTTTTAGTTTTAGGAGAAAAATAGTGTTTATAGATAGTGTAGAATTTACAGTTTCATCAGGAAAAGGTGGGCAAGGTTGTGCCTCTTTTAGAAGAGAGAAATTTGTTGTAAAAGGTGGACCTGATGGTGGTGATGGAGGAAGAGGTGGAGATGTTTATTTTCAAGTTGATAGTAACACAGATACTCTATCTTGGTATAAAGGAAGAACTGTATTAAAAGCTGAAAATGGTAAACCAGGAATGGGTAGAAATATGACTGGAAAATCAGCACCAGCTTTAACACTTATTGTACCTCCTGGAACACAAGTTATTGATGCACAAACAGATGAAGTTTTATTTGATTTATTAGAAGAGGGTCAAAAAGTTAAACTTTTAGAAGGTGGAAAAGGTGGACTTGGAAATGTTCACTTTAAAAACTCAAGAAATCAAAGACCTACATATTTTCAACCAGGACTTCCAGGTGAAAAAAGAGAGATTAGATTAGAATTAAAACTTATTGCAGATGTTGGATTAGTAGGTTATCCAAATGTTGGAAAATCAACATTGATTTCTACAGTTTCAAATGCAGAACCTGAAATTGCAAACTATGAATTTACAACATTAACTCCAAAATTAGGAGTTGTTGAAGTTGGTGAATATAGTTCCTTTGTAATGGCTGATATTCCAGGAATTATTGATGGCGCAAGTGAAGGTAGAGGATTAGGTTTAGAATTTTTAAGACATATTGAAAGAACAAAAACTTTATTATTTACAATTGATGTTGCAAATTATAGAACAATAGTTGATCAATATGCAGTATTAAAAGAAGAACTTAAAAAATTCTCAGAAGAGTTAAGTGGAAGAAACTATGCAATTGCTTTAACAAAAGTTGATGCATATTATGGTGAAGATTTACATGAAGATATAAAAAACTTTATAAAAGAGTTAGGTTTAGAAGTATCAAATAGCAATGACTTTGGTTTTGATTCAAACTTACCGTACTTTATCCAAGATTTAACTATGTCAAGATTTGATAGCAGTAAACCATTTTTTATTTTACCAATATCTTCTGTAACACATTTAAATACAAAATCTATTAGATTTGCTTTATATGAACTTTTAGGACAAAGTAAATGAAAAGATTAGTTATTAAGGTTGGAACAGCAGTTTTAACTCAAAATAATGAATTAGCTTTAGAAAGATTAGGAAACTTAGTTGACCTAATCGCAAAATTAAAAAATGAAAAAAACTATGAAGTAATTTTAGTAAGTTCAGGTGCAGTTGGAGCTGGATTTACAAAATTAAAGCTTGATAAAAAACAAATTGCAAATAGACAAGCTTTAGCAGCTATTGGGCAACCTTTACTTATGAAACATTATAAAAAGAAGTTTCAAGAGTATGATATTAAATGTGCTCAAATGCTTTTAATTGCAGATGATTTTGATTCTAGAAAAAGAACAAAAAATGCTCAAAATGTAATGGAAATTTTATTATCAAATAATATTCTTCCAATTTTAAATGAAAATGATGTAATTGCAAATTATGAGTTACTTTTTGGAGATAATGATCAATTAGCTGCACATGTTGCTTATCATTTTAAAGCAGATATGTTAGCAATTTTATCTGATATTGATGGATATTATAATAAAAATCCAAGAGAGTTTGATGATGCAGTTTTACAAAAAAATATTTCATTTATTGATGATTGCGAACTTGAGATGAAACATACTCCAAATTCTGAATTTGCAACAGGTGGAATTGTAACTAAATTAAAAGCTGCTAAATTTTTAATGAATAACAATATTCCAATGTATCTATCTTCAGGATTTGATTTAACAAATGCTTATGATTTCTTAGTTGAAGAAAATCATAAAAGTGGAACATTATTTAAAGCACAATAAGGAATATAATGAGCAAGATTTTATTTATGGGAACTCCTGATTATGCTACAGTTATCTTTGATAGATTAATAAAATCACAAGATTATCAGGTGGTAGGATTGTTTACTCAACCAGATAAAAAAGTTGGTAGAAAGCAAGTTCTAACTCCACCTCACATTAAACAATATTGTCTTGACAACTCTCTTACTCTTCCAATTTTTCAACCTGAAAAGTTAAGAAATAATAGTGAAGTTGTTGAGATTATTAAGAATTTAAAAGTTGATTTTATAATTGTTGCAGCATATGGTCAAATTTTACCAAAAGAGATTTTAGAACTTGCTCCTTGTATAAATTTACATGCTTCTATTTTACCTAAATATAGAGGTGCAAGTCCTATTCAAGAATCAATTTTAAATGATGATACTTATACAGGTGTAACTTCTATGCTTATGGAAGAGGGACTTGATAGTGGAGATATTTTAGCAATAGAGTATTTAAAATTAGAAGATAATATGTTAGTTGATGAAGTATTTAATAAACTTTCATTTATTGCAGCTAACCTTACAATAACAACATTAGATAATTTTAATAAAATCAATCCTAAAAAACAAAATGAAAATGAAGTTAGTTTTTGTAAAAAAATAAAAAAAGAAGATGGTATTGTATCTTTTTCCTGTGCAAAAGAGCTACATTTAAAATATAAAGCTTATTGCTATTGGCCTGGCGTATTTTTATCTTCTGGTTTAAAATTAAAGCAACTTTATTTAGAAGAGACTTTTTCAACTAATAAAGAGGGTGAGATTTTAAAAATTGAAAAAGATTTTGCAATAATTGCTTGTAAAAAAGGTAGCATAAAACTTTGTATTGTGCAAGCACCTTCTAAAAAAGAAGTTAATATTACTGATTATTTAAGAGGTAAAAGATTAAGTATTGGTGATACAATAGAATAGTATTGTATCACATTAAAAAATAGTAAAATCCAGTTACAGTTAATAAACTTGATAATACTCCTAAAACTAAAGCATTAATTGCAAAAGTTTCATCAAGTCCACCTTTTATGGCTAAAACTACTGCCATAGTCATAGGTGGCATTGCTGCTTCAATAATAGTAACCTTACTCCAAGTATCTTCAATATTGTAAAAAAATAAAAAGGCAAAATATACAAGTATGGGTACAATAAACATTTTTAAAAACATTGCACTTATAACCTCTTTTAGTTTATAAAAGATATTTTTTATTTGAAGCTTCATTCCAATAGCTACCATGGCAAGAGGAACTAATGTAGCACCTAAAGTCTCAGTTGTATTTATAATAAAAGTAGGAACTGTAAAAAACTTTGCAAAAATAGTTATAAAAAACATAATAATTGGTGGAAAATATAAAACACTTTTTGTAATTGATTTAAAATTAACATATTGACCACTTCCCCAATTTATAATTATCATTCCTAAACTAACAAGTAATAAAAATGAACCAAAAAGATCATATATTAAAGCATATACCACATAATCCTGACCATAAAAAGCATCAATATATGAAAATCCGATAAAAGAAGTATTTCCAAAAGTTGCAACAATTAAAAAAGTTGCAAATAGTTTTTTTTCTAACTTTAAAAACTTTGCAAAAAAGTATGCCAAAACAAGGTTAAGTAGTATAATTATATTAAACATTATTATTAGTTTAAATATTTCAAAACTTAACTCTAATTGATATATTTTATTAAATACTATTGCTGGTAGCGAAAAGTAAATAATAAATTCAATTAACTCTTTTGAATTGTCTTTAAAATAGACTTTAAATAAGTATCCAAATAATAAATAAAATGCAATAGGCAAAACTGGGTCTAGCATTAACTCTCCATCCTTTAAATATGATTATTATATTAATAATAGTATTAATTTATTCTTGAATTTCTTTAGGTATAATTTTATTATGAAAATTATAAGATTAAATGAAATAGATTCTACACACTCATACTTAAAAGAGTATATAAAAGAAAATTCATATACAACTCCTACTTGTGTAGTTACTTCTTTTCAAACAAATGGTATTGGAAGTAGGGGAAACAGTTGGACAGGAGTAAAAGGTAATCTTTTTTTCTCTTTTGTTTTTAATAAAAATGAGTTGCCTTTAGATTTACCTATGCAAAGTTATTCAATATATTTTTCATATATTTTAAAGCAAGTTTTAGAAAAATTTGGTTCAAAAGTATGGATAAAGTGGCCAAATGATTTTTATATTGAAAATAAAAAAATTGGAGGAACAATTACTACTTTATCAAAAGAATTAGTATATTGTGGAATAGGAATAAACTTAATTAGTGTAAGTAGTGAATATGGAAATTTAGATATAGCTTTAGATGTTGATAACACATTGGAACTCTATTTTGATAAATTGAAAAAACAACTTTCATGGAAGCAAATTTTTAGTGAGTTTAAGATAGAATTTCAAAAGAGTAGAAAATTTAAAGTAACAATAGATAATCAAAAAAAATCATTGGAAAATGCCATTTTAAATAGCGATGGTTCTATAAATATAGATAATAAAAAGGTTTTTAGTTTACGATGACAGAAATTATATCAATAGCTAATCAAAAGGGTGGTGTGGGAAAGACAACTACCGCTGTAAATCTTAGTGCTGCACTAGCTTTAAGAGGTAAAAAAGTACTTTTAATTGATGCTGACCCTCAATCAAATGCTACTACAAGTTTAGGTTTTCATAGGGATACTTATGAATACAATCTTTATCATGTTATGCTTGGAACAAAAGAAATAAATGAAATTATTTTAGACTCAGAAATTGAGAATTTAAAAGTAGCTCCATCAAATATTGGTTTAGTAGGAATTGAAAAAGAATTTTATAAAAATAATAAAGATAGAGAGCTGATTTTAAAAAGAAAAATTGATCCTATAAAAAAAGATTATGATTATATTATTATTGATTCACCTCCTGCTTTAGGACCAATAACAATTAATACTTTAAGCGCGTCAAATTCTGTTCTTATCCCTATTCAATGTGAATTTTTTGCATTAGAAGGATTGGCACAGTTATTAAATACTATTAAATTAGTTAAGCAAACTATAAATAGACAGTTACAAATTAGAGGTTTTTTACCTACTATGTATAGTTCTACTAATAATTTATCAAAACAAGTATTTGCTGATTTAGCTCAACATTTTGAAAGTAAACTTTTTAAAATTGATGAAAGTTCATATGTGGTTATACCAAGAAATATTAAATTAGCAGAATCTCCAAGTTTTGGAAAACCAATTATGCTTTATGATGAAAATGCATCAGGTACAAAAGCATATACAAATTTAGCAAGAGCAATAGCAGGATAAAAATATGGCATTAGGAAGAGGTCTAGGAGAATTACTGGGTGAAGTTGAAATTGCTTATGAAAAAGGCAATAAAAATGATTATTCAAGAAAAGGTTCTATTGTTGAATTAGATGTAAATTCAATTAAGTCAAATCCAAATCAACCTAGAAAAATTTTTGATGAAGATAAATTAAAAGAATTAAGTGATTCTATTGTTGCACATGGTTTATTACAACCTATAGCTGTAATACAAAATGAGTATGATAGTTACACTTTAATCTCAGGTGAAAGAAGATTAAGAGCACATAAATTGGCTCAATTGGATACAATTAAAGCAATTATTCTTGATACTGAAGAGTTTAAATTAAGAGAATTGGCTCTTATTGAAAATATTCAAAGAGATGATTTAAATATAATTGAGTTAGCATATTCTTATGCTCAACTTATAAATGAACATAATATTACACATGAAGAATTATCTAAAAAAGTATTTAAAAGTAGAACTTCTATTACTAATACTTTAAGATTATTACAATTAACTTCTTATGTACAACAATTGTTAGCAAATGATAAAATAAGTGCTGGACATGCAAAAGTTATGTTAGGGTTAAATGAAGCTGAACAAAAGCTAGTAGCGGATTCTGTAGTGGGTCAAAAACTATCAGTTAGAGAGACAGAAAAGTTAGTAAAAGATTTAAAAACACCAAGTACAAAAAAAGTACATAATAATAAAAAAAGTACATCTACATATGATTTTAATCCTTTAAAAAATGTTCTTGAAACATTAAAAAATAATGATTTGAAAGTTAAGGCCGAAAAAAATTATTTTAAAATTGAAATCACTTCTCAAGAAGATATAGAAAAAATTTCTAATTACTTTCGTAACACTTTATAAATTTAAGTAACATTATTCCTCATTTTAATGAAGTTTTATAAATATTTTTGATAAAATTAAGCAGTTTTAGTCAAACTAAACTGTAAAAATATGGAGGAATGAATGTTAGACATAAGTCCTGTATTGTTGCTTAGCTCTGGTATCATCTTTTTGTTAGTTGTTGCTAGACTAAACAGTTGTCTATTCAAGCCTCTACTTAAGCATATGGATGATAGAGCGGAATCTATTAAAAGAGATTTGGAAAATGCAAAGTCAAACAGTGCTAACGTAGATGGCATGCTGGCTGAAGCAAATGATGTGATTGCTGCTGCAAAAAAAGAAGCAGCTGCAATTAGAGATAAAGCTTACAATGAAGCTAAAGTTAATGCTGATGCAAAACTTGCAAATGCAAAAGCAGATTTAGAAGTGAAAACTGAAGAGTTTGCAAAAAATTTACAAGTGGAAACACAAACATTAAAAAATTCATTAATGGCTTCTATGCCTCAGTTCAATGAGAGCTTAAAAGCTAAGCTTAGCTCAATATAAAGGAAGTTATAGTGAAAAAATTATTATTATTAAGTTTATTAGCTTTAACTCCTGCAATATTATTTGCTAGTAGTGAAGGTGCGGAAACAGATATAGTTCAAAGAACCGTTAACTTTATAATTTTTGCTGGAATTTTATGGTATTTATTAGCCGATAAAATTAAAGCTTTTTTTGCGGAAAGAAGTCTTTCTATTCAAGCTGAACTTGATAAAGTACAAGATACTTTAAAAGCTTCAAAAAATAAAATTGACTCTGCTGCAAAACAGCTTGAAGATGCAAAAGTTCTTGCTGCTGAGATAGTAGAAAATGCAAAAGCAGATATTGATTCAATCAAACAAAAAGTTGCTGTTGCAGTTGATGCTGAAATTGCTCACCTAGAGAAAAATTTTGATGAAAAAGTTAAAATTGAAACTAGAAAAGCTAAAAAAGAAGTAGTTGCTGAAGTTCTTGAAGAGCTATTTAATTCAGGCGATGTAGAATTAACTCAAGATGAGTTATCTAATATTGTACTTAAGAAGGTAGCATAATGGTTGATTTAGTAGCAAAAAGATATGTAAAAGCTTTATTAGATGGAAGAGAAGTTGCATCTGTTTCTTCTTTAAGTGATGAATTAAGTTTAATCGCTTCGGCTTATAATGATGAAAAATTTGTAGCTATTATATCATCTACTGAAGTTAAAAATAGTAATAAAGTAGAGTTAATTATCTCTTTAGTGGATAATTGTAGTAATACTTTAAAAAATCTAATTAAATTACTAAGTGATAATAAAAGATTAGATATTGTTCCAGCAATAGCTAAAGAGCTTAAAGCTCAACTTTCTATTATAAATAACTCTTACACTGGTGTTGTTTATACAAATAAAGAGTTAGCTGCTGAATATATTTCATCAATTGAAAAAGAATTTAGTAAAAAATTTAATGTAGATTTATCATTATCACAAAATGTTTGTGATTATAATGGTATTAAAGTTGATATCGATGGACTTGGGGTTGAAATATCTTTCTCTAAAGATAGATTAAAATCTCAAATGATTGATCATATTTTAAAAGCAGTTTAGAACTTATAAAGGAGAATTTGAATGGGTGCAAAGATTCAAGCTGATGAAATCAGTTCTATTATAAAAGAAAGAATCGAAAACTTTGAATTAAACGTTGATGTAAACGAAACAGGTAAAATTATCTCTTTAGCAGATGGTATTGCACAAGTTTACGGTCTTAAAAACGTTATGGCTGGGGAACTGGTTGAGTTTGAAAATGGTGAGAGAGGATTAGCTTCTAACTTAGAAGAGTCTTCAGTTGGTATTGTTGTTCTTGGAAAAGGTGACGGATTAAGAGAAGGTACATCTTGTAAAAGACTTGGAAAATTATTAGAAACACCAGTTGGTGATGCTATGATTGGAAGAGTTGTAAATGCTTTAGGTGAACCAATTGATGGTAAAGGTGCTATTGAAGCAACTGAAACAAGATTTGTTGAAGAAAAAGCTCCTGGAATTATGGCAAGAAAATCTGTACATGAGCCATTACAAACTGGTATTAAAGCAATTGATGCACTAGTTCCAATTGGAAGAGGACAAAGAGAGCTTATCATTGGAGATAGACAAACTGGAAAAACAACAGTTGCAATTGATACAATTCTTAACCAAAAAGGTGAGAATGTTGTTTGTATTTATGTTGCAATTGGACAAAAATCATCTTCTGTTGCTTCAGTAGTTAGAACATTAGAAGAAAATGGTGCAATGGATTATACTATCGTTGTAAATGCTGGTGCTTCTGAATCTTCAGCTTTACAATTCTTAGCTCCATATACAGGTGTTACAATTGGTGAATATTTTAGAGACAATGGTAAACATGCATTAATCGTATATGATGATTTATCAAAACATGCAGTTGCATATAGAGAAATGTCTTTATTATTAAGAAGACCTCCAGGTAGAGAGGCATTCCCAGGGGATGTATTCTATATTCACTCAAGACTATTAGAAAGAGCAGCAAAAATGAGTGATAATTTAGGTGCAGGTTCTATGACTGCATTACCAATTATTGAAACTCAAGCTGGTGACGTTGCTGCATATATTCCAACAAACGTAATTTCAATTACAGATGGACAAATATTCTTAGAAACAAATCTATTTAACTCAGGGATTAGACCTGCTATTAACGTAGGTTTATCAGTATCTAGGGTTGGGGGTGCTGCGCAAATTAAAGCTACTAAGCAAGTTGCAGGTACACTAAAATTATCATTAGCACAATATAGAGAACTTGAAGCATTCGCACAGTTCGCATCTGATCTTGATGAATCAACAAGAAGAGAGTTAGAACTTGGACAAAGAATGGTTGAAGTATTAAAACAAGGTGTTAATAAACCATTAGTTATTGAAAAACAAATTGTTATCATTTATGCTGGTACAAAAGGTTACTTAAATGATGTAGCTGTAAAAGATGTTGTAAAATTCGAAAATGAATTACACGCATTCTTTGAGCAAAAATATTCAAATATTTTAGACGCAATCAAATCTAAACAAAAAATTGATGATGAGACTGAGTCTGCATTAAAATCTGCATTAGATGAGTTTAAAACTGTATTCAATGCAAATTAAGGATTAGCTATGGCTAACTTAAAAGAGATTAAATTAAAAATTAACAGTGTTAAGAATACTCAGAAGACAACAAAAGCTATGAAGCTTGTATCTTCTGCTAAACTTACTAGAACTAGACAGTTATCTGAACAAGCTAGAAGTTATGCAAATAAGATTAATGATGTTCTTTCTGATATCGCAAATAGAGTTAGCAAAATTCATGAAGATGGTAATGTTAGTAAAGCATTTATTCCTAATGAAAACCCAAAAACAGTTGATATTGTTTTTGTTACAGCTGACAAAGGTCTTTGCGGTGGTTTTAATATGATTACAATTAAAACTGTTAATAAAATCAAAGCTCAGTATGAGGCAAAAGGTGCTAAAGTTAGATTTAGAGCAGTTGGAAGAAAAGGAATTGATTTCTTCTCTTTTCAAGGTGTTGAACTAGCACAAAAAGTTTCAGATTTATCATCTGCACCTGATTATGATAGAGCAGCAGATTTTATTAAAGAAGTTGTTGCAGATTTTAATAATGGAGTTACTGATAAAGTAGTTCTAGTATACAACGGGTTTTTAAATATGTTAACTCAAGAACTTAAAGTAAGAGACTTATTACCTATTAGTTTAAATAATGTTTCTGTTTCTGAAAATGAAAGTTCTATGTTAGAAATTGAACCTGATGATGATGAAGAAGTATTAAATGAATTAACTGCAAAATATATTGATTTTAATATGTATTATTCATTAATAGACTCTTTAGCAGCAGAACATTCTGCTAGAATGCAAGCTATGGAAGCTGCAACTAATAATGCAAAAGAGAGAGTTAATTCTTTAACAGTTGAATATAATAAAGCTAGACAAGCTGCAATTACAACAGAGCTGATAGAGATTATCAGTGGTGTTGAAGCATTAAAATAATTTTTAAAGGAGCTACCCGTATGAAAGGTAAAATTATTCAGGTAATGGGTCCTGTTGTAGACGTAGAGTTCGACGGATATTTACCAGAAATTAATGAAGCAATTGATGTTGTGTTCGCTGATGCAAATCATGATAGATTAGTACTTGAAGTTGCGGCACACATCGGTGATAGTAGAGTTAGAACTATTGCTATGGATATGACTGAAGGTTTAATTAGAGGTCAAGAGTGTAATGCTACTGGTGGACCAATCCAAGTTCCAGTAGGAGAAAACGTTTTAGGAAGAATTTTCAACGTAATTGGTGAGCCTGTAGATGAAGGTGAAGCAATTCCTGCTGATACTCCAAAATGGTCAATTCATAGAGCAGCTCCAACTTTCGAAGAGCAATCAACAAAAACAGAAATGTTTGAAACAGGTATCAAAGTAGTTGACCTTTTAGCTCCTTATTCAAAAGGTGGTAAAGTTGGACTATTCGGTGGTGCTGGAGTTGGTAAAACAGTTATTATTATGGAACTTATCCACAATGTTGCATTTAAACACTCTGGTTATTCAGTATTTGCAGGTGTTGGAGAAAGAACAAGAGAAGGGAATGACCTATATCACGAAATGAAAGATTCGAATGTTCTTGACAAAGTTGCCTTATGCTATGGTCAAATGAATGAGCCTCCAGGTGCAAGAAACAGAATTGCTTTAACTGGTCTTACAATGGCTGAATACTTTAGAGATGAAAAAGGTCTTGACGTATTAATGTTCGTTGATAATATCTTTAGATTTGCTCAAGCTGGTTCTGAGATGTCAGCGTTATTAGGAAGAATTCCTTCAGCGGTTGGATACCAACCAACATTAGCAAGAGAGATGGGTGCTTTACAAGAGAGAATTACTTCTACTTCTAAAGGTTCTATTACTTCTGTACAAGCAGTATATGTTCCTGCAGATGACTTAACTGACCCAGCTCCTGCATCAGTTTTCGCACACTTAGATGCAACAACAGTACTTAACAGAAAAATTGCTGAAAAAGGTATTTACCCAGCAGTTGATCCACTAGATTCAACTTCAAGAATCTTAAGTGTTGATGTATTAGGTGAAGATCACTATAACGTAGCTAGAGGTGTTCAATCTCTATTACAAAAATATAAAGATTTACAAGATATTATTGCTATTCTTGGTATGGATGAATTATCAGAATCAGATAAACTTGTAGTTGATAGAGCAAGAAAAATTGAAAAATTCTTATCTCAACCATTCTTCGTTGCTGAAGTATTTACAGGAAGCCCAGGTAAATATGTTGAATTAAAAGATACTATCGCTGGATTCAAAGGAATCTTAGATGGTAAATATGACAACATTCCTGAAATGGCATTCTATATGGTTGGTGGAATTGATGAAGCTTTAGCAAAAGCTGAGGAAATGAAATCAAAATAAGGTTAGCCTATGGATACAATTAGATTATCAATAGTTACACCAAACGGAGAAATCTTTAATGATGACGTTAAAACTGTAACTCTTCCTGGAAAAGAGGGAGAGTTCGGTGTTCTTCCAGGACACTCATCACTAGTTTCTTCTTTAACAGTTGGTGTAATTGTTATTGAAAAAGCAAATTCTACTGAGGCTGTTGCTATTAACTGGGGACATGTTAAAGTAAATGAAAGTTCTGTTGATGTACTAGTTGATGGTGCTATTGCATTAACTCAAGGTGAAGATTCTAATACTGCTAAAAATATTGAAGCAGCAAAAGAATTAGTTAATTCTGTAAAAGATTCTAACGTTTCACTTGCTTCTGTTGAAGCGAAAATTAACTCATTCGCGTAAGCTTATGATTGATACGATATTAAATTATCTAGGTAATAGTAGTGCTATCACAATTTTTGTGTTAGTGCTGCTATCTGCTTACTTAGTTGCAGTTTTTTGGATTTTTATATATAGATTAATCTCAATAAATGCACTTTTAACTAATGAAAAAAAATCTTTAGAATCTTTAACTTCAAGAAATACAGCAGTAAACCCATTGTCATCTTTATATAAATGTTCAAATGGAAGTAGTTCAAAGCATATTTTACATGCTTGCGAAATTTCTATAATTAAAGATGCGAGTGTTGGAATCTCTTCTTTATCTATTATTTCTTCAACTTCACCATTTGTTGGTTTATTTGGTACAGTTGTTGGTATTTTGGAATCATTTGCAAAATTCTCATCTCATTCTAAAGTTGGATTTTCAGTTATTGCACCAGCAATAAGTGAAGCTTTAGTTGCAACAGCTGCAGGAATTTTTGTAGCAATTTTTGCATATACTTTTCATCAAATATTAGTTAGAAAAGTTTATGAGTTAAATACTTATATAAAGGCACAAGCTGAAATTTTAGTTGCTAAAGGTTAATACTAATGTATGATTTTAACCAAAAACCTGATTTAAATATTACACCTTTAGTAGATATTATGCTTGTACTTCTTGCAATTTTAATGGTTACTGCACCAGTTTTGGAGTTTGAAGAACCTATTAACCTACCATCAGGAAGCAAAACACAACAAGTTAAAAATATAAAAAAAGTTACTATATTTATAAATAAAAATAGAGTTATTAAAATTGATAAAAACAGTTATGAAATGAATAATTTCCCTGATAGCTTTATTTTATATGCAAAATCTAAAAATAGAGAGACTCCTATACATATAAGAGCTGATAAAAGTTTATTATATGATGATATTATATATGTTTTAAAAACAGTAAAAGAAGCAGGTTTTTATAAAGTTTCTCTTATTACGGATGGTTGATTTTTATGTTAAATTTTTCATCTTCAGATAAGAGTAACTTTTATTTATCTGGTCTTTTATCTTTATTTATTTATATTTTTGTTTTTGTACTTTTTATTTTGTATATTGATAGTTCAAATGCTAAAATTTATGACTCATCTAAAAAAGTCACTGTTTTAGAATTAGATATTGTTTTAAGTGATATTCAAAATAAAGAGTTAAGTTCAAAATCTGCAAAACCTCAAGAGGAAAAAGTTGTAGAAAAATCAGCTTCAAAAAGTGCTGAACAAAAAGCAAATTTAAAATCATTATTTGCAAATGTGGATACAAAAGCTATTGAAACAGTAAAACAAGAAGTCAATAATGTTCAATCTTCTTCAACTTCAAGTAGATTTAAATCAAAATTTGAAAGAGAGTCTAAAAATTCAAAAGAAGTTGATGTTTCTAAAATCTTAGAGGATGTAGAAGCAAAACAAAGAAAGTTGTCAATTTCCACTTCTTCAAAATATGAAAATGATCCATATTATTCAAAGATACATGAAATATTAGCTCAAAGATGGAATCCCATTTTAATTGAAGATGGATTAGAAGCTAAGATTTTAGTTATTATTTATAGTGATGGAGAGTTTGATTATAGAGTTTTAAAATATTCGACTAATGAAAAATTTGATACTCTTCTAAAAGAGTTTTTAGAAGAACAAAAAACTCTTTCTTACCCTCCTCACAATAAAGGTAGTAAAACTAATATTGAGGTAACATTTAAATCTAAAGGATAAATATGAAAAAATTTATAGTATTAATTTTATGTTTTTTTAACTTCTTATTTGCAGTTGATGCAAGATTAGAAATAGTAAAAGAAGCAAATAGCTTACCTAAAATTGCAGTTTCAATTGCTTCAAATAACAAAGATTTAAATTTTGTATCAAAAGTTAAAAGTGTTATAGAAAATGATTTAAAAGTAAGTGGACATTTTGAAGTTATTTCAACAAATGTATTAACTTCTTTTAACGATAGACCAAACCTTGTAACTTTAAAAAATCAAGGAATTGATTTATACTTAAATGTTGATTCACAAATAAGTGGTTTTGGTGGATTTATTTTAAATACAAAATTATATGATGTAAATAGTAAAAATTTAGTTTTAGATAAAACTTTCTCAACTAAATATGAAAATAGGTATCCTTTCTTGGCACATAGAATTGCAATTTCAGTTAATGATTACTTAAAAGCTCCTTCTATTTCTTGGATGGATAAGTTTGTAATTTTTTCAGTTTATAAAGATTCTAAAAAAGCTGATATAATAATTGGTGATTATACTTTAACTTACCAACAAAAAATAGTAAGTGGTGGTTTAAATATTTTCCCAAAATGGGCAAATAAAAAGCAAGATAGTTTTTACTATACAACTTATAACAATAATATTCCAACTTTAATTAAAACAAATATCTATACAGGTAAAAAAGAAATTTTAATGAAAAGTGAAGGTATGTTAGTAGCTTCTGATGTAAGTGCTGATGAATCAAAACTTTTAATTACTGCTTCTCCAAATGGTCATGCTGATATTTATTTATTTGATTTAAGAACAAAAACAAAACAAAGATTAACTACATACAAAGGAATTGATGTTGGTGGGCATTTTGTTGAAAATGATAAAAAAGTTGTTTTTGTTTCAGATAGATTGGGATACCCAAATATTTTTGCTAAAACAATAGGAAATAGGGGAGTTCAAAGATTAGTATATCATGGTAAAAACAACTCATCTGCAACTACATATAAAAATTATGTTGTATATTCAAGTAGAGATGCTATAAATGAATTTGGTGAAAGAACTTTTAATTTATACTTAATTTCAACAAAAAGTGATTATCTAAGAAGATTAACTACAGCAGGATTAAATCAGTTTCCTAAGTTCTCTTCAGATGGTGAATCAATACTTCATTTAAAAACTTTTAAAAATAAAAGTTATATTGGGGTTATTAGATTAAATTACAATAAATCATTTACTTTCCCTTTAAAAAATGGGAAAATACAGTCAATTGATTGGTAAAAATGAACTAAAAAATATCTATTTTAGGGATTTTTTGATAGAAAAATTGTAATTTATAATTAAGTTTTATTTTTGTACAATGAATTAAATTTTAAATAAGGGAAATGTTATGAAAAAGATTGGTATTTACTCTTTTTTAGTTGCGGCTGTGTTATTTACTGGTTGTAGTCAAAAAAATGTTGAGATGGATGGAAGCTCTGTTGGACAAGGAAGTCAAACTAGTAATTCTGAATCAACATTAGATAATATTAATAATGGTAATATCCAAGAAGATGTAGCTAATGACTCTTTAGCTCAAAAAGCTGAAAATGGATATTATTATATGATAAATGGTGAAAAAGTATTTATTGAAAATATCTATTTTGGATTTGATAAATATACTTTAAATACTGAAATGATAGAAAAAACAAAATCAAATGCTCAAAAATTAGCAGGAATTAAAGCAACAACAAAAGTTAAAATTGAAGGTAACTGCGATGAGTGGGGAACTGATGAATATAACTATGCTTTAGGTTTAAAAAGAGCAAAAGCTACAAAAGATGCTTTAGTAGCTGAAGGTTTAAATGCTGATGCAATTTCTTTAGTAAGTTTTGGAGAAAGTAATCCTGTTTGTACAGATAAAAACTCTAATTGTTGGCAAAAAAACAGAAGAGCTGAACATAAGCTTTTACCATAATTAAGTTCTAAATATTTAAATGAATAAAATTTTAACTTTTTTTATTTTTACAACTTCATTAGCTTTTGCTAATGAAGTATCTGTATTTGGTGCAGGAAACTTAGACTCAACACAGCCTTATGGCTTGAATTCTACTGAAAAATATATACTAAAGAATAAACAAGAATTAGGAAAAATTGATACTAAATTTAAAGGTGTAAAAACTACACTTGAATCTTTAAGTGAAAGATTAGATGGATTTGAATCTATTTATGAAGGTGATTCTCAAAAATTAAATTCTACTGTTTTACAAGTTAATGAATTAGTTAAAAAATTTGAAGCAAGTGAAAATATTGATAAACAACACTCAACAGATATAGAAAATCTTAAAAATGTAACAAATCAATTATTAACTATGCAAGAGGAAATCTCTGCTGAAAATAGAAAAAATTTAGATGCTTTAAAAAAGGCTATTGATAAATTAGCAACACAATTAAATGATATTAGTAGTAATTATGTTTCTGTTAATGAAATGAAAAAAAACATGAAACAATTTGTTACTCTTGAAGAGTTTGAAGCTTTTAAAAAAAGTTTAGGACAAAAAACTAATACTAAAACAAAAAGTGAAGTTAAATCAAATAAGCTATCATCCGCAGACAAAAAAAATATGTTAGATGAAGCTAAGAGATTATTTAAAAAAGATTACTTTACAAAAGCTATTCCAATGTTTGAAACTTTAGTTGAACAGAAGTATAAACCTGCGGAAAGTAATTTTTATTTAGGTGAAATTTGGTATTATAGGAAGCAATATGAAAAAGCTATAGCATATTTTAAAAAATCAGCTGTTTTATATGATAAGGCTTCTTGGATGCCAAAATTATTATTACATAGTGCTATCTCATTTGAAATGACAAAAGATTATACAAATGCGAAGACTTTTTATGGTACTTTGATAGATGTTTATCCAAACTCTGAAGAAGCGAAGATAGCAACTAAAAATATTTTAAAATTATAAATTAATAGGAGATTATTAAATGTCAAAAGTAATAGGAATTGAATATTCATTAAAAGATGCTAACACAGGTGAGCATTTAGATAGTAATGTTGGAGCTGCTCCATTAGAGTTTATTTCAGGAAAAGGTCAAATCATTCCTGGATTAGAAGATAAATTAGTTAATATGGCTTTAAATGAAGAAGCAGATGTACTTGTAGAAGCAAAAGATGCTTATGGTGAGTATAATGAAGAAGCTATGCAAACTTTACCAAAAGAGCAATTTGCTGGTATTGAATTACAAGAAGGTATGACTTTATATGGTACAGGTGAGCATGGTGAAACTGTACAAGTTACTGTAAAATCTTTTGATGATAATGAAGTAACTATTGATTATAATCACCCAATGGCTGGAAGAACTTTAATGTTTTCAGTTGCAATTTTATCTTTAAGAGATGCTACTGAAGAAGAGATTCAAACTGGTGTTGTTGGTGGAATGGCTGCTATGGGTGGTGGTTGTTGCGGTGGAGGTGGTCATGGCCACTCTCATGGTGGAGGAGGTTGTTGTTCAACTGAATCTGACGAACATTCACATGGTGGACATGGTCACGGTGGTTGTGGTTGTAGCCACTAATTTTACTTATAAAAAAATAAGAAATTTTGCCCAGAAGTCTATACTTTTGGGCAAAACTATTTTTTAGAAGTATTAAATACTTTTAAAAAATAGTTTTAACTAAATTAAAACTACAATTTTATAATAAGGTAAATGGATGAAAAAAATTGCTTTTATTTTTCCAGGACAAGGAAGTCAAACAATTGGAATGGGAAAAGATTTTTTTGAAAATAGTAAAATAGCAAAAGAGATGATTTCAAAAGCAACTCAAAGATTAGGAATTGATTTTGAAGAACTTCTATTTGAAGAGAATGATAATTTAGGAAAAACTGAATTTACTCAACCGGCTATTTTATTAGTTTCATCAATAGCTAATGCAATCTTTAAAGATAAATATAAAATAAAACCACAATTTGTTTTAGGACATTCTTTAGGAGAATTCTCAGCATTAGTTAGTGCAGGCGCAATTGATTATTTAGATGCTTTAGAGTTGGTTCACAAAAGAGGATTATTTATGACTGAAGCTTGTGCAGGTGCAGGTGCTGGTATGATGGCATTAGTTGGACTTGAAGATTCAATTGTAGAAAAAATTTGTGAAGAACAAAGAAAAAGTGGTAAAAAAGTTTGGGCAGCAAACTATAATATGGATGGACAATTAGTATTAGCTGGATTAAAAGCTGATTTAGAAAGTTTAGTTGATACTTTTAAAGAAGCTGGTGCAAAAAGAGCAATAGTTCTTGATATGTCAGTTGCAAGTCACTGTGAGCTTTTAAGAAGTGCAGTAGAAAATTTAAAACCATATTTAGAAGAATATTTAAAAGAAGAGTTTGTAATAGATGTTATTTCAAATGTTACTGCAAAACCATATAATACAAAAGAAGAAGCTATTGAGTTATTATCTGAGCAACTTGTAAATCCTGTAAAATATAAACATTCAATTTCTGCTTTTGAAGATAAAGTTGATGTTTTTATTGAATTTGGAAATGGTATAGTATTAAAAGGTTTAAATAGAAAAATTACTAAAGTTCCAACACTAAATGTTAGTGATATGGACAGTTTAGCAAAAACAATAGAGGCTTTAAATGAATAAATTAGCAATTATGGGAGCTATGCAAGAGGAAATTGAACCTCTATTAGAAAACTTTGAAAATGTTAAAGTTACTGAGTATGCAAAAAATAAATATTATGAAGTTTCATTAGATGGTTTAGATATTGTAATAGCCCATTCAAAAATTGGAAAAGTTTTTGCAAGTTTAACTGCAACAACAATGATTGAAAAATTTGGATGTGATACACTTCTTTTTTCTGGTGTTGCAGGTGCAGTTAATAGTGAATTAAAAATTGGTGATTTAATTATTGCTGATAAATTATGTCAGCATGATTTAGATATTACTGCTTTTGGACATCCTCATGGATATGTACCAGGTGGAGATGTATTTGTAGAAACTTCAAAAGAGTTAAGAGAAGTTGCAAAAGAAGTAGCTTCAGAAAATGGTTTAAAAGTAATTGAAGGTACAATTGCTACTGGAGATCAATTTGTTCACTCAACACAAAGAAAAGATTTTATTTTAAATACTTTTAAAGCTGATGCACTTGAAATGGAAGGTGCTAGTGTTGCAGTTGTATGTGATTCTTTAAATATTCCATTTTTTATCTTAAGAGCAATTTCTGATAGTGCTGATATGGAAGCAAATTTTGATTTTGATGAGTTTTTAAAATCAAGTGCGAAAATTTCAGCTGATTACTTAATCCAAATAGTAAAAAAATTAAATAAATAAAGAGAATCCCTCTTTATTTATTTTCAACCTCAAAAATACTCAAATATATATAACCTATAAAAACCCTTATCTTAACTTATATACTATATATAAAAAATATATAAATATAAATATAAAAAAAGTTATTTATTTTTATTTTATCTATTAAATATATATAAGCTATAGATTAAAAGTAAAAAAAGAAGAAGATAAAAAAGTTATTTAAAAATAAAGAAGAGACCAAAGTGTCTATAAAATATAGAGAAATAGGATAATAAGAAGAAAGCAAAGAGAAAAAAGAGTAAAGAATTTAAAAATTTAAGTTAGAATTTAGGAAAAACCCTTGACAAGGGGTAAAAAATCTATTATAATTCCCGTCCAAATTCGCTGGAACGCTTAAGAAGCGGGAGAGATAGAAATTGAGTTCTTTAAAAACAAAAAGTTTATAAGGAAAGTAATCTTTATAAACTGAATATATATGACAATGAAAAACAAGAAGAATAGAAAATTCTTCGTCTATAACAAAAATTTAATTAATTAATTTTAATTAAAAAACAATGAGTGATAATTTTGTAACAAATAGAGTTACATAATTAGTCAGTTTCAAACACTTTTTGGAGAGTTTGATCCTGGCTCAGAGTGAACGCTGGCGGCGTGCTTAACACATGCAAGTCGAACGAGAACGGGATATAGCTTGCTATATTTGTCAGCTAAGTGGCGCACGGGTGAGTAATGTATAGGTAACATGCCCTTTACAAGGAAATAACAGTTGGAAACGACTGCTAATGTCCTATATGCCTTTAATACTAAAGTATGCAAGGGAAAGATTTATCGGTAAAGGATTGGCCTGTATTGTATCAGTTAGTTGGTGGGGTAATGGCCTACCAAGACAATGACGCATAACTGGTTTGAGAGGATGATCAGTCACACTGGAACTGAGACACGGTCCAGACTCCTACGGGAGGCAGCAGTGGGGAATATTGCACAATGGGGGGAACCCTGATGCAGCAACGCCGCGTGGAGGATGACACATTTCGGTGCGTAAACTCCTTTTATATAGGAAGATAATGACGGTACTATATGAATAAGCGCCGGCTAACTCCGTGCCAGCAGCCGCGGTAATACGGAGGGCGCAAGCGTTACTCGGAATCACTGGGCGTAAAGAGCGTGTAGGCGGATCGATAAGTCAGGAGTGAAATCCTATGGCTCAACCATAGAACTGCTCTTGAAACTGTCAATCTAGAGTATGGGAGAGGTAGATGGAATTTCTGGTGTAGGGGTAAAATCCGTAGAGATCAGAAGGAATACCGATTGCGAAGGCGATCTACTGGAACATAACTGACGCTGAGACGCGAAAGCGTGGGGAGCAAACAGGATTAGATACCCTGGTAGTCCACGCCCTAAACGATGTACACTAGTTGTTGCCATACTAGATATGGCAGTAATGCAGTTAACACATTAAGTGTACCGCCTGGGGAGTACGGTCGCAAGATTAAAACTCAAAGGAATAGACGGGGACCCGCACAAGCGGTGGAGCATGTGGTTTAATTCGACGATACGCGAAGAACCTTACCTGGTCTTGACATAGTAAGAATATTTTAGAGATAGAATAGTGCTAGCTTGCTAGAACTTACATACAGGTGCTGCACGGCTGTCGTCAGCTCGTGTCGTGAGATGTTGGGTTAAGTCCCGCAACGAGCGCAACCCTCGTCGTTAGTTGCTAACAGTTCGGCTGAGAACTCTAACGAGACTGCCTACGCAAGTAGGAGGAAGGTGAGGACGACGTCAAGTCATCATGGCCCTTACGACCAGGGCTACACACGTGCTACAATGGGGTATACAAAGAGCAGCAATACGGTGACGTGGAGCAAATCTCAAAAATACCTCCCAGTTCGGATTGTAGTCTGCAACTCGACTACATGAAGTTGGAATCGCTAGTAATCGTAGATCAGCTACGCTACGGTGAATACGTTCCCGGGTCTTGTACTCACCGCCCGTCACACCATGGGAGTTGATTTCACTCGAAGCAGGGATGCTAAGATAGCTACCTTCCACAGTGGAATCAGCGACTGGGGTGAAGTCGTAACAAGGTAACCGTAGGAGAACCTGCGGTTGGATCACCTCCTTTCAGAGAAAAAACAGATTAAGATTCAATTCTTAATCTGAAAGTCAATATATTCAGTTTATAAAGATTATTTAAAGATAGGTGAAAGGGGCCTATAGCTCAGCTGGCTAGAGCGCTCGACTGATAATCGTGAGGTCACAGGTTCAAGTCCTGTTAGGCCCACCATAAGAAAGATAATCTTTATGGGGAATTAGCTCAGCTGGGAGAGCGCCTGCCTTGCACGCAGGAGGTCAGCGGTTCGATCCCGCTATTCTCCACCAACTTATAAATAAAAAAGAAGAAAATAAGGTGAGAAAAGAAACTTAATATAAGAACTAAAAGAGATTAGTTTTTATATTAGGTTTAAAAAACCTAAAAGTTATTTAAAAACACAATGTTAAAGTCTTTAAATTTTTCGAAAGAGTTTTATTGAAACGAAAGTTTTAATAAAAAATAAAATTTCAAAAAAGAAAACACAACTATCTTATGTTTAATAAGATAGTAGCCAAGGAATAATTATCAAAGGTAGATTAAATAGGAATATTTAATTTATACAAAGAAAGCTATTAAGGGCTAATGGTGGATGCCTAGACTGTAAGAGGCGATGAAGGACGTACTAGACTGCGATAAGCTTCGGGGAGCCGTCAAGAGGCATTGATCCGAAGATTTCCGAATGGGACAACCCAGCATAATGAAGATTATGTTACCCTACGGGGGGCTAACCTGGTGAAGTGAAACATCTCAGTAGCCAGAGGAAGAGAAATCAAACGAGATTCCGTAAGTAGCGGCGAGCGAACGCGGAAGAGGGCAAACCCTATGCTTGCATAGGGGGTTGAAGGACCATAATAAGAGACTAAAGATGATAGTAGAAATAGTTGGAAAGCTATAGCATAGAAGGTGATACTCCTGTATACGAAATTATCAATAGCTCAAATGGTATCCTGAGTAGGTCGGAACACGTGGTATTTTGACTGAAGCCGGGGGGACCACCCTCCAACCCTAAATACTACTTACAGATCGATAGTGAACAAGTACCGTGAGGGAAAGGTGAAAAGTACTCCAGCGAGGAGAGTGAAATAGAACCTGAAACCATTAGCTTACAATCATTCGGAGCCCTATGTTTTAACAGGGTGACGGACTGCCTTTTGCATAATGAGCCTGCGAGTTGTGGTATCTGGCAAGGTTAAGTCAAGTACGAAGCCGTAGCGAAAGCGAGTCTTAATAGGGCGACTAAGTCAGATGCTGCAGACCCGAAACGAAGTGATCTATCCATGGGCAGGTTGAAGCTGGTGTAAGAGCCAGTGGAGGACCGAACCGATAGGCGTTGAAAAGCCTCCGGATGACCTGTGGATAGGGGTGAAAGGCCAATCAAACTTCGTGATAGCTGGTTCTCTCCGAAATATATTTAGGTATAGCCTCTAGAAGTAGCATGTAGGGGTAGAGCACTGAATGGGCTAGGGCTGCTCACCGCGGTACCAAACCCTATCAAACTTCGAATACTACATGTGGAATCTAGGGAGTCAGGCGTAGGGTGATAAAATCATATGTCGAGAGGGGAACAACCCAGACTAACAGCTAAGGTCCCAAAGTTACATCTAAGTGGAAAACGATGTGGAGTTACTGTGACAACCAGGAGGTTGGCTTAGAAGCAGCCATCCTTTAAAGAAAGCGTAACAGCTCACTGGTCTAGTGATTCTGCGCGGAAAATATAACGGGGCTAAGATGTACACCGAAGCTTTAGATTCATATTATATATGAGTGGTAGGAGAGCGTTCTATTCAGCGTAGAAGATGTACCGGTAAGGAGCGTTGGAGCGGATAGAAGTGAGCATGCAGGCATGAGTAGCGATAATTGAGGTGAGAATCCTCAACGCCGAAAACCCAAGGTTTCCTACGCGATGCTCGTCATCGTAGGGTTAGTCGGGACCTAAGTCGAGTCCGAAAGGGGTAGACGATGGTAAATTGGTTAATATTCCAATACCAGCATATAAGCGCGATGTGGGGACGCATAGAGTTAATCGAGGTCACTGATGGAAGTGTGGCTCGAAGGAAGTAGGTTGATACTTAGGCAAATCCGGGTATCACGAGACCGAGATCTTACAGGCCGAACAATCTTTTAGGAGAGCGTTTGGAATCGATGATACTGTCGTGCCAAGAAAAGCCACTAAGTATATTATATGTTGCCCGTACCGTAAACCGACACAGGTGGGTGGGATGAGTATTCTAAGGCGCGTGGAAGAACCCTGGTTAAGGAACTCTGCAAACTAGCACCGTATCTTCGGTATAAGGTGTGCCTCCTCTGGTATATGAACTTGCTTCAAAAAGCTAGAAAGGTTGCAACAAAGAGTCCCTCCCGACTGTTTACCAAAAACACAGCACTTTGCTAACACGTAAGTGGATGTATAAGGTGTGACGCCTGCCCGGTGCTCGAAGGTTAACTGATGATGTTAGAGCAATCGAAGCATTTGATTGAAGCCCGAGTAAACGGCGGCCGTAACTATAACGGTCCTAAGGTAGCGAAATTCCTTGTCGGTTAAATACCGACCTGCATGAATGGCGTAACGAGATGGGAGCTGTCTCAACCAGGGATCCAGTGAAATTGTAGTGGAGGTGAAAATTCCTCCTACCCGCGGAAAGACGGAAAGACCCCGTGCACCTTTACTACAGCTTGACACTGTAGCTTGGATATTCATGTGCAGGATAGGTGGGAGGCTAAGATGACTAGACGCCAGTAGAGTCGGAGCCACCCTTGAGATACCACCCTTGAATATTTGAGTTACTAACTAGGTAGAGTAAACCTCTACTAGGACAATGTCTGGTGGGTAGTTTGACTGGGGCGGTCGCCTCCTAAAAAGTAACGGAGGCTTACAAAGGTTAGTTCATGGCGGATGGAAATCGCCAGCTGAGTATAATGGCATAAACTAGCCTGACTGTGAGACGTACATGTCGAGCAGAGACGAAAGTCGGTCATAGTGATCCGGTGGTTCTGAGTGGAAGGGCCATCGCTCAAAGGATAAAAGGTACGCCGGGGATAACAGGCTGATCTCCCCCAAGAGCTCACATCGACGGGGAGGTTTGGCACCTCGATGTCGGCTCATCGCATCCTGGGGCTGGAGCAGGTCCCAAGGGTATGGCTGTTCGCCATTTAAAGCGGTACGCGAGCTGGGTTCAGAACGTCGTGAGACAGTTCGGTCCCTATCTTCCGTGGGCGTAGGAAAGTTGAGGAGATTTGTCCCTAGTACGAGAGGACCGGGATGAACGTACCACTGGTGTACCAATTGTTCTGCCAAGAGCATCGTTGGGTAGCTACGTACGGATGAGATAAGAGCTGAAAGCATCTAAGCTCGAAGCCAACTCCAAGATGAACTTTCCCTGAAGATCCCTCTAAGACTAAGAGGTTGATAGGCTAGATGTGTAATCAATGAAAGTTGTTTAGCTGACTAGTACTAATAGATCGTTTGGCTTTTTTTTTACAATTCTTTGGTTTACTATCTTATTAAATATAAAAGTTGTGTAAAAGACTTTAACAAAAAACTCACAAAGTTGAGTGTTAAGAATAGAAGAACTATTTTTATCACTCAACTTGCTGGTGGATATAGCGAAGTGGAAATACCCAGACCCATACCGAACCTGGAAGTCAAGCACTTCAGCGCTGATAATACTGCAGCTTTCAGTTGTGGAAACGTAGGTCTCTGCCAGCTCTTGAGTTTTTTATATAACAATTTAGCCTTTATCTAAGTCAATATTTACTGTTGATTTCGATAGAGGCTTTTTTTTTACCTTGTTTTTTTATATATATTTTACTTTTATCTTTTATTACTAGAAAAAGAGCCAGACTTTATTGAAGCCAAAAATAGGAAGATAATTTTCGAGAAAGCCTGAGGATTGTTTGAAATAAAAAGAGTGATAAATTCACTTTTTTTATAAGTTCCGCAAGGTAGAAAATTAGAATAATATTTTTGGGAAGCATTTATGCCTTCAATAACTTGTCTGGGAGTTTCTTTGTACCTTTCTTTACGGTTAAAGAAAGGTAATTAAAAAAAGAAATATAAAAAGTTTTATTCTCTTATTGTATTTTCTACTTATAAATATATATTTCTATAATTAATATTTAGACTGAAATACTTTTTTTTTATAAAAAAAGTAAACAAAAAAAATCGTTCGCTAGATGAAAAATTACGCTAAATCTTTTTTAAAATCCTAAAATTGTAAGACTCGGCAAATTCTTGCCTCAAACAAGTTACAATTTCTTTACGAATTTTAAAAAATATTCTTTACGCTATTTTTCAAATGCTCACCCTTTTATCTAGTAATTTAACTTTAATGAACTAAAAAGTATAAGCTATAACTTATAAAAATCACTCTTTTTATTTTAGACAGTCCTCAGGCTTTCTCGAAAATTATCTTCCTATTTTTGGCTTCAATAAAGTCTGGCTTTTTCCCTTAATAAATTGAATACTAGATAAAAGTGTGAATATTTTCAATAAAAATAAATAGCAAGTAAAATTCTAAAATAGTTATTTATTTAAAAACTTTCTTTTTTTTAATTGTTCTTGAATATTTAGTCTATGACACATTTTTATTCCATATAGATAGATTATCCAAGAAATATAAATCCAAAAAAATGAAAAAAGCAAAGTAGCAAGTGAGCCATAAATAGTAGAATAGGTTTTATTATAAACTACATAATAGACAAATAGATTTTTTGTAATTGATAAGATAATTAAAGTAAAAAAAGAAGAAATAAGTGCTGCTTTTGTATATACAAACTTATTTACACTTAGTTTAAAAAGAATAAAAAAGATAAACCAAGCAATAATAAAAGTTGTAAGAGAGTTTAAAAAAGAGCTTTTATTTAAAGATAATAAAATATCAGAAATTGTAAATAAAAAAGGTAAAGCAATTAAAAATATCAAATAAAATAAAAATGATTTATAAATAGGTCTTCTTTTTGTTTTATGAAGTTTATTTACAATATATTCATAATCTTTAAAAAACATTACAAATACAAAAATCATATAAATTAATCCAATATATCCCAATTGATTAGAATTTGAAATAAAATTTTTAAAAGAGTTAATAAAATCTTTTGAGTGAGTAGGGTTTAATATATCAAAAACATATGAAATAAAAATATCTAAATATCCTTGAAAAATCTCCATAGAAGAGATAATTGCAATTAAAAGGGCAATTATTGGTAATATAGAAAAAATTGTAAAGAAGCTAAGACTTGCAGCATAATAAGTAGTATCATCATTAAAAAAAGAATCTACTAAATCAATAAAACTTTTTATATATTGTGCTACAAGACTTTGCTTATTCATACTTTAAAGACCCATTTTAAAGGGATTTAAAATATTATTAGGATCAAAAGCTTTTTTAATATTTCTAAATAGCTCTATTTCAGCATTTGTAAATGCGATATTCATAAAAGGAGCTTTTGATAGACCTATTCCATGTTCACCACTTAATGTTCCACCTAAATCAACAACAAATTGGAAAATTTCTTCAATTGCTTTATGTCCATCTTCCATCTCTTTTTCATTTGTTTTGTCTTTTACCATTACATTAACATGGATATTTCCATCTCCTGCATGACCAAAGCAAGGTACATTAAATCCATATTTTTCACCAATTTTATAAATTCCATCTAAAGCTACTGGAAGTTTACTTCTTGGAACAGAAATATCTTCATTTAATTTTTTAGTTCCATAAATCATTGTAGCAGGACTTGCATTTCTTCTAGCAAACCAAAGTGAATTTGCATGAGCGTCATCTTTTGCAATAATAAAATCAATTGAACCATATTGTGCAAAGGCATTTTTTAAAGTTTCAAGTTGTGAATCTATTTCTGCTTGAGAAGAACCATCCACATCTCCAACTAAAATTCCTCCTGCATTATCAGGTAGTTCAACTTGTGGGAATTTTTGTTTTAAAGCTTTAATAACAAGTGCATCTAAAAACTCCATAGCAACTGGGTTTGCTCCACTTGCTAGAGATTTAAATACTGCATTCATAGCTTTATTTACATCAGGGAAAACACCCATATATGTTTGTTTAAATTTTGGTTTAGGAATAAGTTTTAAAGTAATTTCAGTAATAACAGCCAAAGTTCCTTCACTTGCAATTAAAATACCAGCTGTATTGTATCCAGCAACATCTTTAATTGTTTTTTTACCTGCAACAATAATATCTCCATTTGGTAATACAGCTCTTAGTGCAACTACATAATCTTTTGTAATACCATATTTTGCTGCTCTCATTCCCCCTGCATTTTCACTTACATTTCCACCTAAAGTAGAGTATTGTTCACTTGCTGGATCTGGTGGATAAAATAGACCTACTGCTTCAACAGCTTTTTGAAAATCCATATTAATTAAACCTGGTTGAACTACTCCCACCATATTTTCCATATCAATTTCAAGAAGTTTATTCATATGTCTTTCTAAAGATAAAATAATACCTCCATTTGCTGGAAGAGCTCCTCCTGTAAAACCAGAACCAGCTCCCCTTGGAACAATAATTATTTTATGTTCATTACAATATTTTAAAACTTTTGATACATCTTGTTCATCTTTTGGAAATACAACTGCATCAGGTTCAAATCTCTCTTTTGTTGCATCATAACAATATGCAATTAAATGTGCCTTATCAGCTTTAACATTTTCTTGCCCAACAATATTTTTTAATGCTTCTAAATGTTTTGCATCAATCATTAATTTAATCCTAATATAGATTTATAATATTCATTATAAATATTGTTTTTTGTAACAATATCATCTTGTTTCATTTCACCTTCTAAAAGAATTTCTTCTTCACTTCTTTCATCATCACCAAATAAATCTTTTAAGAATGATAACTCTTTAACACTTTTCCAAATTAAATCAAATGGGGCTTTTTCAATATCTTCAACTCTTGTATAAAATGGCATCTTTTCTGTATCTAAATAGTTATAAGCTAATGTATAAGTATCTAATATAGCAAAAGTTTTAGCATCAACTACATAAGCTTTATTTTCAATAATAAAGAAAATTGTTCCTAAATTTTGATCAATTGCAAATTGTTGAATTGTTCCTTTTGATGGAAGAGGTTCTCTAATTGTTTTTAATTTTGCAGCAAAAATATCAGAATGTAAAAAAGTATTTTTTCCAAATTTAGCTCTTGCTACTTGGAAAGCATCTTGTGATGGTGTAATTAATAATGATTTATTATACATATAGTTTAAAATAAGAATATCACCATCTTTTGCAACTGCATTTGAAGTTGGAATTGCTTCTTGTTTTAAGTCAGTAAATGGGATTAGTTTAACTTTTGAGTAAGTACCATTTGAGCTTGTAACATAGGCATTTGATACAATAATTTTTTTCCCATTTTCATATCTTTGTACAACAATACCACTTTGACCAATTCTTAAATTAGGTTTGTTAATAATTGCTTCATTTTTTTGAACATTTTCTAATTTTGCATAAATCTCTTCAAAAGAAAAAGCAGTTTGTACATATGGAGTTTCAATATATTTTTTTACAATTTTAGTATTTTCAACTTTTTTTGTATCTTTAGTATTTTGAAGATTTTGTGCAACAGTAGTAGTTGCAGCTGTTTTTGTATTTTCAATATCTTTAACAATTTTTTTATTATCAATTTTAATAATTTCATCTGTTGTTAAAACATACTGATAATTTAGTCCTTTTTCTCCACTTGTAATTTTAATATCTTTTAAATTCCAACCTTTTTCTTTCATCTCTTGAATAGAAAATTCTGAATTACACTCTCCACCCTCAAGTTTCATCTTTCCAATTGTTGATGGTTTTGTCCATTCATTTTTATAACAAATTGTAGTTTTTGCACTTAAATTTGCTGATAAAAAAATAGTTGTAGTTGCTAATAATATTTTAGTAGAAACCCTTTTCATTATTTAATTCCTTATTTTGATTGTAACTCTTTTAATTTTTCTTTTACTGCCTCTATATGACCTTTTACTTTTACATTTGTCCATAAAGCTGCAATTTCACCATCAGGGTTAATAATAAAAGTTGATCTTACTACTCCCATATACTCTTTACCCATAAATTTTTTTAGTTGCCAAACTTTATAATCTTCACACATTTTTTTATCACTATCAGATAAAAGTGTAATTGTAAGTTCTTTTTTTTCTATAAATCTTCTATGTTTTTGTGTATCATCTGGACTAACTCCCAAAATAACTGCATCAAGTTCATCAAATTCAGGCTCACTTGCACTAAAGTCACAAGCTTGTGTTGTACAACCAGGAGTTAAATCTTTTGGATAAAAGTATAAAACTATCCATTTCCCCGCTAAATCTCTTAAACAAATTTCAACATCATCTTGATTTTTTGCACAAAAACTTGGGGCTTTTGTTCCTATTTCTAACATTGTAATCCTTTTAAATTATTTAATAGCAATAAAAGTTGCAAAGTTTACCCATTTGAAAATTGTTTCACAATGAGAAAATCCTGCATCTAGAATCATCTTTTTATTTTCTTCTTCAGTATATGGTATTAAAACATTTTCTAAGGCTTCTCTTTTTTGTGAAATTTCATATTCACTATAACCTTGTTGTTTTTTAAAGTCATAATATATATCAATACACTGTTTATTTAAAGTTTTATTTGATGAAATAACCTTTTCACTAAAAATAAAAATACCATCTTTATCTAGTGAATTATATATTTTTTGTATTAATTTTTCTCTTTGAAGAGGTCTAATAAATTGAAGAGTATAGTTTGAAATAATAAGTTTAGCATTTTCATAAGATGTATTTAATAAGTCATCATTTCTTAGTTCTATATCAATCCCAAAGGCTTTGCATTTTTTAGAAGCACGAGCTAACATAGCACTTGAGTTATCAATACCTATAAGTTTTAAATCATATTTTGAATGTTTTCCTAACTCTATAAGTGTTGAAGCCGTTGAGCAACCTAAATCATAAACCACATCATTTTTATTTAAATAGTTTAAAGCAAATTTGATTGTAAGCTCTTGTGTTTGTTTATAATAAGGTACAGACCTATTTAACATATCATCAAATACTGATGCTACATCTTCATCAAATTCAAACTGTTTTTTTATTGATTTTTCAAATATTTTATCTACCATAACAATATTTTATCAAAATGATTATTAATAACAATTTATCAAATAATTAAAGAATAAAAAAAATAGTGTCAAAAGTGTTTAAATTTATTTTAAATTTAGAATAATAGGAATATAATTTTTTATTATGACACAAAGGTGAGAAAATGAAAAGTCTAAGTTTTGGAAAGAAATTACTTTTAAGTTTAATTTCAGTAACTCTAATATCATTAGGAATAATGATTTTTTTAGTTTCATCATATTCATATACAAACTCTGAAAGTGATGCAAAAGCCTATATAAGAGAATTAGCAAGTAAAAATGCACATGAAATAAATAATACTTTAGAAAAAGCAATTACAGTCACTACTTCCCTTTCAAGTAAATACACAAGTGCTTTAGAACACAATGAAAAAATTTCTAAAGATGGAACAATTAGTTATTTCAAATCGGTATTAACTCACAATCCTTTTATTCTTGGAATATGGTTTGCTTTTGAAGATAACAGCAAATTTTATGAAGTAGGAATAGATGAAAAAAATCCAAATTATTATACAAAATCTGGTGCTTTTCAGCCTTATGTTACAAGAGGAAGTAATAATGACTTTGTAATTCAGCCAGGATCTGAATTTGATATAACTTCAGAATGGATTGCTCTACCTTATGAACAAAAAACTATAACTATTACAAAACCTTATAAATATCCTGTTAATGGAAAAGATGTTTTAATGGCTACTATTTCAGCTCCTGTTTTTAAAGATGGAAAGTTTCTTGGAGCTGTTGGAGTTGATTTTTCATTGGATTCTTTTAATAAAAAAGTAAATGAAATAAAGCTATTTGAAACAGGATATGGAATACTAGTTGATTCTTATGGAAGTGTTATTACTCATCCAATAGATAAAAATTTAGGTAAAAACTTAAAAGATATTTCTACAAATAAAGATGTGTTAGCTGTTTTAGAAAAAACATCAAAAGGTGAAAATTATGATTTTTATGCACAAAATCTAAAAACAGGTAAAGATTCTTTTTTTCATTCATCTGCTTTTGAATTTGGAAATAGTGGTAAATATTGGTCTTTTATAGTAAGTGCACCTGAAGAAGAGTTTTTAGTTAATGCAAAATTTATTAAAAACTTTTCTATTATTTCTGGTATTGTAGTTTTATTAGTTCTTATTCTTGTAGTTTTAGTAAGTATAAGAGTTTTAAATAGAAATTTAGATTTAATAAAAAATGGTTTAGATGATTTTTTTAAATATTTAAATAAACAAACAAATCAAACAACTAGTATAAAAATAAATAGTTTAGATGAGTTTGGTCAAATGGCTTTACAAATTAATAAAAATGTTGAAGCAATTCAAGAAAATATTAATAAAGAAAATCTTCTTATTGAAAATGTAAAAAATGTAGTAAATGAAGTTAATAAAGGTTTTTTTATAAAAAGAATTGAAAATTCATCAAATACAGCATCTTTAAATGAGTTAAAGGTTTTAATTAATCAAATGCTTGATACTTTACAAAATTTTGTAGGAAAAGATATTAATAAATTACAAGCTGTTTTATTAGAATATTCAAAAGCAAATTTTATAAATAAACTTGATGAGAATAGTGGAACAATAGGTAAAGAGATAAGTTCTTTAAATGAAATGATTACAGAGATGTTAAAAGATAATAAGCTTGGTGGATTAAAATTAGAAAATAGTTCAAAAGAGTTATCACAAAATGTAGAGACAATAAGTAAAAATGCCACAAGTCAAGCAGCATCATTAGAAGAGACAGCAGCAAGTATAGAAGAGATAACAAGTAATATAAAAAATACAAATGAAAAAGCACAAGAGATGCTAAGAATTTCATCAGATACAAAAAACTCAGCATTAAAAGGAAAAGAGTTAGCAACAAAAACAGTAAGCTCAATGGATGAGATAAATGAACAAGTAAATGCAATAAATGAAGCCATAACAGTAATAGATCAAATAGCATTTCAAACAAATATCTTAAGTTTAAATGCAGCAGTAGAAGCAGCAACAGCAGGAGAGGCAGGAAGAGGATTTGCAGTAGTAGCACAAGAGGTAAGAAACCTAGCAAGTAGAAGTGCAGAAGCAGCAAAAGAGATAAAAGATTTAGTAGAGAATGCAACAGTAAAAGCAGATGAAGGGAAATCAATAAGTACCTCAATGATAGAAGGGTTTTCACAATTAGAAGAGAAAATAAATCAAACAAATAGTTTAATAGATGATGTAACAAATGCAGCAAAAGAGCAAACAATAGGGATGACACAAATAGCAGATGCAGTAAATCAACTAGATAAATTTACTCAAGAAAATGCAACTATTGCTGATAAGACTAATGAAATTTCAAGAGAAACTTATTTTATTGCAAAAGAGTTAGTTGAAGAAGCAAACAAAAGTGATTTTATTGGAAAAGATGATATTGTAGTTGAAGAGAAAAAAAGTTCTTCAAAATCTTTTCAAGTAAATTATGAAGTTAATAAAAAAGTTAAAAAACTTGAAGAAAAAAAAGAAATAAAACCTAAGGTAATTTCTTCAAAGCAAAATGATGATGAATGGGAGAGCTTTTGAGCCTGTAAAATAAACTGTGTAAACCTATTTTCTTACTTAGTATATTTTTCCATAATTTCACTGAAAAATATGCTAAGTTGAGGATAAACCTCACTCCAATTTCTAATCCTAGAATTTTTCCATTTCTCTTGAACCTCCTGTGTTGCTAAGTATAATAGTTTAAATGCTGAATCAACTGTTGGAAATGAACCTTTAGACTTTGTCTTCCTTTTAATATTTGAATTTAATGATTCGATTGGATTCGTTGTATAAATTAAAGTCTGAATAGTTTTAGGATATTTAAAAAAAGTAGAGTTTGTACTATTTATTTGTATTAAAATAGTTTTCAGCTTGCGCTATATCTTTATTGATTTGATTTTTCAACTCTTCAAAACTATTAAATTTTTTATTTTCCCTTAATTTATCTATAAATTTAATTTCAACTTTTCCTTTAAAATCTTCAATATTTTTATTTAAAATATGAGTTTCAATAGCATAACTTCCGTCTGTTGTTACTCTATGCCCTAAAAAAGTAATAGAATTAAATTCTTCATCTTTTAAAATAGTTTTTGTAATATAAACACCTTCATTTGGTAAAAGAAAATCTTCAACAATTAGATTTATTGTAGGAACAAAATCAGTTTTACCTAAACCTTGTCCTTTTACTTGTGCGCCTGCTATTTTATACTCTCTACCTAAAAAGCAATTTGCTTTTTTTATATTTCCTTCTTTTATAAATTCTCTAATGTATCTTGAATGAATGGCCACATTATTATTACAAATCTCATCTATTATTACCACTTCACCTTTAAAAAGTCCAAGAAGATTTTGAGCACTATATTTTCTATTTTTTCCAAAATAAAAATCAAATCCAACAACTATTTTTTTTAGATTTGGAAATTCTTCTTTTAAAAGTTTAACAAAACTTTCTCCATCTAAATGTCTAATATTTTCCAATATGTAGTAATAAACTGGAAAATTAGTATATTCTTGTCTAAAACTTTTTGGTGTAATATTTGTATATCCTGATTCAATAGCAACAACAGCACCATTTTTATCAAGTTTTTCAAATAGTTTTTGATGTGCTATATGCATTCCATCAAATCCACCTATTGCAATGGAAGTAATCTCTTTTTTATTTACTAAAGTAGAATAATTCTTCTTCATTTCCATCTTTTCCTTGTAGTTTACTATAAGAACTATAATTTAAATTCCAATTTAATTTTTTCGTAAAGGCTAAAAAATTTTCCCTAGCTAGTGCTATTGCTTTAGTATCTTTTACTACACCTTTTTTATCTCTTTTTACTTCTTTACCAACTTCAAATTGAGGTTTAAAAAGAATAATAATATCTTTTCTTGCCAAAGTATCTATATCATTTAAAATATTTAATATTGAGATAAAAGAGACATCGCAAGTTACAATATCAAAGGCTTCTTGAACTCTAAAATTTCTTATATCAGTATTTTCATAAAAATTTATTCTATTATCATTTTTTATTTTTTCATGTAATTGATTAGAACCAACATCAACGCAAGTTACACTTTTCACATTGTTTTGCAAAAGAATTTGTGTAAATCCACCCGTACTACTTCCAATATCTAATGCTTGCTTATTTATTAACTCTAAAGATAATTCTTCTAAAAAATATTTTAGTTTATAAGCTGCTCGACTTACATAAAAATCATCTTCTAAAATATCTATTAAGTCATCTTGTTGTACAAGGTATGAAGGTTTACAAATAATTTTGCCATTAATTTGAATCTTATTGGCTTTAATTAATTCACAAGCTTTATTCCTGCTTTGAATATCATAATTTTGTGTAAGGTATAGATCTAATCTCATAGGCGGATTATATTATAAATTTTATCAAAAAATGGTTATTTATTACCTCATAAGAGAAAAAATGTTTTAATATATATAAAGATTAATAAAGATAAAAGAGTTTATGTTTGAAATATGTAAAAGAACAATTTAATGAAACTTTTGAAGAAAAAAAGTCAAAATTTATTGCATACTTATTTCCTTATAAGGATTTTGATAAGGAAATGAAAAGATTAAAAGAAGAACATCCAAAAGCAAGACATCATGTATATGCTTATAGATATTTAAATGACTTTGAACAAATAGTAGAAAATAGTAGTGATGATGGTGAACCTAAAGGAACAAGTGGAAAACCTTCTTTAAATGTATTAGCTGGACATGAATTAATAAATACAGCAGTAATAATTGTAAGATACTTTGGTGGAATAAAACTAGGAACTGGTGGTTTAGTTAGGGCATATAGTGATGCAGTTAATAAAGTTATAGAAAAGAGTATTTTATTTTCATATGAAAAACTATTAAAAAAATTTATAAATTGTGAATATAGTGATTTATCAAAAGTGGAATATTTATTAAATCAAAATGAGATTGAAATAATAAATAAAGAGTTTACAACTTCAATTAATCTAATTTTAGAAGCAACAGAAGAAAAATTTTTAAAATTACTAGAACAATTACCAAGAAATATATTAATAAATAATTATTAATATTATTTAAGTTTAAAGTAAATATAATTTCATATATTACTATTTTGGATAAAATATGGGAAAGTTTATATTTATTTTAATTTTTCTTACTTCTTTTATTTATGCAAGTTCAAAAGTAAACTTTAGAAATTTACAACTAAAAGAGTTTATTTATATTTGCTCAAAGATATTAAATAAAAATATTTTATTAAATAGTCAAATTGAAGGAGAAATTGATTTTATTTCAAATAAAGAACTAACAAAAGAAGAACTTTTTGAGCTATTAAAATATACTTTAAAAACAAATGGTTATAGTTTAGTTGATAAAAATGGAATTTTGTATATTGAAAAATATAAGAAAAAAGATGAAATAGGATATAAATACCTAGTTTTAAAAAGTTCAGATATTAATAACTATTATAAAAAAATAAAACAAATTCAAGAAAAATTTTATAAAAATTTAACAATAACCAAATTTAACTCTTCAAATAGTTTATTAATCCTTGGTGAAGTAAATGAACTTAAGGAGTTTAGCTCTTATATTAAGAATCTTGATATAAAAGAAGAAAAAAATATTACTGAAATTATCTCTTTAAAAAATATAGAAGTAAAGATTTTAAATAGTATTATAGAAAAATTTATAAAAGAAAAACATATAGAAAATATATTTTTTTCAATGGAAGTTGAATCAAACTCTTTTATTTTATCAGGGAAAGACTCCTCTTTAAAAATAATAAAAGAGTTAATACAAAAACTTGATAAAAATGAACCCCAAGTATATCTTAAAGCAAAAATTGTTGAATTAAATAGTAATTTAGTAAATGAAGTAGGGATAAGATATAACCTAATTTCTGCAAAAACAACAAATGCAGGAATCTATTCTTTGGTTGCTTCTTTAAATAAAATAGAAGCAATACCTTTTGATATAAAAAAAATAGGTTTAACTCTTCCAACTTTAAACTCTTCACTTGCTTTAGGTGCAACTTTATCATTATTGCATCAAAATTATGCTTTAGATATAGTTTCAGAACCTTCAATTTTAAGTTTAAATAATCAAACAAGCTCTATTTATATAGGTGAAAGTATCTCTTTGAAAACTTCTTCTCAAACAACAACCGGAGGAAATACTTCTTATTCCTATGAAAGAAAAGATGTGGGATTAAAGCTAGAAGTTAAACCAAGAGTTGCAAATGATAATAAAATACGATTAAAAATAAATACCATTTTAGAAAATGTAAAAAATACAATAACAAATAATCAACCAGATACTACTAAAAAAAGTATAACTTCAACAGTAATAGTTTCAAATGGAGAAAGTGTTATTTTAGGAGGATTAATAGAAAATAAAAAGGAAAAAATAGATGAAAGTATTCCTTTTTTCTCTTTATTACCAATTTTGGGAGAGTTTTTTAAATATAAAAATAGTAAAAATATAAAGAAAAATCTAGTTGTTATTATAACTCCATATATTGTTCCAAAAGATAAAGATTTAACATATTTAAGAAATGAACTTTCAAAATTAGAAGAGTTAGAAAATGATTATTTAGAAAAAAAACTTAAAATGCAAAAAACAAATAAATATAAACAAGAACATAAAAAAATGGTTAAAGAGATGTTTAACCTTTAATGATGGGTTACTTTTTTCATAAGATGTTCTTCAATTAAAGAGTTTTTTGATGAGGTTTTATTAATAATTTTATTGCAATCTACACAAAGAGTAATTAGATTTTCAAAATTATATCCTCCACCTTCTGAAATAGGTTTTATAAAAGAAATATAAGCATCATATAATTTTACTTTATGTCCACATCTTTTACATTGTTCTTTATCTCTTTTAAAAGTAAACTCTTTTCTTTTTGGCCAATCACTTGGAAGTTTATCTTTTAAAGGCTTGCAATTTTGATCGTAAGTGCTCCATAAAAGCTCTTTATTTATTGAGTTTTGAGTTTGAATTGTATATTCATACTCAGTAAATTGAGATACAAGATCTTCCACAAGTAAAGTTTGTTTTATTTTAATATCCTTTTCCTCTTTTATTCTACTATTCAAAGTATAATCAAAAGGTATATTAGGATATTCAGAATTTAAATAGTTTTTTACATCATTAAAAAAGCTTTTAAAATCACCTTTTCTATATAAAAATTTAAATACTTTTTTTCTATAAATATATAAAGGAACCAATAATAAAATTATTAAAGTTCCTGTTATTATAAAGTCAGCTTCAAGTCTCATTATATTATCTCAGGATTAATATAGTGTTTTATTAAGCTTTTTTTTGCTTCATCAAAATAGCCATAAGCTAAGTTTGAAAGTTCATTTGTATAAAGTATTGGTAAAGATACTTCTCTTCCTGAAACTCTTTCTAACTCTTTTCTATTAAAATCAAATAAATAAAAATCAGCTTCATTATCCACTACCAAAAAATCAGCTTCATTATCAAAAGCTTCTAAGATAACTTCTGAAGCCAATTGAAATGTAAACTCTTGATTTATATGAAAAGTTGTTTTTGCCAAATCATTATTTTTACTTTTTAAAGTGATTATTTTTGCTTTAAGTTTATTTAAAAGAGAAGTTGTTTTTTCACACTCTTTTTGTGAATAATATGCAATATTAAACTCTTTAAAAGTATGTTTAATCTCCTTTTCTTCTTTAAATGAGGCAAACTGTATTGAAGAACTTTTATTTATTTTAAAATTTTGCTTTTCAATTTCTTTTATTAAATTTAGTTCTTCTTTTAATTTTAAAATTCTATTTTCTATACTTTTATCAAATTTAAATAATTTATTTTCTAAACTTGTATGAAACTCTAAAGAACATTCTTCTTGTTTGAATTTATCTAAAATATCATCTTTTAAACTTGCATTTTCTTCTATTATATCACTTGCTAAAAGTATTATGGCATCACCAATATACTCTTTTTTTAATCTTAAGCTATTTGAAGCATAAAAGTATCTTTTATACTCTTCATATCTTTTTATATCATCTTCATTTAAAAACTCTTCTAATATTAATAGTTTGTTTCTAAAGTCATCTTCATTAATAAGAAGGTCATTCATAACTCTTCTAATTGAAATTGGCTCAATTGTTAATTCATTTCCAAGTTTTAAAACTAGCTCTTTAATACTTACTGAACAATCAGTGTATAAACCATTTACTACTAGTTCAAAACTTTGTTTATTTTCATAAGAAAACTCTTCAATATTATTTATACTATTTAAAATATCCAATAAAGTTTTTTCATTTTCAATTTTTAAAAAATACTTTTTATAATATGGTAAATAGTCTGATTTATAATCAAATTTAAATAATGATATTTCTATTTTCATCTTCACCCTTTATTCATCATATCTTTTTATATCAACACCAATTTGACTAAGTTTGCCTTCTAGATCTTCATATCCTCTATCTAAATGATAAATTCTATGAATATTTGTCTCCCCTTGCGCAACAAGTGCAGCAAGAACAAGTGCAGAAGAAGCTCTTAAATCAGTAGCCATTACATCTGTACCATTTAATTTATTAGGTGTTCCAATAATAGTTGCCATATTTCCATTTAAATGTATGTCTGCACCCAATCTTAATAATTCGCTAACATGCATAAATCTATTTTCAAATAGCCTTTCATCAATAGTGCTAACACCATTTGCTTGTGTTGCAAGTGCCATAAATTGAGCTTGCATATCTGTTGGAAAACCTGGATATTCAGAAGTAATAATATTTACAGGTTTTATTTCATCTGTAGGTAAAATAGTAAGATGATCTTCTGCTTGAATAATCTCAAAATTCATTTGTTCAAGTTTAGAAATAATTGCTTCAAGATGTAATGGAATTATATTTTTAATAGTTAGTTTTGAGTTTGTAATAGCTGCTGCACACATATATGTTCCAGCTTCAATTCTATCTGGAATAATATTAAAATCTTTAAACTCTAAAAGTTTTCCATCAGTACCTTCAATTACAAGCTTTGAAGTTCCTACACCTTCTATTTGCACACCTGCTTTTTGTAATACTTCACAAAGTTGTACAATTTCAGGTTCTTTTGCAGCATTTATAATTGTAGTTTTTCCTGTGGCTAAACTTGCTGCCATTAATATATTTTCTGTTCCACCAACTGTAACTTTATCAAATACAATTTTAGAACCTTTTAATCCATTTTCACAAGTTGCTTGAATATATCCATTTTTAATTTCAATTTTAGCACCCATTTGCTCTAAAGCTTTTAAGTGTAAATCAACAGGTCTTTGTCCAATAGCACAGCCACCAGGAAGAGAAACCTCACAATGACCAAATCTAGCAAGTAATGGTCCTAAAACTAAAATTGAAGCTCTCATAGTTTTTACAATATCATAAGTTGCTTTTGTATTATTTATTTTTGAAGTTTCTATTAATATTTCATTTTTATTTTTTTCATAAGAACTACCAAGTTTTTCTAAAAGTTTTAATAAAGTATTTATATCTACAACATCAGGTAGGTTACCTATTTTTATTTTGTTTTTTGCTAAGATTGTTGCAGCAAGTAGAGGTAAAGCAGCATTTTTAGCACCTGAAATAGAGATTTCTCCATTTAATTTCTTTTTACCGAAAATTTTTAAATATTTCATTATATTCCTATTTTTTAATCTAATAGACTTATCTTTGATGGTACATTCTATCAAATTGTTGCTAAAAAAATTAGTATATCTAAGTAGCTATAAATAATAATCAATGTTTAATTTGAAACTTAATAGAATTTTGCTTTTAAATTTTTTAGGATAAGTAATGAAAGAAGATGTCTCACTTGGTATAAAATATATGTTAATAGCTTCACTTCTTTTTGCTTTTATGGGTGCTAGTGCAAAAGAACTTAGTGACTCTATTAGCTCAGTTGAAGTGGTTTTTTTTAGAAATTTATTTGGAGTTGTTTTGATTTTATTTTCTATTTATAGAAAACCTTTAGTTCAAGAAGGAGGAAAACCATTACTTCTAATTTTTAGGGGAATGGTAGGTTTTATAGCACTTTTAATGTTTTTTTATAATATTTCAGAAATTTCATTGGCTGAAGCTATGACTTTTTCAAAAACTTCTACTATTTTCACTGCGATTTTTGCTTATATTTTTGTAAAAGAAAAATTAGCCTTTAAAGGTTGGCTTGGAGTATTTATAGGATTTATTGGTATTTTATTTATTACAAAATTTGATGGAAGTTCTTTAGATAAAACTGATTGGTTAGGAATTTTATGCGGAGTAGGTGCTGCTTTAGCATATACTTCTATTAGAGAACTTAAAAAATATTATGATAGTAGGGCAATAGTTTTATCCTTTATGGGAATTGGAACTTTAGGTCCATTAATTTTAATGATAATTTCACAATTTTATACAAATCCTACTTTTGATTTTATGTTGGCTTCTTTTGTAATGCCAAAGAGTGAAGATTGGATTTATATTGTTTTTTTGGGATTATTTGCAACATATGCACAAATTTATATGACAAAAGCCTATTCTTGTGCAAAAGCAGGAATTATTGGAACAATTTCATATGCAAATATTGCATTTTCTATAATTTTAGGTATGATTCTAGGTGATTCTTTTCCTGATATTTGGATTGTTTTAGGTATACTTTTAATAGTAGTGAGTGGATTTTTAGTTTCGTTAAAAAAGGATTAGAATGAATGATTTAGTGTTAATCATTGATATTATGATTGGTCTTTTCGTAATTATTATTATTGCTTGGTATGTACATGATAAATATGTACAAAGAGACCATCAATTATTAGTTAATTATCCAATTATAGGTAGGTTAAGGTATCTTTTTGAAGAGTTTAGAGAACCTTTTAGACAATATTTTGGTGATGAAAAATTTTATGAGTCAAAAGATAAACTTGATTGGGTATATAAAGCTGCAAGAGATTTACCAAACTATGCTTCTTTTTCTCCTTCTCAACCTTTGCCAAAACCAAAATTTATGTTAAGGCATGCAACAATTGTTTTAAATGAAAATGAAGTAGATACTCATTTTGAAGTATCATTTGGAGAAAATAGAAAATATCCATATACAGCTAAATCAATTATTGCAAGATCAGCTATGAGTGATGGTTCTATTTCACCTGAGGGTACAAGAGCTTTTGTTAGAGGTTCTTTTATGGGTAATTTTCCTATTAACTCAGGAGAGGGTGGTTTAACATCAAATTTCTTTGTTACACATAGAAATTATAAACCTGAATATATGACTGTTGTTCATGGAACTTTATTTCAAAAGTTAGTTAAAAGATTAGTGCAGAAACTATTTAATGGTGCAATGGCTGCTGATGCTTATAGAAGCTTAGTTTTTAAAAAGGACCCAGAAGCAGAAACTTATGTTTTCGATTTAAAAACAGAAATTTTTCATAGACCAAATTGGGAAGCACCTTTAGAAAACTTTCCAACTGAAGTTCCTGAAGATATGCCTGATATTATTTTACAATTAAGTTCAGGATTATATGGGGCAAGGGATAAAAAAGGAAATTTTGATCCAGATAGGTATCAAAAAACTATGAGATTTTGTAAAATGACAGAGATTAAGCTTGCTCAGGGTGCAAAACAAACAGGTGGTAAATTAATTGCTGAAAAGGTAACTCCAGCAATTGCCTATTATAGAAATGTTGAACCACATAAAGATTTATTTTCACCTAATAGATTTCCTTATGCAAATTCAATAGAAGAGTTATTTGATTTTGTAGGGACTTTACAAGAGTTATCTGGAAAACCTGTTGGAATTAAAATAGTAATTTCAGATATTGAAAATATTGAACCATTTGCAAAAGAAATAAGAAAAAGAATTGATGAGGGAAATAAAGCTTATCCTGATTTTATATCTGTTGATGGAGGAAGTGGTGGAAGTGCAACTGCTCCTATTGAGATGATGGAAAGAATTGGGTTAAATGCAAGAGACTCTATATATTTAGTAAATAAAATTTTAAAAGATTATGGGGTAAGAGATAAAGTAAAAATTGTTGCAAGTGGAAAAGTTTTAACACCAGATGATTTAATTATTATTATGTCATTGGGTGCTGATTTTGTACAAATTGCAAGAGGTTTTATGATGAGTGCAGGGTGTATTAGAGCTAGATACTGTTCTGGAACGAATGGCCACGAGTGTCCTGTTGGACTTGCAACTCAAAATAAGAAAAAAAGAAAAAAATATTTTGTATATAAACATGCAAAATATGTAAGAGACTATCATAATAATCTATTAAAAGGTGTAAGAAGTTTACTTGCTGTAATGGGATTAAAAAATGTTAATCAATTAAATCAACATAGGCTAATATTTGTAGATAAAGACTCTAAAGTACATGATAATATAGATAATGTATTTAAAAGAAGACTTGATATTGGTAAAGATTTAGGAGATGAATACCATGAATCTAGATAAGGTAATTGCAGGTTTTTTTATTATTTTAGCTATGACTTTAAACTTTGGATTTTTTTATGGCGATATGGATTCTTTAGAAATGCATAGCAAATATGAACTTTTTGCTGCAATTATTATAAATATTATAGCTACAACAATGAAACTTGGTGATAAAACACAAATGGGTTCAGTTTTATTGGCAACTTCATTAGTTGCTGATATTCAATTAATTGCTGCTGCAACTATTTGGACAGTAGCTGAATATGCTTATAGTGTTGATAAAGAAATAGTAGGAATGATTATTTCATTATCAGGTGGAGCTTTACTTGCTAATATCACATCTGTTGCACTATATGTTGGTGAAACAATTAAATCTAAAAGATAGGGTTTTAAGTGAGAAATAGTTCACTATTCATCATTCTTTATAGGATGAGAATACCCTTTTTAGTAATAATTGTTGCTTATACAATAGCAATTACAGGATTATTAATTATTGATGGTAGGGATGCAAATGGTAATCCTTACCATATGTCTATTTTTGATGCTTTTTATTTTGTAAGTTATATGGCTACAACAATAGGTTTTGGTGAAACTCCTTATGAATTTACATATTCTCAAAGAATTTGGGTTAGTATTTCTATTTATATTACTGTTGTTGGATGGTTTTATGGAGTAGGGTCTTTAGTTAGACTTTTACAAGATAAACTTTTTTTAAATGAAATAGAAAAAAGTAAATTTAGAAGGCAAATTAAAAGATTAAAACAAAAGTTTATTATTGTTTTAGGCTATAATCAAATTACAAGTGAAATTATAAAAAGAGCAATTCAACAAGATATTAGAACAGTTGTAATTGAAAAAAGTGAAGAAAGAGGAAATGATTTACTTCTTGAAAACTTTACTCCAACAGTTCCTTTACTAATTGCTGATGCTCATAGTTCTGTAGCTTTAGAAGAAGCAGGAATTAAAAAACATAACTGCAAGGGATTGGTTTCTTTATTTGAAGATGATTCTTTAAATCTTAGAATAGCACTTACTTCTAAACTATTAAATAAAAATGTAAAACTTGCCATAAAATCAACAACAGAAAATCATTCAGAAAATTTAAAAGATTTGGATGTTGAAATAATTGCAAACCCTTTTTTAATAATTTCAAATGAAATAAATATGGCATTAAATGCCCCAAATTTATTAAAGCTTGAAAAATGGCTATATAAAGTTGATACTTTAAACTCAGCACTTCCTCTTTTCCCTAAAGGTAAATATATAATTTGTGGATTTGGAAGAATGGGAAAAAGTGTATATGATAAATTAAAAACTAATAATATTGAAGCTCATTTTATTGAAATAGATTCTAATAAAAATATTGATTATATAAAAAATAGAACAACTTCACTAACTTATGCAAATGCTGATGATAAAGATACTTTAATTGAAATTGGAATAAGAGATTCTGTGGCAATTATTGCTGCAACAAATAATGATACAACTAATTTATCTATTTTAGCAACTGCAAAAAAATTAAATCCTAAAATTATGACTATTGTAAGAGAAAATGAAATGGAAGATTTTTCTATTTTTGAAAATGCTAATATTGATCATATTTTTATGCCAGCAAAAATTCTAATAAATAAAACAACTAATGCTTTAATAAATCCCCTTTCTGATGTTTTTATTAGAAGTATTTCAAATAAAGATGAAGCTTGGGCTGCAAAATTAGTTCGAAGATTATTTGAAACAATTGATGAAAATCCTTTATTATTTGAAGTTGAAATAAATTTTGAAGATGCACCAGAAATTACTAGATATTTAAAAACAAAGCAAGAGTTATCTCTAAATATATTTAGAGTATCATTACATAATAAAGAACTAAAAAATAATATAGTTCCTTTATTATTATTAAGAAATAATGAAGAAATTTTACTTCCTTCTTGGGAGTTTGAATTAAAATTAGATGATAAAATTTTATTTGCTTGTGATTTACATGCTAAAAATGATATGGAATATATTGCACAAAATATATATGAGTTTTATTATGCCTTAACAGGTAAAGAAAAAAGAACAATTTTAAAAGGATTATTTAAATGATTATATTAACAGGACCATGTGTTTTAGAAGATAGAGATACAGTAATGCAAATTGCTGAAAAATTAAAACCATTAAGTGAAGATAAAAGAGTAGAGTTTTATTTTAAAGCTTCATTTGATAAAGCAAACAGAACAAGTATAAGTTCATATAGGGGACCTGGCTTAGATGAAGGATTAAAAATCTTTGAGGAGATTAAAAAACAATTTGGATATAAATTAATTACTGATATTCATGAATCATATCAAGCTAAACCTGCTGCTGAGGTTATTGATATTTTACAAATCCCTGCTTTTCTGTGCAGACAAACTGATTTATTAGTTGCAGCTGCAAAAACAAATGCAAAAATAAATATTAAAAAAGGTCAGTTTTTAGCTGCTGATTCTATGAAACATCCTGTTCAAAAAGTTCTTCAAACAAGAGGAGTTGAAGAACTAAATTATCAAGTTTCTAAAGACAATGGTGTTTGGCTTTGTGAAAGAGGTAATACTTTTGGATATGGGGCTCTTGTTGTAGATATGAGAAACTTAATTTTAATGAGAGAGTATGCTCCTGTAATTTTTGATGCTACTCATTCAGTACAAATTCCAAGTACAGGTGGAACAACAGGAGGTAATTCAGATTTTGTTCCTTATATGGCAAAAGCTGCTGCTGCTGTTGGTGTTGATGGTTTCTTTTTTGAAACTCATATAAATCCAAGTATTGCAAAAAGTGATGGTCCTAATATGCTTCAAGTTGATAAATTATATAAAACAGTTGAAGAGATATTTGCTATAAAAGAAGCCTTAAAAAATTAAGCAGTCCTGCGAATTAATATATTTTTGGATATAATCCAAAAAATAATAAATTAAAAAGAAGATTTTATTGGAGAAAAAATGAACATAATAGAAGGAAAATTAAGATTAAAAGGTGATGAAAAAATCCTTATTATCAATGGAAGATTTAATCACATTATCACTGATAGATTAGTTGAAGGTGCAAGAGATGCTTTTATTAGACATGGTGGAAATGAAGAGAATTTAGATTTAATTTTAGTTCCAGGTGCATTTGAAATTCCTTTTGCTTTAGAAAAAGCACTTGAAACTGGAAAATATGATGCTGTATGTTGTGTTGGTGCAGTAATTAGAGGAGCAACTCCTCATTTTGATTATATCTCAGCAGAAGCTACAAAAGGTATAGCAACAGTTACTTTAAAATATGGTAAACCTGTTTCAAATGGAGTATTAACAACTGATACAATTGAACAAGCAATTGAGAGAGCAGGTTCTAAAGTTGGAAATAAAGGTGCAGAAGCAATGGTAACTATCATTGAAATGTTAGATTTATACAATGAGTTAGGAAAATAATGGCAACAAGAACACAAGCTAGAGAATCAGTTATAGGATTATTATACGCAGTAGATTTAGGAAATGATGGAATTATTAAATATGTGGATGATCTTTTAGAAGATAAAAAGATTAGAAATAAACAAAAAGATTTTGCATTAAATCTTTTTAATGGGGTTATAAATAATTTAGAAGTAATAGATAATGAAATACAGAGTCATTTAAATCAAGGTGGCTTAAATGATTTAGGAAATGTAGAAAAAGCAATTTTAAGACTTGCTGTATATGAAACACTTTTTGAAAAATTAGATAAACCTATTATTATAAATGAAGCAATTGAACTTGCTAAAAGACTTGCAAGTGATAATGCACCTAAATTTATTAATGGTGTGTTAGATAAAGTTAAAAGGGCATAATTGTGAAATTATGTATATCATTGGATTTACCTACTGCAAAAGAAAATTTAGAATTAGTAAAAAAAATAAATAATGAAAATATAACTGATAATGTTTGGTTAAAAGTTGGATTTAGAAGTTATATAAGAGATGGAAAGGCATTTTTAGAACAATTAAAACAAATAAATTCTAATTTTAAAATATTTTTGGATTTAAAACTTTATGATATTCCAAATACTATGGCAGATGCAGCTGAAGAAATATCAAAGTTTGGAATAGTTGATATGTTTAATGTTCATGCAAGTGCAGGAACAGAAGCTATGAAAACTGTAATGCAAAGAATAAAAGATATTCCAAATAGACCATTAGTATTAGCGGTAACTGCACTTACTTCATTTGATAATGATAGTTTTAAAGCTGTATATAATGAAGATATAAATACAAAAGCAACACAGTTTGCAATAGATACATATATATCTGGAATAGATGGTGTTGTTTGTTCTGCATATGAAAGTAAAGATATAAAAAATAGTACTTCAAAAGATTTTATAACTCTTTGTCCTGGTATTAGACCTTTTGGTGAAGATTCAGGTGATCAAAAAAGAGTTGCAGATATAAATTTTGCAAAAGAAGAGTTAGTTGATTTTATAGTTGTGGGAAGACCTATATATAAAGCAAATGAACCAAAAGAAGTAGTAGAAAAAATATTAAAACAGATATAAATAGTCAAATTTTATAAAATTTGACTATTTTATAAAAAATATCAAAAAATTTAAGTGGAAATTAAGTGTGTAACCATTATAATTCCCATCCAGTTTTTAAGGAACTACTTAAAAGCTAAACGAATTATGGACAGATGGGTGAGTTGGCTGAAACCACTTCCCTGCTAAGGAAGCGTACTGGTAACGGTACCGAGGGTTCGAATCCCTCTCTGTCCGCCATTTATTAAAATAAATAATGAGAAAGTGGGTCATTAGCTCAGCTGGTTAGAGCACTCGGCTCATAACCGAGTGGTCGAAGGTTCGAGTCCTTCATGACCCACCATACGCGGGAGTAGCTCAGTTGGCTAGAGCTTCTGCCTTCCAAGCAGATTGTCGCGAGTTCGAGTCTCGTCTCCCGCTCCATTATTTTATTTTAAGTTTTGATTGATATAATTTCAATCCAATTTTGCGGGAGTAGCTCAGTTGGCTAGAGCTTCTGCCTTCCAAGCAGATTGTCGCGAGTTCGAGTCTCGTCTCCCGCTCCATTATCATATCGCGGAATAGAGCAGCCAGGTAGCTCGTCGGGCTCATAACCCGAAGGTCACAGGTTCAAATCCTGTTTCCGCAACCAAAATTAATAAAAAATCTTTATATGTCAAGGTAGCTCAGCTGGCTAGAGCGCTGGTCTCATAAGCCGGAGGTCGAGAGTTCAAGTCTCTCTCTTGACACCACATATAAAGCTGGTGTAGCTCAGTTGGCTAGAGCAGCTGATTTGTAATCAGCAGGTCGGGGGTTCAAGTCCCTTCACCAGCTCCATTGTTGGGGTATCGCCAAGCGGTAAGGCAACGGTTTTTGGTACCGTCATTCGCAGGTTCGAATCCTGCTACCCCATCCACTTTAATACTTCAAAAATAATCAAAAATTCAATCTATATTTGTTATACTAAAATAAAAAAATTAGGATTAATATTTGATATTTAAACTTAAAAATTTAATCTATTTATTATTTATTTTATTTCATTTTCAATATTCATTTGCCAAAGAACTAGATAAGGTATCTCTTCAATTATCATGGTTTGATCAATTCCAATTTGCTGGATATTATATTGCAAAAGAAAAAGGTTTCTACAAAGATGTTGGCATGGATGTTAAAATTAAAAAATTTGATTTTGGAATAAATGCACCTGATGAAGTACATAATAAAAAAGCTACTTTTGCAGTAGGGCGAGAAACTTTACTTTTAGATAGAAGTAATAATAAAAATATAGTTGCTTTATATGCCTTATTTCAAGCTTCCCCTTTAATATTGCTCTCTTTAGATAACACAGGAATTAATTCAATTAGAAATTTTGTAAATAAAAGAATTATGACTACAATTGATGATGCTAGTGAAGTATCAATAAAAGCAATGATAAGCTCACAAAAAGTTGATTTTAAAAAATTAAACTTTTTAAAACATTCTCATAATATTATGGATTTAGTAAATAAAAAAACAGATGTTATTTCTGCATATATTTCTAAAACACCTTATGATTTACAAAAAATGAATATTGGTTATAATGTTTTTTATCCAAAAGATTTTGGATTTGATATGTATAGTGATTTTTTATTTACAAGTGAATATGAAATTAAAAATAATGAACAAAGAGTAATAGATTTTAAAAATGCTTCTTTAAGAGGTTGGGAATATGCTTTTTCAAATATTGAAGAAACAGCAAAACTAATATTTGAAAAATATAATGAACAAAATATCTCTTTAGATGCTTTAATATATGAAGGAAAAGAACTTAAAAAATTAGCATACTATAAAAATGCAAATTTAGGTGATATAAAAAAAGAGAAAGTTCAAAGAATTTTTGATTTATATAATGTAATGGGACTTACAAATAAAACAATTTTAATTTCTGATTTTATATATGATAATAATTATAATTTATTTACAAAAGGTGAAAAACAGTATATAAAAAATAGAAAAGAAGTTAATATTTGTATAAATCCTAATTTAATCTCTTTAGAAAAAAATGGTAATGAAGAGTATCAAGGGATTTTAAAAGATATTGTAGAACTATTACAAAAAAGTAGTAATTTAAAATTTAATTTAGTAAATACTTCTTCTTGGAATGAATCTATATCTTTTATTAAACAAAAAAAATGTGATTTATTATCTTCTGCTTCTTTATTTTCAATTTTAAAAGATGATTTAGTATTTACAAAAAAATATATAGATATTCCTTTGGTAATTGCTACTAAAAAAGATGTTTCTTTTATTGATAATATGAGTTCTTTAAAAGATAAAAAAATAGGCGTTGTAAAAGATATTACTTTTATACAGTTTTTAAAAAAAAGATACCCAAAACTAAATATAGTAGAAGTTGATAATGTTCAACAAGGATTAGAAAAAGTATTAAAAGGAAAACTATTTGCACAAATTGATACAATTGCTACTATTTCAACTCAAATTCAAGAATATTATTTAACTGATATTAAAATTTCTGGAAAAATAAAAGATAATTTACCTTTATTTTTAGCAGTTAAAAAAGATGATAACTTTTTAAAAAATATTTTAAATAAATCTATTGATTCAATTGATGATTTTGAAAAACAAAAGATTATTAATAAATGGATAAGTATTGAATATAAAAAAACTTTTGATTATTCTTTAGTTTGGAAAATTTTACTGTTCTTTTTTATTGTTTTTCTAATTTTACTTTATAGACAAAGATTATTAAATAAGATAAATGAAGTATTAAAAGAAAAAGTTGATGAAAAGACAAAAGAACTAAAAAAATTAAATGAATCATTAGAAAAAAGAGTTGAAGAAGAAGTTGAAAGAAATAGAGAAAAAGATAGACTACTTTCTCAACAAATAAAAATGGCTGCTATGGGAGAAATGCTGGAAAATATTGCTCATCAATGGAGACAACCTTTATCTATTATTTCTACTACAGCAAGTGGTATCGCAATGCAAAAAAATGCTGATATTCTAGATGAAACAAAACTTATAGAGTCAATGGATACAATAAATGAAACTGCACAATACTTATCTAAAACAATTGAAGATTTTAGAAACTTCTATGAACCAAATAAATCAATTGTCTTTTTTAATATTAAGAATGTATATTTTAAAATTAAAAATATTATAAACTCTAAATATGAATCTATAAATATTAATATTATTGAAAAAATAGAAAATGTTGATTTAGTAGGTTTAGATAGTGAGTTAATTCAAGTAATAATAAATCTTTTAAATAATTCAAAAGATGCTTTAGAATTAAATAATAAAGAAGATAATAGATATATTTTTGTAGATATATATAAAAGTAAAAAAGATTTGATAATAGAAATAAAAGATAATGCAGGTGGAATAAGTGAAGATATAAAAGATAGAATCTTTGAACCTTATTTTACTACTAAGCATAAGGCACAAGGAACAGGCATTGGTCTTTATATGAGTCAAGAGATAATTACAAAACATATGAATGGAGAAATAAGTGTAGAAAATATCTCTTATACTTTTGAAAACAAAGAATTATATGGGGCTTTATTTAAAATAAAAATTCCTCAAAAAATGCAAGCATAAGTAATATAAGTATTTAAAAGACCATAAAATATAGATAAAGTAAATAAAAATAGAGATACAAGATAGAAAGAAATTAAAAAAGTTAAAAATTTAAGTTAGAATTTAGGAAAAACCCTTGACAAGGGGTAAAAAATCTATTATAATTCCCGTCCAAATTCGCTGGAACGCTTAAGAAGCGGGAGAGATAGAAATTGAGTTCTTTAAAAACAAAAAGTTTATAAGAAAAGTAATCTTTATAAACTGAATATATATGACAATGAAAAACAAGAAGAATAGAAAATTCTTCGTCTATAACAAAAATTTAATTAATTAATTTTAATTAAAAAACAATGAGTGATAATTTTGTAACAAATAGAGTTACATAATTAGTCAGTTTCAAACACTTTTTGGAGAGTTTGATCCTGGCTCAGAGTGAACGCTGGCGGCGTGCTTAACACATGCAAGTCGAACGAGAACGGGATATAGCTTGCTATATTTGTCAGCTAAGTGGCGCACGGGTGAGTAATGTATAGGTAACATGCCCTTTACAAGGAAATAACAGTTGGAAACGACTGCTAATGTCCTATATGCCTTTAATACTAAAGTATGCAAGGGAAAGATTTATCGGTAAAGGATTGGCCTGTATTGTATCAGTTAGTTGGTGGGGTAATGGCCTACCAAGACAATGACGCATAACTGGTTTGAGAGGATGATCAGTCACACTGGAACTGAGACACGGTCCAGACTCCTACGGGAGGCAGCAGTGGGGAATATTGCACAATGGGGGGAACCCTGATGCAGCAACGCCGCGTGGAGGATGACACATTTCGGTGCGTAAACTCCTTTTATATAGGAAGATAATGACGGTACTATATGAATAAGCGCCGGCTAACTCCGTGCCAGCAGCCGCGGTAATACGGAGGGCGCAAGCGTTACTCGGAATCACTGGGCGTAAAGAGCGTGTAGGCGGATCGATAAGTCAGGAGTGAAATCCTATGGCTCAACCATAGAACTGCTCTTGAAACTGTCAATCTAGAGTATGGGAGAGGTAGATGGAATTTCTGGTGTAGGGGTAAAATCCGTAGAGATCAGAAGGAATACCGATTGCGAAGGCGATCTACTGGAACATAACTGACGCTGAGACGCGAAAGCGTGGGGAGCAAACAGGATTAGATACCCTGGTAGTCCACGCCCTAAACGATGTACACTAGTTGTTGCCATACTAGATATGGCAGTAATGCAGTTAACACATTAAGTGTACCGCCTGGGGAGTACGGTCGCAAGATTAAAACTCAAAGGAATAGACGGGGACCCGCACAAGCGGTGGAGCATGTGGTTTAATTCGACGATACGCGAAGAACCTTACCTGGTCTTGACATAGTAAGAATATTTTAGAGATAGAATAGTGCTAGCTTGCTAGAACTTACATACAGGTGCTGCACGGCTGTCGTCAGCTCGTGTCGTGAGATGTTGGGTTAAGTCCCGCAACGAGCGCAACCCTCGTCGTTAGTTGCTAACAGTTCGGCTGAGAACTCTAACGAGACTGCCTACGCAAGTAGGAGGAAGGTGAGGACGACGTCAAGTCATCATGGCCCTTACGACCAGGGCTACACACGTGCTACAATGGGGTATACAAAGAGCAGCAATACGGTGACGTGGAGCAAATCTCAAAAATACCTCCCAGTTCGGATTGTAGTCTGCAACTCGACTACATGAAGTTGGAATCGCTAGTAATCGTAGATCAGCTACGCTACGGTGAATACGTTCCCGGGTCTTGTACTCACCGCCCGTCACACCATGGGAGTTGATTTCACTCGAAGCAGGGATGCTAAGATAGCTACCTTCCACAGTGGAATCAGCGACTGGGGTGAAGTCGTAACAAGGTAACCGTAGGAGAACCTGCGGTTGGATCACCTCCTTTCAGAGAAAAAACAGATTAAGATTCAATTCTTAATCTGAAAGTCAATATATTCAGTTTATAAAGATTATTTAAAGATAGGTGAAAGGGGCCTATAGCTCAGCTGGCTAGAGCGCTCGACTGATAATCGTGAGGTCACAGGTTCAAGTCCTGTTAGGCCCACCATAAGAAAGATAATCTTTATGGGGAATTAGCTCAGCTGGGAGAGCGCCTGCCTTGCACGCAGGAGGTCAGCGGTTCGATCCCGCTATTCTCCACCAACTTATAAATAAAAAAGAAGAAAATAAGGTGAGAAAAGAAACTTAATATAAGAACTAAAAGAGATTAGTTTTTATATTAGGTTTAAAAAACCTAAAAGTTATTTAAAAACACAATGTTAAAGTCTTTAAATTTTTCGAAAGAGTTTTATTGAAACGAAAGTTTTAATAAAAAATAAAATTTCAAAAAAGAAAACACAACTATCTTATGTTTAATAAGATAGTAGCCAAGGAATAATTATCAAAGGTAGATTAAATAGGAATATTTAATTTATACAAAGAAAGCTATTAAGGGCTAATGGTGGATGCCTAGACTGTAAGAGGCGATGAAGGACGTACTAGACTGCGATAAGCTTCGGGGAGCCGTCAAGAGGCATTGATCCGAAGATTTCCGAATGGGACAACCCAGCATAATGAAGATTATGTTACCCTACGGGGGGCTAACCTGGTGAAGTGAAACATCTCAGTAGCCAGAGGAAGAGAAATCAAACGAGATTCCGTAAGTAGCGGCGAGCGAACGCGGAAGAGGGCAAACCCTATGCTTGCATAGGGGGTTGAAGGACCATAATAAGAGACTAAAGATGATAGTAGAAATAGTTGGAAAGCTATAGCATAGAAGGTGATACTCCTGTATACGAAATTATCAATAGCTCAAATGGTATCCTGAGTAGGTCGGAACACGTGGTATTTTGACTGAAGCCGGGGGGACCACCCTCCAACCCTAAATACTACTTACAGATCGATAGTGAACAAGTACCGTGAGGGAAAGGTGAAAAGTACTCCAGCGAGGAGAGTGAAATAGAACCTGAAACCATTAGCTTACAATCATTCGGAGCCCTATGTTTTAACAGGGTGACGGACTGCCTTTTGCATAATGAGCCTGCGAGTTGTGGTATCTGGCAAGGTTAAGTCAAGTACGAAGCCGTAGCGAAAGCGAGTCTTAATAGGGCGACTAAGTCAGATGCTGCAGACCCGAAACGAAGTGATCTATCCATGGGCAGGTTGAAGCTGGTGTAAGAGCCAGTGGAGGACCGAACCGATAGGCGTTGAAAAGCCTCCGGATGACCTGTGGATAGGGGTGAAAGGCCAATCAAACTTCGTGATAGCTGGTTCTCTCCGAAATATATTTAGGTATAGCCTCTAGAAGTAGCATGTAGGGGTAGAGCACTGAATGGGCTAGGGCTGCTCACCGCGGTACCAAACCCTATCAAACTTCGAATACTACATGTGGAATCTAGGGAGTCAGGCGTAGGGTGATAAAATCATATGTCGAGAGGGGAACAACCCAGACTAACAGCTAAGGTCCCAAAGTTACATCTAAGTGGAAAACGATGTGGAGTTACTGTGACAACCAGGAGGTTGGCTTAGAAGCAGCCATCCTTTAAAGAAAGCGTAACAGCTCACTGGTCTAGTGATTCTGCGCGGAAAATATAACGGGGCTAAGATGTACACCGAAGCTTTAGATTCATATTATATATGAGTGGTAGGAGAGCGTTCTATTCAGCGTAGAAGATGTACCGGTAAGGAGCGTTGGAGCGGATAGAAGTGAGCATGCAGGCATGAGTAGCGATAATTGAGGTGAGAATCCTCAACGCCGAAAACCCAAGGTTTCCTACGCGATGCTCGTCATCGTAGGGTTAGTCGGGACCTAAGTCGAGTCCGAAAGGGGTAGACGATGGTAAATTGGTTAATATTCCAATACCAGCATATAAGCGCGATGTGGGGACGCATAGAGTTAATCGAGGTCACTGATGGAAGTGTGGCTCGAAGGAAGTAGGTTGATACTTAGGCAAATCCGGGTATCACGAGACCGAGATCTTACAGGCCGAACAATCTTTTAGGAGAGCGTTTGGAATCGATGATACTGTCGTGCCAAGAAAAGCCACTAAGTATATTATATGTTGCCCGTACCGTAAACCGACACAGGTGGGTGGGATGAGTATTCTAAGGCGCGTGGAAGAACCCTGGTTAAGGAACTCTGCAAACTAGCACCGTATCTTCGGTATAAGGTGTGCCTCCTCTGGTATATGAACTTGCTTCAAAAAGCTAGAAAGGTTGCAACAAAGAGTCCCTCCCGACTGTTTACCAAAAACACAGCACTTTGCTAACACGTAAGTGGATGTATAAGGTGTGACGCCTGCCCGGTGCTCGAAGGTTAACTGATGATGTTAGAGCAATCGAAGCATTTGATTGAAGCCCGAGTAAACGGCGGCCGTAACTATAACGGTCCTAAGGTAGCGAAATTCCTTGTCGGTTAAATACCGACCTGCATGAATGGCGTAACGAGATGGGAGCTGTCTCAACCAGGGATCCAGTGAAATTGTAGTGGAGGTGAAAATTCCTCCTACCCGCGGAAAGACGGAAAGACCCCGTGCACCTTTACTACAGCTTGACACTGTAGCTTGGATATTCATGTGCAGGATAGGTGGGAGGCTAAGATGACTAGACGCCAGTAGAGTCGGAGCCACCCTTGAGATACCACCCTTGAATATTTGAGTTACTAACTAGGTAGAGTAAACCTCTACTAGGACAATGTCTGGTGGGTAGTTTGACTGGGGCGGTCGCCTCCTAAAAAGTAACGGAGGCTTACAAAGGTTAGTTCATGGCGGATGGAAATCGCCAGCTGAGTATAATGGCATAAACTAGCCTGACTGTGAGACGTACATGTCGAGCAGAGACGAAAGTCGGTCATAGTGATCCGGTGGTTCTGAGTGGAAGGGCCATCGCTCAAAGGATAAAAGGTACGCCGGGGATAACAGGCTGATCTCCCCCAAGAGCTCACATCGACGGGGAGGTTTGGCACCTCGATGTCGGCTCATCGCATCCTGGGGCTGGAGCAGGTCCCAAGGGTATGGCTGTTCGCCATTTAAAGCGGTACGCGAGCTGGGTTCAGAACGTCGTGAGACAGTTCGGTCCCTATCTTCCGTGGGCGTAGGAAAGTTGAGGAGATTTGTCCCTAGTACGAGAGGACCGGGATGAACGTACCACTGGTGTACCAATTGTTCTGCCAAGAGCATCGTTGGGTAGCTACGTACGGATGAGATAAGAGCTGAAAGCATCTAAGCTCGAAGCCAACTCCAAGATGAACTTTCCCTGAAGATCCCTCTAAGACTAAGAGGTTGATAGGCTAGATGTGTAATCAATGAAAGTTGTTTAGCTGACTAGTACTAATAGATCGTTTGGCTTTTTTTTTACAATTCTTTGGTTTACTATCTTATTAAATATAAAAGTTGTGTAAAAGACTTTAACAAAAAACTCACAAAGTTGAGTGTTAAGAATAGAAGAACTATTTTTATCACTCAACTTGCTGGTGGATATAGCGAAGTGGAAATACCCAGACCCATACCGAACCTGGAAGTCAAGCACTTCAGCGCTGATAATACTGCAGCTTTCAGTTGTGGAAACGTAGGTCTCTGCCAGCTCTTGAGTTTTTTATATAACAATTTAGCCTTTATCTAAGTCAATATTTACTGTTGATTTCGATAGAGGCTTTTTTTTTACCTTGTTTTTTTATATATATTTTACTTTTATCTTTGATTACTAGAAAAAGAGCCAGACTTTATTGAAGCCAAAAATAGGAAGATAATTTTCGAGAAAGCCTGAGGATTGTTTGAAATAAAAAGAGTGATAAATTCACTTTTTTTATAAGTTCCGCAAGGCAGAAAATTAGAATAATATTTTTGGGAAGCATTTATGCCTTCAATAACTTGTCTGGGAGTTTCTTTGTACCTTTCTTTACGGATAAAGAAAGGTAATTAAAAAAAGAAATATAAAAAGTTTTATTCTCTTATTGTATTTTCTACTTATAAATATATATTTCAATAATTAATATTTAGACTAAAATACTTTTTTTTTATAAAAAAAGTAAACAAAAAAAATCGTTCGCTAGATGAAAAATTACGCTAAATCTTTTTTTAAATCCTAAAATTGTAAGACTCGGCAAATTCTTGCCTCAAACAAGTTACAATTTCTTTACGAATTTTAAAAAATATTCTTTACGCTATTTTTCAAATGCTCACCCTTTTATCTAGTAATTTAACTTTAATGAAATAAAAAGTATAAGCTATAACTTATAAAAATCACTCTTTTTATTTCAAACAATCCTCAGGCTTTCTCGAAAATTATCTTCCTATTTTTGGCTTAAATAAAGTCTGGCTTTTTTCACAAGAAGGTTTTTATTTGGTTGTTTTTTTATATGAGGATTAATCTTATAATAAAGATAATTGTCATATGTTAATATGCTATTAATATAATCAAGCTATAATATATATTATACTTAAGGAAAATATATGAGTGATAGACTACATGAGATAATCGGTCAAATAGGCGTTTTTCATAATGAATTTATTGCAAATGGAAAAATAAAAGATGCTGATATTATCTTAGATGAATTATCTACGCAAGAAGAAGATTTACAAGAACACTATTTTAAACTATTATTACAATATTACTTTCAACAAAATGATATTGAAAATGTAAAAAAACTTCTTTTAGCAGGTTATAAATTTGAACTACGAATGGAAGATATTCAAGAAGCCTTTTGTAATATAAAATCTGGAAAAGAGAATGTTATTGAATTTTTAGATGAAAGTGTTGTATTTTTTAAAGATACTAATTTTGAAAAACCACTTGAAGTTATGTATAAATACTATAATTCTAATGAAGAAAATAAAGTAAATTTAGAACATGCAATAAATATTATTCAAAAAAATAGATATATTTGTGCTTTTGCATATAAGAATAGAACAAGAGATTTTGCAAAACTTTTCTTAAATGAAGAATTATGTGAAAGTTTAAAAAGAGACCTTCCTTATTTATTTAATTAGATAATTACACTAATAACTAATGCTAAAAATAAACCTACTATTACAGTAATCATTGTTGAAAAACTAAACATTTAATACACCTTAATTTTTAAAGGTGTATTATACTTTTTGGATATAATAAAATCGTGACATTTATAAAATTTAATAGCAAAATAATATAATAAAATTAAAGATTGGAAATTGAAGTTTGAAAATAGTACATTTTAGTGATACTCATTTGGGATTTAATGATTTAGATGTTTTAACAAGTGATGGAATAAATCAAAGGGAAGCTGATTTTTATAAGGCTTTTGATGATATTGTAAAAAAAATAGAAGTAATTAAGCCAAACTATATTATACATACTGGTGATTTATTTCATAGAAGTAGCCCAAGTAATAGAGCTATTTCTTTTGCTTTAGAAAAATTTAATCAGCTAAATAATTTAAATATTCCCATAATTTTGATTGCAGGAAACCATTCAACTCCAAGAACAATTCAAGCAAAACCTATTTTATCAATTTTTAATAACTTTCAAAATATTTTTTGTGCTTATTCTTGTAAATATGAAAAGTTTGAGTTTAAAGATATAGTATTTCACACTATTGCTCATTTAAATGATGAAAATAGCATATATAAGCATTTAGAAACTTTAGAAAATAGTATAAGTAAAACTAAGAAGAATATAATGATGCTTCATTGTAGTGTAGGAGCTAGTTTTCTAATGAGTGAATTTGGTGAATTTGTTTATCCTAAAGAAAAAGAGTATCTATTTGAAAAAATGGATTATGTAGCTTTAGGACATTGGCATGGTTTTTCTAAAGTAGGCAAATTTAATAATGTATATTATAGTGGAAGTAGTGAAAGAACTTCTTTAGGAGATAAAAGAAATAATAAAGGGTTTATTTTAGCTGATTTAACTAAAGAGTTAAAAGTTGAATTTCATAAGATTAAAATAAGAGATTTCATCTCTTTTGAAATAGATGCTTTAACTTTTGATGAGCAGTTAAATAAAATAGAGCCTGAAAAATATAAAGGTTTTATTATTGAAATTATAATTAAAAATTTAACTGCTTTAAAATCAATTGATATTTCAAACCAACAATTAAAACAATATTTTAATCAAGCCTTACAAGTTGTTGTAAAAAGAGAATTTATAAAAGAAGAAAATCAAGTTTTTGAAGATATTCAAGCTATTAGTTTAAAAGATTATTTTACTGAATTTTTAGAAAATAGTTGTAGTAGTGAAGAGTTTAATAGATTAAAATTAAAAGCTGATGAGTTATTTGCTAAGTATGAGGAGAATTATGATGATTCTATCTAGGCTTAGTTTAAAAAACTTTAAAAAGTATAAAGAGTTTTCTTTAGAGTTTAATGATGGATTAGTCGGAATAATAGGTAAAAATGGCAGTGGCAAATCAACTATTTTTGAAGCTATTTGTTTTGCTTTATATGGAAAACTAAAAAATAATGATTCAAAAGAACTTATAAAAAATGTAAATGCCAATGAAAAAGAAGAAGTAAAAGTTGAATTAGAGTTTGAGTTTGATGAAAATATTTATATAATTCAAAGGGAATTTAGAGGTAAGAATTTAGTAGCATATGCAAAATTTTTTAAAAATAATGAATTAGTTGTAACAGGAGCCAAAGATGTTACAACAAGTATAATAACTCTTATTAAGATGAATAGAGATGCTTTTCTTCATACATTATTTGCTTCTCAAAAAGAACTTACTAGTTTAAGTAGTTTGGATAATGAACAAAGAAAAAAGATGATTAGAAAACTATTAGGTTTAGAAAAAATAGATTTAATAGAGAAGTTTTTACAAGAAAATATCACAGATTTAAATAGAGATATAAAAAGTTTTTCTTCTTTTTTATTAAGTATTGAGCAAATTGATGAATACAACAAATTAATTAAAATTCATAATGAAGTATTAAAAACTCTTCAAGATAAAATATTATTTAGACAAAAAGAGCTTGATAAAGTTAGGCAAAAAGAAGAGACTTTAAAAAAGCAATTGGAAATTTTTGAAAAGATAAAAGAACAAAAAAATAGTTTAGATTCTAAAATAAAAGTAAATAGCTCAAAAATACAAAGTATAAAAGTAAGTAATACAAAGTTGCAAGAAGAACTTACTATTTTAAATAATAAAAAAATTGAGTATGAAAAATCTAAAAATATTAAAACTTTATATATAAAATTACAAGAAAAAATAAAAGAACAAGAGGCTTTAAAAGAAAAATATCTAAAAAAAGAGGGGTTAATAAAACAGCAAGAGGAATTAAGACACTCTTATAAAAATCAAAAGGAACAAATAAAAACTTTAGAAGATGAACTTATTTTCTTGCCAAGTTTAGAAAAAGAAGAAAAACAATTAAAACAAGATATTGAAATTACTCAAAAGCAGTTACAAGATAAAAAAATAAGTGAAAGAGATTTAAGAGATAAAATTGCTGGTGAACAAAAGATAATAAATGATACAAATGAAAAAATACAAACTATTAAAACCTTAGGTAAAAATTCAAAATGTCCTACTTGTACTAGGGAATTATTAGAAGATTATGATAAGGTTTTAGATTCTTTATATTCTCAAATTGAAACTAATAATAAAAAAAATATTTTAGTTTTTGAAAAACAGTTAAATGAATATGTTTCTAAAATACAATTAAAACAAACATATCTTGATAGTTTAATTTTAAAAGAAAAAGAGCTACATAGTAAAATAACTCTACTTAATGATAAAAAAAAGGCTTTAATAAATTCAAAAGCTTATTTAAGTGATATAGAATTAAGGGGAAAAGAGAATAATGAACAAATAGAGCTTTTAGAAAAATATATCTATAAAGAACAAGAACATAATAAATTAAAGCAAGAGTTTGAAGAAGTAAAAATAAAGTATGAATATATATTAAGTTTAGAAGTTCAACTTCAAAGAGAAGAAAGTTTACTTAAATCTATAAGTGAATATAAAAAACAAGAAGAGATATTAGCTTTAGAATTAGTAAAACAAAAAGAAGAGTATGAAAAGATTTCTTATAATGAAAAAGAGTATTTTGCTTTAAAAGAAGAATATCAAAAAAATTTAAAAACGAAAGAGGATTTTTTAGAGCTAATTCATAATAAAAAATTAGAAGAGTCAAAAATAAAAGGTGAAATAAACTCTATTAATAAAAAGCTAGAAGAAAATGAGTTTCAAAAAACAAAACTTCAACAAAAAATAGAGGATTTAAATGATTATACAAAATTAAAAATCACTATGGGAGAATTTAAAACTAAAATAAATTCTAAAGTTGCTCCAAAAATCTCTCAAATTGCTTCTTTAATGTATTCAAAAATCACTAAAGGAAAATATCAATTAATTGAGGTTTCAAATGACTTTGATTTTTATATTTATGATGATGGTAAAAAATATCCAATTGAACGGTTTAGTGGTGGGGAAGTTGATTTGGCAAACTTAGTTTTAAGAATAGCTATTTCAAAAACATTAGGTGAATTAAATGGAACTTCACAAATAGGATTTTTAGCCTTTGATGAAGTTTTTGGTAGCCAAGATGAAAGTAGAAGGCTTGAGATTTTAGAAGCTTTTCATACAATTAAAGAACAATATAGACAAATATTTTTAATAAGCCATGAAATGGAGATAAAAGAGATGTTTGAAAAGGTTATAGAACTTTAAGAAGTAGCTGTTGCTACTTCTTAACTTAAAAAGGCTTTTTTAAAAAAATTAGTTATCTTTGAAGGATCCCATGAAGTGATAACAAAAGTTGAGTTTAAATATCCATATCCTAATAGTTCTTTTTCAATTTCAAAACCTCCAAATTTTGAATATAGTTTAAAGTGTTCTTTACTAATTACAGAAATTGTTGCATCTATTGGGTTATTTTTTAAGATTAAATAAATACCTTTTGTAAGATTTTTAAACTCCAAATTTAAACCTTCTGTTTTATGTTTTACAGTTAGTCTTGAAACTTCTCCAATTTTTGAATATTTATTTTTTATATAACTCATATTAATTTTTTCTTCAATTGGCAATTTTTTTTCTGAATCAAAAATTAGTCTGCATGTTCCTGTAATTTCATTGTTTATTTTAGTATAGATAATTGCTGAATTAAAATCATAGTTATCAAAATTTAAGCCTTCAATTATTTCTGGAAATTCATTATTATAATTTAGTTTTGTATATACATCACTTCTTAGTTTAAAGATTTCTATTAACTCTTCTGCTGTTGTAGTTAGAAAAAGATTTTTATGACCTTCTTCCCAGATAATTTTTTTATTGAAAGCTATACAGTTTTCAATTACTTCTTCTAAAAAAGCTCTTTTTCTAAAGATTTCTAAAGCCATTTGTTGCTGTTTTATAAAAGTATCAGGAAGATACTCAACTTCTGTTTGAATACTTTTTTTTACTAATTCTTGCAGTTGATTTAGTGAACTATTTTTATTTATGTAGAACATATTTTCTTTCCTTATGTTAAAGTTAAAATATGTTAAAAAAACAGTGTCAAGAATAGCGTCACAAGTGGAATATAATAGAGATTAATAATTAGAAAATGTATAAAAAGAAAGGATGTAAATTAAGATTTTAATTTACATCCAAAAGATTGGATAGTTTCGATTAAATCAGCTTGAAGTTTTATTCTAAGTCTATAAAGCAAAGTTCTTAAAGAACTATTTGAAACTGGGCCATCAGGCCAGACTTCATACTCAATAGTTTCAAAGGAGACTAGATTACCTTTAGCTTCCACAAGAAGATTAAAAAGCTTTTTTTCTTGTTTACTTAATTTTATAGGTTCTTCATTACAAAAAAGGTGATTATTTATTAAATCATATGAAAATTGTTCATTTATTTTTACTAAACATTTTTCTTGTTTAATTTTTGTTTGAGCTATCAAAAGGTTTGTTTTTAAATCTTCTCTTTTAAAGGGCTTTGTTAAATAAAAAATTGGGTCAAGTTTAATTGCTTTACTTAGTGTTGTATTATCTGAAAATGCTGTAAGGAAAATAATAGGAATATGTTTTATTTTTTGAACTTCTTTTGCAGTTTCTATTCCATCTTTACTATTTTCTCCTAAATCAATATCCATAATTGCAATATCTGCTGGATTTGATTTCATACTATTTATTGCTTCTTCAAAATTTGAAGTAGTATCAGTAACACCATATCCAAGTTTTTCAACTGTTCTTTTTATTTCAAAAGCAACAATACTATTATCTTCTAAAATTAATATTTTAAGTTTATACATTTGCCCACCTAATTTCTACTTTTACTTTATTTTTAGAGTCTATATCTATATTTCCTTTTAATTGTTCTTTTGCAAGGGTTTTAATTAGAATAAGTCCTAATGAATTTGTTGGTTTATTTTGGTCAAATCCTACTCCATTATCTTCTACAATTAAAATATATTCATTATTTTTTTTATCAAGTAAAATATCTATATTTCCTTCTTTATTTTTAAAGGCATGTTTAAAAGAGTTTGATATAAGTTCATTAAGTATTAATCCACAATATATTGCTTGACCCATTTGTAGATTTGTTTTTGTATTAAGATTTATATTTACTATGCTGCTATAACTTTGTCTTACTTCATCTATTAGTAACTTAAAATATTTATGTGCATCTACATCTACAATATTTTCTTGCATATATAAAAGCTCATGTAAATGTCCCATTGCACTAATTCTATTTTGAATTGTAATTAGTACATCTTGAAGTTTTTCATCTTCAATATCATCACTTTGAAGTCTTATTAAAGAGACAATTGTTTGCATATTATTTTTTACTCTATGATTAAGCTCTTTTAATAAAAGACCCTTCTCATCTAAAGCTATTTTTAAATCTCGTGTTTTTTCATTTACTTTTTCTCTTAATCTTTTTTGCTCATTTTTTTGTTGTAAAATTAATTTTTTATTTGCTTCTTCTTTATCTTTTTGTAGTTGTTTTATTCTATCTGCTAAAGCAACAGAGAAAATAATTGCTTCTAATACTAAAGAGATTTCTATATAATATGGAAATTTTGTAAAAATATTTAATATGCCAACACTTGATAAATACATAAACATACCTGCTGTTAGAAATATAAACCATCCAAAAAGTACAAAATATGCTTGTCTATTTTTTTTAAAAGCTGCATAAACAGTAATAACTACTAAAAAAATAAGTAAAATAACAGAGAAAATATTTCTATATTTATTAAGTTCATCTGTAATTAAAAAAATTGTTAATAAAAAAGGAAAAGCAATTAAATAGATATTTAAAATTTTGTTAAAAATAGGGTATTGTGATGTTCTTAAAAAACTTTTTGTAAAAAGAGCTAATGCTAGTGCAGGAAAACCTACGATAAAAGTTGCATATTTTATAAAATCCATTAGAAAATAGTGAGGAATTAAATAGACATTTGTAACTCCCACATACATTAAATGATGAAGCATAATCCCAAAAATATATAAAACATAATATAAATAACTTCTATCTTTTGTAAAAAAGAAAATAAATAAATTATATAAGCCTAAAATTGACATTGCTCCAAAAAATAAAGCAAGTATTACTTGATGATGTATCTCTTCTTCATAAAACTTATTATTATCCCAAAGATTTAATTTTACAATTAAAGTAGTAATATATGAAAAACTTTTAATATAGTAAGTAGCTGTTTGTTTGGGTTCTAAAGTTATTTTAAAAATAGGATTAATACTTTTTCTATCTTTTGTTATATGTTTTAATCCTTCATTGTGTGGTTTGTAATTATTAGTTGAAGAATAAAAAGTAATATTTGTTGTAAGTGCATTATCATATTCAATAATTTTATGTAAAGTTTTTTCACTTTTATTATGCAGCTGAATTTTTATCCAAACTGTAAACTTTGGAGAATAGCCAAATCCTAATAACTTTTCATTATTATTTTTAAATTGGATATTATTATTTAGTATTTGTTTTATAGATAAAGTATTTTCATAATCCAAATAAATAGAACTTTTTGATAAAAGTTCTTCAAAATCGGTTTTATCATCGATTTCTATAACTTTCCCAAAAGAAAAAGTAACTAAACAAAGCAATAATAATAGTCTATAAATATACATGAAAAAACCTATAATTATTTAGTTATATTATACTCTAAACTAAATTATTATCATTTGAATAAAACTTCTGAATTGTGACGTGAATTGTGACATTAAAAAGTTATAATCTTTTAAATTAAAAGATTTTTAATACAGGTTGTATTTATAAAAGATTTAAATAGGTCTTTTTTTAAAAGTAAATAATCTTGGAGAGACTATGAGTAGTAATGAAATTATAGAAAATATTATTGATGAATTCAACTTTTATGTTAAAAAAGCATTTGAAAATGAAGTGGAAGGTAAAATTATATCTATTAAAAAAGATAGGAATAATAGAAAAAAAGATTTAATTTTAAAATTTGAAAAAGATAATAAAATATACCTTTTATCATTAAATATTATAAAAATAAAAAAAGAAGAAAAAGATTTAAATTTAAATATTTCTTTTACTTATGAAGATTCAAATTTTATGCAACTTTCAATTTTAAATTTAAAAAAGTCATATGAAGATTTAAAGAATATGATACCTGTAATGATGCCAAGATATATCTGTTTTGCAAGAATTATTGATGATAGTTTTAAAAGTTTAAATGATATTTTAATTTTGGATACTATTAAAGTAATTGATTTTTTTGAAAAAGAAAAAATTTCTACTAATTTGAATTTAGATTTAGAAAAATTAAAAGAGTTAAATTTAATATATAAATATAATAAGTTTGATAATTTGAAAAAAAATTATATTTTAGAAAATAGTGATATTTTATATGCAAGTAGAGAAAATAACTATGAAGAGATAAAGCAAATGGAAGATTTTATAATAGAGCTTGAAGAGAACTCTTTTGCTAAATATATTGAATCACTTTTTTATAATTCAAAAAAAGCCTATTGTACCATAGAAATATATGATAATATCTCTTTAGAAATACAAAATTATTTAAAAATCTTAGCTTCAAAATATATAAAAAAATTTATTTTTACTAATTGTGAAGAGATAGTATTAGTAAATTGTTAATATTCTTAATATAAAATTGCAAAAATTTTATATTAAGAGGTTAATTTGATAAAAAATCTAATTGAATCAAAAAAGTTTCAAAACTTTATTGTTTTTTTAATAATACTTAATGGAATTACTTTAGGTTTAGGTACTTCTACTAAAATAGTCTCTTCTTATGGTACTATTTTAGAGCTTATTGATAGAGTAATAATTTCTATTTTTACAATTGAAATTATATTAAGAATTTATGTGCATAAAGCTAAATTTTTTAAAGATTCCTGGAGTCTTTTTGACTTTTTTGTAGTTGCAATTTCTTTAATTCCTGCAAATGATGGTTTATCAATTTTAAGAGTTCTTCGAGTTTTAAGACTATTTAGGCTTTTAACTATAATTCCTCAAATGAGAACTATAATAGGAGCACTTATAGGTGTAATTCCTGGAATTGCTTCTGTTTCTATGGTTTTATTACTTTTCTTTTATGTTTTTGCAATAATGGCTACAAATCTTTTTGCTAATACTTTTCCTCAATGGTTTGGAACTTTAGGAGAAAGTATGTATACTCTTTTTCAAGTTATGACCTTAGAGAGTTGGTCTATGGGAATAGCAAGACCAATTATGGAGCAACATCCTTATGCTTGGATATTCTTTGTAATATATATTTTAGTTGTAACTTTTATTATGGTAAATTTATTTATTGGTTTAATTGTGGATGCAATTTTTACAATTAAAGGTACACAAAATGAAGAAAAATCTGAAGAACTAAAAGAAATACAATCTTTAAAACTTCAACTTGAAGAGTTAAAACAACTTATAATAAAACAAAATGGCAAAGAGTAATGATAATTTTAGATTTTGAAACAAATAGTTCTAGTGTTGGTGATGTAATAGAAGTAGCAGCTGTAAAAATAAATGAAGATTATAAGGTTTTAGATAAGTTTCATAGATACTATCTTTCAAGATACCCTGTTAATCCTTACTCTTATGCTATTCATAGATTAACTCCTGAGTTAATCTTAGATTATAGAAAAGATAAGTCTTATGCTTCTTATTTTAGTGAAGATGAAGATTTCTTTTCTTTTTGTAAAGGAAGTGATACTTTAATTGCTCATAATATCTCTTTTGAATTAAGGCATTTAAATAAAAAAATATATTTTAAAAATCACATTTGTACAATGAGAGAAAATAAATATATTTTAAATTTAAAAGATGCAAGAGGTAATATAAAAAATCCAAAGCTTAATGAAACTTGTAACTTTTATGGAATAGAGTTTGATAGCAAAAAACATCATACAGCTACATATGATGTTACTAAAACATATGAGATTTTAAAAATAATGAACTATTTTAATAAGATGAGGTATTAAGAGTTTAACTCTTCTTCCTCTTCTATTTCTTCTTCTATACTTTTTTTCTCTTTTTTATTATGTGCTTTAGAATATCTTTTAATACCTTCTAGCTCATAATTTATGGCATTTACTGAAATAGAAATTTCATACAATGCAATAAATAAAGATAAAGTCATAGCAACTAAGCTAATCCCAAAAAGAAGCTCTCCAGCAAAGTTTTGTTCTAAAAAAATCAAAAACATAGAAATTGTACAAAGTATTAATGATAATACTCCATATATTTGCATAGCTTTTATTAAAGAAACTCTTTTTTTTAGATTTCTAATTTGTTTTGAAGCCTTTGGAACTTTGCCATCTCTTGCATTTGCACTAAGACCTCTTATTAGTTGTCCTGTAGTTAAAAATCTATTTGTATAAGCTAATAACAGCAATGAAATGGCAGGAAAAAGTAAAGCTGGTGTTGTTATTTCTATATTAAGTGAGCTCACTATTTTTTCCTAAAGTTTCTATTTGCATCTCTTTTTGTTGTTTTTTTAGATTTTACTTTTTTTACAGGTTTTTCAACTTGTTTTTTCTCTGTTAATTTTTTCTTTTTCTTTTTAAAGCCTCTTGGCTGTTTTTCTGTTAATTCAAACCCTTCTAAAACTACTCTTTTAAAAGTAATCATTAAATCTTTTTCAATTTCTTCTAATTGTTTATACTCTTTGGCACAAGCTAAAGTAATAGCAACTCCATTTTTCCCAGCTCTTCCAGTTCTTCCCACTCTATGTGTAAAATCATCTGTACTTTGTGGTAATTCATAGTTTACAACATAAGGAAGTTCTTGTATATCTATACCTCTTGCTGCTATATCAGTAGCTACTAAAACCCTGATTTTTCCACTTTTAAAATCTTTTAATGCTTTTGCTCTTGCACTTTGTTTAATATCTCCATGAATACAAAGAGTTTTTAGTCCATCTAAATTAAAATGTTCTGCTATTTCATCTGCTGTTTTTTTCATATTTACAAAAACTAAAACTTGTTCATAATTTTTTGAGCCAATTAAAAATGATAACATTTCTGTTTTTCTAAAACTATCAACTTTATAAGCAGTATGCTCAATAATATCTACTCTTTGTCTAACATCTGTAAGCTCAATAACACAAGGAGTCTTTAAAAACTTTTTTGCAAGCTTTTTTACATTTTGAGAAATTGTTGCAGAGAACATTGCAATTTGTCTTGATACTGAAACTTTTTGTAAAATCTTTTCAATTTCTTCTAAAAATCCCATTTCAAGCATTGTATCTGCTTCATCTAAAATAACTCTATTTACACTTGAAATATCTAAAACTTTATTTTCAATAAAATCAATTAATCTACCTGGTGTTGCTACAATTATATCTACACCTTTTTGTAATTTTAAAGCTTGTTGTTTATTACTTTTACCGCCATATGCAACTGCACTTTTAATATCTAAATATTTTGATAAATCTTTTATATTATTTGAAATTTGATTAACTAATTCCCTTGTTGGAACAACAATTAAAACTCTAGGTACTCTAGGTTTTTCATAATCTATTTCATTTTTTAATAGTTCTAAAATAGGTAATAAAAAAGCAGCAGTTTTCCCTGTCCCACTTTTAGCAGCAGCTATTAGATCATGTTTATTTAAAAGTTTTACAATAGCTTTTTTTTGAATTGAAGTTGGATTTTCATATCCTAAATCATTTATCGCATTTAAAATTTCTTCCGAAAATTGTAATGAACCAAATTTTTCGATAATATGTCCTTTTTAATTAGTTTGCGAAATTATAACATATTATTTTATAACTCTAGTTTTTTTAAAAAAGATGAAATTAATGGTTCATTATCAACTCTACAAATCATATATGTATGAATATTTTCTATTTCTTTAGGAAGGTATTTTATTTCTAAGTCTTTTGTATGTTCAAACCTTTGAATAAAAGATAAAGGAAGTATAGTTATTCCCATTCCCATTTTAACACAGCCTAAAATTGTCTCCAAGCTACCAAATTCAATATTTTTATAATCTAATTGTTGTTGTTGTTTTAAATAAGCATCTAAATATTTTCTATATGTACATCCTTTTTTAAAAGTTAAAATATTTTTTGCAGGTTCTTTTTTTAAAGATTTTAATAAAACTATTTTTTCTTTATACTCTTTTAAAATCTTAAACTCTTTTTCTAATGGTTTTCCACTTATAAAGCCAATATCAATTTTATAATCTAATAATAACTCTTTTATCTCTTGTGTTGGTCCAGTTGTAAGTTCAAGTTTCATATTTGGATATTTATTATCTATTTTTGATAATAAAGTAATTATTCTTGTGGCTGCATTTGATTCTGTTGAACCAATTTTTAAGTTTTCACTATGCTTCATATGTAGAAGTAATTGTTCTGCATTTTGTATTTTTTGAATAATTTCTTGTGCTAACGGAAGTAGTTTTATAGCAACATCGGTTAAAACTACACCTTTTGAAACTCTATGAAAAAGATTAAAACCAATATTTTTTTCAAGTTGTTTAATTCTTGCTGTTACATTTGATTGGGCACAATCAAGTTCAAGTGCTGCTTTTGAAAAACTTTTTAATGTTGCAACGCATAAAAAAACTTTTAGTAAATTTGAATCCATCACTAATCCTTATATCATTTATAGTGATTGATTATTTGACAATCAATCATTTTTAGTGATATTATAACAGAAAAATTTAGGTTTAACTATGAGAGAGATTTTTTTTAATAGAGAAAACAATGTGAGTATTATACTTGCTGGTATATTTGCATTGATTGTAGGGATGGGAGTAGCTAGGTTTGCTTTTACTTCACTTTTACCTTCTATGTTAGAACATAGAATAGATATTAGTTTTGCAGGGCTATTAGCTTCAATTAACTATTTTGGATATTTATTAGGAGCTATTTTTGCAATTTTTTTAAAAGAGCTATCAAAAAAAATTTTATTTTTTAGAATAGGGTTAATTATTTGCTTTTTTACTACTATTTTTTTGGGACTAAATACAAATGATTTTATTTGGATAGTTTCAAGATTTATTGCTGGTTTTGGTTCTGCTATGCTTATGGTTGTAGGTTCTTCATTAGTTATGAGTAGATTAAAGTTTGAAGATAAAACAAAAGCAATGGGAATACATTTTTCAGGAATTGGTTTTTCTATTGCTGTAACAGATATTATAAATAGAGTTGTTTTACAAAATAATACTTGGGAAAAAGCTTGGATAATTTTGGCTATTTTAGTAATAATTTTAGGTTCTTATTCTTTTTATATTTTAAATGAACAAAAAAGTATAAATTTTAATAAAATAAAAGGAAAACCTTTTAAATTTGATTTATTTGTAATAGTTTTAATTTTTACATATTTTACAGTTGGAGTAGGTTTTGTAATTCAAGGAACTTTTTTACCTGATATTATAAATAGTATAAAAGGTTTAGAAGGTTTTGGTTCTATTTCCTGGCTTCTTGTGGGTCTTTCTGGGATTCCTTCTTGTATAATTTGGATGAGATTAGCATATAGTTTTGGAAGTGTAAATATAATACTTATTTGTATGTTATTATTAATAGCAAGTATTTTAATACCTATTTATACTACAAATTTATTTTTAAATCTTCTAAGTGCTATTTTATATGGTGGAACATTTATAGCTTTAGTTGGATTGTTTTTAAATTTAGGTGGAAAAATAGCAAGTTCAAATCCTGCATTTTTAATGGGTGCTTTAACTAGTTCTTATGGAGTAGGGCAAATAGTAGCACCTTTATATGCCATTGCTTTAATAGAAAAATATAAAAATTATGATTCAACTTTATATCTAACAGCATTTATAATGTTTTTAGGAGTAATAATTTTATTTTTAAATAAAAAAAAGGAGTATTTATATGCCAATAATTAATGTAAAAATGACCCATGAAGATGGTGGTGCAACAAAAGAACAAAAAGAGCTGTTAGCAAAAAAACTAACGCAAGCTTTTAGTGAGATTTTTAATAGAGGTGAAAAAAGCACTGTAGTTGTAATTGAAGAAGTTAATACTGATAATTATGCTATTGGTGGAGAGACAATTACAAATATAAGAAAAAATAAAGCTTAGTTTTTTAACTAAGCTTTATATAATTTGTCCTAAACCATCTTCTATATAATCATTTATTTTTTTTACAAACTCTTCATATGATATTTGTCCAGATTTATTAAATAATACTATTTTTTCTCCAAATTCATCATGAATAAAGTGATTTTTTTTAATAACTTCATTATATAACTCTTTACTTTCTTCATCACTATCTAAATCATTATATAAAAACCAATTTGCAGTTGAGTTTTCTATTCTTATTAAACCAAAAGTTTTTTTATCATCAATATAATCTTGAATAGTTCCTTCTTCAAATTTGGCACCAACTACCATATCATATTCATTTAAAAGCATTTCCATTTTATCTTCCTTTTTACAAAATGCAATTATAACTGCAAATAAGTTATAATTCGTTTTAAAAATAAAAAAGAGCTTTGTAATGATAGATTATAGAAAAAAGATTACTACACATAGAGAACATTATCCAATAGAAGATTTAGAAATCTCAGTTGAAAGTGATAGGGGAAGAATTATTTCAACTCCAGCTTTTAGAAGACTACAAAAAAGAACTCAAGTTTTTCCTTTAGAGTTAAATGCAGCAGTTAGAAGTAGATTAACTCACTCTCTTGAAGTACAACAAAATGCAAGGTATATAGCAAGAACTATTTTACAAGAAATAAAAATACAAGGAAAGTTAAAAGAGTTTCATTTAGAAGGTTTAGAAGCTGCTTTTATTTCAATTTCTGAGATGTCAAGTTTACTTCATGATATAGGAAACCCTCCTTTTGGACATTTTGCAGAGTTATCAATAAATGATTGGATGAAAAATGTTGCAATTAAGTGTTTAGATAATCTTTATGGAGAGGTTTCTTTAAATAATATTGCTTTAAAAGAAGAACTTATTGAAGATATTACAAATTATGATGGAAATGCACAAGCTATTAGAATAATAAAATATCTTCAAAGATTAAATCTATCTTATTCTCAAATAGCATCTGTTTTAAAATATACAAGAGGGGCTTTTCAAAGAAAACCAAGTGGTGAGGATAACTTAAATTATCTAAAAAAGAAACCTGGATTTTATTACTCTGAAAAAGATTTTGTAAAACAAGTATGTCAAGCTTTAGATATAAAGCAAGGTTGTAGATTCCCTCTTACATATATTATGGAAGCAGCTGATGATATTTCTTATTTAACAGCAGATATTGAAGATGCTGTTGATAAAGGTGTATTTAGTTTGGATGATTTATATAAATATATTATAGAAGAATCAAAAATAGTAAATAAAAAATATAATAAAGAGGAAAATTTTTTATTAGATTTAGTGGAAAAATATTATAAGAAAGTTAAAGAACAAGAAGATGAACCTTATCAATTTAACTTATTTCTAACTTTAACAAGAGCTAATTTAATAAATCATTTAGTTAAATATGTCTCAAAGGTATATTTAGAAAATCATCAAGAGATTTTTGAAGGAACTTTTAATAAAGCCTTACTTGATTATGATAAAACAAATAAATACTCTTTAACAATAGAGATTTTACAAAATATTTCTATTAAATATATTTATAATAATAAAGAAAAGCAAGCCTTAGAGTTAAAAGGACATGCAATTTTACATGGTCTTTTAAATTGTTATAAACCAATATTGCAACTTACAAGCCAGGAGTTTTTAAAGCTAGTATCAAAACAAAAAATACAGTGTTTTGTTTCAGCAAGACTTATTGGAAGATTATCTTCAAAACATATTGTTGCTTATTCTAAAGCAGTTGAAGAACTAGATAAAACTGATATTGAAAAATTTAATCTTTTAGAGTGGTATTATAGAGCAAGATTAATAATTGATTATATTTCTGGAATGACAGATGATTTTGCTTTAGATGAGTTTAAAAAACTAAGTGCAGTTTAAGAAGGAGTTTCCCTTCTTAATTGTTTTTTACAAATTCATCAATTTGTTTTATATAGTCTTGTTTTTCTTCTATTGATATAAAAGAAGAATTAAAAGAGTTTTTAGCCAATTGAATAATTTGTTGTTTTGATAAATCTAAAGCTTTATAAACTGCTATAAAATTTTCATTTAAATATCCACCAAAATAAGCTGGGTCATCTGAGTTTATAGTTACATTTATCCCAAAGTCTAACATCTTTTTAATATTATGTTCTTGCATAGTTTCAAAAACTTTTAGCTTTGTATTTGATAAGGGACAAACAGTAAGTGCAATTTGCATTTGTTTAAGTCTTTTCATTAGCTGTTCATTTTGTATAGCTTGAACCCCATGGTCTATTCTATTTACTTCTAATAAATCTAATGCTTCATTTATATATTCATAAGAAGCCTCTTCTCCTGCATGGGCAACAAGTTTAAAACCTAACTCTTTTGCTTTTTTAAAAACCTTTTCAAATTTACTTGGAGGATTACCAATTTCTGATGAATCAAGACCAATTGCTATTATATCTTCTTTAAATTCAAGGGCTTGTTCTAAAGTTTTAAAAGCATCTTCTTGGCTTAAATGTCTTAAAAAGCACATTATTAATTTTGAGCTTATTTTAAATTCATTTTTGGCGTCGTTTAATGCTTGTTTAATACCATTTAGTACGGTGCTAAATTCAATCCCTCTATGTGTATGAGTTTGTGGATCAAAAAATATTTCTGTATGCAAAATCTTTTGTTTATGACACTTTTTTAAATATTCAAAAGTTAAATCGTAAAAGTCTTGTTGTGTAATTAAAACTTTTGCTCCATTATAATATAAATCTAAAAATGATTGTAAATTAGTGAAATTATAGGCATCTTTAACTTCTTGTATATTTTTATAGGGTAATTTTATATTGTTTTTTTGTGCTAAAGAAAACATTAACTCTGGCTCTAGTGAACCTTCTATATGTAAATGTAATTCTGCTTTTGGGATATTATTAATAAAATCTAACATTTAAAATCCTTTTTATTTAGAATGCATTTATAACAAAAAAGAGATTAAATCCTTTAACCTTTTTTCATTAATTTTTTTAATTAGTTTTAAACTTTCTCAAACTTTAATATTATTAGCTATACAATTACATTATATAAAGATTACAAGGAGGTGCGATTGCAAAAACAATTAAATAAAGAAGCTTTCTGTAAAAAAACTAGAGGTTTAAAAGGTATTTGAACTTATAGTTGATGTTGTTAAAAAACAACCAACACCACCATAAATATGGTTTATGATTGTAATCTTTTAACTTAAAAGTTATTACAAAAGCTTAAGGTGCTTTGAAAAAAGCAAAATACTTACAGTTAGACACTATATATACCTTATTTACCTCCATAGTGAGTTACTATGGAGGTTTTTTATATTAAAAATATTAACATTTTGATACAATTTTGAAAAAATATAAAAGGCTTTATTATAAAAAAATTTAGAAAAGTTCATATAGAAATTACAAATATTTGTAATTTAAAATGTACCTTTTGTCCTCCCAAAATCAAACCAAATGCTACTATGAGTTTAGAACAATTTGATAAATTAAATTTTCAATTAAAAGATATTACTAAAGAGTTGGCATATCATATTGTAGGTGATCCTTTAGTTTTATCAAATTTAGAGGAATATTTAAATATTAGCAATAAATATAATTTAAAAGTAAATCTTACAACTACAGCTAATAATATCTCGTTTAAACACTATAAAGCTTTAATGAATAAAACAATAAAGCAGATAAATTTCTCTATAAATTCATATAATGCAAACTCTCATAAAAAGAGTTTAGAACAATATTTAGAACCAATTTTTTCTTTTATAAAATATGCACAAGAAAAACAGCATGAATACTTTATAAATCTAAGAATTTGGAATTTAGATGAAAGTTTAAGTGCAAAAGAGTTTAATAAAAAAGTTTTTAAATATACAAATGATTTTTTTAATTCAAATTTAGATGTGGAAGAGATTTATAAAACAAAACCTAAAAATATAAGAGTTGCTAAAAAAATATTTTTTAATTTTGATGAGTATTTTAATTGGCCAAGTTTAAACAATAATATAGTTTCAGCTAAAGGTTTTTGTTATGGTTTAGATTCTCATTTTGGTATTTTAAGTAGTGGGGAGGTAATTCCTTGTTGTTTAGATCAAAATGCATGTATTAATTTAGGAAATATAAATAATAGTAAAATAGAAGAGATTTTAAATACAAAAAGAGTAAAAGAGATTCAAAATGGTTTTAAAAATGGTATAGTAGTTGAAGAATTATGCCAAAAGTGTGATTATAGAACTAGATTTGATAGAAAGGAAAATAATGAATGAAGTAGAATTAGTAAATATTAGTTTAAAAGATTTTTTTACAAAAAAAATGTTAAAGTTTGCACTTTTACCACTTTTATTTACTCTTTTAGTAATGTATATTTTATTTTTTAGTGCTGCAGGATATGGTTTAGAAAATCTTGATATTATGATAACTCAGGTTCAAAATGGACAAAATGTAATAATTGATGAAAATGCACCTTTTTATTATGATTGGGCAAATTTTTTACTTCAATATTCAATTACGGCTTGGTTGGTTGGATTTTTAGTATATACAGTTGGAATAATTTTTATTATGATGTTTTCAGTTTTTTTAACTTTAGTAATAATTGGATTTTTAACACCTTTTATTTTAAAAGTTATTCATAAAAGACATTATAGTTCTTTACCTATGAGTGGTCATGGAAGTTTATTAAGTCCTTTATTTATATTAATAAAAAGTTTATTTGTAATGGTATTTTTATTTATTATTTTAATTCCTTTATATTTTATTCCTTTTATAAATATTATAGCTTTTAATATACCTATTTATTACTTTTTTCATAAACTATTAAATTATGATGTGGCTTCAACAATTTTAAGTAATGAAGAGTTTAATGTAATTTATAAAAAAGAAAAAAATAGTTTTAGAATTAGAACTTTTTTGTTATATATGCTTTCATTAGTACCTTTTATTACACTTTTTTCAGCCGTTTTTTTTGTAATATATTTAGGACATGGATATTTTATAGAGTTAGGAAAAATAAAGGGAAATAATACTGCTATAGATAAGTTTTTAAATAACTAATCTATAGCCAGTACCTTGAATATTTTTTAAAATACCATCTGGTAATTTTTTTCTAAAATTTTTAATAAAAAGTCTCATAGCATTTGGAGTCATAATATTTGAATCATCCCAAATTTGTGTTTCCATCTCTTCATATGTAATAATTCTATTTTTATTTATTAAAAGCTTTAAAAAGGCATTTTCTTTTTTTGTTAAGATATGTTCTACTTCTGGTCCAATTACACAAGATTTACTTTCATCATATATCCATTTAGAAATTAGATTATATACAGGTGCAGTTTCATAACTTTTAATAAAGGCCTCTAAAGCTTCTGTTAATTTAGCTTCAGTAATAGGCTTAATAATATATTTTACTAAATGAAGTTCTGTTGCCTCTAACATATACTCTAAATCTGTATGAGCTGATGTAATTATTACTCTAACTTTTGAGTCAGTTTTTCTTATTCTTTTTATTAATTCAATTCCTGTCTCTTTTGGCATTCTAATATCAGTAATGATTAAATCAGGTCTTTTCTCTTGATAAAGTTTATAGGCTTCTTGGGCATTTTTTGCCAAATATAAATTTTTAAACATATGTTTTAGAATTTCATAGATATTATTTCTAATACCTTCTTCATCTTCAACATAAAGCAAATTGAAGCTACTTAATTGCTTAATTAAGTCTTGATTCATAGTAAAATCCTTATTAGAAAAGATATGGTATCATATCAAAAAAAAGCCTAAGTACAGCATAAATCAAAATACTTAGAAGTTTATATTAGGAAGAACTTTGCAACTTATAACAGAAAAAAATATTTCAAAAATGACCATTTATATTTTTATAATAATTATGTCTTCAATGATTTTTATGATCTCTTATTTTTATGTAAAAAATACTTATGCAAATTTTGAAAAACAAATGCAAAAATATGTACATGAATATTATAATAATCAAAAAGCAATTTTAAAAAAAGAAGTAGATACAGTAATTGATATTTTAAATTACAATCTTATTAAGGATACACACTCTGAAAAAGAATTAAAAGAGGATACTATAAGACTTTTAAATAATATCTCTTTTCAAGCAAAAAAAAGTGATTACTTTTTTGTATATGAAATTAAAAAGATGGAAGGTGGAGATGATTTTGCTAGGATGATTGTAAACCCAAATAGACCTGATTTATTAGGTTCTTATATTTCTACAAATTATAAAGATGAAAATGGCAAAAAGTTTCGGGAGGAGTTTATGAATAATATTAGATTAAATGGAGAGTCATTTAATCAATATGCTTATAAAAAACCAAATTCAGATGAAATAAAACAAAAGGTGTCATATTTTAGATTATATCCGCAATGGAATTGGGTAATTGCTATTGGAGTTTATACAGATGATATTGAAAAAGAAATAAGCTTAAAAAGAGAAGATTTAAAAAATCGAATTAAAGAACAAGTTATTCAAAATATTTTATTATTTTTACTATTTTTAACAATTGCAATTGTTATTTCTATTTTAATTTCAAAAAAAATTGATGAGGTATTAAATAACTATCAAGATAAAGTAAAAGCAAAATCTGATGAATTAATGCAATTAAATGAAAGCTTAGAACGAAGAGTAAAAGAAGAGGTTGCAAAAAATAGAGAGCAAGAACAGCTATTAGTTCAAAAATCTAGGTTTATTGCCTTAGGTGAGATGATTTCTAATATTGCACATCAATGGAGACAACCCCTTTCTGAACTTTCATCAATATTAATGTTTATTAAATTTAAATACAATATGAATAGTTTAGATAAAGAGACAATGGATCAAAAATCACAAGAAGCAGAAAGGGTTTTAGATTATATGTCTCATACAATTGAAGATTTTAGAAACTTTTTTTTACCTAAAAAAGATAAACAAAAATTTCAACTATATACGGCAGTTGAATCAGTTATGACTATTCTTTCAAGTGCTTTAACAAATAATTATATAAATATTGAAATGCAAATTGATGAAAATATTGAGCTTGATACTTATTTAAACGAATTTGAACAAGTTGTTTTAAATATAATGTCAAATGCAAAAGATGAACTTATACTTAATAAAATTAAAAATCCAAAAATAAAAATCTATTCACAAGAGCTAGAAGATAAAGTGATTTTATTTATTGAAGACAATGGAAAAGGTATAGATGTAACTCCAATTGAAAAAATCTTTGAGCCATATTTTACTACTAAAAAAGATAGTGATGGAACAGGTATTGGTCTTTATATGTCAAAAATTATTGTGGAAAAAAATATAAATGGGGAATTAAAAGCTCAAAATACTCAAAATGGAGCAAGATTTTCAATCTCTATTCCTAAAGACTAATCTTTATATTGGTCTTGTTTTTTCTTTGTTAAATAAGCAAGAAATAAAACTACTAAAGCAACAATAGAAAAACTTATAAGTTCATTTGTAAACTCTTCATAATTCATTTAAAAACCTTTTAGATAAAAAAAAAGTAAGAGTAAAAACTCTTACTTTTTAGGAAGAAAATTTAATTTATCTTATCCAAACATTAAGTTAGGTAAGAATAAAGCAATATCTGGAACATAAGTTACAAGTATTAATCCTGCTAAAATTGTCATTGTCCATGGGAATGCTGCAATAATAACATCTTTAATAGACATACCTGTTAAACCACTTGTAACAAAGAGGTTAAGTCCAACTGGTGGGGAAACCATCCCAAGTTCCATATTAATTGTAATAACAATACCAAAGTGAATTGGATCAATTCCAAGTGCAATTGCAACTGGAAGTAATAATGGTACCATAATCATAATAATAGCACTTGGCTCCATAAATGAACCAGCTAAAATTAGAAGTAAATTAACCATTAAAAGGAACATATATTTATTTACATTTGCTTCAACTAAAGCTTCTGTAATTGCTTGTGGAATATTTTCAATTGTTAAGAAGTGAGCAAATAACATTGCATTTGCAATAATAAACATAATCATTGCAGTTGTTTTTGCTGATTCTAAAGCAGTTGAATATAATTCACTAAATTTAATATCTCTATAAATAAATACTGATACAAAAAATGCCCACATACAAGCAACAGCTGCTGCTTCTGTTGGAGTGAAAACACCTCCATAGATACCACCAATAACAATAACAATTGTTAAAAGTCCCCATGAAGCATCTTTCATTTTCTTTAATCTAACTTTAAAAGGTTGTGGTTCAGTTCTTTCAAACCCTAATCTTCTTGCACCAATATAAGTTACAACCATAAGCATAATACCTAGTAAAATACCAGGGATAACTCCAGCCATAAATAGCTTACCAATAGAAACTTCTGCAGTTACACCATATACAATTAATACAATTGAAGGAGGGATTAAAATACCTAATGAACCTGCTGTTGCAATAGTTCCAACAGCATATTTTTTAGGATAACCTGCTTGCATAATTGCACCAAACATAATAGATCCAATTGCAACAACTGTTGCAGGTGAACTTCCTGAAACTGCTGCAAAAATAATTGATGCAAAAATTGCAGAAATTGGTAAACCACCTGGTAAATGTCCTACAACTGATTTAGCAAACTCAATAATTCTTTGTGCTGCACTTCCTTTACTTAGTAAGTTACCAGCAAAAATAAACATAGGAATTGCCATAAGTGAGTAGTGCTCAATCTTATCAAACATCATCGCTGAAATTTCAATAGGTGAAATAGGTGTAAATAAAACTAATGTTACAAATGTTGCTGCACCTAAACAAATAGCAATAGGAGTTCCAAGAATAACAAGGAAGAAAAATATACCAAATAATACTGCTACACTCATAGTAGTCCTCCTGTTTTCTTTTCTACTTCTTTAACCATTTCATTTAGTTTTTTCACGTTTTCATTATCCTTATGCTCTTTAGCACCCATACCCATATCAGCAAGTACTTGTTCAGCTTCTGTTTCTTTTAAAATTTTGTCATGACTTGTACTTAAAATTCCATGAATTCTCTCAGCAACTCTGTAAGCACCAAAAGAGAAAGACACAGGAATAACTAAATAAATAATCCACATAGGTGTATTCCATAAGTCTATTGATTTTTCATCTAAGTCAATAACTACAAATAGATATTTATATCCAAAATATGCAACAGCACATAAAAATATAAAAGTAACTAAGTGAGAAATTAATAACATAATTTTTGCAATTCTTGAAGGTACAACATCTAAAACTACAGTTACAGCAATATGAGCATCTTTTTTAAAGCAATATGCTGCTGCAAAAAATACACTCCATAAAAATGAGAAAATAGTAAGTTCCGTTGCCCAAGTAAATGAAGCATCAAAAAGGTATCTAGCTACAACATTTACAAAAGCTACAACAACCCCAGCAGTGATTCCCACTACTGCGATTTTTTGATTTATATGACCTATTATTTTACTAATAATATTAAAAATAGTCATAGTAAATTATTCCGTTGCTAAAGTTTTCTTAATTAGATCTTCACCAATAACTTCTTTATCATAGAAGTCAGGGTAGATTTTACTTACAGCTTTTCTCCACGCTTCTCTTTGTTCTTCAGTTAATGTAAAGATTTCTAATTTACCAGTTTTTTCTGCATATTCTTTAATTAAGTTAAATTGCTCAGTATTTAAAGCTTCAGCAAATTCTCTTTCTTTATCTGTTGCTTCTTTCATAGCTTGTTCAACTTTTGCTTGTAACTCAGGTGTTAAAGAATTCCAGAATTTTTCACTCATAACAACTAAATAACCTAAGTATCCGTGGTTAGAAATTGTTAAGTATTTTTGTACTTCGTGGAATTTTTTAGTATAGATGTTTGAAATTGGGTTTTCAGCTGCATCAATAACCCCTTGTTGTAACCCTGAATATACTTCAGAGAAAGGCATCATTTGTGGATTTGCTCCAACTGCATGAAATTGTGCTTCAAGAACTTTTGAAGACATAATTCTAAATTTTTGACCTTCAGCATCTTCTGGCATTAATAATGCTTTTTTAGAAGAAGAGAATTGTTTAAAGTGATTATCCCAGAAAGCTAATGCTTTATATCCTTTTTCTGTTACCATACCTTTTAAAGCATTTCCTACTTCTCCATCTTGTACCCTATGTAGATGGTCTATATCTTTAAATAAAAATGGTAAATCAAATAAAGCTAATTGAGGAACAATTTTACCAAATTTTGAGAAACTTGGTGCTGCCATTTGAACAGAGTCTAATTTCAATGCTTTTAATACTGCATTATCATTATATAATTGAGAAGAAGGATAAACTTGAACATCAATTTGTCCATTTGTTAGCTCTTCTAATCTTTTTTCAAAGTAATCAGCTGCTTTTCCTTTTGGTGTGTTTGGACTTACAACATGCGAGAACTTAAGTGTATATGTTTGCTTTGCAGTTTCTGCTGAAGCTTTAGTTTCCTTAGAGTCACCTTTGTTGTCACCACAACCTGTAAAAAATAATGCTGAAGCTACTACAGCACTAGATACTATACCTTTCATGATTTTTGTCATTTTTACTCCTTGATTTTGTTTACAAGAAAATTATAATGTAAAGTTATGTAATTATTATGTAAAAAAATGTAAATTTTAAAATTTATGTATAAAAATTGTACAGTAGCCGATTTTGTGGTATATTGGTCATATGTTAATTATAAGAAAAACTTAAAATAGTAGCAATAAAATAGCAAAAAAGTAAAAAGTATATATATTTATTATCTCTAGCTTAAAAAAATAAATTAACTTTCAATAAAAAATTAAAAAATAATTTTTTTTAGGTCTTGAAAAAATGAAAAAAATATAAAATTTTTTACACACATAATAAAAAAATAGTAATTTTTTATTGGGTACCTTCTTGTAACCACCTAAAAAATAGGCTAAAATAAACTTAATTTATGCTTAGACACTGTTTTTAACCATTTTTTAAATATTATTTTGTTATATTATTAGACTTTTACTAAGGGATATAATAATTATACTATATTAATAAAAAGGAAAATGATGGGTTCTAATTTAGACTTATTAACATCTTTTAAAGATAACTGTGGTTTTGGTTTAGTTGCTCATTTAGAGAACAAACCAAGTCATGAAAACTTAGAAGATGCTATTACTTCGCTAGAGAGAATGATGCACAGAGGTGCAGTAGCAGCGGATGGTAAAACGGGAGATGGATCTGGATTATTATTATCAATGCCAGATTATTTTATGAGAAAGGTTACTAGTGAGCAAGGTATTGATTTACCTGAAACTTATGCGGTAGCTATGATTTTTACAAGAGATTTAAAAGATATTGAAGTATTTAATGAATTTTGTGAAAATAATGATTTAAAAGTATTAATGACAAGGACTGTACCTATAGATACTGATGCTTTAGGACAACAAGCTTTAGATACTTTACCTCATATTATTCAAGTATTTGTAACACCAAATACTTTAATGTCATCAAAGAGATTTGATGCACTATTATATTTAACAAGAAAAGAGTGTGAACATAAATTAAAAGATAAAAAAGATTTCTATATCCCTACATTTTCTTCAAAAGTAATTGCGTACAAAGGGCTAATTATGCCTACGCATATTAAACATTTTTATGTTGATTTAAGAGATGAAGATTTTAAAATTTCATTTTCACTATTTCATCAAAGATTTTCAACAAATACTTTACCTCAATGGAGATTAGCTCAACCATTTAGAGCTATTGCACATAATGGTGAGATTAACTCTGTTGAAGCAAATAGATTTAGTGTTGAAATAAAATCTGAGAATATTAAATCTGAAGTATTTTCAGAAGAAGAATTAAAAAGAATTTTACCTATTTTACAAAAAAATGGTTCGGATTCTACTTCTTTAGATAATATGTTTGAGTTTATGTTAGCAAATGGAGTAGACTTTTTTAAAGCTGCAAGAAGTTTAGTTCCAGCACCTTGGCAAAACTCTCCTCATATGGATTCTGATTTAAGAGCATTTTATGAATATACAGCAGCAGCAATGGAAGCTTGGGATGGTCCAGCTGCAGTTTCATTAACTGATGGAAGACATATTGGATGTTTAATTGATAGAAATGGTTTAAGACCATCTAAATATGTTATTACTAAAGATAAAAAATTATATATTACTTCTGAATATGGAACATTAGATTTAGATGAAAACAATATTTTAGAAAGAGGAAGGCTACAATCTGGTCAAATGATTGCTCTTGATTTAAAATATGGAAAAATATTAAAAGAAGAAGATATTAACAACTATTTAAAATCATCTCAAAACTATTCAAAATGGCTAAATAATGGAATGAGATATTTACAAGAGTATATTGATGAGTCATTTTTAGAAATTGATGATTATAAATTAGAAGAAATAGAAAAAAAACAAAAATATTTTAATATTACTTATGAAGCAATTGATCAAGTTATTGAGCCAATGGCAAAAGATGGAAAAGAACCAGTTGGATCAATGGGAGATGATACTCCACTTGCAGCATTTTCAAAAGTAAATAGAAATTTTACAGATTTCTTTAGACAAAAATTTGCACAAGTTACAAACCCTCCAATTGACCCTTATAGAGAAAAAGTTGTTATGTCTTTAGAAACTGGGTTTGGAAGACTACATAATATTTTAGATGAAAAAGAGGAATATGCAAAAAGATTAAAAGTTGCAAGTCCTATTTTAATGAAAGAAAAATATGATGTACTTTACTCTTTTGGGAATACAAAATCTCCAAGATATGATGAATATTATAAAAATAAAATATTCTCTACAACTTTTGAAAATGATTTAGAAACAAGCTTAAAAGCATTAGGTAAAAAAGTAGTTGATTCTGTAAAAAATGATAATGTTGCAGTTGTTATTTTAGATGATAGAAAAATTTCTAAAGCTAAAAAATTAATTCCAATGGCAATGGCAGTTGGTTATGTTAATCAATTATTATTAAAAGAGGGAATTAGACATTGTGTTTGTATAGTATCTGTTACAGGTGAAGTATATGATCCACATATGGCTGCTGTACTTCTTGCATTTGGTGTAACTGCTATTTATCCATATATGATGTATGCAACAGTAGTAGCTTTATATGAAAGAAAAGAAATTTCAAAATATGAGTTACAAAGACTACTTAAAAATACTCAAAAATCTATGAATGCAGGTTTATTAAAAATTATGTCTAAAATGGGAATTTCAACTGTTGCAAGTTATAGAAATTCAGCATTATTTGATGTAATTGGATTATCTGATAAAATCGTAACTGAGTGTTTTGAAGGTGCACATAGTGAATTATGTGGGCTTTGCTATTTAGATATTGAAAAAAGAATAGAAAAATCTCATTATAATGCATTTTATGATAATCATCATATGTTCCCTCTTGATTTAGGAGGATTTTATAAATATATTGATGGTGGTGAATATCACGATTATGGTCCAGCAATGACTAAAGCAATGCATAATAAAAATGCAACAAAAAAAGAAGATATTTCTGATTTTAAAAGTTTAAAAGAGTTAGTTGAAAACAGAGATAAAAAATTTATTAGAGATTTCTTAGATTTTAATTCTGATAGACAAGCTATTGATATTAGTGAAGTTGAATCAAAAGAAGAGATATTTAAAAGATTTGCAACTGCTGCTATGTCATGTGGTTCTATATCACCAGAAGCTCATGAAGCTTTAGCAATGGCTATGAATACTATTGGAGGTTCATCTAACTCAGGTGAGGGTGGAGAAGATCCAAAAAGATTTAATACTTTAAAAAACTCAAAAATTAAACAAGTTGCTTCTGGAAGATTTGGGGTTACTCCTGGATATTTAAGAAGTGCAGAAGAGTTACAAATTAAAGTTGCACAAGGTGCAAAACCAGGTGAAGGTGGACAATTACCAGGACATAAAGTAACGCCACTTATTGCAACACTTAGACATACAGTTGCAGGTGTTACATTAATTTCGCCACCACCACACCATGATATTTATTCAATTGAAGATTTAGCTCAATTAATTTTTGACTTAAAACAAGTTAATCCAGAAGCAAAAATCACTGTAAAACTAGTATCATCTTTAGGTGTTGGAACAATTGCTGCTGGTGTGGCAAAAGCATATGCAGATAAGATTATTATCTCTGGTGGAGATGGAGGAACTGGTGCTGCTCCTTTAACATCAATTAAACATGCAGGTAATCCTTGGGAATTAGGTTTAGTTGAGGCTCATAATGCTTTAAAAGTTAATCACTTAAGAGAGTTTGTACATTTACAAACAGATGGTGGATTAAAAACAGGTCTTGATGTAATTAAGGCTGCTATGCTTGGTGCTGAATCTTATGCTTTTGGTACTGCTTCATTAACACTATTAGGTTGTAAAATCTTAAGAATTTGTCATACAAATAAATGTTCTGTTGGTGTTGCTACACAAGATGAAGATTTAAGAGAACACTTCACTGGAACAGTTGAAAGATTAATCTCTTACTTTACATTCTTAGCAGAAGATGTTAGAGAAATTCTAGCTAAGCTTGGTTACAAAACTATGGAAGAAATAGTTGGTAGAAGTGACTTATTAAAAGTTATTGATGATGAATTTGCACAAAAATTTGATTTTCAAAATATTTTAAGAAGAGTTGAGGGAATTGATACTTGTCAAAAAGAATCAAATGAACCATTTGATAAAAATAAATTTGAAAAAGAAGTTCTTAAAAAAGTACATAGAGCAATTGAAAAACCAACTTTAAAAGTAAAAATAAATGAAGAAATTTGTAACTTAAACAGAAGTTTTGGTGCATTAATTTCAGGTGAAATTGCTAAATTTTATGGGGATGCAGGTCTTCCTGAAGATACAATTAATATTAATTTAAAAGGTACTGCTGGGCAATCATTTGGTGCATTTTTAAGTAAAGGTATGACTTTACAATTAGATGGTGTTGCAAATGACTATGTTGGTAAAGGTATGAATGGTGGAAAAATCATCATTAATCCATTACATCAAGGTAAAAACTTTGCTGGTATTGGTAATACATGTTTATATGGTGCAACTGGTGGAACACTTTATGTTAAAGCAACAGCAGGTGAGAGATTTGCTGTTAGAAACTCAGGATGTACAGCAGTAGTTGAAGGAACTGGTGATAATGCTTGTGAATATATGACAGGTGGTATTATTGTTATTTTAGGACCTACAGGGATTAATTTTGGTGCTGGTATGACAGGTGGATTAGCATTTATTTATGATGATCAAAAAACATTTGTTGATAAAATGAACCAAGAATTAATTGAAGCTGTAAGAATTGATACAGATGATACAGAAAGAGAAAGATTATATTTAAAAAGATTATTAGTTGATTATTTAAATGAGACTGGAAGTGAAAAAGCTGAATCAATTTTAGATAATTTTAGAGCAGAAATAAGAAACTTCTGGATGGTAAAACCAAAAAATATGACTGTATTACCATTAGACCCAGAGAATGGAGACTAAGATAATGTTAAATTTTACAAAATTTGAAAGAGTTAATCCTAATAAAAGAGATGTTTTACAAAGATTAAAAGATTATAATGAAGTTTATGAAGTTTTTGAAAAAAATAAAGCAAGAGAACAATCTGATAGATGTATGCAGTGTGGAGATCCATACTGCCACTCTAAGTGTCCTTTACATAACTTTATACCTGCTTGGCTTAAACAAACAGCAGAAAAGAATTTGGAGTTAGCTTTTGCTTTATCAAATGAGACTTCTCCATTCCCTGAAATTTTAGGAAAAATTTGTCCTCATGATGTTTTATGTGAAGGTGCTTGTTCTTTAAATACAGGTCATGGTGCTGTATCAATTGGTGCAGTTGAAACTCATATTAATGAGACAGCTTTTGAAAATGGAATGAAACCAAAATTTGCTCCAATTAAATTAAATAAAAAAGTAGCAATTATTGGTTCTGGACCTGCTGGAATTTCTGCTGCAACATTTCTTTTAAGAAAAGGAATTGCAGTTGAGATGTTTGAAAGAGATGATAGAGCTGGTGGATTATTAACTTATGGTATTCCCGGCTTTAAACTTGATAAAAATGCAGTGGAAAGAAGAATTAACTGGTTATTAGAAGCTGGTATGAGACTTCATGTAAACTGTGAAATTGGAAAAGATAAATCTATTGAATCTTTAGAATCAGAGTTTGATGCTATTTTCTTAGGAATTGGAGCAACTGCTGGTAGATGGGCGAAAATAGAAGGTGAAAATGCACCAAATGTTCACTTAGCTATTGATTTTCTAAAAAGAATTCAAAAAAGAAATTTTGGAAATATAGTAGAAGATTTTATTGATGTAAAAGATAAAAATGTAGTTGTAATTGGTGGTGGAGATACTGCTATGGACTGTGTTAGAACATCAGTAAGAGAAGGGGCAAAAACAGTTAAGTGTCTTTATAGAAGAGATGAAGCTAATATGCCAGGAAGTAAAAAAGAGGTAATAAACTCTAAAGAAGAGGGTGTTGAATTTATTTTTAATGTTTCTCCAAAATCTATAAAAATAGAAAATGGTATTGCTGTTGCTATTGAATTAGAAGAGACAACTTTAAGTGAACCAGATGAAAGTGGAAGACAAAGAGTAACAGTTGTAGAAAATAGTCAATACTTAGAAGAAGCTGATATTATAATTATGGCATTAGGTTTCTCTCCTGAAGTTCCTGCTTTCTTAAAAGAAGCAAATGTTGAAATAAACTCTTGGGGAGGAATTGAAATAAATTCTAAATACCAAACTTCTAATGAAAAATTCTATGCAGGTGGAGATTGCCAAAGAGGTGCTCACCTTGCTGTAACAGCTGCTGCTGATGGAAGAGAAGCTGCAAAAGAGATTATAAAAGCATTATCGTAAGATGAAGGCTTTTATAAAAGATTGTATTAAAGCAAATAAAAAGATATATGAGTATATAAATACTCATATATCAAACTTAGATTATATTTATAGTGGTCAAATTGGCTTTGGTGGAGATAAAAGTTTAAATATTGATTTATTTGCTGAAAATATTTTTATAGAGTATTTAAAACCTTATGGGGATATTTTTTCTGAAGAAAGTGGTTATATCTCTTCAAATTCTTCTTATAAAATTATAATCGATCCTATTGATGGAAGCGATAATTTTTCTTCTAATTTACCATATTTTGGAACTTCTATTGCACTACAAAAAGATAATAAAACTATAATTGCTGTTGTATGTAATTTAGCAACAGGAATACTTATTTATAAAGATGAAAATAAAAAAATAAAAAAACTTAATTTAGCAACAAATAAATATATAGATTTTTTAGAACTTCAAGATAGTAATATTGGAATTTTTGAAAGGGCTTATACAAATCCAAAGCTTTGTGAAAAATTGTATGAAAATAATATAAAGTACAGAAGTTTAGGTGCTATAGCACTTAGTTTATGTGATGCAAGAAATTACTCTTTTGTTCTTTTTTATGGAAAAATTAGAGAGTTTGATATTGCAGCTGGAGTATATATTTGTGAAGATTTAAATATTTACCAAAGTGACAAATTCTTAATAGTTGCTAAAAAAATACATATTTTTAATCTAATTAAAGATATTATTAATTAATTTTAGGTTATAAATCCAAGATTAATATTTCAACTTAGGATTTAGGTAAGTAAATGTCTTTAATTATTACAGATGAATGTATTGCATGTGATGCATGTAGAGAAGAGTGTCCAAATTATGCTATTGAAGAGGGTGATCCAATATACATAATTGATGCTGATAGATGTACAGAGTGTGTTGGTCATTATGAAGAACCAGCATGTGTTGAAGTTTGTCCTGTTGACTGTATCATTGTAGATCCTGATAATCAAGAGACAATGGAAGAGTTAAGGTTCAAATACGAGCAACTACAAGAAGAAGAGCTATAATTATGGCGAAAATTACAACTATTATAGACATTGGGTCAAACTCAATGCGTATGGTTGTATTACAAAAAAGTAGTAGATTTGCATTTCATTTAATAAATGAAACCAAAAGTAGGGTGAAAATTTCTGAGGGTTGTTATGAAAATGGTGGCAATCTTCAAGAAATTCCTATGAATAGAGCTTTTAATTCTTTAAAATCTTTTTTAAATATTTCAAAATCACTAAAAGCAAAAAAAGTGATTTGTGTTGCTACATCTGCACTTCGTGATGCACCAAATTCAAAAGTTTTTTTATCAAGAGTAAAAAAAGACTTAGGTTTAAATATCAAAGTAATTAATGGTGAAAAAGAGGCTTATTATGGTGGTGTTGCTGCTGTAAATTTACTTCATAACAATGAGTTTGTAACTGTTGATATTGGTGGAGGTTCTACTGAATTTTGTTTTATAAAGGAAGGCAAAATTGAAAAATCAATCTCTTTGGATATTGGAACAGTTAGACTAAAAGAACTATTTTTTGATAAAAACAATATAAATGGTGCAAAAGAGTATATTAAGAAGAGTTTAGAAAAGATTTTTGAATTAGAGATTGAAATACCTAGTGTTGTAGTTGGAATTGGTGGAAGTATTAGGGCTATTTCTAAAGCAATAATGAAAAGTATTGATTATCCTTTAGATGTGTTGCATGGCTTTACTTATGAGGTTTCTAAAAATAAAAAATTAATTAATTTAATAATTGAATCAAAAGATAGTGATAAGCTAAAAGATTTAGGTATAAAAAAAGATAGATTTGACACAATAAAAGAAGGAACATTTATTTTTAATACTATTTTAGAAGAGTTAAAAACTAAAAAAGTAATTACTTCTGGAGTTGGTGTTAGAGAAGGGGTTTATCTTTGTGATATATTAAGAAATTCAAATCATAGATTCCCTTCAAATTTTAATGTAAGTGTTAGGTCTTTATTAGATAGATTTGAAACAGATGGAAATCAAAGTGCATATTATGGAAATAATGCTGCAAAGATTTTTGAAGCTTTAAAACCTTTACATAATCTAGAAGATAGATATAAAACTTTATTGGTTATAGCTTCAAAACTTCATTCAATTGGAACTACACTTAATTATTATAAAGTAAATGATAATACATTTAACTTTATATTAAATGGTTTAAATTATGATTTTTTACATAGTTCAAGAGTAATTGTAGCTCATATTATTAAGTTTTCTAAAAAATCATTGCCAACAAGAAAAGATATGGAAATTTATAAAGATTTATTACCCTCTTTTGAAACAATGCAATGGTTGTCATTTATGATTTCATTAAATCTTACTATAAATCAAGACTTTTCAAAACCAAAAGTTCAGTATTTACTAGAAGATGAGTTATTAACTATTAAGATGCCTGAATACTCTTTTATAGTAGAATCTTCTTTAGATAAATTAGAATTACCAAAGAATTTAGAAATAAAGCTAGTATGTTAAATAATATAAAAAAAATAGCTATTGTAAAACTATCTGCAATGGGAGATATAATCCATGCAATGGTAGCTTTACAATATATCAAAAAATCTTATCCAAATATACAAATTGATTGGTTTGTAGAAAGTGCTTTTGCACAAGTTTTAGAAAATAATCCACATATAAATAAAATCGTAAAACTAAATTTAAAAAGTATAAAAAAAGATAAAAAGCAAATCTTTTCTCAAATAAAACTATTAAAAGAGTATTCTAAAAATTCCTATGACTTAGTAATTGATGCTCAAGGACTTGTAAAGTCTGCAATAGTTGCTAAATTTCTTGGAAAGAATAGGGCTGGTTTTGATAAAGATTCAACTAGGGAAAAATTAGCAAGCTTTTTTTATACAAAAAAAGTAAATATTGCATATGATAAAAATGCAATTCAAAGAAATGCTAAAGTTTTATCTTCTTCTTTAGAGTTTGAAATTACAAAAGAAGAAATTTTAAAAAAACAACCTTTTTTATTTTTTAAAAATGAAAATAAAGTAATATATGACTATTTAGATAATAAAAAAAAGAATATTCTTTTTGTAATTGGTGCTAGTTGGCCTAGCAAGATGTATTCTAAAGAAAAATTCGCTAAAATAATAAATACTTTAAATGAAAATTGTTTAATAGTTTGGGGAAGTGAAACTGAAAAAAATGATGCATTATTTATAAAAAACACTTCAACTGCAAAAGTTTTACCAAAATTAGATTTAAATAGCTTAAAAGCTTTAATATCAAAAGTAGATTTAGTAATAGGAAATGATACCGGTCCTACTCATATGGCTTGGGCTTTAAATATACCTTCTATTACTCTTTTTGGAAATACTCCAGGTTATAGAAATACTTATCTTACAGATATTAATAAAATTATTGAATCTAAAAGTAGTGTAAATCCTTTTAAATTAGACAGAAATGATTTCTCAATTAAAGATATAAATGAAAATGAAATAGTAGAATTGGCAAAGGAAATTTTTAATGGGAAGAAAAATAAAGGACTATTTTAGGTACTTTTTATATAACACTTTTAAATTTATAATTTTATATACACCAAAATTTATCACAAAAAAAATATTAATATTATTGGCTAAATTAGCATATAAATATAATAAAGAGCATAAACATATTGCAAAAGTAAATTTAGATTTAGTTTATGGAAATTCTATTTCTGATGAAAAGAAAGAGGATATAATTTTTAACTCTTATATATCTTTATTCTTTAATATGTATGAGTTTGTTGAAAATCAATCAATTTCAAAAGAAAAACTATTTTCAAAAGGAAATGTTGAAAATGAGCAGGTTATTTTAGATGCAATGAAAAATAATAGAAAAATAATCTATATAGCTGCTCATTATGGTGGTTGGGAATTTGCTTTACCTTATGTGGCATTAAAATTTGGAAAAATAGCCGTTGTAAATAGAAAAATGGATAATCCATATATTAATGATATGTATATAAAAGTAAGAAATAAAAATAATATTACAATGTTAGAAAAAAAAGTAGCTGCAAAAGGAATGTTAAAAGCTTTTAAAGAAAATAAAGCAGTTGCTGTTGTAATTGATCAACATATGAAAAATGGGATTGAAATAGAATTTTTTAATAAAAAAGTATTAGCAACTGATTCAACATCAAGACTAGCTTTAAAATTTGATGCAGTAATTATTCCTATTTTTTCAGTAATGAATGATTTTAGAAACTTTACTTTAAAAGTGGGAGAAGCAATTGATCCTTTAAAAATAGAGTTTAAAACAGAAGATCATATAAAAGAATTAACACAAATGCAATCTAATATAATAGAAAAGCAAATTTTAGATTTACCTCATTTATGGTTTTGGCAACATAAAAGATGGAAAAAATATTATAAAGATTTATATAAAAGAAATTAATAATGAATAATAAACCCAAATATCACCTATTTAAAAATACAAAATATGCTCTAAGTGGTTTAAAGCATGTTTTAAAAACTGAGAGTTCATTTAGATTGGAACTATTTTGTGCAATTTTTATAATTGCAGGTATTATTATAATTGATGCTAGTTTAACAAATAAGCTAATACTTCTTGTTAGTGGTATTTTAGTTTTAATAATTGAGTTGGTAAATTCAGCTATTGAAAATGTAGTTGATTTAGTGACAAAAGAGTATGCACCTTTAGCTAAAACTGCAAAAGATATAGGCTCAACTGCTGTTATGTTTTCTATTATTTTGCATGTTGTTTGTTGGGTATTGGTATTAATATGAATTTTGAAGATTTTGTAATAGAAGAAAATAGTAAAAATAGTAGTGAGATTATTCCTATTATTTTTAAAGATAAGAAATATTGGATAAAAAAAGCAAGAGCAACTTTTTCTTCAAAACTACATAAGTTTTATTATTCGCTTTTTCCTTTTGAAGTGTTGCTACCTGTTAAAAATAAAACAGCAAAAGAGGCTATGACTTTTGAAACTTTAAAAATAGAAAGATTTAAAGAGTATGGGGTAAATACTCCACAAGTAGTCTTTAAAAATGAAGATTTTTTTGTTTTAGAAGACTGTGGTAAAACAGTAAATTCATATATTAGAAAAAGAGATATTACAAAAGAAAAAATGTACTATTTTATTGATAATTTATTAATAGAGTTATCAAAAATACATAATAATAATGATTTTCATGGTGGTGCACAAGCTAGAAATTTTACTTATTATGAGGGTAAAATATTTACAATAGACTTAGAAGATAGCTTTGAAGATAATATAGATTTAAAATTACTTCAATTTAGAGATTTTTTACTTTTATTATTATCTTTTACTAAAACAAGAGCAAGTTTTCAATTGGATTATAGATATATAATTGATAAATATATCTCTTTAACAAATAATAATGATTTTAAAAATAGATTAATAAAGCTTGCAAATAAAATCTCTTTTTTAATTTTTTTAAGTGATATAAAACTAATAAATAAACTTCTTGGCAGAGATGTAAAAAGTTTTTTTAAACTTTTTAAACTTTTAAAAAATTTATAAAAGAGTTATTATGAATAATATTATTATGTCTAAAGTTTTAAATATTTTAAAAAAACTACTATTTTCTTATTTGCTATTTTTAGTAGTAATGTCTTTATTTAGAATAGTTTTTTTTAATTACTTCTCACCTTTAAATAGTATAGATGGATTTTATTTAGATATTTTAAATGCCTTTTTTTTAGGCTTTAGAATAGATTTAACAGTTATAGGTTATATACAAGTATTGCCAACATTAGGTTTGATTTTATTTTATTATATAAAAAAAGAGTTTTTATTAGAGTTATTTAGTAAATTTTTAGTTTATTACCTTTTTGTTTGTTTTTTAATTGTGTCTATATCTCTTGGTGCAGATTTTGGTTTTTATTCATATTTTAAAGATCATATAAATATTTTATTTTTTGGTCTTTTTGATGACGATACTAAAGCCTTAATGATTACTTTTTGGCAAAATTACAATGTTGTTTTAATATTAACAATTTTTTGTATATATTTAATTAGTTTATTTTTAATAATTAAAAAAATATTTACTATAAAAAATAAAAATTATAACTCATTTTTTGGTTTAAGAATTTCTGGTTTGATTTTCTTAATTTTATTTATTTTAAATTTTTTAGTAATAAGAGGAACACTTGGAATGTATCCTTTAGGAAAAATGATACCAAACGTTTCTACTAATGAATTTATAAATAAAGTATCACATAATGGTTTTAGGGCATTTACAAATGCTTTAAATGCAAGAGAAAAATATTTAAGTAGAAAATATGACTTATTTAAAGCAACTGGCTATGAGAAAAATATCGAAAAAGCCTTTGAAGTATATAAAGGTTCAAGTAATATTAATAAAGAAGATTTATTAAAAAATATTACATATAAAACTAAAAAAATAGATGATAAAGAATATAATGTAGTTGTAATTATGGTTGAAAGCTTTGGTATGCCAATATTAAAATATCAAAGTGAAGAGTTTAATATCTTAGGAAGATTAAAAAAACATTTTGATGAAGATACTCTTTTTACAAACTTTATTTCAGCTGGTGATGGAACAATTTCAAGTTTACAAGCACTATTATTAAATATTACACATAGGCCAAAGTCTTTTGCTTTTTCTCAATCTATTTATAAACAGACTTCTTTTTCTTATACTCCTGCATTTTTGTATAATAAAGCAGGTTATGAAACTACTTTTATTTATGGTGGTGATTTAACTTGGAGAAACTTAGGTAATTTTGTAAAATTTCAAGGGTATAAAAATATTGAAGGTAAAATAAATATTTTTGAACATTTAAATAATAAAACAAAACCAAAAGATGAATATTTTCATCCTTGGGGAATATATGATGAGTATTTGATGTCACATATTTTTAATAAGCTTGAAACTTCAAAACAAAAGCAGTTTATAGTAGCATTAACTACAAATAATCATCCTCCTTATAATGTACCAAAAGATTATAAAAGAAATAGCTTGGTATTTAATGATAATATTAAAAATCATATAACAGGTGATTTAGATCTAGCAAAACAAAGATTTTCTTCATATGCATATGCTGTTGATCAAGTGGGAGCTTTTTTAGATAAATTTAAAGAAAGTAAGTTTAAAGATAACACAATAGTAGCAATTACAGCTGATAATAATACAATAGATGGTATTATGAAGTATGATGAAAATGAACTTTTAAACTCTAAAAATATTCCTTTATATTTTTATATTCCTAAAAGTTTAAAAGAAAAACTGCAAATTAATACAAACGTTGCAGGTTCACATAAAGATATTTTCCCAACTTTATACAATTTAACATTAAAAGATAAAGAGTATGTTGCAATTGGGAAAAATCTTTTTGATAAAAATGAAAAACATTATGGCTTTAATGGTTCAATGATTGTAAATCATAATGAAAAAATAGAAAAGCTAGAAAATTTAGAAGATAAAACAAGTAGTGAGCTTTTAAACTATTATAAAGCTAATTTAGCAATTGTTGAATATTTAATAAAAAGTGAATATGAAAAAGCTAATAAATAACTATTTTATTAAAGCTTTATTTATAAATTATAAAACTTAAAAGAGGGTAAATTATGTTTGAAGATATTAAAGAAAGAATAAAAGAAAAAAATTTATATATTTTATTTATATATTTTTATTTTTTTATGATGCCTTGGAATCTTTTTAAATCACAAATGGGAGTTTTAACTGTCATTTTATTTTTATTATGGATAATTAAATATAAATTTGAAATTACAAAGAAAATAAAAGAAATTTTTTCATTTCGTCCACTTATTATATTGTTTTTATTTATAATTTTTACATATATTAGTTCTCTTTGGAGTTCTTCTTTTAAAGATGCATTTTCATATGTAAATAGTTTTCATAAATACTACTTTTTATTTATTCCTGTATTATTTACTTCACTAAATGTAAATGAAGCTAAAAATTGTATAAAAGTATTGGTTTTTTCATTTTTCTCATATTCTGTTTTTTCTTTATTGATATTTTTAGGATTATTTGAAATAGTAGACAATGGTAGTAATATAGATAATCCAAAAGGAATTATGGGCTATGCAATAGTAACACAATATATGCTTATAGGTACAATTGCAAGTTTTATATTTGCTATTTTTTCTAAAAAAGAGCATAAAATATTTTACTATACAATGTCAATTGTATGCTTCTTTTCTTTATTTGTAAATAATAGTAGAACAGCACAAGTTTCTTTAATATTATCTATTATTACAATTTTTATCATATATTATAAAAAAGAGTTATTTAATATTAAAAAATTATTAATAAGTTTACTTGTTTTAGTAAGTGTTTTAACTATTTCATTTTTTATTATAGAAAAGACAAATAAAATGGATAGATTTGAAAATGCATTAAATCAAATAAAAAAAATATATTATACAAATAAATTTGATGGAAGTTTAGGTCTTAGAATTTATTTTAATAAAGTAGGTATAGAGGCTTTAAAAGAACATCCTTTACTAGGTTTTGGTCCAGAAGATAATGTGGAATATTTAAAAAACTATCAAGAAAATGACAAGAATTATACATATCAAAAGATTTTTTCAACTTATCATAGTGAGCATTTTGATTTAATTACTAGATATGGATTAATAGGATACTTTTTATTAGTTTTAAGTATTTTATATTTAATTTATAAATTAAAAAATATAAATAAAGAGTATTATCTTATTTCTCTTTGTATTTATGTTCCTATTTTTTATATTTCATTAGCTAATGCAACATTTGCAAAAAAACCAATTAATTATATATTGATTTCAGTTTTTGTTTTATTATCTGTTATAGCTTATAGAAGTTTCTTAGAAAATAAAGATATTAAAGATGATAATATTACAAAATAAAGATTTATTGCAAAAAGGTAGTGAAAGAGCATGTTATGAACATCCTTTTGATAAAAACAAAATAATTAAAATAGTATATAATCAAAAAGGTAAAAATAATCAAAATGACCAAGAATTATATTATTATAATTTCTTAAATAAACAAAATATAGATTATAATAATATCTCAATATGTTATGGAAAAATTGATACAAATTTAGGAGAAGGTTTAGTCTTTGAAAAAATAATTGATTATGATGGAAATATTTCAAAAACATTAAGACATTATTTAAAATTAAATAAATTTGATAATAATAAAGTAGAAACTCTTCTTAATGATTTGAAAAAATATTTATTTAAATATAAAATTATTTTTTCAGATCCAACTTCTGTAAATGTATTATGTAAAAGATTATCTGAAGATGATTATAAATTAATTATAATTGATGGTTTAGGAAGTAAAAGAAAAGATATTAAACTTTTCTTTAGTATGTACTTTTCTAGTTATAGAAATTATAAAACTTATAAACAGTGGGAAAAGTTTATAAGTAATATAAAAAGAGTTAAAGAGAAAATAAGGCTAAACCAAAAGCTCTAAATACTCTTTTTGTTCTCTTTGTAAAGCAAAAACTTCTAAAGCTTTTTTATGATTTGTTTTTGCTTTTATTTTCTCTTCTTCTATATTTGTTGCTACTTTTAAAACTAAAGTTTTTAATTCTTCAATAGTATTATTTTGTGTTAAGTATATATGAAAGCCCAAATCTTTAAACTCAGGAGATGAAGTATCATTGTAAATAATTGGAATTAGTCCAAATCCAAGAGATTCTATAATTGCATTACTCATTCCTTCTCCTAAACTCGGAAAGATAAATACATCACTTTTTTGAAGATATTTTTTTACTTCACTTGTATATCCTACAAACTCTATACTTGATTTATATTCTAAGGTATCTAAATATTTTTTAATATTTTCATAATAGTTTTTATCTTGAATATCTCCAAGAAATTTTATATTAAATTTTATATTATTGTTATATAGAATTTCACAAGCTTTAATAGCTTCTAATTGGCCTTTCCCTGGATGAACTCTACCCACATGAACTAAATCTATAATTTGGTTGTATTCTTTAAATAAAATATTTTCTTCTAATCTTAAAGAGGAATAAATTCTACTAACTTTTGCTTTTTTAGGAATTGGTAAAATATCTATAATATTTTTTTTCATATATTCACAATTTCCAACAAAATAATCTACATTACTATAAAAAATCTTGTGAAAAAAATCTTTTTTTGAAGTTGTTTTTTTAGAACCTTGTCTAATAATAAAATTAATATCTAATCCTAATGTTGCAAAGTATAAAGATTTCATCTCTGATGCACCTAGAAATATAATATTTTTAATCTTATTTTCTATTAATATTTTTCTTACACTTTTTATTAGACTTATGCTTAAATTACTTGAAAAACTAACTGTATGAACTTTTATATTATAGCCTTCAAAATGCTCTTTTTTATTTACAATATAACTATTATCTCTTGCTATAAATTCTACTTCTACTTTAGTACTTAATAATCTTGCTAATTTTACAGAAGCTAACTCCATACCTCCATTTACTCTTGATAAACATATAATTACTGTTTTTTGTTTCATGTTTTTTTTAAAATTAATTTTTCCCCTAATATAAAATCAAATTCTGGAGGATTAAACCAACCAAAACCACCTGCTGGATGAAATGTTAATTCTCCAAAATAAATTTTATCTTGTAATGTGTATAAATCAACACGTACAAAAATAAAATCTTTTGAAAGAATTTCTGAAATTTCTATCATTTTTTCTAAAAGCTTAGGCTTTTTTATATCTTTACCTTTAGGAAAATTAAATTCAAAATCTTGTCTTTCCCAATTTTTATTATATAAAGTTTTTTCATGTTTATCAAATCTATCTACATCTACTTGAATTAGTTGAACTTTTCCATTCATACATAAAAATTTATAGTCACTAGGTATTTGATTATTTTCATCTAAAAGAAGTTTCTCTACTATTATTAAAGGTTTTATGTGCTTATATTGCCATTCTCTTGTTCTATAATAAAAATTAACTTTTAATTCATCTTTTAATTTTTTTTGAATACTTTTTAAATTTGATTTAAATTTATCCTTTATAATATATGCGCCACGAGAATGATTAGGTTTTATTATAACTGGAAAATCTGGCAATTTTTCTATTGAAATATCTTCAATTTTATCAGTTACAAAAATTAAAGGTATTAAATATTCTTTTCCAATTTTTTCTTCAATATATTCTCTAACTAAATATTTATCTGCACATTTTGTATGCAATTTAGTTCTATCATTTATCTTTAGCCATTGCAGTTTTTCATTAAAACTTTTTGGATTTTTTAAGTTTAAATTGTATTTCAAATATTTTTTAAATTTGTATTTTATATATAAAGGGTCAGGAATTAATAAATACCTTATAAAATATTTTAGATTTTTAAGCATATTCTTTTCTTTTTTCGTAATTATATCACATTTAAATTAACTTTATTATATAATCTTGGACTATTTTACTTACTAAGGTCTTTTAATTTTGAAAATTACAGCAAATATTATTACATTAAATGAAGAAAAAAATATTGAAGAAGTTATAAAATCAGTTCAAACTGTTTGTGATGAAGTTTTAGTTGTGGATTCTTTAAGTTCAGATAAAACTTGTCAAATTGCAGAAAGTTTAGGAGCAAAGGTAATAAAGCAAGAATATTTAGGTGATGGCCCACAAAAAGCTTTTGGTGCTCCTTTTGCTAAAAATGAGTGGATTTTAAGTATTGATGCTGATGAAAGATTGGATTTAAATGCAATAGAAGAGATAAAAAAGTTAGATTTAGAAAATACTACTTATGATGCATTTTCTTTTGCAAGAAAAACATATGTAGGTAAAAATTTTATAAAACTTTGGTATCCAGATAGGGTTGCAAGATTATACAATAAAAGAAGATGTGGTTATTCTACTGCAAAAGGTCATGCAAAAGTACAAACACAAAATATATGTGATTTGGAAGCTGATATGTTACATTATTCATATGATGATTATGCACATATGATAAGAACTACTGAAAAATTTATAAAAAGAGGTGCTGTTTTAGCCTATGAAGATGGAAAAAGAGCAAATGTTTTTGATCCTTTTATTCATGGAGTAGGGGCTTTATTTAAAGCACTTATTTTAAAAGGTGGAGCTTTTCACGGTATAAATGGCTGGAATGTTGCTGTAATTTCTGCATTTAGTTCTTATATGAAATATGCTCTTATGTTAGAGATGCAACGAAATGAAAAGTAAAAAAATCTTAGAAGTTTGTTTATCCCCTGATTTAGGTGGATTAGAACTTTATATGAGTAGATGTGCAAATGAACTTTCAAAAGAGTTTGAGGTTTCTTGTGTAGTATCTACAACTTCCAAATTAAAAGATTATATTACTACTTTAGAAAAGTTTGAGATAAAAAGAAAAAGTAGTTTTTCTATTTTTTCTTCTTTAAAACTTGCAAAAATTATAGATGATAAAAATATAGATATAGTTCATCTTCATTGGACAAAAGATATTCCTATTGTAGTTTTAGCAAAAATATTTTCAAAAAAGAAGCCTAAAATAGTTCAAACTCGTCATATGACAATGACAAGATTTAAAAATGATTTTTATCATAAATTTTTATATAAAAATATAGATACTATTATTTGTGTTACAAAGGCTTTAGAAGAACAAATTATTAAGTTTATTCCAAATAAGATAAGACCAAAAACAAAAACTTTATATTTAGGTGCAAATGAAGTTGAATTACTAAATGAAAAAGAAATTGAAGCTTTTAAAGGAGAATTAAAAGTAGAAAATTCTTTTATGGTAGGATTAGTTGGTCGAATAAATGAGTTTAAAGGTCAATATCTTTTAATTGAAGCAATGAAAGTATTAAAATCAAAAAACTTAGATATAAAAGCATATATTGTAGGTCATGCAATGAATGAAGAATATCTTGATAAGTTAAAACAAATGCTTAAAGATTATAATCTTGAAGCATTTATAAAATTTGTAGGATTTACAAAAGAACCTTATAAATTTATGCAAGCTTGTGATGTTATTTTAATGACTTCAAAAAATGAGACTTTTGGTTTAGTAACAATTGAAGCTATGAAGAATCAAACAGCTGTAATAGCAGCAAATAGTGGGGGAGTTTTAGAAATCATAGATGATAGAGAAACTGGACTTTTATTTGAAAGTGGAAATGCAAATGATTTAGCATTAAAAATTGAAGAATTATATTTTAATATGCAATTAAAACAAACTCTTGCTAAAAATGCAAAAATAAAAGTTGATGAATGTTTTGATAATAATAAACAATTTGAAAAATTAAATAAACTATTTGAAATGATTTAGGAGTAGAGGTGTTAATTTTAGATGATAAAGATTTTATAGCAAAGGGAAATGAAAGAGCTTGCTATTTACACCCTGATGATAAAAATAAAACAGTTAAAGTTACTTATGTTGGAAATAAAAGACAAATAAGTAAACAATCTCAAAAAGAGATTTTATATTATAAACAACTACAAAAAAGAGGTATTAAAAACTGGAAACATTTACCTCAATATTTTGGGGAAGTTAAAACAAATAAAGGTGATGGTTTTGTACTTGAATTAATAAGAGATTATACAGGTGAAGTTTCTAAAAGTTTTGCTTACTATTTAAAAGAAAATGGTGCTAAAGCATATGAAAAAGAGTTAGAAGTATATAAACAATATTTTTTAGATAATTGTATTATTTTTAATTATGGAATGATGCCTAAAAATATTCTACTTAGAAAAAATAGTCAAACAGATTTTGATTTAGTTTTAATAGATGGATTAGGAGATGTTTCTCATTTTACTTTGCCAAATAAAATCCCTTATTTTGCTAGAAGAAGAATTAGTAGAAGATGGGATAAGTTTGTAAATAAATACTTAAAGAGTAAATAATTTACTCTATAAGTGTTGGAATTTGATTATTTTCTTCGTCAAAAGAGACTTTTAAAATTCCAGATAATCCAGAAATATCCGAGTCACAAACAAAATAATCTTCTTTTTTATTGAAATGTGGAGTTTCTTGTTTATACCCTAATAAATAACTTACTACTTTTCCTATTTGATAATGAGAAATATAAGGAAAATCAGAAAAATTATCTTTTAAATTTTTTGCATTATTTATGCCATATACAAAAAATGGTACTTGATAAACTGAATCATAGTCTAATCTACCATGTCCATTTCTATCCTTATCCCCTAAGTTTGTAGCATGGTCAGAAGTTAAAACAAAAAATGTTGGTCTTTTTGTTTTCATTTGAACTTTTTTTACAATTTCAGATAATATATAATCAATATAATATACTGCATTTTGATATTCAATAGTATTTTGTAATGTATCTTTATTTGAATTTTCTTTTGTAAAAACTTCAAATTCTTTTGGATATGTTTCTTTAAAAGGTGTATGTGCTGAACGATAATGTAATGTTAAAAATGTTGGTTTTTCAAAATCAACTGAATCAATTTTATCAACTAAAAATTGATCTTTTGTTGGAGTATCTATATCTTTTGTAATAGTTGTTCCATCTTCATATTTATCAATCCATTTTGTACACAAATAACTTTTTAACTGTGCAAGTTGTCCTTGTGCTTGTGCACTATAAAAATAAGTTTCAAATCCATTATTTTTAGCCATCTTAAATAAGCATGTATTTGTTGAAATTATTTGAGGAACACCATCTGGTTCTTTTATAATATTAAAAAATGAAGGAATTCCCACATCTGTTACTACTCCTGAAGAAATTCCTTTTTTATATATGAAATTTTCGTTATTTTTTAAAGAATTTAAAAAAGGTGTAGTATTTACATTATATCCAAATAAAGACATATAATCCCTATGTAAAGATTCTCCCATAATCATAATAACATTTATATCTGGATTTTTTAAAACTAAATCTGGTGTGTCTGTTATTGGTTGTTCTAGTCCACTATGTCCTGATATTTTTTTTGGAATAATATTACCAAATAAATATCCTAAAGTTGTAAATGTATTTTTTAATGCATAATACTCTACATTTGGTCTATTACCTTGTTTTGTATTTTTTATATAAACTCTTGCTGGTAAAAAAATTATAAAAGCAATTAGAATAATAGATAAAAAAGGTATTTTTAATCTTTTTTCATCACTGAATTTTAATAAAAAGTAAATACAAATAATAAGTACAGCAATCATAATCGTAGGTAAAATCGCAATTTCTGTTACTGTTCTAAATGTATCATATGTCTCTTTAAATTTTGTAAAGAATAAGTAGTATTCTAAAGGAAAAATCCATGTTCCAAAATATGCAAAGTGTGCAATTTGAAACCAAACAAATAAAGATAAAATAAAATATACAATAAAAATTGCTCTTGTTTTTACAATTGATACAAGTAGCAAGTTAATTATAAATTGTTCAATTATACTTTTTATATTTAAATTAAATGATAAAATATCATTATATACTCTGTATGTTTGTTCTACACAAATAAAAAGCAAAGTAATAATAACAGCTAAAATAATGTTATAACTAAATTTAGATATAAAGTTTTTCATTAGGCCCCTTAAAAAAGAAAAATTAGGCAAGCATATTATTTAAAATATTATTAAAAAGTCATAAACAACTAAGTTTAATAGGAACATATACAATCTTTTGATAAAATATATCTATTATAATATTAAGGAAAAAATTGAGTATTAAATTTGAACTAAATAATGAGTATAAAAATATAAAAGAGTTCTTAATAAATATAAAAGAGTTTTTTCAAGAAAACTCAAATACTATTCATAAAGCAAGAAATGAATTAAAAGTAATTGAGTATAAAGGTATTCGAACTGTTGTTAAAGCATTTAAAATACCAAATATAGTTAATCAAATTGTTTATGCATATTTTAGAGATTCAAAAGCTAAAAAATCATATGAAAATGCCATAAAGCTAACAGCTTTAGGAATAAATACTCCAAAACCAATTGGTTATATAGAATTTTATAAAAACTTTTTATTTAAACAAAGTTTTTTTATTAGTGAGAAACTAGATTATAACTTTACAATTAGGGAACCTTTAAGAGATTTAGATTTTAAACATAGAGAAATTATTATTAAAAAATTTGTACAATTCACTTATAACTTACATAAAAATAATGTTTATCATAAAGATTATTCTGCTGGAAATATTTTAGTAATAAAAAAAGAAGATAGTTATGATTTTTCTATCGTTGATATTAATAGAATGCAGTTTAAACCCATTTCTTTAGAAGTAGGGTTAGATAATTTTGCAAAGCTTTGGTTAGATGAAGATAGTTTAAATATTATTGCAAAAGAGTATGCTTCTTTAGCCCAAGTAGAAGAAAAAAAAGCCATTGATATTTTAAAAAAATGTGATAAAAAATTAAAAAATTTTGTAGAGTTTAAAAGAAAAATAAGAGGTAAAAACTAGTGAATTTACTTATTACTAGGCATGATAAAATTGGTGATTATGTATTAACTTTGCCAATGATTAAAATAGCAAAACAGCAATTAGTAGATACCAAAATTATTGTATTAGTTTCAAAAGTAAATTATGAATTTTCAAAAAAACTAGATTTTATTGATGATGTAATTTTATATGAAGATAGTGTTTTTACTTTAGCTAAAAAAATAAAAGAAAAAAAAATTGATGTTAGTATAAGTGCTTTTACTGATACAAAACTTGCAATAGCTTTGATGTTAGCAGGAGTTAAAACAAGAATTGCTCCAGCAACAAAAATTGCACAAATTTTTTCAAATAAAAGAGTAACTCAAAGAAGAAGTCAAGTAAAAAAAAGGGAATTTGAGTATAACTTAGATTTATTAAAATATTTTAAACCAGATATTTCATTAGATTTTAAAAGACCTCTTTTAAATTTTTCTTCTAAAGAAAAACTAGAAATTTTAAATATTTTTAAACAACAGTTTCAAATAAATGAGGATTTTAAATATATTGTTTTTCATGCTGGATTTGGAGGAAGTAGTGATGGAAATTTAACCCTTGATGATTATATTAATTTAGCAAAAGCAATAAGTAATAAAAAAGGTTTAAAAATAGTTTTTACTTTTGGTCCAGATGATTATAAAAGTTTAGAATATATTAAAGAAAAAATTGATTTTGATGCAATTTTATATGAATCAAAACTATCACTTATAGATTTTTGTAAATTATTATCAAATTTTGAGATTTTTATAAGTACTTCAACAGGACCTATGCATCTTGCAGGAGCAGTTAATATAAAAACTATTTCATTTTTTGGAGATTCTCTTTTTGCAAGTGCAAAAAGATGGGGAACTATAAGTGAAGAAATAAATCAAAATAACTATTGTATACCTAATAATTATACAAAAGAACTTTATTATAAAATTGAAAAAAGGTTAGAAAAATTAGTTGATGAAATATTGTAATAATTTTGAAGAATTAAATTTATTAGTTTTAGAAAAACTTAAAAGTAAAAATCTTATTGCTAAAAATATTGAAGAGAGTGAAAATAAATTTTTAATTGAAAAACAGAATTTAAATATAGTTTTAAAAACTATTTTTAAAAAATGTAGTAAAAATTCATATTGTTTTACTATTTATAGGGATGAGTTTGAACTTGTAAAAGTAGATATATATGATAAAGATATGGAAACTCAAAATAGAGTTTATATTTATTTATGTGAACCTTCATTAATTAATGAAATAGATAAAAAAAACTATTTGAAAATCGTAGAAAAGTATAAAAAGCTTAAAATTTTTCCTGTAATAGGTCCTGATGGAGTAGGGAAAACTACTCTTTTAACAAACTCAATTGATATAAATGAAAAAGAGTTTTTATATAAAAGATTTAAAAAAATAGTAAGAAGGTCTTTTCTTTATAATCTTACTTATCCTATAACAAAAACAATATTAAAAAGAAAACTAAAAGAAAAACCACTAAAAGATCAACATGATGATATATATTATTCTTTAGCAATTTTATCTGGACTTTTTTATTATCCTTATTTGGTATATAATACATATTTAAGAAAAAAAGTTGTTTTTATAGATAGATTTTTTAATGATTATTTGCTTGAAAATATATCTTTTTTAGATAAAAAAACTAAAATAAGAACAAACTGGAAAAAAATTTTAAACTATATTCCAAAAGTTTATTGGAAGATTCATTTAGATGCAAAAGCTAAAACAATTTTATTAAGAAAAGATGAGCTAACAAAAAGAGATATAAAAAAATATAGAAACTTAAATTTTAAAATATATTTAGAAAAGCCTTCTATTATTTATACATATATTAATACACAGCAAGCTTTAGAAAACTGTAAAAATGTTTTACTTTCAACAGCTATTAATGCAAAGGTATTAAAAGAGGAGTCTAATTGTCACAAATACAATTAAATGAGAGTTTATTAATTGCAAAGGGAGGTGAGAGAGCTTGTTATTTGCATCCTTTGGATAATAGTAAAGTTATAAAGATTTTATATACTCAAGGTAATCATAATAATCAAAATAAATTAGAATATATTTATATAAATGATTTAAAAAGAAAAAAAACTGATTTATCTCATATTACAGATTGTTATGGTTTTATTAGTACAAATTTAGGAGAAGGTCTTGTTTTTGATAGAGCTTTGAATTATGATGGAAAGCCTACTAAATCATTTAGATATATGGTTGCAAATAAAATATTAACATTAAAAGAACAAAAAAAATTAATAGAAGAGCTAAAACAATATTTAGAAAAAAATCTTATACTTTTTGTTGATACAAGTTTAACAAATCTTTTTTGTCAAGAAATACAAAAAGATAAATATAAAATAATTATAGTTGATGGGCTTGGTTCAAAAAGAATGGGATTTAAATTTTGGTTATATCGTAATTTTAAAGGCTACACTAAATATAAAATAAAAAGACAATGGGCAAAATTTATGAAAATGTATGAAAAGGATGTAAAAAGAGCTGAACTTGGCAAGCGTCCTTTTACAAGGCTTTAAAATGAATAAAGAACCATTTATTTGGGATAATTATTCTGACCAACCCCATGTAATTAAAGATAAAGCTTATAAAAAAGCTATGAGAAAAAAGCATATTTTTGATTATATAAAACTATTTTTTACTTCACTTTTTATTTTACCTTTTGCAATTTTAGTTATGAAGTTCTTTAAAGGTAAAAAAGAGATTTTAAACAAAGATTTTTATGCAATAGGTGTAAATTTAGATAAAGGAAATACTCAACAAGAGTTAATAGAAGAGTTAGGAGTTAAAAACCTACTTATTAGAGTTCCTTTATGGGATATAAAAAATATTGATTTATATGTAAACTTTGCAAAAAGTTTTACCATAAACTCTTCAAAAAATATTTTAATAAATATTATGCAAGATAGAGAACATATAGAAAATCCAACTTTATTAAAAAATAGTTTAAATACTATTTTTAAAAAATTTGATACTTTAGTAGATGAATATCAAATTGCAACAACTATAAATAGAGCTAAATGGGGATTTTTTAGTGTAAAAGAGTATTTAGACTTTTATAAAGTAGCACAAACTTTAAGAGATGAAAAATTTCCAAAATTAAAACTTTTAGGGCCTAGTGTTATAGATTTTGAATATTATTATAATGCAAGAGCGATGTTTAATTTAGAAAATATTAAATATGATAAAGTAAGTTCACTATTATATGTGGATAGAAGGGGAAGCCCTTATAATACTCAATATGCTTTTTTTGATACAAAAAATAAAATAGATTTACTTTATAGTTTAGTAAAACTTTCACCAAAATGCAGTGATGAGGTATATATTACTGAAGTAAACTGGCCTATATTAGATACTGCTCCTTATGCTCCCACAAGCCAAAAAGAGTGTGTATCAAATGAGTTATATACAAAATATATGATGCAATATCATAAAATAGCAAAAGAGAGTAAAAAAATAAATAGAGTTTATTGGCATCAACTAATAGCTCCTGGTTATGGTTTAGTTGATAATAGAGATGGTAAAATAGTAAAATTACCACAATTTTATGCATATAAAGAGATGATTAATAGTGAAAATTGAAACAATATTTATAGAAATACCTACTTGGTTAGGAGATGCCATAATGACAACTCCTGCAATTGAAAATATAATAAAAACATACCCAAATGCTAAGATTATTCTTCTTGGTTCTTATGTTTCAACACAAGCTTTTAAAGGCTTTAAAAATGTAACTAAAGTAATAATTGATAATAGTAAAAAACAAAATAATAGATATTTAAATCTTATAAAAATTGCAAAAGAAGTGGGAAAAGTTGATTTAGCTATCTCTTTTAGAAGAAGTTTTTCTTCAAAGTTTATGATGTTTTTTATAAAAGCTAAAAAAAAGTTTAATTATAGAAGATTAGTAAAAGAAGAGATACATTTAGTTTTAAGATATAATGATTTTGTAAATAAAGTATTAAACTTAAATAATAAAGCAGGGGATTTAAAGCTATATTTCAAACCTTTTACTTATTTAAAACCAACTTTAGGTATAAATCCAGGAGCTACTTATGGAAGTGCAAAAAGATGGTATCCAAATGAGTTTGCTAAAGTTGCCATTTCCCTTTCTTCAAAATATAATATAGTGATTTTTGGAGGTCCCATGGAGACTGATATTGCTAAAGATATTGAAGAAGAGTTAATTAAAAATGGTATTTTAAATTATGAAAATCTTGCAGGGAAAACTACAATTCCTGAACTTATAGAAAAAATTGCTGGACTTGATTTATTTATTACAAATGATAGTGGACCTATGCATGTGGCAGCAGCTTATAAAGTTAAAACTATAGCTATTTTTGGACCTACAAAGTTTAGTGAAACAAATCAATGGAATAATGAAAAAGGCAAAATAATTACTAAAAATTTAGAGTGTGCACCCTGTATGAAAAGAAGTTGCCCCTTAAAACATCATAATTGTATGAAGCTTATAACTTCTAATGATGTTTTAAAAGTTATTGATAATTAACTTAGTTCATTATCAATAATTTGGCAAATAGTATGACCAAAAAGAATATGCATTTCTTGAATTCTTGGTGTATTATTTGAAGGAACTACAAGATTTATATCACATATATTATTCATCTCTCCCCCATCTCTTCCTGTTAATCCAAGTGTTTTGCAACCAAGTTCTTTTGCAACTTTTAAGGCATTTATAACATTTTTACTATTTCCACTTGTACTAATACCTATTAGTAAATCACCTTTATTTGCTAAAGCTTCAACTTGTCTATCAAAAACTCTATCATAACCATAATCATTTCCAATAGCAGTTAAGGCACTTGTATCAGTTGTAAGAGCAATACCTGGAAGTCCTCTTCTTTCTGTTTTATATCTTCCAGTTAATTCAGCAGCAATATGTTGAGCATCTGCTGCACTTCCACCATTTCCACAGATTAATATTTTATTTCCATTTTTTAATGTCTCAACTGCAAGTTGTGATGCAGCTTCAAGTTTTTCTTGCATACTATTTATTACATTATTAATTGTTTCAAGATGAGATTGAAACTCTTCTGCAATCACTTTTTTCATATAAGAAATCCTTTTTTATTTATAAGGCTGGATTTTAACATAAGAATATTTTAAACTAAATGAAACTTTTATTTTATAGTGATTTTAAAAAAATTTGCTAAAATTAATAAAAATTTTTAGGTACATAATGAAACTAATAACTATTGATTTTAAAAGTAAAACAAATCTAATTGAAGCTTTATTGAAAAAGGAAAATATCAAAGTAATTAAAAAAAAGACTTTAATAGAAAAATTGACTTTTAAAAAAGACAATTATGCTCAAATATATTTTCATAGCGGAAAATTAGAAGATAAAGATATAAAAAAAATAGAAAACTCAAAGTTTACTATTGTAAATTCATACTTTAGTAAAAATAAAATTATAGAAAAATTTCCCCATTTTGATAATAAAATTGAAGTACTTTATCCTTCAATTAATATGCCTTTGTATAAAGAAAAAGAGATAAAAAAACAATTATATTTAGATTTAAAAATTAATAGTGAAAATAAAATTATATTTTTTACAGCAAAGAATTTTAAAACTTCAGGAATAAAAGAGTTTATTGATATAATTAGCAATATAAATTATAAAAATATACAAGTTATTATTGCAGGTGATAATAAACAAATAACAGCTTTAAAATTTCAAGTTTCAAAACTTGCAATAAAAGATAAAATACTATTTTTAGAAGATTATAAACAGCTTGATAAACTATATTATTTAGCTGATATTTTTATTTTGCCAACACATAGCAGTGCTTTTGCTACAAATATTTTAAAAGCAATGTTTGCTAAATGTGCTGTTTTTATCTCTTCTTACTCTAGTGCAAGGGAAGTTGTTGATGTTTTTTCAACAATGAATACTCCAAGTGATGGAAGTACAGTTTTTAAAGTAGATGCTTTACTTGGAAGAAAAGAAGATTTAAAACTAATTAAAAAACAAAATAAACAAGCAGCAGAAGAGTTTACTTTAGATAAAAGTTTAGAAAAAATGCACACCCTAATACAAAGTGTATAAATTCTTAGATTTTTAAATAAAGGTTAAGAATAATAAGATATAATACGCGAATATTTTTCACTAAAAATTAAGAAGGAAAACGATATGGCAAGAAGATGTGCAATTTCAGGAAAAGGGGCAATGGTTGGTAACAACGTAAGCCACGCTAAAAATAGAACTAAAAGAAGATTTTTACCAAACTTAAGAACAGTTAGAGTTACTTTAGAAGATGGTACAACTCAAAAAATCAGAATCTCAGCTAAAGAGTTAAGAACTCTTAAAAAACACTCATAAGAAGGCGCTTAGAAAAGTGCTTTCATGAGCTTCTTTAAAAAAACAAAAAAAGCTCTTGGCTGGGAAATACGGTCAAGCAAGCCTGAATACGACTTAAACCCTTTAATTTATTCTCAATTAAAACCTTTTAGACTACCACTTATTTTAATTCAAATAATTTTAATGATAGGTACATTTGGATATGTATATATTGAAGATTATTCAATAATGCATGCAATTTTTCAATCTGCATATACATTTACAACAACTGGATTTGGTGCTTTAAATGAGGGGAACTTTAGTAATGCAGGTATTGTATTTACTGTTACATTGATGTTATCAGGGTTTGCAGTACTTACTTTCTCAGTGGGGATTTTGATTAATACAATATCAAATGGAACACTTTTCAAGTTAATTAAGGAAAGAAATATGCTTTATAAAATTGCTAGGCTTAGAAGACATTTTGTTATATTTCACCACAATGAATATACTTCTCAATTGGCTAAACAGTTTAGAGAAAATCATATACCTTTTGTGGTGGTTGATTCAAGAGAAGATATGGAACAAATTGCAAAAGAACACAATTATCCATATTTTGTAAAAGAAGAACCTTATAAAGAGATTGCTTTTTTAAAATCTCATTTAAGTTCAGCAAAAGGAGCTATTTCTTTATCAAAAAATATTTCAGATAACATTACACTTATTGCATCAGTAAGATTATATGAAAAAGAGCTTGGAAGAAGTCCATATTTAATTATTTCAAATGCTGAAACACAAAATGATAAAGTAAGATTAAAAAAACTTGGAGCAGATAAAGTGGTTGCTCCTCCATCGTTAATGGCTAAAAGAGTTAGTGCAATGGCTATTAGGCCTGATATGGAAAATGTACTTGATGAATTTTTATATAAAAAAGATACTCCTATTGATATGGAAGAGGCTTTTGTTAGTGAAGAATCTTGGGCTGTTGATAAACAAATTCAAGATTTACACTTAAGGGATAGAATGAAAGTTTCTATTATTGGTATTACTGAAGCAAATGGCAAATTTATCCAAATGCCTAAAGGAACAACAATAATTAGAGCAAATTGTAAATTGCTTTTAGTAGGGAATCAAAAAGGGATTTCAAAATCTAAAAGAATACTTGCGTATAGTCAAAAACCAAAGGATTTATAAGATGTTTACTATTTTGCCAATAAAAGGTTATATTGACCAAATAGATGGATTTTTTTGTGATGGGATTCATGCTGGATTAAAAGCAAATAATGCTTTAGATTTAGGTTTTATTTATAGTGATACTTTATGTGATGTTGAAGCTATTTTTACAGAAAATAAGTTTCAAGCTGCACCTTTAAAACACTATTTAATGTATGAAAAGGATTTTAAAACAAATTTTGTTTTAATTAATTCAAAAAATGCAAATGCACTAACTGGTAAAAAAGGAATAGAAAATATAAATACTGTTTTTGCTTCTTTACCTTTTGAATTAACAAATCCTATTATGAGTAGTACGGGTGTTATTGCAAATCCACTTCCAGTTGAAAAAATTGTAAATGGTGCAAAAACATTTAATTTAAGTGCAAAAAATGGTGAAAATTTATCAAAAGCAATTATGACAACTGATGCTTATTCTAAAACTTCTATGTATGAAGTAAAACTTGAAGATGGAAGTTCATTTAAAATAGGTTCTGTTGCAAAAGGTGCAGGTATGATAAACCCAAATTTAGCAACAATGCTTTGTTTTATTTGTACAGATGCTGCTGTTCCTAAAGAAGATATGAAAGAGGCTTTAAAATTAAATAGCCAAACAACTTTCAATGCTATTTCAGTAGATGGTGATACTTCAACAAATGATACAGTTTTGCTTTTAACAAATAAAAAATCAAATGCTTATAATAAAGAAGCATTTTTTGAAGCTTTAAGAATGGTTATGCATGATATGGCTATGTTAATGGTAGCTGATGGTGAAGGTGCAAAAAAAGCAGTTGCTTTTGAAGTAAAAAATGCAGCAACTTATGAAGAAGCACAAAAAGCTGCAAAAGCTTTATCAAATTCACTTTTAGTTAAAACTGCACTTTTTGGTGAAGATCCAAACTTTGGAAGAATTGCTTCAACAATAGGAGCAAGTAGAATAACTTGTGATGAAGATAAGTTAATTATTTCATATAATGATGTAATTGTATATAAAGAGGGTGAAATCTTCTTTGATAAAGAACAAGAAGCAAAAGCTGCATCAGTTTTACAAAATGATAAATTTAAAATTGTTTGTGATTTAGGTGTGGGAACTTATAACTTTACTGCATATGGTTGTGACTTAGGTTATAAATATGTGGAAATAAACGCAGATTATAGAACATAAATCTATTATTTTTAGGGTAGTTTTATTACCCTAAAAATTAAAAATCTACTTTTTTAATACTTTCTTTAAATAAAAAATCTATTCTAAGAAATTAACTGTTATAATTGTGTTATAACTCAAATTAAAGGATGAAAAATGTTTCATGAACACAGAGATGTTATCACAAAATTAAAGCAAGAAAATGCTCACTTTCATAAAATCTTTGAAAAACATAATGAATTAGATGATGAAATTGTTGAAATGGAAAAATCTTTGGCTGATCAATTTGAGATAGAAAAAAAGAAAAAAGAAAAGCTTAAAATTAAAGATGAAATTTATAGTATGATAATGGACTATAAAAATAACTAAAACTATTAAAAAAGGGATTGAATTTTTTTCAATCCCTTTTTTATTCCTAGCTTAAATTCTCATATTAACTAATACTAAGGCCTTTTTAGCTAAAATATATCAATTTTATAAAATAAAGGCGTTTTTTTATGGAAAACCTTTTCGAAAATCAAGATATTATAGATATTAACATAGAAGATAGCGTTAAAGCTTCTTACTTAGACTATTCAATGAGTGTTATTATTGGACGGGCATTACCTGATGCAAAAGATGGATTAAAGCCTGTTCATAGAAGAATTCTTTATGCAATGCATGATTTAAATATGAGTGCAAGATCTCCTTATAAAAAATCTGCAAGGATTGTAGGGGATGTTATAGGTAAGTATCACCCACATGGAGATAGCTCTGTATATGATGCTTTAGTTAGGATGGCTCAAAACTTTTCAATGAGAGCACCTCTTGTTGATGGACAAGGAAACTTTGGTTCTGTTGATGGAGATAATGCGGCTGCGATGAGGTATACAGAGGCTAGAATGACTAGAATCTCTGAAGAGATATTAAGAGATATTGACAAAGATACTGTAAATTTTGTTGCTAACTATGATGACACTTTAAAAGAGCCTGCTGTTTTACCTACAAGAGTTCCAACACTTTTATTAAATGGAAGTGAAGGTATTGCTGTTGGTATGGCTACAAAAATTCCTCCTCATAACTTAGGAGAATTACTTGATGCAGTTTTACATATGATTGAAAATCCTGAAGCTACTGCTGAAGAGTTAATGGAATTTGTTCAAGGACCTGATTTCCCTACTGGTGGAATTATCTTTGGAAGAAGAGGAATTATTGAAGCATATAAAACAGGAAGAGGAAGAGTTAAGATAAGGGCAAAGCACCATATTGAAACTAGAGGTAAAAAAGAAGTTATTGTATTAGATGAATTACCTTACCAAGTTAATAAAGCTAGACTTATTGAACAAATTGCCACTTTAGCAAAAGATAAGCATATTGATGGAATTGCTGAAGTTAGAGATGAGTCTGATAGAGAAGGTATTAGAGTTGTTATTGAACTTAAAAAAGATGCAATGAGTGAAATTGTATTAAACAATCTTTATAAGTCAACTCCAATGGAGACAACTTTTGGGATTATCTTACTTGCAGTTCATAATAAAGAACCAAAAGTATTTAATCTTCCAGAATTAATAACTCTTTTCTTATCTCATAGAAAAACTGTAATTATTAGAAGAACAATTTTTGATTTAGAAAAAGCAAAAGCTAGAGCGCATATTTTAGAAGGTTTAAAAATTGCTGTTGATAATATTGATGAAGTTGTAAAAATTATTAGATCTTCTTCAAATGATACTGATGCAAAAGAAAAACTTCAAAGTAGATTTGAATTATCTCCTATTCAGTCTCAAGCTATATTAGATATGAGACTTGGAAGATTAACAGGTCTTCAAAGGGATAAACTTGAAGCAGAATATCAAGAGTTATTAATTTTAATTGCTGAATTAGAAGCTATTTTAAGATCTGAAGAAAAATTAAATGAAATAATTACTGAAGAGATTACTGAAATTAAAGATAAATATTCTGATGCAAGAAGAACAGAAATTGAAGATTCATATGATGAAATTGATATTGAAGATTTAATTCCAAATGAGCCAATGGTTGTTACTATTACTCATAATGGATATGTAAAAAGAGTTCCAATTAAATCATATGAAAAACAAAGAAGAGGTGGTAAAGGTAAGATAGCAGTTACTACACATGATGATGATTTTATTGAAAGATTCTTTGTTACAAATACGCATGATACTTTAATGTTTGTTACAAATATGGGACAATTATATTGGTTAAAAGTATATAAAATTCCTGAAGGTAGTAGAACAGCTAAAGGAAAAGCAGTAGTTAATTTAATCAACTTAAGAGCTGAAGAAAAAATTATGGCTATTATTCCAACTACTGATTTTGATGAAACTAAATCTTTAGCATTCTTTACTAGAAATGGTATTGTAAAAAGAACTTCATTGGCTGAATTTAGTAATATAAGAAGTAATGGAGTAAGAGCTATTGTTCTTGATGATACTGATGAGATAGTTACAGCAAAAATTACAATTCCTGGTGCACAATACTTTATGATTTTTACAAGTTTAGGTCAATGTATTAGATTTGAAATTGAAAAAACAAGAGAACAAGGTAGAAGTACAAGGGGAGTTAGAGGTATTAAGTTTAAACATGACTCTGATTTTGTTGTTGATGCTGATGTTATTATAAATGAAGAGCAAGAGTTATTAACTGTATCTGAAAAAGGTATTGGAAAAAGAACAACAGTAGATGAATATAGACTTACAAATAGAGCTGGTTCTGGTGTTATTGCTATGAAATTACATCAAAAAACTGGAAATATCGTAGGTTCTGTTATTGTTGATGAATCACAAGACCTTATGGCTTTAACTTCAATTGGAAAAATGATTAGAGTTGATATGCAAACTATTAGAAAAGCTGGAAGAAATACTTCTGGGGTAATTATAGTAAATGTTGATAAAGGTGATAAAGTTGTATCAATTGCTAAGTGTCCAAAAGAAGAAGATGATGAATTAGATATTGAATCAGCAACAGATTTAGCTGGTATAATTGATGATACAAATTTAGTAGAAAATACTTCTTTAGATGAAGAAAATACAAACTCAAACTTATTAGAAAATGGAGAAAATGAATAATGAGAAAATTTAATGTTGCTGTTGTTGGAGCAACAGGTGCAGTTGGAGAAGAACTATTTAGAGTTATGGAAGCATATGATTTCCCTGTAAATAATATAGTACCTTTAGCAAGTGCTAAAAGTGCTGGAACAACAATTGAATATAAAAATAAAGAGTATAAAGTATTAGAATTAACTGAAACTTCTTTTGAAGAAAATGAAGTTGAAATTGCTTTTTTTAGTGCAGGTGGAAGTATTTCTGCAAAATTTGCTAAATATGCAGTTGAAGCAGGAGCTGTTGTAATTGATAATACAAGTCATTTTAGAATGGAGCCAAATATTCCTTTAGTAGTACCAGAAGTTAATCCAGAAGAGATTGCTAAATGGAAAGAAACGGGAATTATTGCAAATCCAAATTGTTCTACTATTCAAATGGTATTATCTTTAAAACCTCTTGATGAATTATATGGAATTAAAAGAGTTGATGTATCAACTTACCAAGCTGTAAGTGGTGCTGGAAAAGCTGGTATGGAAGAACTTGTAAAACAAATGCAAGCTTTTTTTGCTTTTAAATTAGAAGAGAGTGAAAAAGAAGCATTTGCACATCAAATTGCTTTAAATGTTATTCCTCAAATTGATGTTGCTCAACCAAATGGATTCACTAAAGAAGAGATGAAAATGGTAAATGAGACTCAAAAAATTATGAATAAAAAAATGCAAATTGCAGCAACTTGTGTAAGAGTTCCTGTATTAAGAAGTCATAGTGAATCAATTACTGTTACTTTTGAAGATAATGTTGTAGTTGATGTTGAAAAAGTAAGAGAAGCATTAAATAACTTTGAAAATGTAGAAGTTATTGATGATTTAGAAAATAAACAATATCCTATGCCAATTATTGCTACTGATACAGATATTACTTATGTTGGTAGAATTAGAAAAGATGTTTATGCTGATAATATAGTACACTATTTTAATGTTGCGGATCAAGTAAGAGTTGGAGCAGCAACTAATTCTGTTAGAATTGCTTTAAAATGGATTGAAATGGAGAATAATAACTAATGATTGAAAAGCTTTTTGAAAGCGCAATGTGGCAGTCAAGATTTCTTGTAATCTTGGCTGTTATTTTTGGATTACTTGGAGCATTAGTTCTTTTTATTGTTGCAAGTATGGATATTTTTGAAGTTGCTAAGTTTACATATACTACTATTACAACAGGAGCTCATCCTGAAAACTACCATGAAGATATTGTAAGTGGTATTATTGGAGCAGTTGATTTATATTTAATTGCTGTTGTTATGCTAATTTTCTCTTTTGGAGTGTATGAGCTTTTTATCTCTCCCATAGATTGTAATCAACATGCTTTAGATGATCAAAAAATTCTATCAATTAAAACATTAGATCAATTAAAAGACAAAATTGCAAAAGTTATAGTAATGGTACTTGTTGTAAACTTTTTTCAAAGAGTTTTACACACAGAATATACAACGGCTTTAGAGATGTTATATTTCGCTTTAGCTGTTACAGCTTTATCAATAGGACTTTTCTTCTTAGGAAAAGTTGGAAAAAAATAAAAAGGTTTATAAATGTCAAAAATTTTTGTTGATGCTTGTTTTGGGAAAGAGACACCTTATACTCCAGTTTGGATGATGAGACAAGCAGGAAGATATTTACCAGAATATATGGAAGTTAGAGCGAAAGCTGGAAACTTTTTAAATTTATGTCATAATCCACAGATGGCTTGTGAAGTTACAATTCAACCACTTGATATAGTTGGAGTGGATGCGGCTATTTTATTTAGTGATATTTTAGTTGTACCAAATGAGATGGGAATGCACCTAGAGTTTGTAAAAGGTGAAGGACCTATTTTTAAAGATCCTATTAAAACTGAGGCTGATATTGATGCACTTTTAGGTGGAAAAGAAGCAGCTGATAAATTAACTTATGTTTATGAAACAATTAAACTATTAAAAGAAAAACTACCTGAAGATAAGGCTCTTATTGGATTTACAGGAGCACCTTGGACACTTGCAACATATATGATTGAAGGACAAGGAACTAAAACATATAATATTTGTAAAAAACTTATCTATTCAAATCCAGAACTTATGCATAAATTACTTGCAAAAGTTACTGAAGTTGTAAAACATTATATGGAAAATCAAATTCTTGCAGGTGCTGATGTTGTTCAAATTTTTGATTCATGGGCAGCAGCTTTAGAAAAAAATGCATATTTTGAGTTCTCATGGAAATATATGGTTGAAATTGCAGAATATTTAAAAGAAAAATATCCAGAAATTCCTGTTATTATGTTCCCTAAAGGTATTGGACAATATTTAGATGATATTTATGGAAATTTTGATGTATTTGGTGTTGATTGGTCAACTCCAATGGCATTGGCAAAAGAAAAACTTGGAGATAAATATGTATTACAAGGGAATATGGAACCTTGTAGATTATACTCAAAAGAAAAAACAACAGCTTGTATTGAAAAAATACAAGAAATAATGGGTGGAAAAAGACATATTTTTAATCTAGGTCATGGTATTTTACCTGATGTACCAGTTGAAAATGCAAAACACTTTGTAAATGAATGTCATAGAGTTTCAAAAAAAGCTTAAATCTATTAAAAATTAGAAAAAATAAAAAGAGAAGGTCGTTTGATCTTCTCTTTTTTTATTTAAAAGGAAAAAAATCAATGTCAAATTCAATAATTTTTGGTCCAATTCCTTCAAGAAGATTTGGTATTTCTTTAGGAATAGATTTATCAGTTAGTAAAAAACAGTGTAATTTTGATTGTTTATATTGTGAATTAAAACCTGCTAAAACTATGGATAAAATGAGTGAATACCCAAGTGTTGAAGAGATAATAAATGAAGTTAAAAAAAGCTTTGAAAAGCATCCTAAAATTGATGTTATAACACTAACTGCAAATGGAGAACCAACTTTATATCCCAAATTGGATGAATTAATACAAGAGCTGCTAAAACTTAATACAAAAACACTTATTTTATCAAATGGTAGTACTATTTATAAAAAAGAGGTTTTTGATGCCTTATTAAAACTTCATATGGTTAAATTATCTTTAGACTGTGTAAGTGAGAAATGCTTTAAAAAACTAGATAGGGTTCATAAAAGTATTGAAATTGATAAAATAGTTCCTGCTATGATGGAGTTTTCTAAAAAGTTTAAAAATGATTTTATTTTAGAAGTTCTTTTTGTAAAAGATTTAAATGATAATAAAGAAGAGATAGCTTTATTATATGAAGCTATTAAAAAAATTAATCCCACAAGAGTAGATATAGGAACAATAGATAGACCACCTGCATATAAAGTGCAACCTGTTAGTTTTGAAACATTAGAAAGTATTGCAAACTCTTTTAAAGGTATAAATGTAAATATTGCTTATAAAAATAGACCAAAATTACTTCAAAGTTTCACAAAAGAAGAGATAATTTCTATGTTAAGTAGGCGTCCTTTAACTTTTGAAGATATTGAAAATATGTATGATGAAAATTCAAAAAAAGAGTTAGAAAATCTCTTAAAAGAAGGTAAAATTTCTATAATTGATAGTAGTGGATTAAAATTTTATAAAATTTTGTAAAAATCTCGATATTTACTTGACAAAAGTGCAAATTTTTACTATAATTCCAGCCCATTAAAGGAAATAACATATTCCGAATTAGCTCAGCGGTAGAGTAGGTGACTGTTAATCACTTGGCCACTGGTTCGAATCCAGTATTCGGAGCCATTTCTTTAATGAATACTTTTTTAAATAAGTTCCGAATTAGCTCAGCGGTAGAGTAGGTGACTGTTAATCACTTGGCCACTGGTTCGAATCCAGTATTCGGAGCCACTTATTTAAATCTATTTTTGCGTTCCGAATTAGCTCAGCGGTAGAGTAGGTGACTGTTAATCACTTGGCCACTGGTTCGAATCCAGTATTCGGAGCCACTTTTTTAAAGTAACTCCTTTTTAATCAACTAAAATATTTTAAATCAAATTTATGTACATATTGAATAAAAAACTTTATTATTATGCCTGCAAATATTGCAACTATTAAAGTACCTATTAAAATTGGTCCATTAAAAATAAAAGCAAAAATTACAAAAATAGAACTTAAAATTGCCCTTGAGATAGAAAAACTACAATTTATTAGTTTTGATAATACTATCATTGACCTATCCATTGGATTTGGAGCAAAATCTGCTTGTATATTTAAAGCAACACCTAAACACATCAATACTAATCCTATAAAAAAGCATATAGTTTGAAAAGCTAAACTTTGTGGTTCTATAAAAACTCCTGCTGTAAATATCCAAAAGTCTATACATACTCCTGTAATAAGAGAAGTTACAAGAGCAAAGTATTCAGGGCGTGATTTACTTCCTAGGGCATTTAATAAAACTAAAATAAGCCCTAAAACAATCTCCCAGCTTCCAATAGTTAATCCAAAGGTTTTATATAATCCAACCAATAGTGCATCAAAAGGTCCTGCTCCAAAATTTGATTTTATTGTTAGCATACAGCCACAAGCAAGTATAAAAATACCAATATTATAAAAAAAAACTTTTCTATATTTTTTCACTTTTTAACTCTTTAATCATTAAAATATGTTCAATTCCTGCTTCAAAAAAAACTTTTCCTTCTGCTTTATAACCTAATTTTTCATAAAAGCTTTGGGCATTTGTTTGCGCATGTAATTTTGCTTTTTTAAGCTGTTTTTCTAATGCAATTTCTTCTAAAGCATAAATTAGTTTTTTGCCAATACCATCTTTTCTATATAAAGGTAAAACGCAAATTCTCTCAAGTTTTGCTATATTATCAACTACTCTTAATCTAGCAGTTGCTATGGCTAAATTATCAATAAAAGCAAGTATATGTTCACAGCTTGTTTCATATTTATCAAACTCTTCTTTCATAGATACTTTTTGATCTTCTACAAAAACTTTTTTTCTAATTTCAAAAGCTTTTTCTAACTCTTGTTTTGTTGTTATAAGTTTTATTTTCATTTTTTTATTCCTTCCCAAAAAATATTCCAGATACTTTCAAGTCTTTTATGAAATTCTTCTTTTTCATAAATTAACATTTGTATAGAAATTCCATCAATTAAACAATAAAAAGCAGCCACTAAACTTTCAAGTTCTTGCTTTTTAATTAGACCTGTTTTAATTCCTTCATTAAAGGTTTCTTTATAAATTTTTGAAGATAAAGTTTCCATTTTTTGAATTTCATTTTTAATCTTTTCTTGTAAAAAGGTTGGTGAAAAATGTAAGGCTCTATTAAAAAACATATTGTATAAAGGATAAGTAACAGCAAATTCATATATTTTATAAACTAAAGTTTTTATTTTTATATCTGCTGGTTTTGTACTTATTTGTTTTACTACTTTTTCTAAATAAGTTATATAGTCATTTGTCATTTCTTGAAAAACAGCAAAGTATAACTCTTCTTTTTGAGAAAAGTATGTTGAAATAGATTGTTTTTTTATTCCTACTTCTTGAGCTATTTTTGCTAAAGAGGTAGCTTCATATCCATTTATAGCAAAGTTTTTTAAAGCTGCTTTTTTTATTTTTTCTTTTGTCAAACTCTACTCCTTTTTTACCTGACAGTTGTCAGGAATGAATTGTAACACATTTTTAAAGAAAAAATTACTAAATTACAATTAAACTTTTACTTTTTTTAAAACTAAAGTTTTATTATGTTAGTGTTTTAAACTTTTTTAAAAAGGCATATTGTGGATTTAGAATTTATAGTATTAGTCTCTATAATACTTCTAATTGCTTCTTTTGTTCATGGAGTTGCAGGTTTTGGATTTGCAATAATTCCTACACCATTAATAGCACTTTTTACTGATATTCAAACAGCAATAGTTCTTACTCTTATTCCAACTTTGGTAGTAAACTTAGTAAGTTTTTTAAGTGAAGGTAATACAATAAGTGCTTTTAAGCGTTTTTTACCCTTGGCTTTACTTGTAATGCTAGGAAGTGCAATAGGTACACAAATACTTATTTTTAGTGATTCAAATATTTTTAAACTTTTATTGGCTTTTGTAATTCTTTTTTATCTTTTTGCAAATAAGATAAATTTAACTATTCCTACTTTTAAAACCCATCCAAAATCAACTTTTGTAGGATTTTCTTTATTTGCAGGGCTTATGGGTGGACTTACAAATGTAATTGGTCCAATATTAATGATATATGCCCTTGAAGCAAAATATACTAAAGCTGAATTAATTCAAGCTATGAATCTATCTTTTTTACTTGGAAAAATTATTCAAATAGTGCTTTTTTCAATTAATGGAAATTTTAATACTGAACAATTAACTTTTTCTTTTGCTTCGATTTTACTTATCTCTTTTTCTTTATATTTAGGTATTAAAGTAAAAAGAAAAATAGATACGGCTTTATATTTAAAACTTATAAAAATAGTACTATTTATAATCTCTATAATCCTAATTTTTCAATATTTTAAAGAAGCATAAAACTACCTCTATAGTTTTCAAATAAATTCGCAAAATTTGAAAACACTAAACAAAAGCAGACAAAATTTCAGAGGCAGTTTTATACTCCCTAAAAAAGGGAGTATAAATTAGAAACTATAAACTAATGTTGCATTTAATTGGTTCATATCAGACCCAACATATCCATTTACATCATCTGTATTAAAATATGTATATCCAACATTTGCTTTTAAATTATCAGATATTTTATATCCTAACCATAAAGTAGTCTCTTCAGCATCAAACTCTTTATTTGAATCTGTTTTATAGTTATTAAAAATACCATAAAGTAGTGTTGCATCTAAATTACCAAATGATTTACTTAAACTTGCATAGTATGTTTGTGCATTTCTATAATAAAAAGCATCTCCTTCTTCAAAAGGACATAATGATTCTCCTGTAGCTCCATATCCAATAAAGTGTGTATCATCATCACCAACTTTTGCATATCCAATAGCTGCATTAAACCCAAGAATATTTACACTTGCTTTTAAATGCAAGAAATCAGTATCATCTTTATTTAAATCTTTATGCATTTTTTGTTGAACATAATCAGCCCTAAAGTTAAAATCTTTATAATTTAAATCAACTCTTCCACCAAGTTTATAATGGTCATCAGGTAAATATATATCATATATTGTAGCTTTAATATTTTCATTGAATTTATGAGAAATACCTAATTTATAAGCACCTTTGCTTTCATTGATATTTTCCATTGGTCTATATTCTCTTGCATAAACTCTACCAATTTTTTTAGACCAAATTGCTTCAATTGAAGTATTATCAAAAACTGCATCTATTTTAATAGCATCATGAGTTTTTGCAAACCAATCTGAAACAATAAATTGTCTACCAAATTTTGCAGTAATATTTTCATATTGATACTTTACAAAAAACTCTTCTGCATCTATATCTTTTTCATCTCCTGTTTTATAGAACCTTTCACTAGCATCACCTTTACCTTTCCAAGTTCTTAAGTTTTTATGGTCTTCAAATAGAGTTTTATAAGCTCTAAATTTAGTAGTAAGACTTAAGTTATTCCAAGTTCCAGTTTCATATTTTAAAGCAAATGAACCAACGCTATAAGCTGTATCTTGATAATAAGTACCTACTTTTTTATCAAAATCTCTTGTTTCATAAGTAACACTTACATCACCACTTACTTTTCCATTTTGTAAGGCTTCTAAAAGAGAATCAGCACTTGCAAATGAACATGTTCCTAATGTTAAAGCAGCAATTAGGCTTAATTTGATAGTTTTCATTGTTTTCCTTTAATTTGATTTAAACTAATATTTAAAATTAAGTTTATTTTCAAATTATAAAAAAAGGACTGGGTCTAAAAAGTAATTTTTTTAAGAAATATAAAACTATCTCTATAGTTTTCAAATAAATTCACAAGATTTGAAAACACTAAACAAAAGCAGACAAAATTTCAGAGGCAGTTTTATACTCCCTAAAAAAGGGAGTAAGTGTTAAAAACTATAAACTAAAGTTGCATTTAACTGATTTAAATCAGTAGTATTTGCATCTTTTGAGTCTTCATTTGTAAGGGCATACCCTAGATTTAAAGTAAGGTTTTTATTAACTTTATAATCAACCCATAAGTTAAACTCGTCTTTATCATATTTATTTTCATAATCAGTAATTCCATATAAAGCAGTTAAAGATACATCTCCAAAAGATTTACTAAGCATTGCATATGTAGTTTTAGCATCTTTTAAAAACATTTGATCCCCTTCTTCAAAAGGAATAATCGTCTCTCCTGCAATATGATTAAAAGCAGCATCTTTATCAATTTGTACATATCCTAAAGTTGCAGTGTATCCACCTAAACTAGCAAAAGCTTTTAGTTCTAAAATATTGCTATCTTCTACATTTTTTTCATCTTCGTTTGTAGAAGCATAGTGTATCATTGAACCAAATTTTACTTCATTTATAGAAGATTTATATGTAATTTTTCCTCCATAAATATCTTTAAGTGATGGGGCTGTTAAACCATAAGCTTTAATAGCAAATGAATTAGTAAGGTTATGTGTAATTCCAAGTTTATATAAACCTCCATTTCCTTTATTAACCTCAGTCATAGGTCTATAATCCCTTGCATAAACTCTACCATGTCTATTTGTCCAAATAGCTTCAATATTTGTATTTTTTAAATCATAATATAAACTTATTGCATCTTGTGTTTTATTAATCCACTCAGTTGAAATAAATTGTCTACCAGCTTTAATATGTAAATTTTCTAAATCATATGCTAAATAAGCAGTTTCAAAATCTACACTTTTATTTTTTCCATCTTTATAAAATCTTTCACTTGCATCACCTTTTCCATGATTAGTTCTAAAATTTTTATCATCTTCAAATATAGTTTTATATCCTCTAACTCCAAGATTTACACTAAAATTATAAAACTGAGCACTTTTATAATTTAATCCAATAGAACCAACACTATAAGCAGTATCTGAATAATATGCAGAAATCTCTTTATCTTGTTTTCTACTTTCATAAGTAATACTTACATCACCACTTACTTTTCCATTTTTTAAGGCTTCTTCTAAAGTATCAGCACTTAAACTTACACTAAAAGCACTTAAAGCAAGAGCTGTAACTAAAGAAATTTTTAGAGTTTTCATTTGTTATCCTTTGTATGTTTTAAAATAAACTTAACTTTTATTATTAGATTTATTTTTTATGTTTGGGAAGTATAAATTAAAATTGTAGAAAAAAAATCGAATTTTAAAATTTGTAGAAAAATACATATAATTTATAAGATTTGCTATTTGCAAATACATCTTTTATCTATATAATAATAGAAAATTTTTAAAAGGATAAACTATGACATATACATATCATAATCCAACTATTATTGAGTTTGGTGAAGGAAAAATTGAGTCAATCACAAATTATATTCCAAAAGATTCTAAAGTATTATTTGTTTATGGTGGTGGTTCAATTAAGAAAAATGGTGTTTATGAACAAGTGGTAAAAGTTTTAAAAGATTATACATTTTTTGAATTTAGTGGAGTTGAGCCAAATCCAACAGTTGAAACAATGAATAAAGCTGTTGAAATAGTAAGAGAGAAAAATATAGATTTTATTTTAGCTGTTGGTGGAGGGTCTGTTATTGATGGTTGTAAATATCTTGCTGCTGCTAGTTTATATGAGGGTGATGGTTGGGATTTTTTAGATGGGACTTCTCAACCAAAAGCTGCAGTTACTCTTGGAGCTATTTTAACACTACCTGCAACAGGAAGTGAATCAAATAGTGGAACAGTAGTATCAAAAAAAGCTACAAATGAAAAAAGATATTTCTTTTCACCTTTTATTTTCCCTAAATTTGCAGTATTAGATCCTAGTGTAATGGCTACTTTAGATGATAGACAACTTGCAAATGGGGTTGTTGATGCTTTTGTTCATACATGTGAACAATATATAACATATCCAAATAATTCGCCAATTCATGATGGATATAGTGAAACAATACTAAAAGGTTTAGTAAAGTTAATGCAAACTTGGGATAAAAGAAAAGAGTACTCTTGGCATGAAGATTTGATGCTTTTAGCAAATCAGGCTTTAAATGGTTTTATTGGTGCTGGTGTGCCACAAGATTGGGCAACACATATGATAGGGCATGAATTAACTGCTTTTTATGGAATAGATCATGGAAGAAGTTTAGCAATAGTTCAACCACAGCTTTTTAAAGTAATGTTTGAAGATAAAAAAGAAAAACTTTTACAAATGGGAAAAAATATATTAAATATAGATGATGCAAATAAAGTAATAGATAAAATTGAAGAGTTATATAATAGTGTAGGGATTTCTACAAATTTAAATGATTATATAAATGGGGATAAAGAGGTAATTAGTAAAATTACAACTGCTCTTAAAAATCACAATATGACAGCTCTTGGAGAAAAAGGTAATTTAACTTTAGATAAAGTTGAGCAAATTTTGACTTTAGCTTTAAAGCCTAAAGAGATTTAATCTCTTTGGGTGGCTTTCCAAAATAGCTTTTAAAATCCCTACTAAATTGAGAAACACTTTCATACCCAATCTCATAGGCACAATCATTTACTTGATAATTTTTTAAAAGCAACTCTTTTGCTTTATTTAATCTAATATTTTTAATATATTGTAAAGGTGTATAAGAAGTAGATTTTTTAAAATAATTATGATAAGAAGAGATACTCATATCTACTTTTTTTGCCAAATTATTAAGGTCTAGTTTTTCATTATAGTTTTTATGTATATATCTTATACTTCTAGCAATTTTTGCTTCATTTTTATCATTTAAGAACATATTATATAAAAAACAAGCATTTTTGGATTTTGCTACTCTATAAAAAAGTTCTTTTAAAAGATTTGTGCCTAAGATTTCACTGTCTTGTTTATTTTGTAAAGTCTTTAAAAGTCTATATGTAATATCTTCTATTTCTAAAGTAACATCATCACTAAAAACAGCAAGCTCATACTTCTTATTTTTCTTTTGGTTTCCTATTAAATCTATTATTTCATACATAAGTTCTTTATTTATAGAAATAAGCATACAAATATAAGGCTCTTGTTTAGAAGCAATAGTCTCACATTCAAAAGGTAAAGTTGTAGGAACTACTAAATATTTTTTATTATTATATGTAAAAGTATTATTTTTTAAATAACCTATTTTAGTTCCTTGTAGAACTAAAACTAAACAGACATCATATATAAGTGGTCCTCTTGGACAAAAACTTTGTGTTTTATATAACTTAATATCATTTATAAAAGTGTTATATAACCCATCTTCTTTAATAAGTTTATTTGCTTCGTTTAAAATTTTATTATTCATCTTTTTATTATACCAACTTTAGAAATTTTATATTTGCAAAATCTTTTAAAAAATATGTCAAATAATATAATTATTCGATTTTTTTTCGATTTTTTGTTGTTAGACTTTCAATATAAATGAAAAAAAGGATAAACCATGAACAATTCAAGAAGAGATTTTCTTAAAGTTGGTGCAGTTGCATCAGCAGCTGTTGTAGGAAGTGGTAGTGTTTCAGGAGTATTAGCAAAAGAGTTTGCAACAAGAACTAAAAAAATCCCAAGTGCTTCACACTTTGGAGCTTTTTATGCTCATGTTAGGGATGGAAAAATTGTAGATATTTCATCTCAATTAGATTCAGATGCAAATCCAACTGTAATGGTAAAAAGCTTAGCAGATAGAAATAGCTCAAACTCAAGGGTAAAATATCCAGTTGTAAGAAAAAGTTACCTTGAAGGAAAAGGTAGAGGTGACTTAAGAGGAAAAGAGGAGTTTGTAAGAGTATCTTGGGATACTGCTATTGATTTAGTAGCTAAAGCTATTAAAAAAGCACAAGCAAATGGTGGAAATCAAGCACTTTATAATGCTTCTTATGGAGGGTGGGCTCATCCAGGAGCTTTTAAACCAAATGCTTTAGCTGGAAGATTTTTTAATATTATTGGTGGAGCTGTTAGAACTTCAGGTGAGTATAGTAATGGTGCAGCAGGGCAAGTAAACCCTTCAATTGTTGGAGATATGGAAGTTTATTCTATTCAAACAGCACATGAGCAAATTATTAAAAATACAAAAGTTATGATTTTATGGGGTGCTGATTTATATAAAACAAATAGAGCAGGATATTCTGTACCAAATCATAGATGTTATGATGCTTATGAAGAGTATAAAAAAGCAGGGATTAAAGTTATCTCTATTGACCCTATTTATACTATGAGTGCTCAAGAGTTCAAGGCTGATTGGATAAAAATAAGACCAGGTAGTGATGTGGCAATGATGCTTGCTATGATGAACTACTTATATAAATCAAAAAAATATGATAAAGCTTTTATTGATAAATATACTTATGGTTTTGATAAATTTTTACCTTACCTTTTAGGTAAAACAGATGGTGTTGAAAAAACTCCTCAATGGGCAGAAAAATTAACAGAAGTTCCAGCAAAAACTATTAAACAATTAGCTGATATTATGGTATCAAATAGAACATTTATTGCTGGAAACTGGGCTTTACAAAGAGCACATCATGGAGAGCAAGTTGATTGGTGTATTATTACTTTAGCTTCTATGATTGGTCAAGTTGGATTACCAGGTGGTGGTTTTGGATTTTCTATGCACTACGAAGGTGGAGGAGATGCAAGTTCAGGTAAAGCTACTGTTGGTGGAATGAGCCAAGGTGGTGGAGATAATGTAAAAATTGCAATTCCTGCTTCAAGAATGAGTGATTTAATTAATAAACCAGGTCAAACAGTAACTTACAAAGGTAAAGAGATAGTTTATCCAAAAGTTGAGTTTATGTTAAGTGCGGGAGGTTCACCTATTGGTCATCAACCTGATGTAAATGAGTTAATTAAAGCTTTAAGAACATTAGATACTTTAGTAGTAGTTGAGCCTTGGTGGACTCCCACTGCAAAAATGGCAGATATTGTATTACCTGCAACTACAACTATGGAAAGAGATGATATAGCTTCTGGTATGTCTTATTCAAATGATAGAATTTATGCAATGAAACAAATAGTAAAACCAAGATATGAATCAAAAGATGACTATGAAATTTTTACACTATTAGCTGAAAAATTTGGAAAAGCAAAAAGATATTCAAGAGATAGAAGTGTAAAAGAGTGGTTAGAAAGATTATATAAAAGATCATATGCAAAAAGAGAGATGGGTATTTCTTTTGAAGAGTTTTGGGAAAAAGGTGTAATTAAATATGAAATTCCAGAAGATGCTAAAAACTTTGTAAGACATGAAGCCTTTAGAAAAGATCCTATTGCAAATCCTTTAAAAACTGAAACAGGAAAAATTCAAATCTATTCAGATAAATTTGCAAGCTTTGGATATAAAGATTTTAAAGGTCATCCTATGTGGTTTGAACCAGCAGAGTGGTTAGGAAATAAAAAGTTAGTGAAAAAATATCCATTACATTTAGTATCTCCTCATCCAACATATAGAATTCATTCTCAATTGGATAACACTTGGGTACAAAATGTACACAAAGTACAAGGTAGAGAGCCAATTAGAATTAATCCTAATGATGCTAAAAAATTTAATATCAGAGATGGAGAAATTGTTGAAGTTTACAATGATAGAGGAAGTTTACTTGCTGGAGTTGTAATTACAAATACAATTAGAGAAGGTGTTGTTGCAATAGAAGAGGGTGCTTGGTACTCTCCTGAAGATAATCAAAAAGATATTACAAGATGTAATTCAGGGCAAGTAAATGTACTTACTTCATCAAGACCTACATCACAAATGGCACAAGCAACAACTGCTAATACAGTATTAGTAAGTATAAGAAAAGCTGGGACAGTTAGGCCAAACTTAGCGTATCAACCACCAAAAATTATAGGAGCTTAAGATGAGAAATTTAGTTAAAAAATCAATAGCAATCTTAGCTTTACTTGGGATTTTTGCCCAAGTAAATGCACAAGATAGTTTTATATATCAAGATACAATATTAAAAGGTGAAGATGGAAAATCTGCAAAAGTTTATGTGGGAGTTCCTCTTTTAATAGTAAAAGATTTAGGTAAAGAAGTAAAAGTTTCAATTAAAGGGTATATTTTTGGTGATGAGGTTTATAACACTAAAACAAAAGACCTTTTAATTGCGAAAATTGATAATGGTTTTAAAGTAAATAAAAAAGATGAGCAAGTAGAGTTAATTGGAACACTTTCAAAAGAGTTAGTTTCTGCTGACTTAGGAGATATTTGGAGTGAGCATGAAGAGTTTTACTTTGAAATGTGTACTCAATGTCATGCTGGTCCTGAAGTAAATCATCATACTATGATGGAATGGGAAGCTATTTTTGGTACTATGAAAGGATTTGCAAAACTTGATGAGGAAGAAGCTTCTTATCTTCTAAGATATTTAAAATCTAACTCTTCAGATGGTTTGGTTAAAACAAAACATTAAAAATTTGTTATAATCAAAAAAAGGAGTCTTTATGCAAAAAGAAGTTTTAGAAAAATTAAAAGGTTTAACAATTCTTTATGCAGAAGATGAAGTAGGTATAAGAGAAAATATTGCTGATAGTCTAAGCTATTATGTAAAAGAGGTTTTTCAAGCTTCAAATGGCAAAGAGGCTTTAGAACTTTATAAACAGAAAAATCCAGATATTATTTTAAGTGATATTCATATGCCTATTATAAATGGAATAGAGTTTGTTAAAAAAATAAGACAAACAAATAGAGAAATTCCAATAGTTATGATAACAGCCCATACAGATAAAAAATATCTGTTGGAAGCTGTTGAATTACATATGGAAAAGTATATTGTTAAACCAATTGAGCTTGAAGTTTTATTTGAAGTTTTAGAAAAATGTGTAGAAATTTTAACTATAAATAAAAAGATATTTCTAAAAGTTAATAAAAATTATAGTTATGACTATGATAAAAAAGAGTTAAAATATAAAGATGAAGCTTTAATATTAAATAAAAAAGAGATGTTGTTTTTTGAAGTATTAATAGCAAATCAAAATAGAGTTGTAACTTATGAAGAATTACAAGATAAGGTTTGGGGTGATGATATTATGACAGATAGTGCACTTCGCTCACTTGTTCGAAATCTTAGAAAAAAACTTCCAACAGATTTGATTTTTAATCTATCTGGGGTAGGGTATAAACTTGTATAAATTAATATTTTTTCTAAGCTTATTTTTTTCTTTTGTTAGTTCAAATAGTAATATTGTTTCAAAATTTGAATTTAGGGAAGATGACTCTTTAAGTAGAGTTGCCCCTAAACTTCTACCAAACTCTCATATAAATATTTTTTTACCTTCCATTCCCTATTCATATATTGCAAAATCTACAAATTCAGGTCTTATTAGGTCTTATGACAATGACCAAGGCTGGGTTTATGATTTGGCAAAATCTCATAAAAGAGTAGATGATTATACATATATTTTTACTTTAAGAGAAAATCTAAAGTTTCAAAATGGAGAGCCTTTTACTATTGATGATGCTATTTATAATTTAGAGTTTTTTAGAAAGAATCCTTTTTTGTATACAAATATTGATAAGATAGATTTTGAGATTATTAAACTAGATGAATATAGATTAAAATTTGTCTTAAAAGAAAAATATGAGATGTTTTTAACCGATTTAGCAAGGGTATATTTTTATACAAAAGAGTATATTCAAAAATATAATCCTGTGGGAAAAGAGACAGGAACTGCAAATAAAGCAGCAGGTGCTTTTGGTATGGGACCTTATATTTTAAAAGAGGGGTTTGCAATAGGAGATAAACAAACAGAAAAACTAGAACTAATTGCTAACCCATATTATTGGAATAAACAGTTTCCAAAAATAAATTCAATTACAGTTTATACACAATTAAATATAAATGAAGCAATAGAAGATATAACAAAAAAAGAAGGAAAACTTGATTTAATGCCAATTCCATTTAATAAAAAACTAGAGGTTTTATTATCTGATTATTCAAAATTAATAATTTCTAAATCAACAGATAATTTTGTAATCTTTTTTAATTTAATAAATGGAAATAATAAACTTCAAGATAAAAGAGTAAGGCAGGCTTTAAATCAAGCTTTAAATCAAGAGAATTTATTGAAATTTGTATATAAAAATGAAGGTAAAATCTCTGCTTTTACAACTTCAATTAATTATAAAATAGTTGAAAAAATTGCTAAAAAATATCCAATATCTGATACAAATTTTACCCCTAAAGAGTTAGCCAATTTGTTAAATGGATTAACTTTAGAGGTTTTTACCCAAGATAGATTTATGTTTTTATTTAAAGGAATAGAGTTTCAATTAAAAAAATATGCAGTAAAGTTTCATTATACAATTACAAATAGTGAAAAAGATATTTATAAGCAATTATTAACAACAAATAGTAATAAAAATACTCAAAAATGGGATTTACTTATTTGGGGAGATGATGATTGGTATTACCAAAACCCTTGGACAGTCTTTTTTATTTATGAAGCAAATAGTGTTTGGTCAACTATAAAAGAAGATAAAATAATGCAAAAATATATTGAAAAGTTTTTTATTACAAAAATTGGTACACAAGAGTATGAAGAGGTTGTAAAAAATATTCTTTTTAGGGCAAAGCAAGAAGCTTATACTTTAAGAGTCCCTTCACTAAATAAAGTATTTGCAGTAAATAAAGAAGTAATTTTTAAACCATATAAAGGAGGGATTATTCCTTTATGGGAAATAGAACTTACAAAAGATCATTGGTCTTTAAGGGGAAATAAAAAGTATGATGAATATTTGAAAAAAGCAGTAAAACCAAAAAGAGCAGAAAATGAAACTAATTAAAAAAACAAATATAAAGTTTAAATTGGGGGTTTTATTTTTTATTTTATGTGCCTCTATTGCAGTATTAGGTTATAAATCTATAAATATAAGTGAACAAAATAAAGAGACTTTAAAAGTAGTTCATAGTAAATCTCAAACAGTTTTATCCCTACAAGATAGAATAATTACTCCTTTATATAGATTAAGAGAGATTTCACAATCTTTAGTGATGGCTCCTAATGGTCAAATTAGAGTTGATATTGAAAAAAATTTAAATATACTTATAACTAAACTTGATAAAGAGTTTGAAACTTTTTCTTCTTCAAATATTCAATTAGTACAAATGTGGAAAAATTATAAAAATTTAATAGAAGATACAAAAAAATATTTAAAAGAGGAGTTTGAAGAGGGTGCTTATGTAAATGTAACCACTTCAAGTAGAATGCAGTTTCATCTACTTGTAAATACTCTTTTAGAAATGCAAAGTAAATCTTTAAATAATGCAACTCTTGCTTATAATGAAGCAGTTTTAAAATCAAAAGAAATTAAAATTGAAATTATCGCTTCTTTGGTAATTATTTTACTTTTTGCAATTGTGGTTGGATGGTTTATTACTAGTAATATAATAAATTCAATTTATATAGTTCAAAAAGGTTTAAGTGATTTTTTTAATTACTTAAATCATAGAAAGAAAAAAGTTGAAGAGATAAAATTAAATACAAAAGATGAATTTTATCAAATGACTACAATGATAAATCAAAATGTAGCAAATATTCAAAGAAACATAGAACAAAATGAAGCCTTAATTAAAAATGCCACAAAGGTTTTACAAAATATTAAAGGTGGAAATTTAGGAACTAGATTAAGTGAACATACAAATAATAAAGCCTTAAATGAATTAAAAAGTATGATAAATAATATGATTGATAATCTAGAGATTAAAATTCAAGAAGAAATAAGTAAAAGATTAGAACAAGAACAACTTTTAATCCAACAAAGTAAATTAGCTTCTATGGGGGAAATGATAGGTAATATTGCCCACCAATGGAGACAACCTTTAGCTCAAATTTCAGCTATTCATATGAATATGAAAGTTACATATGATTTTAATAAATTTACAAAAGAGTATTTAGATACAAAAATAAAAGAAGCAAATAAATTAACTTCATATATGTCTCAAACCATAAGTGACTTTCAAAACTTTTTTAAACCTCAAGGAGAAAAAGAAGAATTTAGTATCCAAAAAGCTTGTCAAGAAGCTTATTTTATAGTTGAATCTTCTTTAAAATATCATGGAATAGAAGTATCTTTTGATATAAAAGAAGATATTAATGTATTTGGATATAAAAATGAATATTCTCAAGTTATATTAAATATTTTAAGTAATGCAAAAGATATTTTACTTGAACGGCAAATAGAAAATCCTAAGATAAATATTGAGATAAAAAATGGAGAAAATTATGCTATTGTAAAAATACACGATAATGCAGGGGGAATAAAAGAAAATATTATTGATAAAATTTTTGATCCATATTTTACAACTAGATATAAAACACAAGGTACAGGAATAGGGCTTTATATGTCAAAAAATATTATAGAAAGAAATATGAATGGATATATAAATGTGAAAAATGTAGATAATGGAGCATTATTTACAATAAAAGTAGCTAAAAACTAGGAAACCTCCTAGCTTTTAGAACAACAAGAACCTTCACTACAACAAGTTGTAGTTTCTTCTTTAAAAGTTGGTTTAAAAGAGCTTGTATTACAAGAATCATCTTTACAAATTTTAGGTTTATCTTTTATAGTTTTTAAAATTCTCATAGAGTTAAAAATAGCAAGTAAGGCAACTCCTACATCTGCAAAAATTGCTTCTTTCATACTTATCATAGCTCCTGCCCCAAGTATTAAAAATCCAACTTTAATAGCCATAATAAAAATAATATTTTGATATACAATAACTTTTGTCTTTTTTGCAATTTTTATAGCATCACTTATACAAGTAATATTATCATTTAAAATAACAACATCAGCAGATTTTACAGCTATATCACTTCCAACTCCACCCATTGCAAAGCCTACATCTGAGTTTGCAAGTGCTGGAGCATCATTTATACCATCACCTACAAAAGCTGTTACTTTATTTGTTTGTTTTTTTATCTCTTCAAAATTTGTTAATTTATCTTGAGGTAATAGTTCATATTTTACTTCATCTATTCCTATAGTATTTGCAACATCTAAAGCTACTTCTTTTTTATCTCCTGTAAGCATATAGATTTTTTCTATATTAAGCTTTTTAAGTTCAGTTATTACTTCTTTTGCTTCAACTTTTATAATATCACTTACTACAATATATCCTGCAAAAACACCATTTATAGCAATATATACCACATTAAGATTCTCTTTTATATCTTTTAGTTGTATATTAAACTTTTTAAGTAATCTATCATTTCCAACTAAAATCTCTTTATTTTCAATAACTGCTTTAACTCCAAGTCCACTTAACTCTTCATGTGCTGTTATTTTTTGAGAATCTATTTCTTGTTTATAAGCTTTTACAATTGATTTTGCAATTGGATGAGTTGAAAAACTTTCTGCATATGCTGCAAACTTTAAAAGTTCATCTGTTTTATTTTCAAAACTTTCTATTTTTGTTACTTCAAAAACTCCATGAGTTAAAGTTCCAGTTTTATCAAAAATAATATTTCTAATTTCTGTTAGTTTTTCAATATAGTTTGCTCCTTTTACTAAAACTCCTCTTTTTGAAACAGCACCTATTGCACTAAAAAAAGATAAAGGAACAGATACAACTAAAGCACAAGGACAAGAAATAACTAAGAAAATTAAAGCTCTTTCAACCCAATCTCTAAAAATAGCACCTTCAATTAAAAGTGGAGGAAGTATTGCTAAAAGAACAGCTAAAACTACAACTATTGGTGTATAAACTGTTGCAAATTTTGTAATAAATTTTTCAGCTTTTGCTTTTTTTGATGAAGCATTTTCAATTAATTCAATAATTTTAGCAACAGTTGAGTCTTTATAAAGTGAAGATACTTTTATATAGCAAGCTTTTGATAGATTTATATAGCCACTTAAAACTTCATCATCTTTATTTAGAGTTTTTGGTTTAAATTCCCCTGTAATAGCACTTGTATCAAAGGAAGAATTATCTGAAATTATAACTCCATCAACAGGAACTTTTTCACCAACTTTTACAAGTATTATATCTTCTAGTTTTACCTCTTCAGGTGCTTTTTGAATAATAGTATCATTTTCTTTTACATTGGCATATTCTGGTTTTATATCAAGTAAGGCATTTATACTATCCCTTGAATTATTTACAGCAACTGCTTGAAACATTTCACCCACTTGATAAAATATCATTACAGCTATACCTTCTACATATTCTCCTAAAACAAATGCACCAATTGTAGCTATTCCCATTAAAAAATGTTCATCAAAAACTTTACCATTTGCTATATTTTTAACAGCTTTATATAAAACATCCCAACCAACTAAAAAATAAGCTATTAAATAAGTTATAAATTGTAATGTTGTATTTGAAATATAGTTATAAGAAATAAAAGTAAGAGCAATAGCAACTAATGTAATAAGTAAAAGTTTTTTATCAAGCAACTGCCAAAATGTTCTTTGTATTTTTTGTTCTTCTTTTAATATAACTACTTCTTTTTCTATTTTTTGTATCTCTTTTTCTATTTTATTTAAAAGATTTTTATCTTCAATAGAAGTTTCAAAGCTAAGTGTAGATGTTGAAAAATTTAATTTAACATTATTTAATTCCTTCATCTTATTTAATGCTTTTTCAATTTTTCCTGCACAATTTGCACAATCTAGATTTTGTAATTTGACTTTTTGCATAATTATCCTTTTATTATATGCTCTAATCCCATATCATATATTTTTTTAATATGTTCATCATCAAGGCAATAAAATATTTGTTTGCCTACTCTTTTATGTTTTACAATTTTTGAGTTTTTTAATACTCTTAGTTGATGAGAAACAGCAGATTGACTTACATTTATTAATTCACTAATTGCTCCTACACATAACTCATCTTCTTTTAATACAGCAATTATCTTTATTCTTGTTGTATCTGCAAAAGCTTTAAAAAGTTCTGCAACATCATATAACGTTTCCTCACAAATCAATGTAGGTTTTAGTTTTTCTACTTCTTTTGAGTGGTCACAACAATTTTCTGCCATTTGTATCCTTTTAAGTATGTACATATGAATATGTAATCATATGAAAAGAAAACTTAAAGTTAAATAAGTTTGATTTTAATCAAAAAGTAAATTTTTAGATTTTGATATAATTAGTTTATGAAACAATTTTTAATTATTATTTTATTAAGTTACAACCTTTTTGCATCTTCATATCCCTCTTTACTCTTTAGTGGTAATTGTGAAACTTGCCATAAAATAGGAGAAAGCATCTCTGCACCTTCTATTAATCTAATAAGAAAAAGGTATAAAGAGGCTTTTTTTGATAAACAAGAGTTTATTAAATATATGAGCCAGTGGGTATATAACCCTAATGAACAAGGCTCATTAATGCTTGACCAAGTGAAAAAATATGGTTTAATGCCTAACCTTTCTTATGATAAAAAAACTTTAGAAGAGATAGCTTCATATATTTTTGAAACGGAGTTTTAAAAAAAAATTAAGTTTAAGTATATATAATTATTATTTTATGAATTAAATAAAATAATCTAAACTTAACTATAAAATGGCACTTTCAATGAAAAATAATTTAAATAATAAATTATCTATACTTTTTGTATGCAATGATGACACTTGTATAACCTCAATTTCTAAGCTTTTAAAAGAGCAATATCAATTAGATAATATAATTGTGTCCAAATCAAAAAAAGAAGCATATAAATTATATAAAAAAAGCCATTTTGATATAGTTTTAACTAACTTTTTAATGTCTGATGACGATGGCCCTAAGATGGTTGAAAAAATGAGAAAAATCAATGAAGACCAAATCTTTGTCTTAGTGTCAAAGCTTGATAAAAAAAAGGATTTAGTTAAGGCTATAAAATTAAGAATTAGATACTATATTCAATATCCGATAAATAAAAAAGAGTTTAAAGAAATTTTTGATTCATGTATAAAAAGAATTTCAAATAAGTATGAAATAAAATTTGTAAATTCTATTTTACAACACTATAAAATAGCAGTTGATAATTCTACAATTCTTTCTAAAGCTGATAAAAAGGGAAGAATTATCTATGCAAATGAACAATTTTGTAAAATCTCACAATATACACTTCCTGAACTTCTAGGTAAACAACATAATATTTTAAGACATGAAGAGATGCCAAAAGAAATCTTTAAAGAGATGTGGACAACTATAAAAGATAAAAAAGAAGTTTGGAAAGGTATAGTTAAAAATAAAGCAAAAGATGGAAGTGTATATATTGTTGATGCAACTATAATTCCTGTTTTAAATCAAAATAATGAAGTTATTGAATATTTAGGAATTAGACATGATATAACTGAAATAGAGAGTTATAAAGAGCTATTAAAAGATAAATTAGATACTACTTCAAAAGGCTTAGATGAAAAAGTTCATTTAATAAAAGAGTTTGAAAAAGCAATTGATGTTAGCACTTCTTTTTCAAGAACAGATACAAAAGGAGTAATAACTTATGTAAATGATAAGTTTTGCCAAGTTTCTGGGTTTAGTAAAGAAGAACTATTAGGAAGCACTTTTAAATGTGTGCGAGATGAAGAAGTCTCTTCCGTTGTATATAAAAAAATGTGGAGTGAACTTAAAAATAAAAATATTTGGAGAGGTATTTTAAAAAATAGAAATAAAGCTGGTAAAAATTACTATATGGATACTACTATTATTCCAATAGTGGATATTAACAATGAAATAATTGAATATATTAGTATAAAACATGATGTGAGTGAGATAATTTATTTAAATAAAGAGATAATAGATACTCAAAAAGAAGTTCTTTATACTATGGGTACTATTTGTGAAGGTCGTTCTGATGAAACAGGAAATCATGTTAAAAGAGTTGCTGAATACTCTTTTTTGATGGCTAAGCTTTATGGTTTACCAAGAAAAGAGTGCGAATTATTAAAACTTGCTTCTCCTGTGCATGATATAGGAAAAATTGCCATAGAAGATAGTATTTTAAAAAAGCCCGGAAAATTAACTCCTAAAGAGTTTGAAAAAATGAAAGAGCATACAAATCTTGGCTATGAAATGCTTAAAAATTCTAATAGACAGATTTTAAAAGCAGCTGCATCTATTGCCTATGAACACCATGAAAGATGGGATGGAATGGGGTACCCAAGGGGACTAAAAGAAAATCAAATACATATTTTTGGAAGAATTACTTCCCTTTGTGATGTTTTTGATGCGTTAGCAAGTAAAAGATGCTATAAACAAGCGTGGGAAATTGATAAAATTTTAGAGTTTATAAAAGAAGAAAAAGCAAAACAATTTGACCCAGAACTTGTAGATATATTTTTTGATAATTTAGATGAATTTTTAAAAATACAACAACAATATAAAGATTAGTATATAACTTTTACAGGAAGATAAAAAGTTAAATCAAATTGATTATCTTCATTTAAAAAATGATTTTTATGATAAATAACATATGAAGGTAAAGTTGTAGCTTCATATCCAGAACTTGGAAGCCAATAGTGATACACATATCTTAAAAAGGCTAAAACATCTCCATAAACCCCTTTTAATTTAAATACAGCACATAAAGTTTTGGGTATTTCTAAAGTGGAAATATTAGATTTAAAATCTTTAGGAACTTCAATTGCTGCTACATAATTGCACTCATTTAAAGGTGTAATTGTAGGATTATCATGGTGTAAAGCTATTTCTTTATACTCTTTTAAATTATATTCATATGCTAAAGCTTTTAGTTTTTGCCAAGTTTTACTAATTGATTTATCATAGCCTTTATGCCTAATATATGCGCAAAATCTCTCCTTTGAAACTTCAATTTTTATATCTATTTTATCAAATCTTCTATGTTCACCTATAAGATTTTTAGAATACTCCTTATGACCAGATTTTCTCCATGCAGTAGGGGTATATGAAAATTTTTGTTTAAAAGCTTTTATAAAAGAGGAGTGAGAAGAATACCCACACATATTTGCAATTTCACTAATAGTTGAATATTGATTAGTTATAAGTAAATTTGCAGCTTTTTGTAATCTAATTGAAGTAATAAAATCAAAAAGATTTTGTTTGGTTTCTTCTTTAAAAATCCTATGAAAATGGTATTTTGATACACTATTTAATTTAGCTAATTCTTCTAAAGAAATATTTGTATCAATATTTTTATATATATAAAATAAAGTTTTATTAACTATATTTGCTCTTTGTTGTTTTGTATCTTTTTTCATAAAAGAATTATACCCAAAAAAGCAATATAGGACAAATATTTTGCAATTTAAGATAAAGAATAATCTTTTTTATTTGTATATAATCTGCTTTGTAATAAAAATCGAGGGAAAAAAATGAAAAGGTCTTATATTAGAGAGATTTTGGATGCTATAAATGAAAATACAATCTCATTTGCTGGGGGATTACCAAATGAAGATTTATTTCCATTAAAACAATTAAAAAAAGCATCTAAGAAGGTATTTAAACAAAAAAACTCTTTGCAATATAGTAAATCACAAGGTTTAGATAGTTTAAGAGAAAAGATAGCCAACTTTTATACAAACATCTATGCTTTGCCTACAACTAAAGAGGAAATCTTAATTACAACAGGAAGTCAGCAAGCTTTTGATATTATTCTTAAAAGTCTACATGCAAATAATTTAGTAGTGGAAAGTCCTTCATATATTGGAGCTTTATCTGCTTTTAAAATATTAAAAAAAGATATTAAAGATTTTAAAACAATAGAACAATTAGAGAATATTATTAATAAAGATGAGATTTTTTATTGTGTTAGTGATTACCAAAACCCTTCAACATACACATATACAAAAAAGCAAAGAGAAAAAATTGCTAATATTTTAGAAAAAAAAGATGCCTTTTTGATAGAAGATGCAGCTTATAGTCTGTTAAACTTTCAAGGTAAAATTAAAAAGCCAATCTGTAAATTTTATAGTGAAAAATCTTATCATTTAGGTACTTTTTCTAAAATTGTTGCACCAGGACTTAGAGTTGGTTGGATAAGAGCCAATAAAGAGTTAATTGGTAATATTTTAGCCGTAAAAGAGTCACTAGACTTACATACATCAACATTTAATCAAATGCTTTTAGATGCTTATCTTGAAGAGAACAACATATTTAAGCATATAAATAAAAATGCAAAAAATTATAAAAAAAGAATGAATTATATGGCTGATTGTATGGAAAAATACCTTCCAAATTTCCAATTTAAAAGACCTAAAGGTGGAATGTTCATTTATGGAAAGTTCAACAATATAGAAGATAGTATGGCTTTAGCAAAAAAAGCATTAGAACAAAATGTTGCTTTTGTTCCTGCTGAAGTTTTCTATTTTGATGAAAAGAAAAGTAATGAAGCAAGATTCAACTTCACAAATTGTGATTTTGAAAAAACAAAAGAGGGAATAAAAATCTTGGCTAAACTAACTAAGTAGTTAGTTTAGCCTCTTTTTAAAATAATTTCTCCTACTGTTTGACCAATTTTATCTGCTACAACTTCACATTTTACTTTATATAAAAAGAAAATTCTATTATCATTATAGCTTTCTAAACACTCAAAATTACCCATGCCTTTTGATAAAATTAAAGGTGCTTTATTAAAAATTTGCATAAATTCTTTAGAAGCTTGTGATTTTTCAAGTCCTGGAGTATCAACTCCTGAACTAATTACGCTACAATATTTATCAATACCAATTTGTAAAGCCTCTTTTATTGTAATATCATTGATTATTGCTTTTCCCCTTGTGGCATAAGTTATTTGTATTTGGGGATATAACTCTTTTATAGTTTTTATTAAAATTTTATCAAATACATTTTCTCCTGCATTATCTGATAAAATCAATAAACTATTAGAGCTTTGAAGTTTTTCTTTGAAAATATTATAATCATTTATTGAAAAATCTGTATGAAAAATAGAATTTATTTCTTCTTCTAAACTAAACTCTCTTGTTACTGCAAAATCAATTACATTTCCTGCAACTGCACCTTTTATTGCTGTAAAAAGTTTATCTTGTGAACTTTTTATCTCTTTGTTTATAATCTCTTGATAGTTTAAAGCATTTTTAATTGAAGCTTGTTTTAAATCTTCAAGTGGATCTTTTAGATTTGTTTTTTGTGCTAATAATTCATAAACTTCCTTTGCCACATAAGGTGGAGTTTTAGAAAAATCAAAATTTAAAGCTTTTTGCTTTACCTCTTTCATAATTTCAGTAGCTAATGTTTCATTTAAATTTAAAAGTTTTGTTGCTTTTTCAATTTGACCTATAATACAAGTTACACATGTGTTTGTTATATTCATTATTTTTTATTTCTTTCTAAAGTTCTATTAAAGGGCTTTTTACTATTTTTTCGTTTATTACTGGCTTAATAACTTCTTTAATTTATAAATTATTTACAAAAATTATAGTATAATTTCGCCTTTATTTCATTTTTTAAGGATATTGGTTATGAACCTCTTCAAATTAAAAGAGCATAACACAAATGTCAAAACAGAGTTTACTGCTGGATTTACTACTTTTTTGACAATGATGTATATAGTTCCTGTAAATGGTTTTATCTTAGCTGACGCAGGATTACCTATGGATGCAGTTGTTACTGCTACTGCTCTTATCACAATTTTAGCTACACTTTTTTCTGGTCTTTGGGCAAACACTCCAATTGCAATGAGTGTTGGTATGGGGTTAAATGCATATTTTTCTTATGGGTTAGTTTTAGGTATGAAGATACCTTGGGAAACTGCATTAGGTATAGTTTTTCTTTCTGGATTACTTTTTGTTATTTTGTCTTTTACAAACTTTAGAGTTTGGATTATGACTTCAATTCCTATGAATTTAAGAAGAGCAATATCAGCAGGTATTGGTACTTTTATTGCCTTTATTGGTTTAAAACAAATGGGAATGATAGCAGCAAGTGATGCAACTTTTGTAAAACTTGGTGATTTCTCTCAACCTACTGTATTATTAGGGGTATTAGGTTTAGTTTTATCTTTTGTATTTTATGCTTATAGATTGAAAGGTGCTTTTGTATTTTCTATTGCTATTACTTCTTTCGTTGCTTGGATGTCTGGTATAAGTCCTTTTCCAACTAACTACTTATCTGCACCAGCTTCAATCGCTCCAATTGCTTTCAAACTAGATATTATAAGTGCTTTATCTTTATCTTTACTTCCTGTTATTATTACATTTTTAATTACAGATATGTTTGATACTTTAGGAACATTAACAGGTATAGGTGCAAGAGCAGATATGTTCCAAAATGGAACTAAAGAGGATAAATCTTTACAAAAAACACTTGAAGCAGATGCAATTGCTACATCAGCAGGAAGTTTACTTGGTGTTTCAACTACAACTGCCTTTATTGAAAGTGCAAGTGGTGTTGAAGAGGGTGGAAGAACAGGTTTAACTGCTGTATTTACTGCAATGTTCTTTGTTTGTACTTTATTTATGTTACCTTTATTTAAAGCAATTCCTTCAAATGCAATTTATCCTGTTTTAGTAGTTGTTGGGGTTTTAATGTTTACAGAACTTGGTAAAATTAACTTTGAAAAAGTTGATTTAGCAACAAGTGCAGGGGCGTTTTTTATTGTTATTCTAATGCCTTTAACATTCTCTATTACAAATGGAATTGCAGCAGGATTTTTAGTGTATACAATTATTAAATTAACAAAAAGAGAATTTAGTGATTTAAATATAGGAATTCTTACAATTACACTAATTAGTTTATTAGTATTTATTTTACAAGGTTAAAAAATTGGAAAAGTTTTATTATAGTTATGAAGAGTTTAAAAAAGATACTCAAAAACTAGTTGATAGTTGTAGAGATTATGAACCAGATATTTTACTTGCAGTTGCAAGAGGTGGTTTAACATTATCTCACTTAATGGCACAAGCTTTAAATATGAGAAATTTATATTCTTTAAATTCTATTCATTATGAAGGTGAATTAAAACTTGATACATTTAATATTTTTAATATTCCTGATGTATCTCATGCAAAAAGAGTTTTAGTTATTGATGATATTGTTGATTCAGGTGAAACAATGAGAGAAATTTTAAAAGTTTTAAGAGAAAAATTTCCAACTGTTGAATTTAAATTAGCTACAATTTTTTATAAAACTACAGCTGTATTACAACCAGATTATACAGTTAGAGAAGCAAAAGAGTGGATTGACTTTTTCTGGGAAGTTGATGTAAAGTAAATAAATAGACCAATTTGGTCTATTTATTTATATCTATATTTTATAACCTTTATATATATAAATTTTCAAAAATTTTATTTGTTTTAAATAATTTACTTGTATAATACCTTATTAACTATTTAGGGAAGAATTAATGACATTTATTGAGTTTAAAAAACTACTGCTTGATGCAGAACTTACCATTCCAAAGTTTACTGCTTTAATAAAAGTAAGTGAAAAAAATATCCAAGCATATAAAAAGAAAAAAGAAGTACCAAATGCAATTGCAACTGTTGCAGCTTGTTTTGCTAAAATGAATCAAGAAGGAATTGATTATAAAGCATTAATTGAACAATTGGATTTACAAAAAAAAGAGAAAAAAGGTGCTGGATTTTCTAATAAAAAAGAGAAAAAAGACTAAATTTTTATTAAATTTTTATTAACCAACTTTTGATATACTTCCGCAAAAAATTAGGAAGTATAAATGAATATAAATCATAATACAAAACTTTTCTTAAGCATTGCCTCTTTTATGATGGCTTTAGCTGTTGCTATTGGTGCTTTTGGCGCACATGGGCTTAAAAATATAGTTGAGCCTTCAATGCTTACTACATATAATACAGGAGTAGAATATCATTTTTATAATACTCTTGGGCTTTTTGCAACTTCTTTTATGATGTTTTTAAAGCCAACTTCTAAAAAACTAGTAATAGCTTCTTGGCTTATTTTAATGGGAACTATTATTTTTAGTTTTTCACTATATCTTTTAGTAATACTAAATATGCCAATTTTAGGTGCAATCACGCCTATTGGTGGAACATTAATGATTATCGCATGGCTAATGGTAGCTTATGCAATTTATAAAGATTAAGGAGAATTGATTGATTGAAAAGATTGAACAAATAAGAGATGCTAGATGGTTTTCAAATTTAACAACTCTTATTATTATTGCCTATGCTTCTGTTTTAGGATTTAAAACTATTGGTGATGTGGAGACACATTACTCTTTATTTTTACAATTTGCTGATAGTTTTGTAACTATCTATTTTATTTTTGAAATTGCTATTAAAATGGTTGCAGAAAAGAAATTTATTAATTTCTTTAAAAATGGGTGGAATCTTTTTGATTTTACTATTGTTGTAATTACATTACTTCCTTTAGAGTCTTCTGGTTATGCAGCTGTTGCAAGGTTACTTAGAATTTTTAGAGTTCTAAGATTATTTACAGCAAGACCTGAATTAAAAGCAATAATTGATATGCTAATAAAAGCAATACCTTCAATTATTGATATTGTAATTTTAATGTTTATTATTTTTTATATTTATGCAATTATTGGAAACTTTTTCTTTGCAAAATTACCATCTGGATTATGGACAGACTTCTTAGTTTCAATGCTAACTTTATTTAGGGTTTTAACTTTTGAAGATTGGACAGATGTTATGTATGAAGCAATGGAGGTTTACCCTTGGGCTTGGGCATATTTTGTCTCATTTGTTATTATTGCAGCATTTGTATTTTTTAATTTATTTGTGGCAGTTATTATTGGAGAAATGCAAAAACTAAATGAAGCTGATATGAAAGAAGAGATACACGCAGATAGTAAAAAGCTTGATATTTTACTTGAAGAGATAAAATCTTTAAAAGAAGAGATAAAAGAGCTTAAAAATAATAAGGAGTAATCCTTATTATTTAATGACTTGTATTAAATGCTCTATCTCCAGCATCTCCAAGACCTGGTCTTATATAATTATTTTCATCTAATCTTTCATCAATTTGTGCAATATAAATATCAACATCAGGATGAGCTTCTTGTACTTTTTGTACTCCATAAGGTGAACCTAATACATTTAAACTTAGGATTTTTTTAGCACCTTTTTCTTTTAAGTATGTAATTGCATCAATTAAAGAACCACCTGTTGCAACCATCGGGTCAAGCAATAAAACAGTCTTATCTTCTAAATTTGGAATATTTTCATAAAATAACTTACTTAAAGAAGTTTTTTCATCTCTTTTCATTGCTAAAAATCCACTTTTTGCATATGGTAAAGTTTTTAAAATTCCTGTTAGCATAGGCTCTCCAGCTCTTAAAATAGGAACTAATACTATTTTTTGAACTTCAAGCATCTCCACATCAAGAGGTCCTTGCCAAGTATTTATATTTGTAGTAATTGTTGGGAAATTTTCTAAGGCTTCAGAAGCAATCATTCTTGAAATTTCTTCAATTGTTAATCTAAATTCATTTGAAGCAGTTCTTACATCTCTTAGTCTATTTACTAGATGTTTTACCACTACATTAGTGCTTTCTTTGTACATAAGATATCCTAAATTTTTTATTCAAACTTGCAATTGTATCTAAAAAAGCCTTATATAATTTACTCGTTATTAATTGAAACTTTGTTATTATTTTTTTCATTTTATACACAAGAGGATATATGAAACCCACAGATTACAACTTTCGACTCAAAGATTCAATTTTAGGTGTCCAATTTTTATTTGTTGCTTTTGGAGCTTTGGTTTTAGTTCCAATTTTAACAGGACTTGACCCAAATGTTGCCTTATTTACGGCGGGAATTGGAACATTAGTTTTCCAATTTGTAAATAGAGGTAATATTCCTCCTATTTTTTTAGCATCTTCTTTTGCTTTTATTGCTCCTATTTCTCATGGAGTTAAAACATGGGGAATTGCCGCAACTATGTCTGGACTTGTTGCAGCTGGTTTATTGTATATAGTTTTAAGTTTCTTAATAAGATTAAAAGGGGATAACTTTTTACATAAACTTCTTCCTCCTGTTGTTGTTGGACCTGTAATTATCTCTATTGGTCTTATTTTATCTCCTGTTGCTGTTAATATGGCTATGGGAAAAACAGGTGACGGAGCTATACAATTAGTACCAATGGAACAAGCAATGATAATTTCAATGGTTGCTTTATTAACAACAGTTTTTATTTCATTATTAGGAAAAGGTATATTTAAATTAGTTCCTATTTTAGGTGGAATTATAATTGGGTATCTTATAGCTTTATATTATGGAATAATTGATTTTAAACCAGTTTTTGATGCACCTTGGTTTGCAATGCCAAACTTTGTAGCTCCCCAATTTAATTGGCAAGCAATTATTTTTATTTTACCTATTGCTATTGCTCCTGCGATTGAACATATTGGAGATATGTTAGCTATTTCAAATGTAACAAAAGAGAATTATTTAAAAAAACCAGGCTTAAAAAATACTTTACTTGGAGATGGCCTTGCAACTTCAATTGCTTCACTTTTTGGTGGACCACCAAATACTACATATTCAGAAGTAACAGGTGCAGTTACAGTTACAAAAGCTTATAATCCTGCAATTATGACTTGGACTGCAATTAGTGCAATTGCTTTAGCTTTTATTGGAAAATTAGGTGGGTTACTTGCAACTATTCCTGTACCTGTTATGGGAGGAATAATGTTGTTATTATTTGGTATTATTGCTTCTATTGGTATTTCAACTTTAGTAAAAGAAAAAAGTGATTTATCTTGTCCTAGAAATATGATTATTGTTTCAATGATTTTGGTATTTTCTATTGGAGGAATGACTTTTAATTTTGGTGGAGTAGGTTTCTCTGGAATTGGACTTGGTGCAATTATTGGAATTTTCTTAAATCTTATTTTGCCAAAACCAAGAGCATAAGTTGATGAGGGTTTCTATTTTAGGATGTGGTTGGTTAGGCTTTAGCTTAGCTACTCATCTTAAAATAAAAAACTATAAAATAAATGCTTCTACAACTTCAAAAGACAAATATGAACTTTTTAATAAAGAAGGATTTAATGCTTTTTTAATAGATAGTTTAAAAAAGCAAGATTTAACTTCTTTTTTAGAGTGTGAAATTTTAATTATTTGTATTCCAACTTCAAAGCTTCCCTTAGAGTTTTTAAAACATCTTTTATCTTTTGATTTATCAAAACTTTCAAAAGTTATTCTAATAAGCACCACTTCAATTTACCCAAATGAAAATAAAACTTTTGATGAAGAGTTTATTTTATCTTTAGAAAATTGTGGAAATATACAAGCTTTTCAAATAGAAGAGTTTTTACGTAAAAACTTATCAAATCTAAGTATTTTAAGGTGTGCAGGACTTATGGGATATGATAGAATTCCTATTAAGTATTTCCATAATAAAATTTTAAAAGATAAAAATAAAAAAGTAAATTTTGTTCATAGAGATGATGTGATAAGTGCAATTGAGACTATACTAAACAATAGTATATATGACACTTTTAATTTATGTGCAAAACTACATCCTACAAAGGAAAAATTATATAAAAATATAGAAGCAAATAGTTTATACTCTATTAAAGAGTACCAAAATACGGATAATTTAAATAATAGAATTATAAAAGCAGATAAAATAACTAAAAAATTACACTTTTCTTATAGATTTGATAACCCATTTAATTTCTTTTATGTATAATATGTGTTAATTATTTTCAAGGTTTGGCTTATGAAGAATATCACTATCAAAACAAAACTTATTTTATTGTTTATTTTAATTAAAGTAATCCCATTATTGCTTATTGCTTATATTTCTTATGAAGGTGTTTTAAAACTTGATGAATATTTAAGAAGCAGTACAAAATTTTTATTTAATCAAAGTAAAGAGATTATTTTAAATACAGCAAATGAATCAATTGAAGATAGTGTCAAAAATCTAGATAAGAAATCTCAGTTAGCAATAGAGCGACTTTCATATGAAATAGCAAAAAATGTGGCTAACTTTTTATATGAAAGAGATAAAGATATTTTATTTTTATCAAAACTAAATCTAAATCAAAAAATAATAGAAGATTTTTATAATAGTAAACAAAGGGAAGTAATAGAGCATGGGAAATACTATTATGATGAAAAAAGCTCAAGCTGGAAAGTAAATGAGAGTATAAAAAGTTTAAAAAGAGAAAAGACAAATGCGTTATTAAAAGATAATGAAAAAGAGTTTAATTATACAGACCCAATAAATTTAAAAAGAAGAGTAATACCAATATATAAAGAGATAACATATTTTGATTTAAAAGGTCAAGAGATATATAAGATTTCACAAATAGATAAAAAGTTAAAAGATATATCAAAAAAGACAAATACATATGTAAACTCAGAAGAGTATTATAAAGAGATAAATAAGCTAAAAAAAGAAGAGATATATGTAAGTGATGTAATAGGGGAGAGTTTAAAAACAAAAATAATAGGGAGATTTACAAAAGAGAGTGCAAAAAAAGCAGGAATAGAGTTTGAACCAGAGAGATATGCTTATGCGGGGAAAGAGAATCCAGTAGGAAAAGAGTTTGAAGGGATAGTAAGATTTGTAACACCAGTGTATAAAGCAGAAAAGAAAGTAGGATATGTAAGTGTGGCATTGGACCATAAACATATAATGCAATTTACAGATACAGTGGATCCAACAGGAAAAAATCCAGTACAAGATATAGCAGATGCAAGTGTAGGGAATTATGCTTTTATGTGGGATTATGAAGGAAAAAATATCTCTCATGCAAGAGATTACTTTATTGTAGGTTACGATAAACAAACAGGAAAAAAACAGATGCCCTGGCTAAGTAGTGATGTGGCAGAGAAATTTTATAATTCAAAAAAAGATATAAATGAGTTTTTAAAAGATTATCCACAATTTGAAGAACAAAGCTTAAAGAAAAAACCAAATATAAAGCAGATAAAAGAAGAGGGGAATGTAGGATTAGATTGTAGATATTTAAATTTTGCACCTCAATGTCAAGGGTGGATGCAAGTAACTGAAAATGGAGGATATGGTTCTTTTATAATCTATTGGAGCAAGGTATGGAAACTAACAACTGCCGCAGCAATCCCATATTATACAGGGAAGTATGCAAATAGTAAAAGAGGTTTTGGATTTGTAACAATTGGTGCAAATGTTGATGAATTTCATGCAGCTGCTGATAATACAAAAAGAAATGTTACTAAGATTTTAAATGTTCAAACAGAGCATATGAAAGAAATTGTTGATGAAAATGATTTTGAAATAAAATCTTTTATTAAAGCACTTATTAATGAACTTACAATAGTAACTTTTATAATGGTTGTTTTAGTAATAGCAATTGCTGTTTGGATGTCAAATTATATTACTGCAAAAATAGAAAAACTTTTAATTGGTACTCAAAAATTTGCCAATAATGAGTTAGATTATAGAATAGAAGTACATTCAAATGATGAAATTGGTAGACTTGAAAAATCATTTAATAATATGGCTTCAAAAATTAAAAATCTAATAGTTAAACAAAATGAATTAAATGAACACTTAGAAGAAAAAGTTGAAGAGAAAACAAAAGAGCTAAAACTTATAAATGAGCATTTAGAAGAGAAAGTTAAAGAAGAAGTATCAAAAAATAGACAAAAAGATATGCAGTTAGTTCAACAAAGTAAAATGGCAAGTATTGGAGAGATGATTTCTATGATTATTCATCAATGGAAACAGCCTTTAAATGCTATAAGTATGATTAATTCTGGAATAGAATTAAGATTAAAACTAAATCAAAATGTAAATGAAGATTTACAAAAAGACAATGAAGGTATTAAAAAACAAATTGAGTTAATGTCCACAACAATGGAAGATTTTAGAGATTTCTTTAAAAATAAACAAAAAGCTGTTTATCCTGTTGATAAGGCAATAAATAAAACAATTAATTTAATAAATGATATTTTTAAATCTTTAGGGGTTTTTATAAAATATGAAGCCCATGATAAATCTTTACAAACTTTAGGATATGAAAATGAACTTATTCAAGTTTTAATAAATATTTTAAATAATGCAAGAGATATTATAAAAGAGAAAAATTGTAAAGTAAAAATTATTGATTTAACTTTACAAGAGATAGATGATAATATAATTATAACTATTAAAGATTATGCAGGAGGAATTCCTGTTGAGATAATTTCTAAAATTTTTGAACCATATTTTACTACTAAAGCTGAAGATAAAGGTACAGGTTTAGGACTTTATATGTGTAAATCAATTTTAGAAAAAGTTGATGCAACTATTGAAGTTAAAAATAGTTTAACTATATATGAAAATATTGAATATAAAGGGGCTAGTTTTAAAATCACTTTAAAAAAATATAAAGGATAATTTTTGATAAAAAAACTTTCATCTATTAAAGATTTAGTTATTATTTTTATAATAACTATAATTCTTTGGATTGTTCTTTCTATAATTGATGCTTTTGAAATAGTAATAGATTTTTTAAAACTACACGAAGATTATGAATTAGATGAAGTTTTATTACTTTTTATTTTATTTGGTTTCTTCTTTATTTTTTACTCTATTCGAAGAGTAAAAGAGGCTATAAGTGTAAATAGACAACTAAAAAGTTTAAATAAAAAATTAGAAGAAAAAGTTGAAGAAAAAACAAAAGAGCTAAAACTTATAAATGAACATTTAGAAGAGAAAGTTAAAGAAGAAGTATCAAAAAATAGACAAAAAGATATTCTTTTAATACAAAATAGTAAAATGGCAGCATTTGGTGAAATGTTATCTTTAATTATTCATCAATGGAAACAGCCTTTAAATCATATTAGTTTAATAAATATTGGAATAGAGTTAAGATTAAAATTAGACCAAGTTGATAATAAAATTTTAGAAGAAGATACTTTAGCTATAAAAAAACAAATAGAACATATGGCCTCTACAATGGAAGAGTTTAGAAACTTTTTTATGCAAAAAGAAAAAGAAGTTTATAGTGTAAAAGAGGCTATTAATTTAGCAATTTCATTTATTGAAGGAATATTTAAATTTAATAATGTAATTATTAATCTTAATATGGAAGATAAAAAATATCTAACTTTGGGATATAAAAATGAGCTTATTCAAGTGCTTATTAATCTTTTTAATAATGCAAGAGATATAATTTTAGAAAAAAATTGTAAGATAAAAACTATTGATTTATTTTTACATAGTGTTAATAATGATATAATAATCGAAATAAAAGATTATGCTGGTGGAGTTTCACCTCAAATTATTACTAAAATATTTGAACCTTATTTTACTACAAAATCAAAAGACAAAGGCACAGGTCTAGGTCTTTATATGTGTAAATCAATCTTAGAAAAAGTACAAGCAACTATTGAAGTTGAAAATAGTTTAATAAGTATTGATAACATTGAATATAAAGGTGCAAATTTTAAAATTACTTTAAAAAAATACAAAGGATAAAAATGGCAAAAGCAAAAGAACATTTTTTTGATATATCTGCAAAACTTGATATGCAAGAGATGAAAAACGCAGTAATTCAAGCTCAAAAAGAAGTTGAAAATAGATATGATTTTAAAGGAATTAAAAAAGAAATAGATTTAAATCAAACTGCAAAAACTCTTACTTTAGTAAGTGCAAGTGATAGTAAAATTGATGCAATTAAAGATATTTTACTTTCAAAAATGAATAAAAGAGGAATTTCTTTAAATTCACTTGAAGAGTTAAAAACAGAAGATGCAAGTGGTGGAAATAAAAAATTTACATATAAAATTATTGATTCAATTGAAAAAGAAGAAGCAAAAACTATTCAAAATGAGATAAAAAAACTAAAACTAAAAGTAACTGCTGTAAATCAAGGTGATGAAATAAGAGTAAGTGGAAAAAATATTGATGATTTACAAGCTGTTATGAGACATCTAAAAAGCCTAGAATTAAAGGCTCCTTTAGTATTTGATAACTTTAGATAAATAAAGAAAAAACTTCTGTTTTTTTCTTTATTAATTAATTAAGCTTTTAGTGGTATTATTCGCGTTTAATTCCAAATAAAGTTGAACGTATGGAACTTCTTATTATCAAAGCTGTAACTGCTGTAATTATTGTAATTACTCTTTCTATTATTGCTGAAAAAGTAAGTGCAAAACTTTCTGGTATTTTATCAGGACTTCCTTTAGGTACAATGATAGTATTAATCTTTTTTTCAATAGAACAAGGTATTGATTATGCTGTTGAAGCCTCTTTATATAATATTCATGGATTATTAGCACTTTTATCTTTTATAATAGGTTATTATATTAGTACTTTTTATAAAAGAAAATTTGATATTTTTGTAAGTATTGTAGTCTCTTTTATGTTTTATTTAGTAGCTGCATTTATCTTAGCTTATGTTCCTATTCATATTGTATTTACTCCAATTGCTGTAATTACAATTATTACTTTAGCTACACTATATTTTGCAAGACAACCAGATAATGCAAAAATAATTAATACTAAAATTACATTTAAAGATTTATTTTTTAGGACGATTTTAACTGTTGTACTATTTTTATTTGTAACTTCTATACCAAAAATTGCCCCTGTAAATATTGCAGGTATATTTTCAGCATTTCCAAGTATGATGTTTCCTTTACTTATTATAGTACATTTTCATCATAGTAGCAATCAAGCAAGAACAATACTTAAAAATACTCCTTCTGGACTTAGCAGTATTGTGATTTTTTGTGTAAGTATACACTTTACTTATCCAACTTTAGGAGTATTATTAGGAACAATTATATCTTTTATAACTTGTGTTGTTTATATAATTATTCAATTAAAATTACTTGATTATTTTGGTATTAATGTAAATGCAAAACAAAAGCATTTAAAAAATAATTAGAAATATCTTTTAAAACACTCTTTTATATATGAAGTAAACTCTAAAAAGAGTTTACTTTGAAATTTGTCTTTATGATAAACTAAATATAACTCCCTATTAAATTTTAAATTTTTTGTTTTAATTTCAAAGAGTTTTTTTTCTTTAAGCTCTTCTTGCACTGCAAGTTTTGAAATACAAGTAATAGTATCACTATTTTTAAGTAAAATATTTTTTATTTCTTCAAAATTTGAGATTTCCATTGTGATTTTAAACTCTTCTAAGTATTTTAGGTTACTTAAAAAAATCTCTCTTGTTCCTGAACCTTTTTCTCTTAAAATCCATTTATATTTATATAGTTGGTCAATATAATACTCTTTTTTAGCAAGCTCTTTATTGCTTGTTACTATAATTAAAGAGTCATTTGCTAGTTTTTCTTTTACTAAATTTGAGTCTTCAAAATCTTTTTCCACAAAACCAATATCTATTTTTGAGTCTAAAATTTCCTTTAAAATTTCTTTTGTATTTTCAGAATATTTTGTAATATTTACTTCATGTTTTGAAATAAAATCATATATAAAAAGTGAAAGATTTATACTATTAAAAGTTTTACTTGAAGCAATTTTTAATTCACCTTTTAATTTTTCATTACAAAAACTCTCTTTTAGATTTATTAGCTCTAAATAGGGCTTTATACTTAAATTTTTAAAAGTTCTTCCCCTTTCATTTAAGACAAGTTTTTTTCCTATTCTATCAAAAAGTTTTTCTCCTAGTTTTTTTTCTAGGGAGTTTAGGCAAATTGAAATAGCAGCTTGAGTCAGGTTTATTTCTTTTGCAAGGTTTGAAATATGAGGATTTTCACAAGTTTTAAAAAATATTTCTAACTCTTTTAGGGTAAACATATAAATCCTTATAAAAAATATTTATCATTATAACAAAAATAATTAATTTTACAAATCAAAAACTAAGCTATATAATTTCAAAAAATATAAAGGAATATGAATGAAAGAGTATATAAAAGATAAAAATTTTTATGTAGGATTAGCTCTTTTAGGATTTTTTACACTATTTGCAAAATATATCTCTTTATTAGATAGTGTTAAAAATTTAGGTTTTTCTTTTTTAATAGTAGCTATTTTAATTGGTATGATTTTTACAAATATTTTAAAAATAAAAATAAGTTCAAATTTTGATAACTCTTTTGCTTTTGCCACAAAAACTTTACTTAGAATTGCTATTGTTTTTTATGGATTTAGACTTACTTTTAATGAGATTTTTCAACTAGGATGGCAGGCTTTTATAGTGGCTATAATAGTAGTTTGTTCAACTTTTATTTTAGGATATTTTATTGGAATTAAAGTTTTAAAGCTTGATAAAGAAATAACTATTCTCACAAGTGTTGGAAGCGCTATTTGTGGAGCAGCTGCTATTTTAGCAACTGAAGCAGTTTTAAAAAACAAAGCATATAAAAGTTCAGTTGCTGTTTCAACTGTGGTTTTATTTGGAACTTTTGCTATGTTTTTATATCCATATTTATATAGTATAGATTTTTTAAATTTACTTCCAAATGAAATGGCTATTTATATTGGAGGAACTTTACATGAAGTAGCACATGTGGTAGGAGCTTCAAATAGTATATCAAATGAAACAATAGAAAATAATGCTGTAGTAGTTAAAATGATAAGAGTGATGTTAATAGCACCTTTTTTAGTATTGCTTATGCTTTTTTTAGTAAAAACAAGTACAAATAAACAAAAAAGTAAAATAACAATACCTTGGTTTGCTATATTTTTTATAGGAGTTGCTTTTTTTAATTCATTTAATTTTGTACCTAAAACAATAGTAGATAATATAAATGAAGTAGATACTTTTTGTTTGGCTATGGCTATGATGGCATTAGGAATAAAAACAAATTTTAAAACATTTTTTGAAGTGGGAATAAAACCTATTGTTTTAGCAACTATTCTTTTTATTTGGTTAAGTGTAGGTGGGTTTTTTTTAATAAAATTTATAGTATAAAAGTGGATTCCCACTTTTATACTTTCTCTATTTTACAAATAGTATCATTCCATGATTGCATACCTGCAAGAGGTGCAGGATTTACAGGTATTACCATATTTGGGTTAAATCCATTTCCACTTCCCCCAAATCTTTTATCCCACCAAATATTGCCATTTAAATCTAAATCTTCATACTCTGGATAAGCTTTTAAATTCTCTTTTAAACCATTTCTTCCTTTTGCTATTCTTCCTGCATAATTCATTCCTAAAGAGTTACTAATAGCAATTACTTCTGGATGAATACCTTGTGTTACAAAAGCTTTTATTTTCATAGTTCCTACAATTTCATTTTGTGAGGCTTTATATCCTTCTTTAGGTCTATAAGTAGTTATTTTTATAATATCGCCATTTTTTATTTTATATTTTTTAGCTGTTTGTGTATTAATCCAAACAGGATTATCATGAACAATTTCTGTTAAATATTTTTGTGGAGTTGTTCTTGCTTGAGTATGAACATTCCATTTAAAAGTAGTTAAAATAAGTTCATCTTCTTTTTTCTCTTTTAATGATTTTGGCATTTTAAAATGAGGGAATCCATCATCTTTTTCTCCAAGTTTTTTTGCTTCATTTATAATATCATTTGAGCAAATTTCAAACTTTCTTGAAGGAGTTTTAAATCCTCTTACTTTTTTCCCATCTTTTACTATACCAATAGCCTCTTTTTTATTTTTTTTATTTATATAAATAATATTATTTTCAATAAAACTATTTTTTAATTGTGCTTCATTTAGCTCAATATTATATGGTTCATAGTTTTTAGGTTTATCTTCTATCCATACTCCATATTTTTTCATATAATCAAAACCACTTAATCCTTCTTTTTGTGGTAATTTTGAAAATCTTAGTTTTATAAACTCTTCATATGAATCAAATTTAAAATATTGTGAAACAGGCTGACCTATTTTTTTAGCAACTTTAATTAGTGTATCTGCAAAATTTTCACAATCATATGGTGGTTTTACAGCAGGTTGTCTTAGAACAAAATATGGAATTAGTTCATAGGCATTTCTTCCTTCTATTGTATATCTTTCAAAATAAGTTGCATCAGGTAAAATTAAATCTGAGTAATGTGCCATTTCTGAATAAACCACATCTGAACACACATGAAAGGCAATAAGCTTTTCATCTTTTAAAACTTCCACAGCTGTTTGTGGACCTTCAGGCCAAGTTTGAGGAGAAGAAATAGTATATGACATATAAACTTGAATATTATGTTTTTTTGTTTTAATTTTATCATAAACCAATTCACTAACTCTCATTTTTTGCCATTTATTTGCAAAAGGGTATAATTTAGGGTCTTCTAAATCAGTACTAAATAAAGGCTTTGGTGGAATAGGTTCTGGCATAGGAAATGATTTGTGTCCTTTGTTTTTAGAACCTCCATAAGCATAACCACCTTCTTTTCCCACACTTCCAACTAATGCATTTAGTATAACAACAGCTCTATCATTATGTAAGCCATTATAATGAGCTTGTGAACCTCTATTTGTAAAAGCTGCACAATTTGGAGCAGCTTTTGCAAACTCAATAGCTAATCTTTTAATATCTTCTGCATTAATACCACTTTGTTCTTGTGCAAATTCAACAGTATATGGTTTTACTAATTCTTTTAACTCTTTTAAACTTATATTGCACCATTCTTTTATAAAATTTTTATTATAAAGTTTTTCATTTATAATTACATTTGCCATAGCAAGTGCAATTGCACCCTCACTTGAAGGATATGGAGCAAACCATTCATCACTTTTTCCTGCAGTATTAGATAGTCTTGTATCAAAAGTTACAAGCTTTGCTCCATTACTTTTTGCTTCAATAAATCTTTTCATTAAAGCAAAACCACCTTGATGACTTTCAAGAAAATTAGAACCAAAGTTTAAAAAATATTTACATCTAATTGCATCAATAGTTTCCCAACTTGTATCCCCAATAGTAGTGTAATTTGCAGCTCTTTTATTTGAAGAACATAGTGCTCTATGATTTAAAATTACAGGAGAGCCTACTGCATCCATAAATCTTCCTGTAATATCTCCCATCTTATTTCTTCCACCATGAAATACAATCTCTTCAGGTTTTTTATCTTCTATACATTTTTTTATTTTTGAAGCCATAAGTTCATAAGCTTCTTGCATTGTGATTCTTTTCCATAAGCCATCACCTCTTTTTCCAACTCTTTTTAAAGGGTAAACAATTCTTTCTGGATATTCAACAGCATTTACTCCTCCATGGGCTTTTGCACAAAGTTTACCTTGGCTATTTGGATCAAGAGGATTACCCTCAACACCTAAAATTTCATTGTCTTTTACTAAAACTGTCATTCCACATATTGTTGAACAGTTTAAACAAACACTAGGAATTCTTTCTATACCTTTTATATTTTTTGCTAAAGTTTTAAATTCTTGAAAAGTTTTAATTTCACTAGCATTTAATTTTGTAGGAGATAAAGATATAACTTCTCCTAATTTTAAAGCTGCAATTGTTATTGCACCATTTTTTAAAAAGTCTCTTCTATTCATATTATTCCGCCCAAGTATATATTTCATAATTTAATGGTGAAAAGCTTCTACCTTGTTGTAGTTTCTTTTTCATCTTTTCATTTGCTCCAATATGAAGCGTAGAGGGTTTATCTTCTGGATGATTTTTAAATCCTATTGCATTTTTAGGAATTTCATCTTCATTTGTAATAATAGTAATAGCATTTGCAACACAAGTTGCTTCACAGGCAGTTTTTAAACCAATTTCTAGTCTATGTTCACACAAATTACATTTTTCAGCAATTTTTGAAAAAGGATTAATATAAACAGCTCCAATAGAGCAAGCACTAACACAATCTCCGCAGCCATCACACTTACTTTCATCAATTTTTACTATTCCATTTACTTTAGAAATAGCATTTTTATCACAGGCTTTTAAACAATGTGCATCTTCGCATTGCCTACACATTAAAGGTAAAAATTCTCTTTTTACTTTTGGGAAAATTCCCGTATCAAGATATAAAGTTACTGTTCTAAAATATCCCAAAGGTGCTTTAAATTCTTGTTTACAGGCAACTTCACAAGCGTGACACCCTACACATTTTTGTGCATCAATAATCATCTTATAATTTTTCATAGATTTTTTTTCTCCAAAGGAGTTGGAAATTTGAGAGATGTGTTTAATTAATAATAAAAAAGAGTAATTTTTAAACACTACTTGTACCACAAGTCTAAGTTAAAATTTTAATAAAATAATAATAAAAAGTGAATTAAATGGTAAAAAAAAATTTACCAAATAAAAATTATAATTGATAAATGTAAGTACACATTAAATAAACAAACTTTTTATATAATAAAAAAAAGGAGTGTTATGAAAGTATTGCTTTTAGAAGATGATAGTGCATTAAGTGATTTATTAAGTTTTCATTTAGAAGACAAAGGCTATGAAGTAGTTTTAAAAACAAATGGACAAGAGGCTTTAGAGTATTTGATAGATAATAAAGTTGATTTAGCCCTTTTAGATATAAATACTCCTGTACTTTCTGGTTTAGAGGTTTTAAAAACTTTAAGACATGATTATAAAGATAATACTCCAATTATAATTTTAACTGCCTATCAAGATACAAAGCATTTAAAAGAGTCTTTTGAGATGGGAGTTGATGATTATATAAAAAAACCTTTTGATTTAGAAGAATTAGACCAAAGAATAATAAAACTTTGCAAAATCTTTTTAATAGAGCAAAAAGATGAAATTGTTTTTAATGAAGAGATAAGTTTTTCTCCACATTTATGTGAGTTAAATATTTGTGGAAACGTTAAAAAATTAGCCTTAAAAGAAAGAGATATATTAAAATACTTTTATACTCATAAAAATAGAGTTATCTCAAGTGAAGAGTTACTTCAAAATGTATGGACATATGAAGAGATGCCAACAGATGCAACTATTAGAGTATATATTAAAAATATAAGAGAACTGTTAGGAAAAGATAAAATAAAAACTATAAGAGGAATAGGGTATAAATTTGAACAATAATGAAAAAAAAGCACTTATTAGTTTTCTATCTATTTATGTAGGTTCTATAATTTTACTTATAGGATTACTTCTTTCTTTTTATTATAAAAATGAGTTAAAATCAGTTACTGAACATTGTAATATGCAAATGTCAAATGCGGCAAATGAGATAAAAGCAAATATCTTAAATGCCTATATGAATAAAACTGAATTAATGCCAATAAATTTAAAAGATAAAAATATTCAATATGCACTTTTTGATAAAGATAAAAATATATTATTTTCAAATATGTTTAATATTAGTGAAATTACCTTTTCAAAAGAGATATATGAGACAAATAACTTTGCGTACTATATTGACCATTTAGATGAAAAAGATATTCCTATAAAATATATTGCTATACAGACTTGTAATGGAATACAAGATAAAGGAAAGCTAAAAGTTATAATGGTAATGGTGCTTATATTAAGTTCAATTTTTGTGGGATTTATTGCTTATTTACTTGCAAAACTTTTATTAAAACCTGTAAGAGAAAAAGTAGAACATATGGATAAGTTTATAAAAGATTCTGCCCATGAGTTAAATACTCCTATTTCTGTACTTATGACCTCTGTTGCTATGCTTAAAAAAGGTAAAGATCCAGATAAGATGATGAAATATATTGTAAGTAGTTCTAAGCAAATCTCACAACTATATAATGATATTCACTTTTCTGCTTTTAGTGATATTGATGAAAGTATAGAAGAAGAGTTTTGTTTAAGTGAACTAATAAGTCATAGTGTGGAGTATTTTAATGATATTTCTATTACAAAAAATATAATGATAGAATCAATTGTTGAACCTTGTAAAATAAAAGTTGATAAAAATAAAATTCAAAAAGTGGTAAATAATCTAATTTCCAATGCTATTAAATATAGCTATACAAACTCTAAAATAGTAGTTACTTTAAAACAAGGAGTTTTAACTGTACAAGATTTTGGTATAGGTATTAGTAAAAAAGAGCAAAAAGAGATTTTTAAAAGATATAAAAGAGGAGCAAATACAGAAGGTGGTTTTGGAATAGGTCTTGATATTGTTAAAAGAATAGTAAAAGAGTATAACCTTCATCTTGATTTAAATTCAAAAGAGAATAAAGGCTCAACTTTTATAGTTGATTTTTCATCTGTAAAAGTGTCTTAAAAAAGAGTTAAAAACTCTTTTTTAGTAGATATTAATATATAGCTTTGAAATTAAAGTATTATTAATATTTAGTATTTTTAAATCTGTTTTTATTTTATTTTGAAAAAGTTTACCTTGTATAGATTTTAAAATATGCCAAAATTTTTCAGTAAAAGGAGTATCAATCTCTTTAATTTGATTTTTTATTATTAACTTTGTTATTGCTTTAATACAAAGAAAATAAAATATTTTATTAGTTGCCCTTTGTATTTTATACTCTCTCATAATCTGTAAATTATTTAAATATACATCTTTTTCAATATCAGATAATAAAAGATGATTTTCTACAGATTCTTTTTCATAGTCCAAATGAGTAATATAACTATTGATTTTTTTTTGTACAATCTCTTGTAAATTTGGGTAAAAAGTTGTAAGAGTATCTATTATTTGATTTGTTTGAATATTTGTTTTTTGAAGGTCGCAAGAATATTTTTTATCTTTTTCATATTCGTGATTTAAAGCATTTAAAATTTCAATAGCAAAGCTAAGATATATATATTTATCTTCTTTTCCATCTTTAAAATAGATTCCATATTCATTAATAATAGGTTTCAGTCCAGCATAAATTAGCTTCATTTTTATAGTTCCTTTCAAATAATCATAGATTGTAACATATCTAAAGTTTATTTTAAAATGTTTTTTAGTCAAAAATAACTAAAATAAGCAAAACTTAATAAAGAAAATATATGAAAAGCATAATTACAAACTTTAAAACACAAGCCCTTGAAGATACAAAATTTGTCCACCCTGTTAAAATAACATATGAACAAGATGGAGTAAAAAAAAGTTGGGAAGCTGTGAAAAGTTTTGATTCAGTTGCTGTTTTATTATATCATGAAAAAAAAGATGCTTTTTTACTTGTAAAACAGTTTCGTCCACCTGTATATTTAAATGATAAATCAAAAGCTTTTACTTATGAACTTTGTGCAGGAATTGTAGATAAAGATAAAGATTTAGAAGTAATAGTAAAAGAAGAAATAGATGAAGAGTGTGGATATGATGTACCATTAAAAAATATAGAAAGAGTAACTTCTTTTTACACAAATGTGGGTGTAAGTGGAGGTTGCCAAAGTCTATATTTTGCTTTAATAGATGATTCTATGAAGACTCATAATGGAGGGGGAATTCATGATGAGCAAATAGAAACTATTTTTATACCTTTTAATGAATTTAAAAAGTTTATCTATGATGAAACAAAGGCTAAAACTCCTGGTTTAATGTTCTCTTTTTATTGGTTTTTAGATAAAAAAAGAAAACAATTTTAAAATAATCTTTATATAAAACTTACAATTTTTTAAATTTTAATCGTAATGAATTCAATACCACTGTAACAGAGCTAAAACTCATAGCAATCCCTGCATACATAGGTGTTAGCATAATACCCCAAAGTGGATATAAAATTCCTGCTGCAATTGGTATTCCTAATGCATTATAAATAAATGCCCAAAAGAGATTTTGTTTAATTATCTTTATTGTTTCAATAGAAAGATTTATACTTTTACTTACTGATAAAAGTTCATTATTTATTAAAATAATATCTCCGGCATCTTTACTTATATCTGCACCTGAATTTAAAGTTACTCCTATATTTGCTTGTTTGATTGAAGGGGCATCATTTATCCCATCTCCCACAAACATAACTTTTCCTTCTTCTTGCAATTTTTTAATAACTTCATATTTTTCAGTTGGAATAACTTCACTATATACTTCTGTTATATTTAATTCATTTGCAATTTTTAAAGCTGTGATTTTATTATCACCTGTTAATAAAATAGGTTTAATATTGATTTTTTTAAGATTAGATATAAGTTCATATGCTTCATCTTTTAATTTATCTTCTAAAGAAAAAGAGCCAACAGTTTGTCCATTTATAGCCACAAGAATTACCCCATTTGCTTTTTCTAACTCTTTTTTATAAATATCAATATGATTATCTAATAATTCTATATTATTTTCTTCAAGTAATTTTTTATTTCCTAAAAGAATAGTATCTTTACCAACTTTAGCTTTTATTCCTTTTCCTATTTCTATATTTATCTCATCTATTTCAAGATTCATCTTTATATTTTCATTAGCTATATAATTAACAATAGCTTTTGAAATAGGGTGCTCACTTAGTTTTTCAACTGAACCTATTAAAGGCAAATATTCTTTATTGATATTTGTATTAGTTACGCTTATTTCTCCTTTTGTTAAAGTTCCAGTTTTATCAAATACAGCAAATTTTATCTCTTTAATTATCTCTAAAATTTCTGGATTTTTAATAAGAATTCCCTCTTTTGCACCTTTACTAACAGAGCTTACAATAGCAATAGGTGTTGCTAACCCTAAGGCACAAGGACAAGAGATAATAAGTACACTAATACTTGCTAAAATTGCATTTTGTACATCTCCTAGTAGTGACCAAATTATAAAAGTTAATATTGATAAAAATATAACAGTAGGTACAAAAATATTGGCAATTTTATCTGCAAATCTACTTATAGGGATTTGTTTACTTTGAGCAGATTTTAATAAAGTTATAATTTTTGAAAGTGTTGTATCTTTTGAAAGTTTTAATACTTCAATAGTAATTATTCCATTTGTATTTAAAGTACCAGATAAAACTTCATCACCTTCTTGTTTAAAAACAGGCATAGACTCTCCTGTAATCATAGAAGTATCAATATCTGCTTTTCCTTTTATAATTTTCCCATCAGTTGCAATTTTTTCACCTGATTTAACTAATACTTTATTTCCAATTTTTAATTCATTTATCTTAACTGATTTAATATTTCCATCATCTAAAATAGTATTTGCAAATTCTGGTGTTAAAGTCATAAGTTTTTTTAAAAAATCACTTGCTTTTTGTTTTGACCTTTCTTCTAGGTATCTTCCTAATAAAACAAAACTTATAATAACAGCAGCCCCATCAAAATATAAAAACTTTAAATACTCAGGAAAAAGATTTGGCATAAATACTACTAAAGTAGAGTAAAAATAAGCTGCACTTGTTCCTAATGCAACTAATACATTCATATCATAGTTTTTATTGGCTATTGCTTTATATGAAAGTTTATAAAATCTACTACCACAATAAAATTGTATAATTGAAGCAATTACAAAAATAAGATATTTTTTAATAGACTCTTCTACTATTTGTGTAAATACTAAAATAAAGATAATAGTAGTAAGCAAGATAGAAATTGTAAAAAGATTTTTCAATTTCTTAAAAGCTAAAAATTGTGCTTCTTCAAGATGTTTTAAATCTTCTTCTACTGCATATCCTAGTAGTTCAATTTTTTCAATAAGCTTCTCTTTTGAGATTTTATTTGTATCAATAACAAATTCACCTTCACTAGAAGCAAAACTAACTTGTGAACTTTCAACACCTTCTACTTTATTTAAAAACTTTTTAATTCCATTTGAACAATTTACACAAGTCATTCCTGAAATATTTAAATTTATTTTTTCTTTTGACATAGCTATTTCTCTTTTAATATTAGATTTAAAAGCTCACGAATCTTTTCATCTTTAATATAATAAAATGACATTTTTTTATCTTTCTCAAAATCAACAATATCAAATTTTTTTAAAATTCGTAATTGATGAGAAACATGAGATTGAGGTATTTCTAATAGATTTGCTATCTCTCCTACACAAATTTCATACTTTAACAATGCATATAAAATCTTAACTCTTGTAGGATCACCTAATGCTTTAAAAATATTTGATATCTCAACTAATTTATCGTCATCTGGTAAAATCTTTCTTATATCAAAGATATAACTTATTCCTTCGCAACATGAACGAATCAATTCTTTCTTTTTTTGATTTTCCATTTTATTTCTCAATAACTTCAAATCCAAGTTCTTTTATCTCAGCTTTAAATTCTACTTCTTTTTTTTCATTTTCAATTTCAAGAGTTACTTCTCTTGGTTCTTTTTCTAGATTTACTAAAATTTCCCCAAAATTTTCCTCTAAAGATGCTTTAATCAAATTTGCACAATTTGCGCAAGCTATATTATTTACTTTAAATGTCTTTTTCATATCTAAAACCTTTCATATGATATTTGTTTCATATGAAAATTCTAACATATGTTTTATATTTTTGTCAAGTCTTTATCAAAAATAACTATAAAACTTATTTATTAAGATAAGTTTAATATATATTATTGTCTAATTAATAATATAAAATATTATTCAAAGAAGAAAAAATGAAAAAGTTTTATGAAATCTTTATCTTGACTGCCGTTACTGCTTTGATTATTACAAATATTGTTTTATTAGTTGGATTTTTAATCTATATGAAGAGTTAATTTTAGTAAGTACCATCTTTAAACCATGATTCAAAACTATCTTTATTAATGTTAGTTGAGTTGATTACTTTTTCTTTTATTATTTTATTCTTTTTATCTCTTGTATCTTGAAAAAATAGTCTAATATCACCTTCTAAAGAGTTGCTTTCATGTTCTAGTACAATTAGTTTATAGGGGCTAAAAGGAAATTCTTCTTTAAAAATCTTATCTATTTTTATTTTTAAATCTATTAGTTTTGTATCAAAACTTCCAAATTTCTTTTTAAAAGAGTCTCTAAACCACTGCTCAAATAACTCACTTTTTAACCATTCTTTTATATATTGAGGTTTTATTTGATGCATATATAAACTTCTCATATTCATTAGTTCATTTATATTTTTATCAACAATTGTTACATTAAATGCGTTTTTTATATAATCATTACTAGTAAAATTAAAACTTTGTTCTATATATATAATTTCATATTGCAAAGAGTTGTTTAGCTTTTTTAAAAGTGTATTTAGTTTTTCTTTTATCATCTCATCATTTGGAGTTGGGTTTAAATTTTCAGCTGTAAAGTCTTTATAATCCATTTGATAAAATGTATAATATTCATCATCTTTTTTTAAAACTATATCAAATTCATAATATGATTTTATTATTCCACTATCTGTAGTTCTTCTTATAGAAGATAAGCTAACTTTAGGAAAATGGTTTTTTAAGATTTTGTTTAATTTCTTTTTTGCTATAAATTCTAAAATAGGAAATCTAGAAAAAGTTACTAAGGCGTGTATATATGCAACTATAAGTGCAAAAATAGGGAAAACCTTTGTTATAAAAAAAGTAAGAATATTTATAAAAAAATTAACAATCATTTATCTTCACTACTATTTTCTTTCTTTTATAATACTATAAAGTTCTTAATAAATGGCAAAATGTATTAATAATTTACTAAAGCATAAATAATATCTTTATAAAAATTTAAGATTGAAATAATTTTATATTCATAAAAAAGTAGATAACATACAATTAAATTATAAAATTATTATTTAAAAAATATAAAAGGATTTTTATGTCATTTCTTAAAAAATTTCTAAAATTGGAAAGCCATTCTCAAGATGATACTTTAGTAGAAGCAATAAAAAACGATAACCTAAAAAAAGTTACTGCTTTACTAAATATAGAAGATATTAATAAAGAAGATGAAGATTTTAAAACACCTTTGGTATTTGCATTAAATCATTCAAGCTTAAATGTAACAAAATTTCTAATTGAAAATGGGGCAAACTTAGAAGAAACACTTGAGGGTAATTCAATAATTTCTCATCTAATAAAAGTAAATGCTAGTATAGAAATGCTTGATTATATGAGAAGTATTGGTGCAAGTACAATTTATGAATATGGGCAAAGCCCTTTAGAAATGGCAATAAAAACAGCTAGTTCTTTTGAAACTTTTAAATATATTTTTGAAAATTTTGGAACAAATATACCAGAGGGGAAAAAGTATCTTATTCATGAGATTGCAGATTCAGAAAATATAGATTTTAAAACAAAAGTAAAACTTCTTGAGCTTTTAGTAAAAGAGTATGATTTTGATATAAATGAAGATGAAAGTGAGCTACATCTTTCATCAAAACTATTTAATAAAAGAGATTTTGAGCTTTTAGCTGAGGTTATTAAACTTGGTGCTTGTGTAAACTCTGTTGCAAGTAATCTTTTAACATTTATGGGAGAGAAAAAAGTAAAAGAGTTATCTTCTCATATCTTAAAATATCCAATAAATAATCCTAAGTATATTTTAGAAATTTTAGATTTTGATACTTTTAAAGAGTATATCTTAAATACAAATAATATAAATGGCATACTTCTTTCTATTACAAAAAGCACTATGCTTCATGATAAACAAAAAATACAATTAGCTAAAATTGCCCTTGAAAAAGGTGCAAATATAAATGAACTTACAACTTCAGACCATCCTACAAATGTTTTATATACTTTTACTTCTCATTTTGATATAGGAAAAAATACTTTATATTTAGATTTTTTATTAGATAATGGTGCAAAAATTGAAGATAATGGTTTTTCTGCTTTATTTACTGCTATTATGGAAAATGATATATCTTTAGTAAAACATTTACTAAATAAAGGTGCAGATGTAAATTTTGTAAATTATTTTGATAATACAGCTATAAACTTTATTATATCTCCAAAAGCAAAGTTTAATAATGTGCAAGAAAAGATAAAAATGTTTGAACTTCTAATAGAAAATGGTTTAGATATGAATATTAAGCTTTCTCATTATCAAAACTCTGGTTCAAATTATACACCTGCAATTGAGGCTATTATTGATATATCAGAGAGTGAATTTGTAGAGTATGTTTTAGAAAAGTTTCCTAATATAGAGATAAATGATACAGTAATAAGATATGCAATAACAAGAGATATAGATATTAATGTAGCTAAGAAAATTATTGCATATAATCCATATGTAATATTTGAAAATGAAAAATATAGCAAAATAAAAGAAAAATATTATGATTCTGGAATTTTAGAACTGGCTATTGATAATGAAAAAGAAGAATTAGTAAATCATATTTTAGATACTTATAGTGATGTGAAATCTTATGGGGAACTGGTTTCTTTAGTAATAAAGGCTATTTATTCTAAGTTTAGTATTAATACTATAAAAAGAGTAATTAGTATTGACCCTGATTTAAATAGACTATATTATGTTTTTTCTGATGACCCACATTCAGAAACAACACTTATAAGATTTTTAAGAAGTTGTCATGAGTATTTAACACAAGAACAAAGAGTTGAAATTTTAAGAGAGTTAGTTAAATACAATGCTGATATTTATGCTTCTTTAACAAGACTTGAAGCAACAAAAAGTAATTTAGATAATGTTGGTATTTTAGTTCAACAAGCTTTAAATAATGTTTTTGAGCCAAAAGTATTAGAGTTTTTCCTAGAAAGTGGTTTTGATCCATATAAACCAACAGCAAATTTAAATGAATCGCAAATGCACTCTTTAATCAATAGATTTGGACAAGTTTCAGATGAGTCTTGTATTGAATATTTAGAGTTTTTTAAAGAAAAAGGTTTTAAAGTAGATTTTGAACATAAAAATGTTTTTGATACAGATATTCTTTTAGGTGCAGCTATGATGAATAGACCAAAAACTATAAAATGGTTAATAGACCATGGAGCAAATGTTCATGTTATTGGAGGTTTTGATAATTCTCCTGCTTTACATAAAGCTATTTCAAACTATGATAATACAAATCCAATGCTAAGAGCCAAAACTGTTAAAGTTTTAATAGAAGCTGGTTGTGATATAGAACAAATAGACTCAGAGCAGTTTACACCACTTATGAGTGCTGCAAATTATGGATGTTTTGAAAGTGTTAGGGTTTTATTAGAGGCTAAAGCAAACCCAAATTTCTTTAATGAAGCAGGAGAAAGTGCAGTACATAGGGCCATTTTAGGGGAGGTTAAAGCTTATGATGATAAAGAAAACTCAAATTTAGTAAGATCAAAAATCTTAGCAGTATTAAAAGATACCGGGGCAGATTTAAATCAATCTTCAAATGAAGTTCTTCCTGCTTTACATTTAAGTATTATAAGAGATAAAAAAGATATTTTTAATACTTTACTTCAATTAGATTTAGATTTAAATGCTTTAGATATGTTAGGAAGAACACCTCTTATGGTAGCAATTGCTTATGGGGATATTTATTATGTAAATAGACTTATGAGTAATAAAAAAATAAAACTTGATATAGTTGATAATAACAATGAATCTATACATTTTAGTGCTGTAATAAGAAGTGATACTTCAATGGGCTTAAAAATGCTTAAATACTTTATTGAAAAGAAGGTTCCTCTAACAAATGGAGCAGGGGGCTTTACTCTTCTTCATACAGCAGGTTATTATGCAAATTTTAAAGCTATTGATATTTTAAAAGAGTTTTTCCCTGATTTTAATATAAAAGACTCACAAGGGTTTACTCCTCTTCATTGGACGGTTTATAGTAATATAGATATAGAACAAGATTTAAGAATACAAATGATAAGAGAGCTAGTTGAAAATAAAGCTAATATAAATGAAAGACTTCCAAATGGAGAAAATGCTTTAACTTTAGCAGTATATGCAGGTTTTAAAGATGTATCAGATGAACTAATCTCTTTAGGTTGTGATATTCAAGTTGCTTTAAATACTTTAGAAAATATTGAGGGAGTCCCTTCTGAAGCTATTGAGTATTTAAAAAGTAGAATATAATGTCATTTTTAGATAAATTATTTGGAAATAAGCAAGAAAAAAAAGAAGAAGAAACTCTTTTTGAAACAACAAAAGAGTTTTTTCAAAAAGATGAAAGTATTGAAGAGCTTATAAAAACAAACTCTTTAGATGTAATAAAAACAAAACTTGATAAAACAAACTTTAGACAAGAAGATGAGTCTTTTAGAAGACCTCTATACTATGCCACAATAAATAAAAAAATAGAGGTTATTAAGTATTTATTTGAACTTGGAAGTGATTTTGAAGATGCAAAAGCTACTAATGGAAGTACAGCTATAAGTACTCTTATACTTTCAAAAGATACTAAGGTTTTAAAAACTTTTATAGAGTATGGATATAAGATAACTTCTGGAGAAACTAAAGTTATGGCAATGGCAATAAGTAGTTGCCCTTTAGAGTTTATAAAACTTTTAATTGAACTTGATGTTCCTATGGATAGTTATACTGATAGTTTTTTTGATAATTATACTCCTTTGGAATATGCTTTAATAAATAAAAGAGAATACCCTATAATTGAAGCACTTATTGAAGCTGGTTGTCCTTTAAATGAAGAAGAAAATACTCCTTTTGTTTGTAGGCTTATATATAGCTCTTTAGAGCCAACTTTAAAAGCTAAAACTCTACATCTTCTAAAAAGATTAAATAAACTTGACTTAACACTTAAAGATACGCAAGGGGACTCTTTAATAAAACAAGCAATTACAAAAGGAGATAATAGGTCTTTAAAAGAACTAATTATTTTAGGTGCAGATTTTAGTGAATATCCTCATCAAATAAAAAAAATGTTAAGTGTAAAAGACTTAGAAGATATAGCAACTGAAATCAATAAAGAAAATAGAGATATTTCTGAGTTTTTATCTTTATTACCCTCTTTAAATATTCAAAATTATATAGAACAAAGTAAAGATTTAACTAATATAGATATAGTTTATCAAATATCTATAAATGCAAGAATTGATGAAAAAAGTAAAATACAACTACTAACAAGTGCCTTGGCTAAAGGTGCAAATATAGAAACTACTCCAGAAGATAAAAACAATGTCTTATATCTTTTAACAAAAGACTTATTTATAGGTAAGGATTTAAGTGTAGTTAAATTTTTACTTGAAAATGGTGCAAAGATAGAATATAATGGTTTTTCTGCTTTATTTTATGCTATTACTAATTATAATCTTCCTTTAATAGAGTTACTTTTAGAATATAATGCTGATGTAAACTTTGTAGATAAATTAAATGAAGGTGTAATAAACTATTTTTATAAAGAAAATGCTACTTTAAATACTATTGCTAAAAAAAGGGAAATTTTCCAACTTTTACTAACTTATAAACTTGATTTAAATACAAAAGTATCTTATACAGAAAAAGTTGAAGAAGAGTTTGTCTCTTTTTTCACTATTTTTATTTTAGAAAATGAGCTTCGAATTTTGCAGTATATTTTAGATAATAAAGAGATTTATATTAGTGATGAAGAGTCTATATATTTTGCTATAAAAAATCTTTCAAAAGATGAACTTTTAAAAAAGATTATTGCAATAAATCCTTATTATGAAAGAAAAAATTATTATAAAAAAGCAAACTCAAATGCAACAGTTTTAGCCTTAGCTTTAGAGTATCTTCTTGAACATATGATTGAATATCTTTTAGATACCTATAAAGAGTTTAAAGCTTACAATGAAACACACCCAATTCTTTTAGAAGTTTTTCATAGCTATTTTTCTTTAGAGTTAGTAACTAGACTTATACAAACAGACCCTAATATAAATAGATATTATACTTTTGAAGATGAATATAAACAAACATATGAAGCTACGCTACTACTTCAAACAGTAAAACTAGCTTCAAATGTAAATACTCAAAATAGATACTTTAAAATAATAAAAGCTTTATTGCAAAATGGTGCAGATATAAATGCTACTGTTAAATTATCTCATAAAAATAAAAGCCTTCCAAAAGAGAGTAGTATTTTTGTACAAGCAGTAAATCTTAATAAAATAAATAAAGAACTTTATGATTTATTTTATGAATATGGGGGAAGTTTAATTAAACCTATTAGTTTAAGTTTTAATGAAATGCCTATACATACAATACTTCAAAATCATTTAAAAAATGATGAGGTTGCTGTTGAATATTTAGAGTATTGTTGGCAAAAACAACCTTTTGATATTTTGTATAAAAACAATCTTGATACGGATATCTTTTTAGGTGCAGCTATGAATTGCTTGCCAAAAGCTTTAAAATATTTAGTTAATAAAGGTGCAAATATCCATATTGTTGGAGGTTTTGATAACTCTCCTGCTTTACATAAAGCTATATCAAATTATCAAAATATAGATACTTTACAAAGAGTACAAACTGTACAAACTCTATTAGACTTAGGAGTTAGTCTTGAGCAGTTTGATAATAAACAAATGACTCCTTTAATGTGTGCCGCATATGTGGGAACTACACAAGTGGTAAAAGAGCTTATAAAATATAAAGCAGATGTTAATAATCTAAATGAAAATAATGAAACAGCTATTCATCAAGCAGTTCTTGGAAAATATAGTTATGATTTAAACTTTAGATTTGAAACTACAAAAAGTAAAATTATTGCTGATTTAGTAGAAGCAGGGGCAAATATAAATATAGTAAGTAAAGCAGGAGCAAGTGCTTTAATCTACTCTATTTCTTCAAATTATAGGGAGATTTTTGATACTTTATTAAATCTTAATGCCAATATAAATCTTCCTTGTGATGCTGGATATTTACCTTTATATTATGCAATTCTTCAAAAAGACCAATATTTTATAAATATGCTTTATAAAACAGGAAAACTAGAAGTTAATAAAGTAAATAAGTTTAATTTTACAGTTTTACATCAACTTTTAGAAGTAAACTTACATAATAAAATCTTTGAAGAGATGCTAGAAACTCTTACTTCTATGAACTTTGATATAAACTATCATATGCAAATAGAACCGGCTTTATTAATGTATGTAAAAACTATGGATTTTATAGGGGAGAGACAAGTAGGATTTGTAGCAACTAAAAAGAAACCAAAAGAAGCAGATGATGAAAAAGCTAAACTTTTTATCAAATATAATGCTGATGTAAAGCTTTGCTTAGAAATTGCCAAAAAACAAAAAGAGCCTTTAGATATTATAGAGTATTTAGAAGAGTTACAAGTTTAAAAAGAATAAAGAAGATAATAGTATAAAAATAGCTTACATTTTAAGTGTTTCAGCACTACATAAAAGTTTTTTTGTTTTAGCAACCCTAAAACACTTTTTACAATAAAATTTAGGTTTTTTTATATTTTTAATTATCTCTTCTTTAAAAGATTCATAGTCACTTTTTTTTATTTTACATAGTTTTTGCATTTTATCTCCTTTTTCTAATCATAAAATAAGCTGGATATAAAAAGTATAAATTTTATATATTAGTTTTCTTTATAAATAAATATTACTTTTTTTTTGATACAATTCATAAACCAAAAAAAGGATGCTTTTGCCAAGAAAAAAGCTAAAAAAGATACTACCAACACATCAAAAGATACAAGAACAAAAGTTTTTAAAAATCTTTGGAAATCTTTTATATAAAAAGGGGCTTTGGAGTCTTTCAAGAAGAAAAGTTATTCTTGGTGTATTTATAGGTATTTTTGTAGCTTGTCTTCCTATGCCATTTCAAATGGTTTTAGCAACACTTTTAGCAATAGTTTTTAATGCAAATCTGCCAATTAGTTTTCTTTTAATATTTATAAGCAATCCTTTGACTATGCCACCTCTTTTTTATTTTGAATATCAGTTAGGAAAACTTATCTTTCAACCTTCTTCTGCTATTGAGTTTAGTTTTGATTCAATGTATGAAAATTTTGACCAAATAGCTTTATGTTTATGGATAGGAGCTTTTACTTTAGGTGTTTTTTCTGCTTTTATCTCTATGTATAGTGTAAATATACTTTGGATAAGAAGTGTTAGAAAAAGTAGAAGAAATAAAAACTACTAATTTTTAAACTTCTACTTTTAGAAAATATATAAAAACTTTTTAAATTTTTTAAAAATTACTTTTATAAAAAACAATTAGTAACTATCTATATTATCTACCTTTGATTAGACAATAAAATAAATTATTTTTAAGTAAACTTTAAGAATAATGGGAGTTAAATTACAGAAGTGTAATAATAATGTATTGAGTTATTATTTATTAAAAAGAGAGAATATATGAATAAAGAAGAAATAGTATCTAATGATTTTCTATTTGAGATAGAAGATAAAATATATTTAATAACACAAATATTTATAGTTATTTTAGGTAGTACTTTATTATTGTTATTATTGTCTTCATATAATTATAATTTAGAAAAGATATTTGATAGTGGAAGATTAGGAAGATTAGTAATAGTATTTAGTATCCCTATGTACATATACTATATTATAAAAACTTTATATTATATTTTAATACAAAAAAGAAAAACTATAAAATTTTATCCAACATATATTTTACTATCAAATAATACATCAATAATTTTAAAAGATATAAAAAAGATATATAAAGTAAAATTGAATCTATTAATTGGTTTAAGTAAAAAAAATAGTGCATCAAAGAGTAAAAAGTTGTTGTATTTATTTGCTCTACCATTTGTCTTAATTGGATGGTTTTTACTTTTATGTTGTGCATTGATTTTATACAAAAAAAAGTATATTGATAATTTAATGTTTACAAATAATAAAAATGAAAGATTTGCAGGAATTGGATATAGATTAATGAATGAAAAAGAGCAACGCAAAGTTACATTGTATTTTGAAAAATATTTAAATATAAATATTGATGAAATAGAACAAAAATTAGTCTTTTTAACTTAAGTATTGTAAGTGAGGTGTAAAATGGAAAAAAAGCAAGATACATTGGAATTTCAAATTGGTATAACAGCACAAAAAGAGGATAGTGATAATAGCACTAAAGAAAACAATAGTACTGAAAACAATAGTAATACTATAATAAAAAATGACTCTATGGATATTACAGACTCTTCTAATTCTGAAAAGCTTTTTAAAATTGCAATAGCCACACCTGATGTAGCAGTAGAAATGCTAACTGAACATCTTGAAAAAAATAATCATATAAATTTAAAAAATATACCTCACGTTCCTAAAAATCTATTATTAAAAATTAGCTTTTTACCTATTTCATCGTTACAAAGAAAAAATTTTTATTCATTTACAAAAGTAAACTCATATAAAATTTTATCTTCAAGCCTTGAACTAGAAAAAAATATAAAATTTAATAATAGATTTTATGATGAAATAAAGGTAGCATAATAAGCTCTTTTAACTAAAAGAGGTAAAAAACTGATGATTATATTGGCTTTAAAAAAACTAAACAATAAACTTAATTACTAATGTGTTTAAAAAAATATAGATTTTATAAATAAAAAAGTATAAATAAAAACTAATATTGCATAATTTTAAAAAAAATTCTTAAAAATTACTTTTATAAAAAACAATCAAACCAATTACTATTTCCCCTTTGGCTTTATTAAATAATAACGATTATTAAAATAAATACACACAAATCAAATAATATATAAGGTTATTTTTAAGTAAACTTTAAGAATAAAGGGAGTTAAATTAGAGAAGTGTAATAATAATGTATTGAGTTATTATTTATTAAAAAGAGAGAATATATGAATAAAGAAGAAATAGTATCTAATGATTTTCTATTTGAGATAGAAGATAAAATATATTTAATAACACAAATGTTTATGGTTGTTTTAGGTAGTAGTTTATTATTAGTTGTATTTTATTTGTATGACTATAGTTTAGAAAAGATATTTGATAGTGGAAGATTAGGAAGATTAACAGTAATGCTTACTATACCATATTATGTTTATTGTATATTAAAACTTCTATTTTACGTATTAGTCCAAAAAAGAAAAACTATAAAATTTTATCCAACATATATTTTAATCTCATCAAATAAAACTTCAATAATTTTAAAAGATATAAAAAAGATGTATAAACTAAAATTTAATTTTCTTTGTGGAAAAGGAGAACATTTAGAGGGATTAAAAAAATTATATTTACTAACATTTTTTTTTATACCTAGTATTATATTGTCATTTTTAAGTTTATATATCCCCTATCAAAAAATTTCCATAATAAATTTTGTATTTATAAATAATAAAGATGAAAAATTTGGTGGAATAGCCTATGGTTTATTAAGTTTGGAAGAACAAAGTAAAGTAAAGGAGTATATTCAAAAATATTTAAATATAAATATTGATGAAATAGAACAAAGATTAATTTTATTACCAGCAAAATAGTAAAAGAGGTGTAAAATGGAAAAAAAGCAAGATACATTGGAATTTCAAATTGGTATAACAGCACAAAAAGAGGATAGTGATAATAGCACTAAAGAAAACAATAGTACTGAAAATAATAGTAATACTATAATAAAAAATGACTCTATGGATATTACAGACTCTTCTAATTCTGAAAAGCTTTTTAAAATTGCAATAGCCACACCTGATGTAGCAGTAGAAATGCTAACTGAACATCTTGAAAAAAATAATCATATAGATGCAAAAGATATCCCAAATATTACTAAACTATTTACTAATACCAAAGCAGGTGCAGTAACTGCTGTCTTAGAATGGGATAATTCAAAAAGTGTAGATGATAATATTGCTCATATATCAGGAACTCTTTTACAAGATTTTGCAGAGGGTGCTGCTGGTATTGCACTTGTTTCAAGCTTAGCTCCTATAACAGCTCTATTTGGTATTCCAGCCTTTGGAGTAGTTTTTTTTGGATTTGCTGCAGGAATAGGAATAGGTTATGCATTGGATAAAGCAGGGATAGATGCAGGAGCCTTTACAGAAAAAGTCTATAATTATGCCCAAGATTTTCAGTCTACATATGATTTAGAAACTCAAAGATTTGAGCAGTTAAAAGAAAGTAATCTTGAAGCTTATAATAATATGGTTCAAAGTGGAGTTTATCCCCAAAATACACCAGTATGGAATAAGCATATAAATGAACTAACAAAAGATTTATATACAAGAAAAGCTGAAAATTTAAAAAGTACAATAAACTATGAGAATAATGAAATAATAGATGAAAATAATAGTTTGTCTCAAATAGCTCAAAAAAATGGTCTTACAGAAAAACAACTGCTTGATTATAATAATTTAAAAGTAAAAGAAGATGATTATAATAATATCCAAGATGGAACAAAAATAGCAATACCAAATAAGCCCGATGTAAATGAGGGAGTGACAGTATTTACAGATGATAAAGGTAATCAAAAAATCATAGTAGAAGATAACTCGGGTAAAACAAAAGTATTTTATTATAATGCAGAAGATTATTCTCTTTTAGAAATTGATGGAAATGAACAAATATATAATAGAGTAAATGCAGATGGAAGTGTAACAACACAAAAATTAGGAATAGGTAATATAGAAGTAAAAGATAGTAGTAATGTAGCAGAAGGTGTAATAGTAAAAAATATATCAGACACTAATTATGAACTAGTATATGATTCAAACTCTAATATTCATCCAAATACACAACTTGATGTTTTATTAAGACAAAAAACAAATAGTAATTTGCCATTAAAAGATTTAGCAATAGCAAATGGCTATGTGGATGAAGCAGAACTAAGAGAAGCTTTTGCAAATGGAAAGACAATAATTACTCCAACAAAACAAATTATTTCAAAAGATACAAATACAACAGAATATAATATGGGAGAAAATAAAGTAACAAAATTAAGTTTCAATGAAAATAGTGAAGCAGTAATTGATACGCAAATATCAAATTCAATAGAAACTCCAATTTTTGAAAAAAATATTCCTTCAATAGATAATGGTAACTATATTTTAAATGACCAGGTAATATCTTTAAAAGAAGGTCAAACAATTTCCCATATCGCTCAAAATACTCCTTTTTCTTCAATAGAATTACTAGAATATAATAATTTAACATTAGAAGACGCAAAAAACTTGCCAGTAGGGTATAAAGTTTTAGTTCCCAAAGAAAAAGCAGTAGAAATAGAAAGTGAAAATGGAGTAATAAAACTATTTAAAAACCCTGATGATACCTTTACACTTAGAGTGCCAGATGAAAATAATAATAAAACAAATATAACATATGATGAAAATAGTGATTTATTAATCTATGGAGATAAAACAAACCCAAATAAGATAACTTTCACACAAGATGGAATATATGAAGTATGGGAAAAAGATAGTAAAGGAATAATGTATCAAAAAGAGGTATCAACAGATGAATTTGAGATTTCATATAAAATGCAAGATGGGAAAAAAGTATTAGAAAATATAGAGATAAAAAAAGATAATGTAGAAATAGAAAAACTAGCAAAATATACAGACTTTTCAAAAGAAGAACTAAAAGAGTTCAATCATCTAAATGGTGATACCGTTTCAAAAAATATTAACTTCCAAGTACCAATATCAAAACAAGAAATAGAGGGTGGATATGGAGAAATAGCACAATATACAACGCAAGATGGGAATCATATCTTTATTGTACCAAACTCTGATGGGTCTAAAGTAACCTATGCTACTTTTACTGATGGTTTTAATGAAAAGGGAGCTTATGAAATAAATAGTGATGGTTCTATAAATGTAAACTTTGAAGATAGAGTAATTATTGCAAATAAAGATGGATACTATTTTGACTCATATGGGTTTGAAGATAAAGTAGATATTTCTTATAAAAGATTGGAAAATGGTAATTTCGAAGTAAGCTCACTAGTGGCAAAACAAGATATAAATTTAGATAGCTTTAATAATACAAATTTAAAAAAAGAAAATATTGCTTTTGTAAATAGTTTAGATGGTAGTGGAAAAATCTTAGCAGGACAATCACTAATCATGCCAAAAGGTGATGCAAAATATATTTCAAGTGCTTATGGTACTGTAAAGCTAATGCAAACACAAGATGGGAACTATGTGGCAGAAGTTCCCAATGAAGATGGAACTACTTCTAAATACTTTACAACAAAAGATTTAGTATATGAACATAATCTAGATACAAATGAACAAACAATTTCTATACAAAAAGATACAGAAGTAAGACCAGTTGCAACTTGGAATGATGTTGGAAAAACAGCGATAAATCAAATAGGAAGTTTAATAATCGCAAATAATAGTGATTTTTCAAATATAGATAAAATAGTTGTAGGTACAAGTGTAGGAGTAATAGCTGATTTAGCTACTTATAATAACGATATAGCAGTTAAAGATGTGGGAGCCTCTTCTTGGAAAAATTTGGCAGGTTCAGTTGTCTCTTTTGCCTTATCTTCATACTTTGCAAAAAATGATAATATTTCAGATATTTTAGGTATGGATGGGACACTTATAGGTGACCTTGCTGATTTTACACTTTCATATGCAGCCTCTACTGCTATAACAAATTTTGCAACTGGACAGAGTATAAATTTTGATTTTGCTAGTGCAATAGGTGGATTTATTGGTTCAAAAATAGGATATGCAATTGCAGAGAGTTGGATAGATACAAAAGAAGAATCAATGGGGGCTTCTATTGGTAGTGCAATAGGTGCAATGGCTGGTACTACAATGGCAACGACAGGTGGTGCACTTGCTTCACAATTTGCAACTTTTGGTTCTGCTGCTGGTCCAATAGGTGCGTTAATTGGAGCCATAATAGGAGTAATAGTAGGTAGTTTACTAGGAGGATTATTTGGAGGGACACCACCACCTCCAACAGCAGAAGCAAAACTGGAGTTTGATGAAGAGACACAAACTTATAATCTAGTCTTTAGTGATAGTGATGATGGTGGAAATGAAGAAGCTATGATAAATATAGGTAATTCATTTGCACAACAATTAACAAATATCTTTAATTTACCAGGAGGACAACTAGTAGATGCTAGTTTAATGCCAGATATAAATATCAGTCAATTTAAGAAAAAAATATTTATAAATGGTTATAAAGGAAGTTTTAGTACTGCAAAAGAGACAATGGCACATGCTTTAAGTGTTGAAATACCATTTATAAATGTAGAAAATGGGAACCCTTATATCCTAAGAGCAATGCATAGAACAAATGAGAAGTTTTTAGAAGGAAATCCAGATGATGAAAGTGGAAGAGTAGATTTGGATTTATTGTATAAAAATATAAAAATTGCTCAAGAATATAGTGATTATAAAAATGAAGTAAATATTATCATAGATAGTAATGGAAAAATAATCACAGATAAAAAAATACTTCAAGAGATAAATGAAGAGTACCATCAAATATCAAAACTAGAAGATGAAACTGAAAAAAATAGAGTTCTTGATGAATTTTTAAAAAAATATAGTTTTAAAAACTATAAAACATATGTGGATGAGATACTAAAAGAAGTAACAAATGAAGATATACAAAACTACTATACACAAAAAGAGCAATTAGAAAAAAGTTTTGATGAAAAGATAGAAGAAGTAAATAAAAAACTACAAGAAAATCAAATAGCTTTAGAAAAAGTAAATAAACAACTAGAAGAGTATCAAGAAAGACAAAAAGAGGGTAATTTATCTTTAAAAAAACAACAAAAAATGCTAAACCTTCAAACTCAAAAAAATATCTATGAAGAAGAGATTGCTTTACAAAAAGAGCAAATTGAACAAATAAAAGAAGAAAAAGCAACTGCAATTTTAGAATTTAATAATAAGCACTATAAAGAAATAGAAGCAATACATTGGCAAGAGGTATTTTCTATTGCTGAAGAGTTGAGATTAGAAGAGCAACATTATAGTGAAGATTTTAATAAACTAAATAGTGAAATAGCAAAATATAATTATGAGATACATAAAGAAAATGATGAATTATTAGATGTGGATGTAAATGACTATCTAAATCAAATAGCTAAAAAAATGATAAATATTTATCTAAAAGAAGAAAGTGAAAGTGTACTTGCTTTAAATAAAGAAGATGAAATAAATATTAATGAACCATCAAAAGAAGAGGCATTAGAGATTTTAAAAGAGTTAGGATATGACTTAAATTTAGGATATTTAAACTATACAAATAGTTTAGATGTAAATGTAAAAGCCCAATCTTATGAAGAGTTTCTAAAAAATCCTAAAGCTTTAAAATATAGCTTTTTAGAAAAAGTAGAAATTTTTGCAAAAAGATTTGAAGAGTTATTAGAACTTGCAAATATTCCTAATCCTTATGAAAACTTTACTATAAGTGAAGATGCTTTTTCTTTTGCTGGAAAAAGTTTAAATGATTTGCAGTTTGAATTAAAAGAAGGTAAATTAATAATTACTACTTTTGATAAGGATTTAGAAGCACAAAAAGCACAAGAAAACTCAAAAGAGTTTGTAATTTCAAACTGGGAAAAATGGGATAAAACAAATACACATATAGACCTGCCAAATGGAACAAAAGTGAACCTTCAAGCCTTACTTGAATTGATAAAAGTAGAAGAAAATGGTGGAAAAATAGATGTAAATGAAGCTTTTAAAACTCTACTTTTAGAAGATGAAGCTTTAGCTAAATATGTAAATGAATTTGAAGATAAAAATATCTATTTGGATACTTCTTTAGATGATAAGATTACCGCATATTATGGAGATAATCTAATTGTTTCATCAAAAGGTAATGATACAATTGTTACAGGTAGTGGAGATGACTATATTCTTGTACAAGATGGTAAAAAAAATATTGATACAGGATTAGGTATTGATAGTGTTTCTTATGAAAACTCAAAAAGTGGTGTATATGCAAGTTTAAATTCTAATAATAATGATGATGGTGATACTTTAAAAAATGTAGAAAATCTTAAGGGTTCAAATTTTGATGATATTTTAGTAGGAGATGATAAAGATAATACTTTAATAGGAAATAGTGGTAATGATATTTTAGAAGGAAAAGGTGGAAGTGATACCTTAGATGGAGGAGAAGGAGTTGATTTAGTAGATTATACTAATAGTGAAAACTCTTCTGTTGTAAATTTAAAAAATAACTACTCAAATGAAAATGATAAATATATAAATATAGAGGGAGTAAAAGGCTCACAAAATAATGATGTAATAGTAACAAATGATGAAAATAATATAGTTTTTGCTAATGATGGAGCTGATAATATCTCTTTGGGTGCTGGTAATGATATTGTTTATGCAGGAAAAGGAGATGATTATATTGTTTCAATAAAGGGAAATAATAAAGTTTATGCAGGTGAGGGTGATGATGTAGTAATCTTAGGTGATGGTAATGATTATATAAATACTACTGCTGGTAAAAATATAATATATGCAGGAAGTGGTAAAGATACTGTTGAATATAAAGATAATTTTGAAAACTATCAAGTTATGTTTTTAAATAATAATACTATTTTAGTAAAATCAAATGATAAAAAGATTTTAGATACTTTAGTTGATATAGAAGAGATAGCTTTTAAAAATGTAGTTTTTGAAGTGGATTATTTAAATAAACAACTAATAAAAAAAGCTGAATTTAAAAAAGAAGAAGAGATAGTTGAAGAAGAGAATGTTTTAAATGAAAATAATCCAACTTCTCAAGCCTCATCAATAGCAACAGCTGTTATGATAGGAACAGTGGCAGTGGCCCAAACAAAAGAGTCTTCAAGTGATGAAATAAGCTATTTAAGTGATGACCCAGCTTCATTAAAAGGTTTGGAGAGTATAAATAGTGAAAATAATAGTTTGGTTATCCCTATTGTAGAAACACAAAGCCCTTTATATAAAGATATTTTATTAATAAAAGAGTATAAAAAAAAGACTTTAAAACAAAAAGAGGAAATAAGTGATGATAATACTACGATATTAAATACTAATGAAAACTCTTTAGATGATAAAACAACTATCTTAAGAGAAACAAATAATAGCTCTACTCAAAGTTTTTTAAATAATATTTCTTTTCAAGATGAAGTTATTTTTCAAAAGAAAGATATACAAGAAGAAGTACAAAGAAAAATAGAAGTACAAACAATAAAAGACTTAGAACCTTTAACTTCAGCTTTAGTAAAACTAAATAAAACAATAATAAATGAAGATGAAATATTTTTTGATTTTGATATATCAAACCCAAATGCTGATAGTTCTTTAGAAGTTATATTTGAAGGCTTACCTGAAGGGTTTAACCTAAGTTCAGGAGAAAAAAGAGTAGATGGTAATTGGTATTTAACTCAAAATGATTTAGTTAATTTATCTTTGATTCCTCAAAAAGATAATTCTGATGATTTTACAATAAGTATAAAAGCAATAGTTAGAGATACAAATGGAAGAATAATAACTACACAAATAAGTGAAAAAATCACAATTATTGCAGTTGCAGATACACCAAACTTGTCTTTAGAAGATAGTGAAAAAGAGATTTTAGAAGATACTATTTTGCCTATAAATATAAATAGTTCTTTAGTAGATACATTAGATGGAGTAGATGGAAAAGAAAGACTTCTTATTTCTTTGGAAAATATTCCTAAAGATGCTACTTTAAATAAAGGGAAAAAAGATAGTGATGGAATATGGTATCTAACAAAAGATGAATTAAAAGGTTTAGAATTAACTACACAACTTCATAGTGATGAAGACTTTACTATAAAAGTAACTGCTTATGCAATTGAGAGTGAAAATAATAGTATAGCAACTATAAGTGAAGAGTTAAAAGTAATAGTAAATGCTGTAGCAGATACTGCTATTTTAGAAGTAACAAATACACAAGGAGATGAAGATACTGCTATAAATTTAGATATAAAATCAGCTTTAGTTGATATAGATGGAAGTGAAGTTTTAAGTATAAAAATAGAAAATATTCCAAGTGATGCTACTTTAAATAAAGGAGAAAAAGATGAAAATGGAATATGGCATCTAGAAGCGAAAGATTTAAATTTTCTTACAATTACACCAAAAACACATGATGCAACAGACTTTACTATAAAAGTAACAGCACTTACAAAAGAAAATGAAAATAATAGTATTGCTCAAATCTCAAAAGAATTAGAAGTAAAAGTTAATGCAGTTGCAGATAATGTAGAATTAAATCTTTTTCAAAAAACTACTAGTGGGATGGATTGTGTAGTAAGTGTAACAGAAGATCCAGGGTTTGCTTATATAGATATTGCTTCAGAGTTTATAGATAAAGATGGAAGTGAAAGCTTATATTACCTAATAGAAGGATTGCCCCAAGGGACAAGCTTAACAGCAGGAGAAGAACAAAGTGATGGTTCTTGGAAACTTTTACCTACGCAATTAGAAGAGTTAAGTATAAATTTAGTCGAAAATAGTGATGAAAACTTTACTTTAAAAGTAACAGCAGTTACAACAGAAGCAGAAAATACTCATCAAACATTTACCTCAAAAGATGTAGAAGTAAGAATTCAATCAGAAGCAGATTTTGCAAATTTGGAAGTATCAGATACAAAAGGGTATCAAAATAGTTTTATACCACTTGATATAAAAAGTTCATTAACAGATACAGATGGAAGTGAAACTTTAGAAATAGTAATAGAACAAGTTCCTTTAAATGCAGTTTTAAATAAAGGATTAAAAGATAGTGAAGGTAATTGGCATTTAACAGTAGAAGAATTAGAAGGTTTGAAAATAAGACCTGAATTTAATAGCTTAGAAGATTTTGAATTAAAAGTAAAAGCTATAACAACAGAAAAGAAAAATGCACATAAAGAAGAAAGTATTGGTTATATAAAAGTTGATATAGAATCAATTCCTACAAGTGTAAATATAACTGTAAATCCAGTAAAAGTAAATGAAGATGAAGTAGCTTTACTTGATATAGATGTAAATACAAGAAATCTAAGAGCTTCTCAAAATTTTTATTTAGAGTTAAAAATACCTTCAGAATTTAGCTTAAATAGCGGTGAAAAGCTAAATGATACAACTTGGAAAATATCTACAAGTCAATTAGATAATTTACAATTATATTCACCTTTAAATTATTCAGGTAATTTTAATATTGGAATTACTTCAGTAATAGTTGAACCAGATAATACACTAAGAAAAAGTGAGATAGAAGTAAATCTTCCTGTAGAAATTACACCTGTTGCAGATAAGAGTATTTTAGAATTAAATGATATAACTGCAAATGAAGATGACTTAATATTTTTAAATCTATCTTCAAAACTGCAAGATTTAGATGGAAGTGAAAATCTAAAATTAGAAATAAGAGGGATCCCCAATAATATAGAGTTAAATGCAGGAGAGAAAAAAGAAAATACTTGGATAATAGATGAAAAAGATATAAAAAAATTAGCTTTTATTGCTCCTGAAAACTTTTCTGGAAAATTAAATTTACAAATAAAATCAATAAGTGAAGATGGAGGGACAAGTAGAGCAGAAGTGTCTAAAAACCTTAGTATAACAATAAATGAAATTATTGATAAACCTATATTAAATGTACAAAATAGTTTTATAAAAGATAATCAAGCTTTTCTTAGTATAGATGCTTCTTTACTAGATAATGATAATAGTGAAACTTTAAGTTTATTAATAACAAATCTTCCTAACGGTTCTTCTTTAAATAAAGGAAGTTTAAATAAAGATGGAAGCTATACTTTAACAAAACAAGATTTAGAAGATTTGAAAATAGAAAATTTAAGTAGTGATGAACTATCTTTAAATATAAAAGCTATTAGTAGTACAAATACAAATAAAGAAGTAGTAGAAAAAAATATAACTCTTAGTGCTTTAGATAATGACCTTCCATACTTTCATATAAATAAAGTAGAAATCACTTCTAATACTTTAGCTTCTCAAACTTTAAATTATACAGATGCTAGTGATAATATAAATAGTGGTGGAGGAAATGATAAGATTTATTCAAAAGGTGGAAATGATACTATTTATTCAGATACTATAAGCACAGATACAAAAGCTTTAATAGAATTAAATATTGATAAAAGTATTTTAAATAATGATGAATTAATAGTTTTAAAAATTGATAATTTACCTTCAAATACTACTTCAAATAAAGGGATTTTTAAAAATGGAAGTTTATATATAAATACCCAAGATTTTGATGGAAAAATTCTTCTTACTTACCCCTCTGTAAATAATGAAAACTTAACTTTAAATGTAGTTGCAAATATAGTAAAAGAAGAGAATATAGAAACTATTTTAAAAAGTAGCTCTTTAAATATAACTTTAGAAAATATTGAAACTACAGGAAATGATTATATAGATTCTTCAAAGGGTGATGATACAATTTATAGTGAAGATAATAATGATATTATCCTTGCAAAACAGGGAAATGATACAATTTTTGCAGGAAGTGGAAATGATTATATTGAAGGTGGAAAAGGTGCAGATAGAATAGATGCAGGTAGTGGAAATGATACTATAGTTGTAGATTATGAAGATTTTCAAAGTGAAAACTTATTGGTTGAAGTAGTTAATGGTGGTGAAGGATATGATACTGTTATAGTTGATGATGTAAGAGGTATTAATTTTGATATGGGCTTAACAAATATTGAAAAGTTTATAGGCTCACAAGGCAATGATAATATTATAGGTAGTGATGGTAATGATATTATAAGAGGTAATAAAGGAACTGATACTTATTTTGCTAAAGGTGGAGATGATATAGCTTATATAGATGCTTCTGATTTAAAATCTCAAAGTGGAGATTTTATAGATATGGGTAGTGGATATGATAAGATTTATATAGATGATACACAAGATATAGTTTTTGATGTAACTTCAACAAATGCAGAAGAGATAATCTTAGGAAGTGGAAATAGTATCATTAAAAATAGTGCAAATAGTGATATTACTATTATAGGTGGTAGTGGAAATGATACTATCTTTGCTTCAAGTGGAAAAGATATTTTAGATGGAGGTGAAGGAATAGATACTATTGATTACTCAAATAGTAATCAAGGAATAAATATAAACCTAAGTACAAATACTGTATCAAAAGCATATGCTACAAATGATACTATCTCTAATTTTGAAAATGTAGTAGGTTCTTCTTATGATGATAATATAGTTGGAAATAATGAAACTAATATCTTTTATGCAACAGAAGGTAATGATACTATTGATGGACAAGCTGGAAATGATACTGTTGTTTATAATGGAAAATTAATTGAATACTTTAATGGAAAAGAAGTAAAAAATATAATTACAAACTTTAATAGTTCTGCATCAGTTATTACTCAAACAGGAATAAATGAACTTAAAAATATCTCAACTTTACAATTTGATGATTTTAATGTATATATTGATGATGTAAAAAAGAACTCTGCTTTTGTATTTGATGATAAAGTTTTTGCTACAGAAGATACTGCTTTAACCATAACAATACAAAATTTACTTTCAAATGATTTTTCTATAAAAGCAAATGATACTTTAAAAATAGTAGGTATTAAAAACTCTTTAAATGGAACAGCTACTTTAAATAAAAATGGCACAATAAATTTTAATCCTGATGAACATTATAATAGCTCTATTGATAATACCTTTGATAGAAACTCTGCACTTTATAAAGGAAAAGCAGGCTTTGAATATATAGTTGAAGATAAAGATGGTAATCAAAGCACAGCCTTTGTTGAAGTTAATGTAACCCCTGTAAATGATGCACCTATTTTAATCTCTTCTTATTTTAATAGAAATAGTTTAAATACTGGAAAAGGAAAAATTGTTGTTGATGATGTGGATTCAAATCTTGATGCTTTAAGTGTAAGTGTTGTTTCAAATTTAGCTTTTGTAACATCTTTTTATAGAGGAGAGAAATATTATGCTTTAAATGTTTCAGGTGCTACAAATATTAATGGAAGAACAGTAGAAGAAGATGGAGAGTTTTATTTTGATTATAGTGGAAGTTATTGGAAGAAAAAAGGAGATAGAGTTTTTGAGATGAAAAGCTTTGTTGCAAAAATCAGTGATGAAGGAGATTTTTTAACAGGAGAAAATGTAAAAAATCTTTTTGTACATACAGGAATAAACTATAAATATATAAAAAGAGACCCAATAGTTTTAGATTTGGATGGAGATGGAATAGAATTTGTTCAAAAATATTATGAAAAACATAATGAAGTATTAGATGGTGTTGGAAAAGATGATGCTGTACTTGTTTGGGATTATAATAAAAGTGGAACTATAGATAGTAAATTAGAAACAGATTGGAGAGTTCTTTTTGAAGATACTACAAATGATATAGAAGCCTTAAGTAAAGGGTTTGATACAAATAAAGATGGAGTATTTGATAAAAATGATAATGAATGGGAGAACTTTGCCTTGTGGCAAGATAAAAATGAAGATGGATTAGTATCTAATAATGAGTTTGTAAAAATAGAAGAGAGTAATATCTTAAAAATAAATTTAACTATTGATCAAACAAAAGAGAAAGAAGAACTAATCGAAGCCTATGCAACTTATGAAACAAAAAATAATGAAATAAACGAAATAGCAGCAACATATATAGATACAACAATGACAAAAGATAAGATGAGTGAAGAAGATATACTTATATTAAAACAAGCAATAAAACTAACAGAAGAATTAGCAAGTCAATCAAATATAAATATACAAAATGAAATAGTAGAGGATTTTAATAATAATGATGAGACTATTTATGAAAATGAAATTTTTTAAAGGATAAAAATGGAAAATAAAACTTTTGAAATGAGAGCAAAATTAACTGAGGTTTTAGGTGAGGCATTATTGGTAGTATTAAATTCAAATGCACATAGATTGAGTTTTTTTGTAGCAGATTTAGAATGGTTGCTTCTTCCACCATTAATGAAAGAGCAATTTAGATTATATAAAGATAAAGATAATAAACCAGTAGGATTGATACTGTGGGCTTATGTAAATGACGAAGTTGATAAAAGATTGCAATTAGGTGTAGGAAAACTCGGACTTGATGATTGGAATAGTGGTGATAATTTATGGATTATTGATTTAATTGCTCCTCTTGGGGGAGGAGATAAAATGTTAGAAGAGTTAAAAAACTCTTCTTTTAAAGGTAAAAAGTTTAAATATCAAAGTGTAGATAAAGATGGAAATAGAAAAATAATAACTGAAAATAGGGAATAATCTTCTATGAAAGTTATAATTGTTTTATTTTTCTTTGTATTTTTTTTATATTCAAAAACTTATGATTTAAAAGAAGTTTATAATCTTGCCTTTGCAATAAATGAGGATTATCAAATTTCACAATTTGAAAATAAGATAAAAAATAAAGAAGTAGATAAGTCTCTTTCTTCCTTTTATCCACAAGTTAGAATTGATGGAAAATATATAAGAAAAAATGAATTTCCCGTTATTGTTGATGGTATTGAAGAAGAAAGAAGAAAATATAGAAGAGATATTGTATTAAATATTGATCAAGTAATTTATGATAGAAGTAAATATCTCGATTATAAGATTAAAAGTAATGATTTCTCTCAAAGTATTTTAACTCAAACACAAGAAAAACAAAAACTTATGTTTGAGGTTATTAAATACTATTTTGAAACTCTTTTTAAAGCAAAACAAATAGATTTAGCAAATCAAAAATTAAAAAGATTGGAAAAAATACTTCAAAGGGCAAAATATAAATATAAATCTGGATTTATTTCAAAAGCAGACTATTTGGAATCAAAAGCTCAAAAAGATGAACTTCTAACTCAAAAATTAAGCTTAGAACTGGATTTTAATTTAAGTAAATCATATCTAGAAAAATTAACAGGTATTGAAAATATTGAGATTAAAAAGAATATTAATTTAGAAAAAGTAAATTTTTTAAATCTAAAAAATCAAGAAAATAAAATAGATGATAATATTGATATAAAAATACAAAAGTTAAAAGTTATACAAACTAAAATTAAAAAAGAATTATCTTTTAGTAAATTTGAACCAACATTAAGCCTTAATTACGAGTATGAAATGAACAATGTTCCAGGAATAGATAATGAAAAAAATCTTATTTTTTTATTACGAATCAATCTTTTTAATGGCTTTTATGATGTAAGAAACTATGAGCAATCAAAAATTTCAACAATAATTGAAACATTAGTTTTTAATAAACTTTTAAAAGAAACAAAGCAAAATTTGAAAAATAAAATAAATAAAATAACCTCTTATTTCAAAATTATCAAATCATATCCTGAAATTTTAAAGTCAAAAAAGTTTTCTTTAGATGGAATGAGAGAGCGATTTAATTTAGGAACTAAATCAATAATTGATTTACTAGATGAGGAAAATAAGTATTATGAAAAGTTAAATAAATTTACAGAATTTAAATATCTTTTTATTTTGGAGTATGCAAGTTTAAAGCAGTATACAAGTAGCTTAGATAATGAGTTTTTAGAAAAAGTAAATGGATTTTTATATGAATGAAAAAGTACAAATACAAAATAGTTTAGTTCATTGTTTTTTATTATTAACAAGAATACAAAATAATGAAATCAATTATGAAGATGTTATTCATAAAAGTGGAACTTCTAAAAAAATAGAAGAACAAGATCTTTTTTATGTTGCTTCGGAATATTATGGATTTAAAGTAAAAAAAATAAATGCAGGAATAGAAAAAATATATAAAAATCCTCTTCCTTGTGTAGTAAAACTTAAAGATAATCAATATTCTTTACTTTTTTCAATTAAAGATAATATTTATACTATATATGATTTTGAAACTTCACAAAAAGTTCAATTGGATAAACAAAAATTTGAAAATATATATGATGGATCGATAATTTTATTTGCTAAGAAAGATAATGTAAATGAAATTGATTCTATTTCAAACTTTGGTTTAGGATGGTTTATTAAATCCTTTTTTAAACAAAATAGATTAGTTTATCATGTTCTTTTTGCAGCTTTTATAATCCAATTATTTGCATTAATTACTCCTTTATTTACTATGATTATTATTGACAAAGTATTTAGTTCTAGTGGTAGAAGTACATTGGAGGTATTAATTATAGGATTATTTATAATTTCAATTTTTGATTTTATTATTTCTTATTCAAGAAAACATCTTCTTAGTCATATGACAGCTATTGTTGATATTACTTTAGTTTCAAAGTTTTTTAGGCATCTTACTTCTTTGCCTTTAAGTTTTTATGGGAATAAACAATCAGGAGATACAGTTGCAAGATTTAAAGAAATAGAATATATAAGAAATTTTATAAGTTCAAACTTATTGACTTCATTTATTGATTTTCCATTTGGATTGATTTTTTTAATTATAATGTTTTTATTTTCTCCACTACTAACTCTTTTTGTACTTATTGCTATTATTATAATCTTTATATTATATGGGGTAGCAAATCCTATTTTAAAAGAAAGATTGAAAAAGAAATTAGAACTTTCAACAGATTCCCAATCATATTTATTTGATTGTATCTCTTCTATTGAAACTATTAAATCTATGTCAATAGAACCTACAATTAGAAGAGATTATGAAGAACATTTGGCAAAACAAACTAAATATAACACAAGAACAGATGATATTTCTGGAAATATTTCTCAAATTGCAGCTTTTATAAATAAATTAACAATTGCGGTATGTCTATGGATAGGGGCTTTAAGTGTACTTGATGGAAATATGACAGCAGGGCAATTAATTGCTTTTAATATGCTAGTAGGAAGGATAATGGCTCCTGCTCAAAGAATTGCACAAACCTTACAACAAATTTATCAAGTGAAAATCTCTACAAAAAGAGTAAGAGAGATATTTAATACAAAAGAAGAGATTTCTATAAACTCTATAAATAAAAGTTTACCTACTTTAAAAGGAGAGGTTATTTTTGAAAATGTTTCATTTAAATATTTTGAACATTCTAATTTAGTATTAAATAATATAAATTTACAAATAAAACAAGGAGAAATTATAGGAATAGTAGGAAGATCAGGCTCTGGAAAAACAACTTTTACAAGACTTTTACAAAGATTATATTCTCCAAGTAGTGGAAAAATAAAAATAGATGCTTTAGATATTGCTACAATTGATCCTAATTGGCTTAGAAGACAAATAGGAGTGGTAATGCAAGATAATTTACTTTTAAATAAAAGTATTAAAGATAATATCTTACTTGCTAATCCTTTGGCAACTATGGAAGATATACAAAGAGTTTGTGAACTAAGTGGAGCAATAGAATTTATCAAAGAGTTACCAAATGCATATGATACCATTGTTGGAGAGAGAGGAAATCTAATTTCAACAGGACAAAGGCAAAGAATAGCAATTGCAAGAGCATTGATAAATAATCCTAGTATTTTGATTTTTGATGAAGCAACAAGTGCAATAGATTTTGAATCAGAAATGATAATCCAACAAAATTTAAAAAAGATTTGTGATAATAGAACAGTTTTTATTATTTCTCATAGGGTTTCTGTATTAAAAATAGTAGATAAAATCATCTCTTTATATAATGGAAATATAATAGAAGAGGGGACAAAAGAGGAGTTATTAAAAAATTCTAAAGGGTATTTTGCAAATTTATGTAAAGCCCAAAATATATTAAGTGAGATAAAATGAAAAAAGATAACATAGAGTTTTTATCAGGATTAGATAGTATTTTATCTTCTAAATTTTCTAAGTCATTATGGATAATACCTTTTTTAATAGGTTCTTTTTTTCTTTGTTTGATTTTATGGTTAAGCCTAAGTCAAGTTGATGTAATAGCTCCTTCTCAAGGAAAAACAATTCCTAGTTCTAGAATGATATATATTCAACCCAAAGAAACAAGTATAGTAAAAAAAGTTTTTGTAAAAAATGGACAAAGAGTAAAAAAAGGTGAAATTTTACTTGAGTTTCAAGATAATATGGAAACTATTGATAATAATGGAATTAAAATTAAGTATCAAATAGCTTTATCTAAAAAACTTTATTATAAAGCTTTAATTGATTATATAAAAGAAGAAACTAAAGTTGATAAAATAGAGACAAAGGAGCTTTTATCTTCTTTTTTAAAAAGAATTAATTCTGAATTAGAAAGTAGCATTTTTTCTTTTGATACAGAAGTTTCATCTTTAAAAATGAAAATAGAAAAAATAAGTTTTGAAAAGAAAATGATAGAGGCAGAATTTCAAAAACAGTTAAAAATATTACCTTATATTGAATATAAATTAACACAAATGAAATCGTTAGTTTCTAAAGGATTAGAATCAGAAATCATTTTAAAAGATTTAGAAAAAGAGTATATAGAAAGACAACAAAATATTAAAATTAAAAAAGAAGAAAAAAGTAAATTAAATACTCAATTAAAAATAGCAAAAAAAGAGTTGTCCCAGTTTAAAAGTAATACTTTAGAAGAATATATAAAAAAATATTCTGAGGTATCAAATGAAATAGAAAGTCTAATTCCTGATTTACAAAGAAGTGATTATTTATTACAAATAAAAACAATTATTGCTCCTCAAAATGGTGAAATTTACAATCTAAAAAATATTACAGAAGGAAAAGTTTTACAATCTGGTGAAGTTATAATGGAAATTATTCCTGAAAAATCACCTTTAGAAGTTGAAGCAAAAGTTTTAAATAGAGATATTGGTTTTATAAGTGTAGGACAAAAAGTAAAAGTAAAAATTGATAGTTTTAAATTTACTAAATATGGATATATTCAAGGAGTTATTACAAATATAGAAAAATCTTCAATTTTAGATGAGAATTTAGGAGAAGTTTATCCTATTATTGTAGAACTTAGTACAAATAAGATGAAAATCGATGATAAATATGTAACTTTAAAACCTGGTATGACTTGTAGTGTTGATATAAAAATAGGAAAAAGAAGACTAATAGAATATATTATTTCTCCTATGATTAGATATAAAGATGAAGCTTTAAAAGAAAAATAAAAAAATAAAAAATTTTACATTTAAAATATATAATGTTATAATAAATAAAATTATTTTAAAATGGAAAAATTATGAGAGTTATATATTTATTTTTAGGAGCTTTATTTTTAATTGTAGGGTGTGGCAAAAAAGAAGAAAAAGTTATAATAACAGATAAAATTTATAATGCAAGCTTAGTTGATAATAAGGGCTCTAAAAATACAAAAAAAGAGGAAAATAGATATTTTTTTAATAAAGAGTTCTTTTATCCTATAAGTATAATTCCAAATAAAAATACATATTTTGATATAAACAATAATAAAAAATATGATGATGAGATTGATGTTTTAATCACTGAAAAAATTAAAACTTATAGTAATTTAGTTACTTTTATTTCGATTTATATTTCACAAAAAGTAAAGGATTCAGAAAATTTTGAAGCAAAACTGCAAGAAGAATATGAAAAACTTGCTAAGATTTTTGAAATTTCAGATATAAATGAATTGAAAAAAATCTCTTCAGAAATAAAAGATATAAATGCACTTTTTCTTACTTATGCAATATCTTTTTCTTTAAAAGATGGAAAAACTTTTGAGACTATTACAAATGAAGATCTAAAAAAAGAAGTTTCAAATATAAAAAATAGTCTTTATTCAAATAATTTAAAAGATATAAATTATATAGATATTATAAATAGTCATCTTGAAATGCAAGCTCATTCGTATGTAAACTCAATTACAACTAAAACTTTATCATTTAGTGATAAATTTTTAAAAGTTGATACTGAGTTTTATACTCCTTTTGAAAAAGATAAGATTTTAAAGTTTTTTATTAATACTAAAAAAAATGAAATAGAATTAAGTCTTTACAATAATAAAGGGGAGTTTATAAAAAAAGAGAAAACTTCTAAGTACACTTTAGCAAAAAATACTACTTTAAATGTAGAAGATGAAATATGGAAGTTTACAATTGAAAATAATCAGATATTTCTTCAAACTAATGATTCTTTATTTAAACTATATAATTTAATAAGTAAAGTAATAGAACTTTATGATGTTTCAATGATAAAAAATAAGACTATTTTTATAAAAGATGAAAATAATACTTTTTCTTTTATTGAAGACCAAAACAATAGAAATTATTTAGAGATTAATAAAAGTCAAAAAAAAGTAGGTCTCTTTTGGGATAAGGTATCTGACAATAGATTTGTTGTTTTATATGAAAATGAAAAAGCAGATTTTGCAAGTGAAGAAAATATAATAACTTTTGATTTTATTGATGGGAAAATAGAAGAAAATGCAAAAATACAAATTAGTTATTATGATGAAGTAATTAATGATTTTAAAGTAGAAACAAAAACTATACAAAAAGTTTCTACTTTAAGATGATTATCTTGTAAAAGCTATTCCTAAACCTATTTTGTTTATCTCTTTATCATAATCAATTAAACTATCTCCATAGCCACTAAAAACTTGAAAATATCCAAAACTATTTGCAATATTAAGAAAGCTTGGAAGAGGAAAACTCCAGTTAAACTCAACTGCTCCTTTATTATCTTTATTTAATCTAAGATTATTTCTAAGTTTTAATTCAAAAGTATGTTTTTTATATGGATAAAAAAAAGTCAAATCCCCAAAACCTAGATATTTTTCTATATCTTTATTATCATCATTACTAGTTTTTTCTGGTATTCTATACCAAATTCTTGGAATTAAAAAAAGATTTGAGTATTGAAAATAACTTTCTAAATATACTCTATTCCAAGACCTTGATTTCTCTTCTGCTTGTCCATTTGATTCATGTAAGAATGAAATTTTATACCCTTTTAATGACGAATTATCATTTTTATATGGAATTGTTACAAAAAATTCAGGTTGATAATTTGATTCTCTAAAAGGTGCTGATTCTCTTGAAGTTTGCCAATATGATTTTTGAGTATAAGCAAAAGAGATAGTCTCATTTAAACCAAATATATTATATGTTAATGGTTTTTCAAAACTTAATTGAAATTTTGTTTCATATTGACTTCTATTATCTTTTTCTTTTGTATCATAAGTAACAGGAAGTAAATATGTAGTTTTATAAGGGTATAAACCAAAGTCTCTAATAATTACTTGTTCTAAAGTATTTGAAGTCTCTTTATCTTCAATTTTATCAAGATATTTATTGAAAAATTTACTTTTTAAACTTGTAAAATCTTTTTTTGTATTTGAATCTTTTTTTGTTTGTTTAAAACTTATTGATTCTTCAATTTTTTTTTGAGGTTTATTTAAATTGGCTATTTTTTTATAAATTTCCATAGCCTCTTTGTATTGTTGGTTTTTTTCATATTCTAAAGCCTGTTCATACAAGCTATTTATATTATTTGCAAATAATGAAGTTGAAAAAAACAAAATTATTAATGCTTGTTTATATCTCTTCATTTATTAATCCAATAGAATATTTAAGCTTTGCTAAATTAGAAAGATAAGAATAATAGATATTTACTAAAGAGCTTTTTGCTTGTGTATATTCAAGTTTTGCATCATTTAATTCTATTAAGTCATTTAATCCAGCTTTATATCTTTCATTTGCTAAGTTTAGATTTTCAGTTGCCAAATTTACATTTAATAAACCAATATTTAAACTATCAATACTCTCTTTTACATTTAAATGAGCAGCTGTTATTTCTTGTTTTATATCTAAAATTTGTTGTTGTAGTTCTTTTTTTGAGCTACTTAATTTAGATAAAGAGATTTTATTATCTGCCACTGTTGAAAATCCTGTAAAAAAGTTCCATTTTAAATTTAAAGAAATAGAAGATTGTTCCAAATCTTCTGAAGTTATCTTATCTGAGTCACTATTATTATAAGTTGCATCTAAATCAACTCTTGGTAAATATTCAGCTTTACTTACATCTAAAAGTTCTCTATTTGCTTCAATTTTTGCTTTATATTTTTTTATTTCTTCTCTTTTTTCCAATCCTAAACTTATTAGATTTTCTAAAGAGTAGTCTTTATATTTTGTACTTTCTACTAAAGTTACTATTTTTTGATTATGAAATTTTATATTTATATTAGAATCTAAATCTTTCCCTAAAATAGAAATAAGTTTTGTATTTGCAGTTTTTAGATTATATTTTGCTTGAATAAGTTTTAATTTAGAGTTTGATAATTTTAGTTTTGCATTTGTTACATCAATTTTTGTTCTAACTCCTGCTTTAAAATACTCTTGTGCTTGATTTAGTTGTAGCTCATCAAGTTTTACTGCTTCTTTTGCAACTTCAATTTGTTGATATTTATTTAAAATATCATAATAAGTTGATGTTACTTCTAAAATAGTCTTTGAAATAGTAGCTCTTAAATCATTTTGTGCTTCATTATAACTATATTTTGAAGAAGATATATTACTTGTTGTTTTTCCAAAATCATAAATAAGTTGATTTGCATTTATACCTATACTATTTACATTGTCATCAACTTTTACATTATTTTGTTCAATCTCTTTTTGAGAGGCTGAGGCATTTAAAGACATATTTGGTAGATAAGAAGAAGTTGTTTTATTTACTTGTTCTTTTTTTATATTTGCTTGTTGTTTTGATAATTCTATATTTGTATTATTTTTTAAAGCAATAGTAATTAATTCTTCTAAATTTAAATCCTTTGCAAAACTTGTAGATATAAAAAGTGCGAAACAACTAATAATTGATAACTTTTTTAATTTATGCATTATTTTTCCTTTCTCTTAATCTTTGAAGTATTACAAAAAGTACAGGAGTTAAAAATAAAGTTAAAATTGTTGACATTACCATACCTCCAAATACTGCTGTTCCTAATGATTGTCTAGAAGCAGCTCCTGCTCCACTTGCAAATACTAAAGGCAATATTCCCAATAAAAATGCAAAAATAGTCATTAAAATTGCTCTAAGTCTTAATAAAGAAGCATTCATAGCACTTTCTATTATACTTTCTCCTTTTTCTCTTAGCTCTTTTGCAAATTCAATAATCAATATGGCATTTTTGCAAGACATTGCAATTAAAAGTACAAGTCCAATTTGGGTATAAGTATCATTTAATAAGTCTGCTATAACATTTGCACCTAAAGCACCAAACATAACTGCTGGAATTGGTATCATTATCATAAGTGGCATCATCCAAGATTCATATTGTGCAGCTAAAAATAAAAATACCATTAAAATAGATAAAGCAAAAATATAAGTTGCTGCATTTCCTGCTTCTTTTTCTTGTAAACTTAAACCTGCAAATTCATATCCTATTTCAGAATCCAAAGTCTCTTTTGCTAGTTTTTCAATAGTTTTTATTGCATCTCCTGAACTATATCCTTCTTTTGCATTATGAACTCCATTTATTGAAATACTTTGATAAGAGTTAAAGTGAGTGATAGTATTAACTCCACTTGTTCTTTTTATTTCTACAATTGTACTTAAAGGAACTATATCCCCTTTAGAATTTTTTACAAAATAGTTATTTATAGAGTTTTTTTCATTTCTATAATTTTCATCAGCTTGAATAAATACCCTATAAGTTTTTCCAAATTTATTAAAGTCATTGATATATAAAGAACCAAGATATGTTTGTAAAACTGCAAATACATCATTTAATTTTAAGTTTAATGCAGATACTTTATCTCTATTTATATCAATATAATATTGAGGATAATTACTATTAAAAGTAGTATAAGCCATCATAATAGATTTTTCTTCATTTAATCTTTTTATAAATTCTTGGGCTTTTTGTTCAAACTCTTTTATATTCATTGCTTGTAAATTTTGAAGTTTTACTTCAAATCCACCAACAGCTGAAAGACCAGGGATTGATGGCATATTAAATACTTTTACATTTGCATTTTCTATTTGAGTATTTGCTTTTTGGTTTATACTAGCTATGATTGAATTAATAGAAGTCTCTTTTGTAGTTCTTTTTTCCCAATCTTCTAATACTAAGAAAACCGTAGCCGTTGAAGAATCTAATGCTCCTGTAATAAGGTTAAACCCTGCAACTGATAAAACATCTCTAACCCCTTTTGTCTCTTTCATAATTTCAACAATTTTATCTGTTGTATTTTCTGTTTTATTTAAAGTTGTTCCTGCTTGAAGAGAAATAGAAGCTACTAATGTACCTTGGTCTTCATCTGGAAGAAACCCTGTTGGTAAAAGTTTAAAAGCAAAATAAGTAGCACCTAAAAGTAGAAAATAAACTAAAATTACTATTTTCCAATATTTAATAAGTTTTTCTAAAATTACTTTATATACATTTTTAAAACTATCTAAAGCATTATCAAATTTTTCAAAAATAAAATTCTTTTTATGTTCTTGTGTATGAGATTTTGTTTTCTTTAAAAGTGTTACACAAAGTGCAGGTGATAAAGTTAAGGCATTTATTGCAGAAATTATTACTGAAAAAGAAATTGTAGTTGCAAATTGTTTATATAAAGCTCCTGAAATTCCAGGGATAAAAGTAACAGGTATAAATACAGCAAGTAATACTAGTGTTGTAGAAACAATAGGTGTAAATACTTCTTTCATTGCTTTAGTAGTTGCTTCTTTTATAGTCATATTTGGATTTTTCTCTAAGTTTGCTTCCACATTTTCAACTACAATAATAGCATCATCCACAACTATCCCAATAGCTAAAATTAATCCAAATAAAGTTAAGGTATTTATTGAAAAATCTAAAGCTAAAAGTAGGGCAAAAGTACCTATTAAAGATACGGGAATAGCAATTGCAGGGATAATAGTTGTTCTAAGTGATTGTAAAAAAATATAAACTACAAAAAGTACAAGTAATAAGGCTTCAAATAGTGTTTGTATAACTTCTTCAATAGAAACTTCCACAAACTTTGTAGTATCATATGAAGCTTCAACAACAACTCCTTGTGGAAATCTATCTTTTAATTCTTGAATTTTTTCATTTACTTTTGTTGCTACATCTAAAGCATTTGCTTCTGGAAGTTGATATATCCCTAAAGCTGCTGTTGGCTTATTATTTAATTTTGCTGACCAACTGTAATTTTCAGCACCTAATTCTACCCTTGCAATATCTTTTATTCTTACCTTACTTCCATCACTATTTTGTCTAATAATTACATCTTCAAACTCTTTTGCAGATACAAGTTTTGTTTTTGAAGTAAGGGTATATTGAAATTTATTTGAAGAGTTATTTGGACTACTTCCAACTGTTCCAAGTGCAGCTTGTAAATTTTGTTCTTTAATTGCAGCTGTTACTTCATTGATTGAAATACCAAGGTTTGAAAGTTTATCTGGATTTATCCAGATTCTCATAGAATACTTTCTCTCCCCTAAATTTTGTACATCTCCTACTCCATCTATTCTTTTTAACTCTTCTGCTATATTAATACTTGCAAAGTTTGATAAAAAAAGTGCATCATGCATAGGATTTGAAGATTTTACAGTTAGAATTTGTACCATTGAAGTTGATTTTTTCTTAGTTGTAACTCCTTGCTGTTTTACTGATTCAGGTAAAACAGGCATGGCTAAAGTTACTCTATTTTGTACATCAATAGCTGCAACATTTAAATCATATCCAGATTTAAAATATAAGTTTATTGTTGAAACTCCATCCGAAGAAGAAGTTGAATCCATATATATCATTCCTTCAACACCATTTAATTGTTCTTCAATAGGTGTTGTAACAGAAGTTTCAACAACTTGGGCACTTCCTCCAGTATATTTTGCACTAACTTGAATTGTTGGTGGAGTCATTTGAGGGAATTGTGCAATTGGTAATAAATATAAAGAAATAAGTCCTACAATAACAATAAAAATAGAGATAACTTTTGCAAAAATAGGACGATTAATAAATAAAATTGAAAACATAACTTATCCTACTTTTTTATTGGATTTTCTACTTCTATTGGTTCTACAACTAAACTATTTCTTAGTTTTGTTATATCACTTACAACAACTTTATCTCCTTCTTTTAATCCACTTTCTATAATTACTAAATTATTATTGCTAAATTTAATTTCTACTTGTCTAGTTTCTATTTGGTTTTTATCATTTACTATTAAAACATAAGAACCCAGTTGATTTTGTCCTAGATTATTTGGATTTACTGCAATTATTTCTATTTTATCTGTTATAAATAATCTTATTTCTACAAAAGTTCCAGGGAAAAGTAATTTTTCATTATTATTAATTATGGCTCTCATAGCTACTGTTCCAGTAGTTTCATTTGTAACATTATCTATAAAATCCACATATCCTTTTGCTTTTACTGTTTTATAGCTATTTTCTGTTTGTATAACTTCAACAGGAGAATCTTTTTGAGAACTATACCTTTTTATAAGTGCTACTTCATCACTGCTTGGATTAAAGTTTACATATAAAGGATTACTTTGGACAATTTTTGCTAAAACAGTATTTGAAGCATTTATCATATTTCCTATATCTACTAAAGGTTTTCCAATAACTCCATCAATAGTTGCTTTGATTTGAGTATAATCCACATCTAATTTTGCTTGTTTAAGTGCTGCAATATCAGCATCAACAACAGCTTTTAACTGCTTTTGTTCAGCTATTAATTGATCAAGTTTTTCTTTTGGTGCAAGCCCTTTTTTTACTAATGGCTCATATCTATTTACATTTGCTATTGCAAGATTTAAACTTGCTTTATCTTTTTGTAAAGTAGCATTTTTTTGCTCAACTATACTTTTATATTTACTATCATCAATTTTAAATAAAAGTTGATCTTTTTTAACAGTTTGTCCTGCTTCAAAATATCGTTTTTGAAGTTCTCCTGTTACTCTTGAAGTAATAGAAACATTTTTAAAAGCTTCAGTTTTTCCTGAAAAATCAACCCAAATTGGATAGGTTTGTTTTTTTAATGTATGTACTTTTACTTTAATAGGTGTTATATTTACAGCCGGCTTTTCTTCCTTTTTACTTTCTTGACAACCAGAAAATAATACAATAAGAGAGATGATTGAGATACTTAGAAGTAATTGCTTTAAAATAGTCATATTAAGCCTTTTTTTTATATTGTACTCAAAGGTTACATTTAAATTATTTTTATGATTATTATAATATAGTATGTTATATTAAAAGAAGGAATGTTATTGTCTGAAAACTTAGAGAACATTACAATTTGCAAAGATTGTGGCTTAGTATTAAATAAGCCAAAAGTAGATTATAAACATCAATTTCATTGTCCAAGATGTAATGCAATAGTGTATAGATTTGGGCAGGATTATCAAGTTGTTTTACTTTTTGCAATAACTTCAATAATTCTTTTTTTTCCAGCTATTTTTTTACCATTATTAAGTTTAGAAATTTTGGAATTAAAGCAAACTACTACTTTAGTGGAGACACTTCTAATATTTTTTAGCAATGGCTATACGGCTATTTCAATATTAATAACTTTTATTGGGGTAATTACTCCTTTTTGTATGTTAATATTAATCTTATCTATTTTAATACCTTTAAAATTAGGAAAAGATGCAAGATTTGTCTCTAAACCTTTAAAATTTTATGAGCATCTTTTAGAGTGGCAAATGGCTGAAGTTTATATGATAAGTATTATTGTCTCTATTATTAAACTTCAAAAAATGGCAACTTTAAGTATAGGCTTAGGCTTTTATTTCTTTTTAGGCTTTTTAATAATGATGTTTTTAACTATGTCTTTATTTAATCCTTATGATGTATGGAATGATGATGAATTACAAAAGTGATAAAGATTTAGGATTGGTATTATGTTCCCATTGTTCAAAGGTATCAACTATTGATGTAAAAATTTGTCCAAGATGCAATAGTAAATTAAAACAAAGAGATGAATACTCTTTACTTAAAACTCTAAGTTTTAGCATAATAGCTATTATTTTTTTAGTACCAGCAAACTTGCTTCCCATGATGTATGTGACAACTTTAGGAGTAATTGAAGCAAATACTATTTTTGATGGAATAGTTTATTTTTTTCAAACAAAATCCTATTTAATAGCTTTTGTAATTTTTGTAGCTAGTATCGCTGTTCCTATATTTAAATTAGCAGTATTACTTTATTTATTATATATTACAAAATACAATAAAATAGAACTTGCAAGAAATGCAACTAGATATTATAGAATTATAAAATTTATTGGCAAATGGTCTATGTTAGATATTTTTGTTGTTGCTTTGATGATAGTTATGGTACAGTTTGAAAATTTATCAAATATTAGTGCAGGGCTTGCTGCTGTTGCTTTTACTATTGTTGTAGTAATGACGATGCTTGCAACGGAGAGTTTTGATACAAGACAATTATGGGATAAGGATTAGTATGAATGAAGAAATTAAATATGAGAGTGTAAAAAAAAGTAAAAAAATTGTATTTATTATTTGGCTATTACCTTTTATAGCCTTACTTATCTCTTCTATAATGGTATATAAACATTTTGATGAACAAGGTGAAGAAATAAGTATTTATTTTGATAATGCAGAAGGACTTGTATCAGGAAAAACACCTTTAAAATATAAAGGTATTAAAATAGGAGTTATTTCTAGTATTGAAGTTGATATAAATAATATTGATAAGTTTTTAGTAAAAATATCAGTTCATAAACAAGCTCTTGACTTAGTTACAAGAAAAGGCACAATGTTTTGGAAAGTTGAACCAAAAGCAACTATTACTGAAATCTCAGGATTAAATACTATTTTAAGTGGTATATATATAGAAGCTATGCCTAAAGTTAAAAGTGTAGAAGAGATAAAAAAGTTACCTAAAAGATATATTTTTCAAGCAAGTAATGAAAAACCTATTGATTATTTTGAAGAGGGACTTTTTTTAACTTTAAAATCTTCAAAAGGCAGTTTAGAAGTAGGTGCTCCGGTTTTATATAAAAGTTTTGTAGTTGGAAAAATAGTAAAAAAGAATTTAGTAAAAAATGATATTTTATATACTATTTTTATAGAAGATAAATATAAAAGTTTAGTTAAACAAAGTAGTAATTTTTGGAATATAAGTGGAGTGGATTTAAAAGCAACTCTATCAGGAATTAGATTTAAAATTGATACTTTAGCTTCTCTTATTGCTGGGGGAATACAATTTGATTCAAATTCACAAGAAGAGGGTCTAAAAAATACAAAAAAAGTATTTGAGTTATATGATAGTAAAGATGAAATTGCTTATTTAAAAGATTATTTAGTTTTACAGTCTAATCAAGGACATAATTTAGAAGTTGAGTTTAGTAAAGTTTTTTATAATGGAATTGAAATAGGTTTTGTTGATGATTTAAAATATTTACCAAATGAAAAAATAGGCTATATTTTTATAAAACTAAAAAAAGAGTTTAGTTCTATTTTAGAGTATAAACCTTATTTTGAGTTAGTAAAACCTAGCTTTTCATTGGAAAATATTGAAGGTTTATCTACTCTTGTAAAGGGTAATTATATAAAAGTTACTAAAACTACAAATAAATTAAGTAAAGTGGATGATATATATACTTTAAATGATAAATCAATTGCAAAAAGTGTTTATAATATAGTTTTAAAAACCAAAGATAGTATAAATATTTCTGAAAATGCACCAATATACTTTAAAAATATAGAAGTAGGTAAAGTAAAAAATAAAAAATTATTTAAAAATAGTGATGAGTTAAGAGTTGAAGCAGAAATTTTTAAAGAGTATAAATATTTAGTTAATGATAGTTCAATTTTTTATGCTCAATCTCCCATTGAAATAAATGCAAATATTGATAATATCTCTTTTAAAACAGCTCCTTTAAATGGTTTTATTAACTCTTCAATAGCTTTTGAAACACCAAATTTAAAGACTAAAAGAACTATAAATAGATTTGAACTTTTTTCAAGTTATAAACAGATGTTAGAAGAAAAATATCTACAACAAAAAGCAAAAAGATTTACTATTAGTTTAGATGATGCAAATTTAATAGCTACTTCAAATAATATCTATTTTAAAGGAGTAGAAGCTGGTAAGGTGCTTTCTAAAATTTACAATGAAAAAACTTCAAAAATTGATGTTGAGATTTTTGTATTTGAAAACTTTGCTAATTTTATAAATGAAAGTACAAAATTTTATGCTTTAGATAGTTTAAATATAGACTTCTCATTAAGTAAATTAAATATAAATACTCAACCTTTAGATAGGTTAGTAAAAGGTGGTATTTCATTTATTACTTTAAATGAAGAAGCAAAAAAAGTCAATAAATTTTATAATTTCCCTTTTTATAAAAACCTAGAAGAGATTTATAATGAAAAAAGATTTAATAATGATGGCTTAAGAATAGTTGTAAATGCAAAACGAAAAAGCTCATTAAAAGAAAATTCGCCTGTATTTTATAGACAACTTCAAATTGGAGTTGTGGAAAAATATAAGCTTTCAAAAGATGGTACAAATGTTCAATTGCAATTATATATTGATAAAGAGTTTAAAAACTTAGTAAGGGAGAATTCTATTTTTTATAATGCTACTGCTTTTGGTATGAAAATTAGCCTTTTAGGTGTAAAAATTTCAACAGAGACTTTAGAGACATTATTAACTGGTGGTATTTCTTTAGTAACTCCAACGCAATATAAACAAAGAGCAAAACAAATGTCAAAATTTCCTTTATATGATGATGTACAAGAGGAGTGGTTGCAGTGGAATCCTAAATTTGAAAAGCTATAATTTTTTAAAATAGTTTTTCAAGAAAAACAATGTTATAATCCCCAAAAATTAATTATTAAAGGTTATTTGATGCTTGTAGCACCTTCTATACTATCTGCAAATTTTGGAAAACTTGATGAAGAGATAAAAGCTATATGTGATGGTGGTTGTGATTTAATTCATGTTGATGTAATGGATGGTCATTTTGTTCCAAATATGACAATTGGACCAGTTGTAGTAAATCCTGTGGCAAAGGCTGCAACAAAACCTTTAGATATACATCTAATGGTTGAAAATAATACTTTTTTTGTGGATTTATTTGCTCCATGTAAACCAGAATATATCTCTTTTCATATTGAAAGTGAGAAACATCCTCATAGGCTTATTCAAAAAATAAAAGATTATGGAATTAAACCTGCAATTGTATTAAACCCTCATTCAACTCCTGAAAGTATTGAATATCTACTTGAAGATTTACATATGGTTTTATTAATGTCTGTTAATCCTGGATTTGGTGGACAAAAATTTATTCCAAGTGTTGTTGAAAAAGCAAAAAAGCTAAAAGAACTTATCAATAAAAGAAATCCAAATTGTCTTATTGAAGTTGATGGTGGAGTAAATGATAAAAATATTGCTGAACTTAAACAAGCAGGTGTAGATGTGGTTGTTGCTGGAAGTTATGTTTTTGGAAGTGATGATTATTCAAAAGCTATAAAAAGTTTACAAATATAATAAGAGGTATTACCTCTTATTTATAAAGATTTTCTAATATTTCATCTTTTTTATCTTCTCTTTTCATATCTTCTAATAGATTTTTATACTCATTTTCTTCATTAGAGGCTTTTTTTAATAATTGCATATAACTATTTAGTTTTAAAGTAAGAATTTCATCATCAATTGGTTTTGTAATATAATCAATAGCTCCTAATTTATACCCTTTTTTTAAATATTTTGAATCATTATAAATACCAGTAATAAAAATAATAGGAATATTTTTATACTTATCAAAAGAGTGTAATTTTTCTATAAATTCAAAGCCATCCATTTGGGGCATTTGAATATCACTTAAAATTAAATGAATATTTTGTGTATCAATTATCTTAAAAGCTTCTTTTACACTTAAAGCTTCATAAATATCTAAATTATCAAAGTTATCTTCAATTAAAAGTTTTAATGAATAAATATTTAATTTATTATCATCAACAATTAATATTTTAAAATTATCCATTTGTAATCCTTTAAAAAGACACTTACCTTAATACAATTATACATTTAAAAAAAAAGTCAGTCAAGATATGAAAAATAGTTAAAATTAAATATAAAATGATATAATCCGAAAAAATCAATTAAAGTTGTCATATGAGAATTAAAATTTGTGGAATTACTAATTTAGAAGATGCACTTGATGCGATAAATGCAGGTGCAGATGCTTTAGGTTTTGTTTTTTATGAAAAAAGTCCTAGGTATATTGAAGTAAAAAAAGCAAAAGAAATTGTCGATAAACTTCCTCCTTTTATTCAAACAGTTGGTCTTTTTGTAAATGAGTCTTCAAAGCATATAAATGATATTTGCCACTTAACAAATATGCAATTAGCTCAAATTATAGATGATGAAGATAATACAGAATTTGATAATTTAAATATAAAATATATTGAAGTTATAAGAGCAAACTGTAAAGAGGATTTAGAAGATTTAGATGAGAACTATTATTTAGTTGATGCTTTTGTTGAAGGTTTTGGAGGAGCTGGCAAAAGAGTAGCTTTAGAGTGGTTTAAAGATGTTGATTGCTCAAAACTTATCTTAGCTGGTGGCTTAACTGCTTCAAACTTAAAAGAGTTAAAAGGCTATAATTTTTATGGCATTGATGTAAGCAGTGGGGTGGAAGCTTCAAAAGGTAAAAAAGATAAAGAAAAAATGAAAGAGTTTGTAAAAGCAGCAAATGAAATCTAAAAAGAAAAAATCAAAAGAAAACTTATCAAATATTGATAGATTAACACAAAAACTAAATATAAATGATATGAAACTAGAAGAATTTCTAGATACTTTAGATGGTTTTAAAGATACTTTTTTTGATAATCCAGAATTAGAGATGGAACTACTATTATCAAATGGTTTTCCTATAGAATTAAAAGGAGATTATATCTATTTAAAAACATCAAAAACAGCTTTTTATAATCAAACTTTTTGTGTAGTAGATATTGAAACAAATGGTTCAGATGTAAATAAAGGTCAAATAATAGAACTAGGTGCAGTAAAATATAAAGAAGGTAAAATAATAGATAGTTTTGACTCTTTAGTTTATGCAAGAGATGTTCCAAAATATATTCAAGAAGTTACAAATATAACCCCAAGAATGTTAGAAGATGCACCTAGAATTCAAAATGTACTTAAAGAATTTAAATTATTTTTATCAGATGATGTTTTTGTGGCACATGATATAAAGTTTGATTATAATTTTATTTCTAATTCTTTTTTAAAATATGATTTAGGAAAATTAGAAAATAGAAAACTTTGTACAATTGCCCTTGCAAGAAGAACAATTGATGCACAAAGATATGGGCTAGGTTTTTTAAAGGAACTTTTAAATATAAATATAGATAATCATCATCGAGCTTATAGTGATGCTTTAAGCACTACATATATTTTAGAAGAATCTTTAAAAAATTTACCCCAAGATGTAAAAACAACTGAAGATTTAATTTTATTTTCTAAATCAAATAATATAATAAATAAAGAAATAAGGGGAAGATAGATGTTTTCACAAGAAAATTATTTAAAAGCTTTAACTTTTGCTGCAAAAGCTCATGGTGAGCAAAAAACACCAAAAGAGTTACCTTACTTAACTCATCTTTGTAGTGTTGCTATGGAAGTTATTCATGCAGCAGTAGAATCAAAAATGGATGAAAAAAAATCTGATTTGGCAATAACTTGTGCTTTATTACATGATGTAATAGAAGATACAAATACTACTTTTGATGAAGTTTTTGATGCTTTTGGTTTAGAAGTAGCCCAAGGTGTTGAATCTTTAAGTAAAAATAAACAATTAGCAAAAAATGAACAAATGGCAGATAGTTTAAATAGAATTTTAACTCAACCTTATGAAATTCAAATGGTAAAACTTGCTGATAGAATTACAAATTTACAAGAACCACCTGCATATTGGGATAATAATAAGAAAAAAGCATATTTAAAAGAGGCTAGATTAATTTTATCTTGTTTAAAAAACTCAAATTTATATTTGTCTGCTAGATTAGAGAAGAAAATACAAGATTTTGAAAAGTATATAAAAGAGTAGCCAAAAGGCTAATCTTTTAATACTGCCTCTTTGGCATATTTTAATCCCAAATCAAAAGCTTTATTATTTATTTCATGTACTTTTTGTGGAACTTTTGAAAGCATTGTTTGTCTTAAAATTTCATTATCTACACTTTCATTTGTCATATAATTTGCTATTGATAAAGCTAAAACAGATTGTGTAATTACATTTCCTATCTCTTCTTTTGCAATAGTAATAATTGGAATTTCATAGATTTTAAATCTTTTTTTATCTTCATTTGTTGGTTTTACTAAATTTGGTTCTATTACAATTACTCCACCTTCTTTTACACCATTTTTAAACTGATCATATGAAATTTGAGCAACTGATAACATAAAATCAATTTCTCCATCATTTGCATATGGATATAAAATAGGTTCATCTTCTAAAGTAATATCAACAACTGTTGCACCACCTCTTACTTGTGAAGTATATGTGGCAGTTTTTAGTCCATAGCCTCCGGCTTTGATTTTTGCAGCAGCAAAAATCTCTCCAGCTAGTAAAACTCCTTGTCCTCCAACACCTGTAAATCTCATCAATGTTTTCGCCATTTTTAACTCCTAAAGTTTTACTGTTGTTTTATTTTTATGTGCTTCTTTTACTTTTTCATAAAGTTCACAATATTCAGCTTTAAGCTCTTCTTTTAAAATTCCTGTTGGGAATTTTCCTATTTTTTCATCTTCTTCAAGCTTATCAAATTTAGTTTTAGCAACTGTGATAGATTCAATCCATTCTAAGTTTTCCATAGCATTTGCCATTTTATTTTTTCTTCCAAGATTTATATGACAATTTGAAAAAACATCAATAAAAGAGTATCCCTTATGCTCCAAGGCTTTTTGTATTACTTTTTCAAGTTTTTTAGGCTCTGTAACACTCTCTCTTGCTACAAAACTTGCTCCTGCTCCAATTGCAAGATTACAAGCATCAAAAGTTGGATCTATATTTCCTCTTTTTGCTGTAACTGTCCACATTCCTTGAGGAGTTGTTGGACTTGTTTGAGAGTTTGTAAGTCCATAAATAAAGTTATTTACAACAATATGTGTTAAATCTATATTTCTTCTACATCCATGAATAGTATGATTTCCTCCAATTGCAAGTCCATCTCCATCTCCAGTTACACAAATCACATGTTTAGTTGGATTTGCAAGTTTTATCCCTGTTGCATAAGCTATGGCTCTTCCATGTGTTGTATGAACAGTATTACAATTTATATATGAAGAAAATCTTCCTGAACAGCCAATACCCGAAACTACACATACATCATCCATATTCCATCCAGCTTTTTCAATAGCTCTAATCAAAGCTTTTAAGATAACTCCATCACCACAACCCCAACACCAAAGTGTAGGCATTTTATCAATTCTTAAATATTTATCATAATTAAAAGCCATCTTACATTCCTTTGATTTTTTCAATTATTTCAATTGGTGCAATTGGTCTTCCATTTGCTCTAAATAAAGTTTTAAAATCTCTTCTTTGACCAATTCTTTCAAATTCTTGAATATATTGACCTTTATTTAACTCTACAACTAAAATCTTTTTAAACTTTTGGCAATATTCATAGATTTTTTCTTCTGGGCTTGGCCAAAGAGTAATTGGTCTAAATAATCCAACTTTATACCCTTCTTCTCTTAATCTTTTTATTGCTTCTTTTACAGATAATGCAACAGACCCATAAGCCATTATTAAAATATCTGCATCATCAACTTGATACTCTTCATATTGTTGTACTTCATTTAAATGAAGATTTACTTTATTAAAAAGTCTATCAATTAAATCTTGGCAAACTTTTGCATCTTCTGTTGGATGCCCTGTTGGACCATGATGAAGTCCTGTAAAATGATATTTATATCCTTGAAACATTGGATTTAAAATAGCAGGTTCATCAAAAGCTACATCATATGGCTTATACTCTTCTTTAGAGCCTTGAAAAACTCTTCTTTCAACTAATGAAGCTTTTATTTCTTCTAAATCAGGAAGTACAGCTTTTCCACTCATATGCCCAATTGTTTCATCAAGTAAAACAAAAACAGGTTGCATAAATCTATTGGCTAAATTAAAAGCTTTTACAGTTTGTGTATAACACTCTTCAAGATTACTTGCACATAACGTAATTGAGTTAAAATCTCCATGTGTTGGAGCTTTTGCTTGTAAAATATCACCTTGTTGTACTCTTGTTGGAAGTCCTGTTGAAGGGCCAGCTCTCATTACATTTATAATAACTAATGGAACTTCAGCAATATAGCCCAATCCTATATTTTCAGCTTTTAAAGAAATTCCCGGTCCACTTGTGGCTGTTAAAGCTTTTTTGCCACTCATAGAAGCTCCAAGTGCTGCACAAATCCCTGCAATTTCATCTTCCATTTGTATTGCTGCACCACCATTTGCTGGTAAAAGGTCTGAAATTGTATGCATAACTTCGCTTGAAGGAGTAATTGGATACCCTGAAAAAAATTCACATCCTGCATCAATAGCTGCAATTGCTGCAAGCTCATTTCCTGTTGCTATTAGTTCTCTTGCCATTTTTTATCCTTAAGCACTTAATATTTTATAGTTGTTATTTTTTATTAAAATTGCTCTATCTTGTGCTTCTTTAGTAAGCTTAGCAAATTTAAAATCTTTTTTATCTGCTACAAAAATAGCAAAATCTGGGCAAGATAACTCACAGTCACTACATCCAATACATGATTCTTTATGTACCACAGTAATAATTGCACCTAATGTTGAAGTAGGTTCTTGCTTCATAGCCAATACTCCAGCAGGGCAAACACTAACACATACATCGCAGGCCTTACATCTACTTTCATCTACCCACACAGGAGTATTTTCAGGTATTTTATATCTTTCCATGGTATCCTCTTTATAAGTTGAGATTATTATAAGAGCTAATTAGCAAAATATAATAATAAAAATTAATAATAAACAATTAAAAAACTTTAAGCTATGACTACTTAAAAATAACTTTAGTTAGAAGAAATATACTATAGAATTAGAAGAAATGTATAGTATTTTTTAGTAAAAATTAGTTTTTAAATCTATTATTGGGTTTATTAGATATAATATCAAAAACACAAAAGGTTAAATATTGCTTCTTTATCAGCCAAAAGACGGTTATTGTTACAATAGTGATACTCACTTTTTATATAATTTTATTATTGAGAATTTAAAAAATTTTAAAAATATATCTGGAGAGTTACTTGATATAGGAAGTGGAAGTGGTATTTTAGGTCTTTTAGTTGCTAGGGATAATTCAAGATTAAATTTAAATCAATGTGAATTACAAGAAAAATTTCAGTTTTTAACTACTACTAATAGTAGATGTAATAAAATTGAAGCAACTTTATATAAAGGTTCTTTTTTAACTACGCAATTTGATAAAGAGTTTGATATTTGTGTTTCAAACCCTCCTTTTTATCATAGTGAAGTAATTAAAAGTGAAAATGAAAATATAAAAATAGCTAGATATAATGACTCTATGCCTTTAGAGGAGTTTATAGCTAAAACAAGTAAAATTTTAAAACAAAATGGAAAATTCTTTTTTTGTTATGATGTAAAGCAAATAAATGAAATAATTTTGTGCCTTAACAAATATAAATTTAATTTAGAAGCTTTACAATTTGTCCATCCAAAAAAAGATAAAGATGCAACTTTGATTTTAGTCTATGCAAGAAAAAACTCAAAATCTTTGACAAAAATTTTACCTGCTTTATTTGTTTTTGAAAATCAAGAGTTTACTTTAGAGGTTCAAGAAATATATAAAAAATGTGCAACACATAGTATAAAAGTAGAGATTTTATGATATTAAAAGAAAGTGGATACAATTACTGTTTTGACTCAAGTGAATGTGGCAATTGTAAAGGCAATTGTTGTATTGGAGAGAGTGGTTATATCTGGATAAATATGCAAGAAATAGAAAGATTAAGTAAATATTTAAATATAACATTAGATGAGCTTAGAGTTAAATATTTAAGAAAAATAGGTTATAAGTATAGTTTGAATGAAATAAAAATTGAAGAAAATAATTATGCTTGTACTTTTTTTGATTTGGAAAAAAGACAATGTTCGATTTATGAAGCTAGACCTACACAATGTAGAACTTTCCCTTTTTGGGACTATTTTAAAAATAATGAAGAAGAGGTTTACAAAGAGTGCCCAGCTATAAAACCTTTATAATTTTACTCTTACCATTGTTATTTGCCTCTTGTATAGGAAATAAAAATCTTCAAAGAAAAGATATTAAGCTATTTGATGCAGAAGACCAATATATCCTTTATGCTTTAGAACATGAAAAGAATAGAGATTTTGCTTTTGCAAAAGATTTATATTTGGTACTATTTGAAAAAACTAATAGATATGAGTATTTAGAAAGATTTTTAATTATCTCAATGCAGTTATCAAAATATGAAGATGTAAAAAAATATAGTTTAAAATATATGGATGAAGAAGATAAATCTTATGAGTTTATTTTAAGATTTTATACTATATCTTTATTAAAACTTGAAGAGTTAGATGAAGCTTTAAAAAGTGCTTTAAAATTATTGGAAGTTTTTAATAATTCAGAAAACTATGAACTTGTGGCAAATATATATTTTGAAAGACAAGAGTATAAAAAAGCAGAAGAGTATTTTGAAAGTGCTTATTTATCAAGTATAAATGGTGCAACACTAACAAATCTTGTGGATGTTTTATATTCATATTTAAATAAAAAAGAAAAAGCTATTTCATATTTAGAAACACATATTAGATTATATGGTTGTGAAGGTGGAGTTTGTACTAAACTTTTCTCTTTTTATCAAGAACAAAAAAATATTGATGGAATAATCTCTGTATTAAAAAAAGCATATTTTGAATATAAAAACAGTGGTGATTTTTATTCTATGAATAGAACTTATAAATATTTAATTGCTTATTTAGAACAAAAAAATATAGATGATGCTATTAAATTTTTAGAAAAAAATGATATTGATGAATATAAACTTTTATCTTTATACCAAAAAAAAGATGATAAAACAAAAGCCTTAGAACTTTTAAATAAATTATATAAAAGTAGTGGAAATATCGACCTTTTAGCTCAAATTGCTATTTTAGAATTTGAAACAGCAAAAGATAAAAAGAAAATATTAAAATCTGTAATACAAAAATTTGAAGATGCCTTAATAATTTTAGATAATCATGTATATCAAAACTTTTTAGGATATTTATTAATTGATTATAATGTGGATATAAACAAAGGTATTGAATATGTAAAAAAAGCTTTAAATAAAGCGCCAAATAATGTAGCATATATAGACTCTCTTGCTTGGGGTTTATATAAGAAAAAACAGTGCAAAGAAGCTTATATTAATATGAAAAAAGTAGTTGATGCAATTGGGCTTGAGGAAGAAGAAATTAAAATACATTGGAATAAAATTAAGGAGTGTAAATAAGTGATTTTAGATGAGATTATACAAAAAACTAAAGAGGATTTAGAAAGAAGAAAAATAGAACTTCCTCTTGATTTATTAGGAAGAAGTTTAGCTTCAAATCCATATCCTCCAAGAGATGTAAAAAAGTTTTTAACTTCTACAAAAGAAGAGCCAATTAGAATTATTGCTGAGGTTAAAAAAGCTAGTCCAAGTAAAGGTATAATAAAAGAAGACTTTGACCCTCTTGCAATTGCTCAAAGTTATAGTAATAGTGGAGCAAATGCTATTTCTGTTCTTACTGAACCACACTATTTTAAAGGTAATTTAGAGTACCTAACTCAAATAAGAAGATATGTGCCAACACCATTGCTTAGAAAAGATTTTATTGTTGATAAATATCAAATTGTTGAAGCTTTAGTTTATGGAGCTGATTTTATTTTACTTATTGCAAAAGCATTAAGTACAAAAGAGTTAAAAGAACTATATGATTATGCACTTCATTTAGGTCTTGAAGTATTGGTTGAAATTCATGATAAAGAAGATTTAACTAAAGCTATGAAATGTGGGGCAAATATAGTAGGAATAAATCATAGAAATCTTGATACTTTTGAGATGGATATGCAACTTTGTGATAAACTTATTCCTATGATACCAAATGGAAAAATAATAGTTGCAGAAAGTGGAGTAAGCAATACTGAAACTATTAAAAGATTAAATGCTCTTGGAGCTGATGCTTTCTTAATTGGAGAACATTTTATGAGAATTCCTTCTATTGAAGAGGAATTAACTAAATTTAAAAAAGCTTTAGAAGTATAAGATTTATTTAAAGCTTTGCATTATTATAAAAAGTGAGATAGACATTTATTTTTTCTATCTTACTTTTTCCTACTTACCTTATATTATAAAATAAAAAAATAAAAATCTTATAAAAAATATTTGCTTTATATGCTCATAAAATGGAACTTTTAAAAGAAAAAAATTTCTTTAATACAAAATCTTGTTTTTTTGAATATAATTATATATTAAAGACAATATTTGACTAAAGGAAATCAAAAAATGAGAGTATATATACTGTCAAGAGACCCAAAATTATATTCAACAAAAAGATTAGTTCAAGCAGGTGAGCAAAGAGGTTGGGAAGTAAGAGTTATTGATTATTTAAAATGTAGTATTGAAATTATGAAGGGTGAACTTAAAATCAACTATTTAGGTGAAGAGTTACCAAGACCAGATGCAATTATCCCAAGAATTGGTGCAAGTAGAACTTTTTATGGAACTGCTATGGTTAGACATTTTGAGATGATGGATGTCTTTACTGTTACAGGAAGTTTAGCAATAAAAAGAAGTAGAGATAAACTTAGAAGTTTACAAATTTTATCAAAGAATTCTATTGATATGCCTAAGACTGTTTTTGCTTCAAATGAATCAAGTGCAAAAGATGTAATAGAATTAAGTGGTGGAGCACCTTTAGTTTTAAAAATATTAGAAGGTACTCAAGGTGTAGGTGTTGTTTTAGTAGAGAGTGAAAAAGCCGCAAAATCTGTACTTGATGCTTTTTATGGTATGGATGTAAATTTACTTGTTCAAGAGTTTATTGAAGAGGCAAATGGTGCTGATATTAGAGTTTTAGTTGTAGGTGGAGAGATTGTTGGTGCTATGAAAAGACAAGGTGCTGAAGGTGATTTTAGGTCAAACTTACATCAAGGTGGAACAGCTGTTGCTCATACTTTAAGTAGAAAAGAAAAAGCTACTGCTTTAGCTGCTGCAAAAGCAATGGGACTTGGAGTATGTGGAGTTGATATGATACCTTCAAATAGAGGTCCTTTAGTAATGGAAGTAAACTCTTCTCCAGGTCTTGAAGGAATAGAGACTTCTACAAAGCTTGATATTGCAGGGAAAATTATGGATTTTATTGAAAGAAATGTAAAAGATCCTCATCCAAAAACGAAAAAAAGAAAAATTAAAAAAGATAATATAGGAGCATAATTAAATGGCAGTTGCTCCTTTTATTTTAGGTGGACAAAAAATCTTAAGAGGTTCAAGGGTAACTTTAAATATAGAGTTACCTAAATTATATAATACTCCTACTCATCTTCCTTTACATATAATAAGAGGGAAAAAAGATGGGCCTACTGTTTTTGTAAGTGCTGCAATACACGGTGATGAATTAAATGGTATAGAAATTATTAGAAGATTAAGAAAATTAAGTATTTTAAAAAGATTAAGAGGTACTTTAATTTTAGTTCCAATAGTAAATGTATATGGAACAATGACTCAATCAAGATATATGCCAGATAGAAGGGATTTAAATAGGTCTTTTCCTGGTACAAATAGAGGCTCACTTGCAAGTAGAGTTGCAAAAATATTTTTCAATGAAGTTGTAAGTGTATGTGATTTTGGTATTGATTTGCATACAGCTTCAATTCATAAATCAAATCTTCCACAAATTAGAACAAATATTAAAGATGAATTATCATATAGCTTAGCAAAAGCCTTTGAAGCTCCTGTTATTTTACACTCAGAGTTAAGAGATGGTTCTTTAAGAGAAGTTGCGCAAGAAAAAGGTATAAGAGTTTTATTATATGAAGCAGGGGAAGCTTTACGATTTGATGAGACTTGTATTAGAATAGGGGTTAAAGGAATAATCAATGTTTTAAGGGACTTAGATATGCTTCCTTTAGCAAAAAGAAAAGCAAAAAAGCTTCCTATTATTACAAGAAGTAGTCAATGGGTTAGAGCAGGGGAAAGTGGTATATTAAGAACAATAAAAGCTCTTGGTGATACTGTTGTAAAAGATGAAATAATAGCACTTATTGATGACCCAATAGAAGATACACAAGCAAATATAACTGTAAAAGCTCCATTTGATGGAGTAATTATAGGAAAGTCAGAAATTCCTCTAGTTCAAGAAGGAGATGCTATTTTTCATATAGCAAAATTTAAAAATCTTGAAGCAGTTGAGACAAAATTAGAATACTTTAGTGAAGAAATTATTGAAAAAAGTGAATTTTTAGAGTTACATAATGAAGAGATTATAGAATAAGATACAATCATTTGATTGTATCTTTTCTACTTTTTACCATAGCAAAAATTCCAAAAATCCCAAATAAAAGACCTAATACACTAATAATTGTAAGGTATCTTTCATAAGGTGGTTTTTCAAAATCTTTAATTTTAAACTTATCATCTATATTTATAGTAAACTCTTTTAAATGCCCGCCATGGTCACTATCTGCATTTATTAAAACTTTCCATATACCCCTTGAATCAGGTAAAAAAGCAAAGTTTCCATTTATATCACTTCTTCCTTCTACAAAAGCAAGAGATGCCTCTGGGGCATATATTGTTACTTTTGCATTGCTAATTGGTACATTATTTGGTGCAGTAATTCTAACTGCAATTGCACCTTCAATTAAATCATAATATATTCCGTGTGCAAAGGCACTTAAACTTAAAATTAGTGTAGTAATAATTGCTTTAATCATCTTATTTTACTTCAAATGAAATACTACTTTGAATAGTGATTTTATTTGCATTATTATCACTTATTTCATCAGCATAATAAACCGCTGCAATAATTTGTAATCCAGAGTTTTTAACAGGAATATTCGCAATTCCATATTTATTTGTTTTAATATCCAAATCTCCATAATCAGAAGTTTCAAAACTAGCATTTTCAAAAGCTTCTCCATCTTTTAAAACTAATACTGGAAGTTTATCTCCTTTTTTAATTGTAAAAGGATTAATAAGAGGAATAATCTCCATTTTCATTCCTGTTGGTTTTAAAAATGCATCACTCCATTCAAAATATCTTTTTCCATATTTAACACTTTTTAAAGTATTATAAACTATACCTTTATATTTTGAAGGCTCAATATTTTCATAACCTTTATCTCCTTCAACCCAATAGCCAGCATCAAAAGCTAAAGTAATCATTGCTGGTTTTTTAGCAGTTAAAAGTGTAGTATCTTTTGAGTAATCAATACCAGTTTTAATCTCTTTATTATTAATATCATAAGCACTTGCACCTTTTAATTGTCTTGCTTCAAATTTTTGAAATTCTCCATGTGCCCAAAACTGTGCTTTATATGTACCATTAACATCTTTTTTTGCTGTAATTTGATGAGCAAATAGTGCAGATGTTGCTAAAAGCAATGAAATAGTAAATTTTTTCATAATAACTCCTTTAATATTTAGTGTGATTTTAAAAGATAAATTCTAAATTACTTATAATAAAACACAACTCTTATGTATTTTTAGAACTAAAAGTAAGAAAAATTGAGATAAATCAATAAAAATTCTATATTTAAAGTCTAAATTTATTATAATAAAATAAATAATTAATTTAATTATGTTTTATTTTAAATTTAATTACTAGGATTTAAAATGGTAGAAGCAATTGCTGATTCATATAATATAAATGGAAATATTTTGAATTTAATAATTACTACATTTATTGTAATTTTAATATTATTTTTTATGCTAAAAAAAGATAATAACTCTTCTTTAGATAAAAATATAGGTATTATTATAAATAAAAAAGTATTTTATAATGCTGTATATTGGAATATAGATTCAAATGAAAGTTTTGAACAAGATGAAGAAGTTGAAGTAATTGAAGCTTTAAAAGGTAAGGCAAAAATTAGAAAATTATGTAAAAAAGTAGAGTAAAATTGGTATATTAGAAAATAAACTAATATACCAATATAAAACTATTTAAATAAAGTTGAACCTACTCTAATCATATTAGAACCACATTTAATTGCAAGTTTAAAATCCCCACTCATTCCCATAGAACAATATTTTGCACCAAAAGGTTTTAGTTCATCAAAGATAGTTTTTGTAGTATTAAAACTTTTTTCAATTACTTCTTTATCTTCCACATGAGCACCAATACTCATTACACCTTTTAATTTAATATAAGGACAAGTTTCTAAAATTTCTTTATAAATTTTTACTGCAACTTCTGGCATAACACCAGCTTTACTCTCTTCTTTTGCAGAGTTAATCTGAAGTAAACAATTCATCTTTTGATTTTTTGCTTCTAATTTTTTATTTAATTCTTGTGCTAAATCTAAGCTATCAAGACTTTGCATTAGTGTAGGTTTTAAATCAATTAGATTATTAATTTTATTTTTTTGAAGTCTTCCTACAAAATGCCACTCTAAAGGTAGTTCTTCTAAAGTGTTCATTTTTTCTTTTAAATCTTGAACTTTATTTTCTCCAAAAGCTCTTTGTCCTGCAGAATACAAAGTTGCCACATCTTCACTAGTACTATATTTACTAATACCAATAATTTTTACAATATGATGTTCTGAAAGTTGAAGTCTTGCATCTTCCACATCAGCAATTAATTTATCTAAATTTTCTAGTGCTTTTTCTTTATTCATTCTCTACTCTTTTAAAAAAATTCTATTTATATCATTGTAAATTCCAAGTAACATTAATGAACCTAAAATAACCCATCCAGTTATTGTTAAATACATAAATACTCTATCACTTGGTTTTCTTCTTGCAATAATTTCATATAAATTAAACATAATATGTCCACCATCAAGTGCTGGAATTGGAAGAAGATTTAATACTCCTAAGTTTACAGAAATAAGTGCAGTAATTGCAAGAAGAGCAATAAAACTAGATTCACTTGCATCTGAAATAACTTTTCCTATTGTTATAACTCCACCAATTTCACTGCTAGGAATTATTCCTTGAATAAGTTTTTGAACTCCTAAAAAAATCATTTTTGAAGATTCTATTGTTTTATCATAAGCATATGAAATAGCCTCTATTGGTGAATGATTTATTGTTACAAGTTTAGGTGCAGGAGCAATTCCAATCATTCTTTTTTTAATCTTTTCTCTAAATATATTTTCAGAATCTGAAACTTGAGGTTTGATTATAAAAGCTTGAACTTTATTACCTCTTTGTACATAAAATTTTAAAGCACCTTGCGTTTGAGTAATAGTTTTACCTATCTCTTCCCAAGTTTTTATTTCTGTATCATTTATTCTAATAATTTTATCATTTACAGCAAGTCCAGCTTTTGCAGCTGGTGAGTTTTCTATTACATTTCCAATTGTTGGAGCTAATGAAGTAGCTCCTAAAATAGCAATTGCAAAGTAAATAACTGCTGCAAGTATAAAGTTTGCAAAAGGACCCGCAAAAAGAATAACTATTCTTTGCCAAGGCTTTATATTATTGTATGAATCTTTTCCATCTTCAATAAGACCTGGCTTAGTATCATCTTGTCCTTTCATTTTTACATATCCACCTAAAGGGATTAGTGCAAATCTCCATTCTGTACCTTTCCAAGTTTTTGAAAATAGCTTTTTACCAAAACCTATAGAAAAAACATGAACAGTAACACCAAAATATCTTGCTGCTAAAAAATGCCCAAGCTCATGAATAAATACAAGTATAGATAATACAATTAAAAAAGTAATAGTACCCAATATAAACTCCAATTAATTTTTGTAATAATCTCTTAAATACTCATAACCAGAGTAAAGTGTAAGTATAACCGCTAACCATAAAAGCTCAGTTGCAAAAGGCCAATTCATAATTAAAAAACCAATTGCTATCATTTGAACTACAGTTTTTATTTTTCCTGCCATTGTTGAAGCAACATTTTTGCCTTCATCTGCTGCAACAACCCTAAGCCCAGTAATAAAAAATTCTCTTGATAAGATTAAAAATACAGCCCAAGAAGAGGCTCTATCTATTATCATAAGCCCTAAAAATCCAGCTAACATAAGCATTTTATCAGCAAGCGGATCTAATATTGCTCCAAGTTTTGTTATTTGATTCCATTTTCGTGCAATATATCCATCAAAGAAGTCTGTAACTGAAGCAATAACAAAGATTAGACCGGCAAAATAATCAAGCCAAGTAGGGTGCCAAGAAGAGAAAATAATATTTTCTCTATCTACTAAAAACCATAGCATTAGTGGAGCTAATGCTATTCTAAAAAGTGCTAATATATTTGGTAAATTTAACATAAATTATTTAAACGTTGTCCCGCCATCAACGATTAGCGTGTGACCTGTTACCCATGAAGCTTCTTTTGTACATAAGAAATAGCATGCACTTGCTAAATCATCAGGTTGTCCCATTCTATTTAATGGAGATAATTCTGCTGTTTTATCTCTAACTTCTTCATAGTTTGTAAATGCTTTTAAAGCATCTGTATCAATAGGTCCACCACTTACAGCATTTACTCTAATTCCCATTTGTCCTAACTCAGTTGCTGCATATCTAACCATAGCTTCAACAGCAGCTTTATTTGTACCATGTCCTGCATAGTTTTCAATATATACTAAGTTTCCAGTAGAACTTAAACTAACAATTGCTCCACCACCAACTTTTTCCATTCTTTTTGCAGCTTGTTGTGAACCACATACAAAAGCATTTACAGTTGCAGTATAGATATTATTTAAACCTTTTGGTTTTAGTTTCATAAATCTACCATAACCACCAACTACTGCTCTTCCATAAATCATAGCATTTGAAATAAAGAAATCAACTCTATCGAAATCCTTATCAATCTCTTCAAATAACTCTTTATATTTTTCTGGTTCTAAAATATTAAATGCATAACATCTACATTTTACGCCAAATTCTCTCTCTACTTCATCTGCAATTTCTTGTGCAACTTCGGCATTTGAATTATATGTAAAAGCAATATTTACACCCTCTTGTGCAAATCTATAAACACACGCTTTTCCTATACCTTTAGTACCACCTGAAATTACTAATGTTTTACCCTTCATAAACTCATTCATTATTTAATTACCTCATAACCTTTTAATACATCTTCTAATTTTCTCATTGTCTCTCTACTTGGAGGAGTCAATGGTAATCTATATTCTAGTGTGCTAATTAATCCTGCAAGATACATAGCAGCTTTTATAGGAATTGGATTACTTTCCACAAAAAGTGCTTTATTTATAGCATATAAATCATCATTTATTTTTTTTGCAGTTTCAAAATCTTTATTAAATACACTATGAACTAATTTACTTTTGTAATTTGGTAGTAAGTTTGCTGTAACTGAGATTATCCCTTTTCCACCATTTGCTAACATAGGGAAATCAATAGCATCATCACCTGAAATTACACAAAATTCTGGTCTTTTTGAACTAAGTTCAATAGCTCTTTCTAAAGAACCAGTTGCTTCTTTTATTGCATAGATATTTGATACATCATCAAATAATCTAATGGCAGTATCAGCTTCAATATCCACACCTGTTCTTCCTGGTACATTATATATCATAAATGGAATCTCTACTGAACTTGCAATAGCTTTATAGTGTTGATAAAGACCTTCTTGTGTTGGTTTATTATAATATGGCGCAACAGATAAAAGTCCATCTGCTCCAACTTTTTGAGCATGTTGTGCAATTCCTATTGCTTCATGTGTAGCATTTGAACCTGCTCCTGCAATAACTTTTACATTACTACCCTTACAAGTTGCAACAGCTATTTCTATACACTCTCTATGCTCTTCATGAGATAAAGTTGCACTCTCTCCCGTAGTTCCCACTGGAACAACAACATCTATTCCTTGTGCAATTTGTCTTTTAATTAATTCTTCGTATTTTGCTGTATCTACTTTTCCATTTTTAAATGGGGTAATAAGTGCAGTCATTGCACCAATAATATTTTGCATTGAACAATCCTTTATAAATTTACGATTTTATTTGTCTAACTCTTATAATTTTAATTTTTTTGGGCCTTTTTTAAAATTACTGTTGTTGAATTATCTTTTATTAGATATTTTTTTGCAACAGCAACAAGGTCTTTTTTCTTTAACTTCTCAATACTCTCTTCATATTCAAAAAGAGGTTTAATATTATCTCTTACAAAATAGCTTCCTAATAGTGAAGCCACTGAAGTTGAACTTTCTAGTGAAAATATAAAATCAGCTTTTGTATTGATTTTTATTTTTTCAATATCTTTTTTGCTAATATTCCCACTTTTTATATCTTTTATAATTTTTAAAATTTCTTCTTCAACATCTTTAGCTTTAACACCTTCATTACAAACTGCTGAAAAAAGAAACAATCCTGGATCTTTTAGCTCAACATTATAAGCATAAATTGAGTTTACCATTTTTTTCTCATCAACTAATACTTTTTGTAAAAGTGAACTTTTTCCTGAACTTAAAAGTTCTGTTAAAGCACTAAGTGCTACTTGGTCTTTATGTTCAAAATTTGGAATATGATAAGCTATTGTTAGCATCTCAACTTGAGTATCTCTTTTTATAACTACTCTTTTTTCCCCATCTTGTTTTGGCTCAACCGTATAAGTTTGTCTTACTATTTCTTTTGTGTTTTTAATATCTTTAAAATATTTTTCAGTCTTTTCAAAAACTTCTTCTTTTGTTATATCTCCAGCCACTACAACAATAGCATTTTTTGGTTGATAAAAAGTGCTATGAAAATCTTTAATATCTTCAATAGTCCAATTTTTAATATCATTCATAAATCCAATTGGAGTCCAATGATAAGGATGGTAGATATATGCGTTATTAAATAATCTAAATTGCATATATCCCATAGGATTATTGTCTGTTCTCCATCTTCTTTCTTCTGCAACTACATCACGCTCTGGTTGAAACTCTTCATCTTTTAATGTAAGATTTTGCATAAGTTCTGCAAAAAGTTCTAAAGATTTTTCCATATTTTTAGAACTTGATTTTATAAAGTAGTGAGTATAATCAAAGCTTGTACTAGCATTATTTACTCCCCCAAAACCTTTTACTATTTCATCAAACTCACCAGCTTTTAGATTCTTTGTTGATTTAAAGTTAAGATGTTCTAACATATGAGCTATTCCACTTTTACCCATTTTTTCATCTTTACTTCCAACTTTATAGAAAATATCTGTTGAGATTACATTTGAGCCATTATCCATAGGAATAGCCACTATTTGTAAGTTATTTTCTAAAGTTTTTGTATAATATTTTGGTAAGCTATTACTACTCATTAGTTCTCCTGCAAAAATAGTGAAAAACAACGCACTTAATATAAAATTTTTAAATATTTGCATTTTTCACCTTTATTATTTTAAATCTGCTCCAATTACTTCACTAATATGTGAATATCCATCTTTTTCCATAAGTTCTAAGATACCTTCATTTATCTTTCTAACCATAGAAGGTCCTTCAAAAATCATTCCAGAGTATGCTTGAACTAAAGTTGCTCCAGCTTTTAGTCTTCTATATGCTTCTTGAGCATTACTTATTCCTCCAACAGAGATAAGTAAAGTTTTACCAAACAACTCTTTTGCTATTTCTTTAAATAGTTCATAAGATTTTTCTCTTAAAACTTCTCCACTTAATCCTCCAAAATTTTGGCATCCTGGAAGTAAGTTATAATCAATTGTTGTATTTGTTGCAATAATCCCTGCTGCTCCTGCATTTACAGCAGTTTTACATAACTGTATTGCTGTATCAACTTGCATATCTGGAGCAATTTTTAATAAAATTGGTTTATTAGTTAGCTCTTTTGCCATATTAAATAAAGCTGTAATAAACTCTTCATTTTGTAAATCTCTAAGATTTGGTGTATTTGGACTAGAAATATTTATTACTAGATAATCACTTGTTTGCTCAAATTTTTTAATTAACATTTTATAATCATTTAAAGCATACTCTTCAGGTGTTGTTTTATTTTTACCTATATTTACTCCAATTGGTAAAACAAAAGGATAAACTTTTTTTAGGTTTTTTAAAACTGCGTGGGCACCTTCATTATTAAATCCCATAGCATTTTGTACTGAATTAGCTTTTGGGTATCTAAACATTCTAGGTTTAGCATTTCCATCTTGAGGTCTTGGAGTCATTGTTCCAATTTCTGTATAACCAAAACCAAGTGCTGGCATAGCTTTTACCATAGTTGAATTTTTATCAAAACCAGCTGCTAACCCAATAGGATTAATAAATTTAACATTAAAAATCTCTTGCGTAAGTCTTTCATCATTTACAAAATTTTTATTTACCATATAGTTTGTAAGCATTCTACAGTTTGGTAAAGCTCTTAATCCAAGTTCTGCAAGATGATGTGCTGTTTCTGGTTGAAATAAAAATAGTATTTTCTTTAAATTTTTATAGTTAAACAAAATGTTACCTTTTTTAAAATTTTAATATTTTATCTAAATTAGATTAAATTTTTGTTTTAATATGTAGTTTTAGTAAATTGTTATTAAAAAACATTTAAACTAGGTTAGTTTAAATGTTTGCTAAGTTGTGAAGTCTTTTGTACTCTTCACACTCATTTTTAAGTTTTTGTTCATTTCCAATACAAACTATTTGACCCTTTTTAAATACAGCAATATTTGTTGCATGTTTAATTGTACTTAATCTATGGGCAATTATAAATGTTATTTTATCTTTACTAATTTCATCAATTACTTCTGAAATAATTGATTCACTTTCATTATCAAGAGCAGATGTGGCTTCATCTAAAATTAGAATTTGTGGGTTTTTATATAAAGCTCTTGCTATTGCTATTCTTTGTCTTTGTCCACCACTTAAATTTGTTCCAAACTCATCAAGTTTAGTGTGAATTCCCTTTTCCATACTATTTACAAAGTCATAAGCATGGGCTTGTTTAAGTGCTTCAATAACTTTTTGTTCATTAATTTCTTGTCCATAGGCAATATTTGCACAAACAGTATCATTGAAAATATATACCCGTTGAGTTACAATTGAAACAATATCTCTTAAAGATTTTATATCTATATCTCTAATATTATGGTTATTAAATTTTATTTCACCTTTATGGGCATCATAAAATCTAATAATTAAGTTTACTAAAGAGGATTTTCCTCCCCCACTATCCCCTACAAGAGCTAGTGTTTCACCTTTTTTAATATGTAAATTAATATTTTTTAAAGCTGGAATTTCATCATAATTTAAACAAATATCATTAAAAGTTATCTCTTTAATATCTTCATTTAATTTTTCATTTCCAGAAATAATATTACTTTTAACACTAAATAGTTCATTGATTCTTTCATTTGCAGCTAAAGCACCTTGCATTTTATTATATAAAGAAGAGATAGTTTTTATAGGAGTATAAAGCATAAATAAAGCTGTCATAAAAGAGAAAAACTCTCCAACTGTAAGTTCTCCTTCAATAACTTTTGTCCCTCCAAGTATAATAACTGTTGCAATAGCTAAAGCACCTAAAGTCTCCATTATTGGAGAAACTAATTCATTTGTTTTAACAGCTTTTATTGATACATGAAAATATTTTTTATTATGATCTTCAAACTTTTCAGTTTCAATTTGTTCTGTTGAATTTGCTTTAATTATTTCAATATTATTAAAAGTTTCACTTAAATGTGTAGTAATATTTGAGATTTTTTCTTGTGAATCAAATGATAACTTTTTCATTTTTTTTGCTAATCTTGAAAGTGGGAAGATAGCTAAAGGCATAACTATAAGCCCATAAAAAGCCATCTCTGCACTTTGATAAATAACAACAAAAATAAGTGCAAAAATAGTAAGAAATTCTTTTATAAATTCAGCTATTTGACTTGATACAGCAGATTGAATTTTATTAATATCATTTGTAATTCTAGAGATTAATTCTCCACCATGTTTTTTTTGAAAAAACTCTATATCTAAAGTTAAAGTATGTTTTAAAAGTTTATCTCTAACTTTTCTAATAATATCTTGTCCAATAAAAGAGATATAATATGCTTGTACATATTTACCTAAGCCTTTTGCAAAATATAAACCAATAACCAATGCAGGAATAGTATAAAGTTTAGTTAAATCTTTTGCAATAAAAATTTCATCAAGCAGAGGTTTTACAACATAAGCTGCTCCTGAAGTACCTCCAGCAACTAGTGCCATCCCTATAAAAGCATAGAAAAATTTAAGCTTATAATCTTTGTAATATGGAATGTACTGTTTAAAAAAATCTTTCATATAAATCCTATTTATAAATTCGAAGTTGTGATTATATCAAACTTTTGTTTTTAAAAAGATTGATAAACTTTTGTAATCCAAATTCTTTGATTGTTAAATAAAAGAGTATAAAGCCACTTAAAGTACTTGCAAAAGCAAGTCCTGCTGCTTCAAAAGGAATAATAAAAGCTAATGAAAAAACTATATTCCAAGCTAATGCTTTCATAGAAATCTTAGCTGCAATAAACTGTTTTTCATATGAATATAGCCAAAGTGAAAATATTTTTGCTAATCCAAAAGGAAGAAGTCCTATTAAATACATAGATAAAATAAGTGCAGTATTTTGTGTATCAACTGCATCAAAAGCACCTCTTTGAAATAAAAGCCAAATAATAAAATCATCAAAAATTATGCCAATGGCTGTTGAAATACTTAATATTGAAAATAAAATTATTGTTGATTTTCTTAATAAATATAAGGCTCTTTGTTCATCTTTATTTTTAATAGCTTTTGCTATCATTGGAAAAAGTGCAATAGAAGTTGCTATTGCAAAAAGTGCTAAAGGAAGCTGAAAAACCCTATTTGCATAATATAAATATGAAATTGAACCACTAACTAAAAAAGAAGCAAGCCAAGTATCTAAAAAGGCTGAAATATGAGAAGTTGAACTTCCTAAAGTTGCTTCAAAAAATCTTTTATAAAAGCTAGATTCTCTTTTTTTTTCTCTTCTAAAAGTAAAAATTTTTAATAAATTCTTATTTTTTATTGCATAAAGATGCGCTAAAACTTGTAAAATTCCACCTACAATTACCCCATAAGAAAGATAATAAGTAATTTCATATTTTTCAAAATCTTTAGAGATTAGTAAAGCTGCTATTAAAGCTAAGTTAAGTAAAGCTGTGGAATAAGCTGTTGTTGCAAAATGGTGCTTATATTGAAGTAGGGCAGCCATAAAAGTTACAATAAATATTAAAGGTAAATAGTAAAAATTTATTGCCACAAGAGGTGCAGCTAAATCAATAGTTTTTGCATCAAATCCAACGGCAATTACTTTTGTAACTAAAGTTGAAAATAAACTTACCAATAAAGATAAAACTATTAAAAATCCTAAAAGTTGCAAAAATACCATTGAAGAGAATCTAATTTTACGTTTAGACTTTGCATAAGCTGGAATAAAAGCCTGAGTAAAAGCTCCTTCTGCAAAAATTCTTCTAAAAAGGTTTGGAAGTTTAAAAGCCACAAAGAAAATATCACTATATATATTTGCCCCTAAAATAGAAGCTGTTAATAAGTCTCTTATAAAACCTAAGATTCTAGAGACTAAAATACCACTACTGTTTGTAAAAATTGATTTAATTAACATTTTGATATATTACCTAAATGTTGCTTTATAGGTTCAAAGATATTATTGTATAATATAAAAAAAAGTAAAGGATTGTTTTTTTGAGTTACGAAGAGATATTTATTTTAGGTTGGTTAGCAAATATTTTAATGCTTTTTATAAATATAGTAGTTGTTTTTTCTGTTGTAAGAACTAATGAAGTTGCAAAATTAAAAGAGCAAAGCTTGGCTTTAGAAGAGTTAAAAAAAGAGTATGATAAATACTATCCTTATCATAAGCAAATGGCAATAATAGCTTATTTTTTACCTTTTACAGGTTTTTTTAGAGTTGGATTTAGACTTTTTGAGATGTTTTTATTTTTATCAAAAAATAAAGATGCAAATGTTTATAATTTTATTGAATATAAATATACACAAGATATTAAAAAAGCTAAAAACTCTTAATTTATTATTTCAAAATCCTCTTTTGAATAAATAATTAACTGTACATATTGTTTAAAGTAAGCAATATGTGCTTTTTTTACAAAAATTCTTTTATTATCTTTTGGAATATGATTTTTAAAATATACTTTTATTTTTTGATTATTAAATTCTAATTTTTTATCTTTATATAAAGCTTCAAAATTTACTAAAACTTCATTTTGATATTTTAAATCTTCAAAATTATTTATATCTTCAACTTTTAAATAATAAGGATTTAATTCTTTGATTTTTTTATTAACTTTTATTGTAGAAAAGTTTTCTATTTGTTTTAATCCAAAAAATTCATTTATACTTTTAACTCTTAAATCATAACTATAAGCTAGTTTAAGATAGGGTGCTTTATAAATAAAAATTGCTCTATTATCTTCTTGTTTAATTATGGCACTATCTTTGTTTTTGTAAATTACAACTGCTTGTTTTAAATCAAACTCTTGTTCTAACTGTGAGGTTTTATATAAATCACTAATTTTTGAATAGTTTTGTTCAATTTTTTCAAAGTTTGAGATTTTAAAAGAGGCACTTATTGGTAAGTGGTCAGAAAAACCAACTTTTTTATGAATACCATTTTTTATTTGCCACCTATTGATTTTTTTATTATCATATAAATAAGGTGGTTTAAAAACCTTAAAAGAGTTATTTATATATGAAATATTTTTTTTATCAAACATACTAATAGGTAAAATAATATTATCAGGAGTACTATTTTGTCCTTTAAATTTATAAGAAAATCTATCTTGATATTTAAGTTCAAACCATAAATTATAATGTGCTCTTTGTTTTTGTTCTAAAATAGAACTTTTATTTATAAACTCTTTTTTAATAGTTGTATTTAATATATCATTAATTCCTGTAATAGCAGAACTATCATTTAAAAGTTTATCAAATTTTAAAGTCTCTTTTTCATTATAATTTGAGTTAAAATCACCTAAGATAATATAATCATAATCTTTTGGTAGTTCTTTAATTGCATTTAATAAAGCATAAGCATACTTTATTCTATAGCTCTCTTTTGATTTTTTAGAAGGCCAATGATTATTAAAAATTTTAAATTTTATTTTGTCAAAAATAAAGGTTGTTTCAAGTATGGGTCTAAAAGTTTTATCTTGAAATCTAACTTTTATTTGATTATTATGAAGTATTTTTATTTTACTTAAAAATCCTAATCCCACACTACTATTTGGGTATTTTACAAAAGTAATATATTTATATTTAGGAAGTTTTCTTTGTAAATCTTTTAAAATAAGTTTTGATTCTATTTCTTGTAAAGCAATAATTGAACTATCAAGTTCTTTTAAAACTTTTGCAATATTTTCTATTTTTTTATTATATGTACTTTTATTCCAATTTGATTTACTATTTGGGATATACTCTTCATATTCAGTTTTATCATAGTTTAAATCAAAAAAATTTTCTACATTATATGAAGTTACACTAAACTCTTTTGAAAAGAGTAAAGTAGTAAAAAAAATAAATAAAAGTAGATATTTTTTCATAGCTTTAAAAAAAGTAGAGAAAAAACTCTACTTTATAGTATTCATTCTTGATTGGTATTCTTGCGGATGTTTACAAACAGGGCAAACTTTTAAAGCTTTTTTACCTCTATGTACATGACCACATACTTCACAAATCCACTCTTCTTCTTCATCGCTTTCAAACTCTTTTCCAGATTCTAGTCTTTCAAGTAGTCTTTTATACATATTTTCATGTTCAACTTCAATATTTCCAATCATTTGTAACATTTTAGAAATCTCTCTATATCCCTCATCTTTTGCAATTCTTGCAAAATCTGGATACATAGTTACATTTTCATAGTTTTCACCATCTCTTGCAATTGCAAGATTTTCTAAAGTATTTCCAAACTCTTTATCGTAAATTAGTTGATTGTAAGCTTTTAATTCAAGTTTAGCGTGCATTTTTTCATTGTTTGCAGCTCTTTGGAAGTGGTCAGCTATATCTCTATATCCCTCTTTTTGAGCTATTTTAGCAAAATACTCATATTTGTTTCTTGCCATAGATTCACCAGCAAAAGCCTTCATAAGATTAACAGCAGTTAAATTTTCTGTAATCATTTCCATCTTTTGACCACAGCAATGCAATTCACCACCACCAACTTTTTGTACTTCTACAACATTACCACATGTATTACATTTATATGATTCGTATTGTCTCATTTTTACTCCTGTAATTTAAAGCTATGGAAAAATATTTTCCATAGCTATTATATGGCAATAAAACTTAAATGAAAATAGACATTATGCTAAAGAAGCTTTAATCATCCAAATATTTTTTTCTAAATGAGCTACTTTTTCATCTGCAAAAGCCACTGTTGTATTATCTTCATTTTCACAAGCAGTTTTTGATAAAACTTTAAACTCTTTTAATAAAGTTTCAAAATCATTTAAAATATTTTCTAAAACATATTTTGCATCAAAATCTGTTTTTGAATCTTCTTTAATTACTGAAGTACTTTTAATCTCATCTAATAATACTAAAGGTTTTTCACCTAATTGTAATATTCTTTCTGCTGCATCATCATATAATGTGCTAAATTGTTCATAAATCTTTTCAGTCATTTCATGAATTGGAAAAAACTGCATACCTTTGATGTTCCAGTGGTAATTATGGATTTTAGTAAACATTACTAACGAACTTGCTTGGATAACTTTTAATTGTAAAATTGAATTTTTCATTTTCTTTTCCTTTGGATAATTTTTTTCTTTAGAGAATTATAATCTTTTATTTCTTAAAGGAAAATAATTTTCCCCTAATAGTTTTTAATACTTAGTAAAAATTTTATTTTTTTTAATTAAACTTTCAATAATTGAAAAATGTAGGAAAAATAAAGATATATATAGTATTATTTCACGAAAGGTAAAAGGTAGAAAAATATGATGAATTATACAACTTTACTTAAAGAGTATGATTTAAAAGTTACTCCACAAAGAGTGGCAATTGTAGAAGAGCTATATATGAATGGTCATATGAATATAGATGATTTATATAAAAAACTTTTATCAAAATTTCCATCTATTTCTCTTGCAACTATTTATAAAAATGTAAATGCAATGATTGAAAAAGTATTTTTAAATGAAGTAAAAATACCAAATGCAAAATCAGTTTATGAATTAGTAAAAGAAGAACATTCTCATTTAGTATGTTCATCTTGTGGAAAAATAGAGGATATTGAACTTGATACTTCAAGTTTATTAAAAGAAGCAATCTCTTCTAAAAATTATACTATTAAAGAAACAAGCGTAGTTTTTACTGGGATTTGCCCAGATTGTTCAAAATAGTTTAGCTTAGGCTAGACTATTTTGTATTACAAGACCAAGTATTACAAGTAAGGCAATACCTGCTGATTTATTATATAATTTATTTGCAGTTATAAATACAAGCATTACTGAAACTATCACTGCTGCACTAATATCAAAAATATTTTCTCTTAAATTTACATTTAAATCATTTAAAATTGAACTTAATCCTAAAACCACAGTAAAATTTGCCACATTAGAACCAATAATATTTCCAATTGCTAAATCAGCATTATTTTTAAGTGCAGACTTAATTGAAATTGTAAGTTCAGGTAAACTTGTCCCAAAAGCAACTAAAAATAGACCAATTACCCACTCACTAATACCAAAATTTCTTGCTATATTTGAAGCACTTTCTATTGCAAAATCTGCTCCTACTACAACAAATAAAAAACCTACTATTAATAAAACTAAAGTTTTAGTCCATTGAAATTTTTCTTTTGCAAGTTCTTCATCCACTTCATCTATTTGGTTTGAACCAATTAAAAACAATAAATAACCAGCCATTAAAAATAAAAATAAAACACCATCAATAGCATTTAATTTACCATCTATTGCCATAAGAATAAAGATTAAAATAGGGAAAAGTGACCAAGCTGAGTCTTTTGCAAATAAATCTCTATTAGGTGAGATTTTTTTTGCTATTAAAAATACACAACCTAAAACAAGTGAAATATTAAAAATAGTGCTACCAATTACATTTGCAACTGCAATATCCCCACTTCCTTTAAGTGAAGCAGACATTGAAACAGCCATTTCAGGTAAACTTGTACCAATAGCTACTAATGTTGCTCCAATTACAAAATGAGAGATATTATAATGTAGTGCAATTTTCTCACTTTGCTGAATTATAAAATCAGCTCCATAAATTAAAGCACTCATTGAAATTATAAATATTAAAATATCCATAATTATGAATTCCTAATAATCAAACTTTTTGGAAGATTATATTTAGTAATAAGTTCTTCTTCTTTTTGTCTTTGCTCACCATTATCTATCTCATGGTCATAACCTAAAAGGTGTAAAAGACCATGAATATATAAAAGAGCAAACTCATCATGAAAAGAGTGATTATACTCTTTTGCTTTCTCTTCAACAAAATCTTTTGAAATTACGATTGAACCAAGTGGCATACTTGGCATATCGAACTCTAAAGGAAAGCTAAGAACATCAGTTGGCTTATCTTTTTGCCTATGTTCTTTATTTAACTCTTGAATCTCTTTATTATTTGTAATAATAAGTTCAACTTCTTTATTTGTCAATTCTTTAGTTATTGTTTCAACAAGTTGTAAATCAATATCAAAATCTACTTTATTGTCTAAATCTATCATATTTTCCCTAACATATATTTTGCGAAATAATAACAAAAACAAACATATTTTAAGCTAAACTAAAAAAGCTCCAACATTTTAGTAACTTCATCAACTGCAAAAACTTTTATATCAAGTTTAGTATTTGGTTTTTGGGCACAAATTGCTTTTTTTATACCTTGTGCTTGTGCTTCTTTTAATCTTATGTCAATAGAGTAAACATCTTTTATTTCTCCTGTTAAAGATACTTCACCAATAAAAGCTGATTCTTTTGATAAGGGTCTATCTCTAAAAGAGCTTATAATACTTGCAATTACAGCTAAATCAGCAGAACTCTCTTTTATTTTAATACCACCACTTATATTTACAAATACATCATAATGATTTAATGGCAAATCAATTTTCTTTTCAAGTAGTGCTAAAAGCATATTTAATCTATTTACATCAAAGCCTGTTGCACTTCTTTTTGGGTTTGGGTATGTACTTTCTGTAACTAAAGCTTGAACTTCTAAAATTAAAGCACGACTTCCTTCCATAGCTACAGTTAAAGCAGAACCACTTTGTGCTTTTGTTCTATCAAAGAATTTAGAAGCTATATCTTTTGCACTTACTAAGCCTTCATTTGTCATTTCAAAAATACCAATTTCAGAAGTAGAACCAAATCTATTTTTAAAGCCTCTTAACATTCTTATTTCTCTACTTGCTTCTCCTTCAAAGTATAAAACAGTATCCACCATATGTTCCAATACTCTTGGACCTGCAATACTTCCATCTTTTGTAATATGTCCAATAATAAACATAGCTATATCACTATCTTTTGCTTTTCTCATAAGCTCAAAAGTTATCTCTCTTACTTGAGATACACTTCCTGGAGCTGAAGTTAATGTGCCAGAGTAAATAGTTTGAATTGAGTCTATAATAGCCACTTCATAATCTTGTCTTAAAAATTCATCCATTATCTCTTCAAGTTTTATTTCACTTAATAAAAATAGATTTTCATTATTTGCTTCAAGTCTATTTGCTCTTAGTTTTATTTGTCCAGCACTCTCTTCTCCTGAAACATATAATACTTTTTTACCACTTGATGCAATAGAGCCTGCAACTTTTAATAATAAAGTTGATTTTCCAACTCCTGGACTTCCTCCAATTAAAGTTAAGCTTCCAGGAACAATCCCTCCACCTAAAACCAAATCAAATTCACTATTATTTGAAGAAAATCTTGAAATATCATCTTGCTGTATTTGAGTAATTGGTTTTGCTTTTGAAGTTGTTGAAACTAATTGTGTAGTTCTTTTTAAAGTCTCTTGTTGTTCTTGATTTAATTCTATAAAACTATCCCAACCTCCACAATTTGGACATTTTCCAAGCCATTTTGTACTTTGCTCTCCACAATGCTGACATTCAAAAAGAGTCTTATTTTTCTTTGCCATAATAAATCCTACATAATTAATAAAGCAATTATATTGAAATTTTTATTAGGTTTAAAAAAATATAGCAATATGAAAGATTTATATTTAAAAAGCTTTTTTTATAATATACTTATTAAAAAATTAGGAAACTTTATGAAAATTGCAATTTTAGATGATTATCAAGATGTGGTTAAAACTTTAGATTGTTTTTCTTTATTAAAAAAGCATCAAGTGAAAATTCTTACTAAAACATATAGTGAAGTGGAACTAATTGATAAACTAAAAGATGTGCAGGCTTTAGTATTAATAAGAGAAAGAACAACAATAACAAAAAATCTTTTATTAAATCTTCCCAATTTAAAAGTAATAAGTCAAACGGGAAAAATTAGTAATCATTTAAATTTAAAGTTATGTGAAGAATATAAAATTAGTGTACTTGAAGGAGTAGGCTCTAGTATTGCTCCTGCTGAATTATGTTGGGCTTTAATAATGAACTCTTCAAGAAATATTTTGCAATATTCAAATAACTTATCAAATAATATTTGGCAAAGTTCAAACTCTTTTGGATTGGGAAAAGTTTTAAATAATCAAAGAATTGGTATTTGGGGATATGGTAAAATTGGGCAACAAATTGCAAAATATGCAAAAGCTTTTAATATGCAAGTAGTTGTGTATGGAAGTAAAACTTCACAACTTAAAGCCAAAGAAGATGGCTTTGAAAGTGTAGGGTGCAAAAAAGAGTTTTTCTCTTCTTGTGATATTATTACTTTGCATTTAAAATTAACTCAAGAAACTTTTGAGTGTGTTAAAAAAGAGGACTTAGAGCTAATGAAAGCTGATAGTTTATTTGTAAATATAAGTAGAGCTGCATTGGTTGAAAAAAATGCTTTATTTAATGAATTAAATAATAATAAAACAAAAAGAGCAATAGTTGATGTTTTTGATATTGAGCCTGCAACTATTGAAAATGAACCTTTATTAAGTTTGGAAAATGTCCTTTGTACTCCCCATTTAGGATATGTAGAAAAGAGTAATTATGAGCTATATTTTAAAGCAGCTTTTGAAAATCTTTTAGAGTATATAAAGAGTTAAAAATGCAAAAAAAATCTTTAGATAAATTTTTATTATCAAAGCCTTGTTCAAAAAAAGAGTTTCCTTTTGGTGAAGAAATAACTGTTTTTAAAGTAAAAAATAAAATGTTTGCACTTTATTGGATTGAAGAAGGACTTATAAGAATAAACTTAAAATGTGATCCAAATGATGCCCTTGCATATAGGGAGATATATTCAAGTGTTATTGAAGGTTATCATATGAATAAAAAATATTGGAATACTATTATTTTAGATAAAAGTATAGATAATAAAATTATCAAAGAGATGATAAATGAGTCTTATAATCTTGTGGTTGAGAAATTAACAAAAAAACAAAAAGAAGAGATAAAATTAAATAAATGTTAAAGAAAAGCTATACAAGAGTTTTTTTATAGCTTTTTCGTTATTATCCATTTTTTATGGAGATAATAAGTGAATAATCAAACCTACTTTTTACAGTTAAGAACAGCAATAAATAGCTATTCTTTCATAAGTGATGAAACTTTTGAAGAGTTTAAAAACTTTTGTTATTTAAAAAAAGTAAAAAAGGGTGAAAATTTACTTTTATTAGGAGATAAAGCAAAATTTATACATTTTATTTGCAAAGGTTTATTAAGAACTTATTTTTTAGATGAAAAGGCAAATACTTATAATAAAAATCTTTTTTGTGAGAATTTTTTTTCTGCTTCTGTTGTCTCTTTATTAACAGAAGAAAACTCATATTTATGTATAGAAGCTTTAGAAGATAGTATTGTTATTGATATTGATTTTAAAGAGTATAAAGCTTTAATAAATAAAAAAGAGGATTTAAAAAACTTTTATATTAAATATATTGAAAAAAATTGGATAATTGAAAAAGAAAAAGTTGAAATCTCTTTTGCTGTTGATGATGCTACAAAAAGATATTTGAATTTTATAAAAAAATATCCAAATATTGAAAATAGAGTTGCACAGCATCATATAGCATCCCATTTGGGAATAACTCCTACACAATTAAGTAGAATTAGAAAATCTATGAACATATGTAAATGACAAAGCAAATTTTATTTATTACAATTTGCAAAAAAATAAAGGAAATTTTTGAAAACATTAGATTTACAAGCACATATATATGTATTAATAGCAACTTTTTTAGTAGGAGGGTCTTTTTTAGCTTCTGAAAAATTAGTACAAACAGTTAATCCTTTATCTTTAACTCTTTTAAGATTTGTAGGTTCTGTTTTAATTTTTGCACCATTTATTTTAATTAAAAAATCATTTAGAAGTAAAATAGTTTCTACAATGCCAAGAGCTATGGGAATTAGTCTATTTTATTCACTTTATTTTATGGGAATGTTTGAGGCACTTAAAACTACTACGGTTTTAAATACAGGTACTCTTTATACTTTAGTTCCTTTAATGACAGCAATTATGGCTTTAATAATTTTTAAAGAAAAAATTGGAGTTAATAAATTATTTGTATATATTATAGGGCTAGTAGGAACTCTTTGGGTAATTTTTAAAGCAAATTTAGAGTTACTTTTTTCTTTTTCTTTAAATAGTGGAGATTATATTTTTATAATTGCTTCTTTTTCAATGTGTTGTTATTCAATTTCAATAAAACTTTTATATAAAAATGATAATCCTTTTGTTTTAGTTTTTTGTACACTAATTGGAGGTGCTATTTGGATGGGAATTGGAATGTTAATTTTTCAACAACCCTTAAATTGGCATTTAGTTGAGGGAACTTTAGTATATAATATGCTTTATTTAATAATAGGTACAACAATAATTACTTTATTTTTATACCAAAGAAGTACAGTTATCTTAGGTCCTACAAAAGTGATGTCTTATATTTATTTAAATCCAATAGCCGTTGCTATTTTACTTTATTTAATAGATGGCAAAAATATTGAAACTATTGTTATCCCTGGTATTATAATTACTTCAATAGCAACTTTTATGCTTCAAAAAAATAAAAAGGAGAAGAAAAAATGATAATTTATATTCATGGATTTGGAAGTAGTGGTTTTGGAGGAAAAGCTTCAATTTTAAGAAATAAGTATAAAGAAGAGATTATTCTTCCTTCTTTATCTTATGTTCCTTCTTTAGCCATTGATACCTTAGAACAATTAATAAAATTACTTATAAAAAAAGAAGAAAAAGTTTATTTAATGGGATCTTCATTGGGAGGATTTTATAGTATATATTTGGCAAATAAATATAATTTAAAAGCAGTTTTAATAAATCCTGCTATTTATCCATATAAAACTTTAGAAAAAGTTGGAATGGCTACAAATTATTATGATTTATCTACTTTTGAATCAACAACTTCACATTTAAATAGTTTAAAAGAGTTTGAAGTAAAAACTATAGAAAATCAAAATAACTTTTTACTTTTATTACAAACAGGTGATGAGGTATTAGATTATAAACAGGCTTTAGAAAAACTTCCAAATTCAAAAGCTATTGTACAAGAGGGTGGAAATCACTCTTTTGAGAATTTTGAAGAGGTTTTAGAAGATATAGATAACTTTTTTAAATAAGAGGAATTTCCCTCTTATTTAATAATTTTACCAAATGGTCCAAATTGATGCTCTTTTGATTCTATATTTGGTCTATATACATCTGGAGCTTTTACTTTATCATCTGGGAAGTCAGATGTTCTATTGATTTTTTCTGGTCTATAGTGACTATCTTGGTTCATATATGCTGCCACATCATATGCTTCTTTATCTGTTAAAATAGGATTTTCTTTTGTTGCACCTAAAGGCATATTACTTTTTATAAAATCAGCAGCTTTTAAAACTCTATACATTCCTGCTCCTTTATTATAAGTATCTGTTGTACCCCATAGTGCAGGGAACATATAACCATTTGCTCTACCTTCATTTTTTACACCTTCACCATTTACACCATGGCAAGAGGCACAATGTTGAGCATAAACTTTTTGCCCATTTTCAACATCAGCTTTATTTTGTTTAATCATTTTTCTATCAATTTTTGCTAAACCTCTACCTTCAACTTTAGCTCCACCAACAGGATAACCTTGACTTAACCAATGCATATATGCTTCCATAGCTTTCATCTCTTTACTTTGAGCTGGAAGAGGGTATCCATTCATACTTCTTTGCATACAACCATTGATTCTAGCTGTTAATGTTCCAATGGCATCTTCTCTTGGTCTATATTGTGGAAATTCTCCAAATGTTCCAACAAATGGTGCTGAGAATTTTTTTGTACCTGCATCTAGGTGACAGTTTTGACATGAGTTATTATTCCCTGCATATCTCATAGCTGGATTTTCAACTTCTGGACCAATATATTTATATGTATGAACTATTAATTCTTTACCATATTTTACCAATTTACCATATTCATTATCTGGTAAATCTTTTATATCTGGAACTTTATATTCCATTTTAGGTTTTTCAAATCCTCTATCACTTCTTTTTTGTAACTCTTTTCCATCAAATGCAAATGTATAAGAAGAAAAAAGTGAGATAAGTGCAGAGATACAGATGATTTTTTTTGTATTCATAATTGCTCCTTTAAAATGATAAAGTATTATATAAATATAAAGTTACTTTTATGTTTACTTTTAGTGTATCAATTTAAGATTAAATTAAGAATATATATTGGAAAGTAGTTCCTTCTTTTTCATTTGAAGATAAAAGTATTTCTATTTGATTTTGTTCACAAATATTTTTTACAATATTTAAACCTATACCAAAGCCCCCTTTTATGTGGTTTTCTTTATAGTATCTATTAAAAATTGTTTTTTTGTTTTTTATAGTTTCTCCAAAATTATTTACACTAAAACTAATTTTATCTTCTTCTATTTTTTCTAATTTTATAGTAATTATACTATCTTTAAAAGAGTATTTTATTGCATTTGAGATGGTATTATCTATAACTCTTTGTAAATGTGTTCTATTTATATTAATTTGTATATTATTTTGAATATTTAAGTCAAATTTTAAATTTTTAGTAAGAGTTAGACTTTCAAATTGATCTACTCTTTGAGATAAAAAAGAAGAAAAATCTATTTTTTCTTTATTATATTGAACACTTTTTTGTTTTATTAAATACTCAATATCTTCATAAACTAAAAAAAGATTTTTTACAGCATTCATAGAACGCTTTATCTCTTTTGTTTCAGGCTGTTTTTCTTCTAAAACTTCTAAATTTAGTTGAATTACTCCCAATGGAGTTTTTAATTCATGCATAGCATCATTGAAAAAAGCATCTAAATATTCATTTGCTTTTTTATATGGTTCAATACTAGCTTTTATTATTAGATATATGGAAATAAAAATAAATAAAGTAATACTTAAAGCTAAAATCAATATCTTAAGATATATCTCTTTATATGAGATATTTTTAGAGATAATTAAATATTTTGCTTCTAATCTATTTGGTGAAAGTTCAACTCTTAGGGTTAATTTTTCTATGTTTTGTTTTACTTTTAAATTTTTAGTTTTATAGATAATTTTATTATGTTTTGTAAGTAAAATAGCTTCAAATTTAAAAGATTTTGGGAAATTAAAAGTATCACTTTTAGAATTATTAAAATCATAAATAGCCCTTTGTGTTTTTTGTGCATACTCTATTAAAAGTCTATCTTGATTATTTTTATAGTTTTGAAGTTCTAAGTTAGTATAAAAATATGTAGGTATTGCTATAAATACAAAAAATAAAATAGTATAAAAAAGTGAAATTTTTAGTATAAAGTTTTTACTCTTTTCTATCAATTTTATATCCTACACCTCTTTGATTTAATATAAAATCTTTTGAGGTTTTATCTCTTATTTTTTTTATACAAACCCTAATATCTGCTTCACAAATATATCTATCTTCCCAAACTTCAGTTCGAAGTTTATCTATGCTTATAAATTGATTTTTATTAGAAATTAAACAAAAAACAACTTCTGCTTCTTTTTTTGTAAGAGGAATTAGTTTTTCATTTTTATATAGTTCTGTTTTTAAAACATCATAGATAAAATCAGGCTTTAATTCAATTTTATTACTATTGTCATTTGAGTAAAATAGCTTTATTAATTGCTCTATTCTATATTTTAGTTCTTTAGGAGAAAAAGGTTTTTTTATATAATCATTACATCCAAGTTCATATCCAAGACTTAGGTTATTTATATCTGTTAAAGAAGTAATATAAATTACAGGGGTGTTGTCATTGTTTTGTCTTAATATTTTTACTAATTCATAACCATTAAGTTTAGGAACTCTTATATCTAAAATCAATAGGTGGTATTTATTTTCATAAATGGCACTTAAAGCATCTTCTCCATTATCAAAATCATCTACAATATAATCAATTGATTCTAAATACTCTTTAATACTGATTTTATAGTCTAAATCATCTTCTAGTAATAATAATCTCATTTTATTTGTACCTTTGATGTTGAAGTTAGTGTTTCATAATCATAAGAATTATTGAAATTTAGATGATTTTTATTTTCAATTGCTGTAAAAATATATCCTAAAAAATTTCCATTTAAATCATAATATGAAAAATATGCAAAAGAGTATTTATCATTTGAAACATAGCCATAATCATTTAAATTTTTTAAATCCAAATTCTCAAATATTATTTTTGAAGAGTCATTTACTATTACAAAATTTGCAATTGTTTCATTGTTTTTAAGATCAGTTGCTATATTTAGATATTTTTTATCTAAAAGTACAAAAAGCTTATATCCTTTTTGTTTTAATTCATTTGATAAATATTTAAAATCAATAATTGTTTCAAGAGAACCTATAAATTTTTCATCTTTTATTAGTGGCGAGATAGCTTTAATATTTAATCTTTTTCCAAGTTCAATTGAAACAAGTGGTTTTTTACTCTCTTTTACTTTTACTAAGCCTTGTCTAAAAGACTCTAAAGGAATATCTTTTATACTTAAATCCCAGCTTCTTAAATAAGTAGTTAGATTTATATTATGTATTTGAACTTCAAAATTACTATTTTGTAATTGCTTTAAAGTATCTATTTTTTTATTTACAATTTCAAAAGTTGCTTCTCTATTATTTTTTATAAAACTTTCTATTAGTTCTTTATCTTCTGATAATAAAATAGATAAAGATAAAGCATATCTTTTTTGTTCTTCAAAGAGATTTTTAGTAGTTGTTAAGGCATTTTCAAGTCTATTTAAAAGTTTATCACTATTATTTAAATTTGTAAGTAAATAGAAAATAAAAGCAATAAAAAAAGAGGTGATTAATAAAATTACAAATAAATATTTATTTGTTTTTGAGTTTAAATAGCTCAAAGTTCACCTCTTTTTTAGAATTATTTATCAGAAGTATAAATTTCGTCTAATAAGCTATCAACAAATTCATCAGGACTAAACTCTATTAAGTCCTCTTGTTTTTCTCCAACTCCCACATAAAAAATTGGAAGCTCTAATTGATTTGAAATAGAAAATAAAGCTCCACCTTTTGCAGTTCCATCAAGCTTTGTTACAATAATACCATCAACTTGTACCATTTCATTGAAAGCTTTTGCTTGTGCAATTGCAGAGTTTCCTTGTGTCCCATCAATAATAAGTAGTTTTTGATGTGGTGCGCCTTCCATTGCTTTACTACAAACTTTAACTATTTTTTTAAGTTCATTATTTAAATTTGTTTGTGTTTGTAATCTTCCTGCTGTATCAATAATTACATTATCAATATTTTTAGCAACTGCTGAAGAAATAGTATCAAATGCAACTGCACTTGGATCATGCCCTTGTCTTGTTTTTATAATAGGAACATCAATTTTTTCTGCCCAAGTTGCAAGTTGTTCAATAGCTGCTGCTCTAAAAGTATCTCCAGCACCTAATACTACACTTTTACCTTCTTTTTTACTTTTATTTGCTAATTTTGCAATAGTTGTAGTCTTCCCAGCTCCATTAACTCCAATAATAAGTCTTACAAAAGGTTTTGGAAGATTTGACATATCAACATTTGGAGCATGTTCAAAAAGCATTACAAGTCTATGTCTTAACTGTTTTCTTGTAATTAGTTCAGGTAGTCCATCCATGGCTTTTTCTATAATTTCATACTCAACATCAGCTTCTATTAAAAGCTCTTCAATATCCTCAAAACTAATTTTCTCTTTTTTTTGAGGAACAACTGCTTTAATATTTGCAAAAGTTTTTTCTAAAGCCTTTGAAAAGAAACTTTTTTTCTCTTCTTTTGGCTTAACTTCTTCTATAATTTTTTCTTCTAAAACAGGCTTTTGTTCTGTTTTTTCAATTGGCTTTAATTCTTCTTGTATTAAAGCTTCTTCTTCAATTTTTGGTTCTTCTTTTTTCTTTTTAAAAAAATTAAACATTACTTTTTCCCAAGTTCTTTATTAATATCAGTCTCTAACATCTCTTCTGGAACTATACCAATATATTTTTGCTTTAATTCACCCTTTGGGTTAAATAAAAACATAGTAGGAATTGTTCTTATTCCTCCCATTTCTTTTGCAAGTTCATAATTTTCTGCACTATTTACAAGTTGGTATTTAATATTAAATTCTTCTTTAAATGTTTGTAAAATATCATTTGTAGGAAGATTGCCATCTTCTTGCGCTAAACTAACTGCAATAATTTCTATATCATTTGGATATTTATCTTTTAAATTATTTAAATGAGGTATTTCAGCTTTACAAGGTGGACACCAAGTTGTAAAGAAGTTTAGTAAAATCACTTTATTTTCTAAGCCCATAAAAATAAGGTTTTCTTCTTGTTTTTTAACTGTTATAGTAGTTCCATCAAGCTTTTGTAAATTAAATTCTGTTTTTCTTTGTATCTTTTCAGCAGTAGTTTTACCTTCCTCTTCAACTTTTGAATCACTACAACCAGTAATAAAAAGTGTTAATAAAATTGAAAGAAATGCTATTTTCTTAAACTGCATTTTAATTCCTTTTGGTAAAATTATTTGCTGGGTATGAATTTTATCCAAGTAAGGCTTAAATATGGAAGAGAGTCACAAACGTGATTTTAGAAAATCGTGTATTAAAAGATTAGAATTTGAAAGTCGTTTTTCAAAGTTATATAAAGACAAAAAAGTAGTAATAAAATTATATAAATTTATAAAAGAGTACAAACCAAAAAGTGTACTTTTATATATTCCAATGGGAATGGAAGTAGATGTAAAACCATTGATAAATAAACTTCGCAAAGAGAGGGAGTGTGAAGTTTATGTTCCATTTATGATAGGGGATAGTTTTAAAAGTGTAAAGTATAGATTACCATTAAAAAGGAAAAAATTTGGTATAAAAGAACCTAATTACTCAACTTTAAAACCTAAAAAGATTGATTTAGCAATAGTTCCTGTTGTAGGAGTAGATGGACTATGCAAAAGAATAGGGTTTGGAAAAGGTATGTATGATAGGTTTTTTTACAGATTAAATTATTCTCCTACTATAATTTTTACTCAACTTAAACTTTGTAAAACGTCAAAAATATTATCTAATGATTACGATATTCAAGCTGATTATATAATTACAAATTAAGGTTTTGAATATGGAATTAATGATGGAATCAATTTTAGTTGGTGTTATAACTGCACTACTAAGTTCATTGATTAGTATACTAATAGTTAAAAAGTTATATAGTGCAAAATTTGATATCTTAATCGAGCAAGCAAAAGCTAAAGCTAAAATAATTGAGCATGAAGCAGAAGTAATTTTAAAAGATGCTCAAATTAAGGCTAAAAGAGATTATGATAAAGAGTTTAGGACGGCAAAAAAAGAGTATGATGAGATGCTTTTTCAAATAGAGAAAAAGGAAAAAGAGTTAAATAAACATCTTGAATCAGAATTAAGAATTATAAAAGAACAAAAAGCTGAAATAGTAGAAAAAAATCAAAAAATTACCACTATTAAAGATGGATTAAAAAGACAACAAAAAACTTATGAAGAAAAAATTGCTAAAGCTATAAAAGTTTTAGAAAATGCTTCTGGGCTTACTATTGAAGAAGCAAAAGAGCTTATGCTTGAAAAAGTAAAAGAGGATAGTAGGGCTCAAATTGCATCAATTTTTAGAAAAAAATATAAAGCTGCTGAACAAAAATCTAAAGAAGAGATAAATAATATGTTATCTCAAGCTGTTACTAGGTATGCAGGAGAATTTGCAGCAGAAAGACTTATTAATAACTTACCATTAAGTGATGAGGAGACTAAGGGGAAGATTATTGGTAAAGAAGGAAGAAATATAAAAGCATTAGAGATGCTTTTAGGTGTTGATATTATTATTGATGATACACCAAATACAATTACAATTTCATCTTTTAACCTATATAGAAGAGCAATTGCTACTAAAACTATTGAAGAGTTATTAGAAGATGGAAGAATACAACCTGCAAGAATTGAAGAAATTTATAAAAAAGTTAAAGCAGAGTTTGATAAAAATATCCAAAAAGAGGGTGAAGATGTTGTATTAGAACTAGGTATTGGTTCAATGCATCCAGAACTTATAAAACTTGTTGGAAGATTAAGATATAGGGCTTCTTATGGGCAAAATGCTTTAAAACATACTTTAGAAGTGGCTCATTTAGCTGGACTTTTAGCAGCTCAAATGGGAGGAGATCCTATTTTAGCAAGACGAGCTGGTCTTTTACATGATATAGGAAAAGCATTAACTCATGAAATGCCAGGCTCACATGTACACTTAGGTGCTGAAATGTGTAGAAGATATGATGAAAGTGACACAGTTATAAATGCTATTTATGCTCATCATGGACATGAAGAACCTATAAATGTAGAAAGTGCAGCTGTATGTGCAGCTGATGCTTTAAGTGCAGCAAGACCAGGGGCTAGAAGAGAAGTATTAGAAAGCTTCTTAAAAAGAGTAGAAGAAGTTGAAAACATCTCTACAAGTAAAACAGGAGTTTTAAATGCCTTTGCTATTAATGCAGGAAGAGAAGTTAGAGTTATAGTAAAAGCTGAGTTAGTAAATGATGATGAAGCAGTTCTATTAGCAAATGAAATTGCTCAAGATATTGAAGCAAAAGTTCAATATCCTGGTGAAATTAAAGTAAATGTAATTAGAGAAATAAGAGCTGAAAGTTATGCTAGATAATATTTAATCTTATGCGAAAGCATAAGATTAAATATATAAAAATAATACTACTAATCCAATACCTGCTAAAGTTAAATAAACACCCCTTTGTTTAAACCCATATTTTCCTTTTACCATAAAAATAGCTGATATTGCTAAGAAAAATAGTATAACAGAATAAGCTAAAGCTAAATATGACCATCTATCTTTACTTGAAGATTTATGTGAATCTATAAAAACTTGTATAAATGAAGGATAACCACTAATTGAGTAGATAAGCTCCCCTGAGTTTTTATAATATGTTATAAATTTCATATCTTTTTTTCTTGAAATTTGATATTTGATAAATTCATTATTCTCTTCTAATTCTTCAAAGTTATCTAAAACTGATTTTTTAACAATATGTGTAGGTAACTGTTTTTTTTGCTCATTTTGTGCATATACAGAAATAATTTTATCTTTTAATTGCTCTTTTTGAAGATTTTTTTCTATTTTTGCATTTAAAACATACTCTTTTTCAAATAAATGTAAATCTCTAAAAGATAAAACAATTCCTGATAATGAATAAATAATAGTTATTCCTATTACTAAATACCCTAAATCCCTATGCCACTCTCTAAGTCTTACAGAGAGTTTTTTATTTTGTTTCATAATTCCTCCTTATTTTTTTGAAATTATAATACATCTTTCTTAACCTTAATTAATTGATTATTAACGTGAGTTTAACAATAAAGTATTATAATTTCATTTATCAAATCAAAAAAAAGTTTTAAAAATTATGAAAAAAAAAATATTAACTACACAAATAATTGCAGGAAAATATAAAGGTAAAAAAATTGAGCTACCTTCTTTAGAAGTAACAAGAAGTTCAAAAGCAAGATTAAAAGAGTCTTTTTTTAATGTTTTGCAATTTGATGTTTGTGATAAGCTTTTTGTTGAAGCTTTTGCAGGAAGTGGAAGTATTGGTCTAGAAGCTGTAAGTAGAGGTGTAAAAAGGGCATATTTTGTTGAGATTGATAAAAATTCATATAATATTTTAACAAGAAATTGTAAAGCAATAGAAAATGAAAAATGCCAGACTTTTTATGGGGATACTTTTACTCAATTGCCTATTATTTTAAATAGTTTAAAAAATTCAAGTGATGAGTTAGTTATTTATATTGATCCTCCTTTTGATTATAGAGATGGAATGGAAGATATTTATGAAAAATCATTTGAAATTGTAAGAAAAATAGAAAATGACAATGTTTTTTTAATTACTTTTGAACATGTAAGTACTTTAGAGATACCAGAAGAGCTTGGAAAGTTTGCCTTATATAAAACTAAAAAGTTTGGTAAAAGTTCACTATCTTATTATAAATATAAAAGTTAAGAATTATGTTTAAAGTGGCGTTATATTTAATTATTAGTTTAGTATTAATTATCTTTTTAATGCCACTTTTTTATACAGTATCACCTTATGATTTAAATCCAAATGCTATTTTATCCTCTCCTTCCCTTGCTCATCCTTTAGGTACTGATAGATTGGGAAGAGATGTTTTAGCAAGAGTTTTACAAGGTGGACAAACTTCTTTAATTATAGGTTTTTTATCTGCTGTTATTAGTTCAATTATAGGACTTTTTATAGGTATTAATGCAGGGTTTTTTAAAGGTAAAATAGATAAAACAATTACTATTTTAATTGATTTATTTTTAACTTTTCCCACATTCTTTTTACTTTTAGCTTTGGTATCATATATTCAAGCTTCTTCTGTTATTTTGATTATTGTTATTTCTATAACAGGCTGGATGAGTATGGCTAGACTTATTAGAAGTGAGAGTTTTGCCATTTCAAATAAACCTTATATCAAGGTTTTAAAACTTGCAAATGTTTCAAACTTTAAAATAATATTTAAATATTTTGCTCCACTTTTAGCACCTATTTTTCTTATGTCTTTTACTTTTTCTGTTGGAGGAGCAATTTTAGCTGAGTCTGGACTTTCTTTTTTAGGACTTGGGATAAATCCACCAAATATGTCATGGGGGAGCTTATTAAGTGATGGAAGGGCTGTAATAGATATTGCTTGGTGGGTTAGTTTTTTCCCAGGATTAATGATATTTTTAATTACTTTTTGTTTAATTCAAATCTCAGATTTTATCCAACAAAAAGCAAATGCAAAAGATATTCAATAAATTAGTCTTCTTTCATATACTTTAATAGCTTTTTGCTTTAATAAAATATTTTTATCAATAGTAGCTAATTTGAGATTTAGTAAAATTAAAGTATCCATATAACAAACTGTAACTTATAAATTATTATTAAATGATTTTTATGCTAAAATCTAGAAATTTTTTATGTGGAGTTTTTATTTTGAATAGATTAGCTAAAAGTTTACTGTTTGTAACGTTTTTACCCCTAATGTTACTAGCAGATGCTAAAGCAAATGCAGAACTTTTTGGAAGTTTAACCCTTCTTCCTCCTTTAGTTGCAATTGTTTTAGCTTTTATTACGAGAAATGTAATTTTCTCTTTATTTATGGGGATTTTTACTGGAACATTTATGGTAAATATTGTTGATGGTAGTGTATTTGTTGCATTTGCAGGTGCTTTTGTAGATGTGGTTAGAAAAATGATTGGTTCAATGGCCGACTCTTGGAATGCGGGAATTATTCTTCAAGTTTTAACTATTGGAGGATTAATAGCAGTTATTACAAAAATGGGAGGGCCAAGAGCTATTGCACAAAAGCTTGCTACTAAGGCGAAATCTCCTGCAAGTGCACAGATTTATACTTGGTTAATGGGATTTTTTATCTTTTTTGATGATTATGCAAACTCATTAATTATTGGTCCTATTATGAGACCTGTAACTGATAAGCTAAGAATTGCAAGGGAAAAACTTGCTTTTGTTATTGATGCTACTGCTGCTCCTATTGCTGGTATTGCTCTTATTTCTACTTGGATTGGTTATGAAATCTCTTTAATTAAAGATGCTTATAGTATGATAGGGCAACCAGAAATAAATGCTTATGCTATTTTTGTTGAGACTATTCCTTATAGATTTTACAATATTTTAATGTTAGCATTTGTATTTTTCTCAGCATATTTTTTAAGAGAATTTGGTCCTATGAGAACAGCTGCTATTAGAGCTGCTTCAACAGGAAAAGTATCAAAACACAAAAGACAAGAAGAACACTTAAATCAAGAATCTTCTACTATGGCTCCTAAAAAAAATGTAGAATATTCAATGTGGAATGCAATTATTCCTATTTCTGTTTTAATTATTGTTGCTTTTATTGGATTTTATTTCAATGGTTTACATTCACTTGAAGGTGAAGCTTTAAAAGCTGTTGAAGCAAATCCATACTCATTTAGTTCTATTAGGGATTGTTTTGGTGCTGCTGATGCTTCTATTGTTCTTTTTGAAGCTGCTTTATTTGCTTCAATTGTAGCTATTGGTATGGGTATGCAACAAAAAATATTTGATTTAAATGAAGCTTTAGAAACTTGGGTATTTGGAGTTAAGGCTTTAGTTATTACAGCAGTAATTCTAATCTTAGCTTGGTCTATTTCTTCTGTAATAAAAGATTTAGGAACTTCTACATATTTAGTTTCTTTATTATCTGATAGTACACCTCAGTTTATTTTACCTTCAATTATTTTTATTTTAGGTTCAGTTATCTCTTTTTCTACTGGTACTTCTTATGGAACAATGGGAATCCTTATGCCTCTAACAATTCCTTTAGCAAATGCAATTGGTATTCATGTGGGATTAGAACCAACTGCTTTAAGTGATTATATTATCTTAAATATTGGGGCAGTTTTAACAGGTGCTATTTTTGGAGATCATTGTTCTCCTATTTCTGATACATCTATTTTATCTTCAATGGGGGCAAGTTGTGACCATATGGATCACATATCAACTCAATTACCTTATGCCTTATTTGTAGGTGTAGTTTCTATTGTTTTTGGATTTATTCCTGCTGCTTTAGGATACTCTGCTACAATTTTATTACCTATTGGTTTACTTGTAATAGCTTTAACTATAAGATTTTATGGAAAACCATTTTTAAATACAGAAGCTTAATATTAAGGGGAACTTTTGTTCCCCTTTTTTTTAAACTATACTAAATTAAATAATTAATTAATAATTTATTTTTTTATGTTATTCTTTTCCAAGTAAAAGGAAAAAAATGAAAATTTCAAATAACTTATTACATCTTTCATTAAAGGAAGCCTTTTTAGATATTGTACCTTTTTATATTATTTCTTCTTTAGGTATATTATTTATTAATGTTTTTAATATAGATGCAAATACAAATAATATAGTAATAAAATCTTTTCTTCATATTTCAAATACTTTTTCATATCTTTTCCCTATTTTTTTAATAATTGCAATATCTTATTATTTGGCAAATAATTATCATATAAGTAGATTTATTAGTATTTGTATTTCTTTACTAGTTTTTATAAAATTTGCTTGGGTTATAGAGAATAATCAGCTTTACTATAATCATCATATGGAAATATATGCTTTTTTTATTCCTATAATAAGTACATATTTATATATCTATTTATATAAAATAAAAAGTCTTAAAATAATTAAAGAAAATTATATTATTAGTAATCAGTTAAAAATTGTAGTTAATTCTTTAATTCCAATTTTAATAGTCTATCTTTTTTTAACTTTTCTAATCCCTTATATAAGTGAATTTTTACAAATAATACTTGAAAAGTTTTTTCTTTCTATAACTGAAAATTTTTCAATTGAAATTAAGACTTTTATACAAGTTATTACAACACATATTATTTGGTGGCTTACAGGTATTCATGGAACTCATATTTATAATATTTTTGCTGATTTATCTTATTCTCAACAAGAAATTTTTCAAAATTTAACATCTGAAACTTTTATTTATAGTTTTTTGGTATTTGGTGGAGCTGGTTCAACTTTATCTTTAATTATTGCAATAATACTTAAATCAAAAAATCATCATAATAGAAAAATATCATTTATCTCATTTCCTTTTGCAATTTTTAATATAAATGAAATACTATTATTTGGTTTACCAATTATTATGAATTTTACATTATTAATACCTTTTTTACTTCTTCCTATTATTAACTTTTTTACTTCATATTTAGTTTTTTCTTTTTTTGCTATTCCTGAAAGTGACTATATTTTATCTTGGACTACTCCTATTTTTGTAAGTGGATATTTGTTAGGGAATGCGCAATCATACATATTTGTTTTTTTACAATTATTTAATTTAATAGTTGGTGTATTTGTATATTTACCTTTTTTAAAGCTCTATGACCAATCTCAAGAATTAAATAATAATACAAAAAAACTAAAAGAGAAATTTAATATAAAAGATCAAGTAGATATTATAGAAGAGATAAGTTTTTTTAAAACACAAGCAGAAATAATAAAAGAAAAATCAAATACACATAAAATGGTAGAAGATTTAATTTCTGGTGATTTATTGTTGTATTATCAACCTAAAATAGATATTAAAAATGATCAATGTTATGGCTTTGAAGCTCTTTTAAGGTTTAAAACCAAAGATAATAAAATTGTAGGACCATACTTTATCTCACAAATTGAAAAGGCAGGCTATAATTTTGTAATTGATTTATGGGTTATAAATCAAGTTTTGCAAGATTTAGAAAAATGGCATAAAAAATCATTTTTCCCAAGAATTAGTATAAATTTATCTCCTGAATCTATTAGTAATGAATATATTATAAATAAAATAATTAGAAAACTTAAAAATAAAAATGTTGAAATAGAAATCCTAGAAAGAACTTTTGCAAGTGAACACTGTAAGTTTATGAAAAATATATTGAAATTAAAAGCTAATGGTTTTGCTATTAGTATTGATGACTTTGGTACAGGCTTTTCTTCTTTGCAATATTTACATATCTTGCCTGCAAATATTATAAAACTAGATAAAACCTTATTGGATAATATAACTACCTCAAAAGGTAAAATTTTATATAAAGATATTGCAAAAATGTGTCAACATTTAAATTATACACTTATTAGTGAAGGGGTAGAGACAAAAGAGGATGTTGATTTTTTAAAGAGTATAAAAATAGATATAATCCAAGGGTTTTATTACTCAAAAGCTATTCCTTTTAATGAAGTCTATTTTTTTTAATAATAGCACTAAAAATTAGTGCTATATTTTATTTAAAAGCTTATCTAGTAAACTTGTACTTAATACTCTTTTTGCAAAACCCAAAATATGCGTAGCTTTTGTTATATAATATCTAGGCTTTGGTTTTTTGCTATTCATTATTTGTAAAACAACCTTAGCAACGGAAGTTGCAGGAAGATTAAATAGTGCTTTATCTTCAGTAGTTTCAAGTCTTTGTTTTAATTCATTTTTATATGTTGTTGTAAAATAACTATTTTCAATATCTATATTTTTTCTAAAATTTTTTAAGGCATTTTCTCTAAATTTAGAAGTAACAGGCCCAGTATTTATAGTACTTATAGTTATATCACTTCCCATAACTTCTTGTCTTAAAGTATCTGCAAGTCCTTCAATAGCATATTTACTTGCATTGTATGCTCCTCTAAATTTTAAAGAGATTATTCCTAAGACTGAACTATGTTGTATAATCTTACCATAGCCTTGTTTTCTAAAGATTTTCATTGTTTGAAAAGTAACTTCATGTAAACCAAATAAATTTGTCTCAAACTGCTGTTTTAAAACTTCAGAACTTATATCTTCAACAGCGCCTGGTTGTCCAAATCCGGCATTATTAAAAACTGCATCTAGTTTTTTATCTTCTTTTAAAATTAGTTCTAAAACTTCACTAATTTGCTCTTTTTTTGTAACATCAAGTAAGTATGAGATAAAACCTAACTCTTTTAATCTTTCTACATCTTCTTCTTTTCTTGCTGTTGCATAGACTTTAAATCCTGCTTCTTTTAAAACTTTTGCAGTTTCAAATCCTATTCCAGAAGAACAACCTGTTATTAAAATATTTTTCATTTGTATTTTCCTATGATTAACTCTTCTAAATCTCTTTTAGGAACACAATGTATATCTTCTTCATCTCTATAATAGTTTGTATTGTTATTTTCAACTTTTACAAGTTTTATCTTCTCTTTTGCTTCTCCTATGGCAATACCTATTAAAACCTCTAAATGTTCTGGAAGATTAAATAACTCTTTACAAACTTCTTTGTTTATGGAAGCCAAAGCACAAACACTTAACTCTTTTGCTTTTGCACCTAAACTTATAGCTTCAAAAGATACCCCTGCATCAAACATCGCAAAGCCATCTATTGTTTTGTCATTTAGCATAATAATGTAAGCACTAGGTCTTTCCTCTTCACTTTGTGTCCAGTTTGTAAGATGTGTAGCCCATAAGGCTGTTTGTGAAAGTTGCTTTACAAACTCTTTTTTTGTAACTAAGATATATTTTAATGGTTGCATATTTTTTGCACTTGAAGTTACTCTTGCCAAATCTACAAGCTCTTCTAACTCTTTTATAGATATTTCTTTTGGTTTAAATCTTCTTGTGCATCTGCTTTTTTGTATTAATTCTTTTAGATTTTCAAATTTCATTTAACGCTCTTTTTTTTTAATTGTTGCTATTATACCAAATCAATAATTTTAGGTTAGAAAAGAATGAATATAAAAGAACTTTTAGATAATGAAGTATGTACTAGAAATCAAGATTGTGAACTTACATATGATAAACCAGACCCTCTTTTAGTTGCAAGTAGATATAAAGATGAGTATATAATACTTTTATGTGCACTTTTTGCATATGGTAAGGCTTCTTTAATAGTAAAGTTTTTAGATAGTTTGGATTTTTCCCTTTTAGAGCAAAGTGAACAAGAAATAAATAAAGCTTTAGATAGTTTTTATTATAGGTTTCAAAATAGTGAAGATATAAAAACTATTTTTAAAACTTTTAAAAGATTAAAACAAATGGATAGTTTAAATAATCTTTTTTTATCTGCTTATAAAAAAGAAAATAATGTTTTAGAAGGTATTGATTTTCTTATAAAAAAGATTTATGAAGTTTCAAATTATAACTCTCAAGGCTTTACTTTTTTAGTCTCATCTGCTTTTAAAAGAGATAAAAATAATAATATAAAAGAAATAGGAAATGCTCCATATAAAAGATGGAATATGTTTTTAAGATGGATGGTAAGAAATGATAGCTTAGATTTAGGTTTATGGAGTGGCATAAATAAGAGTGATTTAATCTTGCCTTTAGATACTCATACCTTTCAAGTTTCACAAAAACTAGGACTTCTAAATAGAAAAACTTATGATTTAAAATCAGCACTTTTAGTGACTGAAAAACTAAAAGAGTTTGATAACAACGACCCTATAAAATATGATTTTGCTCTTTATAGAATTGGGCAGGAGAAAATAATCTAACACTAATTTAAATACTTTATTTTATAAAAACATAATGTATAGTAGTTTATAGGGGTATTAAAACGAGATAGATTGTTCTGCATTTGCTTTTGCTATTGTAACGCATAGTAGTTTATAGGGGTATTAAAACTAAAGTCTTTGCCATACCTCATAAATCAAAATTGTAACGCATAGTAGTTTATAGGGGTATTAAAACACTCATTCTTGAGTACTCCTTATATTGATTATTGTAACGCATAGTAGTTTATAGGGGTATTAAAACAGAGTGTTTCTGGTATCCTTGATAATGCTAATTGTAACGCATAGTAGTTTATAGGGGTATTAAAACAGAAAACAATAGCTATTCACAATTATTTCGATTGTAACGCATAGTAGTTTATAGGGGTATTAAAACAGTTTTCATACACTATTTCTATATCTTGGTATTGTAACGCATAGTAGTTTATAGGGGTATTAAAACTGAGATTGCATCACCATTTGTTGAAGCATCAATTGTAACGCATAGTAGTTTATAGGGGTATTAAAACAATATCAATCTTGTATTTGCATAACTTTTGATTGTAACGCATAGTAGTTTATAGGGGTATTAAAACAACAAAGACCATATGGTTTAGAATTGAGTTATTGTAACGCATAGTAGTTTATAGGGGTATTAAAACAAATTTTATAAATGTACTTAATCAATTTTTATTGTAACGCATAGTAGTTTATAGGGGTATTAAAACACTAATTTCTCCCATCATTTTATTTTGATTATTGTAACGCATAGTAGTTTATAGGGGTATTAAAACTAGCTGTAATAGTTGTATCGTGAAGCTTAGATTGTAACGCATAGTAGTTTATAGGGGTATTAAAACCAATCTCTTTGTCATTTCCCCCAAGAATCAATTGTAACGCATAGTAGTTTATAGGGGTATTAAAACAAAGAGGCTGGATTAGGCTATTTAGGTTTAATTGTAACGCATAGTAGTTTATAGGGGTATTAAAACCTAAACTTAGACAACGAAAATTTGATTAATATTGTAACGCATAGTAGTTTATAGGGGTATTAAAACTAGAAAAGTTTTCTAATTCTGATTTAGGGAATTGTAACGCATAGTAGTTTATAGGGGTATTAAAACACTATGATTGATGAGCTTGTGAAACACACTATTGTAACGCATAGTAGTTTATAGGGGTATTAAAACACACAGTAAATCAAAGCTATGTTATGCACAATTGTAACGCATAGTAGTTTATAGGGGTATTAAAACAATGGCTAGAAAAGCCACTTGATAAAGATGATTGTAACGCATAGTAGTTTATAGGGGTATTAAAACAATATTTTGTCGAAAAAACATTTCACGATTATTGTAACGCATAGTAGTTTATAGGGGTATTAAAACAAGAAGTTGAAGAGACTTTAGAAGCTGAAAATTGTAACGCATAGTAGTTTATAGGGACATTAAAACAGGCTTCACTATATTTAAACTTAGGTAAATATTGTAACGCATAGTAGTTTATAGGGGCATTAAAACGAAATATTTCAGTTATTAAAAACTATCAGTATTGTAACGCATAGTAGTTTATAGGGGCATTAAAACTATATTTCATCTTTTGTGATATTGTGTTCAATTGTAACGCATAGTAGTTTATAGGGGCATTAAAACCGATAAAATATTTAAAAAATTTATGATTTTATTAATTTTTTTTTAATAATAAAACTTTAAGCAAGTAAAATATAAAATTCTACTTATAAATTGTAACACATAGTAGTTTAATAGGGGTATTAAACTAAGACTACTTTAATAGTAGTTGATTTTAGGAGATAGTTTTTCTATCTCCCTTTTTATTTAAAATTAAAACAATAATAATTGTATTGGTTCATTTTTCTCTTCTTCTGATTTTTGTCCAATTATTACTTCCATATTTGCAAATTGCTTATCTGTAAACATAAGCATTCTTATATTTCCTTTCTTTATATTTTTGTTTATAAATTCTTTTATTCTTTTTCTTCCATAACTTGCTGCTTCTGGAGAACTAAAGATTTTACCATAAATTGAATATTGCAACATCATAAAACCTTCTTTTTCAAGTTCATCATGAAACCAGTTATAACGCTTTCTATCTTTTTTTGTTTTAGTTGGTAAATCAAACATTATCATTAACCACATAGTTTTAAAAGCACTCATTTTTAAATAAATCCTCGTTTATACTTGGAAATACAATTAATGATATATCATCTTTTAGAACTGCTCTTTTATAATTTTTTACAAATATTTCAATTGCTTTACTTAGTGTTGATATTCCACCATTTATTTTTACACATTCTAAAGTCAATAGTTTTACTAAATCTCTTTTTATAGGTATATTTAAGTATAAACTTTGAGAATACTTAGTATTTAGTAGTATTTTTATATGTAAATCACAAAAAGCCCTAAAAGGTTCTATTAAATCATCTACAAGATTAAAAGCATTGTATCTATTTTGATGCCAAATTCCAAATACAGGTAAAAACCCTGATACACTTAAACTTCTTGCCATTGTGGCTCTTAGTATGGCATATGAATAATTAAGCATACTATTTATAATATCTTCGCTTCCTTGTTCTCGTCTAAATGTTTTATTTTCAAAAAGTGACTTCCAATAAATTCTAGCACTTTGTGCTTCATCATTATTGCTATCAAATAATTGAACTTTTTTACTTAAACTTTCAAGTTCATTAAACTCTTTTTTATTCCAATATTTTAAAGTTATTGATTGATTTGAAATTTTTGATTTTATGATATTTTGCCAAGCTTTAGCTTTAAATTCTTGAGTTATTGATATTTGAATATTTGCCATTTCTGTTAAAAGTGTATGTGTATGATATGGAATAAGAATAGAAGAGGGATGAAATTCTTCATCTATAAAAAGAGTTGCAACTCCTTTTTTATTTAATAATTCAATAGCTTTTCCAGTTATAGAAAATTTTGTACTATCAAAAAGTATAAAATCTATATCATTTATACTCACTTTTATATTTTCTTCTAAATTACTTTCTTCCTTAAAACAAAGCAAAAGATTTTCATCTTTTACTTTTATTTTACAAGTTTTTGTTAAATGTACTACTTTCCATCCCATTTTTAATTCCTTTTAAAAAAGTATAAAGCTCACTTTCTATATTTCCAATTGTTTGTAAAGATTTAATATTGCCTAAAACATCTAAATTTAATTTTATTATTCCAATAGCTTTATTTATATAATGTTGTTTATGACTATTTGGTTTACCATTAAATAATGTTAAAAAAAAGTGAGGTTGATTTCCTATACTTGCAGGAAATCTAGGATTTGAAAAAGAAGCCATTTTTTTATCTTCTAAAAAACTTACAATTTTACCACCTTTATAGCTATCATTTGCAAAAATAAAAAATATAATATCATTTTTAAAAGCTTTAAAACTATTATCACTATCTACTACAAACTTATTATTTATTTTTTTTGCAGTTGATAAATCAATTCTTTTATAAGATAATTTATTATTTTCTAAAGTAGCTTTAAATCCTATAAATGTTTTCTCTTTTGTAGCTAATCCTCCTCTTACATCAAAACCTGTTAAATTTTTTTGATAAAACTTAACTTTTCTTATTGGTTTGTTGTTATTATCCAATAAAGGTTTATGTATAAGTTCATCAAGCTTTTGTTTTGCAACACTAAGTGCTTCTTTGTCTTTTTTATCTATATTTTCAAAAGAGTTCAATAGTGTTTTGATTTCATCTGCTCTATGTTTTACAATCTTACAAATAACATCATTTGGATTAGTAATATAAACATACATTTTTTCTAATATATTTTTCTTAAAATCTTCAAAAAATTTGTCTGGTTTTGTGGTATTTGTTATTTTCAAAGAAGTAAATTTATTTAAAATATTTTCTTTTACTGTATAAAAATCATTTTCTTTTTTACTATAAATAGTATCTTTATGAATTTTTGAAACCATGGGTTTTTTAGATACCCAAAAATTTACAACTTTTGTTTTTCCAAAAATATCTTTATAAAAAACTGAGTCTTCACCATAAATATTGTAATTATCTTCTATTGTTTCTATTAATTCTTTTGGTTCAATCCCTTCAATAAGAGGTATTGTTTTTTTGATATTTTCTCTTGCCATATCATCAATTACATCCAAATTTTCTCTAAAAGTATTTGAGAGTTTTTGAAGCCAAGATTTATTTGTAAGTCCAATTAAAATAGCATCAATTGCATGATGAATATTTGTATCTCTGACTTTTGTTTTTACATTTAAAAGTTTTCTAATATTTGAAGTTGCTCTACCTTGAATATGTCTTATTTCCATAGAATTTTTTGTTTGGTTTTGAAATGGATAATATCTTTTTAAAATTTGTGCAGTTAAAGCTTCTATATAACTTGTAGCTCTTAAAGGTTTACTTTCAAAAGTATCTTTATAAACTTCATCAAGATTTGTTGCTAGTAAATTTTTTCTTTTTTTCCATGAAATTTTATGTTGAGAAAATAAATCTTCTACTATTTTTTCATATTGTTCTTTATTTTTTAAATAATTATAAGGTAATTGGTTAGATTTTGAAACATTACAATCTTTATGCACTAAAACCAAATTATGCTTTACACTAAGTCCACCTAAACTTCGAGGTACAATATGGTCTATATCTACTTCATTTTTAATAATTTGTTCAAAGCTAATTGCTCTTTTATTCGTTTGGCAATATGGACATATAAAATTTTGTTCTTCCCACATTATGATTTTTTTTACATATTTTTCTAGATTTTTGCCATACTCTTTAGCTTTTTCTTGATATTGTTCATTTTCTAAAATATTTTTGATTTTTGCTTCATTTTCTCTATTGGCTCTATCGATATTTTTTCTTGATTCTTCATTAAGGCTTAGTTCTCTTGTACTTTCAACTCTTATTTCATCAAATATTCCATATATTGAATGAAGATGTTTTATGAGTCTTAATACTGCACTTACTACATATTTAACTGGGTGATTATTTATTTCTAAATTATCATCTTTTTCAAATTGAGTAATACTTAGATACTTAATTCCTTTTTTAAATGATAAATAATCTTCTTCTCTACTAAAATTTAATTTCTGTTTAATCTCATCAAGTGTTAATCCTTCTTCAAAAAATGGAATTATATTTATCATAGCTAGATGGGAAATATTTAGGCTTTTACCTACTTTATTTTTTATTAGTTCTAAGATTATTTTATTTTTTATAGATTCATCGTTTACTAGATTGTATTTTGAAAATACTACACTTAATTTTTCATAAATTGGTTTTGGCTGTTTTTCATCTCTTAAAACATCAAAAATTTCTTTCATAATTTCATATTTATTAGATTTATTTAAAATATTAATAATAAAGTTTTTATCATATTTGGAAAGATTATTAATAAAATGAAATTTTGTTATAGTATTATCTTGAACTTTATCTTTTAACTTATAACTATCTTCTTTATCAAAAATTTTAATATTATCATCAAGTTTTAATATTTTTCTTATTTCTTTATATTTTATATCTGAAATATTTTTTCCATTTTTTAGTCTATCAAAAAAATTTTCTGCAATTTGTTTTATTTGTTCTTTAGAAATTTTAATACTTGGCTTTGAATTAAAAGTAATGTTTGATATTGCTTGATACATTTTATAAATATCAGCTAGGAGTGAAAATTGATGTGCAACTTTTTCTTCTTTAAAATATTCGCAATTTGCAAATAGTGATAAATCATTTGATGAATCTTTTTGATTATCTATTATTTTAATCAGCTTATCTATAAAAAGTTTTGTATCAAAAGTAGTATCAAATAGACCAAATTTTTCTTGAGACAAAATAAGTGTTTTAATCTCTTCATTTATATATTCTCGTCTTATCATATAATTATAATTATCATGGTTTCTAAAAGTTGGGTTTTCTTTTTGGATTTCAATTTCATAAATAATTTGAGGTATCGTTTTTTGAGGAAATTGTACTTTAAAATTTTCAATAGTTTTTAGAGCCTGTTTTATTTTGCCTTTCTCATCATCTTTTTTTTCTTTTTTATTTTCTTGATTTAATCCCAATTTTTCACAAAATTCTTCAAGTAAATCATCTGTATCAAGAGATTTGTACCCTCTATGTTTTGCAATTAAATACAAAACTGAAAATAATTCTTGATATGTTAGTTTTTCTTCAAAAACTTTTTTAGCTCTTAGTTCCCATTTATTTATAAATAAATTTTTCTTTTCTTGATTTAATAAATCATCTTTTTTATCTAAATTAAAATCTTCAAAAAGTTGTGCAAGATTTTTTTTCCTTTCTTTTTTTAGATTATAAAGTTTTTTAGTTGATGTATTTTGACCATGTATTGATTTTTTAGAGTTACCATCTTTGTCATATGGAGAATCAAACATAAATACTCCATAGTCTATTAATGAATATTTATTATTTCCTAATTCATCTAAAATTGAATAACCTACTGACGTAATCCCTAAATCTAATGACAATATCTTTTTCATCTAAAACCTTTGTTATTAAAAGTAAAATAATTATGTAATTTGATATTATTAACTATAAAGCTAACATAAGAAAATTAATATATTCTAATACTATTTGCATATAACTTTACAAAGGCTTAAGTGACATTATTTAGACATCTAAATTAAATTGATGCATATTTGATAATTTTTTGGCAATAGATAAGCTATTATTTAATTAGAGTAAATATTTTACTTTTTTAAAAGAAATAATAATTAAAAAGAAAGAATTCTATAATTTATTTTATAAAAAATTAAATAACACACAAAAAAACATTTATTTAGATATTTGATTTTATATCTAGTATAATAAAAAAATATTTTGACATATAGTTTAGAGTAGTTTAGGAAGATGTATGAAAATTGAGTTGCCTTTATGTTTAGAGCCAAATTTAATAAAATTTAAAAATTTATCTTTTTGCAATTATATTCAAAAAGAGCCCCAAATAAAAAATGAAGTATATATTAAAAACAATATTATAATTTTTGTTATAAAAGGCACAAAATTATTACATTTTGAAAATAGTAGTATTCAAGTAAATAAAGACTCTATACTTTTTTTAAGAAGTGGTAATTATATTATGTCAGAGATTTTAGATGAGTATTATGAATCGCTACTTTTTTTATATGAAGATAGTCTTTTATTAGATTTTATTAAAAAATATAATATTTCATTTAAAAATGAAAGTTTAAAAGAGATAAATATCCTAAAAATAGATAGTTCTTTTGAATTTGAAAACTTAATAGATACAACAAAAAACTACTTTTTAAAAGATATAAAAAATAAAGAAGAGCTAATAAAACTAAAGTTAGAAGAAGCCTTTTTAAATATCTTAAATAGTTCTTCAAAAGAACAGTTTATAAACCTTTTAGCTTCTATTTATAAAAGTAATTATTTTAAAATTGAAGTAGAAAAAAATTTCACATATGAAGATAATATTTTAGATTTAGCGTATAAATTCAATATGCCAGAAGTTTCATTTCGAAAAAAATTTAAAGAAGTTTTTAAAATGACTCCTAAAAAATGGCAAGTTATAAAGAGATTAGAAAAAGCAAAAGTTTTACTTGAAAGTACAAATATGAATGTAAGTGAAGTTTGTATTCAAACTGGCTTTGATAATCTTTCTTGGTTTATTCAAACTTTTAAAAAATATTATAGCCAAACACCAACTCAGTTAAAAAACAACAAAAAATAAATATTTTCCAATAGCTTAAATCTTCTTTTTTTTATAAACTATAAAAAAAGGAGAAATAATGAAAAAAGCATTAAGTGTATTAGTTTTAAGTAGTTCGTTTTTATTTTCGCAAGGTTTTACTTTAAAAAGTGAAACAATCTCTGGTCAATTGGGAATAAAGCAAGTTTTTAATGGCTTTGGATGTACTGGTGAAAATATTTCACCTAAACTTTCATGGGAAAATCCACCAAAGAAGACAAAATCTTTTGCTATTACTATGTATGACCCCGATGCACCTACTGGTTCAGGATGGTGGCATTGGATTGTTTTTGATATTCCAAAAGATAAAAAAGAGTTAAAAGAAAGCTTTGGAAATAAAGAATCAAAAGAGATTGTGCAAAGTGTTACTGATTATGGTAAAGTAGGGTTTGGAGGGGCTTGTCCACCAATTGGAGATAAAGCTCACAAATATGAATTTACAATCTATGCACTTGATGTGGAAAAACTAGGTTTAACAAAAGATACAACTCCAGCAATAGTAGGCTATTATATAAATCAACACACAATAGAAAAATCAACAATAACTGCATATTACAAAAGATAAAGCCTTATAAGCAAGTAATTTTACTTTACTTGCTTATATTAAATAACTTTAAAAACCCAATTTTATAAGCTATTTTATAAAAAAATTACTTTAAATGACTTTTCAGTGACTTTAGAATAATATAATTAACTTAAATTAATAATTTTGTATAAAATATATCTTAATTTCTTTATATTTATTAGTTAAGATATGACATAATATAGACTGTAATAATTATAAATTAGGTATTAGATGAAAAAAATTATATTCATTTTCTTTATTGTTATAAATAGTGTATTTGCAAATACTTCTATTGACTCATTATTGGAAAACTATCAAGATAGTAGTGAAGAGTCTTTGAAAACAGTAGATGAAAATCTAGGACATGTTTTTATCTATTCTCAAAAAGATATTAAACTTATGCAATATACAAAACTAAGTGATATTTTAAAAGAATTACCTTTATTAAATTACAATCAAAATAGATATGGAGTTCCAAGTATCTCTCTTCCTGGCTCTAAGACAACAGTTGGTGGTTTTGTAAGGTTTTTTATAAATGACCATGAAATCTCTTCTGTTCATACTCAATCACCTTTTTTATCTTGGGGAGATTTGCCTTTAGATATAGTTGATTATATAGAAGTTTATTATGGAGAAAGCTCTTTTTCTTTAGGTAATGATACAGGAATTTATTTTATTAGAATTTATACTAAAAAAGCCTACAAAGAAAATGGAAATACTTTACAAACTGACTTTTCAAAAAGAGGCTCAAATGAACAGTCTTTAATACATTCTCAAGTTTTTGAAAATGGATGGTCATATTTAGCTTATGTAAAAAATAGCAATATTTATGATAGTGATACTTATAAAAATCAAACATTACAAAATAATGCAAAAAGAAGATATTTATATTTTGATATAAACAACGATACAACAAATATCAATATTGGTTATGCTGATGTAAAAAAAGACAACTTTATGGGACTTTCTTTGGATGTTGTTCCCAATGATGGTGAAATTGTATCAAAAGATTTATTTATAGATATTTCTAAAAAATTTTTAGCTGATGAGTCTTTAAAGGCTTCAGTTTCTTTTGATATAAATGAAAGAGAATATTCAGAAAAAAATGACCAAGGCATAGGTTTAGTTCCAGTAATAGATTTGACTAAGATGGGACAAACTTTACCAAAAGAGTTTAAAGAAAATCTAAAATTTACTAAATTGCAAGCGCATTTATCAAAAACTTATGAATATGAAAACAATTCACTACTTTTTGGTTTTAACTTTTCAAATAAAAAATACAAAGTAAAAAATAGAAAAACAGTAAATTTTTTAAATCAAGAGATAGACCAAGGTAAATTTCATGATTTTGACCAAGAAAGGGTATATTCTTTACTTTTTCAAGATAAATATAATTTCAATGACAATATGACATTTATTACAAATGCAAAAATTGATAGATACCAAAGAAGTGGTTATTTAGAAGATACAACTGAAGAGTTATATAGAGTAGGGCTTATTTATACTCCTTTTGAAAACTTTGGATTAAAAACATTTTATACAAAAACTTATCTTCCTCCTTCTTTTTATAATATTGATTTTGTAGATAAAAAAGATATTTATTTAGACTCTCAAAAATATAAGATTTTTAGTATTGAAGGGGTATTTACTACTGAAAAATCAAAGAGTAGATTAAAATACAATGATGTAAAGATTGAAGATTTTGTATATTTAACACCTGTTGGTTTTGTAAATATTGACCATACTATAAAAACAAAAGGTTTAATATTTTTATATGAATATCTATTCTCAAATAATAAAAAATTAGAATTTAATTACTACACAACAAAGCTAAGTGAAACTTTAAATAATTCAAATAAAGGTGGATATTTAAAATATATGAGCAAAAGTGGTAAATTTGAATATTTTACTTCTTTAATATATAAAAACTCATATAGATACCTTGATGTAAGAGTTCCTAGTAGTTTTGATTTAAGTTTTGGTGTTACATATAACTATACAAAAGATTTATCATTTAGTGCAAAAGCTATGAATGTGTTGGATAAATCAACACAATCTTTATACAAAGATGGTTTCCCTGGAAGTGATTTTGCATTTGAAGATTATGGTAGAGCTTTTAATATCTCTATGAAGTGGGTATTCTAATGAAAGTATTAGTTTTATTATTTATCCTTATTTCATCTGTTTTATCAAGTCAATATACTTTTTTAGTAAATAAATATAATAAAGAGATAGAATTAGAAGCAAAGATTATCTTCAATATTGCTTCACTTATTTCTAAAAATGAAGAAATAAAATTATATATACCAAATATTTCAGAAGATGAAAAATCAATTTATTCAAAATTTTTCAAGTTAAGTGAAACTTGTGAAAGTTCAGATTTTGTTTTTATAAAAAAAGTAAATAAATCATTTGTTCCTTGTAAAGGTAAAAATAAATATTTTTTTACTAACAATTATAAAAAATTACTAAATAATGAGGAATTTTTTGGTGCATTTTTCTGGACTAAAAGTAGACCAAATATAGTTTTTATTAAAAATAGATTAGAAAGTAGAAAAATTTCTCTTCCAAAAAATTATCAAAAATTTATAGAGGATTTTTAATGAAAAAAGTTTTTTTCTTTAAAAATTCATTGTTTTTAATCTTTTTTGTTGTAGTAGCTTCTTTTATACTGCTTTTTTTATTGTATGGTACTGTAAAACTTGAAAATACTATTCAAAAGAAGATGGTAGAAATCTCAACTACTGATGTGATTTCTATTATTAAAAATAGTGCAGAGACTATAAATAGGCAGTTAGACAAGACTAAAAGTTATAATGTTCAAATAAAAGAAAATGAAGCCTTACAAAAAGATATAGAAGAAAAACTAGAAGCTTTAATCACTCAAAATATAAAGTATGTATATCTTTTGTATAAAGATGAAAGAGGAGTTTTTAGATTTTTAGTAGATGGAGCAAAATCTGAAAATAAAGCTTTTATAAATCAAAAATTTGACATAGATAATGAAAAATGGCTAAGTATCTATACTACAAAAAAACCTACTTTAATTAAGAATAAATATCTAAAACAATTATCAATAACATATTTAGTTCCTATTTTAAATAATGATAATGTGGAGTTGGTTTTTGCTGTAGATTTCTCTGTAGAAAAGCTTGATGAGATAAATAAAATCATCACACTAATGAAAAATGGAATTATTGGAATTATCTCTATTTTAATACTTTTTTTAATTGTATTAATTATTCAAGCTATTAAATATTTATCTGTAAAAAGAAGTGCTTATATTGATAGGCTTACAAATGTTTATAATAGAAACTATTTACATGAACTTGAAACCTTTATAAATTTGGACCAATATATAATTGGTGCAATTGATATTGACCATTTTAAAGTGATAAATGATACTTATGGACATGATATAGGAGATAAGGTTTTAAGACAAATTTCTCATATTATTTTATCTTCAATTAGAGCAAAAGAAGATATTGTAATAAGATATGGTGGAGAAGAGTTTTTAATCTTAGCAAAAGTTAAAAGAGAAGATAGATTTATAGCTTTAAATGTAATAGAAAGAATTTTTACAAATATTCAAAAAAGTAAAATCCATATTTCAAAAAAAGATGTTTTAGAAGTTAGTGTTTCAATTGGAGTAAATTTAGAACCAAATAAATCAAGAACTTTTTCTCAAGCTTTTAAACTTGCTGATATTGCTTTATACAATGCAAAAAATAAAGGAAGAAACAATATTCAAATCTATGATGAAACAAATAAAAGATTTGATGATAATAATGGTTTATTATCAATAAATGAGATAAAAGAAGCAATTGAAGAAAAAAGAGTTATTTGTTATTATCAAAAAATTGTAAATGATGAAGAAGAAAAATATACTCAATATGAAGCACTTTTAAGAATAGTTGATAAAAATGGAAATATTGTTACTCCTGATAAGATTTTACCTGTAATTAAAGGAACTTTTTTACTAAGAAATATCTCTAAAAGAGTTTTAAAAATCTGTTTTGAAAAACTTTTAGAAGAACCAAATATTATGATTAATGTTAATTTAAATCCACAAGATATTGTAAATGATTCAGTTTTAGATATTTTAAAAAGATTTGCTTCAAAACCAAATATCTCAAATAGATTAGGTATTGAAATATCAGAAAGTGAAGATTTAATTAATTGTAAAGATTCTAAAGAAAATATTTTATTATTAAAACAATTGGGATATAAAATATATATTGATGATTTTGGAAGTGGATATTCAAACTTTATTTATCTTGCTGAAGTAAATAGTGATTTTATTAAAATTGATGGAACAATTATTAAAAAGATTTTAGATGATAAAATCGCCTTTTTACTTGTGAAAAGTATTGTACAGTTTGCAAAAGAAGCAAATATAGAAGTTATTGCAGAGTATGTATGTAATAAAGAAATCTATGAAAAAGTTAAAAGTTTAGGTATAAAGTATTCTCAAGGTTTTTATTTTTCTATTCCAAAGGAATTTGATAAAAAGAGTTGATATTTCAAATATATTTTGAAATATCAACTTCATCAATTTGTTCTTTTTTTAGATATTTTAAAGCATACTCTTTATATGCCCCTGAAGTTAAAAATAGTTTAAAAATATCTTCATCTATATGTTTATCTTTTGCCATAAAGTTTAAGATTTTAATTGACTCGCTTAAAGTTTTTGCATCTTTATATGGTCTATCTGAAGCTGTTAGTGCTTCAAAAATATCTGCAACTGCCATTATTCTAGCTGGAATTGACATTTGTTCTTTTGTTAATTTTCTAGGATAACCTGTGCCTATTAGTGTTTCATGGTGAGCACCTGCATATTCTGGAACTTTTTTTAATCCTTCAGGAAAAGGAAGCTGTTCTAACATAATGATAGTCATAGCCATATGTTCATTAATCTTAAATCTCTCTTCAGTATTTAAAGTCCCCTTTTTTATAGTAAGGTTATATATCTCTCCTAAATTATATAAATATTCAGGTACTTCTATTTTAAAATTATATTTATCATACTCTTTTATTTGTGAAGGATCTCTTTTTATAAGATGCTCAAGTTTATCACTTAAAAGATTTTCTATTTTTGGTGTTTGAATAGATACTAATCTTTGTTTTTCTTCATTTGATAAACCTATTGTATTATCAAAATTTCTTATCCAAGTTCTTTTTGAAATCTCTTTTATTTTTTCTATATCTTCATCGGTCATAAACTCAGAGCCAATATTTGCCTTTGCAATAGCTTCAAACTCTTTTATTAACTCTTCTTGTTCTAGTTTTGCTTTTTGTTTTTCTTTAGTTTCATTAGCCCCATTTAAAATATTTTCATACATTTTAATAGTAATATCTCTATGTATTACTTCAAATCTTGTTCTTATTTCATGAATTCTATTATAAATTGTTTCTAACTTTGTAGCTTTATCTACTACATATTCAGGTGTAGTTATTTTTCCACAGTCATGCAACCATGCAGCAACACTTAATTCTCTTTTTTCTTCTTCATTTTTTAATTCAAATTCTTTAAATATTCCCTCTTTACACTCACTTGCTTTTTTTGCTAAAAGCATTGTTAAAATAGGTACTCTTTCACAATGTCCTCCTGTATATTTTGACTTCGCATCAATAGCATTTGCAAGAAGTTTTATAAAAGAATCCATAAGCTCTTTTTGTTTATTTTCATACTCTTTTAAAGAATTTGACATATTAACTAAAGAATTAGATAACTCATGTAGCTCTTTTATATTGGTATTGATATTTTCTACTTTCTCAAAATTTCTATTTATGATTTTTTCATTTTCTTTTGCTAGTTTATGAATAGGATTAACCAAGATTTTTGTTGAATACCAAATTAAAGGTATGGTAAAAGTTAAAATCACAATAGTTATAAAAAAAGAGTAATATATTTTTTTTGTAAAAGAATACATAATATTTTCAATAGGAGTTAAGATTACTAAATCCTCCTTTTCACTATATTTTGAATCAATTTTTGAAAAATATAAAAAATATTCTATATTATCAATTTTTATAATATTTTCTTTTAGAACTTTTTGTTTATTTAAAACTTTTAAAATCTCTTTATAAGGGAATAAATTTGGATTTTCATTCTTTTTAAAGCTATAATTTATAGAAGCAATTAACTCTTGAGTATTTTTAAATAAAAATAATTGACTTTTTGAATCTACTTGATTACTTAGAAAATTATTAATACTTTCCAAAGAAATATCAATCCCAAAGACACTATTGCTATTTTTTATAGCTTTAGCGTAAGTTATCCCTTTAGCTTCTAAATTTATGTACATATATGGTTTTGTTTTTATAATATCATTATTTTTAAGTGCTTCAAGAAACCAAGGTCTTAAACTTGGATTATAAATTGCTTCTTTTTTTATACTTCTTACTTGTTCAAGATTTTTATTTAAAAACTCTTCATATTGAACTCTTTTTCCCTCTTCCTCATATATTTTAATAATAAGCCATCTTTCATCTTTTTGTTTTTTATATTTTTCTTCTAGTTTTTTACTAATTTCAAGATTTATTACCTCATAAAAATTTCCATTTTTATTTCCCACATATAAAGCATAAATATAAGGATTATTATTTAAAGTGGTAGTTAAAAGTGGAAGGAGGGGATGTCTTTTATTTTTTAAAGCAGTTTCTTCAGAGGCTTTATACAGTTCAAAGATAGAGATAATGTCATTATTTCTTTTATCTGTTTCTTTAACTTTTTGTTCAACTTTTTGAGAAATTTGGTCAAATTTCTCCTTTGTGGCACTAAAGGCAAGTTCCTTAGAAAAGTAGTAATTTAAAGAAAGAGTTACAACAATTACTGAACTAATAAGTGCAATCAATATAAAAGATATTGTAGGCCTTATTTTTATATAGAATTTTGTTTTTTTCATTCTAGCTCATTTGGATTTTTCTCAGAACTATTTTAGTAAAAAAAAATGGGGATAACAATGGAAAAATATATTATTTTTTAATTATTTCAAAAAATGTTAAGGAATGTATCAAAATATAAATAAGTAATTTACTTATTTATATTATTGTATGGTCTTCTAATATAATCTTATTTCTTCCAGCTTCTTTTGCTTCATATAGAAGCATATCTGCCTTTTGTAAAGCACTATCAAATGAAGTATGGTCATTTCTAATAGTAACTCCAGCTGAGAAAGTTATTCTTATTTTATATTTCCCATAAACAAAATTATTTTCTGTAACAATACTTTTTATTCTTTTTAGGTATTTTAGAAGTTCTCTTTTTAGGTTAAAGTGAATTATTGCAACAAACTCTTCACCACCATATCTTCCTACAATATCTAATTCTCTAGTATATTTACTTAAGATTTTCCCAAAAGTTGAAAGTATCATATCTCCACCTGCATGTCCATATGTATCATTTATAGCTTTAAAATGGTCTATATCAAAAAATACTATTGCATATTGTGTGCTATTTCTTTCATAGTTTTTTTCAACTTTATTTGCTTCATATTCAAAAGCTTTTCTTGTAAGAACACCAGTTAAGTGGTCTTTTATACTCTCTTTTTTTGATTTATCAAGCTCTTCTTCAAGCTTTTTAACTTTTGCTTCAAGCTCTTCCACATGAGTTTTACCAGAAGATAGTTTTTCTTCTACTTGATGCATTTCATTTTCAATAGACATAGCCGCACTTATAAGTTTGCTTTGTAAGTTTGTAAGCTCTTCAAGTCCATTTTCAGTTAGATTTATAGCTTTTATTTCATCTTTTATACTAGAAACTTCATCTCCACTATTTCCACTACTAGAAATTGCATCATTTAAATATTGTCCCATTAGTGTTACAAGTTTTGCAATTTCTGCAGTTTTTTGTTTTACTATTTTTTGGTCTGCTTCAAACCTTTTTGTAATAAAACTTTGCATCTCTTTTTGAATATCTTCTTCAAAAAGTAATGCAGGAGAATTTCCGATTTTTACAGAGAATTTTGTTAAGCTTTCATCTAATCCAATAGAAATTGAAGGTGTTACTGATTCTTGAAATAAAGAAGTTAAAGTTTTAAGATTTTTTGTTGCTACTCTATTTAATAAAATAGGTATCATATCTTCAAAAGTAGTGATATTTTTATCTTTTATCTCTTTTTGTTCTTCTTCATTTAATTTACTTATTAGTTCTTTAAATTGTTTACACTCTTTTATATTTAAGTCATATGTTTTTGCAACATTGCAAAACTCTTTATGATATTCATTTGGTGTAGGAAGTATATTTTTTGCAAAAAGATTTCTAATTGTATCTTTTGCTATATCTTTTATATCCGCAGGCATAATCTTCCTTATTTATATTAAGCTAGTAATTTTTTTACCATTTCATTAATTCTTTTTCCATCTGCAACACCTGCAAATTTCTTAGTAGCAACACCCATTACTTTTCCCATATCTTTAACTGATGATGCACCAACTTCAGTAATGATTTCTTTCATTGCATTTTCTAGTTCTTCATCTGATAATTGTTTTGGTAAATAACTTCTAAATACTTCAACTTGCTCTAATTCTTTACTTTCAAGGTCTTCTCTATTTGCATCTTTGTATTGAACTGCTGCTTCTTCTCTTTGTTTAATACCTTTTTGAATTAGCTTTAAAATGTCTTCATCATTTAAATCTTTTCTTTCATCAACTTCAACTTGTTTAATCATTGTATTTATAGCTCTAATAGAGTCTCTTTTTACTAAATCTTTTGCTCTCATTGCATCTTTTAAATCTTCTTTTAATTGCTCTTTTAAACTCATATAAATCCTTATTTTTTATCTAATTATAGCCATTTATGCATTAAAGCTTTCTATTAACTCTTCTAGTTCTAAGAACCTTTCTACTTTAGTCTCATATATAGCTTCTACCTCTTCAAGTTCCTTAGAAGTTGCCACTATTCCTCTTATTTCATAACAAGCAGGATTTGCTAAGCAAGCTCTTAATTCTTCTATTTTTTCTTCAAGTTTTTCTATTTCTTCTGGTAAGCTATCGTATTGTCTTTGGTCTTTATAGCTTAATTTAGTTTGTTTTTTTTGCTGTTTCTTTTCATTGTTTGAGTTATTAGTCTCTTTTTCTAACTCTTTTTCAAATTCCATAAGATCTTTTATCTCTTTTTCTATTTCTAGATATTCAGTATATGGTTGAAAACTCTCTTCAACTATCCCATTAATACCTTTAAATACAAAAAGTTTAGTTGCAATTTTATCTACAAAGTATCTATCGTGGCTTACAAATATAAGTGCACCTTGGAAGTTTTGTAAGTACTCTTCAAGAATATTAATTGTAGGAATATCTAAATCATTTGTAGGCTCATCTAAAATTAGACAATCGTAGTTTTTTGTAAATAAAAGAGCTAAAGCAACTCTGTTTTTTTCTCCTCCACTTAAAACACCTACTTTTTTATCTAAATACTCTTTTGGAAATAAAAAATTTTTCAAATACCCAAAAACATGCATATTTCTTCCATCATCTAAAACTACTCTATCTCCACCATTTGGACAAAAAGTTTCAATCAGCGTTTTTGAATCATCTAGCATTTCTCTATGTTGGTCAAAATATCCAATTGAAAAGTCTCCTTTTTTAAAGTTTCCTGAATCAATTTTTAGTTTTTCTGTGAAAAGCTTTAGCATTGTTGATTTACCTGTACCATTTGGCCCAACAATTGCAATCACATCTTTTTGTAAGATTCTAACAGTAAAATCTTTTATTAAAAGCTTATCTCCTAAAGATTTAGTGATTTTATCAAGTTCAAAAAGCATTTTTCTTTTATTTTTAGTTTCACCTGTTGTATTATTAAAAGACTTTTGTTCCCTTTGTAGTTCTACTGTCATCTTTTTTATTTGAGCAGGATTTGTTTTTGCTTTTTTCTTTAATTCAAAGTATTCAGCTTTTCTTCTTTCATTTCTTTTTCTTCTTGCTGTAATTCCTCTTTGCATCCAATGAGCTTCTCTTTTTACAAGCCTTAAAAGATTTTCATGGTCTTTTTGCATAGAGGCTAAAATCTCCTCTTTTTGTCTTAGATAATCACTATATCCACCATTAAATTTTCTAAGTGTTCCATCTTCTATTTCTACTATACTTGTAGCAATATTATCAATAAAATATCTATCATGAGAAATAAATAGTAATGTAAAGTTATTTTTGATTAAAAGACTTTCTAAAAACTCTACCATATAAACATCAAGGTGGTTTGTAGGCTCATCTAAAAGTAAAATATCAGGTTTTTTAAGTAAAAGTCCAGCTAAGCTTACTCTTCTTTGCTCACCCCCACTAAGTAAGTTTACATCTTTGTTTTCAAACTCTTTAAGCTTAAACTCTTTTAGAACTCTTTCTATCATATTGTCTAAGTCCCAAGCATTGTGAAAGTCAATAAATGTTGCTAATTCACTTTGTTCTCTTAATAAATCTTCATTTTCATAGTCAGTTGCAAGCTGATGTGTTAGCTCTTCATATCTTGTTCTTGCTTGATTTAGTTCTGTTAATTGTTTTTCAATTGCTTGTCTTACAGTAAGATTTGCTTCAAATTTTGGTTGTTGTGCAAGCATCTCTATTTTTACTGATTTATCAATTGATTTTTCTCCAATATCAGGCTCAACTTCTCCTGTAATTACTTTTAATAAAGTTGATTTTCCTTGCCCATTTTGCCCGATAACAGCAATCCTTTGACCGGGTGTTAATGTAAAATTTACATCTTTTAATATTACTTTTGTATCGTATTGTTTATTTATGTTTTGTAGGTCTATTAGTGCCATGTATTTTTAAGATTTCCTTATAAGGTAAAAAAATATAGTTTTATTTATATCTTACAGTTTATCTAAAAATGTGTTAATTCCTAATAATATAGCTATTTTCTAAAAAATTCACAAATGTCCACATTAAATATTATTGAGAGTTTATATAGTTGATTTAGATTAAATTTTTTTTTTGATTTTTCTGATTCAGCATTTGTTATAAATGAAGGATTAGAAAAGCCAAGAGCTAAACTGACATCTAGTTGAGTTAGTTTTTTTTCTTTTCTTATTTTTCTTATATTTTTTGAAATATTTTGATGAAATTTTTCAGATTCTTCTTCTGTAAATTCAGAAATAAACATCTGTCTCCTTAATAATTTTAAGGGAATAATATTACTATTAGGTAATATTTAATAATACCCTATGGTAATATCTGATAAACTTTTAATTGTGTAGTAATATATATGTTTTAAAAAAAATTTATATTAAAAATAATTTTTTATTATTTGATAAAATAGAAGTTTTTGTTTATTTTTAAATATAAATAAAAAGAATAAAACTTTAATTATAAAAAAGTATTCTATTAAATTTTAAAAAAGGATAGAAAAATCATTTGTTTTAAGATATATATATTAAGAAATTATCAAAAAAAGATTTCTCTTTGAAGTATACTAAAAAAAATAGGTAAATAAATAATTTAAAATAATAAAAAAATGTATCAAAATGTACAAATCTGTAAAAAAATACAAAATATAATAATAAATATTATTTTAATTAAGTTTTTTTAAGCTACAATTGATAAAAGGAAAAAATTATGAAAAAAATTATTAATTCTTTACCTATTTTAATAGATGATTTATCTTATGGTTGTTTATGTGTAGATGAATATGGTGATATTCTTTATGCAAATAAAATGCTTTGTCAAATGCTTGAATATAAAAAAGAAGAAATTTTATATAAAAAAATTTGGAAAATTGATGAAAGTATAAATAATGTAGATGAATTAAATGAAAAATTCATTGAAATTACAAATGAGCCAAATAGCAGTATTATTTTAAAGTATAAAAAGAAAAGTGGTGATGTTATGCTTTCTAAATGTTTACCTACTTTATATATAGATAAGAATGATAAAAATTTATATTTATTAATTATAAAAAATATAGAAAATATCTATTCAGATAGAAATATACTTTTAAATAAAGACTTAGAAAAGTATATTCAACTTGGAGAGATGATAGAAGATATTTTACATCAATGGAAAACTCCAATCTCTTTGATACTTACAACTACAAGTGGTATAAAATTAAAAAATGAGTTAGATTCTTTAAGTGATGAAGACTATATGCTTTGTATTGAGTATATAGAAAAAAGTGCAAAATATCTAAATTCAGTTATTAATACTTTTAAATGCTTTTTTAATAACAAAAATGAAAAAGAAAACTTTTTAATGGAAGAGATATTTAATAATGCCTCATTTTTACTCTCATCCAAATTGAAAAATAGTAATATTGAATTAGTTATGGAAAATTATAATAAATCAATCTTTTCTTATAAACAATTATTTATTCAAATAGTCCTAATTTTAATGAATAATTCAATAGATGCTATTGATAATACAAATAATGAGAAAAACTATATTTTTATTGATTCTTTTGTTGAAGAAAATAAATTTTATTTTCTTATTAAAGACAATGCAGGTGGAATAAACAATGAATATTTAAAAAAGATTTTTGATTATAAATTTACAACAAAAGGCGATAAAGCTTCAGGAATAGGGCTGTATATGATAAAAACTATTTTAAATAGAGAGTTTAGAAATTCTTCAATTACTTGTAAAAATAAAAATTTTATATATAAAAATAAAGAATTAAGAGGTTTAGAGTTTCTTATCTCTTTTGATCTATAAAAGCTACACTTAAAGTGTAACTTTTATTAAGCGAAGAATTTTTCTTCTAAAGTATTTACTAACTCTTTTACAGAAGCTATAGATTTTGCAAATTCAGCATTTTGTTTTTCATCTAGTTTAAGTTCAATTACTTCTTCTACACCATTTTTACCAAGTCTTACAGGTACACCTGCAACGATATTTTCATATCCATATTCACCCTCTAACATAACTGCACAAGGATAAACTTTTTTATTATCATTTAAAATGGCTTCAACCATTAATGAAGTTGAATATGCAGGTGCATAGTAAGCTGAACCTGTTTCAAGTAATTTTACAATTTGTGCTCCACCGTGTCTAGTTTTAGTAATAATTTCTTCAATTTCATCATTATTTAAAACTTTATCTAAAGGTTTTCCTGAAACTGTTGAATAATTTGCCAATGGAACCATATCATCTCCATGTCCACCCATAACAGAAGCTTCAATTTCACCTTCTGCATATCCAAGTTTTTCTTGAATAAAGTGACTCATTCTAGCACTATCTAAAATACCAGCCATTCCCAATACTTTATTTTTATCTAAATTTGCAGCTTTTAGTGCAGTGTAAACCATAGCATCAAGTGGATTTGATACAATAATATAAATTGCATTTGGGTTATATTTTGTTATATCATTCATAACAGAAGTCATGATTTTCGCATTTGTTAAAAGTAAATCATCTCTACTCATACCAGGTTTTCTAGGGATTCCCGCAGTAATTACAATAACATTACAATCACAAAACTCTTCTGCATTATGAGCAAATTTAACAATAGTTTTTGATTTAGCAGCATTTGCAGCTTGTGAAATATCTAACGCCATAGCCTCAACAATATTTTCTCTTAAATCTTTTAAAACAATCTCATTACAAATATTTTTTGAAGCTAAATTAAAAGCTAATGTTGCACCAACATTTCCTACACCAATTATTCCAACTCTATTTTTCAAGTATAATCCTTTCATATATTTTTATTATTTGATAAATATTCATGGGCTAAGTATGAACTTCTTGCGTACGGAGTACTATGTACAAACTCAAACCCTAAATCTAAAGCAAGTTGTTTATATCTTGCAAACTGTTCTGGTTTTACGAACTCAACAACTTTTTCATAATCTCCAGATGGAGCAAGATATTGACCTATACTTAAGAATTTACATCCTACTGCAATTAGGTCTTTAAATACTTGTACCATCTCTTCTTCTGTTTCTCCAAGTCCTACCATAAGAGCACTTTTTGTTTTGATTTTATCTTTTCCTAGCTCTTTTAATCTTTTTAACACATATAATGATCTTTCATAAGAAGCATTTCTTCTTATGTGATATAGTGAAGGAACAGTTTCTACATTATGTCCAATAATTACTGCACCACTATCTACAACTTTTTGTAAAGACTCTTCATTTGCTTTAAAATCAGGTATTAAAATCTCCACTTGTGTTCCTGGAGACTTTTCAATTATATTTTTAGTTACTCTATAAAATTGGTTTGCTCCACCATCTTCTAAGTCATCCCTTGCTGGGCTTGTAATAACAACAAATTTTAATCCAAGTTTTAATACAGAAGTTGTAACTCCATCAATCTCAGTTAAATCAACTTCTGTTGGTTTACCTGTATGAACATTACAGTAAGTACATCTTCTAGTACAGATATTTCCAAGGATTAAAAATGTAGCATTTTTCTTTGCATAACATTCACTAATATTTGGACATTTTGCCTCTTGACAAATAGTATGCAATCCATGTTCACCAAGTAATGCTTCCATCTCTTTTTGAGCTGTAGGAACTAATCTTTTTCTAAGCCATTGAGGTTTTTTAAAATCTACTTTTTGTACTGCTGTCATCTTATTCCTCTAATATTTTTGTAAGTTTTTCACTCTCTATACTATTTAAAGAAGAGTTTAAAAACTCAACATCAAAACTTTCTTTAAAAGCTTCAATTACTCTTTTTGTAGCTTCTTCAAAGTCCATATTTATATTAAACTCTTCTAAACTACTTCCAACTCTTTTTTTATTATTTAATCCATATATAGGAATAGAACCATGTTGAAATATCATTTTTTTTGCTCTTTTTTGAGCATTTCCACCTATTTTAGTACCATTTACTAAAATATCATAAGCTTCATAACCTATTTGACAAAATTCATGTTTACTAAGTTGTACACTTGGTAAATCTTTTGCAAAAGCTGCTTCTAATCCTAAGTTTTTATAAAAAGTTAAAAGAAACTGACAAATTCTTTCATAACTTTGTTTTACACTTAAACCTTCAAAATCATTACTTGGTAAAACAAGACTATATGATAAGTCATGTCCATGAAATAAAACTCCACCACCAGTAATTCTTTTGGCACAGTTGTTTTTATACTCATTTATAAACTCTTTATAGTCTTCACATTTCTGTGATAAACCCACAGTAAAAGAGTTTTCCCAAGTATAAAGACGCAAAATAGGTAAGTCATTTTCTTTAAAACAACTTGCTAAAGCTTTATCTATACTCATATTAACTTTTGCATTTTGTTTATTAGAAACAATCAATCTAAATTTTTTATTTTTAATCATAACTACTATTTTTAATTTTTAAGTTTTCAATGAATTAATAAATTCTTTTTCGGTAAAATTATAACTTTTATTGAAGCGAAATGCATTAATATAAGCGCTTTAATCTAAAAAATTAAACAAAAATTAATTTTATAGGTTAGTTATTACATAAGAATTACATAAATATAGTCTAAAACTTAATTATATTTAAGAAAAGTGGGCAATTTAGTTACAATATAAAAATAAACTTAAAAAAAAACCGTAACTAAATTTACAAAAGAAAACTTTTTTCCAATTTTTTTCATTTTTGAAGAAGATTTCTTATATTTATGTGCTACTTTATTCAAATAACAATTAAATAAGTTAATTAGAGTATTATTTTAATATTATTTGCTAACCGTATATTAAGAATCGAAAAAATTTAAAAAGGAGTTATGTATGTCAGATACAAATTTAAAAGATATTGACCCTAGCGAAACGCAAGAGTGGCTTGATGCCCTTCAAACAATTATTGAAGAAGAAGGTAAAGAAAGAGCACACTTTTTACTTGAAAAATTGATTGAAAAAGCTAGAAGAAATGGTGCACACTTACCATATACAGCTACAACAGCATATTTAAATACAATCCCTGTGCATCAAGAACCAAAAATGCCTGCAAACTTATTATTAGAAAGAAAAATTAGATCAATTATTAGATGGAATGCACAAACAATGGTTCTAAGAGCTTCTAAAAAAGACTTAGAGTTAGGTGGACATATTGCATCATTTGCATCTTCTGCAACATTATATGATGTGGGATTTAATCACTTTTTTAAAGCACCAAATGATAATGATGGTGGAGATTTAATCTATTTCCAAGGTCACATAGCTCCTGGAATTTATGCAAGATCATTTGTAGAAGGTAGAATTACTGAAGAACAAATGGATAACTTTAGACAAGAAGTTGATGGAAAAGGATTATCTTCTTATCCACACCCAAAACTTATGCCTGATTATTGGCAATTCCCAACTGTTTCAATGGGACTTGGACCAATTCAAGCAATTTATCAAGCTAGATTTTTAAAATATCTAACAGATAGAGGAATTAAAGATTGTAGCAAACAAAAAATCTATTGTTTTATGGGAGATGGTGAATGTGATGAGCCAGAATCTCTTGGAGCAATTAACCTAGCAGGAAGAGAAGGTTTAGATAACTTAATTTTCGTAATCAATTGTAACTTACAAAGACTAGATGGACCAGTTAGAGGAAATGGAAAAATTATCCAAGAACTTGAAGGTGGTTTTAGAGGTGCTGGATGGGAAGTTATAAAAGTAATCTGGGGAAGATATTGGGATCCTTTATTAGAAAAAGATAAAACAGGTAAACTTGTAGAGCTTATGGAAGAAACAGTTGATGGTGAATACCAAAACTATAAACAAAAAGGTGGAGCTTATACAAGAGAGCACTTCTTTAATAAATATGAAGAAACAAAAGAATTAGTTGCAAATATGGGTGATGATGAAATCTGGAGATTAAATAGAGGTGGACACGACCCTGTGAAAGTTTATGCAGCATATAAAAGAGCAAATGAAACTAAAGGAAGACCAACAGTAATCTTAGCTAAGACAGTTAAAGGTTATGGAATGGGTGATGCAGCTGAAGGTAAAAATATTGCTCATGGTGTTAAAAAGATTGATTTTGATACACTGAAAAAATTTAGAGATAGATTTGATATACCAATTTCAGATGAAGAGTTAAAAACTTTACCATATTATAAACCTGCTGAAGATAGTGAAGAGATGCAATATCTAAGAGAAAGAAGAGCAGCTTTAGGTGGTTATGTTCCTCAAAGAAGAAAAGAGTTCTCTGCAAAACTTCAAATTCCTGCATTAAATGCTTTTGAAGCTATTTTAGAAGGAAGTGGTGATAGAGAAGTTTCTACAACTATGGTATTTGTAAGAATCTTAAATGCACTTGTAAAAGATAAAGGTATTGGAAAAAGAATTGTTCCTATTGTTCCTGATGAAGCTAGAACTTTTGGTATGGAAGGTATGTTTAGACAAATTGGTATTTATGCACATGAAGGACAAAAGTATGTTCCTCAAGATAGAGACCAAGTTGCATATTATAAAGAGGATAAAAAAGGACAAGTTCTTCAAGAAGGAATTAATGAGTTAGGTGCTATGGGTTCATGGGTAGCAGCAGCAACTTCATATTCTGTAAATGATTGTCCAATGATTCCATTTTATATTTACTACTCAATGTTTGGATTCCAAAGAATTGGAGATATGGCATGGGCAGCAGGTGATTTACAAGCAAGAGGTTTCTTAGTTGGTGGAACATCAGGAAGAACTACATTAAATGGAGAAGGTTTACAACATCAAGATGGACATAGTCATATTTTAGCTAATACAATTCCAAATTGTATCTCTTATGACCCAACTTATGGATATGAATTAGCAGTAATTGTTCAAAATGGTATAGAAAGAATGTATGGTGAAAAACAAGAAAATATTTTCTATTACTTAACAACAATGAATGAAAACTATAAACAACCAGCAATGCCAAAAGGTGTAGAAGAGGGTATTATTAAAGGTATCTATAAATTAGAAACTACAGAAGCTAAAAATAACTTTGATGTAAAATTATTAGGTTGTGGTTCTATTTTAGAGCAAGTAAGAACTGCTTCACAAATTTTAGCAAATGATTATGGTATTTCTTCAGAAGTTTACTCTGTAACTTCATTTAATGAATTAACAAGAGAAGCACAAGATGTAGAAAGATATAATATGTTACATCCAAATGATGAGAATAAAGTACCTTTTATAACTCAAGTTTTAGGTGAAAATGATAATAATATTGTAGTTTCTGCAACAGATTATATGAAATTATATTCTGAGCAAATTAGAGCTTATGTAAAAGGAAACTATAAAACTTTAGGTACTGATGGATTTGGTAGATCTGATAGTAGAGATAATTTAAGAGCACACTTTGAAGTTGATGCTAATTTTATAGTGTTTACAACAATTTCTCAATTAGTTGAGAAAGGAAAACTAGATAAGTCTGTATTAATTGATACAATTAAGAAATTTAATATAAATACAGAAAAAATTAACCCATTAAAAGCGTAAGGTGAAATAATGAGTATAGAAGAAATCAAACTACCTGATGTTGGTGGAGATGCAGTAGAAGTTATAGAAATTTGTGTAAATGTTGGTGATTTTATTGAAGAAGAAGAGGCAATAATCGTAGTTGAAACAGAAAAAGCCTCTATGGATATTCCAGCAAGTTTTTCTGGAACTATTGAGTCATTAAATGTTAAAGCTGGTGATAAAATTACAGAAGGTACAGTAGTTTGTACTATGAAAAAAGCAGGGGCAGAAGAAGCACCTGCTGTTGAAACAAAAGAAGAAGTAAAAGAAGTAGAAGCGCCAGTAGAAAAACAAGAAGTTAAAGAAGAAACTGTTGAAGTTGAAAAAACAGCTTCTCAAGAGTTAGTAACACAAATTGAAGATGTTTTTGTACCTGATTTAGGACAAGATGGTGAAGTTGATGTTATTGAAATTATTGTAAGTGTTGGTGATGAGGTAAATGAAGAAGATGGACTTATCACTTTAGAAACAGAAAAAGCTACAATGGATGTTCCTGCACCTTTTAATGGAAAAGTAAAAGAACTTTTAGTTAATGCTGGTGATAAAGTAAAAAGTGGAGCTTTAATAGCAAAAATTGAAAAACAAGTTGCAGTTGAAACTAAAGTTGCACCTACAATTAAAGCACAAACGCCTGCCCCTTCTTTAAAAGTAGAAGAACAAGTAGAAGAAAAAGTGGAATCAAAAGTTGTTGAAGTTAGCAATGAAGAGTTTTCAGCTTCTTCAAAAGTTTATGCTTCTCCTTCTGTTAGAAGAATTGCAAGGGAGTTTGGTGTTGATTTAGCTAAAGTAAAAGGAAGTGGTAGAAAAAATAGAATCTTAAAAGAAGATGTTAGACTATTTATAAAAGAACAACTTTCAAAACCAGCAGCTGCACAAGCTTCAAATGGTACTTCTCTTGGATTTAATTTACCTGAATTAAAACCAATTGATTTTTCTAAATTTGGAGAAATAGAAACTGTTGAATTAAGTAGAATTCAAAAAATATCAGGTCCAAGTTTACATAGAAACTGGGTTGGAATACCTCATGTTACTCAATTTGATGAAGCAGATATTACAGAACTTGAAGAGTTTAGAAAAACTCAAAATACAGTTTTTGCTAAGAAAAATAGTGATGTGAAAATTTCTCCACTTGTATTTGCTTTAAAAGCAGTTGCAAAAGCTTTACAAATACATCCAAACTTTAATTCATCATTAAGTGCAGATGGACAAAGTATTATTTATAAAAAATATATCAATATTGCAGTTGCAGTTGATACACCAAATGGTTTAGTTGTTCCTGTTATTAAAAATGTGGATAAAAAAGGTTTTGAAGAGTTATCAACTGAATTAAAAGAGATTTCACTAAAAGCAAGAGATGGAAAATTAAAACTTGAAGATATGCAAGGTGCTTGTTTTACAATCTCAAGTCTTGGTGGTATAGGAGGAACTAAATTTACTCCAATTATTAATGCGCCAGAAGTTGCTATTTTAGGATTATCTAAATCTGAAATAAAACCAAAATGGGATGGTGAGAAATTTGAACCAAGATTAATGCTTCCATTATCATTATCTTATGACCATAGGGTTATTGATGGAGCAGAGGCAGCAAGGTTTACAACAACATTAGCAACATTATTAAGCGATATTAGATTATTGCTTTTATAAGAGGTAAATTATGAGTAATGAGATTAAAGCACAAGTTTTAGTTATAGGAGCAGGGCCTGCTGGGTACTCTGCTGCTTTTAGAAGTGCAGATTTAGGGTTTGAAGTAGTATTAGTTGAAAAACACAATACTTTAGGTGGTGTATGTTTAAATGTTGGATGTATTCCTTCAAAAGCTCTTTTACATGTGGCAAAAGTTATTGAAGAGAGTGAACATATCTCTCATCATGGGGTTGTTTTTTCAAAACCACAAATTGATTTAGCAAAAATTGCAGATTATAAAAACGGTGTAGTTAAAAAACTAACTGACGGTTTAGGTGCAATGGCTAAGATGAGAAAAGTAAAAGTAGTTCAAGGTGTTGCTACTTTTTTAAATAAAAATAGTGTAGTTGTTAAAAATGAGCAAGAAGAGACTATTGTAAATTTTGACAATGCAATTATTGCAGCTGGTTCAAGACCAATAGAATTACCTTTTATTCCTCATCATGACCCTAGAATTTGGGATTCAACTGATGCTTTAAGACTAAAAGAAGTTCCAAAAAAACTACTAATTATGGGTGGTGGTATTATTGGGCTTGAAATGGGAACAGTTTATCAAAAACTAGGTTCAACTATAGATGTGGTTGAAATGCAAGATCAATTGGTTCCTGTTGCTGATAAAGATGTAATCAAAGCTTATACAAAAGCAAATAAAGATAGATTTAATATTATGTTAAATACTAAAGTTACTAAAGTTGAAGCAAAAGAAGATGGAATTTATGTATCTATGGAAGGTGAGGGTGTTTCAACTGAACCTGTTGTTTATGATGCTGTTTTAGTAGCAATTGGGAGAGCAGCAAATGGTAAACTTTTAGGTTTAGAAAATGCTGGCGTAAATGTTAATAATTGGGGAATTATTGAAGTTGATAAACAAATGAGAACAAATGTAGATAATATCTTTGCAGTTGGGGATATTGTTGGGCAACCAATGCTAGCTCATAAAGGTGTACATGAAGCCCATGTGGCAGCAGAAGTAATTGCTGGTAAAAAACACTATTTTGAACCAAAAGTTATCCCTTCTATTGCTTATACCTTCCCAGAAATTGCTTGGGTTGGTATGACTGAAAAAGAAGCTAAAGAAGCTGGAATTGATTATGAAGTGGCAACTTTCCCTTGGTCTGCTTCAGGAAGAGCACTTGCAAGTGATGTAAGTGAAAATGGAATGACTAAATTAATTTTCAAAAAAGAAGACCATACTTTAATAGGTGGAGCTTTAGTTGGAGATAATGCAGGGGAGTTATTAGGTGAAATTACACTTGCTTTAGAGATGGATTGTGATGCAGAAGATATTGCTCTTACAATTCATGCACATCCTACATTACATGAATCTGTTGGAATGGCAGCAGAGATTTATGAAGGTACTATTACAGATCTTCCAAATGCAAAAGCAAAAAAGAGTAAATAATTACTCTTTTTTGTAAAAAAACATAAATAATCTTTATATTTTTAATTTTTTTTAGTTATAATCCTTAAAATTTTAATAGGAGTAGTATTGTGAGAACACCTCGTGGTTTTGGTAAAAGATATTTTTCATTATCTTCAATTTTAGCATATGCTGTTGCACCAAAATTACATAGTGCTGCTACTATATATAAAACTCACATAAATTTTAATTTTAGTAATGAAGAAGAAGCAAAAGAGGAAGATCCTCCCACACTTTTACAAGAAACACTTATTACTTTAATTTCAAATAAACCTTGTCATTGTGATTGTGTCTTTAGAAGAAAGACACGTTTAGCAGTCGCACTATTTAAATTTATTCCAAGATGTCCCTTCTATTGTACTTTCTTTGCCTTTAGAAGAACAGGAACTCATCCCCCACTATTTTAATTTTCCATAAATAAAACTATAAAAATCATACAAATTATTAAAATACAAAAGGATAGAGTAATGTCTAAAAATTATGTAATAGGATTTCCAAGAATTGGAGAAAAAAGAGAACTTAAAAAAGTTTTAGAGCAGTATTGGTTGGGTGAAATTGACTTCTTAGAAGTTGAATTTGTATCAAAAGAGTTAAAAAAAAGACATTGGGCTTATCAAAAAAGTACAAAGGTTCAATATATCTCTTCAAATGATTTTTCATATTATGACAATATGTTAGATACTACAATTTTATTTGGAGCAATACCAAAAAGATTTCAGCATTTAAAAGATGAAGAATTATATTTTGCAATGGCAAGGGGAACAAAAGAGGCTGTTGCTATGCAAATGACAAAATGGTTTAATACAAATTATCACTATATTGTTCCTGAACTTTCAAAACAGAGTAATTTTACTTTAAATAGTAAAAAAATTATACAAGAATATAAAGAGGCTAAAGAGTTAGGAATAACACCAAAAATCAATTTAATAGGGCCAATAACATATTTGGCTTTATCAAAAACTGTAGATAATAGTGATGTTTTTATGCATATTAATAGACTTGTAGAAGAGTATGCAAAGCTTTTAGAAGAAATAAGCACTTTAGATGAAGAGATAATTTTACAACTAGAAGAGCCAATTTTTGTAAAAGATGTAGAACCAAAACTTTTATCTTTACTAAAGCCAACTTATGAAAAATTAGCTTCAATATCTTCTAAAGTAAAAATAGCAGTGATAACTTATTTTGAACATTCAAATGAAGCAACAAAAATTTTAGTAAATACTCCAATTTGGGCAATAGGCTTAGACTTTATTTATGGTGAGAAAAATTTTGAAGTTTTAGAAGAGATAAAAACTTCAAATAAAGTTTTAATAGCAGGAATTATTGATGGAAGAAATATTTGGAAAAGTAATCTAAGAAAAAAAGTAGAACTTTTAGAAAAAATAGCAACTACAATTGATAAAAACAATATTTTAGTATCTACTTCTTGCTCTTTATTGCATGTTCCTTTTTCTTTGGAGTATGAAACAGCTTTAGATAAAGAGATAAAATCTTGGCTAAGTTTTGCAAGAGAAAAACTTGAAGAGTTAAAAATAGTTTCAAAAATATTTTTTAAAGAAGAATTATCTTTAGAAGATAAAGCTTATATAAAAAGAAATGAAGAGGACAATGAAAAACGAAAAAACTCTTTAAAAATTCATAATAAAACTGTGCAAGAGGAGTTAAAAACTCTTACAAAATTACAAAGAGAAGAGAAATTTGAAAAAAGAATCAAAGCTCAAAGAGAGTTTTTCAAATATGAAAATTTAGCTACTACAACTATTGGTTCTTTTCCTCAAACAGCAGAAATTCGCCAAGTAAGAAGAGATTTTAAAAATAATATAATCTCAAAAGAAGTTTATGAAGAAAAAATCAAAGAGTATATAAGTGATTGTATAGCTTTTCAAGAGAGTATTGGTTTAGATGTATTAGTTCATGGTGAGCCAGAAAGAAATGATATGGTGGAATATTTTGGAGAATTACTTGAAGGTTTTGCCTTTACAAAAAATGCTTGGGTGCAATCTTATGGAAGTAGATGTGTAAAACCACCTCTTATTTTTGGTGATGTAAGTAGGCAAAAACCTATGAGTGTACAATGGCTAACTTTTGCTCAAAGCAAAACTTCTAAAGTAGTAAAAGGGATGCTAACAGGACCAGTTACAATATTAAATTGGTCTTTTGTTAGAGATGATAAACCAAGAAATGAAGTTGCTAAACAAATAGCATTAGCAATATCAAAAGAGGTTGATGATTTACAAAATGCAGGTATTAAGATGATTCAAGTTGATGAAGCTGCATTTAAAGAAGGATACCCTTTAAGAAAAGAAAATATTAAAATATATGAAAAATGGGCAGTTGAAAATTTTAGATTAAGTGTTAGTAGTGCAAAAATTGATACTCAAATACATACACATATGTGTTATAGTGAGTTTAATGATATTATAAAAACTATTGAAGCTATGGATGCTGATGTTATTTCTATTGAAACTGCAAGAAGTGGAAATAGACTTTTAAAAATTTTTAAAGAAGTAGGATATAAGCAAGAAGTAGGGCCTGGGATTTATGATATTCACTCTCCTAGAGTTCCTAGTGTAGAAGAGATGGTTGAACAAATAAAAGCTTTACTTGAAGTTCTACCAAAAGAGCAATTATGGATAAATCCAGATTGTGGCTTAAAAACTAGAAAATGGCCAGAAGTTAAATTAAGTTTAGAAAACTTAGTAAAAGCGGTTAATATTGTTAGAAATAGCTAATAAAGTAGGAGAATTTCTCCTACTTTACTAATACTAAACAATCCTATATTAAATAATCAAATATTTTATTTTATTATTCTTTAAAATTTATTTCAATAGAATTTAAACAAAAAGTTGTAAATATGAATTCTAAAATATTATTGATAATGGAACAACACTTAATCAAGAAGAAATAAGATAGATAATGGATACTTCAAATGATGATGTAATTTCAACTTCATTAACAAGAGTTCGTACAGGAAATGATATTGTAACTGGTGGAGAAGGAAATGATACATATATCTTTGAAAGATGGGATGATAGAGATACTATCTTTGACAGTAGTGGTAATGATAAAATTTTATTTGGAAATACTGTAAAGCATGAAAATATCATATTTCATTGGAATGACAATGATTTAATAATTAATAATTCTTGGGATAGAATAATAGTTAAAAATCAAAAAATATCTGAAAATCGTATTGAAAGATTTGAATTATCAAATGGAAACTATTTGACAAATAGCGATATTGAAGTACTTATTCAAAATATGACTTCTTTTGCCAATAATAATGGTATTGATATAACAAATCGTCGAGAGGTTACAAATAATAGTGAGCTTATTAATCTTGTATCAAATACTTGGCAAGTAGCATAAAAAAGCAGGCCTTATGGCTTGCTTTTATTTTGAAATAGGTAGTTGTGTTTTGCTCCAGTCATAAGCAAAACCATTTTTTATATTATATATATTTGAAAAGCCTTCTTGACCTAAAATATTAGCAGCAAATTTAGTTCTAGAACCACTTCTACAAATTAAGATTATTTCTTTTTCCATATTTGATTTAACTAAATAATCTACTTGTTCCACAAAATCTTTATTTAAAACTCTTTGTCCAAATTTTTCATAAAAAATTGGAATATTTATTGCATCTTTTGGATGTGCAAATTCAAACTCTCTTTTTGTTCGAACATCAATTAAAATTGCACCTTTTTGCTGTAAATTGTAGGCTGTTTGTGAGTCAATATCAGCTTTGTATAAAGTGTCTTGACTAAAATCTACAGCAAAAATAGTTGAAAACATAATCATTATTGAAAGTAAGATCTTTTTCACTATTTCTCCTTATTTAATTTAAAATCATCATATGGATCCATATGAATATTTATAACCCAGTCTCTTTTTTCATCTAGTTTTTTTATTTCATTTTCTATTTTATCACTTACTTTATGTGCTTCCATAAGTGTAATTAGACAATCAAATACTAAATGTACTTCTACAAAAGTTTGATTTGCAGCTTCTCTTGTTTTTAATAAATGATAGGTATTTATTCTTTCATTTGAATTAATTATTTTTTCAATTTTTAAAACTATTTCATCTTCAACAGCTCTATCTAATAGTATTAAAATACCATCTCTTATAAGCTCATATGCTGAATAAATAATAAATAAAGCAATAAACCCACCAACTATTATATCAACTATTTCATATCCTGTAAGATTTACTAATACAAGTGAAATTAAAACAGCAATATTTGTATATACATCTGTTTTATAATGTAGTGCATCAGCTTTTATAACCATACTATTTGTTTTTTTAGCCACATAATTTAAATATAAAACTAATGAAATAGTAATAACTAAAGAGATACCCATTACCATTAATGAAATATCTAAATATTGTGATACTTCATTTGTAAGAGCTTTTTTTACTGCTTGATATAATAAAAACAGCCCTGAAATTGTAATAATAGTTCCTTCAATTACAGAAGCTAATGCCTCAATCTTTCCTCTTCCATAATTAAATGTTTTATCAGCTGGTTTTTCAGCATTTGAAATAGCAAAATAGTTAAAGATAGATACAAACATATCTAAAATAGAATCAATAGCAGAAGCCAAAACTGCCACTGAACCACTAGCAATACCAATAATTAATTTGATTAGTGTTAAAAGTGCAGCTACGCTTGAAGAAATAAGCGTAGCCTTTTTTTGTAGTGTCATAGAATTAGTTTTTTTCTACGAATTTTTTGATTCTTGCAATTCCTTTTTCAATACTTTCAAGGTCTGTTGCAAATGAGAATCTAAAGTATCCTTCCATTCCAAAAGCAAGTCCTGGAACAACAGCAACACCTTCTTGCTCAAGAAGTTGTTCACAAAATGTAACTGAATTATTAGTAATTTCTTTAATATTAATAAATAGATAAAAAGCACCTTTAGGTTTAACACAAGATAAACCTTTTATCTCATTGATAGCTTTAACAGCTACATTTCTTCTTTTTTCAAATTCTACTCTCATTTTTTCAATATCTGCATCTGCATCACCATTTAATGCAGGAATTGCTGCATATTGAGTAATAGAGTTGATATTTGAAGTTACTTGACCTTGTAACTTAATCATAGCTTTTACGATTTCAATTTTTGGAGTTGCAATATATCCAAATCTCCATCCTGTCATAGCTACTGCTTTACTTAATCCATTGATAGTAACTGTTCTTTGATACATATCTTCACTTACAGATGCAGCTGCTGTAAATGGTTTTCCATCAAAAATGATTTTTTCATACATTTCATCAGATAATACTAAAATATCAGTACCTTCTAATACTTTTCCAATAGCAGTTAGCTCTTTTTTTGTATAAACAGCACCAGTTGGATTTGAAGGTGTATTTAAAAGAATAGCTTTTGTTTTTGGTGTAATTGCAGCTTTTAATTGTTCAGCTGAAATTTTAAATTCTGTTGAATCATCTGTATCAATAAAAACTGGAACTCCACCTGAGTATTTTACTTGCTCTGGATAAGTTACCCAATAAGGAGCAGGAATAATAACTTCATCTCCTTCATCTAATAAAAGTTGAAAAAGATTAAATAATGAATGCTTTGCTCCATTACTAATAACAATATGCTCTAAATTATATTCTAGACCATGGTCTTTTTTTAGTTTATTGATAATTGCTTGTTTAGTTGTTACGATACCCTCTACAGCCGTATACTTTGTGTGACCAGCATTAACAGCATTTACAGCAGCTAATTTAATTATTTCTGGTGTATCAAAATCAGGTTCCCCTGCACTAAAACTTAAAATGTCTCTACCTTGTGCTTTTAGTTCTCTCCCTAAAGCAGTAATAGCCATTGTTACCGACGGAGATAAGTTCTCCATTCTTTGGGCAATTTTCATTTGCTTTTATCCTCTAAATAATTTTCATTATGTTAACATTATATGGGTAATATAATGTGGGATTTTAACTAAAAAAAACTTAAGGAATAGCTTGGAATTTGAAACAAATATTAATAATAAAATAGTAACCGTTAAATTAGAAAAAAAAAGAGGACTTAAAAACTGCTACATAAGGATTGTTAATAATAAAATGATACAAATTCGTGCTAATAATTATTTTGATATTTTTGATGCAAAAGAATTAATTGCAAGAAAAGCATCTTGGATAGAAAAACATTTAAATAGTTTTTCAAAACAGCCTTTAAATAGTGATGAATTTTATTATCTTGGTGTTAAACATAAAAATTTAGATAATAGAGATTTAGATAAATTTTATGCCTTTGAAGCAAAAAAAATTATTCCGCCTATTTTACAAGAGTGTTCACAACTTATGCAACTTTTCCCAACTTCTATAAAATATAGAAAAAACAAAAGAACTTGGGGCTCATGTAACTTTAAAAATGGTTTAAATTTCAATACTTTATTAGTAAAGTTTCCTTTAGAAGTTATTGAGTATGTGGTTATTCATGAATTGGCACATATAAAATATAAAAATCATTCAAAAGATTTTTGGAATTTAGTATATAAATATTGTAGTGATTATAAAAAAAGAGAAGAGACTCTTAAGAGTTTTTTATAAGGTCTCTAATCTCTTCTAATAAGGTATGTAGTTTTTTATTTTCGATATGGTTTTTAAATATCCCATAAGAACGCTCTTTATATAGCTCATTTTCTTTTGGTTTTTCTTGCTTTTTTTCTATTTTATTTGTTACAAAAAATTTAAAATCATTTATATTGGTCATATGTGCATTATTTAATAGTGATTTTATTAAAGCTTTGTTATACTCGAACTCCATTTTATAAATAGGATGAGTTAATACAAAAAATAAAATTTCGTTTCTTATATAGGCGAATTTTATGCCTTTTTTCAATTTCATAGGTAATATATTTATAAACCTTTGAATTTTTTCATTAGTATTAATTTTCCTAAAATCAGGATGTTGTTTAAGATGATTAAGAATTGTAGACATATTTTTCATATTGCAATTATAGCAGGTTTTCTATTATTTTTAAGTGGATGTGGATATAAAGCTGATCCAGTTTATGTAGATAGTAAAAAAGAAGCAAGCAAATAATGCAAGTATATGATTATTTGATTATTGGTTCGGGTGTTGCTGGATTAAATGCAGCAAGGCTACTCCCAAAAGATAAAAAAGTTTTGCTTTTATGCAAAAAATCACCTTGGGAGTGCAATACTTTTTGGGCTCAAGGTGGTATAGCAACTGCAGTTGATGAAGAAGATATTGCAGTTCATATACAAGATACAATGACAGCTGGTGTTGATTATAATGATAAAAAAGCTGTTGAAATACTAAGTAAAAACTCTTTAAGTTCTATTCATGATTTAATTCAAGCAGGTTTAAAATTCGATTTAAATGCCAAAGGCAATTTAGCTTTTACAAAAGAAGCTGCACACTCTAGAAGTAGGATTTTGCATGCTGATGGTGATGCAACAGGTCGAATGATACATATGTTTTTAATAGAACAATTCCCTCATGAAATGCTAACAGAAGCTGTGGTTTCAGACCTTTTAATAAAAGATGGAATTTGTTATGGAGCTCAATTTTTTACTAGTGAAACAAAACAAAAAACTGTCTATGCACATAATACTATTATAGCAAGTGGTGGAGTTGGTTCTTTATATAAATATCATACAAATTCAACTGCAATTGCTGGTGAAGTTCAAGGTATTTGTATTGAAAAAGGTATCAAATTAAAAGATATGGAAATGCTTCAATTTCATCCTACTGTTGTAAAAGGTACTCATTTTGCTAGAAAACCTCTTTTGAGTGAAGCTTTAAGAGGAGAGGGTGCTTATATTGTTGATGAAGATAATAAAAGATTTTTATTTGATTATCATAAAGATGGGGAATTAGCTCCTAGAGATGTTGTAAGTCGTGCTATCTTTGATTATGCAAAAAAACATAAAAAAGGTATATTTTTATCTTTTGAAAGTTTTGAAAAAAATTTCTTCAAAAAAAGATTTCCTAATATTTATGCTAATTTAAAAGATTTAGGTTTTGAATTACCTTTTGAAAGAGTTCCTATTTCACCTGCTTTTCACTATACAATGGGTGGAATTCCAACTGATACAGATGGAAAAGTTTTAGGTATGAAAAACTTATATGCTATTGGTGAAGCTGCTTGTACAGGTGTACATGGTGCAAATAGATTAGCTTCTAATTCTTTATTAGAAGGTGTTGTTTTCTCTAAATTAGCAGTTGAACATTCACTGCAAAATAATTTTAAAATATCACATGAAAATTATACGAACAAGATAAAATCCTATATAAGAAATCAAGAAATAGATAAACCTATAAAGGATAATCTAAGAAGAATAATGTGGGATACTGCTGCAATAGTTAGAGAAGAAGATAAATTAAAACAATCTTTAAAAACAATAGAAGAGTATTTACAGCAAGAAGTTGGAAGACTTTTATATTTAAGACTTTTAACAGCAAAAGCTATACTAGAAGCAGCAATAAATAGAAAAGAATCTTTGGGAGCACATTTCTTAATTAGAAATGAGGCTTAACTATAAAATTATATTATATTATAAATTACGAAAAAAGCCGTAAATAGCCCTAAGAATATTTGTTATTTTTAAGGCTGTTTACGGCAAAATTTAATTACAAACATTAAAAACTAAATTATATTTAGTTAAGTAAAACATCAAGGAGAGTTAATGTTTAAAGTTTTATTGTCATTTCTTCTGTGTTCTGTAGCTGCGTTTGCATCAGGTGGTTCAGCTACTTCAGAGATTCCAGATTTAACGATGACATGGATTGGGTTTGCATCATTAATAATATTTGTGATTGGATATTATTTTGTTGCAGCAGAGGAAAAGTATGAGATTGATAAGGCTAAACCTGCTTTATTTATTGGAACATTTATCTTTATTTTAATTGCTTTATATTATGCAATAAACGATTTAGATATGGATTTAGTTCATGTTCAAGCACAACATTTAATTTTAGAAATTGCTGAAATTTTCTTCTTCTTATTTGTTGCTATGACATATATTGAATCTTTAATTCATATGAATGTATTTGATAAATTAAAGTACAATTTAGTAACTAAAGGATATTCGTATAGAAAATTATTCTGGGTAACTGGTTTTATTGCTTTCTTTTTATCTCCAATTGCTGACAACTTAACAACTGCACTTATTTTATCAACAGTTTTAATTACTATTGAAAAGAAAAGAAAAGACTTTTTAGTTCCAGGTGCAATTAATATTGTTGTTGCTGCAAATGCTGGTGGTGCTTGGTCTCCATTTGGTGATATTACTACACTTATGGCATGGACAGCAGGTAAGGGAGTATTTACAGACTTCTTATATTTATTCCCAGCTGCAATTGGTGGATATTTAATTACTGCATTTTTATTATCAAAATTTGTTCCTACTGAAAAACCTGAATTTGATGCTTCAAAAGAAGAAGTTCCAGTTATGGCTGAAGGTGCAAAAGTTGTAATGGGACTTGGAGTATTTACAATCTTTTGTGCTGTAATGTCTCATCAAGTTTTACATTTACCTGCTATGTGGGGTATGATGTTTGGTTTATCTTTACTAAAAGTTTACTCTTATGGACTTAATAGAAGACATGGTAAAGAACACTTTAATATCTTTCATTCAATGGCAAAAATTGAAAACAACACACTAATGTTCTTCTTTGGTATTTTAGCAGCAGTTGGAGGATTATATTTTATTGGATGGTTAGCATTAGCTTCTCATGTATATAGTCCAGATGTATTAGGACCTACTTGGTCAAATATTGGAGTAGGATTCTTATCTGCGATTGTTGATAATGTTCCTGTTATGTCTGCTGTTTTAAAAGCTAATCCTCAAATGGGATTAGACCAATGGATGCTTGTAACGCTTACTGCAGGGGTTGGGGGATCGTTAATCTCTTTTGGTAGTGCAGCAGGTGTTGGAGTAATGGGTAAATTACATGGTATATATACATTTAACTCTCATATGAAATATGCATGGACAATTTTAATTGGATATATTGTATCAATTTCAATTTGGTATATCCAATATGAAGTATTACAAATTAGCCATTATGGTTCATAATTTGTGACTTTAAAAAGGCTACCTTTGGGTAGCCTTTTTTTATTCTTTTTAAAAACTTTTAAAACTTGATTTATATCTAATCTTTTTTCTTTTTTTTCTACTAAAATAAATTTATTGTTATAAAGGATTTTAATGTTTAGCTGGATTTTTAAAAAGAAAAAAAGAAAAATAAAAAGAGAAAGAGTTTTTGTTTGCAAACACTGTAAACACACTTGCGAAAATTGTGATGCTAGATTTTGTTATGCGTGTTATTCTAATATAGGTAATCCATGCCCAAATTGTGGAAAGTCTAATCTTCAAGAAAAAGAAAATTCTTAACACTTTACTATTTACTTAACTAAATTTTTACCACTTTTTAGATATTATATTTTATTAAATTAAAATATCTAATCACTTCTAACGTGAAAAAACTAAGGAAAATAATATATGAAACATGTACCAATTGTTGTATTAGATTTTGGTAGTCAGTATACTCAAATTATTGCAAGAAAACTAAGAGAGTCAGGTGTATATAGTGAAATAGTTCCATATAATGAAAAAATTGAAGATATTAAGGCTAGAACTCCTAAAGGTATTATTCTTTCTGGTGGACCAGCTTCAGTGTATGCAAAAGATTCTTATCATCCAGATGAAGAAATCTTTCAATTAGGTCTTCCAATTTTAGGTATCTGCTATGGTATGCAACTTATCTCTCAACACTTTGGTGGAAGTGTAATTCCAGCTGATCACCATGAATATGGTAAAGCAAAATTATCTTTTGAAAAAGAAAGTGATATCTTTAAAGATACAACTGATGGTCAAATTGTATGGATGTCTCATGGTGATAGAGTAGAAAATATCCCAGAAGGTTTTGAAAAAATAGCAACAAGTGAGAACTCTCCATATGCAGCTATTGCAAATATGGAAAAAAGAATTTATGCTTTCCAATTTCACCCAGAAGTTTACCATTCAGAGCAAGGTTCTAAATTACTTAAAAACTTTGCAAAATATATTTGTGGTTGTGAATCAACTTGGAATATGGGATCATTTGCAAAAGAGCAAATTAAAAAAATCCAAGAAAAAGTAGGAAATAAAAAAGTATTATGTGGAGTATCAGGAGGAGTAGATTCTTCTGTTGTAGCTACACTTTTAGCAGAAGCAATTGGTGATCAGTTAATTCCTGTTTTTGTTGATCATGGATTATTAAGAGCAAATGAAAGAGAACAAGTTGAAGCTATGTTTAAAAGTAGAGGTGTTAATTTAATTACTGTTGATGCTTCTGAAATCTTCTTAAAAAAATTAGAAGGTGTAACTGATCCTGAAACAAAAAGAAAAATTATTGGTGAAACTTTTATTGAAGTATTTGATATTGAAGCTAAAAAACACGATGGTATTGAGTTTTTAGCACAAGGTACTTTATATACTGATGTTATTGAATCAGTATCTGTAAAAGGACCTTCAAAAACTATTAAATCACATCACAATGTTGGTGGATTGCCAGATTGGATGACTTTTGAATTAATTGAGCCTCTAAGAGAAATCTTTAAAGATGAAGTTAGAATTTTAGGTTTAGAACTTGGACTTCCAAAAGATATGATTGGAAGACATCCTTTCCCTGGTCCTGGACTTGCTATTAGAATTATGGGAGATGTAAATAAAGCTGATTTAGAAATACTAAGAAAAGCTGATACTATTATGCTTGATGTATTACATGCTACTGGATATTATGATAAAACTTGGCAAGCTTTTACAGTATTATTAAATGTAAAATCTGTAGGAGTTATGGGAGATAATAGAACTTATGATAATACAGTTTGCGTTAGAATTGTAGAAGCAACTGATGGTATGACAGCAACATTTGCACATATTCCTCATGATATTTTAGAAACAATTTCAAGAAGAATTATCAATGAAGTAGATGGAATTAATAGAGTTGTATATGATATTTCATCTAAACCACCTGCAACTATTGAATGGGAATAAGAAAGTTATTATTAACTTTATATAATTTACTCAGTCTTTTTTGACTGGGTAAACCCTTACTAAAAAAATCTTTTAATAAACTTTACTTTTATTTTCTATTTTTTCTTGTGACATAAACTGTGACTTTTTATCGATAAACTTAATAAATTAAAATAAGGATTTATATGATAAAAATTAATAAAGAAAAATTAATTAAAGATATTGAAAAAAGAGGTGCAAATATAATAGTTTCTGAATGGACAGAAAATGCTTATGAATTAAGTAAAGATATTTATATTTTAAATATAAAAAAGATTTTTAATGAATTAGATGAAAGTGAAAAAGATATTAATAGAGTCTTAGTTCACTTAGAGTTGATTTTTGATAGACTAAAAGATGAAAATATAGATAGATTTTTAAGTAGCCAACCACATATAAAGAAGTAAAAATATTATTTTAATCTTTGCCTTATTTTATAGTTTTTATAATAATTTATATTTTCCATCAAAAGTAGGGCAATAACTCCCATAATCCAATATAAAAACCACTGTGAAATCATCCCTATAAAACCCTCTTCATTATAATAATCAATTACTTGAAAAAGAAGAAAAAATAGTATTGCTGATTTTAATGAAAGTTGATTATTTGCATTAAAATTTACAATCTCATAGCCTTTTAGTTTAATTTTAAAATATATTAAAAGAATAGTAAGTGAAAAAAGAACTAAGATAAAAAGATATTGTTCTTTTATTAATTCAAGTGTTTTTATTTGACCAAAAATATATAGATATATTGTAAAAATTGCAATAAAAGTTAAGATGAAAAGATTTTTAGGTTTATTCAAAAAATTCCTTTTTTTTGCAATTTTATCAAAAGTTCAATAAAGCCTGTTTTTAAAAGCAGTAAAATTTGGGTAAACTTTCAAAGATTAAATTATTAGAAAGAGGAAATATTGAAAAAAACATTTAAATTAGAAGATGGGAAAAGACATCCTGATAGAATTATTGAAGCAATAAAACATGAAGTTAGAAAATATATTAAAAGAGAAAAGAAAAAAGCTTTACCCCAAGAAGCAGATTTTTGGAAGTTTGAATGTAAAAGTTCAATAAATAATGAAGAACCAAAAACAATTGCATATTCTGAGATTACTAAAGCCATAGATGAAGCTTCTATACAAAAAGCAGAAACTTTATATCTTGAAATAATAGCTACTGAAGGGTTTAAAAACAAGGAAGAATAAATGAAATTAAAAATTAATATTGTTGATGCTTTTACTAATGAACTTTTTAAAGGAAATCAAGCAGCAGTAATAATTTTAAAAGAGTGGTTAAGTGAAGAAACAATGCAAAATATTGCAATAGAAAACAACTTATCAGAAACTGCTTTTTTAGTAGAAGATGAAAATAGAGTTTTTAATATAAGATGGTTTTCTCCTATAACTGAAATAGACTTTTGTGGTCATGCAACTTTAGCAAGTGCTTTTATTTTATTTAATGAAAATAAACAATTAAATTCTTTAAAGTTTTATGCAAAAGCAATAGGTGAATTTGAAGTAACTTTAGAAAAAGATGATTATATTCAAATGAACTTTCCAAATAGAAAGCCTTCAAAATTAGAGTTAATACCAAAAGAACTTTTAAATGGTTTATCTATTAAACCAAAAGAAGTATATTTAAATAATCAAGCTTATTTTGCCATATATGAAAATGAAAATGAAGTATTAGAAGTAAGTTATTTAAAAGAAGAGTTAGAAAAACTTGTTCCTTATGATGTGGTAGTTACTGCAAAAGCACAAAATAAAGAGTATGATTTTATTTCAAGATATTTTTGGCCTGCAAATGGAGGTGAAGAAGATCCAGTTACAGGTTCTATTCATACAGGACTTGCTCCTTTTTGGCAAGAGAGATTAAATAAAGATACTTTAATTGCTCTTCAAGCTTCAAAAAGAACTGGAGTTCTAATTTGTAAAATTCAAAAGCATAGAGTATTACTTTTAGGTAAAGCTGTACAATATTTAGAAGGATATATTAATATATAAAATGAAAAAAGAAAAGATTTATTTACTACCTGGACTTATGACAGATGAAAGATTATGGGAAAGATTAAAACCTTATTTAGAAGATAGTTATGAATTAATCCATATACCACTTCCTAAAAGCTATGATTTTGAAGAGATAAACCTTATTATTGAAAAATATTTTAAAGAAGAAAAAGTAAATCTTTTAGGATTTTCTTTAGGAAGTTATATTGCTACTTATTATGCAATTAAAAATCCCCATAGAATAAAAAGAGTTTTTAATTTAGCTGGAAGTCCTAGTGCAAGTCATCCTATTGAAATAGTAAGAAGAGAAATAAAACTAAAAGAGATAGAAAAGAAAGGTTTTTTTTCTTTACCTTATGAAAAGGCTATTTCTTTACTTGAAGAAAAAAATCAAAATGATACACAGCTAGTTGATACTATTGTGGATATGTTTACCTCTTTAGGGGAAGAAAACTATGTATATCAACTTAAAAGTACATTTTATAGAAAAGATTTGCATGAAGAACTAAAAGAGTTAGAATTTCCTATTTACTACTATTATAGTACAAAAGATAGGTTATTAAATCATGCTTCAATTAAAAAATTAGAAGAATTAAAACATCCTCATATAAAGCTATTTAATAGAGAAGGATATAGTCATAATATTCCTTTAGAAGAGCCAGAACTTTTAAGCAAATATATAAAAATGTGGTTAGAAAATTAAAAAAGGTCAAATAAAAGTCAAAATTAAATATCTAAATTATATAATCCTTAATTAAATTTTTAGATAATTATTGTATTATTTAATAATTAATAAAATTATTATTAGGAGATTCTATGAAAACAGTTAAGTTATTTGCTGGAGTTGTATTAGCTTTATTTTTATTTACTGGTTGTTCAACTTGGTCAAGTTCAAATGTTCAACTAAATAAAAATATAGAGGTTAAAGAAGCAACAAATCAAGAAAGCATCGTTTTAACACAAGGGGATATCACAGATAAACAATATAATGTTTTAGCTGAGTTAAGTGTAGATGTAAATAAAACTACACTATTTCATAAAGACCCTACACAAGAAGATGCAAATAAGAAATTAAAAGAAGAGGCTGCAAAAATTGGTGCTGATGCGGTAATATTTGTAAGATATGGTACAGTTGGAGTATCTTTATTTAGTTGGGGAAGCTTAAATGCAAAAGGTAGAGCAATTAAATTTATTAAGTAAAGTAGGCTTACTTATAATAATACTTTTATTATCTGGATGTGCAAAAAATGCTCCTTCTTTACCAAAAGATTATAGTTCAGTAGATAGTAAAAATAAATTATCAAAAGATGATTTTACTTCTAAACTTTTACAATTAGATTGTCAAGAGATAAAAGTACAGTTAGAACAATTAGATAAGATTAATGAAACAAATATTTCTAAAATAAAATCTACTAGAGTAAAAGATCAAACAATTGGTTATATCTCTACTGTACTCTTTCCACCTTTATGGTTTGCAATTGATAACCATACTGATGAAAAATCAAAAATAGATGAGGTTTATAAACAAAAAGACAATCTTTTTAAACTTCAAGCTTATAAAAAATGCAAAATATAAAAAAGAGGTTTCTCTTTTTTATATAATATACATAATTTGTGAAATAAAAATAATGATAATAACACAAACGAATGGAAAAATATGACCTTTAAATAAAAAAGGATTTATTTTAAAAATCTTTTGATTAAAACCTCTAATTCCTAGCCATAAGCCTAAAAAAGCCTTTATACTAAGAAGTATTTGAAAGTTTGATAAGCCTTCTTCTTTAATAGGTCCAAAAACTTGTATTATTAGATATATTCCTGTAATAACAGCAACAATAAGTGCCCAAGGTACTACTTTTCTCACATGAAACATAATTGCTTCTCTTGCTTTTATACTCTCTTCTTTACTTAAAGTTTGAGAAATCTTTGATAAAAATAGATTATCAACAAATAAAAAACCACCATAAATAAATACTGCAAAAAAATGAATAAGATGAATAATTGAAAAAGTAATAATAACTCCTTTTTTTGTAAATATATTTAAAAAGAAATTTTATTTCATTGATATTAATCAACAAAAAGCAAAAGTATTAGTTTTATTGATAAAAATTATTTCTTGTTAAAAATCTATTTATACTAAAATGATATAGTTTAATTGTATAATTATTTTTTGGAGGGAAACATGTCTAAAGTAAAAAATATAGTTGTTGCAATTGATACTTCTATAATGGCGAATGAGGTTTTAAAAAGAGCTTTTTGTCTAGCAAAATCAAAAAAAGTGCATTTAAATATTATTCATTGTATTGATATTCCTTGGTTTGATAAATTAAAAGATAAAAAAGAAATTATTAAAAAAACAAAAGAAAAAATAAAAGAAGATGTAAAAAAATTAAATAAACAAAATATTGATTGTACTATTTTTGTAAAAAGTGGTGATCCTGCTAAAGTTATTGTAAAAGAGGCAAAAGATTTAAAAGCTATACTTATAATAATAGGGGCATATTCAAAAGAGAACTTAAAAAGTAAAATATTAGGTTCAAATGCTCATAATATTTCACAAAAAAGTAACTTACCTGTACTTATAGTAAAAAATCTATATGTGGAAGAGTATAAAAGTGTCTTAGCTTTTACAGATTTATCAAAAGTATCTAAAAAAAGTATAGAGTTCTCAAAAGAGTTTTTTGATGATGCAAATTTTAAACTAATTCATGTAAGTAAAAAAATAAGTGATTTTGCATTGACTTATTATAATATAGAAGCTGATAATAATGTATATTTAGAAGAAGCAAAAAAACATAAAGAAGAACAAATAGAAAACTTTAAAACAAAAGTTAAAGTTCCCCATATAGAAGTAGTAGAGGAGGCTGGGTCTTTTAATGAAGTATTATTAGATTTAGCAAATAAAGAAGATAGTGATTTAGTGGTTTTAGGCTCAAGAGGTGTAAAAACTGCAAACTCTTTCTTTTTTGGTTCTAAAACATCTTTTCTTATGAAAAGTTTATCTTCTGATGTATTAGTTTATGTACCACAGTAATGTGGTAGATAAACTAAGCTTTTATTAAATAAAATATCTTTATGAAAAAAAATGAACTAATAAAACAAAAATTTAAAAAAACTAATTTAGTTGAATCAATCGCAAAATATCAAATTTACTATCAGATAGCTTTAGGTATTTTGGTAAAAGATAGTTGTTTTGATAAAGATGAAATGGCTTTAAAACTACAAGAGTTACAATTAGATATTGATATTGAAAATATTTTAAATATTATTGTAAAACTAATAAATACTTTTTATGAAGAAAAAGAGTTTGAAGAGATATTTGAAGATAATATTAAATTAAACGCTTTTCTACACTCTTTAAAAGATTTTATGACAAAAAATAGTGATTTAACAGAAAAGACATTTGAAGTTTATCAACAAAAAATTATGAATGATGAGTTTTTTGATATAAGAATGCAGTTGCATTTTCAAGAAGAATTAGAAGAAAGAAAAGCATATTGGGAAAATCTAATAACTCCTAAAATAGCTATGGATTTAGAAGAATCGGCTTTGAAAATGATATAAAGGAAAAATATGAAAAAATTAATCTACAGTTTGCTATTTTTTGCAGTTATTTTAAATGCGGGAATGAACAATAATAATGAAATTCAAATGCAGCAAATAAAAAATATGAGTGCTGAAGAGTTTTCTAGACTTCTTGCAAGTGAAACTTCAAAGTCTTTACCAATAACTTTAGATGCAGTAACTACAGTTATAAAATCAATTGCTTTTGGTAAGAGTGTGCAATATTATAAAACTTTAAATTTAGAACATCCTAGATTAAAAGAAATTTGGGATACTAAAAAAGAAGAGTTTAAAGTAGCTTTATTTGAACAAGATTCTAAAATGGTTTGTTATACAGAGTTATTAAATTATATGATCGTAAATAAAAATGTGGTTTTAAAATACTTCTATACAGATACAAATCATAGGCCTTTATTTAACTATTCGGTTGAAAAGGAAGATTGTTTAAAATTTAAATAAGAAGAATCTTTAGATTCTTCCTGTTATTTCTATTAGGTGAAATCCAAATTGAGTTTTAATTGGTCCGTGGATTATATTTAACTGTTTTGAGAATACTATTTCATCAAACTCTTTTACCATATCACCTTTTTTAAACATTCCTAATTCTCCACCTCTTTTTCCAGAAGGACATTTAGAAAACTTTTTTGCTGCTTTTTCAAAAGATATTTCTTTATTATTTATCTCTTTTTTTATCTTTCTTGCCAGTTTTTCTGTATTTACTAAAATATGTCTTGCAGTTGCTTGAGCCATATTACTCCTTTTATTAAAATGAAATATTAGCTAAATAAAAAATATAGATAAATTAATCGTGAAGTTTTTTAAAGTATAATTACACCAATGAATAAGTTACCAATATATGAAGTTATACAAGATTTAAAACTAAAATTACAAAATAATAATATTGCTATATTAGAAGCTGCAACAGGTGCAGGGAAAAGTACAGTAGTACCTTTAGAACTTTTAAATGAAAGTTATATAAAAGATAAAAAAATTATTCTTTTAGAACCAAGAAGAGTTGCTGCAAGAGTTGTTGCAAAACAATTAGCAAAAGGGCTAAATGAAGAAGTTGGAGAAACTGTTGGTTATAAAGTAAAACTAGATAGTATGTATTCTAAAAAAACAAAGATTTTAGTTGTAACAGAAGCAGTTTTAATTAGAATGATTCAACAAGACCAAGCTTTAGAGGAAATTGCTTTAATTATCTTTGATGAGTTTCATGAAAGAAATATAAATAGTGATTTGGCATTAGCTTTTTCTTTGCAAGTGCAAGAGTTTTTAAGAGCAGATTTAAAACTACTTATTATGTCAGCTACTTTAAATAGCTTAGAGCTTTCTTCTTTTTTAAATAATGCACCTATAATTACTTCTAAAGGTAGAAGTTTTGAGGTAAAAAATCTCTATTTAGAAGATAATATTAAAGTAGATATTGCAACTTTTAATAGTTTAGTTATAAAAACAATTAAAAAAGCTTTAGTTGAAAATAAAGGTGATATTTTAGTTTTTTTAGCTGGAGTAAAAGAGATTAATGAAATTTTAAATAGTTTATCTTTAAATGATGAGGTTTTAGTTTTACCTTTATATTCAAATCTAAGCAAACAAAAACAAGATTTAGCAATAGAAAAACAAAATAAAAGAAAAGTTATTTTAGCTACAAATGTGGCTCAAACTTCCTTAACTATACAAGGAGTTACCGTAGTAATTGATACTGGATTAGAAAAGCTTTCTTTTTATAATAGTAATACAGGTTTAAATCACTTAGAAGTAGTATTTATTTCAAAACAAGCTGCAATTCAAAGAGCAGGAAGAGCTGGACGATTAGAAAATGCAGTTTGTTATAGACTGTGGCATAATAAAAAAATCTTACAAGAAAGTACAAAGCCTGAGATTTTAAGAGCAGATTTAACTCAAGTTATTTTAGAGTTAGCCACTTGGGGAGTTGATGATTTTTCTGATTTAAGATGGCTTGATACTCCAAGCTTACATTTAATTGAAGATGCTAAAGAACTTTTAGTTGAACTAAATATGATAGATAATAATTTTAAAATTACAGATTTTGGGAAAAAAGCTATTAGTTTAGGAATTCATCCAAGATTTGCTTATATGATATTAAAGGCAAATAAATTAGGTTTTGCTTATGAAGCTTGCCTTTTAGTAGCTTTATTAAGTGCAAATAGCTTAAATAGTGATATTTTAAGTAGTTTTATTACTTTGTATGAAAAAAGCTTGTTAAGTAGTTTTGAAAAAGAGCTTTTAAAAGAAGCACAGTTTTATTTTGAAAAACTAAAAAGAGTTCAAAAAGTAGAAAAACAGAAGTTTACATATGATTTTTTAGGGGTTTTAGCTTTATTTGCTTATCCTGATAGATTAGCAAAACAAAGAGCAAAAGATAATACAAAATATAAATTAAGCAATAATAAAGGTGCTATTTTAAATAAACAAAGTTATTTGTTTAATGAAGAGTATTTGATTGTATTAAAGCTTAGTGCAAAAGAACAAGACTCTTTTATAAATGAAGCTATAAAAATAGAGTATAAGCAAATAGAAACTTACTTTTCTTCTTATATTAAAGAAAATAGAGTTATCTCTTATGATAAGGAAAATAAAAAGATTTTAGCAAGGATAAAAAAAGAGTTTTTAAATTTAGAACTTAGTATAAAACCAACACAAATAAATAAGAATGAAAATCTTCAAGATTTATATTTAGAAGTTTTAAGACAAGAGGGATTAGAGCTTTTAAATTGGGATAAAAAAGCTATTACTTTAAAACAAAGAGCTCAATTTATAAATTTTTATGATAATAGTTTAGGTTTTGATATTTTTGAAGAAGAAAAGCTTTTAAATAGTCTTGAGAGTTGGCTTGGTATTTATATGCAAGAGATGAAAAATATAGAGGATTTTAAAAAGTTTGAACTTTATAATATTTTATTAAATACTCTAACTTGGGAACAACAAAAAAAATTAGATGATTTAGCACCTGCTTTTTTTATAACTTCAAATGGCTTTAAAATACCAATTGATTACTCTATAAAAGAAAAGCCAAAACTTTCAGTAAAAATACAAGAACTTTTTGGAACTTTTGAGTGCATAAAACTACTTAATGGAAAAGTTGATTTGCAAATAGAGCTTTTATCTCCAGCTTTTAGACCTATTCAACTTACTTATGATTTAAATAGTTTTTGGAAAAACTCTTATGAAGAAGTAAAAAAAGAGCTAAAAGGAAAGTATCCCAAACATTATTGGCCAGATAATCCTTACGAAGCAATAGCTACAAAATTTACAAAAAAACAGATGTTTAAAAGTTAGAATATTTATAATTAATCCTAAATGTTTATATAAATTTTATTTTATTACTGTTAAACTATTTTTTATAACTTAATTGTAAAATAAAAAAAGAAAATGTAAAGTAACAAGATGAAAAAATTAGTTTTTATAGGCTGTTTTATTTTTTTTACTATTTTAAATGCTTCAAATGTTGAAAAAGTTCTTAATACAAAATCAATTGTTTGGGGTATGGATTTTTTAGATGATAAAAAATTAATTTTAAGTTTTAAAAGTGGGCAAATTGCACTTTTAGATTTAAATACAAAAAAATTAAAAGTTATAAAACAACTAAATAATTTATATACAAAAGGACAAGGTGGACTTTTGGATATAAAGGTTTCTCCAAATTTTAAAAAAGATAAAACAGTTTTTTTTACTTATGTAAAAAATGAGAAAGATATTGGACTTACAACATTGGCAAAAGCTACTTTTGAAAATGATAGTTTGCAGGAATTAAAAGATATTTTAGTTACAAACTCTTATTCTTCTACTACTAGGCATTTTGGAAGTAGAATAGCTTTTGATAATAAAAATTATCTTTATTTTTCCATTGGAGATAGGGGAATTAGAAATAATTCACAAAATCTAAGAACACATTCTGGAAAAATTTTAAGATTAAATCTTGATGGAACAATTCCTTTATCAAATCCATTTATTAAAAATAAAAATGCACTAGCAGAGATTTATAGTTATGGACATAGAAATCCCCAAGGACTTTTTTATGATAAAAAAAGAGAAGTTCTTTTTTCAAATGAACATGGTCCAAAAGGTGGAGATGAGATAAATATTATAAAAAAAGCAAGTAATTACGGCTGGCCAATTGTATCTTATGGAAAAGAGTATTGGGCACCTATACAAGTAGGAGAGGGGAATTCAAAAGAAGGAGTTGCAGAACCAATAGTAGTTTTTACTCCTTCTATTGCACCTAGTTCTTTACTTGTATATAATGGTAAAAAATTTAAAGAGTTTGAAGGATACCTTTTTTCAAGTGCCTTAATAATGACTCATCTAAATCTTATAAAAATAGATAATGATTTTAAAATTATTGAAGAAAAAAGAGTATTTAAAGAGTTAAAAGAAAGGATTAGAAGCCTAGTTCAAAATAGTAAGGGTGATTTATATTTTTCTACGGATAATGGAAATATTTATAAAGTTTTATCTTTAAAAAACTAAAGAGTAAATACCCTTTAGTTTTTTATTGAACATTTTTTTGTTATTGTACATAAAGGACAAAAATCCAATACTCCCACAATCAATGGAATAATTCCAAGATAAAACCAAGGATTTTCAAAAATAAATCCAATTGCAATAAGCGCTAAACCTAATACAATTCTAAATGGTCTGCAAAATTTTCTAATTTTATCAAACATTATAAATCCTAATTATAAATTTTTCATAATTATAACTTATGTAAAATTAAAACTATTTTATAAGGATAACTTATCTAAAAATTAATACTTTTACTTATATAAATCTCTTTGTGTGAAATATATGATTGATAAACTAATACTTCAACTCCTTGTTTTATTGCTTCTTTAAAAGTATCATAATATTTTGGGTCTATTTCCTTTGCAATTCTAAAGTCTGCTTTATCAGTTCTTTGAATTATATATAACATTACAGCTCTATGCCCATCTTTTACCATCTGTATTAGTTCATTTAGATGTTTAGTTCCCCTTGATGTTACCGCATCAGGAAAAGCTAAATCTTTTTGAATTTTTAAACTTACACTTTTTATTTCAACATAACATTTTTCATTTTCATTTTCTAATAAAATATCAATTCTACTATTTTGTCCATATTTTTGTTCTGGTTTTATACTTTTATAACCTTGTAACTCTTTTATGATATTGTTTTTTATAGCTTCAATTGCAATTTTATTAGCAATATTAGTATTTGTGCAGATTAAATTTTCTTTTATTTGTGTAAGTTCTAAAGTATATTTTAATTTTCTAGTAGCAATATTATGAAAACTTACCCAAACATCACAATTTGGCTCAATACAAGAGGTCATTGCACCACTGTTTGGTACATGCGCAATTATTTCTTGTCCATCTTCAAGTATAATATCTGCTAAAAATCTTTTATATCTTTTTACTAATTTTCCTTTATATAGCTTATCAAAATTCATTAGAAACCTTTATTTTTTTCTTATTGTATAAAAGTTTACTTATCTTTTTATAAAGTTATTTGACAAAAAAATTTAAATAAGATAAAATTTTACCAAACAATCGTTTGGGAAAATATATGGCAATAAAAAAGACTAGTAAAGAAGAGATACTTCTTGAAGCAATAAAACTTTTTAAAACTAAAGGTTATTACAATACTTCAATGGCAGATATAGGAAAAGCCTGTGGTTTAATAAAAGGAAGTATTTATCATCATTTTAAAAATAAAGAAGAGATTGGACTTGAAGCTTTAAAATATATTGATGAGTTTTTTGAAAAAAATATTTTTATAATAAAAGATGAGAATATAACTACAAAAGAGAAGTTAGAAAAGATTGTAACAAAAACAGATGAGTATTTTTTAAAGAGTGAAGGTGGATGTTTACTTGGAAATTTAGCTTCAGAGGTTTCAAGACAAAATAGTGAGTTTAAAACTATAATAACTTTATATTTTAAAAAATGGCAAGATTCAATTTATCAAATTTTAAATGAAAAATTAGATAAAGATAAAGCAAATTTTTTTTCTTATGAATATATTTGTGCTTTACAAGGTGCAATAATTATGATGAATTTAACTGATAATACTTCAAGCTATTTAGAAATTGGAAAAAAATTAAAAGAAAAAGTTTAAAATTTTTTTATATATTTACCAAACAATCGTTTGTTTGAATAAAAGGAAAACTATGAATTATTTAAAAAAAATAAAAGGTTTAAGAGAACCTTTACCTGCAAAAAGTTCTTATTTAGAAGTTTTTTTTGTATTTTTTGGTGGTTTTATTGCAATAGCAATAGTTGGTTATTTAACAAATAGTTATAATAATATTTTTGTTATGGGTTCTTTTGGAGCAACTTGTGTTTTACTTTTTGGTTTTCCCAAAAGTCCTTTTTCTCAACCAAGAAATATCTTATTTGGGCATCTTATTTCTACTTTTGTTGGTTTAGCATTTTTTCATTTGGTTGGGGATTATTGGTGGAGTATGGCCTTAGCTCTTGCTAGTGCTAGTTCTTTAATGTTATTAACAAGAACAGTTCATCCTCCTGCTGGTTCAAATCCTTTAATTGTATTTATAATGCAAGCAAATTGGGATTATTTAATTTTTCCAACAGCTTTGGGCGCAATTATTTTAATACTTGTGGGAGTAACTTATAATAATATTAGTAAAAATAGACATTATCCTTTATATTGGTTTTAAAATGTTACTTAAAGTTATAAATAAGACAAATTTTGTCTTAAATAAAAAATTAGTTTGTATCCATAATATATATTTTAAATAAATCGGAGTATTCTTACTTTACAAAAACAAAATTATTATAAAAAAGGATAAATTATGAAACATGTATTAATGACTTTACCTTATGAATTAGATGCTTTAGCACCTTTAATGTCAAAAGAGACTTTAGAGTTTCACTATGGAAAACATCATCAAACATATGTAAATAAATTAAATGAATTAATTGCAGGTACTAAATTTGAAAATCTATCATTAGTTGAAATCATTAAAGAATCAGAAGGCGGAGTTTTTAACAATGCTGCACAAGTATTTAACCATGATTTTTTCTGGAATAGTTTATCTCCTAAACAAACTGAAATTTCAAGTGAAGTTGAAGCAGCTTTAGTGGAAAACTTTGGTTCAGTAGAGAACTTTAAAACTGAATTTACAAATAAAGCAATTGGACACTTTGGTTCAGGTTGGGCGTGGTTAGTAAAAGATAATGCTGGAAAATTATCAATTGTTTCAACATCAAATGCAGCAACACCAATTACAGAAGAATTAACTCCTCTTTTAACATGTGATGTTTGGGAACATGCATATTATATCGACTGTAGAAATGCAAGACCTGCATATTTAGAAAACTTCTGGAAATTAGTAAATTGGGATTTTGTAGCTGAAAATTTAGCTAAATAATCTTAAAGAGTCACTTCTTGTGACTCTTTTTATACTCTTGTATCTTTGCAACTGCTTCAACTGCTGCTGGCAGTAGTGCTTCACTTAAAGCTGGATGTATATATAACATCTCTTTTAAATGTCTAATATCATTGTTTATATGCATAATTGCTAAAACTTGATGTATCATAGTTGCACTTTCAAAACCTATTAAATGACACCCTAATATTTCATAAGTTTTAGGATTTAAAATAAATTTTGTTCTTGGATATTTTATTTTTAAAGATAGTGCTTTTGCACTTGCAAGCCAATTTGTAGTGGTTGTTATATAATTAATATTAAGTTCTTTTGCTTTTTGCTCAGTTAAACCTACACTTGCAATTTCAGGAAATGAAAATACTGCATGGGGCATATATTTAAATTTTAAAGGCTCTTTTTCATTTTCAAAAAGTATTTTACTTAAATGATTTATTTCATAGGCAGCTGCGTGTTGAAGCATATGCTCTCCACTTGCATCTCCTACTACATATACTCCTTTTACTTTTGTTTGAAAAAACTCATCTCTTTTTATAAAACCTTTTTTATTAAGTTCAATATCTGTATTTTCAAGGCCTAACTTATCAGCATTTGATACTCTTCCTGTGGCATAAAGTAAAGCTTCACTTATATGTTCTTTTATTGTTCCATCATTTTTTTCTAAAGTAATATAAAATTTTTCATTTTGGTATTTTACTTCTTTTATATTTGTCTCAAATTCAACATCAATATTTTTACAATATTCTTCTTTAAAAATTGAAGAAATTTCTTCATCTTCATTTGAAAGTAAAGTATTGCTTCTTACTAGTTGTTTTGTTTTTATTCCAATCGCATCAAAAAAGTTTGTAAGTTCACAAGCGATAAACCCAGCTCCCACGATTGTAATAGAATTTGGGATTTTATCTTTTAAAGGGAAAATATTATCACTACTCCAAGCTTTTTCATATGGTACTTTTGCAGGTCTAGTTCCTGTGGCTATTATTATAGTTGGTGCTGTTAATTTTTCATTATTTACTTCAACTATTTTATTTGCAATAAATTTTCCTTCACCTCTAAAAATAATTACATTTTCATTAAATTTTTTTTGATAATTTTCATCTATTGAGTCTATATATTTATTTGTTTCTTTAAAAATTTTTTCTATATCTATATGTTCAATTTTTGATTTAATAAAATGTGTTTTAGACTCTTTAATCTCTCTTATTTTATTTGCATACCCAATTAGAAGTTTTGAGGGAACACAACCTCTATTTGGGCAAGTTCCTCCTAAAGAAGATTTTTCAATAAGTGCAACTTTAAGTCCAAGTTTTCCAGCTTTTGCTGCAAGGTTGCTTGCTCTTCCTGCTCCAATAATAATTAAATCAAACTCTTTCATCTTTTATCCTTTTATAAATAATTTTACAAATATTTTGTTTAGTTTTTGTTGCTTTTACAATTATTTCACTTCTTTTAGTAAAAATCATTCTATCAAATAAAAAAGGATTTTAAATGAAAAAATACTTTTTAGTTTTTATTTTTATTTTCACTTTTGGTTTTAGTGAAAGTTCTACTTCTTTTACTTATAAACAAATACAAAGTTTTAATAATCCTTTTTATATAGTTGATGGTTATATAAAACTAAATAAAATAGCAGGTTTTGCCAATGGTAAATATATTTTTAATAGTAGTAATATTAAAAAAATTGATAAAAATTTATATAAAGTAACTATTGAGTTTAAAAAAAAGAAAAAATATCTAAAGTTTAAACATAAAGAAATTTTTTTTATTCTTTATGATAAAAATAGATTTTGGATTAAATATAAAAATAGAATATATAAGCATCACTTATTTATAAAAAAAGCTATAAACCACAATAATAAACATATTTATAAGGAAAAAAGGAGTAGACTAAAACTAAAAATTGATAAGCTCTACTTATTAATTGCTTTTAAAAACATTATATAAAGGAATAGTCTTGTCTTCTTTTAAAGGTGATTTCTTTGGTGGTATTACAGCAGCAGTTATAGCTTTGCCTTTAGCTTTAGCTTTTGGGGTTGCAAGTGGTGCAGGGGCAGTTGCTGGACTTTATGGTGCGATAATTTTAGGTTTTTTTGCTTCTTTATTTGGAGGTACACCTTCTCAAATTTCTGGACCAACAGGACCTATGACGATAGTTTTTGCAAGTGCTGTTGCTCTTTTTTCAAATGATATAAATGCAGTAATGAGTGTAGTTTTACTTGCAGGTATTTTTCAAATTTTATTTGGAGTATTAAAAGTTGGAAAATATGTAAAATATATTCCTTATCCTGTAATTTCTGGTTTTATGAGTGGAATTGGTATTATTATTATCATTTTACAATTAAATCCTTTTATAGGCTTGGAGTCTCAAAATTCAGTAATAAATACTTTATATTTGTTCCCCTCTTCTTTAAGTAATTTAAATTTTGAAGCTTTAATTTTATCTACATTAACTTTAACAATAATGTTTATTACTCCAAAAAGTATAGCAAGAGTTTTTCCTCCTGCTTTATTAGCTTTGGTTTTAATGACTATTTTAAGTGTTGTTCTAAACTTTAATGTTAGTACAATTGGAGAAATACCTAGCTCTTTACCTTCTTTTAGTATTCCTTCTTTTGAATTTGAAAAAAGTAGGGATATTTTAGTTTTAGCTATTACTTTAGCTTTACTTGGAACAATTGATACTTTACTTACTTCTTTGGTTGCTGATTCTATTACTAAAACAAAACATAATTCAAATAAAGAATTAATTGGGCAAGGACTTGGTAATAGTTTAGTTGCTTTAGTTGGTGGAGTTCCTGGGGCTGGAGCAACTATGAGAACAGTAATAAATGTTAAAAGTGGTGGACAAACAAAATTTTCAGGAATGATACACTCTTTAACTCTTTTAATCATTGCACTTTTTTTAGCACCAATTGCTTCTCAAATTCCTTTAGCTGTACTTGCTGGGATTTTAATGAAAGTTGGAATAGATATTTTAGATTATAAATTTTTAAGAGTTATAAAAAATGCACCTAAAAATGATCTTATTGTAATGATTATTGTTTTTTTACTTACAGTTTTTGTAGATTTAATTATGGCTGTTGGAGTGGGGATAACTCTTGCTTCTATTTTAATTGTTTATAGAATTTCAAAAGAAGCAAAACTAACTATTACACAAGCAAAGAAAGAAAATAGTGATTTAATATTTGAAAATATTAGAGTTTTAGATATAGATGGGGCTTTTTTCTTTGGTTCGGCTTCTTTTTATGAAGAAGAAATAAATAAATTACTTGATACAAAAAAGATGATAATAAACTGTACACATGTACCTTTTATGGATATTTCGGCTATTTTTACTTTAGAAGAATTAATTTTAAAATTAAAAGATTTGGAAATTGAGATTTCATTAGTTTTAAAACAAAGGCATCTTGATAAAATTAAAATGGTTGATAAAACAAAGGTTTTTGAAAATATAACTATTTATAAAAATTTAAATGATGCTCTTGAGGATATGAAGTAGAGAAAAAATCTCTACTCTTTATCCAAACTATCCACAATTATTGCTCCAATTGAAGCTGGCATTGAAATAATTATTACTCTTTTAATAGCAAGATAGGCATCTGTTAAAAGTGGAAGTTTATCCAATGCAAGTAAAGTTAAACCCACTACAATAATAGTTATAAAATAAGCTATAAAAATTCTAAAAATAAAAATAGGAATTCTTTTTTTTATATTTGTTTGGAAAATACTTTGATAAGAATAAAATCCTAAAAAAAACAAAGTTAATAATATCAATAAAAATAGATTTAAATTTGGTAGAGTTTTTGCAATCTCCCAAGCCTCTTGTGAAAAAGAGATAGGAACACATAAAGCAAAAGAGCCTATTATAATTTGGGAAATATCTTCTAAATTAAATCTTAGTTTATTCATTGTTTTACTTTTTTAAATCATTAAAATCTTCTCTAATAATATCTACTTCTTCTTGATAAGCTTTTGCATCACCATAATCAAAAAAGTTTTTATATCTAGAGTGTGTATCTTTCATTTTTTCTGCATGTTTAATAGGACACCAATATTGTTCTGTTCTTCCTGCAACTTCTCTTACATATCCTATTAGACCATTAAAATATTCACAGTATAAACAGTTTATTTGTTGTATTTTATTTAAATAAAATAAATTATATCTATCTATTATAATATAATCTTTTCTTTTTACTTTTGGGATTTTATATATTGGAAAACAAATTGCTTGATATAAACTAACAAAAATATCTAATAAAAAAGCAGGAATAAGAACTGACCAAATAATTGGTATTGTTAAAATAATACTTATTCTTTCTTTCCAAAGATATTTAAATGAATTAATAACTTTGCTTTTATATTCTTTTATATATTCAGTATCAAATTGAAATTTATTAAAAGCTTTTTGAAAATGAAAATTTTCTTTATTTTTTTCATACTCTTTTTTTAAATCTTCTTCAAGTTCTTTTATTTTTTCATATATTTCATTTATTTTACTATTATTAGACATTTAAAACCTTTTTTTGTAAATATCTTAGCTTTTTACAACTTAACCATAAGTTATTAAAACCATTTTTTATGCATATTTGATACAATTGCAAAATGAAAAAAGATTTAATAACGATATATGGATATAAAAATTTTTTAGATGAATTTAATCATCTTTTAAAAGTTGAAAAACCTTTTTGGGTTAAAGAAAAAGAAATTGCTGCACAATTTGGTGATAGAAGTGAAAATGCTGAATATATAAGTGCAAAAGAACAAATAAGAAATATAGATAAACGATTAAGATTTTTAGATAAAATTATTCAAAATAGTGAGGTTGTTAATATTGATGAAATTCCCCATGATAGGGTAAATTTTGGTTCAAAAGTAACTTTAGTTGATTTAAATACACAAGTGCAAAAAGAGTTTATAATTGTTGGAACATATGAAACAAATCCAAATAAAAATCAAATTTCAAATAAATCTCCTTTAGGAAGGGAACTAATGGGAAAAAAAGTTTTTCAAGAGGTTGAATTTTCTATAAATGAAGAGATTTTTGAATATGAAATTATAAAAATAGAAAAATATAATTTTAAAGAAGAGTAAATGGAAAAACTAAAAGAAATTATAGAAAAAAATCTTGAAAATAAAACAAATGAATTTAAAAGAGTTTTCCATGGAAGAGGTAACTTTTATGAAAAATTTAATTTTTTAACTGTAGATTCAATTGATAAAATTTTATTTATTGTGTTTTTTGAAGAAATACAAAAGAATTTAGAAGAGCAATTACTTATTTTATTAGATGAAATTTATGAAAAATATGGTTTTGAAGTTTTAATTCTTCAAAGAAGATATTTAAATAATGGTGAAAATGAGGTTTTAAAAGGAAAGTTAAAACAAGAAAATTATTTAGTTGAAAATGGTTTAAAATATTCTATAAATTTCTATAATAAAAATATAGGTTTTTTTGCTGATATGAAAAATGGAAGAGAATATATTTTAAATAATTCAAAAGATAAAAAAGTTTTAAATCTATTTTCTTATACTTGTGCTTTTAGTGTTTGTGCTATAAAAGGTGGAGCAAAAGAGGTTATAAATGTAGATATGGCAAAAAATGCTTTAACAATAGGAAGAATAAACCATCACCTAAATGATTTAGATACCAAAAAAGTTAAGTTTTTGCCTTATAATATATTAAAATCATGGAGTAGAATAAAAAAATATGCTCCTTATGATATTATTGTAATAGATCCCCCTTCTTTTCAAAAGGGAAGTTTTGCAGCTTCAAAAGATTATGAAAAAATTATAAAAAGATTAGAAGAATTAACAACTAAAGATTCTATAATTTTAAGTGCTTTAAATGCCCCTGAATTAGATACAAATTTTATTAAAAATATTTTTACTGAATTTGCAAAAGAGTTTGAATTTATACAAAGAATACCAAATTTAGAAAATTATCCTTCAAATAATGAAGAAAAAAGTTTAAAAAATATGATATTTAAAAGAAGATAAATTGTTTTGTCCTTTTTGTAAAAAACACAATAACTGTAATAGTTTAAATATAAATAGCTGCTGGTGCAAGAATAAAAATATTCCTAAAGAATTAATCTCTTTGAGCTCTTTTTTTAAAGAAAAAAGCTGTATTTGTGAAAGTTGTGTAGATTTATTTTTAAAAGATAAAGAATTATTTAAAAAGAAATTTATTCCTTCTTTATAGCCTCATAACAGCTTATGAGGCTATATTTGTATTTGAAGTTAAAATATATTCTTTAAATAAAGTTATACTTGCATAAATACAAAACATTGTACTAATTGCAACTAATGATAAACTAGCTTTTAACATTTTTTCCTCCTTTTTATATTGTTGATATATTGAAATCTTACAATTTAATTATTACATTTTGGTTTCATTATAAAATTTTAGCTTAAATATAAAAATTAGTAAATAGTTTCAAAAATTTTTAATTTAAGATAAAAATTTGTTATACTCTCTTTTTTAATAGGATGTTCATGAATAAAAATAGTTTAGTTAGTAGATATTTCAATGGAAATTTGGTACTACAAATTTCAGTGGGAATTGTATTAGGTGTTATTGTTGGAGCTTTTTTTAAAGAGGTTGCTTCTAGTGTTTCAATTTTAGGAAAATTATTTGTTGATGCATTAAAAGCAATTGCTCCTATTTTGGTTTTTATTTTAGTTTCAACTGCAATTGCAACTAAAGAAATGGGTGTTCAAACAAATATAAAACCAATTATATTTTTATATTTAGTTGGTACTTTTTTAGCTGCTTTTGTTTCTATCATTGTTAGTTACTTATTTCCTACAACTTTAGTTTTACTAAAAGCAAATGAACCTTTAAATCCCCCAGATAGTGTGGTAAGTGTACTTCAAGGAGTTCTTTTTAATATTGTAGATAATCCTGTACATGCTTTATTAACTGGAAATTTTATGGGAATTTTGGCTTGGGCAATTGGACTTGGTATTGCCATGCACTATAGTAGTGCTGAAACTAAAAAAGTATTTTTTGATGTTTCAACAGGTGTTACAAAAATCGTACAGTTTATAATAAGACTTGCACCTTTTGGGATTTTTGGTTTGGTTGCCGATACTTTTGCAAAAACAGGTATGGCTTCACTTTTAAGTTATGGAAGAATTTTGGTTTTATTAGTTGGAACAATGCTTTTTATGCTTTTTGTAATAAATCCTTTAATTGTATTTATTAAAACTAAGAAAAACCCTTTCCCTTTATTATTTATTTGTATAAAAGAAAGTGCAATTACTGCTTTTTTTACAAGAAGTAGTGCTGCAAATATACCTGTAAATATGAATTTATGTAAAAAGTTAAATTTAGATGAAAATACTTATTCTGTATCTATTCCTTTAGGTGCAACAACAAATATGGCAGGAGCAGCAGTTACAATTACTATTTTAACTTTAGCAACAGTTCATACTTTAGGTATAAATGTAGATATTTTTACTGCATTGCTATTAAGTGTTATTGCTTCATTAGCTGCGTGTGGGGCTTCTGGTGTTGCTGGTGGTTCACTTCTTTTAATACCTTTAGCTTGCTCATTATTTGGAATTACTAATGATATTGCACTTCAAGTTGTGGCAATTGGGTTTGTTATTGGAGTAGTTCAAGATTCAATGGAGACAGCACTAAACTCTTCAACAGATGTTTTATTTACTGCTTGTTGTGCTTCAAAGTCTTAACTTATTTTAATATGCTATAATCTTAAAATAATTTTTAAGGTTATAGTATATGAGTATTATTTCTTCAATTATTTTTTATTCTCTTCTTTCTGGTATTACTGTTTTTTTAGGTGGACTTTTTTCTTTATTTTTTGAAAAAAACTTTAAAAAAGGTTTTTTAAAAGATGAAATAGTTCATTTTTTTATAGCTTTTGGTACGGGAATTATGTTAAGTGCAATCTCTTTTGTTTTAGTTCCTCAAGGTTTAGAAAAAACATCAGTTTTATTGGCTATTACTCTTTTTTTATTTGGGGGAATAATTTTTTATTTAATTGATGGTTATATACAAAGTAAAGCTGGAAATATAGCACAAATAATGGCTATGCTTTTAGACTTTATTCCAGAATCCATAGCCTTAGGAGCTCTTTTTGCATATGATTATAAAATAGGAATTATATTGGCATTATTTATAGGATTGCAAAACTTTCCTGAAGCTTTTAACTCTTATTTAGAACTTAGAAAATCAAGATTTTCTATAAAAAAAACTTTATTGATACTTTTTTTATTAAGTTTTGTAGGTGTGATTTTTTCACTTTTAGGATACTACTTATTATCTTCAAATCAAAATATAACTTCTGCTTTAATGCTTTTTGCAAGTGGTGGAATTTTATATCTTATTTTTCAAGATATAGCTCCAAGTTTAAGATATAAAAACAATAGACTTATTGCAATTGGAGTAAATATTGGATTTATTGTGGGAATTTTTTCCAAAACTTTTTCTATATAATAAATTATAATTAAAAGTTATATAAAATAGGGATTTTATTCTTCTTATGATAAAATCCGCATTTATTTTACACACACAAATCATGGGGAAATATATATGGAAAAAAATCGTTGGCTTATGGCTTTAGCTGCTGTTGGAGTTCATATTTGTATCGGTTCTGTTTACGCTTGGAGTGTATATGTAAATCCAATCCAACAACAGATGAATTGGAATTTAACAGATGTAACTATTGCTTTTAGTATAGCTATTTTCTTTCTTGGATTATCAGCTGCACTTATGGGTAAATTTGTAGAAAAAAATGGTCCTAGAGTTTCTGCAACTATTGCAGCTTTTGCTTTTGGTATTGGAACAGCAGGTTCAGGACTTGCTATTTTAATGGAATCAAAACTTCTTTTATACTTTTTTTATGGAGTTTTAGGTGGTTGTGGTTTAGGAATAGGTTATATCTCTCCTGTTTCAACTTTAGTAAAATGGTTTCCTGATAAAAGAGGAATGGCTACAGGTTTAGCTATTATGGGATTTGGATTTGCTTCAGCAATTTCAGGGCCTGCAATTAAACTTTTAATAGGTTCTGTTGGTATTGCAAATACTTTTTTTATTCTTGGGGCAGTTTACTTTGTAATTATGTTTTTATCTGCAATTTATTTAGAAAAACCTCAAGAAGGTTATATGCCAAAAAAATTTAAGAAAAAATTAGAAAGTGGAAAGAAAAAACTTAAAAAAGATTTATCTTCTATGGGATTAAATGAAGCAGTTAAAACTCCTAGATTTTATGGTCTTTGGATTATGCTTTTTATAAATGTTACTTGTGGAATTGCAATTATTGGAGTAGCTTCTCCTTTATTACAAGAAGCAATGGGTATGAGTGCTTTAGCAGCAGCTGCTGCTGTTGGTCTTATGGGAGTATTTAATGGGGCAGGAAGAATCTTTTGGGCTAGTATTTCTGATTTTTTAACTAGACCAGTTGTTTATATTATCTTTTTTGCAACACAAGCAATAGCTTTTTATGCATTACCTAGTATTAGTGAGCTTATCTTATTTCAAATTATTTTATATTTTATAATGTCTTGTTATGGTGGAGGTTTTGCTTCAATACCAGCTTATATTGGAGATATTTTTGGAACAAAAGAATTAGGTGCTATTCATGGGTATATTTTAACAGCTTGGGCAGCTGCTGGACTTGTTGGACCACTAATTATTTCAAATGTAAAAGATATGACAGGAAGTTATGCTCAAACGCTTTATGTTTTTGCAGGGTTTTTCTGTATTGCATTGGTTGTATCAATTGCAATGTTAATTAATATTAAAAAAATTAAAAAACAAAATAATCACTAATTAACAAAAGAGAAACTCTCTTTTGTTAAATTTTTCGAACATCAATAAAACTACCACTAGGAATAGTTTCAAGTTTTTCTAAAGTTTTATCAACTCTTTGTGCAGCCTCTTTTGGTGTTTGTATTTCACCTTCTTTTAATCTTTTTGCAGAAGGAAAAATCTCTTCATCAATTTCAAATCTAATATAATCTGTCATTGGTGTTTTTATTACTCCAGGGGCAATTGCATAAAGTTTAGTGTTTATTAACTCTTTTGCATATAAATTAATAAGCATATTAATTCCAGCTTTTGATAAACTATAAGAAGCCCAACCTTTTGAGCCATTTATTGAAGCTCCTGATGAAATTGCTAATATTTTTTCTACTTTACATTTTGCTAAAATATCAAGTATTTCTTTATTTGCAAAAACATTTATTTCAAAAACCTCTTTCATTTCATCTAAACTTAATAAATCAAGGGTTTTTATCTCACCTAATATTCCTGCATTTAAATATACTAATTCAAACTCTTTAATATTTAGTAAATATTCTTCTAAAAGTTTTTTAATTTTTAAAGTCTTTGATAAATCAATTTGTTTAAATTCAAAATCTTTATTTTCTATTGGAGGTTTTTTTCTTGAAAGACCAAATACCTTATAACCTTTTTGTAAATATAAATTAGTAAGTGCAAGTCCCAAGCCTGAGCTACAGCCAGTAATTAAGATATTTTTTTTCATAAAAAGCCTTTTTGTTTTAAATATTATTAAAATTTTTAGTAAATTTAGATTAAGTAAATTTTTGAGTATAAAATAAGCATTTAGTTATTGAAAAATTTCTAAAAGTTTTTATTAAAGGGTTTTATTAGTAGTATTTTAATATTATATTCAGTTAAAAATATTATAAGGTTTACTTTTGATAGAGATAAAAAATTTAAATAAATACTATGGGCAAATAAAAGTATTAAATAATATCAATCTTTCTATTGATAAAGGTGATATTTTTGCTATTGTTGGGCATAGTGGAGCAGGTAAATCTACACTTTTAAGATGTATAAATGGACTGGAAGATTACCATGAAGGCTCACTTTTAGTAAATAAAAAAGAGGTTAAAAACTTAACAAAATTAAAGTTAAGAGAGTTTAGAAAAAATATTGGAATGATATTTCAACATTTTTCACTTCTTCAAAGAAAAACAGTATTTGAAAATGTTTCTTTACCTATGGAACTTTGGGGATACTCTAAAGATGAAATAGAGAAAAAAGTTTTAAATCTTTTAGAACTTGTTGGTTTAGAAAGTAAAGTTAATTCTTATCCAAAAGAGTTAAGTGGAGGTCAAAAACAAAGAGTTGCAATAGCAAGAGCTTTAACTTTAGACCCTGAAATTTTACTTTCAGATGAAGCAACTTCTGCACTTGATCCAAATACAACTACTTCAATATTAAATCTTTTAAAAAAGATTAATAAGCAGTTAAATATTACAATTATTCTAGTTACTCACGAGATGGAAGTTGTAAAACAAATAGCTCAAAAAGCTTTACTTCTTGAGCATGGTAATATTATAGGTCTTGATGTAACAGAAGATTTATTTTTAAAACCTGATGAGAAAATGAAACACTTCTTAGGAGAAGAAGAAGTTGTACCAAAAGAGGGTGTTAATATTAAGCTATATTTTCCAAAAGATAATGCTTATCAATCACTAATTACTTCAATGGCAAGAGAACTTGATATTGATTTTAGTATTGTATGGGGTAAACTAGAAGAGATAAATACTCATATTATTGGAAATATGGTTATAAATATAAAAGAAGAACAAAAAGAAATTGTTTGTAAATATTTGGAAAATAGAGCTATTACTTGGGAGATTTTAAAATGATGGATATTTTACTGCCAGCAATTGGTGAAACTTTATATATGAGTTTAGTTTCTACGCTTTTAGCTGTTATTATTGGTTTTTTTACTGCAATAGTTCTTATTTTGACTCAAAAAGATGGACTTATGGAAAATATTAAACTTTATAGAGTTTTAGATGTGGTAATAAACACTTTAAGGTCATTTCCCTTTATTATACTTATGATTGTTCTTTTCCCTTTAACAAAGCTAATTGTGGGGAAAAGTATTGGAACTACTGCTGCTATAATTCCTTTAACTATTGGTGCAGCACCTTTTATTGCAAGATTAATTGAAAGTGCATTAAAAGAGGTAGATAATGGAGTGATTGAAGCTGCAAAATCATTTGGAGCTGGAAATTTTCAAATAGTTTTTAAAATAATGTTAGTTGAAGCATTACCTGGTATTATTTCAGCCATAACTTTGACTTTGATTACTGTTATTGGTTTCTCTGCAATGGCTGGTGCTGTTGGTGGAGGTGGATTAGGAGATGTGGCTATTAAGTTTGGATATTATAGATTTCAAACGGATATTATGCTATATACAGTTTTAATTTTAATAGTGCTTGTACAGATTTTTCAAAGTTTAGGTGACTATTTATATAAAATTACTAAAAAATAAGAAAGGATATAAATGAAAAACATTTTTAAGATTGTTTTAGTTGCACTTGTTGCATTATTTTTAGGTGCTTGTTCTGATAATGAAAAACCAAAAGAACAAGAAAAAACAGTTATTAAAGTTGGGGCAACTCCAATTCCACATGCTGAAATTTTACAAGAAGTAAAAAAAATCTTAGCAAAAGAGGGATATACACTAGAAATAGTAGAATTTACTGATTATGTAACTCCAAATATTGCAGTAGAAGAGGGTGAATTAGATGCTAACTTCTTCCAACACGTGCCATATATGGATGAGTTTAATAAAAATAAAAATACTCATATAGTTAAAACTGTAAATGTTCATTTAGAGCCAATGGGTGTTTATTCAAGTAAAATCAAATCTTTAAAAGATATTAAAGATGGTGATACAATTGCTGTTCCAAATGACCCTACAAATGAAAGTAGAGCTTTAGATATTTTACAAAGAGAAGGGCTTTTAACATTTAAAGATGTTGAATTAAAAACTGCAAAAGATATTTTAGATAATCCAAAAAATTTAAAAATTGAAGAGTTAGATGCTCCACAATTACCAAGAGTATTAGATGAAGTAACAGCAGCAGTTATTAATACAAACTATGCTTTATTATCAAATTTAAATCCATTAAAAGATGCTTTAGCAATTGAATCAAAAGATTCTCCTTATGCAAATATTGTTTCAGTTAAAGCTGGAAATGAAAATAAACCTTATATTCAAGCTTTAAATAAAGCTATTAATTCAGAAGAAATTAAAACATTTATAAGAACTAAATACCAAGGTGCTATAATAGAAGCATTCTAATTAAAAAAGAGGATTTTTGTCCTCTTTTTTAACTTTTTACTTTACAATCAACTCCCCTTTAGCTATAATCATAAAAATTATAAAAGGAAAAAACGTATCAGAAGATACTAAAATAGAATTTTGCAAGAATTTAAAATTAGCAACGAGATAAAAAATTTAGATTTAAATTATATAAAAGATAATCTATTTTTTTATAAATATGATAATAAAAATTTAACACTACTTTACGATGAAAATAAAAACTTAAAAGAAGAATCTTATGAAAGTGCAGCTTATCATAGTTTTAAAGGAGAAGTTTTTGAAAATATCATCTATGAACATTTACTAAGATATGCTAAAGAAAATGAAAATATTACTAGTTTTGTTTTAAAAGGTCCCCATCAAAATAAAAATAATATTTTTAAAAAAAATGGGTTACTAATAGATAAAGGTGCGCAAATTGTTTATAAATCTGTTTATAAAGATATAAGTGAATTTGATGCTTTATTTTTTACAAAAGATAGTATTTATTTTGTAGAAATGAGTAAATCAAAAAAAACAGCAGGTTTAAATAAAAGACTTTTTAAAAAATCAGCACTTTTAAAAATTCTATTTCCAAATCTTCAAATAAAAGCTTTGATAGTTTTAACAGAGGGTTCAACAGGAATAAGTAGATTTCCTGATTATTGTACTATTTGGATAACAAAAGATTTTAATGATGATAAACTTCTTAAAGATTTGATTTTTAAAAATACCAATCATGGAAAACTAATTAAATACACAGAAGAAAAGTATATTGAAGCAATAAATGTTAATTATAAAAAGTTTTCATATTTTCAAACTTTAGAGTGGATTTTATTAAAAAGTAGGTCTCATAAAACTCATGCAGTAGATTTGAATTTTTTTAGAACTTATAAACTATCTTTATATTTTGATGTTTTTACAAAACTTTATATTGGTTATATACAAATAAAAGATTTTAAACAAATTGTTCCATATAAAGAGAGTATAAAAGAAAATAGAGTAATTGTTACTATTGAAAAGATAAATCAGAAAAAATTTGCAATAGTTTATTATGTAAGACATACAAACTATAAATTAAAAAGAGTGTTTTTTTTAGATGATAAATTACAAGTTGAAGATAAAGACCCAGAGGGCTTTACAAATAAAGAGACAAGATTTATTGCAAAAATATTTAAACCAGAACATAGACTTCTTATTAAAAATATAAATAATATAAGTAAAAAACTTCAAGAGGGCATAATTACTTCAATGTAATTAAAAAGTAATCAAAATATAGGTTTTATATTGCTTTTATTAAAAGCTATTATAATAGACAAAAAATTTGGAGTTTAAATGGTATTTCTTGAGGCTTTTGGTGCGGTATTTTCTATTTTAGGGGCATATTTAATGTCTTTAAGTACAAAAGATAACCAAAGACCTTTGTATCTAGCCTTTATTAGCTTTTTATGTGCAAATCTTTGCTTATTTGCTTTTTTCCTTTTTGAGGGAAAAATTCCTATGATTATGCAATTACTATTCTTTTATGCTGGTGCTTTTTTAGGAGTTATAAAAAAGTCTTTAAATCCTAAAAGAGATTTTAGAATCTTAGCTTTTATAACTTTAATTTATGTGCTTATTTTATTAATCGCATTTTATTTTAAATCAATTACATCAATTGAATTTGAAATCTTACCTATTGATACTTGTGCTGCTTCAATGGCAATTATTGGGAACTTTTTATTATCAAGTCATAGTCATATAAGAAGATCGTATGCTTTTATTTTATTTTTTCTTGCAGATGTTTTATATGTATATGTGGGATATTCAAATGGTTTTTATTTCTTTATGGCCCAATCAGTATTTTTTATTTATACTTCTTTAAATGGGTATAAAAATACAATGAAAGAAGAGATACAAGAGTATTTAAATAAATTTAAAAGCAAAAATTAATTTTGATAACTATTATCAATTAATTTTAAGTTTGTTTTTGCTATGATTTTTTTAGTTTAATAAAAAGGTCATATTATGAGTACAAATTTTTTTATTGAGAATAAATCTTTAAATAAAAGTTTTTCACTAAAAAAACTTCTTTTTAGTGGGTTAGATATTAATTATCAAGATAAAGATGGCTGGTGCGTACTTTTTGAATCAATAGCCTATAATGAAAATATAAACTCTCTTATTTCTTTAGGAGTTAATATTAATATTAGAGATAAAAAAGGAAGAAATGCTTTATATTGGGCAATTAAATTTAAAAATCATGAAGCAGTAAGACTTTTAATAAAAAATTATATTAATACTTATGTAACTCCAACTTTATCAGCAGTTCATTTTGCTATTTATAATGATGATGTAAAGATGTTAAAGACTTTGAAAAATTGTGGACTTGATTTGAACTTTTTAGATGAGATAAATGCAACAGGATTAATTTATGCAGTTTTATATAATAAATTGCATTGTATTGATTACTTACTAAAAAATGGTGCAAATATTTATGAAAATGACACTTTAGGTAATAGTGCATATTCATTGGCAAATGAATTACAAATAAAAAGTGTAATTACAAAGTTTAATAAACGAAATTAACTGACAAAAAAACTATATATAAATACTTCTTTACTAGTTATAATTAAATAAAAAGGAGTATTTATGAAAACATTTACAAAAGAAACTTATATAAATACAACGTTAGAAGAATTATTTGCTTTTCATATGGATACAAATAATCTTTTAAAAATAACTCCTAGTAATATAAAAGCAACTTTATTAACAAAAAATATTCAGCCTAAAGAGGGACAAGTAATTAGTTTAAAAACTACAAAAAACTTTTTAAGCTTTTTATGGATTATTCGTATAAAAAAAATAGAATATCCAAAGTTATTTATAGATGAAGCTTTAAAATCTCCATTTAAATTTTGGGAACATCAACATATCTTTGAAAAAAGAGGTAATAAAGTTTTACTTAAAGATGTGGTAAGATATGAACTTCCTTTTGGATTTATTGGAAGGATTTTTAGTAGTTTTATTCAAAGTGATTTAGAAAAGATGTTTGATTTTCGTCATAAAGTAACAAAAAATATTTTAGAAGGAAAAATATGAAAATAATAGTTATTTTCTTAATATTTTTATCTTCTTTATTAGGAGAGAATATGCAAAGTATATATGATATTGAAGTTAAAACAATTGAAGGTAAAACTATAAAAATGAGTGAATATAAAAATAAAGTTTTACTTATTGTAAATGTTGCAAGTTTTTGTGGCTTTACTTCTCAATATGAAGGTTTAGAAAAACTTTATAAAAAATATAAAACTAAAGATTTTGTAGTTTTAGGTTTCCCTTGCAATCAGTTTATGAATCAAGAACCAGAAGATGAACAAAAAATAAAAGAGTTTTGTTCTTTAACATATGATGTAACTTTTCCAATGTTTTCAAAAGTTGAAGTAAATGGAGAAAATACACATGATTTATATAAACTTTTAAAACAAGAAGCTTCTGGAGTATTGGGAACAGAGGCAATAAAATGGAATTTTACAAAATTTTTAGTTAATAAACAAGGAAAAATAGTGGAGAGATTTGCTCCTTCTACAACACCTGAAAGTTTAGAAAAACAGATTGAAAATTTACTTTAGGAGATTTTCGTGGACTTAAGTTCTATGAGAGAAGAGTATGTAAATCAAGGTTTACGAAGAAAGGATTTAGATGACAATCCTATAAAGCAGTTTGAAAAGTGGTTTGAACAAGCAATGAGTGCAGATTTAATTGAGCCAAATGCTATGAGTTTAGCAACAGTGGGAGAGGATATGATGCCTTCAATTAGGACTGTATTATTAAAGTTTTTTGATGAGAGTGGTTTTGTATTTTTTTCAAATTATGAAAGTGTAAAAGCAAAACAACTAGAACAAAACCCAAAAGCAGCAATTCATTTTGCTTGGTTAGGTTTAGAAAGACAAGTAAAAATTGAAGGAGTAATTGAAAGAATTTCTTCAACAAAATCTTTAAAATATTTTCTTTCTCGCCCTAAAGGGAGTCAAATAGGGGCTTGGGTATCACAACAAAGTCAAGTTATAAGCTCAAGGTCAGTTCTAGAAGCAAAATTCAATGAGATAAAAAGTAAATTTGTAAAAGGGGAGATACCTTTTCCTTCTTTTTGGGGAGGGTATATTTTAAAACCTCAAAAGATTGAGTTTTGGCAAGGTGCAAAGCATAGGTTGCATGATAGATTTGTTTATACTTTAAAAGAAGATAATAAATGGCAAATAGATAGATTAGCTCCGTAAGCTAATCTATTTATGTCCTGTTGCTTTTTTTGCAATTAACTCATCAAAATTTTTCCCTTTTATTTCATAAGCTTTTCCAAACCCAAAAACAGCTTCTCCATAAAAAACCTCTGCTTCATATAGATTAAAATCACTCATTTTTCTTAAAGTTGCAATAGTATTATCAAGCTTTTCAAATTTATCTAATACCTCTTTGTATAAAAGTATATCTTTTGAAATAACTTCTACTCTTGCTTGAAAAACTACTCTTTTTCTTGCGAAAATATTTTCAGTTTTTTGTTCATCTTCTATAAAAAATAGTGAAACTTTTTGAGTTTTTTTTAGATTATGTGAATGTTTTGCCATATTGCTTAGATAAAAGTAATATTTGTTATGTACTTTTATATAAGGTGCATAACTTGTAAAAGGAAAATCATTTTCATCAATTGTAGATAAGACTACACTTTTAAAAGATTTCAGGAAATTATTTAGCATTTTTTCTCTTTTTATTTTGATTATATCTTTAAAAATTTAAAAGATTTTATAATAATAAAGTATACTTATAAAAATTTATTTTAAATTGGACACTTTTATGTTAAATAAACAAACTATGATTCTTTCTACAATTCTATTACTTTTTTTTGGTTTTTGTTTTACTTCATATAGTAGTTATAAAATTGCAGCAGAGATTACAAAAGAAGAGGTTAAACATAAATCTCTACCTTTAAGTAGTGATAATATCTATTCTGAAATTCAAAGAGATTTAATAAAACCAAATTTAATTTCTTCTTTTATGTCAAATGATACTTTTTTAAAAAATTGGATTATTGATGGCGAAAAAAATATAAATAATATAAAAGATTATTTAGAAATGATAGAAAAAAAATACCAAGCTTCTATTAGTTTTTTAGTTTCTGAAAAAACAAAGGCTTATTATTATTCAAAAGGTATTTTAAAATATGTAAGTGCTTCAAATGAAAGGGATATTTGGTTTTATAGGGTTAAGGCTTCCCATAGTGATTATGAATCAAATATAGATTTAAGTTTAGCAAATAATGATGCTTTAACAATTTTTACAAACTTTAAAATTATTGATAAAAATGGAAATTTTTTAGGAGTAACTGGTGTTGGATTAGAGACAAATCATGTTGCAAATTTATTAAAACAGTATAAAAAAAAGTATAAACATGATATTTATTTTGTAAATAGCAAATATGAAGTAGTATTAAGTAGTAATGATAAAGAGAAAATAAAAGTTAGTAAAATTGCAAAATTAAAAGAGATTATTGATAATGCTTCTTTGGGGAATAAAGAGTTTTATGAGTATGTTTTTGAGGATGAAAACTATTATTTAAATATTAGATATATAGATGAATTAGATTTGTTTTTATTTGTTGAAACAAAAGAAAAAGATTTTCTAAAAAAACTTAATGAAAATCTATTTTCAGAGATTTTAATTGCTTTTAGTGTAGTAGTGGTTATTTTAATATTTACTTATTTTTACTTTTTTACTTATCAAAAAAATCTAGAAGAGTTTGCAAAAATTGATAAATTAATAAGTTTATATAATAGAAATATTTTTGATATAGAATTTGTAAAGCTTATAGAAAAAAACAATAAATTTAGTATTATTTTACTTGATATTGATGATTTTAAATTTATAAATGATACTTATGGACATAAAATAGGAGATGAAATACTTATTATAGTTTCAAAGATTTTAAAAGCAACTCTTAGAAAAGATGATTTTATTGCTAGATGGGGAGGAGAAGAATTTATTATTCTTTTAAATGAAACTTCTAATGATAATTTATTTAAAATTGCTGATAATATAAGAGTTGTAATTAAAGAAAATAAGCAAATTAGAAACATAATAAAAAAAGAATTAACAGTTAGTGTTTCTATTGCTACATTAAAAGATAATGAGACAAAAGATGAATTTTTTATTAGAGTTGATAAGACTTTATATAAAGCAAAAAATAAAGGGAAGAATAGGGTAGAAATTTCAGAATAAAGAGAAAGGATTATTTCCCCTCTTTATTCCCTTTTTCTTTTCTTTTAGCTTTCATTTTATTTATAGCTAATTTTCTCATATCCGCAATAGTATCAAGTTCATCCATAATTTCTAAACCTAATAAAGTTTCAATACAATCTTCAAGTGTAACTAAACCTTCAGTTTGGTCATAATTATCAAGAACGATAAACATATGCTCTTTTTTCTGAATAAATTTATTTAATGCTTTTGCAACTGGTATATTCTCATTTAGAGTAAATACCGGAGTCATAATATTTTCTACTGAAACATTTTTATCTTTTATAGCTTGTTTGAACAGTTTTTTTGTTAAAACTACCCCAACGATATTGTCAATAGTTCCATCATATACTGGTACTCTTGAAAATTTAAAAGTTCTTTTATCTTCTAAAATATCTTTTATAGCAATATCTTTAGGTACAGCATACATAACAGACCTTGGTGTTAAAATATCTTTTACTTTAACTCCATTTAATGTTAATGTATTTTCTATAATATCTGATTCTAAATCTCCAATAACTCCTTCTTCTTCACTTAAAAGTGTAGAGTGTATTAACTCTTCTCTTGAAAAGAAATCATTATTTGTAGAGTTTTTTGATATTTTCTTTGTAACAAATTGAGTTATAACAATTATTGGATATGTTATAAATACAAATATATTGATTAGTCTTGCTGCAATAGATGCTAATTGTTTCCAATATACTGCACCAATTGTTTTTGGAATAATCTCTGCAAAGAAAAGAATCATAAATGTTAGAATTATTGATATTATCATTACTATTGTGGCATGACCTTCAAATACATTTTGCGCTTGTACTCCAATAGCAGTTGCTCCAAGAGTATTTGCAATTGTATTAATAATAAGAATTGACGCAATAGAAATATCAATATCTGATTTTAGTTTTTTAAGCAATTTCCCTGTTGTTGGATCTTTTTCTTCCAAAACAGAAATATAAGAAATTGTTGTTGATAGAATCACTGATTCTAAAACTGAACATAGGAATGACGTACCAATTACAATAAAAAATAGAATAATTAAAAGTTCCATTTTTTCTCACCTGTAATTAAATTGCACCTCTGGGAACTATCTTCCAATAAATACTCCTTTGATAGTTATAATTTGTGTTGCTTGTAGTTTTCAGAAAAACACGCCACATCATATCTAAAAAAAACTTTAAAACAAAATATTTGACAAAGCTTATAATAATTTTATATAATTTTAATATAGAAACTTTTAAAAAGGAGGTTGTTATGGAATATGGAGTTGTACCAAAACTAGATGTTTATGTAAATGAACAAGCACAAAAGATTCAAAAAGTGCAACCTTCAAATGATAGTTCGAAAGTAGTTGAAGGAAAAGAATCATCTAGTTTTATAAATAATGAGATTTTAAAAGCAGAAGAAACTACAAAAGTTTCTAAAGTTGAAAATAGTGCAAAAAGTAATTTCATTGAATATACTTTAACAAATTTTAATTTTGGATTTAATAATAATTCAAATGAATTTTTTGTAAGAGCAATTAGAGGAGAAGCTGAAAATCAATACCCAACTGATGAAATGATGAGATTAAAAGCCTATTTATTAAAATCACAACATGAAGTAGCTGAAATTTCTTAAAAATTAATCAGCTCTTCTTTTTTCTCTTCTAATAATATAGAAGCATAATAGTATTTTGGCATATTTTTAAAAGAAACCTGCTTTAAAAGAGGTTTATATTTTATATAAACAGGCCAAACTTTTTTAAAGCCCTCAGGCCTTTTTTTATTATAAAAAAGTGCAAGGGCAGTTGCAGCATTTATAAGGCCTTGTAAAGCTTTTGCTTCTTTTTTTAAGCCTTGTTTTTTATACTCTTTCCAATCTTCCTCTAAAAGTTCATGTGCTTGTATAAAATTATGCTCTTCAATAGCTTTTATAAACTTATCAATTGCTTCCATTAATCTCTTTATCTAAATAGTAACCTGTATATGAGTTTGTTTGTTTATGTGTTCTTGCTAACTCTTCTGGTGTTCCTTGTGCTATTATTTTTCCACCTTTACTTCCACCTTCTGGTCCTATATCAATAATCCAATCAGAGTTTTTAATAATATCTAAGTTGTGTTCAATTACAAGAACAGAGTTTCCAACTTCTACTAAATGATGTAAAACTTTTGTAAGTCTATCAACATCAGCAAAATGTAATCCTGTTGTTGGTTCATCTAAAACATATAAAGTATTTCCTGTATCTTTTTTACTTAACTCTTTACTTAATTTAATTCTTTGAGCTTCTCCACCACTTAAAGTTACTGCATTTTGTCCAAGGGTAATATATCCTAATCCCACATCACTTAATGTTTTAAGTTTTGCATAAACTTTTGGAACTTTTGCAAAGAAATCTAAAGCTTCATCTACACTCATATCAAGAACATCTGCAATACTTTTGCCTTTATATAAAATTTCTAAAGTTTGCTTATTGTATCTTTTTCCATGACATTCATCACATTTAACCATAATATCTGGTAAGAAGTGCATTTCAATTTTTATTTCACCTTCTCCTTGACACTTCTCACATCTTCCACCTTTTACATTAAATGAGAATCTTCCTACTTTATATCCTCTTAAACTTGCTTCTTTTGTTTTAGAAAATAGAGTTCTTATTTCATCCATAAGTCCTGTATATGTCGCTGGATTACTTCTTGGAGTTCTTCCAATAGGGCTTTGGTCTAAATAAATAACTTTATCTAGATTTTCAAGACCTGTAATTTCTACTCCATCAACTTTTTTTACTTTTCTTGCATGATTTAATAACTCTTTTGCCACAGGAAGAAGCGTTTGTAAAATCAATGAAGATTTTCCACTACCACTAACTCCTGTAATTGAACATAAATTTCTAAGAGGAATTTGTACATCAAGATTTTTAATATTATTAATATTTACATTTTTTATTTCAATAAAATCCTCTTGAGGTCTATTATGTAAATAAGAGATTTGTTTTTTTCCTGATACATATTGAGCAGTTAATGTATTTGCTTTTAACATCTGTTTTAAAGTTCCAGCAAAAACAATCTCTCCCCCATATTTTCCAGCTTTTGGTCCAATATCTACAATATAATCTGCTTCTTTTATTGTCTCTTTATCATGTTCAACTACAATTACAGTATTTCCTTTTTCTTGTAGTGCTTTTAAAGTTTTAATTAATTTTGTAGTATCTCTTTCATGTAAACCAATTGAAGGTTCATCTAATACATACATTACTCCTGTTAATCCTGAGCCAATTTGTGAAGCAACTCTAATTCTTTGTGCTTCTCCTCCTGAAATAGTTCTAGCATCTCTTCCTAAAGTTATATATCCTAAGCCCACATCATATAAAAAGAAGATTCTTTCTTTTATCTCTTTTAAAATAGGTGCAGCTATCATTTTATTTCTTTCATTAAAGTAGCTAAAGTTTTTTTCATCTTGGAAAAAAGCATGGGCATCTTCAATTGGTAAGTTTATAATATCTGCAATTGTTTTTTTAGCAACACTTACACTTAATGAAGAGGGCTTTAATCTATTACCATTACATGAGTCACAAGTTTTTTCTGTCATATAATCAGCCATATCTTTTTCATCTTTAACCATATTATATGCGATTTTTACAATACCTTCCCATTTTCTAGTAAGCTTATGTCTTTTCCATGTGAATTGTGCATCTTCAACTCCACCGTGTAAAATAGCTTTTCTTTCATGTGATTCTAATTCACAAAATGGTTTATTCATATCAATATTGGAAGCTTCACAAAAAGCAGTAAGCATTTTAAAATAGTAACCTTTATTAAATCCATAGATTATTTTTATTGCTCCATCTTTAATACTTAGATCTTCATCTATAATTTTCTTCATATCTAATGTATATCTTATCCCTAAACCATCACAAGAAGGGCAAGCACCTTTTGGTGAGTTAAAAGAAAAACTTAAAGGTTCAAGTGGTTCAAAAGAGATTTTACAATCAAAGCAGGCCATATGTTCTGAATAGTGTATATGTTTTTCACATTCAACTTCTTCATGGTTTAAAACTTCAACTTCTAACTCTCCAAAACTCTCTTTTAAGGCTTTTTCAACATCTTGGGCAATTCTATCTCTATTTTCTTCTTTTACTACAACCCTATCTACAACTATTTTAATTGTATGCATTTTATTTTTTTCTAATTCAATCTCTTCATCAAGTCTTACCATAACTCCATCAATCATAGCTCTTACATAACCTTTATTTCTAAGGCTTTCTAATAAATCAGCAAAAGTTCCTTTTTTTCTATTTATAAGTGGGGCTAGTATTACTATTTTTGCTTCATTTGGCAAAGATAAAACTTGTTCAATAACATCAGAAGAACTCATTTGTGAAATTGGTTGTCCACATTGATGACAATGTTGTTTTCCAACTCTTGCATATAAAAGTCTAAAGTAATCATAAACTTCTGTAATAGTACCAACTGTTGATCTTGGATTTTTAGAAGTTGTTTTTTGATCAATTGCAATTGCTGGAGTTAAACCTTCTATTCTTTCCACATCAGGTTTTCCTACTTTATCTAAAAACTGTCTGGCATAAGCAGATAGTGATTCTATATATCTTCTTTGCCCTTCTGCATATAAAGTATCAAAAGCAAGAGTTGATTTTCCTGAACCTGATAATCCAGTAAAAACAATTAGTTTATTTTTTGGAATTTCTAAATTTATATTTTTTAAGTTATTTTCTTTTGCGTTATATATTTTGATTGAATCTTGCATAAATAGTCCATCTTATTTTAATTTTAAAAACGCCTATTATACCAAATAAAAATGAAACTAATATATAATAAAGAATTGAGATTTAAAAGTAGGGCTATAGGGGAATCTCTATTATAAATTCAGCACCTTTTTGCTCTTTATTTTTATAATTAAGAACTTTAATTGTTCCATTTAAATGGTTTGTTATTATTTCTTGAGACATATAAAGTCCTATTCCTGTTCCTTGTAATTTATCTTTTGTTGTAAAATAAGGTTCAAAAATCTTATCAATAAATTTTAAAGGAACACCTCCTGCATTATCTTTTATAGATATTTTTAAAAGATTTTTTTCAATTAGTGATTTTATAGTTATTGTTTTATTTTCTATTTTAATATTTTTTAAAGCATCTTTTGCATTATTTATTAAATTTAAAAGAACTTGTACAAATTCATTTTCAACACCATATATACTTACTTCTTCAATTTGTGTTTTTAGTTCAATATCATTATTTTTTAAAGAAGCACTTGAAAGTATAATAGCCCTTTGTATAGCATCTTTAATACTAAAATTTGCTTTTTGATTTTGATTTTTAAAAAAATCAGTAAAATCATCAATTGTATCAGAAAGATATTTTGAAGATTTTAATATCCCATCACAAAATTCTGGTATCTCTTCTTGATGTAAAATTTCCAATTCATGTTTTAATTTTAACCCAGAAGCAGAAGAGCTAATAACACTTAAAGGTTGTCTCCATTGGTGTGCAATATTTCTTAACATTTCTCCCATTGAAGCCATTTTTGATTGTTGAAACATAATATGGTCTTTTTCTCTTAAAAGCTTTTCTTGCTCTTTTAATTTTGTAAAATCACTAAATACAGCAATATAATTAATAGGTTCATTATCTAAATCATATACTGTATTAATAGTTAGCCATTGGGGGTAACATTTGCCATTTTTATTTTTATTTATAATTTCACCTTCCCAATATCCATTTTTATTTATCTCTTCCCAAAGTTCTTTATAAAATGAAATTGGATGTTTATTTGATTTTAAAAACTTTGGATTTTTACCTAATATTTCCTCTTTTGTATAGCCTGTAATATCTGTAAAAGCTTTATTGGCAGAAAGAATATCTCCTTGTAAATTAGTAATAAAAATACCTTCTTTTGTATTTTGATAGATTGTATTTGCTTGTCTTAAAGCCTTTTGTACTTTGACTTTATTTGTTACATCATGAATAATTGAATAAAGAATTTTTTTGTTTTCATATTCTAATGGTCCTGAAAAAACCTCCACATCTTTAATTTCATTTGATTTTAATTTATGTCTAAATAAAAAGCTATCTCTTTTTTCTTCTTTTGCTAATTTCATTTCATATTGAATCTCTTCTTTTGATAAAGTATTTATATTAGAAATAAAAATCTTTTTTATCTCTTCTAAACTATATCCATAAAAATTCAAAGCAGCTTTATTTGCATCTAAAATTTTTCCATCTTTTGGATCTATAAATAGTACAGGAACTTTATTTGCTTCAAAAAGTTGTATATAACTTTTTTTACTATCTTCAAGAAGTTTTTGATTTTTGATTTTATCTGTTAAATCCCTAGCAATTGCAAAAATAGCAAAGGGTTTGTTATTTTCATTTAGTAATAAGATTTTTTTTGTTTGAATATATCTTTTTTGATTTTTATGATTTTTTATCCAAAACTCATAACATTGAGTTTTCCCTGTTTTTAAAAGCTCTTTATCAAATGAGTTAATAAAATGTGCTAGTTCTTTATTTATAAAATCTTTATCTTTTTTACCTAGAAGCTCTTTTTTTTCTAAATTTACAAATTTACAAAAGGCATCATTACACTCTATATATTCGAAATTTAAATTTTTATAAAAAATCAAGTCATCAATTGAGTTTAGAATATTATTAATTTTAAGTTGAGTTTTATTAAATGCTAACTCTTCAATACTTCCAATATAAACCTCTTCATTATTTAAAATAATTTTTGTTGATTTATCCATAAAAGATTTTGATTTATTATTTTTATCAAAAATATGAAAAGTAAATTCTATATAGTCTTTTTTATTTTCAAGTTTATTAAAAGAAAAGAGTTTTTTATCTTCTAAAATTATTTGAGCAAATAAATTTTCAAAGTTTGAAGAATTGGGATTATTTATTGAAAAGAACTTATTTTTTGTATGCCAAATAAGTTCTTTTGTTTTAGGATTCCATTCATAAATAAGATTTGAAGAGTTTTCTTTTAATAATCTAATAAAATTACTTTTCATAGTAAACCCTTTTTTTGTATTTATTTCTTTAATATGTTACAAAAAAATAACTAAATTTTAAAAGGTTTTACTTATCATTAAGATTAAAACAGAAAGATTTAAGAAAAGAATATATTTTTTATAAGAGTTCGAATGTATTAAATTCTTAGCTTTTATTCCAAAATATACTCCCACTAAAGAAGCAATTCCCACATAAAATCCTTCTTCATATAACATTTGACCATGATATGAAAGTGAACTAAACCCTGCAATTGATGAAAAAACTACAAAAAATAGACCTAGTGAAGTTGCTTTTTTTAAACTATAATTCATAAATCCAACTAAAATAGGTGTTAGCATAATTGAGCCACCAACTCCAATACTCATTGCAATAAGCCCGATAATAAAACCAATAAACATTAATAAAAGTATATTTTGTTTTTTTGGTTCTTCTTTTGGTTCAGCAGGAGAAAAAAAGATTCGTACAATTGAAAAAACAACTATGGCAATAAATAAATATTGTAAAGATAAATTGGATACATTAGAGATAATATATCCACTAAATAATCCACCAATAGTTCCACCCAATCCAATAAATATCCCATCTTTTAGAACATCAAGACTTTTTTTAAGGTTTAAAAAGCTTCCAAAGATTGAACTAAAAACCATTTGCATTATAGAAATAGCAATAGCTTCTTTCATTGTAAAGCCAATAAAGATAAGTAAAGGAACTAATATCATTCCTCCACCAACTCCAAAGAACCCAGAAATAAATCCTGTAATAAGTCCTAAAAATAAAAGTTCAATAATCATTTTTTTATTGAGTTCATTGCTTGAATAAATCTTTCATAAATCTCTTCAAGTTCTTTATCTTCACTACTTAAATCTATACCTTCATATTTTTTAACTGCATTTTCTAATACTGCTACTCTTTTTAGAAGATAATCAAACATCTCTTTATTAATATCTGGTAAATCATCATGAGATAATTTGCATTTTTTATCATCTCTTTTAATGATTTTTGCAGGTACTCCTACTGCTGTACAATTTTTTGGAACATCGCAAATTACTACAGAGTTTGCTCCTATTCTTGAGTTTTTTCCAATAGTAATATTTCCTAAAACCTTTGCTCCACTACCAATTACACAATTTGATTTAATTGTAGGATGTCTTTTCCCTTTATTTAAAGAAACTCCACCTAGTGTTACTCCTTGGTAGATAAGCACATCATTTTCAACAATTGCAGTCTCTCCAATTACAACTCCAATTGCATGGTCTATAAATACTCTTCTTCCTATTTGACATCCTGGATGAATATCTGTTTTAGTTAAAAAAGTAGAAATTCCACTTATTATTCTTGATAATCTTTTAAAATTCTTTTTGTATAAAGCATTTGCTACTCTATAATTTATTATTGCCCAAACTCCTGGGTAGTTAAAAAATAACTCCAGCGTTGAGTTTAATGCTGGGTCATTTTTTTTTGGAACTGTAAAATCTTCTTTTATTAATTGCCAAAGAGATAATTCCTCTTCTTGTGTATCATGCATATTTAACTCCAAGTTGTTTTTAGATATGAATTATCATTTAAATATTTTTCTAAAATTTCATAAGTTTCTTTATCATCTAATTTTGAATTTAAAATTGATTTAATTTCATTAGTATCATAATCAATATCTTCTAATATATCTATAATTTTTTGTGATTCAATAATTTGTTCAAGTTTAACTTCACCATTTTTATCAAAGTTTACATTTACTTCTGTTGGATGAGAGAATAGGTTATGTTTCATACCTAAAACATCTTGATATGCTCCAACTTGGAAGAAACCTAAGAAATAATCCTCTTTATTTAAATCCACATCATGTAAATATAAAGGTTTATTTGGATTAAATTCTATTTCTCCATCACTATCACAAGTAATATCCCATAAAGAAGCACTTCTTGTAGGTTTTTTATTTAGATGAGTTATTGGCATAATTGGAAACTCTTGGTCAATTCCCCAAAAATCAGGAAGAGATTGGAAAATAGAAAAATTTAATAGATATTTTTCTTGAATTTTATTATCTATTCTTTTTAACTCCTCATAATCATCAACTTCTAAAAATGAGATAGCTTTTTTAATAATTAGATTTGCTAAAATTTCTGCATTTGATCTATCTGTTAAATCAATATATCCTAAATCAAATAGCTTTAATAATGACTCTAAGTGGTCAATACTATCGTGCATATATTCCAATGCTGTTCTTTTTTTCATATCTTTATATAAATCATTTAACTCTTCAATTAAAGGAGGATTTACATCTTTTAGTCTTAAGTGTTCAGCTTCATATTCAGCAGAAAATAGCTCTAAAACAGGTGCAATTAAAACAGCACTTGAAGCTGAGATAAATCTTCCTGATTCTGTGAAAATATTTGGTTCTTCAACATTTTTTTGTCTTGCAATATTTTTAAGTGTAAATACAACATCATTTGCAAACTCTTGTAAAGAGTAGTTAATTGTTCTATTAAATTGAGAATATTCAATTGCTAATCCACCACCAATATTAATTGCTTGTAGATTTTTTGCACCAAGATTTTTAAGTTCAGCATAAATATGCCCTGATTCTTTTAGTGCATTTTTTAAAGGCTTAATAGTATTCATAGCAGAACCAATATGAAAATGAATCATAGTTAGATATTCACAAAGATTATTATTTTCTAACATCTCATAAGCTTCTAAAATCTCAGTTGAACTTAATCCAAATTTAGAATCAATTCCCCCTGATTTTGCCCATGCTCCACTTCCACTATTAAATAGTCTAACTCTTAAACCAATACTTGGGCATGGAAGGTTTGTCTCTTTTGCTACTTGAACTATAGTTTCAAGTTCATTTAATCCTTCAATAATTAAAGTTATATTATGTCCCATTTTTTTAGCAATAAAGCCTAAATGAATCATCTCTTTATCTTTAAAACCATTTACTGTAATAGGTGCATTTTTATTATATGTCATAGCAATAAAAAGTTCAGCTTTACTTCCAGCTTCTAATCCATAATTATGTTTTTGTCCAGATTTTATTAAAGGTTGAACAAAAGTAGGGAATTGATTAACCTTTAAAGGGAATACTGCATTAAAAGTTCCATTATAAGAGTTTTCTTTTATTGCTTTGTTATATGTATCAAAAAGTCTATTTATTTGCTTTTCTATTAGGTGAGGGAACCTAAAAAGTAAAGGTCCTTTATAATTTTGTTTTCTTATATTTTTAACTAATGAGATTAGTGAGGGTTTACTTTTATAATTAATTTTAAGTAACCCATCTTCAATAAAAAAGTTATTATCACTCCATATATCTATACCAAAAGTATCCAATTTATAAATCCTCAATATTAATTTTATTTTCAATTTTTGTAGTTAAGTTCTTAACATACACTGTATTATCATTTAACTCATCTTCTCCAATTAGAACTACTACATTTGCACCTACTTTTTCAGCATTTGTAAAATGTTTTGCAAAACCTCTTGAAGTATATTCAATAAAAGTCAAGTTTGTTTTTCTTTTAATATTTGCCACTTTCATTACTTGATTTAAAGCTTTTTCACTTAAAGCACCAATATAGTAAATATCTTCTGCTTCTTCTTTTATTTTTACAAGTTCAAGTAATCTTTCAATTCCAATAGCAAATCCAATTCCAGCAGTTGATTTTCCACCTAAGAACTCAACAAGTCTATCGTATCTTCCTCCACCTGCAATTGCACTTTGAGCACCAATTTCATTACTTACAAATTCAAATGCAGTTTTTGAGTAGTAATCTAAACCTCTAACTAAATTTGAATCAATCTCATATGAAACTTTATTAAAATCTAAAATCTCTTTTAATTTTTCAAAATCACTATCACAAGAAGCACATAGATTATTTGTTATTTTAGGTGCATTTTGTAAAAGAGATTGACACTTTTCATTTTTACAGTCTAATACTCTAATAGGGTTTGTTTCAATTCTTCTGTTGCAATCTTCACAAAGTTCTGTTTTGAAACTGCTTAAATGAGTTACCAAATTTTCTTTATAAGTTGGCATACACTCTTTACAACCAAGAGAGTTTAATTTTAAGCTAAATGAGATACCAAAGAAATCTAAAATATCTTTTATCATCATTATAATATTTGCATCTTCATAAACACTACTTACACCAAATACTTCTGCTCCAAATTGGTGGAACTCTCTTAATCTTCCTTTTTGAGGTCTTTCATATCTAAACATAGGACCATAGTAGTACCATCTTTTTATTCCACCTGCTTTATCAAATTTATTTTGAATAAAACTTCTAACTACTCCAGCAGTCCCCTCCGGTCTTAGGCAAACATCATTGTCACCTTTATCTATAAATTGATACATCTCTTTATTTACAATATCAGAACTCTCACCCACACTTCTTTTAAATAAAGCTGTCTCTTCTAATATTGGTGTTTCTATATATTCAAATCCATAATTTTTTGCAATTTTAGAAGCATTCTCACAAAAGTATGTAAATAATTTACTATCATTTGCTAATATATCTTTCATACCTCTTAAACTTTGTATATTACTCATTTAAAAAATCCTCTATATCTTTTGAAATATCTTCAATGCTTAAACTAGCATCTATAAATCTATAATTTAAATTTAATTTTTTTATTGTTTCTTCCATTCTATTTTGAATTTCAAGAAGATAATCAATCCCTCTTGCTTCAATTGAATCATGCTCTTTTTTAGATAATCTATTTTGCAACTCTTCTTTTGAAAGTTTTAATAAAATTACATGGGTTGGTAAAGTATTATTTGTTGCAATTAGATTTAAATCTATTACTGTTTGTAAAGATAAATTTTTTGCATAGGCAATTCCTGAGATCATTGATCTATCAGAGATAACCATCTTATCTTTATTTGCTAAAATTACTTCATATATATGTTCTGCTCGATCTGCTAAAAAAAGAAACATTTCAGCAAGTTTTGATTTTGCTTCACCTTCTAAAGCCATCTGTCTAAGCTTTATTCCAATTTGTGTTCCACCAGGCTCTTTTGTAAAAATTGCCTCTTTATATTTTTTAGCTAAAATTTCTAATTGAGTAGATTTTCCAGCCGTATCAATTCCTTCAATTACTACATACATTTTAAAACTTCTTTTGGTACAAGATGGCAAAAGCTTCCATTAAATAAAATAAGTTCCCTTACAATTGTAGAACTTACAAAGGCATTTTCCAAAGTTGGCATTAAATAAAGTGTTTCTAAATTTTTATTAATTGAAGAGTTTGCATACCCCATTTGTAATTCATATTCAAAATCACTAACTGCTCTTAATCCTCTAATAATTGTATTTATTTTCATAGAAGTTGCAAGCTCAACTAATAAAGTATCAAATCCTATTACTTTTACACCAGGCATATTTTTAGTTGCCTCTTGTGCAAATTTTACTCTTTGTTCATGGGAGAACATAGGACTTTTTCTTTCACTTTTTGCTACTGCAATAATAACTTCATCAAAAATATTTGAAGCTCTTCTTACAATATCCATATGGCCATTTGTAATTGGATCAAATGTTCCACTGTATATAGCTTTTTTATATGAAGCTATATTATTTGTATCAACTTTCTTATCCATAAGCTATTCCCATCTTTTATATAAATTATTTTTAATTTCTAATAAATCAAACCATTTACCTATTAGAAAGTTTTCCATCTCTTCTAATGATTGTTGATTTGAATAATAACCTAAAATAGGAGGTGCAATTATTACTCCAAGTTGAGATAATTTATACATATTTTCTAAATTGATAGTATTGTATGGCATCTCTCTTGGGGCTAAAATTACATCTTTTTTTTGTTTAAGCATAACTGTAAAAGCTCTAGTGATTAATGAATCAGATATTCCAACTGAGCATTTTGCTAAGGTATTCATTGAACAAGGGAGTATTATCATTTTATCAACTCCAAAAGAACCAGAAGCAATAGAAGCTGCAATATCATTATCTTTAAATATTTTTATATTTTTTTTATCTTCAAAATATTTATTTAAAGAGATATTTTCTTCTAATTTTAAAGCAGTTTTTGCACTTTGTGAAGCAACTAGAAAAAGTTCAATTTCACTTGGAAGTTTATTTATAAATTTCAAAGCTAAACTTGCTCCACTTGCTCCAGTAATTGCAACAATTAATTTCAATACAAAATCCTTTTTAGATTAGTAAATTTTAAATATAGATAATAGCTAAAAAATACTTTAGAGCAAATCAAAAAATGAAAAAATAATTTTCTTAAATAGAGGAATAAGGCTTTCCTTTTTCAAACTTTTCAAAATGTATAAGCAATAGTTGTATAACAAAAAAATCAAAAGATTGAAAAAATGGTAATACTGAAAATAAAAATTAAGCTATTATTTATAAAAAACATATTAACATTTCGTATAATATTAAATAATATAATTATAACAAGATGTCTAAACTATTTAGTTATAATACTACTTATTGTTAAAGGATTTTTAATGTCTAAAATTTTTAGTTTTATTCGAATAAATAGGAATTATGAGGAATATACTACTCATCAAGTTGAAGTGATTAATGAATATATCAAAAGACAAAATATTAAAATATACCAATCAATTGAAATAGAAATAAATACTCCAAATGATGAAAAAAATATATTGGATTTTTTAAAAAACTGTCAAAATAAATCAACATTATTAGTTTCAGATTTAACAGTTTTTGGAAGAACAATTGAGACGATTTTAGAGATAGTTAAGTTTTTACTTAGTAATAAAATTAGAATAATTGTTGTTAGTCAAAATCTTGATTTAATAGATGATAATGATATGCTAACTCAAATGATTTTAGGTGTAATTTCTATGACTTTAAAACTTGAAAAAGATTTAATGAGTATTCGAACAAAAGAGGCTTTAACTGCAAAAAAATTAGAAGGTGCAAGTTTAGGAAAACCAAAAGGTACAATTCAAAAATCTAAATTTGATAATCAAAGAGAGAAAATTGAAGAGCTATTATCTGTTGGTTTATCAGTTAGAAAAATAGCAAAATTACTTGGTTATAATAATCATATAGGACTTAATAATTATGTTAAAAAAAGGAATATTAGACAAAATTTGCCTAATGCTCTAGATTTAGCAAGCTAGAGCGCATTAATTTTCACTTTAAACTAATTATTGTACAATAACCACCAATTAAACAAAAATTGGAGTTATTGTGAAAGTATTATTAATTAAAGATGTAAAAGGCTTAGGAAAAGCTGGAGAAGTAAAAGAAGTAAAAGACGGATATGGGAAAAACTTTTTAATAGGAAAAGGTCTTGCTTTACACGCTACAAATGAAGTATTAAAAAAATATGAAGCTCAAGAAAGAAAAGCAAAAGAGCAAGAAGCTTTAGAAATAGAAGAAGCTAAAACTTTAGCAGAAACTATAAACTCAACAAAACTTACAATCAAACATAAAATTGGAGCAAATGGACATTTAATTGGTTCAGTTACTAATAAAGAAATTAGTGAGGCTTTAAAATCTCAGTTTGATATAGAATTAGATAAAAAACATATTACATTAGATAAAAAAATTAAAACACCAGGTATTTTTGAAGTTGATTGTAAATTAGGACATGCAGTTCATGCAACTTTAAAAATAGATATTATTGAAGAGTAAAATAGATGTTTGAAGCAACTACGATATTAGCTTATAAAGGTGAAAACCAAGCAGTAATTGGTGGTGATGGTCAAGTTACTTTTGGAAACTCTGTTTTAAAAGGTAATGCTACAAAAATTAGAACTTTATATAATGGAAAAATTTTAGCTGGATTTGCAGGAAGTACAGCAGATGCTTTTAATCTTTTTGATATGTTTGAAGAACATCTACAAACAACAAAGGGTGATTTGCTTAAAGCTGTTATTGCTTTTTCTAAAGCTTGGAGAAAAGATAAAGTTCTAAGAAGATTAGAAGCTATGATGATTGTTTTAAATAAAGAACATATTTTTATTTTAAGTGGAACAGGAGATGTTGTTGAACCAGAAGATGGGAAAATAGCTTCAATTGGAAGTGGTGGAAATTTTGCAATTTCTGCTGCAAGGGCACTTGATAAGCATTCAAACTTAGAACCTGAAGCATTAGTAAAAGAGTCATTAATGATAGCAGGTGAATTATGTATATATACAAATCAAAATATTAAAATATTAAAAATAGAGGAATAATATGGATTTAACTCCTAAACAAATAGTTGAATATTTAGATGATTATATTATTGGGCAAAATGATGCTAAAAAAACTATTGCTTTAGCTTTAAGAAATAGATATAGAAGAATGAGAGTTGAACCTGTTCTTCAAGAAGAAATAATGCCTAAAAATATTCTAATGATTGGAAGTACAGGGGTAGGTAAAACTGAAATTGCTAGAAGATTAGCAAAAATGATGGGATTACCTTTTGTAAAAGTAGAAGCTAGTAAATATACTGAAGTTGGATTTGTTGGAAGAGATGTTGAGTCTATGATTAGAGATTTAGTTTATGAATCAATAAACTTAGTTACTAAAGAGTTTGAAGAAAAAATTGTAGATAAAATTGATGAAGAAGTAAATAGACAAATTATTGAAAAACTTGTACCACCTCTACCTGAGGGTGCAACAGAAACTGCAAAAGAGTCATTTATTAAAACATATAATAAAATGGAAGAGAAGTTATTAAGTGGTCAGTTAGATGATAAAAAAATTGAAATTGAGGTTCCTAAGAAAACCCATGTGGAAATAATTGATTCTTCACTTCCTCTTGATATGACTTCTATGCAAGAGAGTCTTTCAAAAATGCTTGGTGGCTTAAATAAAGAAAAAATTAAAAAAGAAGTAACTATTAAAGATGCTAAGATATTATTAAAAGCAAGTGCAAGTGAAAAATTACTTGACCATGAAGCTATTAAAATTGAAGCAATTAAAAGAAGTGAAAATGGTGGAATTATTTTCTTAGATGAAATAGATAAAATTGCAACAAGCTCTAAAACTCAAAATCAAGACCCTTCAAAAGAAGGAGTACAAAGAGATTTACTTCCAATTGTAGAAGGAAGTTCTGTACAAACAAAATTTGGTCAAGTAAAAACTGATCATATTTTATTTATTGCTGCTGGGGCTTTTCATGTTAGTAAACCAAGTGACTTACTTCCAGAATTACAAGGAAGATTTCCTTTAAGAGTTGAATTAAGTTCTCTTGATGAAGAAGCACTTTATAAAATATTAACAAATACTAAAAATTCACTACTTAGACAATATAAAGCATTATTAGAAGTTGAAGGTGTAAATTTAGAGTTTGATGATGAAGCCATTAAAGCTTTTGCCAAATATTCAGTTACTGCAAATGAAAAAACAGAAGATATAGGTGCACGAAGACTACATACTGTTATTGAAAAAGTTATAGAAGATATAAGTTTTGATGCAGATGAAAAAAGTGGTGAAACTATAGTTGTAACAAAAGAGCTAGTTGAGCAAAAACTTGATGAGATTGTAGAGAATGAAGATACTGCAAGATATATCTTGTAATATTTTAATTTTTAATTTGCTAAAATAAATCCAAGATAGAAAATAGGGAGCAATTATGAATATTGTAACTTTTTGTAATGTAGATAGTTCACTTATAGATAGTAAACATGTTGTTGAGCATTTCCATAGTGGAATTAGTGAAAAAGCAGATATTGCCATTTTAGATATAAATTCAATATTTGATTTTGAAGAAAACAAACATGATTCTTGTAAAGAAAAATTTGTATCAATTGCAATAATCGATGATGATAGTGATTATGATGCTTTTAAAAACTTTGGTATTGATGCTTGGATTAAGGGTGAAGATATTCAAGACATTAATGGTATTATAAATCTAGTTGAAAAGAGATTCCTATCATAATCATTGATACTCACTGTCATCTTGATAATGAACAATATCAAGATGATGTAGATATAGTAATATCTAATGCTTTAAATGCAAATGTAAAAGGTTTTGTTATACCAGGTGCTGATCCAAGAGATTTACCAAAAGCTGTTGAATTGGCTGAAAGATATGATGAGGTTTTTTTTGCAGTTGGCGTTCACCCTTATGATATAGAATATTTTGATAATGAAATATTGGAAAAATATGCTACTCACCCAAAGTGTATTGCAATTGGTGAATGTGGATTAGATTATTATAGACTTCCTTTAGAGGAAGAAGAAAAATATGAAAATATAAGAAAACAAAAAGAGGTTTTTATTGCACAAATAGAATTTGCAAAAAAAGTTAAAAAACCTTTAATTGTGCATATTCGTGATGCTTCAAATGATTCAAAAAAAATATTATTAGATTATAATGCTAAGGAAGTTGGTGGTGTTTTACACTGCTATAATGCAGATGAACAACTATTAAGCTTAGCAAAAGAGAATTTTTATTTTGGAATAGGTGGAGTTCTAACTTTTAAAAATGCAAGAAAACTTGTACAAGTATTAAATAAAATACCACAAGAAAAACTTGTAGTTGAAACAGATGGTCCTTATCTTACACCCCATCCTCATAGGGGAGAAAGAAATGAACCAGCATATACAACTTTTGTTGTAGAAAAAATCTCTGAACTCCTTGAAATGGATATTGAGGAGGTTAAAAAATTAACTACTAAAAATGCTGTAAATTTATTTAAGCCATTATCTAATATTATTTAGATAAAATATTAGCTATTTTATAAAATAGGATAAATTTTTTGAATAAAATAGCTATATTTTTATTATTAACAATTACTTATTCGTTTGCTTCGCTTATAGGTACTAATTATAGTCAAAGAGATTTACAAATACTTGAAGAACTTGATATTAAATCGTCTTTTATTACTGATTACAAACTTCAAAGAACATATAATAATCTTTTAAAAGAGCATAATCAAAATAATTATGTAAAAAAACTAAGTGATGCTTCACTGTTTGTTCCAAAAATAAAAAAGATTTTAAGAGAAGAAAAAATACCTTCAGTTTTTTTATATATGGCAATGGCTGAATCTGATTTTACAATTGATGCAAAATCAAATGTTAAAGCAATAGGTATTTGGCAATTTATGTCAGAAACAGGGAAAACTTTTGGTTTAGATAATAATTTATATGTTGATGAAAGAATGGATTTAGTTAAATCTACAAAAGCTGCAACTAAATATTTAAGGTCTTTACATCATAGATTTGGAAAATGGTATTTAGCTGCACTTGCATATAACTGTGGTGAAGGTAGAGTAATAGAAGCAATTACAAGAGCTACTATTGATAAATATGTAAAACTATATCCAAAACAAGAAAAAAGTGAAAAAATTAAAGAGTTTAGAAAAACAATTGCAGCATATCAAAATGGAAATGAACGTTTTTATAAAATTAATAGAATTTATAAAGAAGTTAAACAATGGGGTATTTCTCTTGATATTGATGATTTTTTAACTGAACAAAATAATATTACAAGACAATATATTCCTAGTGAAAGTAGAATGTATATTAGAAAGATTATTGCTCTTGGTATGATGAATAATCAAAGTTTTATTACAGAAAATGATAATGCACACCTTTTAAATATTGGAGCTACTTCTTCTGTTGCTACTATTAGTGTAAAAGGTGGTTTACATTTACAATCTATTTCAAGTGCAGTTGGTCTTAATTATGAAGAATTAAAGGCTTTAAATAAACATTTAAAGCTACAAATTATTCCTCCTTATGAAAAAAATTATGATATTTATATTCCTTATAGTAGACTTGCAAGATTTCAAGCAAATAAAGACTTAATTAAAGATAGTAGATATATGGTTCATGTTGTAAAAAGTGGCGATTCACTTTTAAAAATAGGAAAAAAATATAATATTTCATATAATGTAATTAAAGACTTTAATAAATTAAATACAAATTTTTTATCTTTAAATCAAAAACTTATTATTCCAATTACTGCAAAAAGTGGGAAAAATGAAGTTTTAAAAGTGGCAAAACTTAGAAAAGAAGAGAGTAAAATTATTCATCAAGTAAAAAATGGAGAGACTCTTTATTCTATTGCTAAAAGATATAATATCAATCTAAGTAAGTTAAAAACTGATAATAAACTTAGAACAAATTTAATAGGTATTGGAGATAAAATTGTTATTAAAAAATAGTTTTTCAAAGTATTCTATAGTAGTAACTACTTTTTTAGTTGGTGGCTTTTTAGCAGGATGTTCTTCTAAATATAGTAGTTATAGTTATGGTGGTGGAAGTTATAAAAAAATTCCTCCTCAAGAAATGAAAAATTCGCAAGCTATGCATAGAGCTACGATGAGACCTTATCAAATTTCTGGAAAGTGGTATTATCCCACATTGGCAAAAGTTGCAGATGAACAAAGAGGAATTGCCTCTTGGTATGGGCCAAATTTTCATGCTAAAAAGACTTCAAATGGAGAGATATATAATATGTATGCTATGACAGCAGCACATAAAACTTTACCAATGAATACAATGGTAAAAGTAGATAATCTTGAGAATGGAAGATCAATAGTTGTAAGAATAAATGATAGGGGACCTTTTGTTACTGGAAGAATTATTGACCTTTCAAATAAAGCAGCACATGCTATTGATATGGTGAAAAATGGAACAGCAAAAGTAAAAATAACAGTTTTAGGTTTCCACGGTAAAATTGCAAAAACTTCAATAGAGAAAAATGAAGTTATGAGTGTTGGTAAATATTATGTACAAGTAGGAGCATTTAGAAGAATTGAAGGTGCTCAAATTACAAAAAGAAAATTTGAAAATATTATTGGAAATAACTATAATGTTATTATAAAAGAGGGATATTTTGAAAATGCACCTATAAATAGAGTTTGGGTAAGTGGGTTTAGAAGTGAGGAAGAGGCTAATGACTTTAAAGCTAAACTTGGAATTAATGGTGCTATGATAATTGCACAATAGGAATGAAGATGGTTGAATTTAATAGAAAAACAAAAGAAACAGATATAAAATGCAAGCTTAATGTAGAGGGTGTAGGTAAATCAAATATAAAAACTGGTATTGGTTTTTTTGATCATATGTTAGAGGCTCTTTCAAAACATAGTGGTATTGATATTGAGCTTATATGTGAAGGTGATTTGCATATAGATTTTCATCATAGTGTGGAGGATTGTGGTATTGTTTTAGGTAAGGCATTAAAACAAGCAATTTTTCCTATAAAAGCTGTGGAAAGATATGGTAATGCAACAGTTGTTATGGATGAAGCAGCAGTTACATGTGCCCTTGATTTAAGTAATAGACCTTTTTTAGTTTATGATATAAATCTAAGTGGGAAAGTAGGGGAATTTGATGTTGAATTAGCTGAAGAGTTTTTTCATGCTTTTATAACAAATGCAGGTCTTACTTGTCATATTGTGTATGAAAGAGGAAAAAATAAACATCATATCTTAGAAGCTGCTTTTAAATCAGTTGCTGTAGCTTTAAGAAGAGCTTTAATACCAAATGAAAAATTAGGAATACCTAGTACAAAAGGTGTTTTATGATAGAACTACTTGTTTTAGATGTTGATGGTACATTAACTGATGGAAAAATAACTTATACTAATAGTGGAGATGAGTTAAAATCTTTTGATGTATCTGATGGGCTTGCAATTGCAACTTGGACTAAAAAACTTGGTAAAAAAGCTGCAATTATTACAGGAAGAACATCTAAAATAGTAGAACAAAGAGCACAAGATTTACAAATAAACCATCTTTATCAAAAAGTACATAATAAAGATGAGATTTTAGAAGAAATTTTAAAAAAAGAGAATTTAACTTGGGATCAAGTTGCAGCTATAGGTGATGATTTAAATGATTATAAAATGTTAAAAAAAGTAAATTTATCTTTTACTCCTTCAAATGGAACTCATTATTTAAAAGAGTTTGTTGATGTTGTTTGTAAAAATAGTGGTGGAAATGGTGCAGTAAGAGAAATGATAGAATATATTATAAAAAAAGATAATTTAGAAGAGGAGTTTTTAAAAGCATGGTTATAAAATCTTTTATTTATGCTATTTTATTAATCTCTACATTAATATATTTTGTACCAATAGCTAATATACAAGATAAAGAAAATAAAAAAGAAATACCTCTTGTAAGTTTTAATAATTCTACAATGTATACTTTAAATGAGCAGACTGTTACAAAAATAGTTAATTCAAAAAAAGCTTCAAGATTTGAAACTAAAGATATTATGTATGAAGGTAATTTTATACTAAAAGCAAATGATAAAAAAGTAAAAAATGCAACTGATTATGTAAGTGCAGATGTTATTATAAAGCAAAAAGAAGAGTTTACTTTTATTAATAATGTAAAATTTAGAAGAGATAATTTTATGACTTTAAATACTCAAGAACTTTTTTATAATGATAAAACAAAAATAGCAAGAAATACAATATATTTTAGTGGTACATATTATAATCATAAATTAAATGGAACAAATTTATATTTAGATATGAATAATGAGATTATGAAATCAAAGAACTCTCATTTTGAAATTGATATAACAAAAAATTAAGGATAGATATGAAATATTTTTTATTAAGTTTAGTAGCTTCTTCAATGCTTTTTGCACAAGAAAAATTAGTTATAGATGCTAAAAAATTTGAAGCAAATGATGCAAAAGGAATTTCTATTTTTACAGGAGATGTTAAACTTAGAAAAGCTAAAGATAAATTAGATGCGGATAGATTAGAAGTCTATATGTCTTCAAAAGATTCAGAAAAAAGAGTACCTTTAAAATATATAGCCATTGGAAATGTCTCTTTTGATATTATTTCAAAAGATAAAGAGTATGAAGGAAAAGGTAATAAAGTAATATATTATCCAAATAAAGAAGAATATGAGATTATTGGAAATGGATATATAAAAGAAAAAGTAGAAGATAGAAAAATCTATGGAGATAAAATCTTTATAAACCAAACAACAGGTGAAGCAAAAGTTAGTGGAACTGAAGATAAGCCCGTTAGATTTATTATAAATTTAGATAATAATAAAGATAGTGCAAAGGCTGATAAATAATGAAAATAGTTGATGCAACATTTTTGCAGTCAGCTCAAAGTATAGCTGACTCTCCTGATCCCAATGTGGCTGAAGTTGCATTTTTAGGAAGAAGTAATGTTGGTAAATCTTCATTATTAAATACTTTAACAAATAGAAAAGGTTTGGCAAAATCTTCTTCTACTCCTGGGAAAACTCAGTTAATAAACTATTTTAATATTAAATTTAAAACTTCAAATGAAGAAATGCCTTATTTATTTGCAAGGTTTGTTGATTTACCAGGTTTTGGATATGCAAAAGTATCTAAAGGCTTAAAAAAAGATTGGAATAGAAACTTAACTAATTATTTAGAGCAAAGACCTTGTTTACAAATATTTGTTCATTTAATTGATTCTAGGCATCCTTCTTTAGATATTGATAAAAATGTTGATGAATTTTTATCAAGTATTAAAAGAGGTGACCAAATTATTATACACGCTTTTACAAAAACAGATAAATTAAAACAAAATGATTTAGCAAAATTAAAAAGAGAGTATCCTAATGGTATTTTTATTTCAAATTTAAAGAAAAAAGGTATGGACTCTTTACAAAATGCAATAACGGAGCATCTATTTGGAAATCAAGTTTTTTAAACCAAATGTATCGCATATTAAACAAATGCAAGCTTTAGTAAAACCTGAAGTTGAAAGTGGAAAAATTCTTTTAAGAACAGAAGATGAGATGGCCAATACAATTAGGTCATACACTGTTGTAAGTGTAGATGGAAAAATTGCAGGTTTTACAGCTTTGCATATACATTCAATTAGATTATCAGAAGTTAGAAGTTTAATTGTAGGTAAAGAGTATAGAGGTTTAAAACTTGGTAAACAATTAGTAGAACACTGTATTGAAGAAGGTAAGAAACTAGGATTGGAACAAATCTTATCACTAACTTATGAACAAGGTTTCTTTGAAAGCTTAGGTTTTAAAGTTATAGATAAAGAAGATATTCCAGAACATAAAATATGGGCAGACTGTATTAGATGTAAGCATTTTCCTGTTTGTAATGAAATTGCTATGGTATATGATTTATAAGGCTAGAAGAAAACTCTTCTAGCTTTAGTTATTTAAAGTAAAATCTATTCCTTCTTCTAACTCTTTTATCCAAATATTATAGTTATTATGAATATTATAATGTGTATCTGCACCTAAGTTTGTACTTGTAATATATTTAATACTATAAGAGTCTAAAGTATAATCAATTCTAACTATTGCAGTATGAACTCTTCTTACAACTTTTGCCAAAATAAATCCCTCTTTTTGTTTAGACATAACCCAATTTGTTTTATCTCCAACATTAAGTATTTTTTGGCTTATTTGTTGAATATTTTCATATTTTTTATTTATGCTTTTATTTTCCACATCATAAATTGGTTTATATTTATTATTTCCTGCTGGCATTTGATCTTTTTTATAATTAGCGGCAAGTTGTTCTTCTATTTTTAATTTTTCATTCATTTTTAAAACTATCAATTTAGAATCAATTTGGTTTTCTAAGTTTCTTATCCAACCATTGTAGTTATTATGAATAGTATTATTACTTTTATCATAATTTAAATTCTGTGCTTCTAAAAGCTTTATATTGTAAGAGTTTTTATCATAAGTTATTTGTATTTTTGCAATATGTTCTCTAATTACAAGATTTCCAATAATTGTATTATTATCAACTTGTTTCATATTCCAACCTAAATACTCTCCTGCTTTAATAATAGCATTGTAAACAGTTTGGTTTTCTGGTTTTTCTTTGAAAGTTTTAGAGGGTACATTATATACTTTATTTATTCCGCATCCTGTAAGGATAAAAATAGCAAATAAACTTGAACTTAATATTTTTAAAATACTTCTTTTCATTTTAATTCCTTTTTAATTGTTTAGCTATAAAATAATAGCAAAATTATATAAAAATAAGAATTATATTTATACTTTTATACTTAAAAGACTATTTAAAGGATTGGGCTAGATTTCCTATTATTAAAAACCAACCATCAATTACAATAAAAAAGATTAGTTTTATAGGTAAGGAGATCATTACAGGTGGAAGCATCATCATACCTAAACTCATAAGAATAGAAGATACAATAATATCAATAACTAAAAAGGGTAAAAATATTAAAAAACCTATTTCAAAGGCAGTTCTTAATTCACTTACAATAAAAGCAGGCATTAAAAGTGTTAATGGAACATCATCAATATTTTTAGGATTTTCTTGTTTTTTTATTCTATAAAATAATCCCAAATCAGATTCTCTTGTATTTTTTATCATAAACTCTTTAAAAGGTTTAGTTCCTTTTTCAAAAGCCTCTTCATATCCTATTTTTTCATCCATATAAGGAACTATTGCTTCATTCCATGATTTTTTTGCATAGGGTTCCATAATAAAAATAGTTAGGATTAAAGCCATTGATACAATTACTTGAGAAGGAGGAGTTTGTTGTAATCCTAAGGCTTGTTTTAATAGTGAAAAAACAATTAAAAGTCTTGTAAAACTTGTAGCCATTAAAAGTAAAGTAGGAGCTAATACTAATAATCCTAAAATAATTGCTATATTTATAGTTCTTACAAACTGTGCAGGTTCTTCAAGTGCTGCAACAGAGAGATTTACAACAGGTGGTGTATCAGCTGCAAATAAAAATGAAGTAAAAAATAATAAATATGCAAAAAATTTCAAAAATATATCCTTTTTTTAATGGTAAAATAATAACTAAAAATCAATTAAAGGCTTATTTTTTAATATAACCTAACTCATGTAACTTATTATAGATTTTTGTTACCATAGGACCTGCTGCTGAACCTCCATGTCCTCCATGTTCAACTAAAGCAACAACTACATACTGTGGGTCATCAAATGGACCATAAGTATTTAACCAAGCATGAGATCTATGGTAATATTCCAATTCACTCTCTTTCATTCTTTTCTTTTCAGATTGAGGAATAGAAATAACTTGTGCAGTTCCTGTTTTTGCTGCAATTTTAATTTTTGATTTAATATGTTTTGAAGCAGTACCCAATTCTTCATTTGCCACATCATACATACCATTTCTTATAATTCTTAAATATCTTGGTTTTGTTGGTATTTCAACAGGTTCTTCATAATTATCTTTATAAAAATGTGGTTTAGGAAGTTTTCCTGTTGCTAAAAAAGCAGTATATCTAGCAACTTGCATTGGAGTTACTAAAGTATATCCTTGACCAATAGAAGTAATTACTGTCTCTCCTATATACCAAGGTTGGTTATATCTTTCTTTTTTCCACTCTTTACTTGGATTTACACCTATAAATTCATTGATTTGATCAACTCCCGTTTCTTGTCCAAATCCATATTTTTCTAAAGTATTTGCAATTTTACTTATACCAACTTTTAAGCTTGCTTTATAAAAGAAATCATCACAACTTTCTCTTAATGCTTTTCTAAAATTAACAGTTCCATGTCCTGTTGTTTTCCAACATCTAAATTTTCTATTTCCTATTTGAAGTTCACCATTACAATAAACTGTATAATCAGGTTGAATACCATTTTCTAATAAAGCTAAAGCTACACCCATTTTATGAACAGAACCTGGAGGATATAAACCATTTACAAGTTTATTTGTAAATGGATGATCAAAGCTATTTCTCATAGCATCCCACTCTTTTTGAGTAATTCCTCCAACAAAAATATTATTATCATATTCAGGAAAAGATGCCGCTGCTAAAAGTTCACCATTTTGGGCATTCATAACAATTACAGCACCACTTTTATGATTGAAATTATCTTGAATATATTTTTGAAGTTCTATATCTATTGTAGTTTTTAAAGTATTATCTTCTTTAGGTTTTTTCTCTTCTAAAATTTCCAATTCTTTATTTAAAGCATTTACTTTTACATCTTTATATCCAAGCTCCCCTTGAAGTTTTTTATTATAATATTTTTCTAAACCATTTTTTCCAACTATTCCACTATATTTAGAAAGTTCATTCTCTTCTATATCTTTTTTAGAAGATTTTCCCACATACCCAATAACATGAGAAGCTATATTATGATATGGATAATACCTTTTTACAGCTGGTTCTACTTTTATATCTTCTATTGAATTAAATAGTGTAAATTTTGAGAAAAAATCATCATATGCTATATAATCTATTAATTGAACATAATCATGCTTATATGCAGAATCTAATCTTTTATATTTTTTTAATAATTCATCTTTATCATATTCTGGAAAATGTTTTGTAATAAAATCTATAATTTCTAGTAATTTATCTTTATTTTTATAAGAACGTAAATGAGGTTTTATAGTTATAGAAAATCCAAGATTATTAATAGCTAAAGGAATACCATTTCTATCTTCAATAATCCCTCTTGATGGAGCAATATAAACTCTTTTAATATAGTTTTGTTTTGATAATTCTTCATAATAAGTATTTGATTTAATACTTAAAAAGTATATTCTTGCAAGTAAAACAATCATCAAAATAGCAATAAAAATAAGTATAAAATTTAATCTTCTCATATCATAAGTCCAACAATAATAAAATCAATAACAATATTTATAAAAATTGTAAAAAGAAGTTCATGGGAATAGCTATTATTTGCTATATATAAAAGTGTAAATCCAAAATAGAAAATCAAAATATATAAGTAATCATTTAATTGACTATATGAAACAACTCTTTTTATATAAGGTACAATAAAAGCATAAATAAAAAAGCTAAGAAGAATTAAACTAAAAGGTTTAAATCCATTATTTAACTCTATAAAAAATATACCTAGTGCTAAAAAAAAGGCACTGTAATAAAACTCTTTTTTCAAAATATTTATAAAAGTTAAAAATAAAATACCAATTAAAAATACTGGATTAAAATAAATAGATGATAAAAAGTTTATTAAAATAGGAAAAATAAATACTAAAATAACAGTTAATAAATTATCAAATATGGTTTTCTTCATTAGGCATTTTCTTCTTTAAAAGTTCGAAGATTATAATATAAAAACTCTTAATTTTAGGTTCTAGCTCTAATCTTTTTTAGGTTGATTTGTTAGTTTATAAATAAAGCTAAAAATTTCAGCAACTGCTTTATACATACTAGCAGGAATCTCTTTATCAATATCTAGTTTTGATAGTAATTCAATTAAATCTTCATCTTTTTTAATAGGAAGATTATTATCTTGTGCAATTTTTATTATATTTTTAGCAATTTGGGCTTCCCCTTTTGCAACTAATTTTGGAGCATTGTCATTTTGTATATCATATTTTAAGGCTGCTGCTTTTTGAATAAATTTTTTTTCCATTTTAAGCCCTTATATCAACCCCAAAGCCAAAATTACTATTTTGTTCATAGATACTTTTAACTTCTTGTTTTTTTTCTTCATTTTTCTTTAAATCAATTAATTTTATATCCATAGGGATAAGCCCAGCAGCATTTAATGATTGTTTTAAAGATGTTAAATTTTCTCTTATTAATTTTTTAAAACTGTCTCTTGAGGCAAAGATTGTTAAATCGAGTTTATTTTTATCATATAGTCCTAAAAGTAACTGTGTTTGTCCATAATCTTTAAGTGTTAAATTTATCTCACAGTAAAACTTCTTTTCATTTGTTTTTTTCATTGAAATAGAACCATCTTCTAGCATATCCCATAAAAAAGGAAGATAAACATAATTTGAATTTGAAGTTAGGGAAAGAAGTTGATAATAATCCACTTGAAATAGAAGTTTATCCACAGCTTTTGAAGTTTCACTATTTTTATCTGGAATCATATCTTGCATTTGTAAAAGTACGCTTTTCATATCTTCTTGTAAAATAGAGTTATCAGGTTTTGATAAACTTGTAGTTGTAAGAACTCCTTGTTTAATAATATCTTCTATTTTATCTACTGTTTTTAAAATCTCATTTTGAAGATTTGTTGCATTAGGATTTGAAGAAATATTTGTAATATTTTCCTTTAAATTTAAAAGTAAACTATTAATATTAGATGCAAAATTACTTTGAAATGAGGAGATGTTATTATTTTGAACTTGCAACATTTTAAAATCTGTTGGAAGCTCTATTTTATCGAAAAGATTTTGTATATTTAACAGCTTGTCAATTACTTGATTTAAAACTTTTGTTTGTATTGTATTTGTAAATAAAAGTTCATTTTTTAAAAGATTTAAATTCTCTTTTATTTGAGTTAATAAAGCAGGTTTTTCATTTAAAATTGGCTGATTATTTTGTATTTTATTTTCTAAAGTACCTATTTCATCTGTTAGATTTTTTAATTGATTTACTAAATTAGAAATATTTGAATTTAATGAAGAACTATTTTTTAATTCATTACTATTTAAAAATTGTTGCAAAATATTTTTAGGTTCAAGTTTTGCTTCTTCTAAAAACATATCTTTCATATTTAAAAGATTATCTATTTGAGATAAAAGCTTATTTGGTTCTATTGCTTTATTTGATAAAACTTCACTTTTTAATTGAAAAAGTATTTGTTTTGTTTGATTTAAAATTTGAGATTTCTCATCATTTAAATTTATATTTGAATTTTGTGGAGTTTGAATTAACTCTTGTAATTTTGTAGTTAAAAATTCAATTGTTGGTGTTTTTATACTTGGGGCTTGGAAATCTAAATTCATTAGTATATTTTGTAAAGCTTGTTTTGTTTCAAGTTGGCTAAAATCATTGTTTGGTAAAGTATTTATAGTTCTTAGTAAATTTGTAGCTTCAAAATTTTTATTTAAAGATAATTGAGATTTTATTTGCTCTACTAGGTTTTTAATACTATCATTTGTAAAAGTATTTTGAAGTTTTGATTCAACTAATTGAGCTTCTTGTGTAATACTTTTTAGTTGATTTGTTAAAATATTTAAATTTTGTGTATTATCTTGTGTTAAATTTTTTGAGATATTTTGCAAAAGATTTATTACACTTTTTATATCTGTTTGAATTTGATTTGGTGTTTGATTTGGCGTTGAAACTAATTTATCAATTAATTCATTAATCTGTTTTGCTTCAGGAGTATTTATCTTTTGAAGTATATTTTTTATTTGATTTAATAATTCATTTACTTTTGGTGGTAAGTTTGAATTTGTAGCTTTTTCTAGAATTTTTGATTCTAAAAATACTCCTGATTTCCCTATTAAATCTTTTAAGGTATTTTCATCTAAATTATCAATTTGAGTTAAAAATGATTCTAATAAGGGTTTAAATTTAGAAAGTTTTTCATCATTTTGTAATTGGGATACTAAGGTTTTTAAAGTTGCTGTAAAACTGCCTAAATCCTTAAATATAGAAGAATTTTTTAAAATATTTTGAATAGTTTCATTACTTTTATTTCCACTTTTAATATCTTCAAAAAGATTTTTTAATACCTCTTTCATAGAAGTATTATTTTTAAGCATATTAGTTAATTCTTTATTATCTGCTTCTTTAAGTACCTCTTTTAGCACTTTATTATCTTGGTTTGGTAAAAGTATATTTAAAAGTGTATTACTATTTCCTATTAACATAAAATTAAGTATATCATAAAATTATCTTCTTTTATCAAATTGACTTATACAATTTGTTTTTGTAAAATGCTTTAACTTTATAAAAAGGCAAAACTTATGGAATATGAAGTTGTAGTTACTATTGATGGATTTGAAGAGGAAAAGAGTTTTATTTTTGAAAAAATGGATGATTTTTTTTCAATAATAAAAGGAGTTGAGACAAATAGTACTATTAGACTAATGAGTTTTGGAGCTTTAAAAGCTTTAAATTTTGAATTACCTCAAGAGTTTAAAACTAAGCTTGATATACAAAATATAGAAGAAATCTCAATATACTATGTTTTTGTCTTACAATCTGCTACTAGTGAAAATAGTTTAAATACTTTTGCTCCAATTATTACAAATAATAGGACAAAGAAAATGGGACAAATACATTTAGACTTAAAAGAGCTGGGTTTAGAAGGCTTAAATGACCTTCTTCCAAACTTTTAAAATATTTCAAAATGAAATAATTTATATTGTATAAAATTTTTTTTGGTATAATCTTTTAAAATTTAACAAAGGATTTATATGCAAGATGTGACAATTTGGCACAATCCAAGATGTTCAAAATCAAGAGATGCTTTAAGTTTTTTAGAAGAGAGAAAGTTAGATATTAAAATTGTAAAATATCTTGAGTCTCAACCAAATGAAAAAGAGATAAAAGAGATTTTACTTATGTTAGGAATATCAGCAAAAGATTTAGTTAGAAGCAAAGAAGAGCTTTTCAAAGAACTAAATTTAAAAGATGCAAGTGAAACTGAACTTATTAAAGCAATGGCACAATATCCAAAATTAATTGAAAGACCAATTGTAATAAAAAATGGAAGTGCTGTTATTGCAAGACCAAAAGAAAAAATTGTAAAGTTATTAGCATAATGCATGAAAAACAACAACGAATAAGATATATAAGAGTTTTAGAAAAATTTTTTAATAGAACTCTTTCTTTATTAAAATTAGAAAATTTTGATAAGCAGTTATTTATACAAAGAACTAAAAAAAATTATGAAGATATGAATAGGGTAAGTGCTGTTGAACTTCACTCAAACTATTTAACTCAATTAAAAGATTTTATTAATAAAACTATGTATTACACTCAAGAACACTCTTCTTCTTTTGAAGATGAAAGAGCAACTTTACTTAAAGATGCAAATTTACTACAAAAAGAAAAAAACAATAAAAACTATAAAAAAGATAAGCATAAAAAACATAAATATAATGATGGATACTAATGGAAGAAGAAAAAAGGTTTAAGTTATCAGGAGTATTAAAAAAAGTTTTTTATAAAAATGAAGAAACAAAATTTATCACAGCAGTTTTAGAAAATAATCAAAGAGTTTGTGGCGTTTATTTTGATACTGATATAGAAAAAATTGTTGGTGAAGAGATAGTTATGACTGGTAATTGGGTAACTCATAAAAAGTATGGAATACAGTTTGTTTTTGATACTTTAGAGATAAAAGAAGCAGAACTTTTTTTCTTTCTTACTAAAATTGTAAAAGGTATTGGTCAAAAATTTGCAAAAGAGTTACTTGATAAATATGAAGAAGAAGAGTTAATAAAAATCTTAAATGAAACTCCTGAAAAACTACTTGAGTTTAAGGGGATAAAAGAGAAAAAACTAAATACTATTGTAGCTTCTTGGCAGAAATTTCAACATTTAAGAGAATTAGGAAGTTTTTTATCTAAATATGGAGTTACTTCTACTTTAATTACTAAGATTTATTCTAACTTTTCTGAAGTAGAAAACCTAATAGAAAAAATAAAAGAAAATCCATATATTTTAATAAATATAAAAGGAATTGGATTTAAAAAAGCAGATGAAATAGCAAAATCATTAGGAATTGATGAAAAATCAGAGTTTAGAATAATGGCTTGTTTAAATTATACTTTAAGAGAATTTTGTGATAACAATGGAAATTCATCTATTGATAAGTACCATTTATACAGGCTTTTAGATGAAGCTTTAAGATTTAATAATCAAGAACTTTTATATGAAGATTGTATTGTTCAAATGTTAGCAAAAGAAGAACTTTTTGTAACAAGTGAAAATAGAATTGCTCCTTCAATGCTTTATTATGCTGAAAAGAGAATTTTAGAGTTTTTTAAAAGAAGAAAAGATGAAAGACTTTTTAGGAAAATTGTTGCAAATTTAGATGAATATCTTTTAAGAAAAGAACAGACTTTAGGCTTTAAATTAAGTCAAGAGCAAAAAAAAGCAGTTGAACTTATAAATGATGGACAAAATACACTTTTTTTAATAGGATATGCAGGTACTGGAAAATCAACTTCAAGTAGGGCAATTTTAGAGCTTCTTGAAGAAATAGTTGGTTTTGACGATATTATTACTATTGCATTAAGTGGAATTGCAAGCCAAAGAATATCAGATACAACAGGCTATACAAGTTCAACAATTCAATCTTTATTAGTAAAACATAAAGAGAAAGATTTTTTCCCTTATAAAGTTATACTTTTAGATGAAGCTTCTATGGTAAACTCTGTAACTTTTTATCAAATAATTTCAAAAATTAGTGATGATACGATTTTTATAATAGTTGGTGATGATGGGCAATTACCTGCAATTGGAGCAGGGAATATACTTTCTGATGCTATTAAATACGAGTTAGCTTCTATTTGTAAACTTACAAAAATTTATAGACAAAATGAAAATCAAGCAATTGCTGTTATTGCAAATGATATTAGGCAAGGAGAAGTACCTGAATATAAAGAAGATTATGAGGATTTTAAATTTATAGATGTTTCTATAAATAATTATTATGCTTTAAAAAACTCAGTTTCTTCAAATGATTTTGCCTCTTTAAGATTAGAAAATTCTGATATGATTTTGCATAATATTTTAAATATTTCAGCTTCTTTTATTGCTTCTTTTTATACTTTAATAAAACAAAAAGATATTTCAAAAGCCTTGATTTTATTTCAAGTTATTACTCCTATGAAAGGTGGGCTTTTAGGAGTAGAAAATCTAAATATTCAGCTTCAAAGATTATTTAATAGTTCAAGAGAACAATCTTATAAAGCAAAACTTTATGAATATAAATTAAGTGATAAGGTAATTCATATTAAAAATGAAAATATGAAATGTCAAACAATGAGTATGTATAAATCAAACTCTATTGATTTTATTGAAAGAAGGGTTTTTAATGGTCAATTAGGACTTATTATAAAACTTGATTTTGAAGAAAAAAAGTGTATTGTTTTATATCCAAATGATGATATGGTTGTTTTTTATGATTTTGATGAATTAAACTCTCTTTTATCATTAGCTTATTGTTTAACAATACATAAAACTCAAGGAATGGAATATGAAAATGCTTTAATTCCTATGAGTTTTTCTCACTATATTATGCATAATACTAAACTTTTATATACAGCAATTACAAGAGCAAAAAAAATGTGTTATATTGTAGGTGAAGATGATGCTTTTAAAAGTGCATGTAAAAGAATAGAGACAACTAAACGAGAATCTGTTATAAATGATTTAATGCAAATTAGCATTTAACATAACTAAAAGCAACTTTTATGTAATATATTTATAAAAAATTTAGAGGAATATATTATATGTTAACTTGGATGCAAAGACACAAAAAATGGCTAGTTAGTACTATTTGGATTAGTACAATAGCATTTGTTGGTGCAGGATTTGTTGGTTGGGGAAGCTATGACTTTGGTAAGTCAGGTGGAGCAGTAGCAGTTGTTGGAGACAGAACTATTACAATTGATGAATATCAAAGAGAATATTCAACTCTTTATGAACAATACGCACAAATCTTTGGAAAAGAGTTTAATCAAGAAATGGCTGATAAGTTAAAACTAAAAGATGTAGCTTATAAAATGGCTATTGAAAAAAATCTTATTTTATCTTATGGTGATGAATTAGGCTTAAGTGTAACTAATGAAGATATTGCAAAAGAATTAGTTAAATATGAAGCTTTTATTAAAGATGGAAAATTTGATAAAGATACTTATATAAAAGTTTTAAATAGAAATGGTACAACAGTAAGTGAATTTGAAAACTCTTTAAAAAGAAATATTTTATTACAAAAAGTTGAAGAATTATTTCAATTAAAAGCAAATGAAAATGAAGTAAAAGCTTTAAATGAATTACTATTTTTAGAAGATAATATTGATGTAAAAGTTTTAGATATTAATAATATTGAAGTATCAAACTCTTTAGAAGAAATTAAAAAATATTGGTCAGAAAATAAATTGAATTATATGTCAGAAAACTCTTATGATATTGATTATGAAGTTATTGCTTTAAAAAAAGGTGAATACTCACAAGAAGAATTAAAAGATTATTATGAAAAATTTAAAAGTGATTATAGAAATACTGATGATACAATCAAAACTTTTGAAGAAGCTTTAGATGATGTTAAATTAGCTTTAGATTTACAAGAAACAAAAAAAATTGCATTAAAAGAATATATTAAATATAAAAAAGATGAAAAGAAATTTTCTAAAAACTCTATTATTTTCCAAACTGACTTATCTTTTGGTGAAAATAATAATGATATAATTAGTTCAAAAGAAGGAACTTTATTTAAACCGTTTTTAATTAAAAATGAGTATGTTATTGTTAAGCTTAATAAGAAACTTCCTCCAAAAGAGTTAAGTTTTGAACAAGCAAAAGAAAATGTAACAAAAGATTTTATAAATAATGCAAAATCTTTAAAATTAAAAGCACTATCTAAGAAAGAGTTAGCTAATTTTAAAGGTAAGAATATAGGTTGGGTAAACAGAAGTTCTGTTTCTAATATAGAAGGTTTAAACCAAATGGAAGCAGCACAATTCTTTAACCAATTATTTAGTGTAAATAATAAACTTGGAGAGATTAATTTAGGAAATAAAGTGGTACTTTATAAAATTAATGATTCAAGATTTTCAGCATATGATTCAAAAAGAGATGAAAGTGTAAGAAGAACACTTGAAAATCTACAAAATACAGAGTTGATGACAAATCTAATAAAAAGTTTAGAAGATAGATATGAAATTCAATCTTCATTAGGTACAAAGGAATAATCATTGAGCAGTAAGACTCTTTTAGCTATTGATATTGGTTCTTCAAGTATAACTGCAGTAATTGCTAAGAATAATTTAGATGGTAAGATTAATATATTAGGTACAGGAACAAGTAAAAGTGAAGGTATAAATAAAGGGTCAATTACTAATATTGAAGTGGCTTCAAAAGCTATTAAAAATGCAGTTAATATAGCAAGAGGAAGTACAGCAGAAGTAATTGATTCTTCAGTTGTATCAATCTCAGGAGCATATACAAAAGGATTAAGAAGTTTAGGTTCAGTTAATGTTCCAAATGGACTTATTACTGAAACTGAAATAAATCAAGTTATGCAAATGGCTTTATATAATGCAACTATTATTCCAGAATATGAAGTGGTTCATGTACTTCCTATTTTCTTTAAAGTAGATGATTCAAAAGATGTTGAAAACCCTTTAAATATGAATGGTTCAAGACTTGAAGTATCAGTTTATATTGTTACTGCAAAAAGAACTGCTTTAACTAATATAAAATCTGCTTTAAAATCAGCTGGGATTGAACTTACTAATTTTGTATTAGATGGATATGCAAGTGCTATTTCTTTACTTGATGAGCAACAAAATAAATTTGGTTCTACAGTTATAAATATAGGAGGAACTACTACGGAGTTTGTCTCTTATAAGGGAAGTGCCATTATTTTTAATGGTTTCATCCCTGTTGGTTCTAATCACATTACAAATGATTTATCTGTAATGTTACATACTCCTCCTAATGCTGCAGAGATGCTTAAAGTAAAATATGGAAATCTTTTAAAAATAAATGAAAATGATGATTTAGCTATAAAAAAAGTTAAAATTCCAAGAATTGGTGATGAACAAAATACTTCGGAAGTCTCTTTAGAGCATATTCAAACAATTATTCATGCAAGAGTTGAAGAGATACTTGTCCTTATTAGAAATAAGCTAAAACAAAGTGGAATACAAGAGAATATTGGTGCTGGAATTGTAATAACTGGTGGAATGAGTCAGCTATCAGGTATTAAAGAACTAGCAATGAAAGTTTTTGAAAATACTCCTGTTAAAATTTCAAATCCTATTAATATAAAAAATGGATATATGAATTTTGATGATCCAACAATGTCAACTATTGTTGGTTTGCTATTTTATTCTTTAAATGATAATAGAACTTATGAGTTAGATTCAAATAAGAATTTAATTAAAAAAGCTATTAAAAAAGAAGAACCTATTGTTACATCTATAGTAAAAGAAGAAAAGATTATTGTTAAAGATGAAAAAGTAAAAGAGAAAACAACTAATACTTTAGAAAAAGAAGATACTACAAAATTACCAACATTATCTAAAAAAGATAAAGGTAAAGGTATGTCTAGATTCTGGAGCAAAGTTTCGGAGTGGTTTTAATGGATAGTTTATTTAATGTGGATGATATTACAGTGGAAATGCCTAATCAAACAATTGGAGATAATATAGCAAAAATTTCAGTAATTGGAGTTGGTGGAGGTGGTTGTAATATGATAAACCACATGATACAAGAAGGAACTCACAAAATTGATTTAATTGCTGCAAATACAGATTTGCAAGTTTTAAATATTTCAAAAGCACCTAAAAAAATCCAACTTGGTGTAAAACTAACTAAAGGATTAGGTGCTGGAATGAAACCTGAAGTTGGTAGAGATTCAGCAGTTGAAAGTTATGAAGATATAAAAAATGCCCTAAAAGGTACGGATATTATATTTATTGCTGCTGGACTTGGTGGAGGTACAGGAACAGGAGCTGCTGCAATTATTGCAAAAGCTGCAAAAGAAGTAGGGGCCTTAACAGTTTCTGTTGTAACAAAACCTTTTACTTGGGAAGGTAAAAAAAGAGCAGGGTTGGCAAATCTTGGTCTTGAAGAACTTAAAAAAGTAAGTGATTCTATAATTGTTGTTCCTAATGATAGATTATTGGATATTATTGATGAAAATGTAGGTATGAAAGATGCCTTTAAAATAATTGACAATATTTTATATCAAGCAGTTAATGGAATGAGTGAAGTTATCTTAAATCCTGGAAATTCAGATATAAATACTGACTTTGCTGATGTTAAAACAATTATGCAGCATAAAGGTATGGCATTGATGGGGATTGGTAAAGCTAAGGGTGAAGATGCTGCTCAAAGAGCTTTAGAAGATGCTATTGATTCACCACTTTTAGATAAAGTATCCTTAAGTGGGGCAAAGGGTATTTTAATTCACTTTAATATTCACCCTCAAGTTTCACTATTTGCTATTAATAATGTTATGGGTTCAATTCATGATAATATTGACTCAAATGCAGAGATTATTTTTGGTACAACATCAGATAGTACTTTAGAAAAAGATGAAGTTAAAATTACTATTGTAGCAACAGGATTTGAGTCTAAAAATGATATGAATGATGATTTAGAAGATAATAAACCTGAGACAACTAAAGTTAATTTATCAGTAAATGATGAAAACTATTTAGATATTCCACCTTTAATGAGAGACTACGTAGTTCAATATCACTTATAAAATAGATGAAGAGTAGTTTTACTCTTCAAATATTACAATATCATAAGAGCTTTTTTTAATTACTAAGGCTTTTGAATCAGGAACTACCCCAAATCTATTAGCTTCTCTTAATCTTTTTTTATACTTATCAATATCTTCTTCTAGTTTTTCTATTTTATTATTAAGCCTTAAAATTAAATCAACTCCTGCAAGATTTATTCCTAATTCTCTTGTTAGGGTTAATACATATTTTATATGGTCTATATCTTTTTGTGAATATAATCTTATTTTACCATTTGTACGAGAAGGTTTAATTAAACCCTCCCTTTCATATTGTCTTAATGTTTGTGGATGTATATTAAGTATTTGTGCTACAGCTGAGATTAGATAAACAGGCTCATTATAAGCATTATTTTTCATATTAATCCTTTGGTAGTTTTTCTTGTAACATCTCAACTAAATCTTCATCTAACTCTTCTATTTTAGGTAATACAATATTTGCTTTTAGATAAAGATCACCTTTTATATTTGTGCTTCTATTTAAAACTCCAAGCTCTTTAACTCTAAACTTTTGATTTTGTTTAGTATTTTGTGGAACTTTTAAAGTTATTGTTTTATGAATAGTTTTTATTTCAACTTTTCCACCAAATAAAGCAGTTCTTAGTGAAATATCAAAAGTTTTGATTAAAGTATCATCTTCTCTTTCATATTCAGGACTAGAAGCAACATTTACTTTAATAATCAAATCACCTCTTTTAGAACCTAAAGCTTTTCCTTTACCTTTTGCTCTAATTTTTTGTCCATCTTTAATTCCTTCTGGAATTTTAATATCAAAAGACTCATTATTAATAGATATATGTTGTTTCCCTCCTAAAATAGATACATCAAACGCAATAGTAATTTGTGCATTCATATCCAGGTCGGGTTCTTCATATCCACCAAAACCGCTACTTCCAAAACCATTTTGACCAAAGGCACTAGAAAAACCTCCAGCAAAACCTCCACTTTGACCAAACATTTGTCTTAATATTTCATCTAAATCAATTCCAGAGCCTGCTTGACCTCTTGCAAAATCATGGAAATTTTGCCCTCCAAACATTGAATCTCCATATTGATCATATTGTTGTTTTTTCTTAGGGTCGCTTAATACTTCATAAGCTGCATTTATTTCTTTAAATTTCTCTTCTGCTTGAGGATCTTTATTAACATCTGGATGGTATTTTCTTGCTAGTTTTCTATATGCTTTTTTAATTTCATCCATTGTTGCTTTATCTGAAACCTCAAGTGTTTCATATAAACTTTTTGCCATAAATTCTCCAATATAATTGTTTGTATTTTGATATTATTATATCATAAAGTTGAGTCAAAGTCAATCAAGTTTAAAGAAAGGTTTTAGCATGATTGACTACAGTATGCTTAAAGAGGAAGCTCAATTATAAAGTTTGCACCTTTATAAGTTTTATTTTTATAGTTATATTCAATGTTTTTTGCATAGATTTTACCATGCATGCTTATTTCAATTAATTGATGTGTCATATAAAGTCCAAGTCCAGTACCAACATCTTTATGTTTTGTAGTAAAATAAGGCTCAAAAATTTTATCAATTATATCTTCTTTAATACCATCTGCATTATCTTTTACTTCGATAATTACTTTGTTTCTTTTTACATATATATCAATAAAAATAAATCTTTCATTTATATCTATTTCTTTGTCTAAAAAAGCATCTTTTGAGTTATTTATAATATTTAAAAAAGCTTGTGTTAGTTCATTTGGAAAACTTTTTATAACAATACTTTCATTACAAGTAATTATTAATTCAATTGATTGATTTTTTAACATTCCTTCTAAAATTAGAATATTTTTAAGTAAATTTTCTTTTATATCAAATTTAACTTTCTTTTTATCACCTCTTAAAAAGTCTCTAAAATCATCAATTGTTTGAGATAAATGTTTTGAATTTCTAATAATTGCTTCAATAGATTCATCAAAAATATTATCTGTTAAAATATCTAATTCTTTATGCATTTTTATACCACTAGCTGCTGTACTAATTGTGCTTAAAGGTTGTCTCCATTGATGGGCAATATTTCCTATCATTTCTCCTAATGCAGCCATTTTTGTTTGTTCTAAAAGAAGTTTATCTTTTTCTTTTAATTCTGTTAAATTTACAACTGTTAGGATTTTAAAGTGTTTATTTTTTAGTTTTGTATCTTTTATTTTAATTAATGCAGGAAATTTATTTTTTTCTTTTGTTGACATAATAGTTTCAATAGCTTTATCATCTAAATATTTTAGATTTTTTAGTGAATCTTTATTTATAAATTCACTTATTTCTTTATTTATAATTTCCTCTTTTGAACTATAATTAAAAAGGTCTAAAGCGATTTTATTAGCATTTACACATTTATCATTTTCAAATAAAAAAATAGCTTCAAGAGTTGCATTTAAAATAAGATTTATCTCTTCCAAAGAGTCTTCTAAATGGTTTTTTGTTTTTTCTAATTCATAGTTTATTTCACATAATAAAGTATTATCATAGATATATAAAACAACTAAACCTTTTTCTTTATCATAAGGAGTAATTGTAACACCTTGTTGCATATTGTCAAATACTTTATTTGTAACTTTACTAAGCTCAATAGTAAGTAAATATTTATTTATCCCTGTATGATAAAAAGTAGAAGAATTTAAGGCTAATGAAGCTTTGATTTTTCTTTGTAAAGTTTTTTTATTTATTTCTGGAAAAAAGTCTATTAGATTGTTTTTTATAATTTCATCTGCTTTTATATTTGTTCTTGACTCTAGCCAGTTATTCCAAAAGTAAACATTAAGTTCTTTATCTAGTATAATTACCCCGTTATCAACAGTATTACAAATAAAATCAAATTTTTTAAAAGCCATCTTATAACTCTTCTAGTATTTTATTTATTATTTTTTTTATATAATCTATTGATTTATCAGTAGTTAATATAAGTAATTCCCCATCAATATCTAAATCTTCAAACTTTAATCTTGTAGAGATAATAATTACATTTTGATATTTTTCAATAAATTGATTATCTAGTTTTGAAATTGTATCAAGAATTTTTACATCTGGTGGAGAAAAAGATACTGATACGTGCATATCTTCAGCAAGTTTACTAATAGTAGATGAAGATAGGATATTTGTAATTTCAAGTATAATATCACTTAATTCATTATTTGTAATTTCATCTTCTTCTAAACCAAATTTTAAAGCTATATTATAAGCTGATTCTTTATCAATAACAAAAAGGTTTTCTCCTGCAATTACACCATTTATTTGTTGCATACAAACAAAATGAGCAGAATCCAAACACACTTCTTTACTTAAATAATCTTTTAATTCTTTTGTTTTTATTATCTCTATTTTAGGAATACTTAAAGTTGCAAAAGCATCAAGAATTTCTGTAATAGCCGCTGTTGCAGAACCATATGCTATATTCATTAGTTCTTGTAAACAGTCTTTTTCATCTTCATTTAAAATTTCTTTTATATTCATTTTCTAACTACTTAGTTAAATATCTTATTTAATATAAGTTTTACTTTATCACAATTAATAGGTTTTTTGATAAAATCGATTGCTCCAAGTTCTCTAACCTTATCCATTGAAACTTTTTGAATATCAGCAGACACCACTACAATTTTAGCACTTTTATCATATTCTTTTATTCTTTTTAATGCTTCAAATCCATCCATTACGGGCATAGTTAAGTCTAAAAATACTATGTTTATATTATTATTTATATATATTTGTAATGCTTCTTCTCCATTACAAGCTTCATAAATATCAAATTTTTTATCTACTAATAAATCATTTAAAGTCTTAATTACTATTTTTCTTGCCATTTTTGAATCATCTGCAATTAATATATTCATATTTTTAAGCCTTATTTTGTAATTATTCTATCTTAGATAATAAATTTTATCCAAAAAATAGTTAAATAGGTATGAAAATGTTTGAAAAAGAGGAATGGACACAAGAAGAGTTATATAAATATACAAAAATATTAGAAAAACAAGGTATAAAAGTTATTTTAATTGATACTATCTTAAAACCTCTTTGTAATATTGAAACTATTACTTATAATCCTTTTGAAATGAATACCATGCCTAAGGGAACAGTTTTTGTATTTTATTGTGATACAGGAAAAACTACTAAAGAAAGATTAAATTATTATAAAAATAAATTTAAAGAGTATAAATGTGTAAGTTTAAGAGGTGGAAGAGGTTATTGGCGACCAAATTATCAACTCTTAGAGGAGATTGAAAAAAATGTATAAAGAGTATGATTATGTGATAGTTGGTGCAGGTATTGCTGGATGTTGTGTCGCTTATTTTCTTAAGCAATATTCAAAATCTATACTATTACTTGATAAAAATAAAAAGTCTTGTTTAGGTGCAAGTGGTGCAGCAGGAGCTTTTTTATCTCCACTTCTTGGAAAACCAAATGAGTTTAAAGATTTAGTAACTACTTCTTTAAACTTTTCAACACAATTTTATAAAAATTTAGAAGAAGATGTTTTAAATAATTGTGGAGTTTGTAGAATCCCTAAAAATGAAGAAGATAAAGAAAAATTTGAAAGCTATAAACCTTATATTGATTTTGAATATGAAGAGTTAAATGAAGGATATTTTTTTAAAATTGGTTCTCAAATTACTCCAAATTTAGTTTGTAAATTGCTTACTAAAGAGTGCGAAAAACTTATGAATTATAAAGTTGAAGATTTACAACAAGATGCAAAAAAAAGTTGGATTATCAATAATGAAATTAAAGCAAAAAATCTAATTCTTACAACAGGAGCAAATACAAAACTTATAGAAGAAAAGTATTTTAATATTAGAGCTGTTTGGGGACAAAAAATAGATATAAAAACTTCAACTTTTAATAATATAAATTATCATAAAGAGTGTTCTGTATCTTTAGTTACAAAAACTTTTGATGATGGAAAGTATTTACTTTCTCTTGGGGCTACCCATCATAGATTTAACTGTGATAAAGAAATTTGTGATTATTGTATAGATAGTGTAAATATAAATAGTTGTGCTAAATGTTATACCAATGATATTACTTCAAAAGATTCTCAAAAACTAATAAATTTAGGAAATGATATTATTAAATTAAATGATGTAGAAGTTGTAGATATAAAAATAGGAGCTAGGGCTTGTAGTGTTGATTATTTTCCAATGGTAGGAAAATTAGTAGATTCAAAAGCAACAATTGAAAAATATCCCCACTTAGTAAATGGAAGTTTTATTACTGATGATAAATTATTAATGCTAGAAAATTTATATATTTTAAATGGAGTTGGGGGACGAGGATTTGTATTATCTCCTTATTTAGCCAATGAATTAGTGGAAAGTATAATTAATAATAAAAAGTTAGATGAAAATATTATTTCTAATAGATTGTTTAAAAGATGGGTTAAAAAATATAAGTTAAATAATGGTTAATAAAAATAAGCTAGAATTTTCAAAAATATTTAGGATGTAATGATGAAAAATATATTAAAACTAATTGTTTTAGGGATTATAGCTTTTGGAATTATTGTTTATGCAACGGCTGAAAAACCAGCTTCTGATAAACAAGTAGTTGTGAATAGTTCTTCTTTAAAAGTTGAAAATTTACCACAAGAGTTTGAACTAGTAGGTAAAGATACAAAAATTGCAAGAGATGAACTTTTTGAAGAGAAAGCTAAGACTTTAATAGTTGTGGGAAATCATGATTCATTAGCTGTTGTAAAAGATTTACCAAAATTTTATGAAATGGATATAGCTTATGTTATGGTAGCAAATATTTCAAGTGCTCCTTGGTTTGTAAAAAAGATGTTTATTCCTTCAAAACTTGAAGAATTAAATGCTGAAACTAATATTCCAATGATTTATGATTTTGAAGGAAATATGGTAAATGCATTAGCAGTTACAGATAATGCAAAAACTTCATATATAGCTTATTTAGTAAATGAAGATGGTAGTATTCTTGAAGTTGCAAAAGGAAATGTAAAAGAGGGTGCTTTAGATGGTACTATGAGTGAAGAAGAGAAAAAACAAGCTTTAGCTCCACTTGCAGCTTATTTAAAATAATTTAGAAGTAGCAATTTTAAATTGCTACTTTTTTATTTCTTATTTGTTGCTACGTTAAATTTTCCTATAGCACAAGACACAAAACTTTTTGCTGTTGTTGTAGCCTTTTCAAAACCACTTAATTCATCACTTGTTAAAGGATAACCTAAACTTCTAAGTTTAATTTTAAGATCTTCTTCTTTTGTCTCTTGTATATCAAGAGTAATTTGTCTTGGATGAACATCTAAATTAACTTCAATTTCTCCAAACTCTTCTTTTAATGAATTTATTAAAGTATTTGCACAACCACCACATTTTACATTATGTACTTCAAAAGTCTTTTTCATTTTATTCCTTTGTAGTTGTAATATTTGATTTACTTATATTAAGTTTGGGCAATTATAGCACTTTAGTTCTTGAAGTAATGTAAAGAAAAAAGGGGAAAAAGTAAAAAACTTTTTCCCCTTTAAAAGTTAGTAATTATTGAAAAATTATATAGAATCAATAATTGAGTTAAATGTAGCAGATGGTCTTAAAGCAATACTTGCTTTTTCATCATCTGGTAAATAGTATCCACCAATATCAGAAGCTTTACCATGTCCAGCCACTAACTCAGCAACTATTTTTTCTTCATTTTGTGCTAAAGCTTTTGCAACTGGCTCAAATTGTGCTTTTAATTGTGCATCATCATTTTGTGCAGCTAATTCTTCTGCCCAATATAAAGTTAAATAGAAGTGACTTCCTCTATTATCTATTGAACCTAATTTTCTAGCTGGTGATTTGTCATTTTCTAAGAATGTTCCAGTAGCTTTATCTAAAGTTGTAGCTAAAACTCTAGCTTTTTCATTATTTTGAGTGTTTGCTAAGTGTTCGAAAGAAGCAGCTAAAGCCATAAATTCACCTAATGAATCCCATCTTAAATAAGACTCTTCAACAAATTGTTGTACGTGTTTAGGAGCAGAACCTCCTGCACCAGTTTCAAATAATCCTCCACCATTCATTAATGGAACGATTGATAACATTTTTGCTGATGTTCCAAGCTCTAAAATAGGAAATAAGTCAGTATTATAATCTCTTAATACATTTCCTGTTACAGAAATAGTATCTAAACTTTTTCTCATTCTTTCTAAAGATTTTTTAGTAGCATCAAGTGGAGACATAATAGAAATATCAAGTCCTGTTAAATCATACTCTTTTAAGTATTCTTTTACTTTTTTAATAAGTTCTGCATCATGACCTCTATTTTCATCTAACCAGAAAATTGCAGGAGTATTTGATAATCTTGCTCTATTTACTGCTAATTTAACCCAATCTTTAATTGGTTCATCTTTAGTTTGGCACATTCTGAAAATATCACCATTTTCAACATCAAAGCTAAATACAACTTCTCCAGCTTTATTAGTAACTTTAATTTGTCCATCAGCTTTTGCTTGGAAAGTTTTATCATGGCTTCCATACTCTTCAGCTTTTTTAGCCATTAATCCAACATTTGGTACGCTTCCCATAGTTCTTGGATCTAATGCACCATTTTCTTTACAATCATCAATAACTGCTTGGTAAGTTGTTGCATAACATCTATCTGGAATCATTGCTAATGTATCTTCTTCTTTATCATTAGCATTCCACATTTTACCACCACCTTTAATCATAGCTGGCATAGAAGCATCAATAATTACATCTGAAGGAACATGTAAGTTAGTAATTCCTTTTGCAGAGTTTACCATAGCTAATCTTGGTTGTTTTTCATAAATAGCAGCAATATCAGCTTCAATTTCAGCTTTTTTAGCAGCATCTACTTTGTCTAAGTTAGCATATAAATCACCTAAACCATTATTAAAGTTAATTCCTAACTCATCAAATAATGCTCCGTGTTTTTCAATTAGTTCTTTAAAAAATACTTTTACTGCAAATCCAAACATAATTGGATCTGAAACTTTCATCATTGTAGCTTTTAAGTGTAAAGATAATAATACATCTTTTTCTTTAGCTTCATCAATAGATGCTTGATAGAACTCTTGTAAAGCTTTAGCTGACATAGTTGTTGCATCTACTACTTCACCTTTTTCTAATGGTAAAGAAGCTTTTAATACAGTTTCATTTCCTGCATTATCTACAAAAGTAATTTTAAAGTTATCTTCATTTTCTAATGTTGTTGAAACTTCAGAACCATAAAAATCATTTGCATTCATATGTGCTACATCAGTCTTTGAATCTTTTTTCCATTCACCCATTCTATGAGGATTGTTTTTTGCATAGTTTTTAACAGCTCCTGGAGCTCTTCTATCTGAGTTTCCTTCTCTTAATACTGGATTAACTGCACTACCTAAGATTTTTGCATATCTTGCAGTAATTTCTTCTGATTCGTCATAATTTGGTACGTTGTAACCTTTTGATTGTAACTCAGCAATTGCAGCTTTTAATTGTGGAATTGATGCAGAAATATTTGGTAATTTAATAATATTTGCATTTGGATCTTGTGTTAATTCCCCTAATAGAGCTAAATGGTCTTCAATTTTTTGCTCATCTGTTAAGTTTTCAGGGAAATTTGCGATAATTCTACCTGCTAATGAAATATCTTTTGAAACCATTTCAATATTAGAGCTTTTTGTAAAAGCTTTAATTATAGGTAAAAAAGAATATGTAGCCAATGCTGGCGCTTCATCAACTTTTGTATAGATTATCTGTGATTTTTGTTGTGTCATGTTTCTTCCTCAAGTTTTAGTTCAATTTATTTGGGTTAAATTAACCAAATTCAAATGTAAATAATAATAACATTTGTTTATTTGATAGCTTTTAAAAATGGATTGCTATTTTAAGAGAATAACAGTTTTGTTTCATAATTTCACAAAAATTATTTAACATTTTCCCAAAGAGATTTAATAGAAGAAGAATTTGTTTTTTTATTTTCATCAGGAAAGACAGAAGCTTCATTTTTTGGGCTTGTTAAGCTATTTTTACTCTCACTTTTCTTTTTAATTTCTTCTGTTTTTTCTTTTGTTTTATTATTTAAATTTTTTTTAATAATTCTATTTATGTTGATATTTGTAATATGTTCTTTATATGTTTTTGAAAAAGTGTGTAACCCTGTTTTTTCATTTTTTACAAAATATAAGTAATCTGTTTTAGCTGGAAAAATTGCTGCTTTAATAGCAGCAATATTAACAGCACAAACTGGATTGTCTGGTAAACCATTAGTTTTATAAGTATTATAAGAAGTATTATCTTCTCTAATCCTTTGAGCTGTTATTTTTATATGAGAATATTTTCCATAGTTTAATGTTCCATCCATTTGTAATTTCATACCTTTTTTTAATCTATTATGAATAACACTTGAAACTATTGGCATCTCTTTTTCATTTGCAGCTTCTTTTTGAATTACAGAAGCTAAAGTAATATAGTAATACCATCTTTTTTTATCATATTCTCCAAAGATTTTTTTTGAGATTTCTTCATACTGTTTATTTGTATTTGAAAATAAATAAAAAAGTAAATGGTCTTCTTTCATACCATATGGTAAAGAATAGGTATCTGCTAATATATTACCATCTTCTTTATAGGCATATTTCTCATAAATATTTTGAAGCTTTTGTCTTGAAAGATTCATTTTTTGGGCAATATCATCTAAAAAAATATAAGCAGTTTCCCCTGGAATTAATGTTATATTTTTAAGTGCAGCTTTTGAAGTTGTAATTTTATATAAAAAATCAGCTTTAGTTAAATAGTTTTGTTTTATATCTATCCATCCACTTTGAGGATAACCTAAAAAACGAAGATATATACTATCTATAATATTTAATTCATAACCTGATTTATCTAAATATGTTATAATACTATTAGTTGAGCCTTTAGGTATAAAAATTACTCTTGTAGTACTTAAGGGTAGACTTAAATAAAAAAGTATAATTATAGATAAGACAAGGATAAGTTCAGTAATGTCAAATAAAATTAAAGTTTTTTTTACTCTACTTGTCTGTTTTGTTTTTGCATTTGTTTTTTTCTTATTTTCTGGCATAAAAATTGATTCAATCTCTTTTGGTGAAGTTTCAGTTTCGAAATTGTATATTAAATTTGATAAAAAACTTATTGTAGATATAAAACAGCTAAAATACGAGTCTAAAAAATCTCAAGTAAATAACTCAATAGAAGATTTAAAAACAAATATAAAAAAGCTACCTTCACTATTAAAATATTTTCAAGAAATAAATATAGATAGCTTAAAAATAAATGATAATGAATTTACAATCTTTTTTAATGAAAGACATCTTTATTTAGATAATAAGCATATAAATCTTTCAACAAAAGTAGAAGTTCATTCTCAAACGATAAAATTAAATCTATATTCACTATATTTAAAAGATTTAAAAATTCTTTTAAATGGTAAATTTAAAGTTAATATGCATAAAGAAGTTGCTAATTTTGTAGGAGATTATGCTTATAAAGATTTAAGTGGTGAATTTAATATTCAAGCAGATGAAAATTTTATTGATTTTTATGTAAATACAAATGAAGTAAAAGATATAAAATTTGTAAGAGATTTTGTAAGATTGCCAGCTGAAGCAGAAAAGTGGATGTATGATAATGTTACAGGAAAGATGAAACTAAACTATTTTTATGGGAAATTAAATACTTCAAATTTTTATCCAGTATTAGAAAGTTTTAAAGGTAATGCTACAATTGAAGATGCAAAAATAAGATTTCATAAAAATGCAAAAGTTGTAGATACTAAAAAGCTTACAGTTGATTATAAAGATGATAAATTACTTTTTTCTATGCAAGAGCCTTCATATGATACTACTAAAATCTATGGTAGTTCGGTTGTAATAAATAATCTAACAAGTGAAGCAAAAGGTGAAGTGGTTGTAGATATTAAAACAAAAAGTGCATTAAATAGAGATATTTTAGATATTTTAAAAGCATATAATATTACTTTGCCTTTAATTCAAACAAAAGGAACAACAGATTCAAGTTTTACTTTAGTAGTACCATACCTTATAAAAAAAGGTATGAAAACAACAGGAAAGTTTTTAGCAAAAGATGCAGTTTTTAAACTTCAAAACTTTGAGTTTGAAGCCAAAAATGCTGATGTGGAATTAAAAGGTGCAAATGTAATAATTAAAAACTCTTATGTTAAGCATAAAGAGATGTTTGAGGGAGTTTTAAATTTAAATATAAATACAAATAGTTCAACTGCAAAAGGTGATGTAAATTTAAGTAAGGTTCTAATACAAAGCTCTTCTGATAAGATAATTGATACAAAAGATATAAAAAGTGATATTTTAGTAGATTTTAAAAATAATACAGTTTTACAATTTCCTACTTTAAAAACAAACTTAGAGATAAAAAAAGATAATATCTTAATCTCTTTAGCTGATTTAGCTTTGATTTATGAACACTCTTCTTTATTAAAAAAGCTTGATATTAAAAAAGGAAATATAAGCCTAGATTTAATAGATGAAAATAATATTACTTTTAAAGCCTTTTTAGATGAGTTGAATTTTCCAATAGAAAAAGACTTAAAACCAATTAAAAAACTTGAAATTACAGGTCTTATTAAAAATGAAAACTTATATATAAATGGGACTAATTATCATATTATTTTAGAAAGTATTAAAAATAAAAGTATAAAACTTTTTTTTAAAGATATTGATTTAAATATTGATACTAAAAAAGTAGATACTACTTCTATAAAACAAGATTTAATACTAATCCTTGAAAACTCAAAAATAAAAGTTGATAAGGATAGCTATTTAGCTTCAAAAGCTAATATAAATTTAGATTCAAATAAAGTAGAGTTTAAAGGAAAATTCTCCAATTTAGAGTTACCACTTTTTAGTAATAATAAAAAAGTTGAATCTTTAGATATTGTTGGAACTTATACTTATAAAAATAAAAATTTAGCTATTAATACAACTGATAAAAAAATAGCTCTTATTATTAAAGATAATAGTGATGTATCTTTAAATTTAAAAGATTATGATTTATTATTTGATACAACTAAACAAAATGATATATCAAACTTAAAAAGAGTTATTTTAAAAGCTAAAAACTCAAATATTATAATAAATAATAAATATACTTTATTATCTAAAGAGTACACTTTTGAGTATTCTAAAAACTTACAAAAGTTCTTATCTTTATATAAAGATTCTCAAATTACTTATTCTAAAAAGAATGAAGATATTGTTTTAAGAGCAAATAATTTAAATGATAAATTGATAAATAGCTTAGCAAATAAAGAATTAATAACAGGTGGAAAAGTTGTTCTTGTAGCTTCTGGAAAAGATAATCTTTTAAAAGGAAAACTATTTTTAAGTGAAAATAATATTAAAGGTTTATCAATTTTAACAAACCTAATAACTTTAATAAATACTTCACCTGCTTTAATAAATCCACTACTTGCAATACCTTCAATTGCCTCAATGGCAACTAATAAAGGTTTTGTTGTAAATGGTTATAAAGTAAATGATGGATATGTTGATTTTGAATATAACTTTGATACAAAATATTTAGATATGACAAAAATAGTAACAGTTGGAAATGGGATTGATTTTGATGGTAAAGCTGCAATTGATTTTGATACAAATTTAATTGATGCAAAAATAAATCTTATTTTCTTTAAAGGTTATACTAGTGTTGTAAACTCTATACCTGTTTTAAACTATGTACTTTTAGGAGATAATAAAAGAGTAGAAACAGAAGTTGAAATAACTGGAACTTTAGATGAGCCTAAAATTAAATCAAATGTAGCACAAGATTCAATAAATGCTCCTGTTAATGTTATAAAAAGAATTATAACTTCGCCTATTAAACTATTTGAATAGTTAGAAAACTCTAACTATTCATTTCTTAATACATCAATTACATCAATATTTGTAGCTTTTTTAGCTGGATAATATGAAGATAAAATCACAATAATTGCTGCACCAATAACAATAGAGATAAAATCAAGAGTATCTAAATCCAATGGAAGTTTTGAAGTACCATAAACATCTGCAGGTAGTGAGATAACCTCAAAAGTATCAAGTATCCACATACCTGAAAAACCTAAAGCAATACCTACTAAAATTCCAGAAAAACCTATAATAGTACCTAATCTTAAAAAGATAGACTTTATCTCTTTAGAGCTAGCTCCCATAGATAAAAGTAGGGCAATTTCTTTTCTTCTACTCATAACTGTCATTAAAAGTGAAGATATTATATTAAGTGAAGCAACTAGAATAATTAGCATTAAAACTATAAATAAAGCTTTTTTTTCCATTTCCATTGCTGCAAAAAAGTTTCCATTTTGTTGCCACCAACCAATAATCCCAACGCCATCTTCAATTAGATTTTTTCTTAAAAATTCTATATCTTTAAAAGCATCATTTGAATATACATGTATTCCATCATAGCTATTTGAATCTTTTTTTAAAATTGTTTGTAAGGCTTCAATTGAAGTATAAATATAAGCTTTATCATATGCATGAAGACCAGAGCTAAAGGCACTCTCATAAGTAAATCTTTTCATTTTAGGCATCATTGAAAATCCACTTGGATTTAATGAAGTAAAATATAAAGTTACTTTATCTCCTGTAAAAAGCATAAGTTCATCTCTTATTCCTTGCCCCACAACTAAATCATATTTTTTAAGTTTGTCTTTTTCAATAGCTTCTTTATAAATAGAGTTTATTTCTGCTTCTTTTTCTTGAATTACTCCAAAGATAACTGCTCCACTCATTTTATCACCATTTTGAATTATAGCTTGTGAAGAAATATATGGAGAAAATTTTAAATTTGGGAAGTTTTTTTCTAGCTTTTCTAATAGGGTTTTATCAACACTATTTTGATATTTTGGATAGATTGAAAGAGGATAGTTCATAGTAAAAAGTTTACTTTCAAACTCTTTTGCTGTTCCATTCATAATGGCCATAGAGATTATAAGAACCATTACACCAATAGCAACACCAATAAATGCCAAGATGGCACTTACTGATATAAAAGGGTTTTTTTTGTCAAATCTTAAATATTTTTTGACTATAAAATTTACTAACTTTTTATTCAAATTAGTTTCCTGCTGCTAAACCTCTTTTAGGTCCACTTTTCCCACAACAATTTTTATATTTTTGCCCAGAACCGCAAGGACAAGGTTCATTTCTTGCAATTTTCTTTTCTTTTCTTTCTATAGTTTTATCTTCATTTTCATCAAGATTTGTTTGAATTTTTTCATTTATCTCTTCCATTGAAGCTTTCATTCTTTCAATTGCTTCTTGTTCTTTTTTTGCATCTTCTGAACTTTGTAATCTAATAGTAAATAAAACTTTGATAATTTCATTTTTAATAGAAGCAATTAAATCAATAAACATATTATATGATTCTTTTTTATACTCGACCAATGGGTCTTTTTGGTTATATCCTCTAAGTCCAATACCAGTTTTAAGAGTATCCATAGAGTATAAATGCTCTCTCCATGCATTATCTAAAATTTGTAAGTATAAAATTCTTTCAATTTCACTTTTTTGTTCAGGTGCTGCTATACTCATCTTATCTTCATAGATAGTTTTTAGCATAGTAGTTAATTTTTCTTCTAATTGTTCAAAAGATTGCGAAGTTAAATCTTCTTTTGAAATTTCTAAATTTAACTCTTCTCTTAATTTAGCAATAACTAAATCATAGTTGTAATCTTCACTTGGCATACCATTGATAATCTCTGCTTCGCTTAGAAGATTTAATACATATTCTCTTCTATTTTCATCAAGTTTTGAGTTAATATCAAATTCAGGATTTAATAAGTCATTTCTAAAATTATAGATAACTTTTCTTTGTTCATTTGCAACATCATCATATTCTAATAGATGTTTTCTACTTTCAAAGTGCATTGATTCAACTTTTTTCTGAGCATTTTCAACTGCTCTTGTAACCATTTTAGACTCAATATGTTCACCTTCTTCAATACCAAGTCTTTCCATAATAGCTTTAATTTTATCACTTCCAAAGATTCTAAGTAAGTTATCTTCTAATGAAAGATAGAATTGTGATTCACCCACATCTCCTTGTCTTCCTGATCTTCCTCTTAATTGGTTGTCAATTCTTCTACTCTCATGTCTTTCTGTACCAATAATAGCAAGTCCACCAAGCTCTAAAGTTTCCTTTGTTAGCTTAATATCAACACCTCTACCTGCCATATTTGTAGCAATTGTTACTGCACCTTTTTCACCAGCTTTTTCAATAATTTTTCCTTCTTTTTCATGCTGTTTTGCATTTAATACAGTGTGAGGAATTTTTTCTTTTGTTAAAAGAGTATGTAAAAGTTCAGATTTTTCAATAGAAGCAGTACCTACTAATACTGGTTGTCCTTTTTGATGGTATTCTTTGATTTTTGTACAAACTGCGTTGAATTTTTCTCTTTCACTTTTATAAATTAAGTCATTTCTATCAATTCTTGCAACAGCAAGATTTGTAGGAATAGAAACAACATCTAAATTATAAATCTCTGCAAACTCTGTAGCTTCTGTTTGTGCTGTACCTGTCATACCTGCTAATTTTTCATACATTCTAAAGTAATTTTGGAATGTTATATCTGCAAGTGTTTGAGACTCTTCTTGAATTGCAACACCTTCTTTTGCTTCTAAGGCTTGGTGAAGTCCATCACTAAACCTTCTACCTTCACTTAATCTTCCAGTAAATTCATCTACAATAATTACTTCATTATCTTTTACTACATAATCAACATCTTTTACAAATAAATAATTTGCTTTTAATGCTTGGTCAAGGTTATGAGATAACATAGCATTTTCTAATGAATAAAGGTTATCTACTTCAAATAACTCTTCTGCTTTTGCTATTCCTTGGTCTGTAAGTAGAATAGTTCTATTTTTTTCATCAACTGTAAAATCACCTGTTGAATATGGTTTTTCATCAGCAGATTTAGGCTCAATTAATTCACCTTTTTCAAGTTTTAAAGCAATTTCATTTGCTTTTACATAATTTACATTTTTATGATTTGTAGGTCCTGAAATAATAAGTGGAGTTCTTGCTTCATCAATTAAAATAGAATCAACTTCATCTACGATTACAAAATTATGTTCTCTTTGAACTTTTTCAGTTATATCTAAAGTCATATTTGATCTTAAGTAATCAAAAGCAAATTCATTATTTGTTCCATATGTTATATCGCAAATGTATTGCTCTTTTCTTAACATATCATCTTTTAATTCACCTAAAATAACCCCAACGCTATACCCAAAGAAGTTATATAGTTTGCTCATTTCATTAGCATCTCTTTGTGCTAAGTAGTCATTTACTGTTACAACATGTACACCTTTTCCTGTCATTGCATTTAAAATAACTGGTAAAGTTGCAACTAATGTTTTACCTTCCCCTGTTTTCATCTCTGCAATTCTTCCATCATGTAAAACCATACCACCTATTAGCTGTACATCATGGTGTCTCATACCAAGGATTCTTTTACTTGCTTCTCTTGTAATAGCAAAAGAGTCATTTAACACATCATTTAAACTTTTTTCATTATTTAATACTGCTTGCTTTAACTCTTCAAAACAATTTTGAAGCTCTTCATCACTTAGTTTTTCATATTTACTTTCAAGGCTTGTAATAGCATTTGCTCTTTTTCTATATTTTTTTACTTCTCTATCATTTTTATTACCAAATATCTTTGCAAATACATTTAACATAAAATAAATTCCTTTTTGTTATAATCGTTAAGATTATATAAAAATTAAGGTTAAAGTATGTTTTATAGGTTTATTTTTATTTTAGGTTTGTTTTTTTCTTTTTTAAATGCAAATATTTTTACAGATATAAAAAGTTTTAAAGCACAATTTATTCAAACAATAACAAATAGTTCTAGTAGTAATATTGAATATAAAGGTGAAGTTTTTATAAAGAGTAATGGTAAGATTTTATGGAAGTATAAAACTCCTGTTATAAAAAATGTATATATTAATCAAAACTTTGCAATAGTTGATGAACCTGAGTTAGAGCAAGCTATCTTTACTTCGCTTGAAAGAGAAATAAATATTATTAAGCTTTTAAATAATGCCAAAAAAATAGATGAAAATAATTATAAAGCAAAGGTTTATAATATAGAATATAATATTTTTGTAAAAAATAATCAAATCTCTTCTATTTCATATAGTGATGAACTTGAAAATAAAGTGCTAATTAGTTTCTTTGATATTCAACAAAATATAGTAATAGATGATATGATTTTTAAATTTGCTGCACCTGATTATTATGATATTATAAGAAAATAAAGAAATATTGGGTAATATTTCATAACTTTTTAGGTACAACAGACGATAGCTTTTTATAAAGAGGAAAGTCCGAGCTGCTGTGAAGTATGGTTCCATTTAACGAATGGCTAGAGTAATCTAAGGGATAGTGCAACAGAAATTAAACCGCCCCTTTGGGGTAAGGGTGAAACGGTGAGGTAAGAGCTTACCAGACTTTTAAGTAATTTTAAGTGCTTTGTAAACCCAACCTGCAGCAAGAAGAGTGTGGTATAAACTTCACAAATTTGCTCTTCGCTAGAGTGCTAGAGTGATTTAGCAAGTAGATAAATTATCGTCAAAACAAAACTCGGCTTATGTTGTGCCTAGAAGTTATATTGTTCTCTATGCCTTTGTAAATAAAATTTATGATTAGATTTCAACCCTTCTATTTTTGTATTTATATCAATCCCTAATTGTTTAATAATATTTTTATCAAAAGATTTATGTATTAATAATTCTCCTTCATCCGAAAAAGAGATAAATCCTTTATCAAATAATTTATCTATATTTGGAGTAAGAGGTAAACCATTATATTTATCAAGCTTTTCTTCATCATTTGAAAGTTGCCAAGAAACAATATGTGAAGCTATTAAAAGTTCTTTATTTTTTACTTTAGTAACAGGACAAGTATTATTCCATAAATTTAGTACTTCTTCTCTAAATATTCCTTGACCAACTCTTGCTTTTACAATAGCTTCTCTTTGTCTTATATCTGGTTTTTTTCTTGATTTATTTTCATTTACTCTATCATAAATATCTATTGATTTATCTCCAATATAATCAAGAATTAATGCTCCAGCACCTTTGGGAAGATATATTAAATATTGTTGGGTAATACCTTCTGTCTTTGTAAAAAGTTTTGGACTACATTGTTCATTGTAAAAAAGTTTAAATTCTTCTTTAAAAATATCTCTATTTATAGGAGTTTCTAAAATAATTAAATCTACTTCAATTTTATAACCTTCTTTTTTCCAATTTTCATAAGTTATATCTTCAGGTTTTTCATTTTTATATGCATTAGTTGTTGCAATTGCAATAAAGTGAATTTTTTTATCAAATTGACAAAATAATATATCACCTTTTTTTACTTCTGGAACATGTTTCCAACCTGCATTAATTGTTTTTGTTTTGCCATCTTTTAAATATGTATAAGCAGGAGCCCATAAAAATTTTTTTTCTTCAACTTCTTTTTTTGATTTACCAATATTTACCCAATAATAATTAATATCATTTTGTTCTGTCATATTTGGGTTTATATTATTAGAGGATTTTTCTTTCATAAAAACTTTCTTTTATAGATTTTAATAAAATTATTTTTATAATTGTGTCTAAAAAATATAAAAGAAATAATTAAAAATATTAAAAAAATAGATTTTTATTGTTAAAGTTAAATATAGTAACTTTAAAAAAACTATTTACCTAAAAACTTATTATAAAAAGCAGAGTAGGGATAAGAACCTTCGAAATTTTCTACTTCAAGATACACTTTTTGTTTTATATAAGTACAAAGTTCTTCTTTATCTTGTGAGGGGTTAGCATTGTATAAGCCTACACATAAAGCATAAGAATCAGCTAAAGCTTGTAGCTCTATTTTTTTTTGTTCATATAAATATAACTCTTTTTTTAAATTATAAGAGAAATATTCAATAAAGACATAAGCCAATGCAAAACCAATAAAAGATGAAATTATAGATATTTTAATATATTTTTTTGCCATATGGAATAATACTAAAAAAATTTAAATTAATAAATAAATTTGTAAATTTATATAAATAAAGATATTATTCTTTTATATTAATTAAAAAAGAAGTATATATGAAAAGAAGTTTAGCTTTTTTAGCATTTGTTCCTTTTTTCTTTACTGCTTGTAGTAATAAAAGTTTTACATATAATAATACTTTAGAAAAACCTACATATATTGTTTCTAAAAGATATTGCATAGACTCAAAACTTTTACTTTCATATTCAAAAGAAAATATTAATACAATGTTAGAAAAAGAAGTTAAACAAGATACTTTATTTGATTTTTTAAATGAGACAAGCTTTTCAAATGATTCATATGAAGAATTATTATCTATAAATAGAGTAAATATAGATAAAGAAGATAGATATTACACTGATGATTTTGATAATTACTGCATAGATTTTCAAGTATCTGTTTCAAATCCTTCAAATTTTTTTGAGGATATAAACTTAGAAGAATATGCTCAAGCCCAATCAGATATTTAACCCTCTTGCTTCTTGCCAAATATTTAAAAATTCCTCTCTATTAAGTATTTCAGCTCCTAAATCAAATTTGTATTTCATATATGGATGTCCTAAATTCCAAAATTTATAACTATTTTTTTGTAAATATTTTGCTAAAAGTACAAGTTGTAATTTTCCATAATTATTAAAGCTTTTATCTTTTTTACAAAAGCCACTTAAACTTGTATATGTTGCACCTATTTTATATCCTATCTCTCCTGCAACTAGTTCTTTATCTTTTGAGTAAACTTCACTAGTAAAAATTTTAAAATCAATTTCACTTTTATACTCTTTTAAATTTAAAAGGGTTTGTTTATATTTTTTTATTATCCAAGAATCTTTATGTATTTTTGCTATTTGTTCTATTACTTCTTCATAATTTTTATTAATTTTAAATTCAAACTCATTTTCTTTTAAAAGTTTTTTTACTTTTTTAGGAATATGAAGATTTTCAAAATATAAAACTGCATAATCAAATTGAATCTCAGGTAAAATCACAAAGTTTTCTTTTTCTTCATAAGAAATAGATATAAAGCCTTCATATGCTGCTTTTACATAAAATTCATTTGAAAAATCATCACTATAATAGTAGTTTTTATTTTTATTTTTATATATTTCTTCTAAAATTTCTTTATTTTTTAAACACTCTATTGAAATATAATCTATAATTTTAAATCCTTTATATCAATTGATTTTTTACAAATTTAGTATAGTGTCCTTCTACTTTTTCTAACTCTTCATGAGTTCCTGTTTGTACAAGCTCACCTTCTTCTAAAACATAGATTTTTTTAGCATTTTTTACTGTACTTAATCTATGAGCAATTGTAATAACTGTTTTATTCTCTAAAATAGGTTTTAAAGCATCAAATAGTTTTGTTTCAGTAGGTACATCAAGTGCAGAAGTTGATTCATCAAAGATTACAACTTTTGGGTTTGCTATTATCATTCTTGCTATTGATAATCTTTGCCTTTGTCCTCCACTTAATCTAATACCATGTTTTCCCACAATAGTATCTAATCCTTTTGGCATTTTATCAATATTTTCTTTTAATTGTGCAATTTCTAATGCTTTATAAATTTCTAAATCATCAATTTTATCATTTCCCATTGTAATATTAAATCTTAGAGTATTATTAAAAAGAATAGGCATTTGTAAAACTAAAAATATATTATCTCTTATGGATTCTTTATTTAATTCTTCTATTTTTATATTATTATAAAGCAATTCTCCAGAATTTTTTGTATAAAAACTTGCAATTATTTGAGCTAGTGTAGTTTTTCCACTTCCACTAGCTCCAATTAAAGCTATTTTATCTTTTGGCTGTATTTTTAAAGAGATGTTTTTTAAAGTCTCTTTTTCACTATTGTAACTAAAGAAAAGATTTCTAAGTTCAATACTAAAATCATTTTGTTTAGAAAGTAAAGTATTACCACTTGTTTCCATTTTTAATTCTAAAATCTTATTTATTCTTTCTAAAGCTGCTTTTGCTTGTGCATATGAGTATTGCATTGATAAAATATCTTGTACCGGAGTCATAATAAACCAAATATATCCAAACATAGCAAACATCATACCAATACTTAAATCACTATAAGCTACCATAAGAAGTCCTGCTGCTCTTAATATTTCAAAAGCAGCTAAAAAGATAGTAAAAGAAAATCTTTCATAAGCAATACTTTTATAATTAAACTCATTTGAGGTATCTTTTACTTGCTTTGCTCTTTTTATGCTCTGTGTAAAAAAATATCTTTCTTTATTGCTTGCTTTTATTTGCCCAAAAAGTTCTAAAACTTCTCCAAGATTATTTTGAAATTTTTCAATAGCACTATTTTCTTCTTTTTTTAAAGTTCCTACACTTTTTGCAATTTTTTTTGAAAGTATCATAATTATAGGTTGAATAATTAATATCATTAATCCTAAAATAGGGTGTATAGCTATAAGTACAAAAGAGACTGCAATTAAAGTTAAAATTGATGCTATAAATTTACTTGCACCTGTAATAATAAAGTTATCTAGTGTATTTACATCTGTTATTAGATTTGCTGCAATTGCTCCACTTCCTAAAGTTTCATATTCATTCATACATACATTTTTTAAATGATTTAAAAGCTTCTCTCTAATTTTAAAAGTAATATATTTAGCAATAGAAGTAAAAAGTTTTGTAATAATTGCACTAAATAAAAAATGTATAAACCTTAAAAATATTACACAAATAGTGACAATGGCAATATAATAAAAAGCACTTCCCTTACCTATTAAAGTATTAATATTATTTACAAAAAAATCTGGTTTATTTAATAATACTTCATCTACAAGTGCAGGGAGCATTAATGGAATTGGAATACTAATTAAAATAGCAATAATAGTGATAATTTGACCTATAATTAAATGCTTTTTTTTATTAAGAAGTAAAGTCCAAAGATATTTGAAGGTTATTTGATTATTCATTAATAGTCCATATATATTTTTATAAACTTTTACTATAAAAATATTAAATAGATGGTTAAAAATTTATTTATATAAAGTAAAAATACAAAAGCTAAAGCTTTTGTATTTTTAAAGTTCATTAAATTTATATTCTTTTACAACTTTTACAACATCAAGTGCAATTTTATTTGTATCTCTTGCTATATCATTAGTTTTATCAGCAATAGTTGCATTTTCTTGAGTAAATTTATCTAGTTGATTTACTGCATCTGCTATTTGTGTCATCCCTATTGTTTGCTCTTTTGCTGCATTTGTTACATCATCTATTAAACTATTTGTTTGATTTATTTTCTCTTCTAATTGTGAAAACCCTTCTATCATTGAGGTACTTATTGATTTCCCTTCATCTGCTTTTACTGTTGCATTCTCTACTAAATCTTTTATCTCTTTTGCTGCTTGGGCACTTCTACTTGCTAGGTTTCTTACCTCTTGTGCTACTACTGCAAATCCTCTTCCTGCCTCTCCTGCTGTTGCTGCTTCTACTGCTGCATTTAAACTTAAGATATTTGTTTGAAATGCTATTTGATCTATTACTGTTATGGCTTCATTTATTGCATTTACTTGTTCATTTATCTCATCCATTGAGCTTACTGTTTTTGTTGCTAACTCTTTTCCTTTTAATGCTGAGTTTTTTGTATCTGATGAAATTCTTAGCATCTCTTGTGCTTTTTCATTTGTATTTTTTATATTACTTGTTATCTCTTCTATACTTGCTGCTGTCTCTTCTAATGATGCTGCTTGACTTGTGGCATTTTTACTTATTGTCTCTACATTTTGTGATAACTCTTTTGAACTATTTTCCAAAATAATTCCATCATTATTATTTTGATTTAACATTTTTGTTATCATGGCATTTAATTGCATAATTTCATTACCAATTTTCCCAGAATTACTTTTATCTAATTGTTTAGTAAAATCATAATTTGAGTAGCTTTCTAAAACAGCACTTAAATTATTAATATTTGCACCTACTAAATTTTGAAGAGTATTTAACATCTCATTAATTAAATTTTTTAAATCACTTAAAGATTGAGAATCACTCTCTTTTGTAACTCTTTTATCTAATAGTCCCATATTAACTGATTTTACAATCTCTTTTACATTATCAATTAATTTTGCATCTTGTTCAATTATTTTTTGAGTTTTATCAATATTTTCATTTACTACAATTGACATCTTACCAATTTCATCATTTGCTAAAATTTCTAAGGGTTTAACTTCAGTTATCTCTTTATTTATAAATTTAAAAAACTCTAAAAGTCCATTTTGAAATTTTATAATTGGAGTGATAATAACTTTATTTGAGATAAAAATAAAGATAATTGAGATAATTATAGCAACAGCAATTGATAATATTAAAGTTTTTGTAATAATTTGATTTATTTCACTATTAGTTTCTTCTTTCATGGCATTAACTTCTCTTTGAACATTATCTACATATGCACCTGTTCCTATAATCCAATCCCAAGGTTCATATCTTATAACATAAGAAAATTTTGGTTGTACTCCATCAACTCCTGGTTTAGTCCACCCATATTTTACTAAGCCACCTTCTTTTTTAGCATTTGCAGCTTTTACTATTTCTTGGTAAATCATTACTCCATTTGGATCTTTTGAATTAAACATATTTTTACCAATAAGTGTAGGTTTAATTGGATGCATAATAACTATATGATTTGAATCATTTATCCAAAAATAACCATCTTTACCATAGGTCATATTCTTTATAACTTCTTTTACAATAGCTTGTTGTTCTTCGACACTTTTATAGTTTGATTTTTCTGCTATACCAATAAGAATATTTATTGCACTTTCAACATGATTTTTCAATTCTAATTCTTTTAATTTATATGATTCTTTTTCATATTTTGAAATATTTGTTTCAGAAATATTTTTTATAGAAATAATTGAATTTACGATGATAGTAGAAGCTACTATAATTATAGAAAATATTACCAACACTAAAAGTTTTAGTTTTATTGATGAATTTTTCATGTTAGATCCTTTATATATATAACTAATAATAATACTTTAATTATTAATTTTATATAAAATATAAAAGTGTCAAATTTTATTTAATAATTTTTTAGTGTAAACTCATTTTATATTTATATAAAAAAAGCTTATAATTCTATAAATAATTTTTTGATAAAATAAATATAACTTCCTAAAAGGTAAATAATGACGAGATATAAATTATCTAAAATAATCTTTTATATTGTGGTTGCAATTTCATTTATTTCTGTTGCAATTATTGAGATTTTTGATACGACTTATGAATATAATCATTTTAAAAAAAGCACTGAAGAATTAAAAAAAAGTTTTTTTGAAAAAGAACAAGAGAATTTAAAATCAGAAGTTAATAGGGCAATTTCTTTAATAGAATATAATTATCAAAAACAAGAAGAATTAGTTAAAACTGATTTAAAACAAAGAACTTATGAAGCTTATAATATTACTTTAAATATTTATAATAAATATAAAAATAAGAAATCAAAAGAAGAAATTTTAGAGTTGATAAAAAATAGTTTAAGAAATGTGAGGTTTTTTGATGGCTATGGGTATTATTCAATATATGATTTTTCAGGTAAAACTTTACTTCATGGATTTAATTCTGAATATGAAAATAATTATAAACTAAAAAGTTATGTGGACATCAATGGCAAAAATTCTATTGGAAGAATAATTGATGTGGCAAAAGAAAAAAAAGAAGGATTTGTAAATTGGAGATTTTTATCTCCAAAAGAAAATACTGAAGAAAATAAAAAAGGCTATATAAAGGTATTTGAACCATATAATTTTATTATTGTTACTGCTGATTATATATCTAGAATAGAAAAACTTCTTAAAGAGGAGGCTTTAGATAGAATTCGAAAAATTTCTTATGATAAAAAAGGTTATGTTTTTGTTTTAAATAAACAAGGGACAATTTTAGCTCATAAATATAGAAAAGAAATAGAAAATAAAAATATAAATGAAGTTACTAATATAAAAGAAAAAGAGATTTTAAATATTTTAGTAAATTCTGTAAAAAGTAATACAGAAGCTTTTATAAGTTATTCTTGGTTTAGGCCAAATACAGATATTTTATCTGATAAATTAACATATGTAAAAACTTTTGAAAAATGGAATTGGATTATAGGAACTGGAGTATATCTTGATAATATGTATGAGTTTTTAGAAAAGCAAGAAGAGGCTTTAAAACTAAAGATGATTTATAGATTATTTTACTCTTTAGTATTTTTCTTAATTATTAGTATTCTAATTTTCTATATTACTAAAAAAATCTCAAAAAATATGGATAAAACTTTTTCTTTATTTATTGATTTTTTCAAAAAAGCAAATACAGATAATAAAAAAATTGATTTAAAAGATATAAAATTTTATGAGTTTAGTGAACTTGCTATTTGTGCAAATAAAATGATAGAAACAAGAGTAAAAAACGAAGAGGAAATAGAAAATAAAAATAAAGAAGTTCTTATTAATTTATCTTTGCTAAATGAGTATAAAAAAGCAGTTGATGCAAGTGCCATTGTATCTAAAACAGATAAAGAAGGTGTTATTACTTTTGCAAATGATGAGTTTTGTAAAATTTCAGGATTTAAAAGAGATGAACTTTTAGGAGCAAAACATAATTTAGTAAAACACCCAGATACAAAAAAAGAAGTATACAAAGACTTATGGAGTACGATTTTAGATAAACGAGTATGGAAAGGTGTTTTAAAAAATAGAACAAAAGAGGGAAAAACTTATTATGTTAAATCTTCAATTGTTCCTATTTTAGATGTATCAGGAAGTATAAAAGAGTTTATTGCAATAAGATATGATGTAAGTGATTTAATAAATCAAGAAAAAAGAATTAGACTTCAAATAACAGACCATTTAACAAAACTTCCAAATAGGCAAAAACTTTTAGAAGATTTAGAAAATAAAGATGATTTAATCTTAGCAATTTTTAATATTCAAAGATTTAAAGAAATAAATGAATATTATGGTTTTGAAGTAGGGGATAAACTTTTAATAGAGTTAGCTAATGTGTTACAAAAAAAGATTGATGATAATACAGTTTTATACAAACTTCAAGGTGATGAGTTTGCTCTTTTAACTTCAAAAGATAAAATCTCACTTGAGGAGTTTAAAACTCTTTGTGCAGAGATATTAACATCTATTAAAAACTTATGTTTTTTAATTGATTCAAATAAACTAGAAATAAATTTAGTAGTAGGTATTTCATCTGAAAAAAATTACTTTATTAATGCCGAAATGGCAAAAAATCATACAAAAATAGAAAATAAAGAATTGATAGTTCTTGATGAAAATAAGGATATAAAAGAAAGCCTTATTTTAAATATTAATTGGACGCAAAAACTTAAAAAAGCACTTAGTGAAGATAGACTGGTAATATTTGCACAACCTATTATTTCAAATATTGACAATAAAATAAATAAATATGAATGTTTAGTTAGGATGATAGATGAAGATGGAACTATTATCTCACCTTTTAAATTTTTAAATATAGCAAAAAAAGCTAAGTTATATCATGCTTTAACTCAAACAGTTATTTTAAAAGCTTTTAAATATTTTCATAATAAAGAAGTAGATTTTTCTATTAACTTAACATTAGAAGATATTTTACATAAGCCTACAGTTGCATTATTGGAAAATAAATTAAAAGAGTATCCAGGTATTTCTCAAAAGTTAATTTTAGAAATAGTTGAAGATGAAGGTATTGAAAACTATCAAGATGTTTCTAATTTTATTGAAACTATGAAAGATTTAGGTTGTAAAATTGCTATTGATGATTTTGGAACAGGATATTCAAACTTTGATTATTTAATGAAACTAAATGTTGATTTTGTAAAAATTGATGGGTCTATGATTAAATATATTAATCAAGATTTAAATGCCAAAATTGTAACTGAATTAATAGTTTCTTTTACTAAAAAGTTAAATATTAAAACAATTGCTGAATTTGTACATTCAAAAGAGATACATGAAATTGTTACAGATATGGGAATAGATTATTCTCAAGGGTTTTATTTAGGTGAGCCAAAGGCTATAGAGTAAATTATAAATTTACTCTATAACCAATCCCTGAAATATTTTTTATAATATTTTTATCAATTTTTTTTCTTAAATCTTTTACAATAGATCGTAAAGCATCTTTAGTCATCTCTCCCTCCCAAATAATTTGGTTAAATTCTTCATAACTAACTGCTCTATCTTTATTTTTTACTAATAAATGGAAAAAATCCATCTCTTTTGCAGATAAAGAAATTAATTTTTCATCTTTAAAAAGAGTTTTATTAAATCTATCATATGTAAAAGTTTTAGATAGTTTAATGATATTTGAAGTATTTGAATCAATACTTCTTATACAATCTTTTAATGAATCTAATAGTGTATTTAAGTTAAATGGATAAATTAAATACTTTATTAAATGAAAGTTTATTGCGTTATAAAGTTTCTCTTTAGTAAGACTTTGTGTTGTTATAATAACTTGTGCTTTTTCATTAATTTGTTTAATCTTTTTTATAAATTCTTCATTTGAAATTTTTGGAAAAGATACATTATATATTACAATTTCAGGTTTCTCTTCTTTGTAAAGTTCTATTCCTCTATAGCAATCATTAGCTTCATAGAAGTTTTTGCAATACTCTTTGAGTTCTGAAACACCATAATCCTCATTACTTTGTCTATCATGAATATGTAGAACTTTTATATGTTTTAATGCATTCATGTCTCATCCCTATAATAAAATCTTAACTTTATAATAACTTTAGAAATATAAAACTCAATTTAATTGAAAAAATCTAATTGTGTCTAAAAAAAAGAAGAAACATAAAAAAATTATTTAAAATGGTCTAAAATTGGTACTTTTTAAAAAAATGATATAAGAAAATTGGCTTATTTTATAACTTTTTATTTTTTTATAAAAAAAACAAGGTGTGACAAATTTACACAAAAAAAGTCATAACAAAGTCAAAAGAAATAAGTTTTCTATTTCTAATAGATTATAAAAATAAGAAATCTTAAAGTATAATAATTAAAATATTTAATATTAAAGAAAAAGATATGTTAATTAATAGACAAAAAGATTTGAAGTACTTAGAAGAAGGATATAATAAACCAAATTCTCAAATGAAGTTTATTTTTGGTAGAAAATATATAGGCAAAACAGCTTTAGTAACTCAGTTTATCAAAGATAAACAAGCTATTTATATAAGTTTAAATGATATGAGTCAAAATCTTTTTTTTACTAATATGGCAAATGAAATAATTTCATATTTTTCTTTATATAAAACAAACCAAAAATTTAATAATTTTCTAGAAGTATTAAATCTTCTAAATCGACAAGAAGTAGATGAAAAGCTTATTGTTGTAATTGAAGACTTTCATAATATTTTAAAAGTACATAAGAAAGCTTTAGATGAATTACTTTTATTTTGGAAAAAACAGCTTTCTAAAAAAAATATCTATTTGGTTTTAACAAGTGCAACTATTTTTAAAGATGAATATATTCAAGAGTTAGAAAAAAATAATGATTTTTTTATTTTAAAGTCTTTAGAGTTTGAAACAATTAAAACTATGATTCCAAATCTTCCAAAACTAGACCAACTTTGTGTCTATACACTTTTAGGAACTTCTCCTAGGTATTTAAAATATTATAATAAAAATATAAATCTTGCAGAAAATATTTACAATTTATTTTTATCAACAAATTCTTATTTATTTAATTTGGGAATTGATATTTTAAAATCAGAGATTCAAGATATTGGAACATACTGTTCAATTTTATATGCAATTTCCCTTGGTAAGACTAAAATAGGAGATATTGCAGAGTTTTTAAATGTAAAATCTACTTATTTAAGCAGATATATTCAAAAGCTTTTAGAGATGATGATTTTAATAAAAGAAATCCCAATTGATAGTGAAGAAAAAAGTGGAAAATTTGGAAGATATATTATTGAGGATAACGCTTTAAAATTTTGGTTTTATTATATTTATCCAAATAAAGCTTTAATTTCTAAGCAAGAATTACTACCTATTACAAAGCAAATTCAAGAAAATTTTATGAGTAAGACTATTCAAGATAGTTATAAAAAATATATAAAAGAGCATATTTTAAAAAATAAAAGAGTTACTTTTGGTTATGAACCAACAGCTATTGGAAGCTGGTGGGATAATAATTCTAATAATATAGATTTAGTTGCATATGATAGAAAAAATATTACTTTTGTACAAATATTATGGCAAGATGAAGAGATGGCAAAAATAGCCTATGGTAAATTAAAAGTTATTTCAGAAAAAATGCAAACAACTTTACAAAAAAGATATATTATTGTTTCAAAAAACAGTTACTTTAATACAACTAAATCTTTAGATAATGAATAAAAAACTCTCTTTAGCAATATCTTTACATCAAGATAGAAATTTACAAGAAGCAAAAGCTTTATATAAAAAGTTACTTAGTGAAAATTTAACTTTAAATGAGAGTGAAATTTTATATACAAACTATGCAAATATTCTTTTTTTACAAAATAGTTATGACCTTGCTATTACTTTTTATACTAAGGCTATTGAAATAAATCCCCAGGCCTTTAAAACTTTTTTTAATTTAGGTGTTTTATATTTAAATATTAGTGAGTATTTAAAAGCAAAAGAAAATTTTTTAGAAGCCATAAAAATAAAAGAGGATTATTTAAATGCTTATATAAACTTAGGTGTTTGCTATAAAAAACTAAAAAAATATAATTTATCTTTAAAATGTTATGAAAAGGCAATTTTTTATAAAACTGATGATATAGATGCTAGATATAATAAAGCAAATTTATTACATACTTTAGAAAAATATAAAGATGCAATTAGACAGTTTGATATAGTTTTAAGTCTTGATAAAAGTAATTATAAAGCCTACTATTCAAAAGGTTTATCATTGCTAGCTTTAGGAAAATATTCACAAGCTCTTTTTCATTATGAAAAGGCAATTGAATTAAAAGAAGATTATGCAGATGCACATTTTGCAAAATCAAATATTCTTTTATTATATGGGGATTATAAAGAAGGATTTAAAGAGTATGATTATAGATGGGAAGCTAAAAATGAGCTTAAAAAAGCTTCTTATAATTTACCCTTTTATAATAATGAAGACCTTAATAATAAAACAATACTAATAGCACAAGAGCAAGGTTTTGGAGATAATATTCAATTTATAAGATTTATAAACTATTTAAAAGTTAAAAAAAATCCAAAAAAGATATATTTTGCAGTAAATAATGAACTTAGAACTTTGTTTGAAGACTCTTTTTATGATATTGAATTTGTATCAAATAATCAAACACTTTATAATGTTGATTATTATACATCTTTGATGTGTTTACCTAAAATTTTAAATTTAGATTTAGAAGATGTTAAAATAAAAACTCCTTATTTAACTTTTAAAGCAAATAAGAAAAAAATTAAAAAACAAAATTTTAAATTGCATATAGGTTTTTTTTATCAAGGAAATAAAAAATATAAAAATGATAAAAATCGCTCTATTGATGCTGTCTATTTTCATCAATTATTTAGTTTAAAAGAAGTTGCTTTTTACTCTTTACAAATTGAAAATGTAGAGAATTTTAAGGCTTCAAATGTATATGATTGTAGTAAGAGTATTAAAGATTTTAAAGATACAGCAAATATAATCTCACAACTTGATTTAGTAATTACTATTGATAGTAGTATTGCTCATTTATGTGGAGCTTTAGGAAAAAATTGTTGGGTTTTATTACCTTTTATTCCTGACTGGAGATGGATGATTGAAAGAAGTGACACTGTTTGGTATGATAGCTTAAAACTTTATAGACAAAAAAAAGATAAAAATTGGCAGATTGTTTTTGATAAAGTTTTTAAAGATTTAAATTTTATCTTAGAAAAAAAAGATAAAAAATTCTTGCTAAATAAAAAAAATACTATTTAGATAATTTTTAATTTTTATATATTTTTAAGACACAATACAAAAAACTTTTATTATTTAAGAAAAAATAAAGCAAAAAAACTCTAAAAAAATCAATAAATATGTAATACAACATAAATTAAAAAAATGAAATTTTAACTTCTGGAACTACCATAAAATAGTTAAAATTATTTTTAATTATTTATAATTATGTAGTTTAACATAATAAAAAAAATATTTTTTTCAAAATCTAAAATAAAACACATTTTAATTAGATATAATTTATTTAATTTAGTTATTAAAATAAATAAGGGAAGTCTAATGGCAAAAAATGATGAAATAGTAAAATACCTAAATAAAAAAGTTCAAATAAAAGGTAAACCACAAAGTGGTGAAAATATTGCAGTTTATGTAAGGCCTGGAGATAAAATAGATTTGGAAGATGCAAATCTAAATTTAGATGATGTATCGTATAAACTTATTGGGGGAGATATAATTTTAGAATTCCCTGATGGAGGAGTTTATACTTTTGTATCTATGGCTTTAATGGGCTACAATGATACTCCACCAACATTAAGTATTGGTGGGAAAACTATGACTTTAGGAAATATTTTATCAGAAATAGAAGAAGTTAATAATTTGCCATTAGAAGCTGTTCTTGCCAATGAAGATTTAGATATTCCACCAAGTTCAACGCAAGAGGTTGAAAAATTAGAAGATGTAACTGAAAAAAATACAAATACAAATCCCCCAGTTATTATTACTGAAGTGCAATTAGAAGAAAATGAGTTTACTTCAGATAATGAACTAGAAAAAGCTTTAGATGCTGAAATTCCACCAGAAATCCCAGAACCACAAGAACCACCAATTTTAGGGGAACCTCCTAAAAAAGATGGTACTCCACAAAAAGAAGATGAAGTAAATGATGCTCCTCCTTTAAAATTTGAATTTTCTATTGATATGCAACATGTTTTACAAAGTGTAGATGAGTCTATTCAAGGAACAGGAGCTGATGCTAAAAGAGTTCTAACGGTACAAGGTGGAGGTGGAACATATTATGAAAATATTTATCCAAATTCAAATGTAAGTGCAAACGCTTCTGAAATTAAAAAACAAACTAATGCAGAAGAGATGTCTTATAAAACTGCTGATATAAATAAATATGATAGTGTGGTAATTAACTCAGACAATAGCGAATATTTTGGAGATAACTATACTTCAAGAACTATAAAATTAAGTCCTATACAAGGGGCAGGTTTTGCTATTGAAAAAGTATGGATTAGTAGTGATGATTTACCAGCAGGGTTTAAAGTTCATAATGCAGTTCAATCTGGAAATAGTTGGTTACTTGTAAAAGATAATCCAGATACTGATGAAGTTGAAGGTTTTACAATTGATGCAAAAGGTAATATAAATATAAATATTACAATGAATACAAATGTTGATAAAAACTTTGTATTAAATATAAAAGCTCAAACAGTATTTGATATAAATAATATTGATGAAAATTTAAGAGGTGATGTACAAACTCCTTCTAAAACAACTGAAGAGTTTGATTTAACAGTTGGAGTAAATCTTAAAAAAATAAATGATATTACCGATCCTTCTGAATATAAATATCAAGAAATAGATAATGATGAAATAGATAAAGTTAATGGGCAAAGTGAACAAACAGGTTTTGTAATTAGTTCAAATATTAATGATACAGTTTTATATGGTTCTACAAATTTAAAAAATACTATAAATGGTGGAACAGTAAATGATACTATTTATGCGGGGCTTAATGATGATACTATTTATGGAAATAGTGGAAATGATACAATAAGAGCATATGCAGGAAATGATACTATTGAAGGTGGGACAGGAGATGATTGGATTGCTTCTGGTTTAGGAAATGATATTGTAAATGGAAATGAAGGAATTGATACAATAGATTTTTCTCATATAGATAGTGTTAATCCTGAAGGTGTTGTTGTAGATTTAGCTGCTGGAACTGCTACTGGTGAAGGAAATGATACTTTATTAAATATTGAAAATGTAAATGGTTCACAAGATAATGATATTATTAAAGGTGATGATAAAGAAAATATTTTAAATGGTAATAATGGTTACGATACTATTAGTGGTGATGCAGGAAATGATACTTTAAATGGTGGTGTTGGAAATGATAAACTTGAGGGAAATGCTGGTAACGACATAATTGATGGTGGAAGTGGTATTGATACAGTAAGCTATGAAAATGCAGTAAATAGTGTTGATAATCAAGGGGTTGTTGTAGTATTAGATCAAGATTTAGAAGATGGTATTTATGGAACAGCAACTGGAATTGATGGGAATGATGAATTAAGATCTATTGAAAATGTAATTGGTTCAAATTATGATGATACAATTACAGGAAATGATTCAAAAAATAGTATAAATGCTTTAGATGGAGATGATACTATTTTTATTAGTGGAAATGATGATATTTTAGATGGAGGAACTAATAGCTCTAAAGGGGATACTGTTGATGCTTCAAATTCTAGTGTTTCTCAAATTATAAATTTAAAAGATAATTATATTTTAGGAGAAGGTTATTCTAAGATATATAATATAGAAAATGCCACTGGTTCAAGAGGTTCAGATACTATTACAGGAAATAGTGATAATAATACTTTAAAAGGTGGAGTAAATAGCGATACTTTATATGGAAATGAAGGTGATGACTATCTTGATGGTGGAACTGAAAATGATATTTTAAGTGGTGGACTTGGAAATGATGTAATTGATGGTGGCGCAGGTGAAGATGATTATGCTACTTATAGGGATATAAATGGCTCTGTTAGTGTTGATTTATCTCTTACAACTTCTCAAGATACAAAATCTGCTGGAAATGATACTTTATTAAATATTGAAAATCTAATTGGTACTTCATATGATGATACTTTAAAAGGTAATAATGATGATAACTCTATTTTTGGTGGAACGGGAAATGATACTTTAATAAGTAGTGCGGGAAATGATTATTTAAATGGTGAAAGTGGTTCTGATGACTGGATAAGTTTTGAAAGTGTTCCACTTAATACACCTATTACTTTAGATTTAAGCATAACAGATTTTCAAGATACTGGTGATGGAAAAGTACAAGTAGTAAATATAGAGAATATTTTAGGCTCATCAGGAAATGATACTTTAAAAGGTAATGCTTCTAATAATAGTATTTTAGGTGCTAGTGGTAATGATAAACTTTATGGAAAAGAGGGTGATGATTACTTAAATGGTGGAATTGGAAATGATACTTTATCTGGTGGAATTGGAAACGATACTTTAGATGGTTCTGATGGATTAGATTTTGTAGATTTTTCTCAAGAAACAACTTCTATTAATGTTACATTGGGAGATGATGGGGCTCAAAGTAGTGCTTTTATTGGAATTGAAACAGATTTAATAAGTAATATAGAAAATATAATTGGTTCAAATTATGATGATACGATTAAAGGTAATAATCTAAATAATACAATTTTTGCAAATAATGGAAATGATACATATATTTCTAGTTTAGGAAATGATACTTTTCATGGAGAAAGTGGTTTAGATACAGTTGATTATAGTTCTGTTAGTGGAAAAATTGAAGTTGCATTAAATAAAGATAATATTACAAATTTAAAAATTGATGGAATAAATAAGGATGTTATCTCTTCTGTTGAAAATATAATTGCAGGAACTAATGATGATACATTAATAGGAGATGATAATAAAAACATCTTAGATGGTCAAGCAGGAAATGATACTTTAGATGGTGGAAGTGGAGATGATACTTTACTTGGAAGAGAAGGCAATGATTTAATAATTGGTGGTTTAGGTAATGATTATATTGATGGTGGAGTTGGTATTGATACTATTGATTATACATATTTAGATTCAATTATTGGAAATAGTAAAGGTATTATTGCTGATTTGGCAAATAATAGAGTTGATGACCAAATTGGTGGAACTTCTGTTGGCGTTGATAGAGTTGAAAATATTGAAAATATTATTGGTTCTAAATTTGATGATATTCTTAAAGGTGATGAACAAAATAATAGTTTAAGTGGGAAAGCAGGAAATGATACTTTAAAAGGTGCAGGAGGAGATGACATCTTAGATGGTGGAGATGGAATTGATACTGCTGATTATTCTGATGCAACAGAGGATTTAAATATTGATTTAAACTCTCAAGGGTCTAAATCAATTAGTGCTAGTCAAGGAAGTGATACATTTATTTCAATTGAAGGTGCAATTGGAGGAAGTGGAGATGACACACTAAAAGGTACAAATGAAGCAAATATTTTAGTTGGAAATGATGGTGATGATACTTTACTTGGTTCTGGTGCAAATAGTGGAGTTGATTATATTGATGGGGGACTTGGTAAAGACTTTGCAAGTTTTGCTTTTACTTCAGAGGATATAACTATTGATTTATCTTTAGGGGATACAGTTCAAGATACAAGTGTTGGAAAAATTATTATTAAAAATATAGAAAACCTTGATGGTGGAGCAGGAAATGATACTATTATAGGAAATGAAGAAGCTAATACTTTAAGTGGTGGAGCTGGAAATGATACTTTAATAGGTAAAGGTAAAAATGATACTTTAGATGGAGGAACAAACGCTTATAAACTTACTGTAACTACTCAAAATAATTCAACTTATACTTTAAATCTTGGTGGAATTATTATTGCTTTTATTTCAAGCTCAACTACAAGTTTAGCTGATATTTTAGATGGATTAGTTACAAATTTCAATAATAACTCTTCTGCAACTGCTTTAGGCAAAATTATGCATGATGGCACAAATATCTATTTAGAAACACAAAATAGTTTTTCAAGCTCTGCAAATATTTCAAGTGAGTATAAAGAGTATATAGATACAGCTGATTATTCACAAGTTAGTGGAACAAGTGGAATTGTTGTAGATATGAATCTAGGTGATGATACTTTAAGAAATGAAGGAATTGCCTCTATTGATGGAGATAATGGTCAAGATAGACTTATTAGTATCGAAAATATTATTGGAACAAATAATAATGATAGAATTCTTGGAGACCTTGATGATAATGTAGATAACCTATTTGAAGGTCGAGCAGGAAATGATACTATAAGTGGTGGAAGTGGGAATGATACACTTTTAGGTCAAGATGATAATGATATTTTATATGGAAATGATGGGAATGACACACTAGATGGTGGAAGTGGAGATGATACTTTATATGGAGGAACTGGCTCAAATGTTATAATTGGAGGAACTGGTTATGATACTCTTGATTATAGTGGAGATAAAAGTGTTCAAATTGATTTAGAAGTTTCAACTTATCAAGATGTCTTCAATGATGGTACACAACTTGATAAAATTTCAGAAGTAGAGAATGTAAAAGGTTCTTCTTTAGCTGATACTATTAAAGGAAATAGTGAAAAAAATGTATTAAGTGGTGGAGCTGGAAATGATACTTTAGATGGAAGAGAAGGAGATGATACTTTACTAGGTGGTAGTGGAGAGGATTTATTAAAAGCTTCAAGTGGAAATAATACTTTAGATGGTGGAAGTGATATTGATACAGTTGATTATAGCGGAAATAAAGAGATAAATGTTGATTTATCTAAAACTGTTTCACAAGATATTCATAAAGATTCATCTCAAAATGATACTTTAATAGATATAGAGAATGTATTAGGTTCAACTCAAAGTGATACTATTAAAGGAAATAGTGCAAATAACTCTTTATTTGGTTCTAGTGGGGATGATACTTTAGTTGGAAAAGAAGGTAATGATACTTTAAATGGAGGAGATGGCATATTAGATATTGCTGATTATTCTTCTTCATCTTCTGGAATTATTGTTGATTTAAATGATGCTGATGGTGATGGTTTTCAAGTTGTTAATGATGGGTTTGGGGATAAAGATAAATTAGTTGATATTGAAATAGTTAATGGTTCTTCAAATGACGATAAATTAAGAGGTTCTTCTTTAAATGATACTTTTATTGCAAATGCAGGAAATGATACTTTAATAGGTTTACTTGGAGATGATAGCCTACAAGGAAATGCAGGAAATGATACTTTTATTGCAGGAATTGATAGTAATAATGATGGAGTATTAGAAAGTGGAGATGATGGCGTTGATACTATGGATGGGGGAGAAAATAGTGATACAATTGATTATTCAAACTTAGATAACTCTCATAGTATAAAAGTAACTTTAGATGGCTCAACACAAGTAGAAGTAACAGTTATTAATGGTTCTAATGATAAGATAAAAAATATTGAAAATGTAACTGGAAGTGCAGGAGATGATACTCTTATTGGAGATAGTAACGATAACACTTTAAAAGGTGCTTTAGGAGATGATACTTTACAAGGGGGGCTTGGAAATGATACTCTTGATGGAGGAAGTAATACTTCTATTGGGGATACGGTTTCTTATTTAAATGCAAATAGTTCTGTTAATGTAAATCTTGGATTAAATAATGTTGCTCAAAATATTAGTGCAGAACAAGGAAATGATACTTTAATAGATATTGAAAATGCTATTGGTTCACTTTATAATGATACTTTAATTGGAAATACACAAGATAATACATTAGAAGGAAAAGAAGGAAATGATACTTTAATAGGTCTTGCTGGTAATGATAAGCTTCTTGGTGGAATTGGAAATGATGTTTTAAGAGGTGGAAGTGGAGATGATATTTTAAATGGTGGTGAAGGTATAGATACAGCTGATTATTCAGATGCTACTGAAGATTTAGATATTGATTTAAACTCTCAAGGTTCTAAAACTATTAGTGCTAGTCAGGGAAGTGATACTTTTATTTCAATTGAGGGTGCAATTGGAGGAAGTGGAGATGATACACTAAAAGGTACAAGTGGTGTAAATACACTAATTGGAGGAGAGGGTAATGATACTCTTCTTGGTGGTGGTGCTGGAGATGCTTTAAATTATGATTATATTGAAGGTGGTGCAGGAAGCGAAGATTTTGTAAGTTATAGTTATATTGAGGCCTCTGGACAAAAAGTTGTAATTGATTTAGCTAATAGTGAAGTTCAAGATACAATTGGTGCTGGACATATAAAAATAAATACTGTTGAAAATCTTGAAGGTGGCGCTAAAGATGATACTTTATTTGGTAATGATAGTGAAAATACACTAATTGGTAGAGAAGGAAGTGATGTTTTTGCTGGTAGAGATGGAGATGATACTTTTATTGGTGGAAAAGCAACAATTGTAAATGGAGTTGTAACTGCCAATGAAGATAATGAAAATGATACAGCAACATATTTAGATGTAAATGGACAAATAAGTGTAAATATGAATGTTGCAGGAGAAAATGATGCAACATTAAATATTGGAAAAGTTATTAATGATGGTTATAACAATGTAGATACTTTATATGGTGTTGAAAATATTATAGGCTCTAATTATGCAGATACTATTATTGGTGATAGTGATGATAATGTAAATAATACTTTTATTGGTGCTAATGGTGCTGATGTTATTAATGGTGGAAGTGGAAATGATGTAGTTTATGGTGGTTTTAGTGATGCTACTGTTGAAACTACTAATGAAGAGGCTTTAAAAGATACTTTATATGGTGGAAGTGGAGATGATACTTTATATGGAAATAAAGGAGAAGATACACTATATGGAGAGGCTGGAAATGATGAATTAAGAGGTGGTGAAGGTTTAGATACTGCTGATTATTCAAATGAAAATAAAATAGTTGTAACTTTAAGTGAGGGTGCAACTGTAACAATTGATAGTAATAATAATGGTACTTTTGAAAATGATGGAAGTGATGATAGAGATACTTTATATGGTATTGAAAATATTACAGGTTCAAATCTTGGAAATGATACTATAACAGGAGATTCTAATTCTAATATTATTAAAGGTCTTGCAGGAAATGATACTTTAAGTGGTGCAGGTGGTAGTGATACTTTAGATGGTGGAATTGGAAATGATACGGTTAGTTTTGAATATTTAAATAGCACTTCTTCAAATGCAGTAGTAGATTTATCAAATAATAATTCAACAATTTATACAAATACAAATGTAGCAACATCAGATAGTGATACTTTAATCTCAATTGAAAATGTACAAGGAAGTAGTAATAATGATACTATAACTGGAAATAGTGAAGCAAATATTTTAAATGGTAATGCTGGAGATGATACTATTTTCTCAAGTTTAAATAATGATACTATTGATGGGGGAACACAAACTTCAAAAGATATTATGAGTTATAAAAACTCAAGTGCTTCTATTACTTTAACTGCAACTGCAGGTGGTTATGAAGTAGTAAAACAAAGTGGTGGAACAGATACTTTAGTAAATATTGAAGAAGTACATGGAAGTAATTATAAAGATAACTTTACTGGGAGAGCTTTAAATGATACTTTTAAAGCAGGAGCTGGTGATGATATTTTAAATGGTGCTGAAGGTTCAAATTCTCTTTATGGAGAAGAGGGGAATGATACTTTTACTACTGGAAGTGGAAATGATCTTTTTGATGGGGGAGATAATCAAGATTTAGTTGATTATAGCTCTATTACTACAAATAATACAAATGTCTTAGCTACTCATACAGGTATAGAAATAGATTTAAGTAATGCAAATGCACAAAATGTACATAGTAGTGCAGGAAGTGATACTTTAGTAAATATAGAAAATATTAAAGCTACTTCTTTAGATGATTATATTTTAGGAAATAATGAAAATAATACTATTTATGCCCAAGAAGGAAATGATACTATTGAAGGTGGTGCTGGAGAAGATTTAATCTATGGTGGTGCTGGAAATGATACATTAGATGGTGGAAGTGGAGCTGATAATATTTATGGTGAAGCCGGAGATGATTTAATTAAATTTACTTCTACTATTGCAGATAGTAAAAATGATGTTATTGATGGTGGTAATGAAGCTGATAATTCAAGGGGAGTTGATACTTTAGATTATACTTTAGTAAATGATTCTATTTCTATTGATTTACAAGATAGTAGTGTTGCTTATGTAAAAGTTGGAAGTGATAATTTTCATCATCAAGTAAAAAATATAGAAAATGTAGTTGGAACAACATTTGATGATACTATTAAAGGTGATACTGCAAACAATACTTTAGTTGGAAATAGTGGAAATGATACTTTAAGTGGCGAAGCAGGAGAAGATAAACTTCTTGGAGGGCTTGGAAGTGATATTCTTTCTGGTGGAGCTGGAAATGATATTTTAGCTGGTGATGGTGATGGAACTGCTATTTATACAAATGAAGTAGGTGCAGTTGATACGGTTGATTATTCTAGTGAAAAAAATGAAGATTTAGTTATTGATATTTCAGATGGAGCTCATTTTATTAGTTCTTCTCAAGGTACAGATACTTTCTATGGAATAGAAGGGGTTATTGGTGGAGAGAAAAATGATACTTTAACAGGAAATAGTGGTGCTAATACTTTAGTTGGTAATAAAGGAAATGATACACTTTTAGGAGGAGGAGCTTCATCTGGTTATGATTATATAGATGGAGGAGAAGGAGAAGCTGACTTTGTAAGCTTTGAATATACTGCAAAAGATATTACTGTTGATTTATCAAAAGGTGAGGTTATTCAAACTACTGGTGATGGGGATTTAATAATAAAAAATATTGAAAACTTAGCTGGTGGTTATGGAAATGATACTATTATCGGAAATAATTCAAATAATACATTAGAAGGTGGAGCAGGTAGCGATACTTTAGTTGGAAAAGCAGGTAATGATATTTTAATAGGTGGAAGTGGATATGCTTTAACAATTACAAATTTATCTTCTTTAGTTAGTTTTGAAGTAAATGGACAAACAATCTCATATGATAATACAAGTGCAGGAAAAACTGAAGCTGAAGTTTTAATAGAACTTGTATCTTTATTTGAAGCAAATAGTAATGCTCAAGCAAATAATACTTCTGTTAAGGTTGAAGGTAATACTTTACATATAAAAACACAACAAACAGTTACAGGAAATAATATAACTGTAAATGAAGATAGTGATACTGCTGATTACTCTTCTTTAAATGCAGGAATTGGTATAGAAGTTGATTTAACTGCTCCTGATGCAAATGGTTATAATGTATTTAATGATGGTTTAGGTTCTAAAGATAAACTTGAAGGAATAGAAAATATAACTGGAAGTATTTATAAAGATATTATAACTACTGATAATAAAAATAATACTATTTTTGCAAATGGTGGAAATGATACTCTTGATGGACAAGGGGGAGATGACTATATAGATGGTGGTACTGGTGATGATAAAATCATTGGTGGAGCAGGAAATGACATCCTATATGGACAAGGTGGAAATGATACTTTTGTAGCTTTACAAAATGACGGGGAAGATATTATTGATGGTGGAGATAATAGTGATACTATTGATTATAAATTAGCTTCTTTAGGCTCATATCATTTAGAAGTAAACTTAAGTAATAGCTCTATTGCAGGAGTTGATGCAAATAGTGCTATTTTAACTGATGGTGTAACTTCTATTAAAGATACTATTACAAATATTGAAAATATTATTGGAACAACAGGAGATGATACTTTTATTGGTAATAGTTTAGATAATAGTTTTAGTGGAGAAGAAGGTAGTGATACAGTAAACTTTTCTAATTCAAGTGCTTCTATTATTGCAAATTTACAAACAAATAGTGCAACTGGAATTGATATTGGAACGGATACTATAACTTCTATTGAGAATGTTATTGGTTCTTCTAGTGATGATACTATTATTATGTCTAATGAAGATGAGGTAAATATAATAGATGGTGCAGACCATAATACTACAGCTAGTGGTAAAGGTGATACTATCTCATATGAAAATTATACTTCAAATGTTGAAGTTGATTTATTAAATAATATAAATAATGTTAGTGATACTATTTTAAATATTGAAAATATTATTGGTGGTACAGCAAATGATACTTTAAAAGCTGATAATAATAAAAATAGTTTAATGGGTGGTGCAGGAAGTGATACTTTACAAGGAAGAGGGGGAGATGACTACCTTGATGGAGGTTCTTCTACTGATACAGCTGATTATTCTGATGCCACAGGAAATGTAGTTGTTGATTTACATAGTGTTATAAATACTGCAAGTGGAGCAGGGGTTGGTACAGATACTTTAAAAGATATTGAAAATATTATTGGTTCTAATTTTGATGATACTTTTATAGGAAGTGTAGATAATGCAAATATTTTTGATGGAGGCCTTAATACTTCTATTGGAGATACAGTTGATTATTCAAAACTAACTGATATAAATAACGATAGAGTAATTGTTGATTTATCTAATGAAATAGCAACTATTATAAGTGGTGGAACAAAACCTAGTGATACTTTAAAAAATATAGAAAATGCTATTGGTACAGCTGGAAATGATACTTTTATAGGAAATAGTGTAAATAATGTATTTGATGGTGGAAGCGGAAGCGAAAGTGATAAGGCAGATTATTCAAATGTTATAGGAACTGGAGTAACAGTTGATTTATCAGGAGTAACACAAACAGTTAGTATCTCTTCTTCAAATATAGATACAGTAAAAAATATTGAAGATTTTGATGGTTCTAATCAAAATGATACTTTTATAATGAAAAGCAATGATGTTTTATCAAATGTAATTGATGGAAAAGCTGGAAATGATACTATAAGTTATGAAGCTTATACAAATTCTGTTGAAGTTGATATGACAACAAATATTAATAATACAGGAGATACTTTACTTAATATTGAAAATCTTAAAGGTGGAAGTAATGGTGATACTTTAAGAGGTAATGATTTAAATAATAGTATTGAAGGATTAACAGGAAGTGATACTATTTATAGTTCGAAGGGTATTGATACTATTGATGGTGGAGATAATATTGATATTGCAAGTTATGAAAAAGAGAGTGGAAAAGTAATTGTAACTGCAAATGCAGATGAATATTTAGTAACAAAAGTAGCTAATAGTAATAATGAAGATACTTTAAAAAATATTGAAGAAGTACATGGAAGTAATTATGCAGATGAATTTACAGGTGGAGCAAATGCAGATACTTTTAAAGGTGGAGCTTCAAATGATATTTTAAAAGGTGAAGCTAATAATGACTCTTTATATGGAGAAGCAGGAGATGATACACTTTTAGGTGGAGTTGGTGATGACTACTTAGATGGTGGAGAAGCTAATGAAACAAGAGGTGATACAGTAAGCTATGAAAATAGAAATGAAAGTGTTATTGTAGATTTAAATCTAGGTGAAGCTACAGCAACAGTTGGAAGTGGTGAAAGAGATATATTAAAAGATATAGAAAATATAACAGGTTCAACAGTTGATGATAAAATTTTTGGTGATGATGAGGCTAATACTCTTTTTGGAAAAGAGGGGAATGATACACTAAAAGGTGAGGCTGGAGTTGATTATATAGATGGTGGAGATAATAACGATACTATTTATGGTGGAGCTGATGCAGATAGATTATATGGTGGAAGTGGAGATGATAGCTTTAAGATAGAAAATACAGCTTCTGAATTGACTGGTGATATTATTGATGGTGGAGATAATAGTGATACTATAGATTATAGTAATATTAATAATGGAGTTAATATTAGACTTAATGGGTCACTAAACTCAGAAGCAACTATTATAAGCAGTTTAGATAAACATACAGTTAAAAATATAGAAAATGTTATTGGAACAACTGGAAGTGATACTATTGAAGGGGATTCTAACAATAATGTATTAGATGCTTTAACAGGGGCTAATGATACAATAAGTTTTGCAAATGCTACTTCAAAAATGAGTGCAAATATTGGAACTAGTGATAAAACAATAGATTCAAATATTTTAACTGCAAATCAATCAAGTGGTGATGGAAGTATAGATACTATTACAAACTTTGATAATATTATTGGTTCTAAGCAAGATGATACTTTTGTGGGTAATGATGATTCAAATAGTATTAGTGGAGATTTAGGTAATGATACTATTTATGCTCAAGCAGGTGCAGATGATTTAAGAGGTGGAGAAGGGAATGACCTTTTAAATGGTGGAAGTGGTGCAGATGATATTTTTGGTGATGGTGGAAGTGATACTGTAACTTATGAAGATGCTTTTAAAGTTGAAGTAAGATTAAGAGGTGCTAGTAATGGTATTGCAAATGAAGAATATAGTGTTGGTGGAGCTTCTACAGATAAACTATATAGTATAGAAAATGTAATTGGTTCAAGTGGTGATGATACTATTGAAGGTGATGAGGGAAATAATACTTTAATTGGTGGAGCTGGTAATGATACTATTAGTTTTGCTAATTCTACAACTGCAATTACTGTTGATTTATCAAATGAAACAAGTGTTCAAAATACAAATGATGGAAATGATTTAATTCAAGGTTTTGAAAATATCATTGGTTCTAAAAATAGTGATAATTTAATAGGAAATAATGAAAAAAATATTATTTATGCTGGATTATTAGATGATACTATTGATGGAAAAGCAGGAGATGATACATTATTTGGTGAAGCAGGTAATGATAAGATAATAGGTGGTGCAGGAAGTGATAGTTTAGTTGGAGGAAGTGGAAATGATACTTTTATTGCAACTATTGGTGATGGAAATGATGTAATTGATGGTTTTACTTCAAGTGGAACAGAAAGTAGTGATGATAAAGATACTATTGATTATAGTTTAATAAATGATGGAATACATCATTTAGAAATAAACTTAGATAATACAAATACAATTTTAGGGGTAAGTTCTAATAGTGCTTTAGTAAAAGATGGCTCTACAGTAGAGCAAAGTGATACAATTTTAAATATTGAAAATGTTATTGGAACTTCAAATGATGATACTATTATTGGAAATGCTGAAGATAACCAATTAAAAGGTGAAGGCGGAGATGATACTTTAGTTGGTGGATTAGGAAATGACCAATTAATTGGAGGAGATAATGGTATTTCAGGTGACTGGGTTGATTATAGTTACTCTACAAATAATATTTTTACAGATTTAAACTCTTCTAATGAAGTTTTTGTTGATAGTGATGGTTTAGTTGGTTTTAGTTCAACAGATGAAAAAGATATTATTAGTCAAATTGAAAATATCAAAGGTTCAGATATTGCTTCAAAAGCTGATACTATAACTGGAAATAGTGAAAATAACTCTATTTTAGGCTTAAAGGGTGATGATACTATTGATGGTGGAGATGGAGATGATTATTTAGATGGAGGAGAAGGTTCAAATACTTTATCATATGCAAGTGCAACTTCAGATGTAAAAGTTAATTTTGATTCTTCTTCGCACTATGGAATAGCAGCTTCAAGTGCAACAGGTGCAGGAAATGATACTTTAGCAAATTTTATTAATCTATTAGGTTCAAAACAAAATGATACTTTAGTAGGGAATAATCAAGCAAATCATATTAGTGGTTCAGATGGAAATGATACTTTAGATGGTTTAGGTGGAGATGATATTTTAGATGGTGGTATTGGTTCAAACCTTTATAAAATGAGCCTTGATGATGGACAAGATAAAATTATTGGGGGAGTTGATAAAGATACTGTTGATTATGAAAATATCACAACTTCAAATGCAATTAAAGTAACTTTAGAAAATTCAGCAGAAACAACAGTTTATATTGATGTAAATGGGGATAAAGATTTTACAAATGATGGTAATGTTTATGATACTGTAAAAGCTGTTGAAAATATATATGGTGGTGCTGGTGATGATACTATTATTGGAAATAGCTTTGAAAATACATTTAAAGGTAATTTGGGTGATGATGTAATAGATGGAAAGGCTGGAGAAGATTTAATCTATGGTGGAGCTGGAAATGATACTTTAAATGGTTCTACTGATGATGATATTTTATATGGTGAAGAAGGTGATGATAAACTATATGGTGGAAGCCATAAAGATACTTTATATGGTGGAGCTGGAAATGATACACTAGAAGGTGGAGAAGATGCAGATACTCTATATGGAGGTGCAGGAGATGATAACCTAAGTGGTGGAGATGGAGATGATATAATTGATGGTGGTGAAGCTGATGAAGTAAATGGAGATACTATTGATTATTCTTCTAAATCTACAAATTTAGATGTAAATTTAATGAAATTAAATGGTGGTTATGCAACTGCAACTTTAGGCCTAGAAAAGGATAGTTTAGCAAATATTGAAAATATTATTGGAACTATTGATAATGATATTATAGGTGGAGATTCAGGTAATAATAGACTTGAAGGTAAAAAAGGTGATGATACAATTGCTGGTGAAGCTGGAAATGATACTTTACTTGGAAATGAAGGTGATGATACTTTTATTGCTGGAGTTTATGACTCAATTAGTGATACATATATAAATGGTGATGATGGAATTGATTATATTGATGGTGGAGTTGGTGAAGAGGATAATTTTGGTGATAAAATTGACTATTCTGCTTTTGATGCAACGCAAAATATCTCTATTGATTTATCATCAATTGATACTTCAAATAATAACTATGCAACAGTTAGTGTAACAAATGGTTCAGATGATTATATTAAAAATATAGAAAATATTACTGGTTCTAAAGGTGATGATACTATTTATGGAGATTCTAATAAAAATATTTTAGATGGAAATGAAGGTAATGATACTTTAAGAGGAAGTGCTGGTGATGATACTCTTATTGGAGGAGTTGGTCATGATACAGTTGATTACTCTAATGCTTTAAAAGCAATTGAAGTTAATTTAAAAAATGCTATTGAAGTAAGTCAAGATGGATTTGATAATCAAGATAATCTTGATGGAATTGAAGTTGTAATAGGTTCAAATTTTGCAGATAGCTTAACTGGTTCTGATAGTGTTGATACTTTTATTGGTGGTGCTGGAAATGATAAATTCTTTGCTACAAAAGGAAGTGATACTTTTTATGGAGGAACTTTAGACTCAAGTAATACTCATAGTGTTGAAAATGGTGAGTATAATAAAATAGATTATATTGATGCAAAAAGAATTTATGTTGATTTAAGTACTACTCTAACAGATAGTAATTTAAATAGCTATTCAGAAGTTTTAAAATCAAATAGTAGTTTAACAAGTGATGGTTTTACAAACTTAGAATCAACAGATAAGCTTTATTCAATTGTAAATATTAATGGTACAGTAAATGATGATACTATTATTGGAAATAGTGCTACAAATTTCTTTGAAGGTGATGGAGGAGATGATTATTTAGAAGGAAAAGGTGGAGATGATAATTTAAAAGGTGAAGCTGGAAATGATACTTTTGTAGCAACTAGTGCAAATGATGGAAGTGATACAATTGATGGAGGAGAAGATAGTGATACTATTGATTATTCTGCTTTAACTGCAAACTCTATAAATGTTACATTAGCTGAAGCTTCTACGGTTACTCAAGTAATAGTAAATGGTGGAGATACAGATAATATTAAAGATATTGAAAATGTTATTGGTTCACAAGTTAATGATATTATTACTGGAAATTCACAAGCAAATATCCTAAAAGGTGAAGGTGGAGATGATACACTAGAAGGTGGTGCAGGAGATGATATTTTAGATGGAGGAACAAATAGTATTGTAGGAGATACAGTTTCATATTCTAAAGCAAACTCATCTGTAAGTGTAGATTTAGGTTTAAATAATATCTCTCAAAATATAAGTGTTGAACAAGGAAATGATACTTTAACAGATATTGAAAATGTTATAGGAAGTGCTTATAATGATACTTTCTATTCAAATGAGAGTGCAAATAATAGTTTTGATGGTGGAGTTACTGATAGTTTAGGTGGAGATACAGTTGATTATTCAAAAAGATTAGTTGATGCAAGTGATAAAATTGTAGCAAATTTACAAACAGGAAATGTTGTAATTATAAATGATGGAACACAAAGTGCAGTAGATACTCTAACTTCAATTGAAAATATTACAGGAACAGCTGGAAATGATACTATCACAGGAAATAGTGATAAAAATACTTTAAAAGGTTTATCAGGTGATGATATTATTGAAGGTGGTGCAGGTGATGATTATATAGATGGAGGAACTGATACTTTAGGAGATACTGTTTATTATAATAACGCCACTTCAGGAGTAAGTGTTGATTTAGGTATTGATGGAGTAGCTCAAAGTGTTGGTGGAGGTCAAGGAGTTGATACTTTAGTTGATATAGAGCATATAATTGGTTCAGGTTATGCAGATACATTTAGAGGCAATAATAGTGAATCAAATACTTTTAATGGTGGAGCAAACCTATCAACAAATATTGAAAATAACAATGATGAAAATGATACAGTTGATTATTCAAATCTCACAAATAGCAATGATAAAATAGTAGTAGATTTAAGTAATACAAGTGGAAATAATGTAGCTGTAACGGTGGCAAATGCAGCACAAGGTAGTGATACTTTAATAAATATAGAAAATGTTATAGGTACAGCAGGAAATGATACTTTTACAGGAAATAGTGATAGTAACAATCTTCAAGGAGGAAGTGGAGATGATACTTTCTTTATTAAAGATGCTGCAATAGTAGGTGAAAGTGATACTATAAATGGTGGAACAAATACAACTGTTGGGGATACAGTAGATTTTAGCCAAGTTACTAGTTATTATGTGGATGTAAATTTAAGTTCACAAGATTTATTATTAAAAAACTCTTCAAATGTAATAGTTAGAGATGACAATGTATTAAATATTGAAAATATTACTGGAACACAAAATGAAGATAAAATTATAGGTGATAGCTCTAAAAATATCTTAAAAGGTGAAGGTGGAACTGATACTATTAGAGGTGAAGCAGGAAATGATATTATTTATGGTGGAGATAATACAAATAATGACAAAACTTCAACTGTTTATGAAATTTTAGATGGTGGAGCTGATAATGATACAATTTTTGGTGGAGCTGGAAATGACTCTATTTTAGGTGGAGTTGGTGTTGGAGATGACTCTTTATATGGAGAAGCTGGAAATGATATTATTAAAGGTGGAAGTGGAGTTGATTATATAGATGGTGGAGATGATGATGACTTTATAAATGGTGAAGCTGGAGTTGATGAGTTACGAGGTGGACTTGGAGCTGATACTATTTATGGTGGAACAGAAGGGGATACTATTTATGGAGATGAAATTGATTTAAATAAAACTCCTACTGGAAATGATAATGATACAATTTTTGGTGAAGATGGAGTTGATTATATCTATGGTGGATTTGGAGATGATACTTTAAGTGGTGGGGCCAATAATGACTACTTATATGGTGGTGTTTTAGGTCAAGATTCAGGAATTGATACTGTTACTTATGAAAATGCAACAAATGGAATTGTTGTTGATTTTGTAAATAATAGAGCAACTGGAGAGGGTATTGATGAACTATATGATATAGAAAATGCTATTGGTTCTAAATATGATGATACTTTTATTTCTAAACTAACAGTTTCAAATAGATTTGATGGTGGAAATGATGAAAGTGGTGAAGTAAATGGTGATAGTATTAGTTATGAACAAGTAAATGTAGATAGTATAGATGATAAAGTAGTAATTGATTTATCAACAAGTGCAGATGCACAAGGCTATTATAAAGCAGATATTTACCAAGATGGTTCAATTGTAACTAGCGATTATTTAAAAAATATGGAAAATATTACAGGAAGTAAGGGTAATGATACAATTACTGGTGATAATGATAAAAATACTTTAATAGGCTTAGAAGGTGATGATACTTTAAGTGGTCAAGGTGGAGATGATGTACTAAATGGTGGTGCTGGAAAGGATACAGCTTCATTTAGTGAGAAAAATGTTGCAGTGGAAGTAGATTTTAAAACAAATAAAGCAACAACTTCAACAGAAACTGATACTTTAATTGATATTGAAAATGCTATTGGAGGAACTTCTTCTGATACTTTTAAAATGAATGAAGATAATAAAACAAATATTATTGATGGAAATACAAGTATAGATACAATCTCTTATGAATATTACACTACTAATGGAGTAAAAGTTAATCTAAGCACTACAACTGTACAAACGGTAACAACAGGAGATATTGATACTATTTTAAATATTGAAAATATTATTGGTTCTTTAAAAGACGATGTTGTTATTGGTTCTAGTTTAAATAACTCTATTATTTTAGGAAGTGGAAATGATACTTTTATTGCAGGGGTTGATACAAATAATGATGGTATTTTAGAAAATGTAGATGATGGAGCTGATTACTTTGATGGAGGAATTGGTACAGGAGATTGGGCAGATTATTCAGTAATTTTAGATGATGCAAACTCTTCAACAAATGGAATAGAACTTACTTTAGATGGTGCAAATGAAACTCAAGTAAAAGTTAATGGGCAAGCTTCAAATGATATTATTTTAAATGTTGAACATATAAAAGGTACGCAAGATAGTGATAGTATAAAAGGGGATGTTCAAAATAACTCACTAGTAGGTGAAGCTGGAAATGATATTTTAAGCGGTGAAGCAGGAATGGATAAACTTCAAGGTGGAAGTGGCGATGATACTTTACTTGGAGGAAGTGGAGATGATATTTTAGAAGGTGGAGCTGACAATGATACTTTAACAGGTGGAGTTGGAAGTGATAAACTTTATGGTGGAACATTTAATGGTACAACTCATACAGATTTAGGTATAGATACTGTTGATTATACAAATGCTTTAGAATCATTAACTATTGATTTAGATGTAAATGCAGCTGGTGGATTAGATGCTCTTGGTAATGAAGAAGGGCGTTCAGATGGTGCAACAGGAGATCAAGGTCAAGGTATTGATGAATTATATGGAATAGAAAATGTAATTGGTTCAAATTTCTCTGCTGATACAATTTATGGAAATACTGCAAATAATATAATTAATTCAAAGGCTTATGATGATTATATTGAAGCAAGAGATGGTAATGATACAATTTATGCTGGAAGTGGTAATGATACAATAATTGCTACATCAGCAAATGATGGAAATGATTATATTGATGGTTCAACGGGAATTGATACTATTGATTATAGTAATTTAAATGAAGGTATTATATTAGATTTAAGCACTGCTGCAACTGAAGATTTTGATGGAGTTGGAGGGGCTGATTCGTGGAAAGTTACAGTAACTAATGGAGATGATGATATTGTAAAAGATGTTGAAAATATTATTGGTTCTACTGTAAATGATACAATTATTGCAGATTCAAAAGCAAATGAAATTCAAGGTGGTCAGGGTGCAGATTTTCTATCAGGTAATGGTGGAAATGATGAAATTTATGGATATAAAAAAGGTGAAAGTGAAACATCAATTGAATATGATACTGTAAGTTATGAATATCTTACTTCAAAAGGTGTAGATGTAGATTTACAAGCAGGAACGGCTTTAGTTGATACAAATGATAAAGATAATTTATACTCTATAGAAAATGTAATTGGTGGAAGTGTAGATGATAAAATAGCAGGTAGTGATGTTGTAAATACTTTACAAGGAAATAGTGGAAATGATACTTTTATAAGTTCTTTAGGAAATGATACTATTTATGGAGGTAAATTAAATACTTCTAATATTCACCAAGATATTGATACTTCTGATTTAATTGATTATAGTAATAGTATAAATGATAATAATAAAATATTTGTAGATTTAAATAATATATTATCAGATGGAGTAAATAATTATTCAGAAATAAAAGTCTCTTTATCTTCAAATAGTGATTTTTCAACACCAATATATACAGATAGAGTTTACGGTATAGAGAATATTAAAGGAACAAATAATAGTGATACTATATTTGGAAACAATGCTTCTAATACTTTAATTGGAAATGGTGGAGCAGATACTTTAAAAGGTGCAGGTGGAGCTGATAAACTTGATGGTGGAGCAGGAGATGATATTTTTATTATTGATTCAACAGCAGATGCTACAGGTGATGAAATTATTGGTGGAGATAACTATGATACAGTTAATTATCAAGGGGTTGATCAAGGAATTACTGTAAATCTTGATGGGGTTACAACTGCAACTGTAAATATTGGTGGAAATACTCATACTTTAACAGAAATTGAATATGTAATTGGTACTGAGTTTAATGATAATATTACTGGAGATTTTAACTTAAATAAAATCCAAGGTATGGGTGGAAATGATACTATTAGTGGACAAGATGGAAGTGATAAACTTTATGGTGGAGCTGATAGTGCTAATAGTATAAATTCAGGTAATGATATTATAGATGGTAAAGCAGGAGATGACTTAATCTATGGTGGAGATGGAAATGATATTCTTAAAGGTGGAACAGGAAAAGATACTTTATATGGTGAAGATGGACAAGATACTATTTTAGGTGAGTCTGAAGATGATATTATTTATGCAGGTGCTGGAAATGACTCTATAAATGGTGGTTTAGGTGCAGATACTATTTATGGAGGAAGTGGTGATGATATTATTACTTTTGAACAAGCAGATAATAAAGTAGATATTATTTATGGTGATGATGAAAATGGCGATAGTGGAATTGATACTGTAGATTATTCTCAAGCTATTTCTGGTATGACTGTAACTTTAGCTGAAGGAAATAATGAAGGAAGTGCTTCAAGTGCTGACCAAGGTAATGATAAATTATTTGGAATAGAAAATATTATTGGTTCTAACTTAGGAAAAGATTTAATCAATGGTAATAGTGAAAAAAATATTTTATCAGGTATGGGTGAAGATGATACTATTTATGGTAATGCTGGAGAAGATACTATTTATGGTGGAGACAATAATGATACACTATTTGGTGGAGAAGATAATGATAGTATAGATGGGGAAGCTGGTGATGATATTATTTATGGTGGAGCAGGAAATGATACACTAACAGGTGGAACTGGAAATGATATTTTTAAAACTACTTATACTACAAATACTTTTGATGGAAACGATACTATAAATGGTGGAGCTAATAGTGATACAATAGATTATAGTGCAATAATTGATACTCAATACTATGCAAATATAGATTTAACTTCTCAAACAACAAATATTTATGATTCATCTAATGCAAATGCAATTGTTAAAACTGATAGTATTGTTTCAATAGAAAATGCTATTGGAACAAGTGGTAATGATACATTTAGAGGAAATGACCAAGTAAATTCACTAAATGGTTCATTAGGAATTGATACCGTTTTTTATACATATGCAAGCTTAACAGCAGGAATTGTAGCTAATTTAAATGCCCAAACAACAACAAAAAATATAAATGGAACAATATTAGTTGATACAATTAGTGAAATTGAAAATATTGTTGGTACAGATTATGATGATACTTTTATTACAAAACTAAATACTGCAAATGTGATAGATGCAGGTGAAACAAACTCAAATGGTATTCAAAATGGTAGTGAAGTAAGGGGAGATACTATTGATTATAGCTCAAATGGTGCCACTAAAATTGTAGTTGATTTAGATACAGTAGATGCGCAAGATTATGCAACTGTAACAGTTAGTGGAACAAATGCAGCTAATGATAAAGTAAAAGATATTGAAAATATTACAGGAACAGCTGGAAATGATACTATTTTAGGAAATGCTGATGCTAATACTTTATTAGGTATGGCAGGAAATGATTCTTTAGATGGTAAAGCTGGAATTGATTATATTGATGGTGGAGCTGGTAATGATACTATTACTGGAGGAAGTGGAGCTGATAAATTATTTGGTAGTTCTGGAAATGATATTTTTGTAGATATTGATTTTACAGCAGATAGTATTGATGGTGGAAATGAAGATGATAGTAGTAGAGGAAGTGATACAATAGATTATAGCTCTTTAGATACTACAAGTATGGTATCTGGAATTTCTGTTACATTAAATGATTCAACTATTGCTACAGTAACTGTTAATAGTGATACAACAAACCATACAATTGTAAATATTGAAAATATTTATGGAACAAATAAAGATGATAATATAATTGGAGATTTAGGGGATAATACTTTAAAAGGAAATGATGGAACTGATTATATTGATGGAAGTTTTGGAAATGATGTAATTGATGGTGGAGCAAATACAGGAGTTGAAAGTTTACTTGGTGGAGATGGTTTTGATACTATTTATGGTGGAGATGGTATTGATGCAATTTTTGGTGGAAATGGAAATGATAAAATCTATGGAGATGATTCTTTAAGTAGCTCTTCTATGGTAAATAATGATATTTTAAATGGTGGAGCAGGAGAAGATACTTTATTTGGAGGATATGGAGATGATACCTTAATTGGTGGAGCTGATGATGATAAACTAAAAGGTGGTGAAGGAAGTGATACTGCTGATTATAGTAGTGAAAGCTCATCAATAAATGCAAATATCTCTAACTCTTTTGCAGTTGGTGCTAGTATAGGAACAGATACTTTTGAATCAATTGAAAATATAACTGGAAGTAATTTAGTAAATGAAGCAGATAATATTACAGGAAGTGATGAAAATAATACTTTAAAAGGTCTAGCAGGAGATGATACAATTTCTGAACTTGCAGGAGATGATGTTGTAGAAGGTGGAGCTGGAAATGATTATATTTATGCAGGAGCTGGAAATGATATTATTGATGGAGATGATACAGATGATTCAACTACTAATGGAACTAGCGATACTTTAGATTATAGTACTATTGCTATAAATGATGATACAGGAGATACTAGATATATAGGAAATGAAAGCTCAAATGATTTATATAGTGGTATTGAAGTTGATCTAACAGTTACAACTGCCCAAAGAATTCATAATGAATATGGAATAGATACTATTACAAATATAGAAAATATTATTGGTTCAAATAAAAATGATTATATTAAAGGAAATGCACAAGATAATACACTTGAAGGAAGAAGTGGAGATGATTATTTATCTGGATTAGAAGGTGCAGATAGAATTATTGGTGGAGCTGGAATTGATACTGCTGATTTTTCAGTTGGAAATCAAAATGTAATTATTGATATGACAAAATCTCAAACTGATGGAAGTAGTGATACATATAGAGTAGAAAATGATGGTTTTGGAAATAAAGAGTTCCTAGATGGTGTAGAAAATATTATTACTGGAAATGGTGATGATACTATTTATGCTGATAGTGCTTCAAATATTATTACAACAGGAAGTGGTAATGATACTATAAGAGGTGGTGAAGGTGCAGATGTTATTGATGGAGGAGATGATATTGATACAGCTGATTTCTCTGATTTAGCCTATGGTGTTGTGGTTGATTTAGATACTGATAATAATAGTGCAACTGCTGCTGAGGGTACTGCTATTTCAAATAGTAAAGTAGATACTTTAAGAAATATTGAAAATGTAATTGGTACAGAAAGAGCTGATAATATTACAGGAGATGAAAAAGATAATACTTTATTTGGTGGTGGAGATAATGATACTTTTAAAGGATTAGAAGGAACTGATTATATTGATGGTGGTTCTGGAAATGCAGATACTATTGATTATTCTGATGGAACACAAGGAATTAAAGTAGATTTATCTGGAAGTCAAACTTTAGCAGATAACACTACATATAGAGTTCAAGATGATGGATTTGGAAATAAAGAGTATATTGATGGTATAGAAAATATTATTGGTACAAATAGTGCAGATACAATTATTGGTAATGATAGTGATAATAAACTAGAAGGTGGAGCGCAAGATGATACTATTTATGGTGGAGCAGGAAGTGATACTTTAGTAGGTGGAACAGGTGCAGATACTTTTAGAGGTGGTTTAGGTGATGATGTTATTTTTGGAAATGCACAAAATATTTCAAGTGTTGATACAAATAGAGATTTAGTTGATTATTCTACTTCATCAACAGGTGTTAAAGTAAATCTTTCTGATACTACTTCAACTATTAATTTCTCAAAAGAAACAAATATAAATTTAGCAACTCAAACTTCTACAGGTGAGGGTACTGATAGATTATATGATATTCAAGATATAAATGGTTCAAATTTAATAGATACTTTAGTTGGTAGTGATGAGGTAAATAGTATTAAAGCCGGTGGAGATAATGATATTCTTATTGGTGCAGGTGGAGCTGATATTTTAATGGGTGAAGCTGGAAATGATACTATTTTAGGTGGTTTAGATGGGGATACTATTTATGGTGGAGATAATTTAGCTGATAGTGGAAATGATACAGTTGATTATAGTTATATAACAGATTCAAAAGCTATAAATGTAGATTTAACAAGAACAGCAAGTGAAGTTCAGCTTCAAAGTGATGCTACAATTTTTGATAATTTAGATGGAATTGAAAATATTATTGGTACAAAAAATAATGATATTATTAAAGGTGATGATAACTTTACAACAGTAAATATCCTTGATGGTTATAAAGGTGATGACTCTTTTATCTCTTCAAAAGGAAGTGATGAGATTCAAGGTGGTGAAGGTCTTGATACTATTGATTATAGCAATGTTGATTTAGCAAATGGTGGAAATGCAGTAATTGTTGATTTAGGATTACAAGAAGCTAGTGATGATGGGTATCAAAATGGTGGAATTGCTGTAAAAGATAAATTAGTAAGTATTGAAAAAGTTATTGGAACAACAGGTGATGATAAAATCTATGGGGATAGTAATAGTAATATTTTAATAGGAAATAGTGGTAATGATACTATTAATGCAAGAGAGGGAGATGATAGCATTGATGGTGGAGCAGGTAATGATGAATTAAAAGGTGGAACTGGAAAAGATATAATTTTTGGTGGAGCTGACAATGATAGAATATATGGAGATGAAGGAAATGATACTTTAAAAGGTGATGCAGGAGATGATACTCTTTATGGAGGTATTGGAAATGATACTTTTGAGGGTGGATTAGGAATAGATACTTTAAATTACTCAACTTCTGATTCGGGAATTACAGTTACTTTAAATGAAGGTAATGGTGATTATGGAAATATTACAAGCTCAACTGATGGAGATGATGTTTTATCTGATCATATTGAAATTATCAAAGGTTCTAATTATGCAGATGTTATTTCTGGATTTAATGGAACAGCACTTGTGGGAGAAAATTATAATGATACTTTCTTTGGAGAGAGTAATGATGATATTTTAAATGGTGGAATTGGTGATGATTATCTTGATGGTGGAGCAGGTGATGATACTATCAAAGGTCAAGCTGGGAATGATGTAATTAATGGAAACAATGGTACAGATACAATTGACTTTAGTGATGCTAATAGTGGAGTTCAAGTATATCTTGGAAAAATTGATGATAATAAAAATGCTGTTGTACATGAAGTTATGGAAGATGGATTTGGAACACAAGATGATGTTTTAAATATTGAAAAAGTAATAGGTTCAAATCATAACGATACTATAATGGGGGATTCTTCTACAAATGAAATAAAAGCAGGAAGTGGAGATGATACTATTATTGCAACTGATGGTGGAGATACTATTGATGGTGGAAGCAATACAACAACTACTGGTGGAGGAGATTGGTTAAGTTTCAAAGCAATTGATGAAACTTCTGTTGGTAGTGGAATAGGTATTTCTGCAACTATGGAAAGTGGTACAGTTTCTGGTGGTTTAGGTACTACAACAATTACAAATATAGAAAATATTTTTGGAACAGCATATAAAGACTCAATTACTGGTGATGCAAACGATAACTCTTTAGATGGATATTTAGGAGATGATATTCTTGTTGGAGGAGCAGGAAATGATGCTCTTTTAGGAGGACTAGGAAATGATACTTTAAGAGGTGGAGAAGGTATTGATTCTTATGATGGTGGGGCAGATGAAGATTTAATTGATTTTTACTATACTCAAAATAGTGTAGAGGTAAATTTATCAACTTCAACAGTAATAAATGATGGATATGGAAATACAGAAAATGGTATTACAAATATAGAAAATATTGGTGGTACTTTAAATTATAATGATATTTTAACTGGAGATAATAACAATAATAAAATCTTTGGATACGGTGGAGCTGATACTTTATTTGGATTAGGTGGAACTGATACTATTTATGGTGGAACAGGAGCTGATGTTATCTCTACTGGAAGTGGTGCAGGTGATGTTGCTTTTGGTGAAGAGAGTATTGATACACTTACTGGTGGATTAGATGGAGATATTTTAATTGGTGGTGATCAAACTGGAAATGACGTGGAAGAAGATTGGGCAGATTATAGTAGTTCATCAACTGGTATTTTTGCAAACTTAAATGATACTATTAGTGAAACACAAGATGATACTTTAGATGCAGTTTTAGAAGGGACATACTCAAAAATTATAGATGCAACTGATAGTAATAAGTTTGATTATATTACTCAAATAGAGAATATTAAAGGAAGTAATAATGATGATACTATGGGTGGCGATGCTTCTAAAAACTCTTTAATTGGAAATGGTGGAGATGATACTTTTTATATTTCTGCTGGACAAGATTATATTGATGGTGGAACACATACAAATGGAGATTGGATAAGTTTTGAATACTATACTCCTATTGGAACAATAGATTTACAAAATAATAATGTGGGAGATACAAAAGCTTATAATATTGAAAATGTTATAGATTACAATGGAAATAGAAGTGAGACTGTATGGGGAAGTACTACTGATAATATTTTTATAATGTATGGTGGAAATGATAGAGTTTTAGGACGAGAAGGTGATGATATTTATGATATGGGTGAAGGAAATGATAGAATAGATGCCAATTATGGAAATGATACAATTATTGGTGGAGATGGTACTGATATTTTAGATTATTATCACTATTTTGGTTCTTCAACAGGAGCAAAAATTATCCTTACAAATGTTGATTTAAATAATGATGGGGATACAAATGATGCAAATGAAAGTAGTGTAATCTCTTCTTTAAATATTGATGGTTTAGCAACATTAACTAATGGAACACATGATTTTTATCAAATTAAAGATGGAAGAGGGTTTACTGATTATATTTATAAAAATGGTTCAGTTGCTGATATTGAAGATTTTGAATTAACAGATAGAGCAGATATTGTAAGTTTAGATGCAAATAATAATAATGTTAATTCAAGAGGCGGAAATGATACTATTTATACACAAGGTGGAGATGATGTTGTATATGCTGGAAGTGGTTTAGATACAGTATATGGTGGAACTGGAAATGATAGAATTTATGGGCAAGATAGTGCAGACTCATTATTTGGAGATGCAGGAGATGATATTCTTGAAGGTGGAAATGATATTGATTATTTAAATGGTGGAGCTGACAATGATACTTTAAGAGGAGATGCTGGAAATGATACACTTGAAGGTGGAACTGGTAATGACTCTTTATATGGTGGAATAAATAGTGATACTTTAATTAGTGATGAGGGAACAGATTATCTTGATGCAGGAAATGATGCAGATGGACTTGATGTTGATACTTTACAATTTAAAGGTGGAACACAAGGAGTTATAGTAAATATCAGTACAACTGATACTTTAACTTATGGTGGAAATAATACTTTAGCTTCAAATAGACTAATTGATTCATATGGAAATTTAGAACAAGTTTATGGTATCGAAAATGTTGTTGGAACAAACTACAATGATACTTTTTTAGGAAATGATGATATAAATAGATTAACAGGTGGAGATGGAGATGATTATTTTTATATCTCTTTAGGTGATGATAATATTCTTGGTGAAAATGGTAATGCAGATACAATAGATTTTTCTTTACTAACAACTACGAGTGGTGCTGCAATTGACTTAGAAGTTCAAGATAATGCTGTATTTACAGTAGATGGAACACAATATAATCAAGCTTTAAGTGGAATAGAAAATGTAATTGGAACATTACAAAATGATATTATTAAAGGAACTTCTTCTACTAGCTATTCAAATACTTTAAAAGGTTTAGCTGGGGATGATAAAATCTATGGTTTAGAAGGAAATGATACTTTAGATGGTGGAGATGATAATGATACACTATTTGGAGGAGCTGGAAATGATAGATTAATAGGAGGAGTAGGTAATGATACTATTGATTATAGCTCTTCTTCAAGTGGAGTTAAAGTAAATATTGAAACTTCTTCTCAAGGTGGTATTAATGCAAACCAGGCAACAGGTGAGGGTACTGATAGCTTAGATTCAATTGAAAATGTAGTTGGAAGTAACTCAAATGATACTATTTATGGTAATAGTTTAGTAAATACTTTAAGTGGAAATGCAAGTGATGATAAGCTTTATGGTATGGCAGGAAATGATACTTTAAATGGTGATGGAGGAGCTGATACACTTGATGGTGGTGCTAATAATGATGTTCTAAATGGTGGAGATGGAAATGATTTATTTATTGCTTCTTTAGGAGATGGTGATGATGCAATCAATGGAGGAAATAATATTGATATTGTTGATTATAGTTCACTTTTAAGCTCTTTAAATGTTACTTTAGATGCTTCAGGAAACGCTACAATAAATCTTGCAGGAACAGATAGTTTAACAAGTATAGAAGGTTTCTATGGAACTTCTTCAAATGATTCAATTACAGGAAATGCACAAATAAATGTATTTGAAGGAAGAGCAGGAGATGATATTTTAACTGGAAATGGTGGAGATGATACACTTGATGGTGGAAGTGGAAATGATACTATTTATGCAGGAAGTGGAAATGATAAAGTTATTGGAGGAACAGGAGAGGATTGGATAGACTACTCAGTTAGTGATTTAGGAGTAAATACTTCATCAAATGTAAATTTAAGAGCTCAAACATCAAGTGGAGATAATGGAGATGATGTTATTTCTCAAATTGAACATGTAAAAGTTGGAAATGGAACAAACACTATTGAGGGGAACTCTTTAAATAACTCACTTATTGGTGGGACAGGAACAGATACTTTAAGTTATTCAGGAGCAGCAGCTTCTGTTACTGTTGATATAGCAAATGGTAATGCAACAGGTGATGGAAATGATACTTTTGCAAATTTTGAAAAATATATAGGTTCATCACAAGCAGATATATTTAAAAATGATTCAATTGATAATATTAATATAGATGGAGGAAACTCTAATGATTTAGTTGATTATTCAACTGCAACATCAGCTACTTTAACAGTAACTATTGATGGAACAAATCCAATTAGTGTATCTGATGGAACAAATAGTGATACTTTAACAAATATTGAAAGTATTAAAACTTCAAATGGAAATGATAATTTTATAGTAAGTTCAACTTCTAATCTTGACACTTTAGATGCAGGAAGTGGAACAGATACTTTAACTTTAAGTGGAGATTTAGATCTATCAAATGTTACACTTTTAAATTTTGAGAAAATCATAGTACAAGATGGAGATACTTTAACTTTAAATGCAGTGGATTTAGATAATAAAACTATGAATATTGAACTTCAAGGAAGTGCAAATTTAATAGTAGAAGCGACTTCAAATGCAAATGAGCATGACTTTGCAAATATTACAGTTACTAAAAATAGTGGTAAAGTTACTTTAGATGTAAAACAAAGTGTAGATTTAAGTTCTAAAAACTTAGGAAATAATACATTATTTGATACTTTTACTATTGGTACAGCTGCTACTTTAATTTTAAGTGAAGCTCAAGCAATATCAAAAGTTGTAAATGGTTCAGGAAATGTAGTAATAGAAGTAAATAGCAATAGTTCAACTGATTTTAGTTCAATTTTAACACTTGATAATAGTGCAAATGAGACTGTTGAATTTAGTTCAAATACAACATTTACTGGAAATTTAGCTGATTCTAAAGCAAATATTGTAAGTGGTGCAATATTAAATATTGATGCTTCAAGAGTTACTTCAAAAGAAGTAATAGGAAATGGAGCTTTAAATATTACAAATTTAGATGCTACACCAAATGCAGATTTTTCAAATATTGCAAGTAGTTTAAATGTAAATGCTTCAACAGCCTCAAATGTTACATATACTGGAAATTTAGATAATGTAGATACTTTAACTATCGGAAATGGTACAGTATTTACAACTGATGCTTCAATTATTAGTTCAAAAATAGTAAATGGAAGTGGAACATTAAATGTAACAAATTTAGATTTAATGTTAAATGCAAACTTTACAAATGTAAATCCAACTACTTTAAATGTAGAGTGGTCAAGTAGTTCAGCCTTAACATATACTGGAAACTTATCAAATGTAGATAATTTAACAATTAGTAGTGGAACTATGAATGTGGATGCTTTAATTTTAAATAGTGCAACAGTTATTACAAATAATGCTGCATTAAATATAAATAATCTTGAAGCAGTAAGTTCAATGGACTTAACAAAAGTAAGTGGAAATAGTGCAAATGTTGATTGGTCAGGAACTGCAACATTTACTGGAAACTTAGGTACATCAAATCTAATAGTTAGTAGTGGAACAATGAGTGTTTCTGATAGTGCAACAATAAATAATGCAAACTCAATTATTGTTAATGGTACACTTCAAGCAAATGCAAGTTTATTAAATGGTGATACTATTAGTGGAAGTGGAGTATTAATAGTTAATAACCTAGATAGTGCAACAACTATGGATTTCTCAAACTTAACAGTTAATACTATAAATGTAGATTGGTCAGGAACAGCAACATACACAGGAAATCTAACAAATGTGGATAAATTAAATATTAGTAGTGGAACATTAAGTTTAGATGACTCGATTTTAGGAACTACAACTGTAACAGGAAATGGAAATTTAGTAGTTAATGCAAATGATTCAAGTTTAGATTTAAGCAATGTAAGTAGCACTTTAGGAGTAGTTACTATAAATGATAGTGCTTCAAATGTAAATATTCAAGGAAGCGCAGGAGATGATATTTTAAATCTAAATGGTGGAGATGATACGGCAAATTTAGCTAATGGAAATGATAGTGTAAATATTGATATTGCTAATTTATCAAATGCAGATAGTATTGATGGAAGTATTGGAAGTGATAGCTTTAATTTTACAACTTCAGGAACTATTGATTCTGATGCATTTTCAAATATTGTAAATTTTGAAACACTTAATTTTTCAAATGGTAATGATGTAATTTTATTTGATGATATTACTGATTTTACAAACTTTAATAATAAATTTACAACTATAAATGATTTAGGTGGAAATGATACAATTAATTTTGGTTCTATTTCTATAACAGGTGATTTAGATTTTAGTAAATTAGATGATTTTGAAACACTAAACTTATCAAGTAGTGATGATGATATTACTATAAGTGGTGATGAACCTACAAATATAAATGGTGAAGCTGGAAATGATACTTTTGCCTTAGACTTTAGTAATATTGGAAGCTTTAATCTAGATGGGGGAGCTAATAGTGATAAAGTTAAAGTTTCAGGAAATGGTATTTCTATAACTAATGATTTAGATAATCTATTTGGTGGAGCAGAAAACTTTACAAATATTGAGCATTTAGATATTACTTCTTTAAATGGTGGTGCAGCCTTTAGTAGTGATGTGGAAAAAGAGTTTGAAATTACTGCTAGTATGGTTGAAGAGTGGTTAGGAAGTACAAATGGTAACTTAAAATTATCATTAACAAAAGCACAAGCAGAAAATTTAAGTTTTACAACTTCTGATAGCCAAGAACATAATACTTCTGTTTCAGGAAGTGCAAATTCTATTGATAATGGTGGAGTATATAATCTAGATGCAGATACTACTTTAACTATTGATTTAATAGATGCCTAATTATGAACTAAATTCCAATAGCATTTAATAATGTTATTGGGGTTAATTAAATAAGATATTAATTTAAATGGAAAATAAAATATGTTAGAAAATATATTAAATAATGAAAAATTTAATAGAGTTGTTAAAGCAAGAGATGGATATTTACTTTATAATAAAAATGATATTTATATAGGAAAATCTATTGAAGAGTATGGGGAGTTTTCTTATCATGAAACTGCACTTTTTGAACAAATTTGTAAAGAAGGTGATGTTGTTATTGAAATAGGGGCTAATATTGGAGCTCATACTCTTAGTTTATCAAAGCTAGTTAAACAAAAAGGTGTTATTTTAGCCTTTGAACCTCAAAGGGTAGTTTTTCAAACATTATGTGCAAATTTAGCATTAAATAGTATTACAAATGTGCATACTTTTCAAATGGCTTTATCTAATGAAGAAGGATATGTGGCAATACCTGAAATTGATTATTCAAAACAGGGAAATTTTGGTGGTATTAGTGTAGATAAATTTAAAGTTGGAACACCCGTAAAAAAAGAGAAACTTGATAGTTTTAAAGATAAAATCTCAAGATTAAAACTAATAAAAATTGATGTAGAAGGTATGGAAAAAGAGGTTATAGAAGGCTCTAAAGAGATTATACAAAAATTTAAACCTTTCTTATATATAGAAAATGATAGGCAAGAAAACTCAAAAGAGTTAATACAATTAGTTAAATCTCTTGGATATAGGCTATATTGGCATTTGCCTACTTTATTTAATAAAAACAATTTTGCAAAAAATGAAAATAATATTTTTAAAAATATAGTATCAGTAAATATGCTTTGCATACATAAAGATTTTAATATAAATGTGGAAAAAATGACTGAAATAACAGATTCATCTTTTCATCCAATGGCAAAAGGTAAAAAATGAGTAGAAAATTAATTGAAAATTTAAATAATGAAGCTTTTGAAGCATACAATAAAAAGCAATTTAAAATAGCACAACAAAAATATGAAGAGTTATTAAAACTTGAACCAAATGCCTCTGAACATTATTGTAATTTAGGCGTAATTTTAAAAACTCAAAAAAGATATAAAGAAGCTTTTGAAGTATATATAAAAGCTTTAAAAATAAATAGTAAAAACCAACTTGTTTTAAATAATTTAGGAAATCTATTTAAAGAAGTAAAAGATTATAAAAATGCTATAAAAGCTTTTAGTGATGCTATTAAATTAAATCCAAAAGATTTTAATGCTTATAATAATTTAGGTATAGTTTATGAGGCAATAAATGATTATAATAAAGCAATAGTTGCATATAAAGAGGCTGTTAGAGTAAATCCAAATTATTCAAAAGCTATTAATAATATAGGTGTTGTTTTATATAAACAAAAAAAGTATGAGCAAGCTATTGAGATTTTTAAAATAGCTTTAAAAGTTGATCCTGAATACAATGAACTATATAGTAATATTGGTGCTTGTTATAATAAACTTAAAAACTATGAATTAGCAATACAAAACTTGGAAAAAGCAATACAATTAAATCCTAAAAATGCAGGAGCATATACAAATTTAGGAAATGTTTATAATAAATTATTTGATTATAAAAAAGCAGCAAAATTACATGAAAAATCTATTGAGTTAGAGCCAAAAGGCTCAAATGCTTACAGCAATCTGGGGACTTCATATAAAAACTTAGGATATATAAATAAAGCAATAGATAGCTATAAAAAAGCAATAGAATTAAACCCAAATTTTGAAAATGCACATTTTGATTTAGCAACTATATATTTATCTAAAAATGATTTTAAAAATGGTTGGAGTGAATATGAGTGGAGATTTAAAAAAGAAGAGATGTTAGCTCATATATTTAATAATAAAGATATTTTTTCACAACCTATGTTAAGAAAAGAGGATAATATTGAAGGTAAAACTTTACTATTACACTCAGAACAAGGTTTTGGTGATTCTATACAATTTATTAGATTTTTACCTAATTTAAAAGAAAAATTTAAATGCAAAATTGCTGTTAAATGTAGAGATGAACTAAAAGAGTTATTTAAAACTATAAAAGAAATAGATATTTTAACAAATAGAAGTGAACCAACTCCTGCATTTGATTATCATTTACCAATTATGAGCATGCCATATATTTTAAATATGCAAAGTTTAAATGATTTACCAAAACAAATGCCATATTTAACTGCTTTTAATGATAAATCTTTAAAAATAGAAAAATCTAAAGATAAAATAGATATTGGGATTTGTTGGAGTGCCTCAGTTACAGGAGAGAGTTATGAAGGAAAAGTATTTGATTTAAAATATTTTGAGCCATTAATAAACCATCCAAAAATAAATCTTTATTCTTTACAAGTTGGAAATGAAAATGAACAAATAAAAAAATATAATGGAAAGATTATTGATTTAACATCTAAATTAACTGATTTTTCTAAAACAGCTTCTTTGGTTAAACAACTTGATTTAGTAATTTCATCTGATACTTCTGTTGCTCATCTTTGTGGAGCAATAAATGCACCAGTTTGGATTCCTTTACAAAAATATCCAGATTGGAGATGGACAAATAAGGGTGAAGATACTAAATGGTATCCAAGTGCAAAGTTATTTAGACAAAAGACAGCAAGGGTTTGGGATAGTGTATTTCAGTCACTTTACGCTAAACTATCTAAGCAATTTAAAATAAAAATTAAGTAGGTTTTTTATTGGAAAATTATGAAGGGAAGATTGAAAATAGTAGTGAAATAACACCAAAAGAGTTTCCTTTACTATTTTCATTTAAATATATATTAGATTTCTATTTTGGGGATATATCTTTAGACACAATTATAACTTTGAGTGCAAATACAAATGCTGGATTTACTAAAGAAATAGCAATTGATGTTGCTCATGAAGTGGGACTTTATGCTATTTCTAAGCAGATGAATACAGTAGATATTCCAGCACACTTTTTACCTTGTATTGTCTTTGATAAAGAAGATAAACCTTTTATTTTATTAAGTAAAGCAAAAGAAGCAACACTTTTAGATATTTCTACAAATGAAAAACAAATAGTAGAAAATTCTTTTTTAAAAAATTTTACTTCGGTTATTTTAATTTTTAGAGATAAAAAGAAAAGTGAACTTTTAGGTCAAAGTAGAAGTGGTAATTGGTTTTGGGAACCTGTTAAAAGTTTTTGGCGTTCATATATTGAAATAGGTATACTTACAATATTTATTAATATTTTTGCTTTGGCTGTACCTTTATTTACTATGAGTGTATATGATAGGGTAATTCCAAATAATGCCATAGAAACCCTATTTGTATTATCAAGTGGAGTAGTTTTAATTTTATTATTTGATGTTTATTTTAAAAGTGTAAGAAATCATATTATTGAAAAAGTTGGTAAAAAACTTGGGGTTTATTTAGAAGAAGAATTGATGAAAAGAATGTTATCTTTAAAATCTCAATATGATACCATGCTAATTGGTTCAAAAGCAAATTTATTTAAAGAGTTAAATCAAATAAGAGATTTCTTTGCAACAAAATCTATTTTACAAGTAATTGATTTACCTTTTTTCTTTATTGCTTTAATTGTGATTTTTCTTATTTCACCTGCTGTTGCTTTAGTACCTTTATTTATTGCAATTTTTATAATAATATTTAATATTTTTATGCAAATTCCAATTTCAAATTTAAGTAAAAAAAATATACAAAATACTCAAACAAAGCATAGTTATTTGGTGGAAACAATTCAAGGAAGTGAGATAATAAAACTATCAAATGCTACTTCTACAAAGCTTTTTAATTGGAGAAATATAGTAGCCCTAACAGATAATGTTGCACAAAAAATACAATCTTTAAATGTATTTTCAATGAACCTTTCTCAATCTATTGTTCAGCTAGTTACAATGCTTGTTATTGTAGTGGGAGTTTTTGAAATAGCAAATAAAAATCTTACAGTTGGTGGACTTATTGCTGTAACAATTCTTTCAAGTAGAGCAATGGTGCCTGTTATTCAAACTTCTATGATGGTTATTAGGTTTAAAGAGGTAAAAGAGTCTTTAAATAATATTAATGAATTTTGGCATTTACCAATTGAAAATGATAAAAATTTAGAAATAGGTGTTGGAAAACTAAAAGGTGATATTGAATTTAAAGATGTAACTTTTTATTATAAAAATAGTAAATATCCTTCTCTTGATGAGTGTAATATTAATATAAAAGCAGGGGATAGAGTGGGAATTATTGGTCAAACAGGGGCTGGTAAAAGTACATTTTTAAGAATGCTTACTGGACTTGAAATACCAACAAAGGGAAGTATTTATTTAGATGGACATGAGATTTCAACACTTCATCCAGTTGAATTAAGACACAATATTGGAGTTATGCCCCAAGAACCTTTTTTATTTTCTGGAACATTAAAAGAAAATATAGAACTTTCAAACCCTATTAGTAAAGAAAGAATGATGCAACTAATAAAAATTACGGGTCTTGAAGAATTAGTTAAAAAAAGTGGTCAAGGAGATGGTCTTCAAGTGGGAGAAAGAGGTTCAAATCTTTCTGTTGGACAAAGACACTTAGTTGCACTTGCAAGGGCAATTTTAAATGACCCTCCAATTTTAGTTTTAGATGAACCCACAACAGGACTTGACGTGGGATTAGAAAAAACTTTAGTAAATCATGTAAATAAGATTGTTGAAGGGAAAACTTTAATAGTTATTACGCATAGATTTGCAGCACTTGATATGGTAGATAGAGTTATTGTTTTAAATAATGGAAAAGTTGTGGCAGATGGGCCTAAAGATAAAGTGCTTAATGCACTATCTCAAAGAAAGATATAAAATATGAATAAGTTATTTGAAGAAGAAAAATGGAATTATTATGTATCAGTTATTCCTATAATGATATTTTTTGTTTTATTTCTTTTTTGGGCAGGTTTTAGCAAAATTGATGAAGTTGTAAGAGGAGAGGGGAAAGTTGTACCTTCAGGACAAACAAAAGTCTTACAAAACTTTGAAGGGGGAATTATCTCTTCTATTTTATTAAATGAAGGAGATAAGGTAAAAAAAGGTGATACGATTTATACTTTAACAAATGCCTTTTTTAAAGCTGATTTAAAAGCAAAAGAGATTGAACTTTTATCTTATGAAGCAAGTGCAATTAGACTACAAGCTTCAATAGCAAATCAAAAAAATATTCAATTTCCTTCCTCTTTAGAAGAAAGAATACCAGATATTATTGAAAATGAAAAAAGAATTTTTTTAGAAGATTTAGAAAACAATAATACAAAGATTAGTTTAGAACAAGACAAAGTTTCTCAAAAACAATTAAAACTAAAAGAAGCTCAAATAAAATTTGAAAATTTAACATTAGAGTTAAATTTAGCCCAATCAAATATGAAAATTTTAGAAAACTTATATAGTAAGAAAGTTGTATCTAAAAAGGAGTATTTAGCAGAGTTAGCAAAAAAGCAAAGTATTGTTACTAGAATTGAAGAAATTAGAAATACTATTCCTATTATTAAAGAAGAGATTGAAGAATCAAAAAAAAGAGTTGAAACTGTAAAATCAGAGATTAGAACAAAGTTTTTAAAGCAATACTCTTCTTTAAAAGTAGAGATAAATAAACTTGTGGAAGAAAATAAAGCAAATCAAGATAGAGATCAAAGAAAATCAGTAGTTTCTCCTGTAAATGGAGTAATTAATAAACTATATTTTTATACTGTTGGTGGAATTGTAAAACCTGGTGATAAGATGGCTGAAATTACACCAATTGATGATACTTTAACAATTGAAGCTAAAATAAAAACTTCTGATAGGGCTCAAATTTGGAGTGGACAAGATGTATCAATAGAAATTACAGCATATGATTTTTCAAAATTTGGATTATTAAAAGGAAAATTAGTGTCAATCTCTCCTGATAGTTTTGAAGATAGAAGTGGCAATATTTTTTATATTGCTAAGATAAAAGCTAATGATTATGAGTTTGCACCAGATTTACCAATTTTACCTGGGATGGTTGCAAATGTAAATATTTTAACAGGTAAAAAAACTATCTTACAATATATATTAAAACCATTAAAAGATATAAGTCAAAATGCTTTAGGTGAAAAATAAATAAAAATTTGTATCGAAACTTAAAACAAGATAATAATTTTTTAATAATATAGTAAGATAAAATATTATACTATATCTAACTTATTAAGGGGTAGGTTGTTTTATGTTTAGTTTTATTAAAATGCTTGAAAATTTCTTAAGAAATTTAAAAAAGAAAAAAGGCCTTTGGTTTACGACACTTTCTGTTATTTCAATAGTTGGTATTTCATTTTCTATGTATATCCTTATGACAATGACTGAAAATGTTTCAAAAGAAGTATATGTAAGAATGTCTGAAACTTACAATACAAATTTAGTTAATAGAATTAATAGGAAAGAACAAAATTTTAAAAAAATAATAGCTTCAGTTTATTCAAATTCTAATTTAATAACGGCAATGGAACAAAATAATATTAATGCAGTTGATACTGTAATTAATAGTTATAATGAAAATCTTAAAAAAAATGGTTTTGATGAAATGTCAATAAAATATTACACTTCTTCAAATCAAATAAATCAATATAGAAATAGTATAAACTCTGTAATTACAAATAAAAATAAAATCTTTGGAATAGAAGTTTTAAATGATGGTATTTTTGTTATTTTAATAGAACCTATTTTAAAAGATGAAAATGTTTTAGGGGTTCTTGAAGTAAAAGAGTCTATTCATACTTTAAAAGCCCAATTTCAACAAGATAATGCAATTTTTGCTTTTTTACTTGACCAAAAGATGCTTGGTAAACTCTCTTTACAAGCAAAAACAGGTAAATATAGAGATGTAATTGATGATTATAAAATAGAAGAACAAAAATATGATGGTTCTTTTTTTGCAAAACTTATTGAAAATGGAAAAGATGGCTTTAAGCAGTTACTAGATGTTGGATATTTAGTTGATGATACATATTATAAAACTTATAAAAAAATCTCTGATATAAATGGTGCTACTATAGGATTAGTAATTCTTGGAGAGAAAATCGAAGGTAGTGGGGCGTTTGTTAATATTGTTGATAAAATGACAAAGACAGTTACTACAGTTGCTCTTGGATTAGTTATTTCAATACTACTATTTATGTTCTAAGGTTTAGTATGAGAAGAATTAAAATATTAAAAATATTTGTTATATTTATGCTTTTCTTACTATTTTTAGTATATTCAAACTTTGCATTAATTAAAAGTTTCTTTATGGCTACATTAAATTTTAATATAGCTATTTTAACGGTATTTTTAATTGGTCTTTTAGTTGTTTATCAATCATCTATTAGACTTACTATGCTTGCAGGAACTTTTGGAATTTTAGCTTATAAAAAAGGTAAAGAATTAGAGTTTTATTTACAAGGTATAAGTGGACTTATGCCTGCAACTATTGCTCACATGTTTAATAGAAGGGCTCAAAAAGGGGTTTTATATTTTACTGAAACTGAAGCAAAAGATGTAACAAATTGGCTTGCTGATCAATTTTTTAATCAAAAAGGATATACAAGCTTCTTTGTTGGAACATCACTAATGTTAGGTCTTTTTGGAACATTTACAGGACTTCTTGTAGCAATTGATGAAATGGGTTCAATTATTTTATCTTTAGGTGGAGATGATATTGATATTGGAGAGATTATGACAGGTTTCTCTGGCCCTTTAGGTGGTATGGCTATTGGATTTGCTTCTTCACTTTTTGGTGTTGCCTCAGCTATTGTTTTAAATGTAATGCAGTATATTCTTACAAGAAATCAAGCTTCATTTTTAGAAGATGTTGAAGATTGGTTAAAAGGTAAAATAATTGAATCTCAATCTTCTGATATTTTAGAAGAGATTACAAGTGCCTTATCAGAAGAAAATGGAAAACAAGTTTTATCAAAACTTGCAAACTCTTCTGGTGTTGCCTCAGCAGTTGGAGCGCCTGGAATTCCTGGGGGATTTATTGATATTTTTATTGATACTATGGGAACTTTTACTGATAAACTTGAAAAATCAAATAAAGCTTCTCAAGAGTTATATGAAATTATTACTTCAAATTTAGCTGAAAATACAAAAGCAAGTGAACATGAATCTTTATTATTAGAAAGTGTTGATAATTCATTAAAAGAATTAAATGTAAATCAATTTTCAAATGCAAGTATGATGGAAGAGTCTTTACAAGAGATCTCAAATGTTATTTTAGCAGAGCATAAAACTATTAAAAAAAGTCTTCAATTACAAGAAGAGAATAATAAATTATTATTGGAATTAGTAAATGCTTTAACTAAAAAAATAGATACTTTAGAAAAAACTGTAGAGAGTAGATAATATATGGCAAAATGTGAAGAAGAATTTAACCCTTGGCCATCATTTGTTGATATCTTTTCTTCTGTTATTTTAGTAATGCTACTATTTTTACTTGTAACTTTAGTAAATTTAGGATATTACGCACAGTTTAAATTTAAAATATCTTATACAGGTTCAATTGCAACTGATGATTTGATTTTAAATAGTAATCCTCAACCTGTTGTTGAAAAAGTTTTAAAAACAAAAAAAGAAGTACAAGAAGTAGTTGATAAATTACAAGAGAAAATTGAGGTTTTAGAAAAAACATTACAAAATACGAAAAATCTTGAATCTCCAGGTATTGATTATGCTGAACAAATGGATGATAATAAAGAATCTAAACAAAAGAGTATTGAAACAGATGAATATATGATTGTAACTTTTAAAGATAATGAAATTTTTGTTGATGATGCCATTATTAAAAAGATAAAAGCTTTTACAAAAAATATAAAAGAAAAAATAGGTGAGCACAAAATCTATATTAGTGCTGTTGATCCTAAAAATCAAGTAAGTGCAACTATTGCAAAACAGATTTCTTTAGGAAGAACTATAAGTGCTAGAAATCTTATTCGAAAATTTGGTTATGAAAAAAAAGATGTAAAAGTTGATTTATTATCAAAAATAGATTTAAAAGAAAAATTTGACGATAAAAATGGATATATCGTAATAAAAGTTAAGAAGTAGTTTAGATGAAAAAAAATTTAATACCATATTTAACAATCTCTTTAGTATTTACTTTTTCTTTAAATGCTCAAGAAATTGATAATACTGTTGATAATCTTAAAGAGAACTCTATAAAATTATTAAATGAAAAATCAATAAATAAAGTTTATTCAGATTTAGAAGTAAAAGGGATGATAAGAACTACTACAAAAAAGCTTGATGTTAGTAATTATGTTTCTGCTTCTGAAATCTCTTTTGATAAGTATCAAAAAGTATCTTTAAAAGATGTGGTTTTAGAAACATTATCTTATAGTGATTTAGTAAAGTCTTCAAGAGAAAAAGTAATTCAATCTCAACTTAAATTAGATGATGCAATTGCTGATTATTTTCCAACATTAAACTTAGAATACTCATATGCAAAAACTAGACACTATCCTGGAGACAATAAGCAAAGATATAAGTTTTATAATGATAGAAGTTATAGGCTTGTAATGTCTCAAAATTTATATTCAGGTGGAGCAACTCATACTTTTATTGAAAGTTTAAGACAAAGTTTATTAGTTGAAAGAAATAAATATAAAATTGCAGTACAAGAAGAATTAACAAAGGCAATAAAAGCATATTTTGGAGTGGTTTTTTCTAAAAAAGCTGTTGAAGTAAATGATAGAAATATGAAGCAGCTTCAAAAAATCTTGGATATTGTAACAATAAAATATGACAATGGTGCTAGTTCAATTGGTGATTTGACTTCTATAAAAGCAAGTGTTGCAAATGCACAAACAAAACTTATTAAGGATAAATCAAAGCTTAACGAAGCTTTAAGATATTATGAATATGTAGTGGGACAAAAGTTTTCTAAAACTCTTCCTTTTGAAAGGGATTTTGATATTAAACTAGCACAATTTGATATTTTATATGAAAGAGCAGTAAAACAAAATCCAAATTTAAAAAACTATTATTTTAATATAGAAGCAGAAAAACATAAAGTTAGAAATGCAAAAACAAGTTTTAGCCCTAGAGTTGATCTTGAACTATCTTATGAGGATGTTATGGATCAAGAGGATTATGAAGGTCCTGAAAATGATTTTGTAGGAAAAATTAAACTATCATATAATATTTTTAATGGTGGAAAAGATAGAAATAAAGTTTTAAAAAGTTATAGTGTATTAAGAGATTTAAAATTTAGATTAAATGAAGAGACTAAAAAATTAAAGTGGAATCTATCAAAACTACATACTTCAATTAATAGTGTAAACCAAGCTTTAAAAACTACAAAAAGTGAAGTAGTTTCTTCAAAAGAAGCAGTTGATGCTTATTGGGAAGCTTTTAAATTAGGTGAGCAAGACTTAAATGTATTATTACAAGGGCAAAGACAACTAAATAGTGCTGAACTTGAACTTTTAAAATTTCAAAATAGCAATATTGAAGATTATTTTTTAGTATTAAGTTTTACAGGAGATTTATTATCATTTTTTGATATAGACCCTGAAAGTGATAAATTTATAGATTTTTCAAATAGCTCTTATAATACAAATCTTTATAATGATAGTGAAGAAAAAACTATTTTAGATGAAGTAAAACAAGAAAGTGTAAAAGTTGAAAAGGTAGTTGAAGTTAAACCTTCAATAGATGAAAATATAAATAACTTTATCTCTATGTTTTTACAAACAAAACAAGAATATTATATTTTAAATATTTCTTCTTTTGATAATGTGTATAAAGCCTTTGATTTTATAAAAGAGCAAAAAATTGATAAAGAATCTTTTGCTTATGATAAAGTAGAAAAATATGAAATTAAAACAAATGTAGCCTATAAAATCTTTGAAAATGAGTTAGATGCAACAACTGAAATGCAAAAACTAAAAGATTTAGGAATTAAACAAAATATTGAAATTAAAAAAGTAAAAGAAGTAAAAGAGTTATATGCTAAATATTTAGAAGGTTTAAAAATTGAAGTTGAACCTCCTAAAACAAAAGTTAAAATAATTGAAAAAATACAAGTTATTAAACCTATAAATGAGTTTAAAACAAATGAAGAATTTAAAGAAAAATTCTTAAATGCACCAAGTGATAAATTTACAATTAATGTGGCAACATTCCCATCTCTTAAAATTGCAGGTGAATTTGTAGAAAAAGAGGGGATTTATAATAACTCTTTTGTATTTAAATATGTTGAAGGTAAAGAGTTAGTAAAAGTAATGTATGGTGTTTTTGATACTTATGAACAAGCTAGCCAAGCTTTAGATTTATTAGATGAGATTAAAAAGACTTATTTCCCAATAATAGAAAAAATTGATTCAAAACAAAAACTATATAAACAAAATTCTCAAAATTTAAATGAAGATAATAAAAATAAAGTTGAATATGAATTAGTTACAAAAACAAAAACAATTATAGAAAAAACTAAAGATGAAAAAACTTCTAAAGAAGCATTAAAACAAGAGGTAATTAAAGAAAACAATAAACAAGAAAGTTTAAAAAAATCTTCTTTAGAACCTCTACAAGAGCAAATCTCTCAAAATAAAAGTTCTTTAAAGCAAGAATTTTTAGAAGCTTCAAGAGATGCTTATTCTATTAATTTAGCAACTTTGCCTTCTTTACAAAAAGCAATAGAGTTTGTAAAAGATTATAATATTGAAAAAGATACTTTTGTATTTACTTTTGGAAAAGAGAATTTTGCAAAAGTTATGTATAAAGTTTTAAATACATACCAAGAAGGTTTAGAAGCAATAAATACTCTTCCTAAGGCTTTAAAAAACAACTCTCCATATGTGGAAAAAATATATAGAAAACAAGATTTATATTATAAATACCATAAACAAGAAAAGTTAAAAGAACAAGAAGTACTTAAAACTGAAGAAAAAGCACCCTTTGAAAAAGAGAATTTGATAAATAATATAAAAGAAGAACCATTGGTTCAAAAAACAACTTTTAAAGATTTTAAAGAACAATTTTACAATGATTTTGAAGGTAAATATACTATTTTAATAGGAAGTGTAAGTAAAGATTTATTGCAAGAGTATCTAACAAAACTATCTTTAAGAGATAATTTATATGTAACGCTTGAAAATAAAGATAAAGTAGAGATTTATTATGGAGTTTTTGATACTCAAGAAGAAGCTTTAAATAGTAGTAAAAACTTTTCTGGGATAGATGAAACATCTATAAAACTTCTTGGAGAAGTTAGATGAAAAGAATAAAAGAAAAACTAATCAATAAAGACTCTTATATTTTATTAAAAAATATAGTTATTTTAACTATTGTGTTTTTAGGATTATTTTTCTTTACTTTTTATACTTTTTTTGTGGATTTTAAAGATGAGTTAATAAAAGATTCAAAAAAAGCTTATTTTTTAAAAATAGAAAATTTTGATAATAAAATTAAACCATTAATTTTAAATCATGATATTTTAGCTTTAAATAAACAGCTTGATGAACTTTTAAAAACAAATGATTTTCAAGAAATTACTATTGAGTTAAATCAACTAATTTTTAATAAAAATGCACTTATTTTAAATACTCCAAATTTTAGTGATGAAAAGGCAAATATTAGTGATGTTGTAGTTGATATAAAATATGGAGAAATTAGAAAAATCGATAATTATTATGAACTTATACCTTCTTCTAATTTAGATAAAACACAATATTTAAATATTAGGTATCAAGCTTTTGTAGAAGATGAAGTTAAAAATCTTTTTGCAAGATTTGATTTTAAAAATATAAATAAAAAACAAAAAACATTAAAAAATAAAATAGAGTTTCCTTTTTGGTTTTCTTATATTTTTGATACAACATTTAAACCTGAAGTTAAAGAGATTTATCTAAATAAGATAAAAATAGCAACTATTTCTTATATATTAGAGCCTTATAATATTAAATATGAAGTATATACTTTAGTTAAAAAACTATTTTTTTATGCTTTTATTATGTTTTTCCCTATAATTCTTATTTTCAACTATTACAATAGATTTGTATTTAAAAAGTATGTAACAAAACCTTTACATAAGTTAAATAAAATATTAGATGATATTTTAGAAAATAAATTTCATAAAATAAAACAAAAAGATTTTGATGGAGTGCAGGAGGTAACTGCTTTAATTTCTAAAATTAGTACAATATCAAATAAATTAGCTTCAAGTGTAAATGAGTTAAATATTAGTAAAGAGACTATTGAAAGAAAGATGTCTACTGATACATTAACAGGATTAGAAAATCAAAAGATTTTTGAACTTGATATAAAAGGTATGTTTGTCTCTTCTATTTCAGGTTATGTATTAATAGTTAAAATACCATCTTTAGTTGAATTTACAAAATTAAATGGAAGTTCTTATACTGATACTTTTATTGAAAACTTTGTAACTATTATTAAAAATATAATTTATAGATTTAGTAAAGTTGATATTACAATGTATAGATTTTATGGTTCAGAATTTGCAATAATTGCAAAAAGACATGATAGTGTTAAAATAGAAGAGATATGTAAAGCAATAGTAAATACTATTGTAAAAGAGTTATCTTCAAAATATAAACTTCCAGAAAATATAATTAATATTGGTGCAACACCTTTTGATTTATATGGAACTTTAAATTCTATTATGAATTCAGTAAATGAAGCTTATAATATTGCTAAAAATAACCAACCAAATAGTTTTTATTTAATTACTGAAAAACAAATTGAGCATAATTATGCTACTTTAGAAAAAATAGTTTCAACTACAATACATGATGCTAATTTTGATGTTGATTATGCTTCAAATAGTTATACTTTTGGAGATAATAAACTTGTAATGCAAGAAGTTTCACCTCTTTTATATGATAATAATCAACAAAAACTTCCTATTGGTTCTTTTGTTTCAATTGCAGAAAAAATCAATGAAATAGTAAATTTTGATAAATTAGTAATTACAAAGGTAATTGAGTATTTAAAATATTCAAAAGCTACACATGAAATTGCTATAAATTTAGCCGTTGATACAATAGCAAATAAAGAGTTTAATAAATGGTTAGAAAAAATACTAAATGAAAATGAAAACTTAAAAAGAAAGATAGTTTTTAGTATTACTTCTTATACAGCTTCTCACCATAAACATAAGTTTAAAAAGTTTGTTAAGCATGTGAAAGAGTTAGGAGCTAAAGTATTACTAAAAAGATATAATACAAATGATTATCCATTAGAAGAGTTGGAAAATTTAAATCTTGATTATTTAAGAATTGATAAAGATTATACTACAAATGTTGCAAATGATAAAGTTAAAAAACATAAAGTTAAAAATATTTTAATATTTGCTCAATTAAATGATATGGAGATTTTAACTGAAGGTGTTAAAGCAGATAATGATTATGCATTATTGGAAAGATTGGGTATTTATGCTACAAGTAGATAAGGGAAAATTTATGTATAGAGTTTTATTAGTTGTTTTTATTCTTTTTTTTACAGGTTGTTCATACAAAGTAGATCAAACACCTAAAGAAGATTACTCAAATGCTTCAATAGTTGAAACTACACAAAGAGTTTATGAAGATATAACAAAAGATGCTTTATTAGAAGCTATGAAGAAAGTTTTTATTCTAGCTTCAAAAGATAAGTATTTAATAAACTCTTATAGAAATCATTTACATATTGAAAAAATTAATTATGATTATATGTTTATATCTTCTAATATTTCTGTTGAAAATTGGCTTTTAGAAGTTGAAGAGAAAGATAAAAAATCTTATGCTAAATTATCTATTTATGAAACAGATAAATTTGATGAAACTAAAAAAAGATTTGTAGATAATTCTTTACATAACTTAATTTGGGATAGAATAGATTATTTACTAGGTTTAAAAAAAGATTGGGTATGGTGTAGAGGTTATATTTGTTCTACTTTTGATTTTAAAAAAACAACACCTACAAAAGAAGACATTATTAAAGATATAACAATTACTCAAAGAGAAGAAAAACTAAAAGCTTTAGAGGCTTTAGAAAATAGTGATGAAAAGAAAAAAGAGCAATTGTTAAAAGAGTATGGCTCACTAATAGAATTTGATGAAGAAAAAGAAATAGAAAAAAAAGAAGACCCTGAATCAATTGCAATTAAAAATGAATTTGAAGAAGATTTAAAAAACAAGACTACAGATTTAAAAAAGTTTGAAGAAGTGATTAAATAAGTAAGGAGTAAATATGAAAACTATTTTTTTTATTTTATTTTTATTTACTTTTTTAACTGCTGCTTCTTTTGAAGAGGCTGCTAAAAATCTGCAAGAAAAAAAATATCTAATTGCTTATGAACAATTTAGCTCTTTAGCTTTACAAGATGATGCAAAGGCTCAATTTAATTTAGGAATGATGAATTATAAAGGGTTAGGTGTACCTATTAATAAACAACTAGCTTTTCATTGGTATATGCAAGCTTCAAAAAATGGTAATTTTCAAGCTCAAAATAATTTAGCACAATTATATTTTTTAGGTGAAGTAGTAAAAAAAGATATGCAACAGGCTATTTTTTGGTTTACAAAAAGTGCCCAATCTGGTTATGCTTTAGCTCAATTAAATCTAGCAATGCTTTATGAAAGAAAAAATACAAAAGAGAATTTAGCAAAAGCTTTTTATTGGTATGAAAAAGCTGCAAATGCTGGAGTAATTTTTGCTCAAAATAATTTAGGGAAGCTCTACTATTTTGGTCAGGGTGTAAAAAAAGATTTACAAAAAGCCTTCTTTTGGTTTGAAAAAGCAGCAAATGCAGGAAATGCTTTAGCTCAAATAAACCTAGGAATGATGTATTATAGTGGAGAATTTGTAGATAAAAATTATGAAAAAGCAGCTTTCTGGATTGAACAAAGTGCAAAAGCTGGGAATAAAACGGCAATTATTAAAATTGCTGATTTATATAGAAAAGATACAAAAATACAACAAAATTATGAAAAAGCTTTTTATTGGTATGAAATTGCTGCTACAAAATATGAAAATCTAAAATCTATGTATTATTTAGGTTATTTTTATTTTAATGGATATGGGGTAAAAGAAGATAAACAAAAAGCTGTTTATTGGATGAAATTGGCTGCTTTAAAAGGACACAAAAGAGCACAAAACTTTTTAAAAATCAATGAAATAAATGACTAAGTATTTTACTTAGCCATCTTTTTGCAAACTTCTGTTTTCATCTCTTCATTAAAAGTACAATTTAAACCACAAATATAATCACCTTCTAAACCTAAACTTTTTAATTTATTTAATGAGGCTTCTTTACATTCATTTAAAGTAGCATAAACACCACTTTTCATACTTCTTTTTGTATTTTCTTTATCTGGATAAATAAAAGAAGTCCATTCTTCTTTTACATTTTGATTAAAGCATCCAGAAAATAGAAAAATTGTACTAGTTGCTACTAAAGCCAGTTTTAACATTTTTCTTCCCTTTTTATTTATTAGGGAAATTTTAATATAAAGGTATTAAATTTAGCCTTTTGTTTTACGATTCTTCTACATTTTTTATGGTATTATTACTTTTTAAAACAAATAATAAAGATGGGAAATGTTTAGATTTTTTATATTAACTTTAATGATTTTTACTTTTGCTTTTTCAAAAACAAATTTTTCTGAAATGAGTAATCAAGAACTTATTGCAATTATGGGATATGTAAAATCAAATGAAAAAAAAGCTTTTGAAAAGGAATTACAAAGTAGAGTTTCTACAATGAATGATAAAGAAAAAAAAGCTTATATAAAAAATCTTCCTAAATTACAAAGATAATTTATGCAAAGAAAAATACTTTTACTTGAAGATGATATAACATTAAGCGATACAATAGCTGAATATTTGCAAGATGCTGATTTTGAAGTAATTTGTGCTTATGATGGGGAAGAAGCAATAGAAAAAGTTTATGAAAATAGATTTGATTTATTGTTGCTTGATGTTAATGTTCCTTTATTAAATGGTTTTAAAGTTTTAAAACAAATAAGAGAAAATCAAAAAACTCCAGCTATTTTTATAACTTCTTTAAACTCTATGCAGTCTTTAGAAGAGGGATTTGATAGTGGCTGTGATGATTATATTAGAAAACCTTTTGTTTTAAAAGAGTTATTACTTAGAGTAAATACAATTTTAAAAAGAGAATACTCTTCAAAAGAAGAGATTATAAAAATAGATGAAAACTTAAGTTTTAATATGAAATCTCATACTCTTATTAAAAATGGTGAAGTTCAAAACTTACATAATAAAGAGTTAAAGTTATTAAAACTATTTTTATTAAATCCCAATGAGTTATTAGTACATGAAAGAATATATGATCATGTTTGGGAATATGATGAAGATATAAGTGATACTTCACTTAGAACATATATTAAAAATCTTAGAAAAATATTAGGAAAAGAAAAAATTGTTAGCCTTAAAAAATTGGGATATAGATTTAATTCGTAGTGAAAAAAGAACTCTTTTAGGCTTCTTTTCTTTATATATGATTTTATGTTTAATAATTCTTTGTTTTTTTACTTTTATTTATTATAGTTTTCAAAAAGACTTGTTACTTCAAGAAAAAAGAACTGAACTTCAAAACTACACTAGTGATTTTACTTTAAGATTAAAAGATTTACATATAAATTTTGATAAATATAAATACTATCCAAGAGATGAAAGGTATAATTCTGCTATTTTTGATAGTGATAAAAAAAATATTTTTTCAACACTTAAATCAAAAGAAGTAGATTTAAAAAAAGTAATATATTTAACCAATGATGATAAAATTCATTTTATTACTCAACCTGAATCTTATTATCTTGGAACAAAATATGTGGTTATAGAGATTTCACAAAGTAGAAATTGGATAGAAGAATTATCAGATTTCCTTTTTTATTTTAATGGTTCTATTTTTATAATTATGCTTATAATTGGATACTTTTTATTAAATATTTTAATAAAACCAATGAAAGATGCCTTATATTTACTTGATAGATTTATAAAAGATACTACACATGAGTTAAACACACCTGTTTCAACTATAGTTTCAAATATTGAGATGATAAATAAAGATACTTTAGATGAAAAATTAAAAAAGAAAATAAATAGGATTGATATTGGTGCAAAAACTATTTCTAATATATATGATGATTTAACTTATCTTACTTTAAATAATAAAATAGTTTCTCAAAATACTAATCTTGATTTATCATATATTTTAAAGCAAAGATTGGAGTATTTTAAAACTTTAGCTGATGTTAAAAAAATAGTTTTTATAAAAGATATAGATGATAATATTTCTATTTTTATTGATGAAAAAAAGATTTCAAAACTAATTGATAATCTTTTATCAAATGCTATTAAATACAATAAAATTGAAGGTTTTATAAAAATTACTTTAAAAAAGAACTCTTTAATTATTGAAGATAGTGGAAAAGGTATGACAAAAGAAGAATTAGAAAACCTTTTTATTAGATATAAAAGATTTGATAAAACTGTAGGTGGCTTTGGAATAGGGCTAAATATTGTATCTATGATTGCAAAAGAGTATAATTTAAAAGTTATATTTTCTTCTAATGTAAATAAAGGAACAAAGGTAGAAATAAAATGGCAAGATTAATTATACTTTTTTTAATAACACTAAGTTTTTTAAAAGCAGATATTTATGAAGAAAATTGTGTAACTTGCCATAAGCAATTACCTGTTTCAATTGATAAATTTTTTTATAGATATCTTTTAAAATATAGTAGTGAAAAGGCTGTAAAGTTTGCTTTATTTGAATATTTAAAAGAACCTTCAAAAGAAACTACGGTTATGCCAGAAGCATTTATTCTTAGATTTGATATTAAAAAACCTACAACTTTAGATGATAAACAATTAAAACAAGCCCTTGATATATATTGGGATAAATATAAAGTATTTGGTAAATTAAAATAAAATTTTTCTCTTCACAATCAATTCACAATTAAAATTTATACTTCTTCTATAAAAATTAAGGAGTATAAAATGACTACTACAAAAAAAATCTTAATTTCAATGGCACTGTTTGCAAGTAGTGTACTTTTTGCAAGTGATGGGGCAACATTATATAAATCTTGTGCAACATGTCATGGTGCAAATGGTGAAAAAGCTGCTTTAGGTAAAAGTGAGATTATTAAAGGCTGGGATAGCAAAAAAATTCAAGAGTCTTTAAGTGGATATAAAACAGGAACTTATGGAAAAGCTATGAAAGGTGTGATGAAAGGACAAGTTGCAAGACTTTCTGATGAAGATATAAAAGTATTAGGTGATTATATCGCCTCTTTTAAGTAGGAATTCTCCTACTTTTTAAAAAGGATATATTATGAAAAAGTTATTGATTTTAATTTCAACTTTTATAAGTTTTTCTTTTGCACAATCTCAAGAAAATTTAGAGTTTGTTAGGGTTTCTTATTCTGAACCAATTTATGAATATGTAACTATTAAAAGACCTATTCAAGAGTGCTATGAAGAAGAGTACCATGAAAGAGTAGGTTCTTCAAATAACTCAATAGGTCTAGATACAATTATTGGTGCAACAGCTGGGGTTGTAATAGGTAATCAAATAGGAAATGGTAATGGAAGAACAGCTGCTAAAATTGTAGGTGGACTTTTAGGTGGTAAAATAGCAAATGAGCTAAGAGGTTCTACAAATGATTCTTATGAAACAAAATATAGAACTAGATGTGTAACTAAATATGAAGATAAAAAGAGAAAAAAAGTTATTAAAGCATATAAAAATTACTTTACTTATGATGGAGTAGAGTATGCTAAAGTTACTAATGAACCTTTAAAAAGAGTAAAAATTACTAAAACAATAACTTTTTAATAACACTTGAATTTTCAAGTGTTATTAAGTAAGAAGTCTTAAAACGGTTTGTTGGGTAATATTAAATTGAGATTGAGTATATGTGCCAACTTGAGATAAAACATTTTGTTTATTAAAATTACTAATCTCTTGAGCAATATTTGCTCCGCTTATTTCAGTTTGTGCTGACCTAGTTTGAATCTCTTGTGTTATTAAGTTTCTTCCTGAACTAGCCAATTGATTTTGCGTTGAACCTAAATCACTTCTATAATCATTTAAAGTATTAATAGCCTTATCTACTTTTGATAAATAATCTTTTGCATCAGAGGCAGTAAAACTTGCTGAATCTTTAGTAATTAAGTCATTTAATCCAACTCCAATAGAGTTTGCTTGTATAGAAGTAGTATCTATTGTATTTGAACTTTCTGTACCTATTTGATAGGATTGTGAAGTTGTTGCATTTTGATTTGTTTTGGAAGCTTGTAATAAAGACTCTCCATTATAGCTTGTACTACTTGCAATTGCATCAAAACCTTTCATTAGTTTTTGAATATCTTTAAAAAGAGCATCTCTGCCTTCTTGTGAAGTAGTAGCAGTTGAAGCTTGAAGAAGTTTTTCTTTTACAGTATCTAAAATATTAGATTGTTCACTTATAGCTTTATCAGCAATTTGAGTTGAAGCAATAGCACTATTGGCATTTTCAATTGCTTGCACATAGCCATTTGACTGTGTTCTTAAAGTATCAGCAATTGATAAAGCTGAAGCATTATCCGCAGCTTTATTAATTGCTAATCCTGTTGAAACTCTTTCAAGAGCTTTTGAAGGATCTACATAAGGACTTTGATACGGTTGTACATTATTATTTATTTGCATAACCACTCCTTTTGTCATATAATAACAATTCTAGTCCAAAAATAATTAAATAAAAATTAAGTATAGGAATTAGATTTTAAGAATCTTGTTTATATTTTTTTATTAAATTTGAAAATTTACTAATTTTTTTTAGGCTATTAAACTCTTCGTCATTTTCTATTTCTTCAATATATTGTTCATTTAATTTTAAAGCTTCTTCTAAATCATTCATTGCAAAATCATTATAACCTAAAAAAAGTTGAGCTTTTGCTCTTTGAAAAAAGGCATTTGCATATTTATCATCAATCTCTAATGCCTGATTTGTAAGGTGTAAAGCCCAATTTGCTTCATTTAAATTAAGGGCTGCTTCTGCTTTATAAGTTAAAGCTTCCACATCATTTGCTCTTAAATTTAATATATCATCAAAAATCTCTATTTTCCCACTTGCTGTTGTCTCTTGTGAAGCTCTTATCCATAAAGACTGAATGGTATTTGTTTTTTCAATCTCTTTTTGATTTTGCAGAACTTGTTTGGATCTTTTATCTAAATCTTTTTCAATTAGGCTCATTCTTTGTTCATAATCATCAATAAGTTTTGAAACTTTTTCATCAACTATATTTTTGATTTTTTGATTTACATCTCTTATTGAGTTTAATCCTATAATTACTAAAAGTGAACTAGCCGCTGCTATAATATAAAAAATATTATTTATAGTTGAAGTTGCATAATTTATTGCATTTGTAGAAATTTCTACTTCTTTTTTTGCTAAAGTTTGATAAAGTTCAACTTTTAACTCTTTATTCTCTTGTCTTAATTGCTTTAAATCATTTAAAATATAGTTTTCTACAAAAGGTGTATAAAGGGGTTTCTCAAGTTTTTTTATTTTTTTTTCTACTAAAGAATCAGTAGGTTTATCTAAAGAAAAAACAAATAAAGGCACTAATAATAGTAGTATAAATCGAATCATTTTTAACCTTTGTTTTCTAATAAATTATTGTATAAAGTTTTTAAAGCAATATCTGCAATATTTTGTGATACTCCAATATGAAAAGAGATTTTAGAAGGACTCATATCAAACATTTCAAAAGATATATTATTTTGTTTTAAAGCATATAAAGCATCTACAATTGTAAAACTATCTTCTTTTAAGCCAATTCCAACTAAAGTAATAATTGCTAAAGAGTAAGTTATTATAATATTATCAGGTTTTAATCTTTTATCAATTTCTCTTCTTAAATTATTAATTTTTCCTTTTAAATCATCTTGTTCAACCAATATTGCTAAATCATCTTTATCAGTAGGGTAGTGATGGGTATTGATATTAAACTCTTCAAAGATTTTAAGCAATTCTGCTGTAAAGCCTACTTCTTCCCCTAACATATCTTTTTGAATATGAATTGAAGCCATATTATCCAATTTTGCAATACCTACAAGTTTTTCTACTGGAACTCTTTCACTTAATATTAAAGTTCCTTCATTTGAGGGATTATTTGTATTTCTAACTCTAATTGGGATTTTACTTTTTTTGCAATTTAACATTGCGTTAAAATGAAATACATTAAAACCTTTTGAACTTAAAAGTCTTAACTCTTTAAAAGTTAATCTTGGAATAACTTCTGCTTGGGGTATTATTCTTGGATCTACTTCATAAACTCCATTTGTATCTGTCCAATTCTCATATATTTGTGCATCTAAAGCGTAAGCTAATTCTCCACCTGTTAAATCAGAACCACCTCTACTCATAACAGCAATTTCATTTTCATTTGTTATTCCATAAAAGCCTGGAACAATCACTCTTTGTTCCTCTTCTAAGATAAAATGATTTTTAATATTTTCATAAGTTTTTTCTTGTACTTTTCCATTTGTATAACAAGAAGATAAAAGAAAACCAAACTCTTCAGGTAACATAAGTTTTATTTTAAAACCTAGTTTTTTCATATATAAATAGATAAGTTTTGCATTATAATGCTCTCCCCTAGAAAGAAAAAAGGCTTCTTTTTTTTCTTTATCTAAAGAACAATTTGTTAATTGTTCTTTTAAAGGCTCTATTATTTTGCTTTTATCAATTTGCAAATCTTCACAAAGTTTAGTATATTTATTTATTATGGCATTATAGCTTTCTTTTGAACTTATTTCTAAGTGAGTACCATCTTTTGAGATATTTAAAAGATGGTCAGTGATTTTTTCATTATATTTTTCATCTCGTCCAGGTGCAGATACAACAATGACTTTTCTATTTTTATCATCTTTTAATATTTCTATTACTTTTTTTATTTGTATGGAGTTCTTGACTGAACTTCCACCAAATTTACATACTTTCATATTTTTCCTTCTATTCATTCCTATAATTAATTTAGTTTTCTAATGGATAAACTCCATTTTCATCATGATTTTCAGTTCCTTTAATAGGAGGATTAAAAACACAAATAAGTCTCATATCTTCACTTCCTCCATATAAATTATGTTCATCATGGTTATTTAAAGCATACATAACTCCATTATATATTTCATAAACTTTCCCTGTTCTTAAGTCTTCTATTTTTCCATTACCTTCCACACAATAAACTGCTTCTAAATGGTTTTTATAGTGTATATGAGTTTTAGTATTTGCTTTTATTATAGTTTCATGAAAAGAAAATCCCATTTTGTCATCTTTTAAAAGCATTCTTCTACTTATCCATTGTCCTTCTTTTGCAAAAACTTCTTTTGATGTGCCAATAATTTGTTTTATATCTCTTACTATCATTAAAATTCCTCTTTTAATTTTTGTTTTTTTTCTTTAAATAATCTATCAACTGCTTTTTCAAATCTTGAAAGACCTTCTTTTAATAATTCTTCATCTATTACTAATGGAGGTAAAAACTTAACAACTTGACTATCACTTCCACAAGTCTCGATTATTAATTTTTCTTCAAAACAATATGAAGAGAGTTCGCTAGCTATTGATTTATCATTTTTAACTTCAAATCCATAAGCTAAACCTCTTCCTCTTATTTTAATTTCATATTCATTTTTATATTTTTGTGCAATTTTTTCTAGAAATTGTTTTAAAATTTTTTCTTTATATTTAACTGCATTTGATAAATCTTCATTTTGCCAATAGTTTTCCAAAGAGACTTTAGAGGCTACAAAAGCTAGATTATTACCCCTAAATGTTCCTGTGTGTTCTCCTGGTTTCCATTGATCTAAATCAGGTTTAAAAAGTAATAAAGCCATAGGTAAACCTCCACCAATAGATTTTGAAAGAGTTACCATATCTGGATTTATTCCTGCAAATTCAAAAGAAAAAAACTCTCCACTTCTTCCATTTCCTACTTGAATATCATCAATAATAAGTAAAATATCAAACTCTCTACAAATAGCTTCTAACTCTTGTAACCACTTTTTAGAAGCTACATTAATTCCACCTTCCCCTTGAATAGTCTCTAAAATTACAGCTGCTGGTAAATCCATACCACTACTTCCATCTTCTAGGAATTTTCTAAAATATTTTAAAGTATTCATATCTTCAAAATATCCATCAAATGGCATAAATGTTGCATTTATTCTACTAATATAACTTTCATCTCTATATTCATTATTTCCTGTTACTGCAAGAGAACCTTGTGATAGACCATGATAACCATTTGTAAAAGCAACAATATTGCTTCTTCCTTTTACTAATCTTGCTAATTTTAAGGCAGTTTCAACTGCATTTGTTCCTGTTGGGCCTGTAAATTGAAGTTTATATTCTAAATTCCTAGGTTTTAAAATTAGTGAGTCAAAAGTTTGCATAAACTCTTTTTTTGCTGTTGTTGCCATATCTAAACCATGAATAATTCCATCATTTTGTATATATTCAACTAATGCCTTACTTATTTGTTCATTATTATGCCCATAGTTCAATGTTCCTGCACCTGCAAAAAAATCAATATATTCAACTCCTTGCTCATCGGTCAATTTTGCACCTTTAGCTTTATTAAAAATAGTTGGAAAACTTCTAATATAACCTCTTACTTCTGATTCTAAATTTTCAAATATTCTCATTTTTTTCCTTTTTTAAATGGGCCTATTTCATATAGTACCTCTTGTTCATGTCCATTATTAAAATCATCTTTATCAAATAAAATACTTTTTTTTATTGTTGTGTTTAAGTCACTTGCAAATTTTTCAAAGAATTTTTGCGAAGGTATATTACTAGGAGAAATTGTAGTATGGATATACTCCACTTCTTGTAAGTTATCTCTTTGAAGTATTTCTAAAAGTAGTTTTTTTGCAAGACCTTCTCCTCTTGCTATTTCATCAACTGCCACTTGCCAAATAAAAAGTGTATCTTTTTTATTGGGAACTAAATAACCAGATATAAATCCTATAGCCTTATTTTCCATAAGGGCTACACTACAAGTATCTTTAAAATATGTTGTTTGAAGAAGATACAGATATTCAGAATTTATATCTAGCGGTTTGCATCTATTGACTAGCTTAAATATCTCTTTTGCATGCTTTTTGGTGGGTTGTTCTATGTTGATTTGTTTATTCATATTACTCCTTTTATTAATAAATAAATGTCATTAAATTACATATATTATGTAAAATATTTACATTTATTATGTAAATTTATAACATATTAAACTTAGATAAAAATAAAAAAATAATACAAAATGTATAAAAGAGTAATTTAAAAAAAAGATTTTAAGATAATAAAAAAGAGTAGAAGAAAGTTTGTTAGTAGTTATTTTGAAGGGTTTTCATTTATAGTAACACTATAATTTTTATATTTAGGTAGTGTTCTAAATTCTTCAATTTGTTTTTTTGTAAGGTCTAGATATTTCATACATTTTCCATCCCATACTATACAAGGGTATGTTTTCTTTTTAAATATTGAAAGTAGTTTTTTTAACATATATTTCCTTTTAATATAAAAGTTTATCAAAATTTTTTTTAAAAATATTATTTGATAAACAAGAATTATATTTTGTTTCCAAATTGTAATCTTTTTTACTTATAATTTAATAACTACTTTTATTATTAAAAATCAAAAAGGAGAATAGATGTATAAAGTAAGTTTGGTTATTGGGGTATTAGTTTTAACTTTATTTTTTAATGGTTGTGCAAAGCAGCAAGTAAATAATACAAATTTAATTACAGTTGAACAAATTGCTAAATATAAAACCAATAAAAAAAGTGCAACAGAAATTGTTGCTTTTGATGAAAAAACTAATAGGATATTTTCAACAAATGATGCAGATAATACTTTAGATATTATTCAAGTTATATATGATGAAAAAACAAAAAAAGCTAAATTGCAGCTTTTATCTTCAATTGATTTATCAAAATTTGGAGCAAGTGTACAAAGTGTTGCAGTAAAAAATAGTAAAGTAGCTGCGGCTATTGGCTCTACTAATAAAATAAAAAAGAAAGGAAAAGTAGTTGTTTTTAATACAAATGCAGAACTTTTATCTCAAACTATAGTAGGATATTTACCTGATATGGTAACTTTTAATGAAGATGGTACAAAAATTTTGGTTGCAAATGAAGCAGAACCTGATGCAACTTTTGGTAAATATAAAGATGTTGAAGGAAGTATAGGCATAATAACTTTAAGTAATACTGATAAAGAAGATAATTCAAAAGGATATAAAGAAGTTACTTTTTCAAATGCAAATTTATTAAAATCAAAAGATAATACAAAAGTAAGATTAGGAAAAAGCAATGATAAAAGCTTAGATTTAGAGCCTGAATATATAACAGTAAGTGAAAATTATGCTTATATAACACTTCAAGAAAATAATGCCTTAGCAAAAGTAGATATTAATAAAGCTACTTTAGAGTTTGTAAAATCTTTTGGGCTAAAAGATTATACTTTAAAAAGTAAAATAGATATTGAAGAAGAGGGCAAGATTTTACTTAAAAACTATAAAGGTTTATATGGATTATATATGCCAGATTCAATAGCTTCTTATAAAGTAAATAATAAAACTTATTTAGTTACTGCAAATGAAGGTGATGGAAGAACATACTGTTCAAAGAAAGATATAAACTGTAAAAATCCAATCTTTACTGATGAAGAAAAAATTAGCAAATTAAAATTGGATTCTTCTTTAATTTCTACATATCAAAATGAAAATGATTTAAAAGTTCTAACTGATATGGGAGATATTGATTTTGATGGTGATTATGATAGATTATATGCTTTTGGTACAAGAAGTTTCTCAATTTGGGATTCAAATGGCGATTTAATTTGGGATAGTTTAGATGAACTTTCTATATTAACAGCAAATTATATGCCTACTTTGTTTAATCAGGATAAAGGGAAAATGGATAAAAGAAGTGGCAATAAAGGCATTGAACCAGAAGCTTTAACAGTAGGAAAAATAGATGAAAAAATATATGCTTTTATTGGTCTAGAAAGACAAAATGCAATTATTGTTTATAATATTACAAATCCATATAAACCAAGTTTTGTAAAATATATTATTTCAAATAGTGAGGATTTATCTCCTGAGGGTATGACTTTTATATCAAAAGAAAATAGCCCTACAAAAAATGCTTTATTATTGGTTGCTTTTGAAGGTAGTGGTTCTATTGTAATGTATGAGATAAAATAAGAAAGTTAAAAAAACTTTCTTATTTTTTTATTCACTTTTCATTCACTATTTATTCATTTTGTATTCATCTTAAAAGATTATTATTCTTTCTGAAATTTAATAATCAGTAAAGGTGCGTACCATGAAATTTAATCAAGAAAATTGGATTAATATAGGTAAATATTTTCTTTTATTCTTCTATTTTTCAGCAGTTTATCAAAGTTTATGTTTTATTTTTGATATTTCGGGATTTATAGGTTTAAGAGAAGCTTTTTATATGAATTTTCTATGGTTAATCCCAATCTTGATATTTCAGAAGTATTCTAAACAAATCGCAGCAGCCATTGGTGTATTTTTATGGCTAGCTTCGCTACCAAGTTTATGTTATTTCTTATTATATAATCAAGAATTTTCACAAAGTGTAATATATATTATATTTGAATCAAATATTGTTGAAGGAACAGAGTTTTTTAAGACTTATTTTGTTTGGTGGCTTATACCTGCAATAGTTATTTATTCTATTATTCCATACTATTTTTGGAAAAGTTTAAAAAATATAAATATTCATATAAATAAAACTTTAATTTTAATTCCTTTAAGTCTTTTAATAGTTACGAAAACTTTTGCAAAGTTATATATAGTTGGAGACACTTCTATGCAAAGAGCAGTAATTAAACAGATAGATAAAATGCAAGCTGCAACTCCTTGGAATCTAGTTTTAGGATATATAGCTTATAAAGAGGTATTAGCAAATATGGAAGAATTACTTACACAAAATAGTAATTTGCCACCTGTTGAAAATTTAAAAAATCTTTCAATAGAAGAAGAAAATACTTTAGTTTTAGTTATTGGTGAATCTACAAATAGAAATAGAATGAGTTTATATGGTTATAAAAGAGATACTACTCCAAGACTTAATAGTATAAAAGATGAATTAGTAGTATTTAAAAATGTATATTCTCCAAGACCTTATACAATAGAAGTCTTACAACAAGCCTTAACTTTTGCCGATGAAAAAAATCCAGATTTATATTTAACAAAAGTAAATTTGTTAAATATTATGAAACAAGCTGGGTATAAAACTTATTGGATAACAAACCAACAAACACAAACTCAAAGAAATACAATGCTTACAACTTTTTCAAAAATAGCGGATGAGCAAATTTATTTAAATAATAATAGAAGACAAAATAGTTCTTCTTATGATGAAGTAGTTTTAGAACCTTTTAATAAGGTTTTAAATGATACTTTAACAAAAAAGAAATTTATAGTTGTACATCTTTTGGGAACTCATTCACGATATGATTATAGGTATCCTGAGAATTTTGCAAAATTTGATGGCTTAAAAGTTTCACCTTTATTAAATGAAAAACAAACAAATAGTTATAATAGTTATGATAATGCAGTTTATTATAATGATTATGTGGTATCAAATTTAATTAGTTCTGTAAAAGCTTTAAATACTTCAGCTTCTTTATTATATCTGTCAGATCACGGTGAAGAAGTTTTTGATGAAGTAAATCTTGAAAAAATGGGTAGAAATGAAGGTGCCCCAACAAGTGCTATGTACTCTGTACCTTTTATAATATATGGAAATAAAAAATGGCAAGAGAGTAATAATATATCTAAATTAAAAACTTATACAAATAGACTTTACTCTTCTTCAAATCTTCTTTATACTTTTTCAGACTTTGCAAAATTGGATTTTAAAGATTTAGATTTATCAAAAAGTATTATAAGTGAGAGTTTTGAACAAAAACCTGTTTTTATTGGAGACCCATATAATAAAGCAAAATTAAGAGATTTAGTAAAAACTCCTTTTGAAACAAAAACTATAAAAATTGGAGCTTAATTAGGTAAAATACCTAATTAAGCATTTGTATATTTAATATATTTATTTTCTTTATCAAAATAGATTTTATAAAGATTTAAAAACTTTTTTAAAGCCAAATTTATTAAATCTAAAATATCAACTATTAAAATTGAACTAAAGCTATCAAGAAAAATTAAATCTCCATTTATATATCTATAAATATAAATCTTTGCATCAGTATTTGAATTATCATGTAATACTAAAGAATATTCAGGCATAAGTTTTGTATCTTTTATTAACTTTTTAATCATTTTAAAATCAAAAACTTTTCCTTCATCAAAACTAGGAATTAAATATAAATTTTTTTCAATAAAATCAAATTTCTTACCACTAAATTCTTCTACTAAATAGTAGTTTTTCAAAAATGAAATATTATGTGTTTCAAAACTTCCATCAATTAATTCAATATCTATTCTTTTAGTATTATCAAGTATTTCTACAATTTCACTATCTTGAATATTATTTTGTATATTAAGTTCTTCTTGAGTATTTTCTTCTATTATGTTTACTAATAGATTTTTAGAATTTACAAACTCTTCAAGTTTTCTACAAAAGTTTATATAAGATATGACACTATTATTATCATTTTTAACAATTTTTAAAGAGCCTTCATTTAATAAAAAATTATAGATTTTTTTTGAATCATTAAAGTTTTCATTTAAAATTAGTTGTAAAATAATATGCTTTGAATTTATAAAAACTTTATTTATATTATGTTCTTCATAGCTTTTTTTAAAGTATTTTAATAAAAAATTTCTATAAGTAAATACAGAGATTTCAATATTTAAATCATTTTTTATCATTAAAGTCTGTTCTTTTAAACTGCTGTTTGATTGAAGATAAGATAGAATTTTATTTGAATTTGAAAGCAAAATTCTATCTTTAGTTTTTAAAAAACTTATCTCTTCAGAACTTAAAAAAGCACTTAAATCAAATATCTCATTTTTCATCTATAATCCTAAAATATAAAAATAAATTATTTTTCAACAAAATATTACAAAATTTTAACAAAATAAAACAAAAAAATATATAAATTGTTTGTAATAGTATAGATTTTATTTATTATCATATTTAATTCCATATTTCTCATACCAAGTATAAGTAAAAAATATCTCTATATTTTCTTCTTTATCTAAAGAGTGTAAGAACTCATCATTAGGATATTTTTCTAATAACTCTCTATGAACTTTACATACAAATTTATCATGCTTTCTTATATAATCAGGTATTGGCAAATATGGCTCTAAATTGTTAATTCCTTTTTTGTTAAACTCATCTATTTCCTCTTGTGTAAAAAAATCAATAGGAGTAAATGTTTCTTTATTTCCAGTTCTTTTCTTTTTGCTTTTCATCTCTTTTTGAAATTCTTTATAATCATATACTTGTCTCATTTTAAATCCTTTACTTTTTTAATTATCTAATTCATTAGCATATTACTGTAATATATTTTACTAATTGGTTTGATATTTATAATTTGAGATTTAAATATATATTAATAATTTAGACTATTTTATTAGTTTTAGGCTGTATTCAAGGAAGAATTACTTCAAGATATAACAATTAAAAATACAATAGTTGAACTTGCTTTAAATGGATTATTAGATGAAAATAAAGTAGAACAAATAAGTAGCAAAAAGTCTAAATTGTATTTTTAAAAGCATAATTTTAAAAATAAATAATTATAATATAGTTGTCATCTTGACAAATACTAAAAAATGATATAATTATAGAAATTACAAATATAATATTTGAGAAAATATTAATTAATAATATATCAAAAAAAGAATTTTCTAAATATTCTAGAATTTCTTATGATACAGTTATAGGATAAAATAAGAGAAAAGGTTAAAATCAGTATTTTTGAGTACTAATTATACGATTAATGATATTATTGATAGTATAAAGGAAAAAAACAAAAAAGATGAAAAGAATAGAAAAAAATCTTCCTTTTACTATGCAAAGACAGATATTAGGTAAATTAAATGCATTATAGGAGACTGTTCAGAGTTTTATATCAAAAGCCTAATTCTAATGATATGATACAACTTCTAGACTTTTTATTTATTAAACTTGGAGAGTATCAAATGTTAAAAAATATATTTTTAAAAGTAATACTATATAGGTATGAATAATTATGTTTAATAATTTAGTAATCTTCTTTTTATCAGCATTTTTTGAAATATTTGGATGCTTTTCATTTTGGCTATATTTTAGACTTGATAAAACTTTTTGGTGGATTCCAATTGGTATTATTTCATTAGTTCTATTCTCATATTTATTAACAAGAATTGATGTAGAAAATGCTGGAAGAGTTTATGCTATTTATGGAGGTATTTATATTTTATCTTCTTTGCTATGGCTTATATTAATAGAAAAAGAAAGTTTTAACAAATGGGATATTGTAGGTTCATTTTTGGCATTGGCTGGTGCATTTATAATATTTATTGGAAATAGAAGTAATTGAAGCTATTAAAAATATTTAATTATTTGATTTTTTATTCAAAGTTTTATAGTCTTATAACCTAACCAAAAATATTCTCATTATATTTTGAAGAAAGTTCAACTTCTTTTGCATAATATTTAAATTAAGCTACTGCATTACTTACTTCTTCAATAATCTTTTTATACTATGTTTTATTCCTAACTTTTTAAGATATTCTTTTGTTGGGGTTTTACCTTCATTTAAATATGTAGTACCATATTCTCCCCCTAAAAGTTAAATCATATGCAAGAGCAAACTTCCAATTATTATCATAATCTAAAAGATAAGAGAAGTTTTTTGCATGCTCATCTCCTATTGTGAGTAAAAAGATTAAATAATTGCCTACTATATTGGGGTAATTCATTCAAATCAAATAAGATATTTAAGTATTAAATCAAAAGAAGAGAAAGAGTTACAGGTATTAATAGATTTTATAAAAAAACAAAAAATCACACTTGAACAAGAATTTTTAAGTAGGTCACTTAATTAGGTGATTTACTTAAAATATAATTTTTTAATTCTTAATAAGTTTTATATTATATAGAAAGAAAAAATATTCAATATTTATATAATTCTAACTTGAAAGTGGTACCGCTGGCCGGACTCGAACCGGCAAGCTGTGAGGCGGTTGATTTTGAATCAACTGAGTTTACCAATTTCTCCACAGCGGCACAAAATGTAAAGTGATACCTAAAAATGATACCCATATATTTTAAAAATCCTATCAAATGCCTATTTTATAAGTTCTCTAATAAAATCTAACCTTAGATTTTGGATTTGGCGTGTTTAGCAGTTTCACCACACGGGCAATAAAATTTTAAACAAAAAAAAACCCATCCAAAAAAGGACGGGTATTTTAAAACTTAAAAGCTTAGTAATTACTTAGCTACAGCTTCTTTTAAAGCTTTACCAACTTTAAATTTAGCAACAGTAGTAGCTGGTACTGTAACAGTTTTATCAGTTCCTGGAACTTTAGCTGTTCTTTCAGCTCTTTGAGAAGTAGTAAATGTTCCAAATCCGATGAAACTAACAGAATCTCTTTTTACTAAAGTTTCTGTAATTGTATCTAATACTGCATCAACAGCGTTTTTTGCATCTTTTTTAGATAAACCAGCTTTTGCAGCTACTGCATCGATAAATTCAGCCTTGTTCATAGAAGAACTCCTTGTATAAATTAAAATGTTATCAAACTTTATAGTATTTAACCTTTAACTTAGCTAAAAGTATGCCTATTTGGGGCTTCTAAGTGCTTTTTTTTAGGAAAATTTAAAAAACTACCTATATGAAGACCTAATACTTAATAATCTGCAGCTATTTTCTAATATCGCAACTCTTTTAACTAAAAGGTTAATATCTCTATCATAAACATACATTCCAACTCCCTTTATTATCATTACATGAGAGTTTGTTTCTTTTAAATATTTTGTAATTTCTAAGGCATTTCTATCATACCAAGTATTAAAATCCCCTGGATCAATAACCGGTACTTCTCCAAACATAGTTTTACCAAAGTAATCATCTAAAACTATTTTATTATGGTCTAAAGTATATGCAGTTGTATAAATTGGAACACCAAATGCAATATATTTTGCTTCATGAATATTATTATATATAGTTGCATGAATATGAGATTCTATACTTGCAATTTTCCATCTATAATCTTGTTTTGTTGTGCTTAATTGACAAAAAGATTTTTCACTCATTTCATCAAAAATGGCATCAGAAGTATTTATAATAAAAGAGTTATGATCAACTTTTGCAGAAATGGCTCCATGATAAATACCAAAAAAGTTTTTTCTAAACATTGTTAGAGATAAATCACTTAGTAACTTAACTATATTTTTATCTATCATTTTAAAATGCCTTAAATTAAATTTTAGGTATTATATATAAATTTTAATAAGGACCTTTTTAATGGATATTCCACATATTCCCGTCTTATATCAAGAGACTTTAGAAGCTTTTAAAGATATAAATGATGGATATATTATAGATTGTACAACTGGTTTTGCAGGGCATAGTTCGGGGCTTATCTTACAAAATAAAAATATAAAACTTATTTGTAATGACCAAGATGACGAGGCTTTAGCTTTTTCTAAAAACAGATTAAAAGAGTTTGAAAATAGGGTTACTTTTAATAAAGGTAATTTTGAACATGTTATTGAAAAATTTAAAGATTATGAAATTAGAGGTGTTTTAGCAGATATTGGAGTCTCTTCTTTACAGCTTGATAAACTTCAAAGAGGTTTTGGGTTTGAAAGTGAAACTTTAGATATGAGGATGGACCAAACTAAATCACTTGATGCAAGTGTTGTTGTAAATAACTATTCTCAAGTAGAATTAGAAAAAATCTTTAAAGAGTATGGAGAAGTTAGAGAGTATAAAAAAGTAGCTTCACTTATAGTTAATAATAGACCTTTTCATTCAGCTAAACAATTAGCAGAGCTTTTATCTAAAAAAATGCATAAAGGAAAAATACATCCTGCAACTCTACCTTTTCAGGCAATTAGAATTGAAGTAAATGATGAATTAGGAGTTCTTACTAGACTTTTTGATTCAATTGAAAATGCAAATTTAAAAAATTGTATAGTAGCAATTATTTCATTTCATTCTTTAGAAGATAGAATTGTAAAGAATTATTTTAAAAAATGGAGTAAATCTTGTATTTGTCCAAGTGAGGCTTTAAGATGTACTTGTGGAAATAATCATGCTTTAGGTAAAATAATTACAAAAAAACCAATAACTCCTACAAAAGAAGAGATAAAAACAAATCCAAGAAGTAGAAGTTCAAAATTAAGGATTTTTAAGTTTGATTAAACTAAATGGTAAAAATTCATTATTAATAGTTTTTGCTATATTAATTTTAACATTAGTTTTGTATGTGCCAAAAATCTATTTGAGAAATAATATCTATTATGTAAGTAAAGATGTAAATAAGTTATATGCTCACTATACTTCTTTAAAAGAAGAAAATAGATTTTTAGCACAACAATTAGAAGATATGAAATTTAAAAACCAAATTGTTGATTCAATAATAATTAAATCACTGGAAGAAAAATGATAAAAACAATAATAGAATTTGCTTTAAAAAAAAGAATTCTAAATCATATGCTACTTTTTTTTCTATTTATTCTTTCAATCTTTTCATATAATAATATCCCAAAAGAAATCTTTCCACCTTCTTCTTTAGATGCTGTATCAATTACAGGTTCTTATAGTGGTGCAAGCTCGGATATATTAGATAAGATTGCTGTTGAAGATATAGAAGATGAGTTACTAAGTTTAAGTGAAGCTAGAAAGATAAGTTCAACTATTAAAAATGGATTTTTTGCTATAAAAGTTGATTTAAAAGAGGGCGAAGATGCAAATTTAGTAGTAGATGATGTAAAAGATATTATCGCAAAAATAAAGACAAATCTTCCTTCTGATATGGATGAGCCTGTAGTTAAAAGTATGGAGTATACTTTTCCTTTAATTACTGTTTCTTTATACTCAAAAGATGGTTCAAAAAGTATAAATGAACTTTTAGAAATTGCAGATGATGTAAAATCAACAATTACTCAATTAAAAGATTTATCTGAAGTTACAGTTTTTAGTAAAAGTGATAAAGAATTAGTTATTACTTTTGATGAAAATAAAATTGAAGCTTTAGATTTAAGTACTGTTGATGTTGTAAATGCAGTTACAAAAATAAGCTCAATTTTTCCAATTGGAATAATAAAAGACACAAAAAGACATTATTATCTTAGCACTTTTAATGGAGAAAAAGATATTAATGAAATTAAAAATACTATTATAAAAGTTAATAATAAAAAAATCTATTTAAAGGATATTGCAAATATTGAATATGCTTTAGCTGATGTTGATACTATTTCACACTATGATGCTAAGAAAAATGTAGCAATTGGTGTAAATAAAGGCTTTGAAGGTGACTCAATAGAGCTTGTAAAAAAAATAAAGCAAATTACAAAAGATTATGAAGAAAGATATACAGATATAAAGTTTGATACTTATATTGATACTTCTATTTGGATTAAAAATAGGCTAAATACAGTTGTTTCAAATATTTTATTTGGATTAGCTTTATTATTTATTGCTTTATTACTATTTATAAATATTAGAATTGCCATTGTTATTGCTATTGGTATTCCAACTTCTTTTATGATAGGGCTAATTGGTGCAGATTATTTAGGATATAGTTTAAATATGCTTTCTCTTTTAGGTGCTTTAATAGCTTTAGGAATGTTAGTGGATGAAGCTATTGTTGTTGGAGAAAATATTTACAGACATCTTGAAATGGGAAAAGATAAATTTACAGCTGCAAGAGATGGTGCTTTAGAGATGTATCCAGCTGTTTTAACAGCAACTGCTACAACAATTTTTGCATTTTTACCTATTTTAATTATGACTGGGGAAACAGGGAAGTTTATGCAAATACTTCCTATTATGATTACTATTTTATTAATATCTTCTTTAGTTGAGGCTTTTTTCTTTTTACCTTTACACTCAATGGATATATTAAAAGTTAGTAAAGAAGATAGGAAATCACATAAAATTTGGGATTTTAATAAAAAGTTATATTTAAAAATTTTACATTTTTTATTAAAAGGAAGATTTTTAACTTTAATTGTAATGCTTGTTTTTATTTTAATTTCTACAGTTCTAATTTTTAAAAGTACAAAATTTCAATTTATGCCAAACTTTGATACTACTCAAGTATATATTAGTGGTTCAGTAGGAGTTGGTAAAAAAATAGAACAAACAGAACAAGAAGTTTTTGAAATAGAAAAACTTTTAATGAAAAAGCTTAATATGAAAACAGAAGTTAGTTCTGTAACTTCAGTTGTGGGGATGAAACTTGATGGAAAAAATCTTCCAGAAAATGAAGAGTTTTATTTTCAAATTTTTATAAATTTATATGAAAGAGCGCCACAAAATATCTTTGATAAATATATAAATCCTTATCTTTCTCCAAAATATGATCCTAAAGATATGATAAGAGAAAATAGTGCTCAAGAAATAGAAGAACAAATAAAGAAAATATTTAATCAAAATTTAAATAGTTCAAAATTTGAAGAGTTAAAAGTCTTTACACCTAAAGCTGGAATTGTAAAAAATGATATAGAAATAGCAGTTTCAGGAGAAAATGAAAAAGTTCAAAAAGCAGTAAAAGAGCTTAAAAAAGCATTATCTTTAACAAAAGGTGTTTCAAATATAGCTGATGATGCACTTTTAGGAAATTATGAACTTAAATTTAAAGTAAATTCTTATGGTCATCAAATAGGAGTTGATGAAGAGACTATTTTATCTCAATTAAGACCTTTTTATTCAAAAGCTACTTATTCAAAAATGTTTGATGATAAAGGAATCGTTGATATTATTTTTAAAAGTGTAAATAAAGATATACTAAATAGTTTAAATAGTTTTGAGATAGCTTTACCTTCTGGACAAAAAGTATTATTAAAAGAGGTTGCAACTTTTGTAAAAATACCTGCATATTCTCAAATTTTTAAAGAAAACAATAAAAGAATCACTAGTGTAACTGCTTCAATTACTGGTACAACTTCTTCAGAGGTTTATGAAAACTTAGATTCCACATTAAATAATTTAAGAAAAGATGTTCAAATTGATATAAAAGGTGAACAAGAAGAGAATGCGAAAGTGCAAAAAGAGATGGGTGAGGCTGCTATTATTGCTATTATTCTTATCTTTATGGCACTTGTATGGATGTTTGATTCTTTAGTAAAACCTCTTATTATAATAAGCACTATTCCTTTGTCAATTTTAGGGGTTTTAGTAGGGCATATAATAATGGGTATAAATCTTACAATGCCAGGGCTTATTGGTGTAGTAGGGCTTGCAGGTGTTATTGTAAATGATGGTATTATAATGATGGATTTTATTAAAAAAGCAAAAACTTTAAAAGAGATGGAAGAGTTGGCTCTTTTAAGATTAAGACCAATTTTACTTACTTCAATTACTACAGTTTTAGGGCTTAGCACCTTAATCTTTTTTGCCTCAGGACAGGCATTAATTTTGCAACCAATGGCAGTTGCACTTGGTTTTGGAATATTATGGGCAACAATATTAAATCTATACTATGTACCAATGGTATATAGGCTAATTTATTTAAGAAAGTGTGAGAAGTAGGGAACTACTTCTCATCTAAAATAACAATTCCTTCTATTCTATCTAGGGTGTTTTTAGTATCATCATAATTTTGTAACTCTTTTCCAAACTCTAAAGTTGTAATTACACTTTTTCCTATAATATTTCTTCCTTTAGTATTGAAAAAAACTCTTGTTTTTACTCCCCAAACATTATGCATTACCACTGGTTCATTGTTTTTTTCTCCAATATAAAGCATAATATGTCCATAAAGATAAACTAAAGTTTTAAAAGGTTTTGCATATTTTAAAATAAACTCTTTTTTTTGTTTATTTGAAAGGTTTTCAAACTTATAGTATTTACCATTTGTTGTTTGTTTTCTTGAATTTCTATCTAGATTTATAGCAAAAGCAATAAAAAAATCTTGAGTAAAACTTGAACAATCTCTAAAGCCAAAAATACCACCCCAACCATATTGCTCATCTATTAATTCTTTTGCAATTTTTTCAAGATTTACATTATTAAATTCTAAAGGCTTATCTGTAATATTTTCCTTTGCAATATCTATAAATTTTAAGTATGCATTATGTTTTTGGTCTTTTTTAGCAACTATATATTTATTTTTATATTTAGGTAAAATAGTTCCTAGTTGTACTTTTTCAATAAAGTATTCATCATAAATATTTAGTTTATCTTTTATAATAGTTGAGTAGTTTTTAGTTTTAAAACTATCTATGAATTTTTTATCTACAAAGGCAATATCATCTATTTTTAACCAACCATAAGCAAAATAAGACTCTACAAATACCCAAGCTTTGTCTTTTGAAAAATGAGAGACTAAAATAGGAGTATTTATCTTAATATATGAATTTTGGTTGTAATCAAAAGGAAAGCCTTGTCCTGCATTTTTTGGATTATAAAACATCATCTCATTTGTAGGAAAAACTTTTAAATTGCTATTTCTTATAACAATTGCTTTTTTTACTTGCTTATTAAATTCTTCAAAGTTTGAATTTTCTATATGTTTATTAAACCAAGTAGATGAAGCTTTAGAAAAGTTTTGTAAATACATAGCTCTTTTTTTATATTTAAAACCCCAAGTTGCACTTTTTTTATCTATTAAAAGAGTATCTTGTTCCCATACTTTAAAATAATTTTTATAAAAATCTTGATTATAGTTTTTTTGGTTTTTAAATGATAAATCTTTATTTAAATAATCTTTTGGTTCTTGTGAATAATTTTCTAAATCTTTTATAGGAATATTTTTTTGACTACAAGCAGTAAAAAAAATAGTTATAAATATAAGTAAAAAAAGGTTTTTTTTCATGATAACTCCTTATAGTTACAATCTTTTTACAAAGATTGTAACATATACAGAGTTTTTAAAAGTTGAATTTTCTTTTAAGTTTAAAGAAATATACAATAGTTCTATATTGAATAAAAATAAATGGAACCATTAATAAAAAATATGCAAGAGAGTATTTATCAACTACTTGATTAAAAGTTAATCCAAAATTTATAAAAAACATTCCAAATACAAAAAATGCTACTCCAGGACAAATAAGTGCAAATGATACAGGAGATCTATCTTCACTTTCTATATACTTTTCAAAATATCCTATATGTTTCATTACTTTATAACCTAAAAGACCAAAGATTATCTGTAAAGCAACTATTACAGAAGTTAAAGTAAATAGTGATGATTTTGTTAAAGGTGAATTAAAATGATGGTCAAGTCCAAAAGAGATTCTAACCATAGTAATCCCAAGTAGAGTTAATATTGGTATAATTATCCATAATGAAGGTGAAGCCTCTATTGAAATACCTTGTTCAAACATATTTTTAAACCCCATTGTAAGTTTTATAATTAGTAATAAAACTGCAATTGATGTGAAAAATAGTGAACCAAAAATACCAATTGCATTTATTGTTAAATTATGACTCATAGCACCAGGTGCAGCAAAGCCTACTGCAACCATAGAAAAAGCAAAAATAGAAATCATTTGTGATAAGTTATTGTTTTTTGTAAAATCAAAATGACCACTTACTAATATTCTTGTAAAATAGTTAATAAAAATTTTAAGTGCAAAATATCCTGCAACCATAAATCCAATTAAGGCAAAAGGAAACATATATTCAACTATACTCCATAAATTTGGTACAAATACAGCACCCAATACAAAACATACATTTATTGTCATGGCATATGTTAAAGGAATAGTCATTAAAGATACTTCATTATTTGAATTTATTAACTCTTTAAATTTCTCAGTTTTTCTAAATTCTAAAAATTGTTTTGTATTCCATATTAGAAATTTAAAATGTAAAAAAGCAAAAGCGATTATAAAAACTAAAGAAAATGAGATTACAAACGATAGCCATGAACCTTCTAATATTTTTGGAAATATTTGCTCAAAAATTGGCATAGGTGTCTCTTTATGCGGAACTAAAAACATTAAATACATAAAAAATGAAACAGACAAACCACCAGCACCAAGTGAAGCAAGAAAGCACATTGGTGTAAACTTTTCTCTTAATTTCATATAAGAACTCCTTATATTGTATAATTTTAGAAATATTACTAAAACTAATATTAAAAGAAGATGAATATATTATTAGTTTTTCTTATATTTAAAAGTGTAAAATAGAAATTAAGATATTTAGTGTTAATATTCTTTTATGTTAAAGATTTCTATTGATAAAAAACTATTTGAAGATATACTACTTAAAAAAACTTTTTTTATAACAAAAGATACAACTAAATATTGGAAAAAAGAGTTATTGGAACCTACAATTGTAAATAATAGAATTTCCTATTCTATTAAACAAGTTAAAAAACTAACTTTGACAAATGGATTAGGGGAAGAAAAGCCTTCTATTGTAATTGAGTGTAAAAAGATTGATTATGATGGCAAAAAAAATCAGTTTTCTTTTGAGCTTGGAAAGATACTTGAGCAAAAAAATACAAATATAGAAGAAAACTATAAAGATAATCTTATAGAACAACTATTAAAAGAAAAAGCCCAATTAGAAGAGCATATTAATCGTGATCATCTTACAAATATTTATAATAGAAGAAAAATGGAATTTGATTTAAATCTTTTTATAAATCAAAATAATGCTTCTTTACTAAATGCTGTATTTATAGATGCCGATAGATTTAAAAGAATAAACGAAGAATTTGGACATGATTATGGAGACAAAGTTTTAGTATATCTTTCAAATAAATTAAAAGAGTATGCTTATATTTTAAATGGTGAAGTTTATAGATATGCAGGAGAAGAGTTCCTAATCTTATGTTTTTGTGCAAAAGATTTTTTAAAAGAGACAGTTTCTAGATTAAAAGAAGATATTAAATATCAAAAGATTTTCCATCCAAAAGAATCTATTAGTATAACAGTAAGTATTGGTGTTTCTTTTTTTAGTGATTATAAAAACAAAGATATTATGTTAAGAAAAGCAGATGAAGCTTTATTAAAAGCTAAAAAATTAGGAAGAGATACTATAGTTTATAGTCAATAACAACTAGAAAATCTAGTTGTTATAAAACAATTATTTTGCAATTACGTTTGCAATTGCTTCAATATCAGCATCGCTTAATGAAGTAACTTGACCTTTCATTAAACCTTTCATTGCTCCACCATAAGAACCATCTTTATAACCTTTCATTGCAGCAATAAAATCAGCTTTAGTCATATCTTTAATGATTTTACTTTTACCTAATGCTGGTTTTTCACCATTTGCACCATGACAAGTAGCACATTTTTTATATAGTGCAGCACCATCAGCAGCAAATACTGAACATGCAAGAAGTGAAGTTGCGATTAATATTTTTTTCATTTTGACAATCCTTTTTTTATTTATTTGACATTGTATATGAAATAAACTTTTAAATGTTTGATTTATATCAAAATTTAAAAAAAATTTAAGAAAGAAAGTTTACCTTTTTACACACTTAAATATTATTTATAATGTCATTTTTTAAAATTTCTTTATTTATTTTATTTTTATCACTAGGAATTAGTGGTAAAGATTTCCTATAATAAATCTTACTTGGCAACATATATGAAGCTAAATGATTTTTTAACTCAAATATTATTTCATTTGTTGGAATTTCACTTCTACTTGAATACACCAATACAATTTCTTCTTCAATTTCTTGATTTTCTATTGAAAAAACAGCACATTGTTCTATTTGAGGAAAGTTTTTTGAAACTACTGATTCTATTTCATATGGACTTACTCTAAATCCTCTTGTTTTAATCATATCATCTCGTCTTGATACAAAGTAAAAATATCCTTCTTCATCTTTATAAACATAATCTCCACTTGCAACAACTACCTCATCACATAAATGACCTTCTAAATTGATTACATTTTTTAAGATTTTAATAGATTTAAATCTCTCTTTTGTTTCAACAGGGGCATTCCAAAAACCTCTATAAATATATCCTCCCCTATGAATAAGCTCTCCAACTTCTCTTGGTTTACACTCATTTCCTTCTTCATTTATAACATAAAGTTCCACATCAGGAATTGCTTTTCCAATAGAATCAGGTCTTATTTTTATTTGTGTTGGGTCTAAATATGTTGATCTAAAAGCTTCTGTTAAACCATGCATAGAGTAAAACTTTGCATTAATAAAATATTTTTCAATATCTTTAATCATCTTAGCTGTTACATTTCCACCTGATGAAGTAATAATTCTAACATTTGATAATAATTGTGCACTTGGTAATTTATGCTCTTCTTCATCAAACATTTGAGTAATATTTATAGGCATCAATGGTAATACTGTAACCTTATCATTTATTATATGATTATAAAAATCATTTGGTAAAATAAATCTATGTAAAGCTAAAGTTGCTCTTTTATATAAACTACAAAAGATTTGATTTAAACCATAATCTAAATTAAAAATTAAAAGTCCAGAAATTATATCTTCTTCTTTTAATTGTAAATATTGAGATACAACCCTAGCAGAATCAATTAAATTTCTATGTGAAATTACAATACCTTTTGGTTTTCCTGTTAATCCAAAAGAGTAAGTAATTACTGCATTGTCATGTCCATTTACATCACAAATATATGGTTTATTATAATATTTGTAAATCTCTTCAAAAGAAGCAAAATTTTTATCTGTTCTTTCATAAGAGATTATTTTCCCATTAAAGTTTATCTCTTCGATATTCTCAACTTTTAATTTATCTGTAATAATACATTTTATATCACAATCTTGAATTATATATTCAACTTGCTCTGGTTGCAGCATTCTAGTTAAAGGAACTAAAATATAATCAGTTGATAAAATAGCTAAAATAGCTATTACTTGGTCAATTGATTTATTTGAATAAATTCCTATTCTACTACCTTTAGGTAAATCAAGCTCTTTAAGATAAAATGCTACTTGATTAACCTTAGTAAAAAGCTCACCATATGTTATTTTATTTTCATTATGTATTAATGCAATTTTTTCATTATGTGAAATATTTGCATCTTCTAAAAGTGTTCTTATGCAGTTAATTGACATTTTATCTCCTTATTGTGTTATTCCTAAAGTCCAAATTTCATAGTTACTATCTAATACTATATTTGGCTTTATAGTTGTATTTAAAATCTTTTTATAGAAAAACCCTACAATATCTTCTGCTTCTTCTTGTTTTAAAACTTTTGTAATTCCACCTGTTAATACAATTGATTTTAATAAATCTAGTTTTAAATGTACATATAAAGGATGAGCTTCTGAAACTTTATATAAAACTAAGAAAATAGCAAGTTTCATTAAAGTTCTTAGTGCCTTATCACTATCTTCTTGAAAAATATTTTCTGTTACATTCATATGTGCTAATAACTCATAAACAAACTCATTGTTTTTAGCTGCATATATTAAAGACTCTTTTGATTTATAAACTCCAAGTTTTTTAAATACAAGTCTATCATATTCATTGTTTTTTACCATATTATCATTTACTAAAGTTGTACTATAATGAATATCAGTTGTTGCCCCACCTATATCAACTAAAATAAAAGGGTCTGCTACTTTAAACATATTATTTATAAGTGGTAGAGTTCTATTTACTATATATGGAGTAGAGTATATTTGGTTTGAAGTGATATTATATAGATGTTTTATATCTTCTTTACCTTCTATATCTGCTTGATAAAGGTTTGTTAAATACTCTTTTAATTCATTTTCATTAACTTGAAGTTTATTTGTAATAATATTTGGTAATACAACTAAATTTTTAATATTTTGGCTTAAAAATTTAGCATCATTTTCATTTCCAACATAAACTATATTAGAATAATTTACTTGCTCTAAATAAGTAAATAAATCTTCATTAAAAATATCACTTACACTATCAATCCCACCAGTTATTATAACCACATCTATTAAATCACTTGGAATTGAGCTATTTTTTATATTTTGATATAAAACTGTATCTATAATATTAATCCCTGAATTAAAGGCAATATTTGTGGCATATTTTAATGAAAAAGAGTTTGTGATTCCTATAATTAAGGTACTTAAACCACCATTTGCAGAAGAACATATAAATACCTCTTCTTTTTTATACTTTTCTATTATATCAGCACATTTATATTTTAAATCATCAAATATATCTTTATTAAAATCTCTAAAGTGTTGTTGTATATCTTCTCCATCACAAACTTTAAAGTATGTACTTCCTATATCTACTAATAAGTTCTTTTTCATTGCATAATTCCTATATCATGTATAATATCATTTACTATTGAAGTGGCATCTTTATTTAAATCACATTTTGATTTTTCATATTCAAAACATCTATCACTAATAGGAAGTTTTCCTCTTTTGATAATTCTAATATTTTTATTTGCATCTCTTACTGTTACTACTTCATTGTTATTTATAATATGAGGAGAAAAAGGTACATCAATAATCCCATTTTTAATAGAGTTAAATACTTTTCTCCATAAAGTATCTGCACTATCATTTAATACAGCTTCCATAATAGATTTAACTTCAGCTTCTAAAATCTCTTCTTCCTCTTTATCTACTATATTTGGAAGACCATTTAAGATTCTTAAAGTATATTGTGTATTTGCAACTGTTTTAGCATTTGCTTCTTTTGTTGGAATACCAAAAGCTTCATCTCTTGTTTTTGTAATAATTTTATCAGCACCTACTAAACTTGCAATTACTGTTGCTGTATTTATAAGTGATTCTGAATAATCTTTATTTGAAGGAAATGCTCCCATCCATTGATGGTATACTAGGTGAATATCTGCATCACCACAATTAATTTGTTCTGCATAATATCTAGCCATTTTCTTTAATACTGCACTAGTTACTATATCTTGATTTACCGAACCACTTTGAGAAAAAGAGACAGAGAAAGATTTTACTCCCTCTTCAAGTGATAAAAGCATCTCTAATAATTGAATTACAATTGTAACGCAAGGAGGAACTAAAGTTGCAGTTAGTGGTCCAAAAGACTCCCTATTAATTGGTTCATTTAATTTTGAGTAATTTGCACAAATTCTTTCCACATATTTCCAATATAAAAAGGCTTTATCTAAAGGAAAGTTTTTTGAATAAGGAAGTAAATATGTAATTGGACCTCCTTCTATTTCAAAAATACCTGAAGCAATAGCTGTTTCAATTAATAATCTTGCATCTGGTGTTCCATGTCTTAAACTAACTGGTTTATCAAAATGTGTAATCATCTTTCTAGTTGTTCTATATCCATGGTTTACAAGAGGATACCCATTTAACATATCCACATCATTCTCTTCACTAAGTCTTAGCATTTTTTTAGACATAGCATAATCATTAAGTCTTGTATTTGAATCAATTGTAAGTGGTAAAACATCAACATTTGCATTAACAAAAAACTCATTTAGTGCAAACTGTTTTTTATATGTTGGAAAACCACCTCTTGGTTGAACTAGCATCTTTTTTGAATTTTTAAAAGTATGAGAAATAAATAGATTTTTGCTAGCATTTTTTACAAACTCTTCAATTTCTGCAAAATCAAAGTTGTCTGCATATTCATTTCTAACTATTATCTCTCTTTCTTCTTGAAGTAAACTCATTTTCTCGCCTTAACATATTTTTCTAATTCATCTAAACCTGTATTTAAATCTACTTGATGGAAAACCAAATCAAATCCATAATTTTTAAACTTAGGAACAATCTCTTGCGTCTTTGCTTCTCCCACAGCAAGATTTCCTCCAAGCATAAAAATCACATCTTTTAATTTAGGGTATTTTGATTTAAGAATATTTAATTCCCTACACCAACCCTCAGCTTCACCATTTAAAGATGAAATTAGTAAAATATCAGCGTTAGTTTCTATAACTGCATCAATAAACTCTTCAAGATAAGTATTTACTCCCAAATTAAATACTTCAAACCCTCTTGCTTGTAACGATATTTCAATTAGTCGATTTGCAACCACATGAATATCGTTACCTACTACTCCTGTTACTACTTTCATATATATTAACCTATTCTTTTTTTTTCTGTGTAATTATTTTTGTAAGGCAATTATAATATCTAATTTTGGGTAAATTTAAGATAAGTAAATTATAATAGATATTATTAAATTTAAACTAAGGATATATTATGAGATTTTTTACAGCTGATATTTGTGATACGCATTCTGAAAAGGTAAATATATTAGGACCTAATTTTAAATCATATGGAGGATTTAAAAAATGTCAAGGGGAAGTTATCACTGTAAAACTTGATAAAAACAATAAAGACTTAGCAAAACTTTTAAAAGAACAAAATGGTGAAGGAAAAGTTGTAGTTGTTGATGTTGCTGAGCAATATTATGCAGTAGTAGGGGATAACTTAATGAAGTTTGCTTTTGAAAATAAATATTCTGGAATTATAGTAAATGGATATATAAGAGATACTGCAACAGTAAAAGATTTTGATTTGGCTTTATTTGCAAAAGGTGTATGTCCTAGAAAATATATACCAGAACAAAGTGCAACAATAGGTTGTGATATTGAAGTTGATGGAGTAGTAATTCAAAATGGAGATTATTTATATGCAGATACAGATGGTATTATAATCTCAAAAGAAAGAATTGTATAATGTATCTATTTGGATATGGCTCCCTAATAAATTTAAATAGTGCTCAAAAATCTTTTAAAAGAAAACTTACACAAAAAGATTTAATTCCTGTATGTGTAAAAGGGTATAAAAAAGTATGGAATTCTATTGAGATTATTAAATTTGAAGATAATAAAGATACAAAAGGTGTATTTTTAAATCTTCAAATTGAAGAAAACTCTTTTTCAACAGGAGTTGTTATAAAAATTACAAATGAAGAGTTAGAAATTTTAAAATTAAGAGAAAAAAACTACTCTTGTATTACTATAAAAAAAGAGTCAGTTTTAAATATAAAACTTGAAGAAGATATAATTGCTTTTATGACAACAAAAGAAGAAAAACTAGCTAAAAGTGAAGATAAAGAGTGCTTTATTCCTGCAAAATATATAGATATTTTAACTTCAGCTTTTACTTTTTATGATAAAAACTTTATAGAAGAATATAAAAAAGAGGTTTTAAAAAACTTTCCTTTTTCAATAAAAGAAGGAACTTATAGTTTTTCAGACCCAACTCAAAATAAATTTGCAAAAGAGGGTATTAATGAGTCAAAGTAATTGCAATATAATTACTTCAAAACTATGTGATGCAAATAGAAAAAATTTAGATGATGAAATTATAAAAAAAAGAAAAAAAAGTTTAGATATTACCTTTTTAGAAGAGGATACTTTAGATGAATTTGAAGCAAATCTAAATAAAATTTGTGGAAAAACTTCATATATTTTTAAAAGAAAACTCTCAAGTTATATACTTTCAACAATCTCTGTAATTGTTATTATGTTTGCTTTAATCTCAGCTTCAATTTATGAAGATTTATTTAAAAAAATCATTTTTGAAATGCCTTTTGATTGGAACTTAAATGATAGTGTTGCTTTAGTATTTGTTTTAATCTTCTTTTTTGGTTTAGTCTCAATGCCTTCTATTTTAGATGGAGAGAGCTCTCAATTTAAAACTTTATTACAAGCTTGGTTTAATAAAGATGCAAGAAGACTAAAAAGATTAAATTTAGCCTTAGCTTCAATAGATAAAAAAATAGTAATAAACCTATATAATGTAGATTTAGCCTTAAAAGAGCATTGGATTTGGTCTGTTTTAGTAAAGGCTTTAGTTAATAGATTTACTAATATAAATTTTTATGTAAGAAATGATCAAAGTAAAATTATTTATAAAAGACTAAAAGAACTAAAAGTTTTAAATATAGATATTATTAAAAATACAAATGAATTTAATCCTTGCAATTTAGATATTTTACTCTCTTCAAAAGAACAAAAACTATTATCTTTGCTTCAATTAAGTTCTTCTTTAATTATTAAAAAAGTAAAAAATAAAGAGTTTATCTCTTTGGAACTTTTTGAATATTGTGGAAGAAACTTTTTAGATGAAAACAAGACTAAAGGAACACAACTAATCTCTGGCTTTCAAAATTTTATAAATAGAAGTTTTGATGATTTTAGCTTTTTAAAACAAGAAAAATCTATGCAGATATATTTTACTTCAAATGTAAAAATTAAAGAGCTTGAAGATGAACAGCGAAGATTATCATATTATTTAAGAAATCATATAGAAGAGTGTGTTAGAAACTTTGAAAATCCTATTTCACTTTTAGTTTTATACTATTATGTAAAAAATATAGTTTTAGATGAAAAAAGAAATATACTTATTTTAGAAAAGTTTTTAGAAACTGTTGAAAAAAAACAACATTATGAACTTATAGATGAGTTTTGGTTTGATATTGCAAATGATATGTTTGATGCTTCAAATTTAGAAGATTTTGAAGCTACAAATACTTCAATATATAGAAAAATTTCCATAACTTCTTTAAATAGACTAATTTTCTTATTTGAACGAAATGGACATTTTGAACAAGCTTTAAGAGTAGCAAATTATTTATATGAAATAAACCCAAATAAATATGCAGTAAATATTTGCTCACTATATGAAAGAATGGGACAGTTTAATCTTGCATATGAAAGTTTACCTTTAAGTTTAGAACTTAAAAAAGCTGTAAAACCAACAGATATTGAAGTTAGATATTTTCAAAGAAAAGCTTGGATAATTGTTAGTCAAAGAAGAGAAGATAAAAAGCAAGAGGGAATAGAGTGTTTAGAAAAACTAAAAGAATTACTATTTTCTCATAATGAAGATAATGAACCTTTATGGCTATGGCATTATTATAATATAAAAGCAAATTATGAAGAGTGGAATAAAAACTATACTTTAGCTATTGAAAACTATAAAAAGTGTTTATCTATACCAGCTCTTGGGGCTTTTGAATATGGAGCAACTTTTGTAAATTTGGCAATTGCTTATAGATTTATGTATCTTACAAACCCTACACATAATAAAGATATAATTCAAAAATCAATTGATATTGGCACAATTGGTGTTGCTTTAAAAAATTCTGTTGGGGATAGAGATGAGATGCCTGTTGTTTTACACAATCAAGCTTTAAATTTCTTATATAAAAAAGAGTTATCTTTAGAAGAGTTAGAAAAAGTATTGGCTTTAACAAATGAGGGAATAACAATTTTAGATGATACAAACTCTATAAAAAGACTAGGGATGTTATTAATAGAAAATATAATCTCTTGCCAATTATTAGAAAATAGTTGCAATGAAAATATAAATAGATTGGAACTTCATTGGAAAAATATGGATAATAATGAACATCAACAGATATTAAATATATACAAAGAGTATAGATTAAATAATAAACTAGAAGGTATAAAGTTTTTAGAAGAATTAATTTAAAAGGAGACCTATGCAATATAGAGCAGATACCATAAACTTACAAAATGGAACAATAGAAGAAAAAAGAGAAGAGATTAAGAACTATTTTCTTCAAACTTATGAATTAGATGAAAAACTATTTGATTTATTAAAAGATAAAAAGTCAATTTATGAACAGCCTAATAGATTAAGACATCCTTTGATTTTTTATTATGGTCATACTGCTACATTTTTTATTAATAAACTTATGCTTAGTAAACTTATTAATAAAAGAATAAATAAACATTTTGAATCAATATTTGCAATTGGTGTTGATGAAATGAGTTGGGATGATTTAAATAGTGAAAACTATTTATGGCCAAATTTTGAAGAGGTAAAAGAGTATAGATTAAAAGTTAAAAATCTAGTTTTAGAACTTATTGATACTTTAGAGTTTTCTCTACCTATAAATTGGAATAGTCCTATGTGGATTATTCTTATGGGAATAGAGCATGAAAATATTCATATTGAAACTTCTTCTGTTTTATTAAGGGAGCTTGATATTTCACATTTGGTTGAAGATGAAACTTTTTCTTACTGTAAAGAGTATTTAAATACTTATCCTAAAAATGAACTAATAAAGGTGCAAGAAGGGGAAGTTGTTTTACAAAAAGATAGACAAAATCCTATTTATTATGGTTGGGATAATGAGTTTTCATATCATAAGGCATATATAAAAGAGTTCTTTGCTAGTAAATATCTTGTATCCAATGGAGAGTTTTTAGAGTTTGTTCAAGATGGTGGATATTCAAAACTAAAATACTTTTCAAAAGAGGGGAGAGAATGGCTTGATTTTACACAAGCTAAAATGCCTACTTTTTGGATAAAAAAAGAAGATAAATACTATTTAAGACAAATCAATAAAATTGTTCCTTTACCTTTAAATTATCCTGTTGATATAAATGTATATGAAGCAGAGGCTTTTTGTAAATATAAAAGTGAAAAACTAGGTTTTGAAGTTAGACTTCCAAGTGAAGATGAATATTATAGATTATATGATTACACAAAAGCCAATACAAAAAAAGCAAATATTGGATTAAAATACTTTAATCAAACTCCAGTTGATAAATATGCTTTTGATGATTTTTATGATGTTGTAGGAAATGTTTGGCAATGGAGTATAACTCCTACATATCCTTTTGATGGCTTTGAAACTCATCCAATTTATGATGATTTTACTACACCAACTTTTGATGATAGGCATGCACTTATTAAAGGAGGTTCTTTTATCTCTTTAGGAAATGAAATTTTAAAAAGTGCTAGATATGCTTTTAGAAAACATTTCTTTCAACATGCAGGTTTTAGATATGTAAAATCAAATAATGAATATAGAACAAAACTAAATGATAATGTATATGAAACAGATGAACTAATCTCTCAATATTGTGAATTTCATTATGGTGATGAGTTTTTCAATGTTAAAAATTTTGCAAAAAATAGTGTTGAAATACTAAAACCTTATTTAAAAGAGATTAAAACAATAAAAGCTTTAGATTTAGGGTGTTCTGTTGGAAGGAGTAGTTTTGAACTTGCCAAAACTTTTGATGAGGTAATGGGTATAGATTTTAGTGCAAACTTTATAAATGTGGGAGTTAAACTTAAAAAATATGAAAGTCTAACTTACAAAGTAAGAGTTGAAGGCGAGATTTTTGAAGATAAAACTATTTCTTTAAAGGATTTAAATTTAGATGAGGTTAAAAATAAAGTTGAATTTATGCAAGGAGATGCTTGTAACTTAAAAGAGATATATTCTAATTATGATTTAGTTTTTTGCTCAAATTTAATTGATAGACTATATTATCCTCAAAAGTTTTTAGATGATATTCCAAATAGAGTAAATAAAGATGGTCTTTTAGTTATTATTTCTCCATATACTTGGTTGGAAGAATATACTCCTAAAACAAACTGGTTAGGGGGTTTTATAAAAGATAATAAAGAAGTAAAAACTTTTGACACCTTAAAAAATAATTTAGATAAAAATTATAAACTTTTAGATCTAATTGATATACCTTTTGTAATAAAAGAGACTTCAAGAAAATTCCAGCATACAGTTTCTCAAATGAGTATTTGGAAAAAAGTAAAATAGTAGCAGGTAAGCTACTATTTTCAAATTATCTTTATATTTTAAAGTCCTTTTAAAGCAAATATACTAAAATATATGTTCTACTAAAGGGCTGAATAATTAATGACAAAAAAAGTTAAGTTAAAAATTATATTTGTAAGTGCTTTTATTGCTATATTAACACTTATGTATAATGTAAGTCATAAATATTTTATTGATAATTACGAATCAATTGAGACTATTCATAATCAAAAAAGTGTCAAAGATTTAATTAAAAATTTAAATATGCAATTAGATTTTATTAACTCTTCTGTTAAAACTTTCAGTAAATGGGATAGTGCTTATAGCTTTTTACAAAATTCAAATAATAGCTTTATTTATGAAAATTTTAGAGATGGAACAAAAACTCTAAATAATCTATCAATAGATTTCTTAATATATACAGATTTAAAAAATAATATAAAACATTGTAGCTGCGAAAAAAATGAAGAATTAAATAGTGAGTTTTATAAAAAAGTCATTAGATTATTATCTGGAACAAAAGAGGTTCAGTCTATCTTTAAACACCGGCAAGATATTGTTTATATTTTAAAATCAAAGGTTTTAATGACTGATTTTAAAGGTAATGAAGTAGGGTATTTATATGCTGGAAAATTTTTTAATAAATCTTTATTTAAATATATAAATACAAGTTTTGCTTCTTTGGAATTAGTACATAAAGAGTTATATGAATATGATGATGCTGTAAGTTATAATAGTTTAAATAATATTAGATATAAGACTATTAAAACAAACTCAACTATTTATAACTACTTAGAACTAAGAGATTACAACAATAGATATATAGCTACAATTAAAACTACAAGTTATAGAGATTATGTATTAGAAGGAAGAAAAACAGTTCTTTTGTTTAATATTATAATTGCAATTATTCTTTTAATTATCTTTTACTTAGCTTATAGATACCAAATGATATTACATAACTATACTGAAAAATTAGAGTATAGTGTAGCTAAAAGAACACAAGAGTTAGAACGCTCAAATAAAGAGTTACATGAACTAGCTTATAAAGATTATCTAACAAAAATTGATAATAGAAGAAGCTTCTTTTTAAAAGTAGATAAACTATTAAAAGATAATATTTTTAGAAAAGATTTAGTTCATATTGTAATGATTGATATAGATAACTTTAAACAAATCAATGATAAATATAGTCATGATATTGGAGATTTAGTTTTAAAAGAGTTTTCTAAAATACTGCAAAATAATATCTCTCATAAAGATTTATGTGCAAGACTTGGTGGAGAAGAGTTTGTTTTAGCTTTTACTGATATTTCAACAAAAGAAGTTTTATTTAAAGTTGAAAAAATAAGAGAAGAAACACAAAGAACTAAAATTAAAATTGCTGAAAATAAAGACCTATATTTTACAGCAAGTTTTGGTATTAGTGATAATAAAAAAACAAATAATATTGATAAAATTCTTCATAAAGCAGATGCTTTTTTATATGAAGTTAAAAAAAGTGGAAAGAATAATATTAGATATAGAGAATAATATTTAAAATTATTTATTATATACTATTTCCATGAAAACTCTAAGCTTGGAATTAGTAAAAACAAAAATAGAACTTTTTTATCTTTCTTGTTTTCTTGTATTGATTTTCTTAATTAATATTTTTTATGAATATGCCAAATATAAAGATATTACTTATGACGAAGTATATAGCAGTGAAGCAGTAATTGTAAATATTTATAAAAAAGAAAATATAGTTAAATTTAATACTGGAAAATTTATTTTTTATTCTAAAATCAATTCCTTAGAAAATCTTAAAAAGTTTGATAGGGTTAGGGTTTTATTTATTAGTAAATATATAAGCTTTTATAGCTATTTAAAAGGGTTTTATACAAAAGTTTTAGATTTGGAACTCTTAGAAAAGCAAAAGAGTATAAAAGCTAATCTTATTTTAAAAATCCAACAACAACATCAAGATAAAGCAATCTCAGAACTTTTTCTAGCTTTATTTTTAGCTATACCTGCTTCTATTGAATTAAAAGAGTTTTTTGCAAATTTTAGTATCTCCCATCTAATAGCTATTTCAGGATTTCATCTAGCTATATTATCTTTTATAATATACTCTTTTAGCTTCTTTTTTTATAACTTTTATCATCAAAAATATTTCAATTATAGAAATAAAAAATATGATATTTTACTTTTTACTTCTTTTATAATCTTTTTATATTTACTTCTTACAGATATTGTAGCTTCTTTACTTAGAAGTTATATTATGTTTATAATAGGTATTTTTTTATTAAGAAATAATATAAAGCTTCTATCTTTTAATAGTTTATTATTAACTGTTTTTTTAATTCTTGCTTTTTTTCCAAAGTATTTATTTTCTTTATCTTTGTGGTTTTCAATAAGTGCTGTTTTTTATATCTTTTTATTTATTAAATATTTTAAAGATTTAAATAAAGTATTTTCATTTTTCTTTTTTAATTTATGGATTTTTTTAGTTTTTAATCCAATAGTTCATCTCTTTTTTTATCAGACTTCTTTAATACAGTTTTACTCGATTTTATTAACTATGATTTTTACTATTTTTTATCCTTTAGAACTTTTTCTTCATTTTATTGGGCTTGGAAATTTACTTGATGAATATATAAAAAGTTTTTTAGAACTAAAGTTTATATTTTATGAAGTTAAAACCCCTTTTTGGTTTTTTCTTCTTTATTGTGTTATTTCTCTTTGTTCAAGTTTTAAAAAGCAATTTTTTTGGATTTTAAATATATTAATGGTAGGTTTTAATCTTTATTTGTATATATAGAGGAGTATTCCTCTATATAATTAAATTATTCCTAATTTGTTTAAAAATAGGATAATAATTGCTAATGGCACTAAAAATTTAATTAAGAAGTACCAAGCATTAAATACTGCAAGTGAAGAGTTAGGAACAAATTTTTGTTTTAACATATCTTTATCAACAAAATATCCTAAGAAAATACAAGTTACAATTGCTGCAATTGGCATCATAACAGATGAAGTAATAAAATCCATCCAATCAAAAGCATTTTTACCAAAGAAAGTTAAACTTCCTCCATATGCACTTGACATAGATAATAGTGCAATAATTCCTAAAATATAGAATATTGAACCACACATAATTGTAGCTTTTTTTCTAGTCATATTAAATCTATCAATAAAGAACTTTAATGATGGTTCTATCATTGATACAGCTGAAGTAATTCCTGCAAATACAAGTGCAACAAAGAATGAAACAGCAATAATTTGACCTAACATTCCCCATCCAGAGAAAATTACAGGTAAAGAGATAAATACAAGTCCAGGTCCAGCTGCACTTTTTGCACCAGCTTCAAATAAAAATGAGAAAATAATTAATCCAGCAATTAAAGCAATAGCTGTATCAACAATTGCAACCATTACTGAAGATTTTACAAAGTTTTCATGTTTTGGTAATGAAGCAGAATATGTTAAGATTGTACCAACTCCAAGTGATAAAGTAAAGAAAGCTTGTCCCAATGCAGCTAAAAGTGCATTTCCATCTATTTTACTCCAATCAGGTGAGAACATAAAACTTACCGCTGTTGAGAAACTATCTAATGTTAAAGCATAGATTAATAACCCAAATAAAATTAGTGCTAATAGAGGCATTAAAATTAGATTTAGCTTTTCAATACCAGCCTTAATTCCTTTTAAAACGATAAAAATAACAGACCCAGCAATAATTGTATGATATACAATTTGTGAACCAATATCTTTAGTAATTAGTGTTTCAAAAGCTTGACCAGCAGCACTAGCTTCTGTTGGTAAAGTTCCAAAAGAAGTAAATACATAATTTAAAATCCATCCTAAAACAACTGAGTAAAAAGAAAGGATAATTAAACCTGTAAAAATCATAAAACCAGCAAATTTCCAATTTTTATTTTTTGATTTTGAAGTTTTTATAAAAGAAGTAGCAACATCAGCTTGAGCATTCTGTCCAATTACCGCTTCTGCTAAAAAAACAGTTAATCCAATAAATACAATAGCAAGCAAATATACTAATACAAATGCTCCTCCACCATACTCTCCTGTAATATATGGAAACTTCCAAATATTACCCAATCCAACTGCTGAACCAGCAGCAGCAAGAATAAAACCTACTCTCGAAAAATGATTTTTCAACATACACCCTTATTTTTTGATAGTATATAATTATATGGTAAATTTTATGAAATTTATATGAAATTAATGTGATATTTATGTAAAAGAATAATTAGTTGTTAAAATTTAAAAAAAATTAAGAACTTTCATAAAAGCTTATGAAAGTTCTAACTGTAAAATTATAGAGTACCTAAAACTTTGTCAAGAGTATATTTTAAATCTTCATCAAGTTCTAAATTACTTCTCATCCAATTTAAATAACCACTATCTTCTTTTGCAACTTCAATTACTTCTTTACCTTTATACTTTCCAAATTTAAAAGTATTTATAAATACAGGAGTTTTTGATAAATCTACAAGTTTTTCCATAGGATTATAATCTGGATATTGAACTCTACACTCTTTTACTAGTTTTGATAAAAATAGTTTCATTACTAATACATCACCAATAGCATCATGTGCTTTTATTGTGATATTATATTTTTTTGCTTCTTGTTCTTCTGTTTTATATAACTCTAAAGCATATCTTAAATATTGTAATCTATGATAAGGCATTTGTGAAAAAAGATGTTTTGCACATCTTAATGTATCAATAATTTGATAATGATTTTCAAAGCCTTCTTTTTTTACCATTCCTAAATCAAAATTAATATTATGTGCAATTAAATAGTTTTCTTCATTATTATATTCTAAAAGTTTTTTATAAAAAGTAGTTTCAACCGCTTTTGGTTTTCCTTCAAGCATTTCAGGAGTGATATTATGAACTTCCATTGCTTCAAGTTTAATAGGAACTTCACTGTAACATAATTCATCAAAACTCTCAATTGCTCCTGTTTGATCTACAATCATAGCTCCAAACTGAATAATTCTATCTTCTTCTTGATTTCCCGTTGTTTCTGTGTCAAATAGTACGTATTTTGGCATATAGTCTTTCCTTAAATTATTAACATTCCATCACCATAAGAGTAAAATCTATATTTTTCTTTTATGGCTTCATTATAAATTTCTAAAGTTTTCTCTAAACCTACAAAAGAAGCAATAAGCATTATAAGTGTAGATTTAGGAAGGTGAAAATTTGTAAGTAGATAATCTACTTTTATTGGAGTATTTGCAGGATTTAAAAATAAATCACACTCTCCTTGTATCATATTTGTTCTTGCATAATATTCAACTGTTCTAGTAACAGTAGTTCCCACTGCTAAAACTTTTTTTGCATTATCTAAAGCTTTTTTAGCTTCAATTCCTATTTCAAAATATTCACTATGCATTGGATGATTTAAAATATCTTCTGCATCAACTGGTTTAAAAGTTCCTGCACCCACATGTAAAGTTAGATAATTTACTTCAAATTTTTCTTGAAGTTTATCAAATAATTGAGGTGTAAAGTGAAGTGAAGCAGTTGGAGCTGCAACTGCACCATAATTTTTTGCAAATAAAGTTTGATAATCTTTGTTATCTTGTTCTTCATCTTCTCTATTCATATATGGAGGTAAAGGTAAATGTCCAATTTCATTTAAAATATCAACTAAACTTAAAAAATCTAATTTTTTTTCTTCTTTAAAAAATTGTACAATTCTACTTCCATCTTCATTTACTTCTAAAACTTCTGCTTTTAACTCTTTATCAAAGTATAATATTGTACCAACTTTAACTTTACCTCTAATCATCACTAAATATCTATTCATAAAAAGAGGCTTATTTAATAATAATTCAACTTTTCCTCCAGAATCCTTTTGTCCAAAAATTCTAGCTTTTATAACTTTTGTATCATTTAAAAAAATCGAAGAATCTTCTGGTATAAAGTTTAATAACTCTTTAAAAGTTGTATGAGTAATAGTATTTGTTTTTCTATTATAAACCAGAAGTCTAGCACTATCGGCTGGACTTGCTGGGTGAGTTGCTATTAGCTCTTTTGGTAAATCATAATCATAGCTTGAAGTTTTTAAAGGGTCTAAATTACTCTTCTTCATCATTTTCTTCATCATCTACTTTTTGTGCTGGATTAAATACTTTTGCAATATAAATAGATACTCCATATAATAAAATAAGTGGTCCAGCCATTAAAAATTGTGTTAAAACATCTGGAGGAGTTAATAATGAAGCAACAATAAAGATAATTACAACCGCATATCTAAAGAAATCTTTTAACATCTTATCATCAACTAAACCAATTTTAGCTAAGAAAAATGTAATAACAGGTAACTCAAATGCAACACCAAAACCAAATAGTAATTTTGTAAAGAAACCTACATATTTCCCAATACTTGGCAAAATTGTTACTACTGTTGAACCAAAATTAATTAAAAACTCAAATCCATATGGAATAACAACATAATAAGCAAACGCTGCACCAATTAAAAACATTAGTGTTCCAAAAAATACAAAAGGAATTACAAGTTTTTTTTCATGGTCATATAAACCAGGTGCTAAAAATAGCCATAATTGCCAAAAAATCACAGGTAAAGATAAAATAAAACCAGCGAAAAATGCAACTTTTAATGCAGTAAAAAATGTCTCTTGAACTTCAACTGCAACCATATGAGAATTTTCAGGTAGTACAGCTTCAACCGGAACCATCATCCATTCTAAAATAGGTTCATAAAAAAAGAAACATACAAAAAATCCAATAACCAAAGCAATTACTGAATTTACTAATCTTTTTCTAAGGTCAGCTATATGAGGTTTTAAATCTTCTAACATTAATTATTTTCCTTTTTATCTTCATCAAATTTAACTTTAAATTTATTTGAAGCATCTTCTACTTGTATCTCTTTTAAATCTTCTTCAACTTTTGTTTCTTTTTTAAAAGATACTTTTTCTTGTTTGTTTTCTGTTTTTTCTGCTTTTGTTTGTTTATTTAAATCATCATTTAAAATATTATCAAGCCCTAAATCCATATTATTTACATTAACTGAAGATTTAGCACTTTCTATTTGAGCTTTAAATTTATTTGCCTCTTCTTTCATCTCTGAAATATTTAATTCATTATCTAGTGTTGATTTAGCATCTTCTATCCCAGATTTAAATTTTTTAAGAAACCTTGCTATTTCTACCATAGCTTTTGGTAATTTTTCAGGTCCCAATGCAATAATTGCAATTACTGCAACAAGCAGTATCTCAAAAAAGCCCATTCCAAACATTATAATTCTCCAAAATTGTATTAAAAGAAGAGATTTTACCTAATTTTTGATAAAATCTCACTATTAAATTATAAAGGGTAGTTTGATGAAATTATTAATTTTAATATTTATTGGGATTGTTTTATTTTTAATTGCAAAAAGTTATAAAACTGAAAAATTTGCAAATATCAAACTTGATATTAAAGAGAAGTTTGAAGGTGACTTAATGCAGCATGAAGCTGGTCTTTTAGTTGCTTTAATGGCAAAAGTTGCAAAAGCAGATGGTCAAGTGTGTGAACTTGAAGCACAACTTTTAAAACATACTTTAGATGATATTTCAAGGCATTTTGAAAACCAAGATGAAATTAGAGAAAAACTAAAAAAAATTTATGATGATGAGAAAAAAAGTTTTGATAATACAATACAAATATGTAAAAATTTATACACTTTAACAAGACACAATTATCAAAAAAGAGTTAAAATTATGGAGTATTTGTTAAATCTTGCTTTTATAGATAAAGAGTTTTCAAATACTGAACTTATGATAACTGAAGATATAGCTAATACTTTAGAGATAAAAAGAGCTGATTTTGAAAGACTTATTAATGCTTTTGAAATGTTTTATAAACAACAAAAAGAAAATGCAGCTTTATCTTTAGAAAAAGCATATGAAATTTTAGAAGCTTCAAAAGATGATGATGTAAATATTTTAAAGAAAAAATATAGAAATCTAGTAAAAAAACATCACCCAGATATTATTGCAGGGCAGGGGGCTAGTCAAAATATTATTGATGAAGCAACAGCTAAACTTCAAGAGATTAATGAAGCTTATGAACTAATAAAAAAGCATAAAGGTATCTAATGCAAGGCTTTGATAGTTCATATGAAGTTTGTAATTGTAGGCGCGTAAGTTTAAAACAAATACAAACTTGTATTAATAGTGGAAGTTTAACTTTAGGAGAAATACAAGATAACACAGGTGCAGGTACTGAGTGTAGATTTTGTATTATAAAAGAGACTGATTTTGGAAAAGTTAAAAAAAAACTATATTGTAAAGATATTTTAGAATATTATAAAAGGAGTAATAATGGCTAAAAAATTTCCCCATTCATTTGAAGTTTGTAATTGTAGACATGTAACTTTGGGCGAGATTATTTATGCTATAAAAGAAAGAGGTGCTAATTCTTTAGATGATTTGGCAAAGCTTACTGATGCAGGTACTGCTTGTAAATGTTGCAAAGATTCAAGTAGTGATATTGGTGAAGAAAAAATGGAGTTATATTTAACTCAAATATTGGAAAAATTTAAAAAATAATGTTAGAAAAAGAAAAAATAATTGAAGAAATAAAAAAACTTATTGTTATGAATGATAAAGAAACAGTTGAAATTAACCCAAATTTCTTACAATACTTTGAAATTGAAGAACTTTTAGCTATAAAAGATAAATTAGAGGTAAAAAAGAGTAATATTTCTAAAAGTAGTTTAAATTATTTAGATGAAATTTATGAAAAAACAAAAAAAGATAAGATATAATATTTATCAAAGGATAAAAATTGATTAACTGGAAAAATATAGAACAACAATTAATAAATTTTTTAAAAGAACAACTAGCTCTTACAAAACTTGAAAATGTAACTGTTGGTTTATCTGGTGGTTTAGACTCAGCAGTGGTAGCTATTTTATGTAAAAAAGCCTTTGGAGACAATATGAGTTGTGTTCTTATGCCCTCTCAATTTTCTAGCCAAAGTAGTATTGATGATGCAAAAAAACTTTGTGAAAAATTTGATATAAAATATGAAATAGTTAATATCTCTCCTATGATTGATGCTTATATTAATAATATGAATAATGATAAATTAAGAATAGGAAATTACTCTGCAAGAGTTAGAATGTCTGTACTTTATGATATATCTTCAAGAGATGATTCAATCGTTGTGGGAACTTCAAATAAAAGTGAATTATTATTAGGTTATGGAACTATTTTTGGTGATATTGCATGTGCAATAAATCCTATTGGACAAATCTATAAAAGTGATGAGTTTGAGTTCGCAAAATATTTAGGTGTTATTGAAGAAATTATTTCAAAAAAGCCAAGTGCAGATTTATGGGAAGGTCAAACTGACGAGGGAGAATTAGGTTATACATATAAACAAATGGATGATGTTTTAAAATTATTAGTAGATGAAAATAAATCTAAAGAAGAAATTGTAGTTTTAGGACATGATGGTAATTTAGTTGATATGTTAAAATATAGAATAAAAGCAAATGAGTTTAAGGGTAAACTACCCGTAATAGCAAATATTAAATGGAGTTAGCGTATGAAAGAGATCTCATTTTATAGTGCTTCTGTAAACGAAGAAGAGTTAAATCAAATTAAATCTGTTATTGAAAATAATAATAGAAAAGAAGGTTCAAAAGTTTTAGAGTTTGAAGAAAACATGGCTAAATTTGTTGGTGCAAAACATGCAATAGCAACGTGTAATTCAACTTCTGCAATTCATCTTGCATTAAGTTCAATTAAACTTAAAAGAGGTGATAAGATTTTAATGTCAGTTAATTCTTTTGTAAATATTCCAGAAGTAGTAAGACATTTTGATGCTGAACCTATTTTTATTGATATTAATACAGAAGATATGAATATTGATTTAAATAAATTTGAAAAAGCGTTAGAAGCAAATAAATCAAAAAAATTAAGAGGTGCTATTATCTCTTTTATTGCAGGACAAACTCCTGATTTAGATAGATTATATGATATTTGTGAAAAATATAAGATTATTTTAATTGAAGATGCAACAGCTGCACTTGGTGTTACATATAAAGATGAAACAGTTGGTTCTTTAAGAGCTGATATGACGATTTTTTCTACAAACCCTTCAAATGGTAAACATGCTTTAAGTAGATCAGGTATTATAGTAACAAATGATGAAGAAATAGCAAATAGAGCTAGATTACTTAGAACTCATGCTATTACAACTACATATGATGATTATGGAAACTTAGATTATATTTATGATGTTGTTGATATTGGACACAAGTATGATATGAGTGAATTAGATGCAGCATTTTCTTTAGCTCAACTTCAAAAAACAAATAAATTTATAAAAAGAAGAAAAGAAATTGCAAAAATCTATACTGAAAGATTAAGTGATGTAAAACATGTGGCTATTCCAAAAGCAAAAGAAGAGCATATTTTTAACCATTTTATTATTAAAATTTCTAGAAATAGAGATGCTTTTGCAAGAGCTTTAAAAGAAAGAGGAATTTCTACGGGATTACACTATATTCCTTTACATTTATTAAGTTATTATAAAAGTAAGTATTCTATTAAGATTACAGAATTTCCAAATGCTTTAACTTCTTATCAACAAATTTTATCAATACCTATGTATCCAGCTTTAAGTGATGATGAAGTACATTATATTTGTGATAATATAATAGAAATTGCAGCAGAGTGGATATAGATTGAGACAAAAGCTTTTTTTATGGGTAGAAGATTATCTCTTCTATCCAAACACTTTTCAAAAAATCATCTCTTTTTTACTACTTCCTTTAACTTTGATTTATATGATTATTATCTTAGTAAAAAGAGCTATTTCAAAACCTAAAGATTTTGGAATACCTGTTATTAGTATTGGTAATCTAATTGCTGGTGGAAGTGGTAAAACACCTCTTACAATTGCTTTAGTTAAAAATAAAGAAAATTGTGCAGTTATTTTAAGAGGCTATGGAAGAGATTCAAAAGGCTTATATCTTGTTTCACAAAAAGGTAAGATTTTAGTTGATGTAAAAATAAGTGGTGATGAAGCTATGCTTTTAGCTACTTCTTTACCAAATGCCACAATTATTGTAAGTGAAGATAGGGTAGAGGGAATTAAAAAAGCAAAAGAATTAGGATGTAAAATAGTCTTTTTAGATGATGGTTTTTCAAAATATCATATAAAAAAGTTTGATATTTTAATTAGACCAAAAGATGAACCTACAAATATCTTTTGTCTTCCAAGTGGAGGATATAGAGAACCAAAAATGTTTTATTCTTTAGCTGATTTACAACTAAAAGAAGGGGAAGGATTTAAGAGGTTTGTTTCATATAGTTTAAACCAAAAGAATGTAAATGTTCTTCCTCATAAACTTCTTTTATTAACTGCTATTTCAAAACCTAAAAGATTATTAGAATATCTTCCAAGTGGTGTAAAAATGGTTGCTTTTGAAGACCACCATAGCTTTACAAAAGATGAAATAAAAAATATTGAAAAAGAATATAATGAATATTCTATTATCACTACTCAAAAAGATTTTGTAAAACTTGAAAAGTTTAATATTAAAAATCTTTATTTGATGAATTTAGAATTGCAAATAGATTATAACAATATTAATTTCGCAGCAATGCAAGAGTACATAAAAAGCTATGAATAATATATATTATGAAACTGATGAGATTTTAGCTCATAAAGATGCAACAAAAAGAATAAACTCTTTACTTTGGAAGTTTTTATATAAAAGAGTACAAAGAAGGCTTAAAAACTCTATTATTACAGTTGAAAATATAAGAAAAATCATCTTTAATAAACATAATTCTATTGGTTGTAGTATAGATGCACCTTTTCCTTATGTGATGTTTAGAAGAGAGCCTATTTGGTACTTTATTTCTAATGAAAGAGAGTATTATATTCCTCTAAGTATTGGCTTTAGTAGGGCAGAAGTTTGTTATGATATTGTATTAATTGATGGGGAAATAGACCTTAGAAATAAAACAATAAGCAAAAAGCCTTTGGATAAAAGGTTGTACCATACACCTATTTTATTTCTTAGAAATTTTCAATGGCTTGAAGAGAGTTTTAAAGTTCTTCTAGAACATATACAAAAAGAAGATGAAAAAGCTTTAAAAAGATAATCAAGGGCTTATCCCTTGATTATTTGATAATATGTCCTACAAATTTTGACATATTATTTAAAATTTTTTCACCTCTTCTAAAACCTAACCCACAAGCTTCATAAGCAAAAAATACTCCAGCTTGATATGAGTTTCCATTTGAATCTTTTGGAAGTTCTACATACTCTTGATAAATAGCCTTATGTCCAGCATATTCTCCTTGTGTTTCCACATCAATAGAGCCATCTTCATTGATGATTTTAGTATTTGCACCTTCTCTTCCAAAGCATCTTTTTTCCACTTGTTTTTTACCTACTAATGGCTCAAAAGAAGTTTCTAATAAAAGTGGATGATTTGGGTATAAATCCCATAAAATCTTCATAAATCCTTTTGATTGGAAGATTAAAGTATAAGCTGGATTGAAAATAATTGCTTTTTTATTTTCTACAATTTCTGTTAAAATTAAAGCTAATTCACTTTCATTGATAGCTATATCTTCCCATGGGATAAGCTTAAACCAAAACTCGAAGTTTAGGTCATCTTTAAAAATACCTTCATCACTAAATTGAACATTTTCAATATATTCAAAATCAGTGTTAAATCCAGCTTCATTTGCAATATGCTCTAAAAGTTTTGTAGTATTTATATCTTCATTTGAAGTTGAAATTGAAGAAAATAGTATTTTCCATCCAAGATTTTGATAATACTCTTCAAATTTTTCCACATCAGAATCTAATGTTATAATTCTTTTAAAATTATCTTTTAAAGCTTCATATAAATTATTAAACTGACTTGCTTCATCTAAATTATTTGCTTTTAATAAAGCCCATTGAATAATAGCTGTTTCAAATAGTGAAGTTGGAGTATCTGCATTAAACTCTATTAGTTTAATAGGTTTCCCATCAATCCCTCCAGCTAAATCAAATCTTGAATATAAATGCCAATGCACATCATTTGACCAAGACTCTTTTATAATATCCACTAAATTAAAAGGAATATTTAATTCATGGAAAAGATTGTTTTCAATTACATATTCTCCAGCTTCGCAAAACATATCATATAGCTCATTACAAGCTTCATAATAGGCATTTGCTTCTTCTTCACTAATCTCGATTACTTCATCAGCAATATATGAAGTTTCATCTTGGTCTGTATGCCATACAAAGCCAATTGACTCTAAATATTCATTTGTTAGAGGTTGTAATTTATTTAATTTCATTTATCCACCATATGTACTAGTATTTGTTTTTGAAGTAGATGAAGTATTATTACTTCCAAAAAAACCACTTTTTTTAGTAGAACTTGAAGTTGTAGTTGAACCTGCTGTTTTACTAAATGAACTTTGAGACCTACTATATGTTTGAGGTGATTTGTATTGAGTTTGTCTTTGATTTTGATAATTTTGATTATTAAATAGTTTATTCCCTATCCAAGAACCAATCATAGCCCCAGCAATAGAAGATAATAAAACTCCACCAAGTCCCATACCACCACTTGACATCTCTGGATTTGTTAAAGCAGAAGTTCCTGCATCAATTTTTGCTGCTTCTTCTTTTACAAGTTTATCAATCTCTTCTTGAGATAAGATTTTTTCGCTTCCATCAGGTTTTCTTAAAACAATTGTTGTTTTATTTGCTGGAAATTCATCTACAATTTTATATTGTTTATCTGCACTTTCTTCAATTACAACAAAGGCACCTTGTTTTTGACTAGCTTGACTAAAAGCATCACTTTGACCTTTTTGTTCATTGCTATTTCCACTATCGCTACAACCTACTAACCCAGTAATAAGTAAAGCACCTAGTCCACCAACCATTGCATAATTTGATATTTTTTTAATGTGAGTTTTTCTTTTCAATTATAAATCCTTCTAAACTTTATATTGTAAAAACTTTGGGATATATTACTAAATTATTACTATAAGATAGATGAAGAGCTAAAATTAACACTCTTATGGTATAATTTCGCGCATAAAAAATATAAGGTTTTCAAATAATGAATATTACAGAAGCAAAGACACAAAAGTTTATTGTAAAGTTTTTCCCAGAAATTATGATAAAAGGCTCAAAAGCTAAAAGAGAAATGGTTAATCAACTTTACAATAATCTTAGAGCACTTTTAAAAAGAATCTCAGAAGAGATTGTTTTAAAAAAATCTTTTGATAAAATTGAAGTTTTAGTACCAATTGAAGTTGTTACTGAAGCTAGAATCAAACTTATGGATACTCCAGGAGTTGAGTTTATCCAAGAAGCAATACAATTTGATAATATTACTACATTAGATGAAATAAAAGTAAAAGTAAATGAAGTAATGGGAAAAGAAATTGTAGGTAAAACTTTTGTGGTAAGAGCAAAAAGAGCAGGTAGTCATGAGTTTAAATCAATAGATATTGAACAAACTGTTGGTGGATATATGCTTGCTTATAATGAAACATTAGGGGTTAAATTAAAAGGTGCACAAGTTACTATTAACTTAGAGTTAATAGATAAACAACTAAATATTATCACTCATAAATTTAAAGGTTTATCTGGTTTTCCTATTGGAACACAAGGTGCTATTCTTTCTTTAATGTCTGGGGGATTTGACTCAACAGTTGCTAGTTACTTAACTATGAAAAGAGGGATAAAAACTCACTTTATTTTCTTTAATCTTGGTGGAGTAGCTCATGAAATTGGAGTAAAACAAGTAGCTTTTTATCTATGGAATAAATTTGGTTCTTCTCATAGAGTTACTTTTACAAGTGTACCTTTTGACGATGTTGTAACTGAGATTTTTAAATCAACTAGTGAATCATATATGGGTGTAATGCTAAAAAGACTTATGCTAAAAGCTGCTGAAAAAATAGCTGATAATATGAAAATAGATGCACTTTTAACAGGTGAAAGTGTAGCTCAAGTATCAAGCCAAACTTTAAGAAACCTAGCTTTAATCGACCAAGCCACAACAAAACTTGTATTAAGACCACTTTCAACTATGAATAAGCCTGATATTATAAATATAGCAAATGAAATAGGAACTAGAAGATTTGCTGAATCTATGCCTGAATATTGCGGAGTAATTTCAAAAAATCCAGTAACTCATGGAAACTATGAAAGGATGCAAAAAGAAGCAAATAATTTTGACTATTCAGTTTTAGATAAAGCTGTTGAAAATGCTCAAGTTACAAATGTAGATGAGATAATTGCAGATATTTCAGATATAGGACAAATGGAAGTTGTAAGTGACTTATCAACTGGGGATTATACTATTATTGATATTAGACAAAATGAAGAGTGTATAAAAGCTTCATGTGAAACTATAAAAATACCTTTTTATAAGCTAAAAACTGAGTTTAAAAAGCTTCCTCAAGATAAACAATACCTTTTTTACTGTGATAAGGGTATCCTAAGCCAACTACACGCACAATACTTAAAAGATGCAGAAAACTTTACAAATATCAAAGTTTATAGACCTGCAAACTAATCACTTCAAAGGCTTTTGCCTTTGAAAATTTAAAAACTTTCAAATTTTTTAAAAATTACTTTTATAAAAAACAATCAAACCAATTACTATTTCCTCTTTAGCTTTATTAAATAATAACGATTATTAAAATAAATACACACAATTCAAATAATATATAAGGTTATTTTTAAGTAAACTTTAAGAATAATGGGAGTTAAATTACAGAAGTGTAATAATAATGTATTGAGTTATTATTAGTAAAAAGAGAGAATATATGAATAAAGAAGAAATAGTATCTAATGATTTTTTATTTGAGATAGAAGATAAAATATATTTAATAACACAAATGTTTTTAGTTGTTTTAGGTAGTAGTTTATTATTACTTGTATTTTATTTGTATGACTATAGTTTAGAAAAGATATTTGATAGTGGAAGATTAGGAAGATTAGTAATAGTATTTAGTATACCATATTATGTTTATTGTATATTAAAACTTCTATTTTTCGTATTAGTCCAAAAAAGAAAAACTATAAAATTTTATCTTCAAGCCTTGAACTAGAAAAAAATATAAAATTTAATAATAGATTTTACAATAAAGAAAAGGTATCTTAAAATAATGAATAGATTAAAAAAAATATTACTATCAATTCTAATTATTTTTATAGTTATAAATACTTTGGCTTATATAGGAGCTTATTCAAACTATTTAAAAACAGCACCAAAAGAGTTAAAAGAAACAAGAGAGTATTTTGTAATAGCTTATTTATTTAGTGTATATGAAACACTTGCCGTAAAATTAGGAATAAGTTTTCAAAATCCAATTTTAAAGCCTATTCAAAAATCAAAAGAATACTTTTATTATAAGGGTAAAGGAATTTTTCCAAAAGATGATGCCGAGATAGTTTATTGGAATTTACTTATAAATTTTTATCCTAAATTATATTCTATAAATCAAAATCGTAAATTTCCAGGTGAATTAGTAACTAAGTATGGTTTAGATTTTACTTCAAAGTTATTGGACGAAATTTTAGAGAATTTAGAAATACTATCAAAATATGAAATAAAAGACTATAAAAACAATAAGTTTATAAGAAATAAAACTATTTGGCTTACTTCTTATATTTTTGATATTTATATTTATAATTTTCATTTATTAAATGATGTTTTTTTCTATGAAAATAAAGTTTACAATGAAGCAAAAGATGATGAAAAAATCAAAAAAGTTATTTTAGCTTATAAATTTTATAAAAATATTTTTCAAAAAGAAGTTTATCAAAAAGAGATAAATCTAAGTTCTTCTAAATATGAAGCATATAGAACAATTCACTACACAACACTTTTTGTTGCAAATAGTTTAATTTTATTTAATTCCATTAGTCATTTAAGAATAGATTGCAATAAAGAATTAATAGAAGATTTTAAATTTTATAAATCAAAAATAAAAGAGCAAATATTAAAAGATAAAGATTTAACAGTAAAAGAAAAAGATAATATAAATTTTATAATTAATGAAATTCACTTTATAAAAGTTGTTGAAAATATAGTTACACAATGTTTAAAGTTTAGTTTAAAGGAGTAATCTATGGCTAAAAAAAGTAAAAATGAAGTAATTGATAAATATTTAGATATTGCAGAAGATGCAAAAGAGTTTGCAGAAAGATTAGATAGAAAGTATAATGAAGGATTAGAAGCAGGTGAGAGTAAACTTCAAGCATTTGTTACAGGAACAGGAGATAGCTTAACATATATTGTAGTAAAAAAATATGCTCAAACTCTTCAATTTATAAAATTTGATAAAAAAAGTAATATAGAAAAAGAGTTAGGTGAAATGATTTCTGATGAAGCTATTTCAAATGGAGCCTCTCTTGTAGCAGATAATGTTGGAATAGCTTTAGATAAAATAGCAGATTTTTTAAATAAGAAACAAGTTGTAGAAGTAAATACTGAAAAAAAAGAAGTAGTTTTTAAAGAAAGTATTAATGATACTGAAAAAAATACAATAGTAGAGTTTCGAGATGAAAATTCAATATTAGTTAAAACTAATGATAATAAAAGAATTTTAATACATAAAACACAAGATAATAAAGAAGAACGATATATATTAGATAATGAAGGAAATTTAGAAAGCTATGAAATAAAAAATGAAAAAGGAGAATATAAAAAATATGAAAATAATTCCCTTGAAAAAATAGATAAAAAAGAGATAGAAAACTTATCAAATACTTTAAATGATACAACTTTTGATAAAGTAAAATTAGAAAATAGTATAAAAAATATAGATAAATCAAATTTACAAGAACCTAGTGAAGTGGGAGTAATCTCGCTAAAAGCTGGACAAACAATTTCCCATATCGCTCAAAATACAAAATTTTCTTCAATAGAACTTTTGGAGTATAATAATTTAACATTAGAAGACGCAAAAAATTTACCAGTAGGATATAAAGTCCTAGTTCCAAAAGAGCCACCTTTAGAAATACAAGGTGAAAATGGAGTAATAAAACTATTTAAAAACCCTGATGATACCTTTACACTTAGAGTGCCAGATGAAAATAATAATAAAACAAATATAACATATGATGAAAATAGTGATTTATTAATCTATGGAGATAAAACAAACCCAAATAAGATAACTTTCACACAAGATGGAATATATGAAGTATGGGAAAAAGATAGTAAAGGAATAATGTATCAAAAAGAGGTATCAACAGATGAATTTGAGATTTCATATAAAATGCAAGATGGGAAAAAAGTATTAGAAAATATAGAGATAAAAAAAGATAATGTAGAAATAGAAAAACTAGCAAAATATACAGACTTTTCAAAAGAAGAACTAAAAGAGTTCAATCATCTAAATGGTGATACCGTTTCAAAAAATATTAACTTCCAAGTACCAATATCAAAACAAGAAATAGAGGGTGGATATGGAGAAATAGCACAATATACAACGCAAGATGGGAATCATATCTTTATTGTACCAAACTCTGATGGGTCTAAAGTAACCTATGCTACTTTTACTGATGGTTTTAATGAAAAGGGAGCTTATGAAATAAATAGTGATGGTTCTATAAATGTAAACTTTGAAGATAGAGTAATTATTGCAAATAAAGATGGATACTATTTTGACTCATATGGGTTTGAAGATAAAGTAGATATTTCTTATAAAAGATTGAAAAATGGTAATTTAGAAGTAAGCTCACTTGTGGCAAAACAAGATATAAATTTAGATAGCTTTAATAATACAAATTTAAAAAAAGAAAATATTGCTTTTGTAAATAGTTTAGATGGTAGTGGAAAAATCTTAGCAGGACAATCACTAATCATGCCAAAAGGTGATGCAAAATATATTTCAAGTGCTTATGGTACTGTAAAGCTAATGCAAACACAAGATGGGAACTATGTGGCAGAAGTTCCCAATGAAGATGGAACTACTTCTAAATACTTTACAACAAAAGATTTAGTATATGAACATAATCTAGATACAAATGAACAAACAATTTCTATACAAAAAGATACAGAAGTAAGACCAGTTGCAACTTGGAATGATGTTGGAAAAACAGCGATAAATCAAATAGGAAGTTTAATAATCGCAAATAATAGTGATTTTTCAAATATAGATAAAATAGTTGTAGGTACAAGTGTAGGAGTAATAGCTGATTTAGCTACTTATAATAACGATATAGCAGTTAAAGATGTGGGAGCCTCTTCTTGGAAAAATTTGGCAGGTTCAGTTGTCTCTTTTGCCTTATCTTCATACTTTGCAAAAAATGATAATATTTCAGATATTTTAGGTATGGATGGGACACTTATAGGTGACCTTGCTGATTTTACACTTTCATATGCAGCCTCTACTGCTATAACAAATTTTGCAACTGGACAGAGTATAAATTTTGATTTTGCTAGTGCAATAGGTGGATTTATTGGTTCAAAAATAGGATATGCAATTGCAGAGAGTTGGATAGATACAAAAGAAGAATCAATGGGGGCTTCTATTGGTAGTGCAATAGGTGCAATGGCTGGTACTACAATGGCAACGACAGGTGGTGCACTTGCTTCACAATTTGCAACTTTTGGTTCTGCTGCTGGTCCAATAGGTGCGTTAATTGGAGCCATAATAGGAGTAATAGTAGGTAGTTTACTAGGAGGATTATTTGGAGGGACACCACCACCTCCAACAGCAGAAGCAAAACTGGAGTTTGATGAAGAGACACAAACTTATAATCTAGTCTTTAGTGATAGTGATGATGGTGGAAATGAAGAAGCTATGATAAATATAGGTAATTCATTTGCACAACAATTAACAAATATCTTTAATTTACCAGGAGGACAACTAGTAGATGCTAGTTTAATGCCAGATATAAATATCAGTCAATTTAAGAAAAAAATATTTATAAATGGTTATAAAGGAAGTTTTAGTACTGCAAAAGAGACAATGGCACATGCTTTAAGTGTTGAAATACCATTTATAAATGTAGAAAATGGGAACCCTTATATCCTAAGAGCAATGCATAGAACAAATGAGAAGTTTTTAGAAGGAAATCCAGATGATGAAAGTGGAAGAGTAGATTTGGATTTATTGTATAAAAATATAAAAATTGCTCAAGAATATAGTGATTATAAAAATGAAGTAAATATTATCATAGATAGTAATGGAAAAATAATCACAGATAAAAAAATACTTCAAGAGATAAATGAAGAGTACCATCAAATATCAAAACTAGAAGATGAAACTGAAAAAAATAGAGTTCTTGATGAATTTTTAAAAAAATATAGTTTTAAAAACTATAAAACATATGTGGATGAGATACTAAAAGAAGTAACAAATGAAGATATACAAAACTACTATACACAAAAAGAGCAATTAGAAAAAAGTTTTGATGAAAAGATAGAAGAAGTAAATAAAAAACTACAAGAAAATCAAATAGCTTTAGAAAAAGTAAATAAACAACTAGAAGAGTATCAAGAAAGACAAAAAGAGGGTAATTTATCTTTAAAAAAACAACAAAAAATGCTAAACCTTCAAACTCAAAAAAATATCTATGAAGAAGAGATTGCTTTACAAAAAGAGCAAATTGAACAAATAAAAGAAGAAAAAGCAACTGCAATTTTAGAATTTAATAATAAGCACTATAAAGAAATAGAAGCAATACATTGGCAAGAGGTATTTTCTATTGCTGAAGAGTTGAGATTAGAAGAGCAACATTATAGTGAAGATTTTAATAAACTAAATAGTGAAATAGCAAAATATAATTATGAGATACATAAAGAAAATGATGAATTATTAGATGTGGATGTAAATGACTATCTAAATCAAATAGCTAAAAAAATGATAAATATTTATCTAAAAGAAGAAAGTGAAAGTGTACTTGCTTTAAATAAAGAAGATGAAATAAATATTAATGAACCATCAAAAGAAGAGGCATTAGAGATTTTAAAAGAGTTAGGATATGACTTAAATTTAGGATATTTAAACTATACAAATAGTTTAGATGTAAATGTAAAAGCCCAATCTTATGAAGAGTTTCTAAAAAATCCTAAAGCTTTAAAATATAGCTTTTTAGAAAAAGTAGAAATTTTTGCAAAAAGATTTGAAGAGTTATTAGAACTTGCAAATATTCCTAATCCTTATGAAAACTTTACTATAAGTGAAGATGCTTTTTCTTTTGCTGGAAAAAGTTTAAATGATTTGCAGTTTGAATTAAAAGAAGGTAAATTAATAATTACTACTTTTGATAAGGATTTAGAAGCACAAAAAGCACAAGAAAACTCAAAAGAGTTTGTAATTTCAAACTGGGAAAAATGGGATAAAACAAATACACATATAGACCTGCCAAATGGAACAAAAGTGAACCTTCAAGCCTTACTTGAATTGATAAAAGTAGAAGAAAATGGTGGAAAAATAGATGTAAATGAAGCTTTTAAAACTCTACTTTTAGAAGATGAAGCTTTAGCTAAATATGTAAATGAATTTGAAGATAAAAATATCTATTTGGATACTTCTTTAGATGATAAGATTACCGCATATTATGGAGATAATCTAATTGTTTCATCAAAAGGTAATGATACAATTGTTACAGGTAGTGGAGATGACTATATTCTTGTACAAGATGGTAAAAAAAATATTGATACAGGATTAGGTATTGATAGTGTTTCTTATGAAAACTCAAAAAGTGGTGTATATGCAAGTTTAAATTCTAATAATAATGATGATGGTGATACTTTAAAAAATGTAGAAAATCTTAAGGGTTCAAATTTTGATGATATTTTAGTAGGAGATGATAAAGATAATACTTTAATAGGAAATAGTGGTAATGATATTTTAGAAGGAAAAGGTGGAAGTGATACCTTAGATGGAGGAGAAGGAGTTGATTTAGTAGATTATACTAATAGTGAAAACTCTTCTGTTGTAAATTTAAAAAATAACTACTCAAATGAAAATGATAAATATATAAATATAGAGGGAGTAAAAGGCTCACAAAATAATGATGTAATAGTAACAAATGATGAAAATAATATAGTTTTTGCTAATGATGGAGCTGATAATATCTCTTTGGGTGCTGGTAATGATATTGTTTATGCAGGAAAAGGAGATGATTATATTGTTTCAATAAAGGGAAATAATAAAGTTTATGCAGGTGAGGGTGATGATGTAGTAATCTTAGGTGATGGTAATGATTATATAAATACTACTGCTGGTAAAAATATAATATATGCAGGAAGTGGTAAAGATACTGTTGAATATAAAGATAATTTTGAAAACTATCAAGTTATGTTTTTAAATAATAATACTATTTTAGTAAAATCAAATGATAAAAAGATTTTAGATACTTTAGTTGATATAGAAGAGATAGCTTTTAAAAATGTAGTTTTTGAAGTGGATTATTTAAATAAACAACTAATAAAAAAAGCTGAATTTAAAAAAGAAGAAGAGATAGTTGAAGAAGAGAATGTTTTAAATGAAAATAATCCAACTTCTCAAGCCTCATCAATAGCAACAGCTGTTATGATAGGAACAGTGGCAGTGGCCCAAACAAAAGAGTCTTCAAGTGATGAAATAAGCTATTTAAGTGATGACCCAGCTTCATTAAAAGGTTTGGAGAGTATAAATAGTGAAAATAATAGTTTGGTTATCCCTATTGTAGAAACACAAAGCCCTTTATATAAAGATATTTTATTAATAAAAGAGTATAAAAAAAAGACTTTAAAACAAAAAGAGGAAATAAGTGATGATAATACTACGATATTAAATACTAATGAAAACTCTTTAGATGATAAAACAACTATCTTAAGAGAAACAAATAATAGCTCTACTCAAAGTTTTTTAAATAATATTTCTTTTCAAGATGAAGTTATTTTTCAAAAGAAAGATATACAAGAAGAAGTACAAAGAAAAATAGAAGTACAAACAATAAAAGACTTAGAACCTTTAACTTCAGCTTTAGTAAAACTAAATAAAACAATAATAAATGAAGATGAAATATTTTTTGATTTTGATATATCAAACCCAAATGCTGATAGTTCTTTAGAAGTTATATTTGAAGGCTTACCTGAAGGGTTTAACCTAAGTTCAGGAGAAAAAAGAGTAGATGGTAATTGGTATTTAACTCAAAATGATTTAGTTAATTTATCTTTGATTCCTCAAAAAGATAATTCTGATGATTTTACAATAAGTATAAAAGCAATAGTTAGAGATACAAATGGAAGAATAATAACTACACAAATAAGTGAAAAAATCACAATTATTGCAGTTGCAGATACACCAAACTTGTCTTTAGAAGATAGTGAAAAAGAGATTTTAGAAGATACTATTTTGCCTATAAATATAAATAGTTCTTTAGTAGATACATTAGATGGAGTAGATGGAAAAGAAAGACTTCTTATTTCTTTGGAAAATATTCCTAAAGATGCTACTTTAAATAAAGGGAAAAAAGATAGTGATGGAATATGGTATCTAACAAAAGATGAATTAAAAGGTTTAGAATTAACTACACAACTTCATAGTGATGAAGACTTTACTATAAAAGTAACTGCTTATGCAATTGAGAGTGAAAATAATAGTATAGCAACTATAAGTGAAGAGTTAAAAGTAATAGTAAATGCTGTAGCAGATACTGCTATTTTAGAAGTAACAAATACACAAGGAGATGAAGATACTGCTATAAATTTAGATATAAAATCAGCTTTAGTTGATATAGATGGAAGTGAAGTTTTAAGTATAAAAATAGAAAATATTCCAAGTGATGCTACTTTAAATAAAGGAGAAAAAGATGAAAATGGAATATGGCATCTAGAAGCGAAAGATTTAAATTTTCTTACAATTACACCAAAAACACATGATGCAACAGACTTTACTATAAAAGTAACAGCACTTACAAAAGAAAATGAAAATAATAGTATTGCTCAAATCTCAAAAGAATTAGAAGTAAAAGTTAATGCAGTTGCAGATAATGTAGAATTAAATCTTTTTCAAAAAACTACTAGTGGGATGGATTGTGTAGTAAGTGTAACAGAAGATCCAGGGTTTGCTTATATAGATATTGCTTCAGAGTTTATAGATAAAGATGGAAGTGAAAGCTTATATTACCTAATAGAAGGATTGCCCCAAGGGACAAGCTTAACAGCAGGAGAAGAACAAAGTGATGGTTCTTGGAAACTTTTACCTACGCAATTAGAAGAGTTAAGTATAAATTTAGTCGAAAATAGTGATGAAAACTTTACTTTAAAAGTAACAGCAGTTACAACAGAAGCAGAAAATACTCATCAAACATTTACCTCAAAAGATGTAGAAGTAAGAATTCAATCAGAAGCAGATTTTGCAAATTTGGAAGTATCAGATACAAAAGGGTATCAAAATAGTTTTATACCACTTGATATAAAAAGTTCATTAACAGATACAGATGGAAGTGAAACTTTAGAAATAGTAATAGAACAAGTTCCTTTAAATGCAGTTTTAAATAAAGGATTAAAAGATAGTGAAGGTAATTGGCATTTAACAGTAGAAGAATTAGAAGGTTTGAAAATAAGACCTGAATTTAATAGCTTAGAAGATTTTGAATTAAAAGTAAAAGCTATAACAACAGAAAAGAAAAATGCACATAAAGAAGAAAGTATTGGTTATATAAAAGTTGATATAGAATCAATTCCTACAAGTGTAAATATAACTGTAAATCCAGTAAAAGTAAATGAAGATGAAGTAGCTTTACTTGATATAGATGTAAATACAAGAAATCTAAGAGCTTCTCAAAATTTTTATTTAGAGTTAAAAATACCTTCAGAATTTAGCTTAAATAGCGGTGAAAAGCTAAATGATACAACTTGGAAAATATCTACAAGTCAATTAGATAATTTACAATTATATTCACCTTTAAATTATTCAGGTAATTTTAATATTGGAATTACTTCAGTAATAGTTGAACCAGATAATACACTAAGAAAAAGTGAGATAGAAGTAAATCTTCCTGTAGAAATTACACCTGTTGCAGATAAGAGTATTTTAGAATTAAATGATATAACTGCAAATGAAGATGACTTAATATTTTTAAATCTATCTTCAAAACTGCAAGATTTAGATGGAAGTGAAAATCTAAAATTAGAAATAAGAGGGATCCCCAATAATATAGAGTTAAATGCAGGAGAGAAAAAAGAAAATACTTGGATAATAGATGAAAAAGATATAAAAAAATTAGCTTTTATTGCTCCTGAAAACTTTTCTGGAAAATTAAATTTACAAATAAAATCAATAAGTGAAGATGGAGGGACAAGTAGAGCAGAAGTGTCTAAAAACCTTAGTATAACAATAAATGAAATTATTGATAAACCTATATTAAATGTACAAAATAGTTTTATAAAAGATAATCAAGCTTTTCTTAGTATAGATGCTTCTTTACTAGATAATGATAATAGTGAAACTTTAAGTTTATTAATAACAAATCTTCCTAACGGTTCTTCTTTAAATAAAGGAAGTTTAAATAAAGATGGAAGCTATACTTTAACAAAACAAGATTTAGAAGATTTGAAAATAGAAAATTTAAGTAGTGATGAACTATCTTTAAATATAAAAGCTATTAGTAGTACAAATACAAATAAAGAAGTAGTAGAAAAAAATATAACTCTTAGTGCTTTAGATAATGACCTTCCATACTTTCATATAAATAAAGTAGAAATCACTTCTAATACTTTAGCTTCTCAAACTTTAAATTATACAGATGCTAGTGATAATATAAATAGTGGTGGAGGAAATGATAAGATTTATTCAAAAGGTGGAAATGATACTATTTATTCAGATACTATAAGCACAGATACAAAAGCTTTAATAGAATTAAATATTGATAAAAGTATTTTAAATAATGATGAATTAATAGTTTTAAAAATTGATAATTTACCTTCAAATACTACTTCAAATAAAGGGATTTTTAAAAATGGAAGTTTATATATAAATACCCAAGATTTTGATGGAAAAATTCTTCTTACTTACCCCTCTGTAAATAATGAAAACTTAACTTTAAATGTAGTTGCAAATATAGTAAAAGAAGAGAATATAGAAACTATTTTAAAAAGTAGCTCTTTAAATATAACTTTAGAAAATATTGAAACTACAGGAAATGATTATATAGATTCTTCAAAGGGTGATGATACAATTTATAGTGAAGATAATAATGATATTATCCTTGCAAAACAGGGAAATGATACAATTTTTGCAGGAAGTGGAAATGATTATATTGAAGGTGGAAAAGGTGCAGATAGAATAGATGCAGGTAGTGGAAATGATACTATAGTTGTAGATTATGAAGATTTTCAAAGTGAAAACTTATTGGTTGAAGTAGTTAATGGTGGTGAAGGATATGATACTGTTATAGTTGATGATGTAAGAGGTATTAATTTTGATATGGGCTTAACAAATATTGAAAAGTTTATAGGCTCACAAGGCAATGATAATATTATAGGTAGTGATGGTAATGATATTATAAGAGGTAATAAAGGAACTGATACTTATTTTGCTAAAGGTGGAGATGATATAGCTTATATAGATGCTTCTGATTTAAAATCTCAAAGTGGAGATTTTATAGATATGGGTAGTGGATATGATAAGATTTATATAGATGATACACAAGATATAGTTTTTGATGTAACTTCAACAAATGCAGAAGAGATAATCTTAGGAAGTGGAAATAGTATCATTAAAAATAGTGCAAATAGTGATATTACTATTATAGGTGGTAGTGGAAATGATACTATCTTTGCTTCAAGTGGAAAAGATATTTTAGATGGAGGTGAAGGAATAGATACTATTGATTACTCAAATAGTAATCAAGGAATAAATATAAACCTAAGTACAAATACTGTATCAAAAGCATATGCTACAAATGATACTATCTCTAATTTTGAAAATGTAGTAGGTTCTTCTTATGATGATAATATAGTTGGAAATAATGAAACTAATATCTTTTATGCAACAGAAGGTAATGATACTATTGATGGACAAGCTGGAAATGATACTGTTGTTTATAATGGAAAATTAATTGAATACTTTAATGGAAAAGAAGTAAAAAATATAATTACAAACTTTAATAGTTCTGCATCAGTTATTACTCAAACAGGAATAAATGAACTTAAAAATATCTCAACTTTACAATTTGATGATTTTAATGTATATATTGATGATGTAAAAAAGAACTCTGCTTTTGTATTTGATGATAAAGTTTTTGCTACAGAAGATACTGCTTTAACCATAACAATACAAAATTTACTTTCAAATGATTTTTCTATAAAAGCAAATGATACTTTAAAAATAGTAGGTATTAAAAACTCTTTAAATGGAACAGCTACTTTAAATAAAAATGGCACAATAAATTTTAATCCTGATGAACATTATAATAGCTCTATTGATAATACCTTTGATAGAAACTCTGCACTTTATAAAGGAAAAGCAGGCTTTGAATATATAGTTGAAGATAAAGATGGTAATCAAAGCACAGCCTTTGTTGAAGTTAATGTAACCCCTGTAAATGATGCACCTATTTTAATCTCTTCTTATTTTAATAGAAATAGTTTAAATACTGGAAAAGGAAAAATTGTTGTTGATGATGTGGATTCAAATCTTGATGCTTTAAGTGTAAGTGTTGTTTCAAATTTAGCTTTTGTAACATCTTTTTATAGAGGAGAGAAATATTATGCTTTAAATGTTTCAGGTGCTACAAATATTAATGGAAGAACAGTAGAAGAAGATGGAGAGTTTTATTTTGATTATAGTGGAAGTTATTGGAAGAAAAAAGGAGATAGAGTTTTTGAGATGAAAAGCTTTGTTGCAAAAATCAGTGATGAAGGAGATTTTTTAACAGGAGAAAATGTAAAAAATCTTTTTGTACATACAGGAATAAACTATAAATATATAAAAAGAGACCCAATAGTTTTAGATTTGGATGGAGATGGAATAGAATTTGTTCAAAAATATTATGAAAAACATAATGAAGTATTAGATGGTGTTGGAAAAGATGATGCTGTACTTGTTTGGGATTATAATAAAAGTGGAACTATAGATAGTAAATTAGAAACAGATTGGAGAGTTCTTTTTGAAGATACTACAAATGATATAGAAGCCTTAAGTAAAGGGTTTGATACAAATAAAGATGGAGTATTTGATAAAAATGATAATGAATGGGAGAACTTTGCCTTGTGGCAAGATAAAAATGAAGATGGATTAGTATCTAATAATGAGTTTGTAAAAATAGAAGAGAGTAATATCTTAAAAATAAATTTAACTATTGATCAAACAAAAGAGAAAGAAGAACTAATCGAAGCCTATGCAACTTATGAAACAAAAAATAATGAAATAAACGAAATAGCAGCAACATATATAGATACAACAATGACAAAAGATAAGATGAGTGAAGAAGATATACTTATATTAAAACAAGCAATAAAACTAACAGAAGAATTAGCAAGTCAATCAAATATAAATATACAAAATGAAATAGTAGAGGATTTTAATAATAAGGATGAGACTATTTATGAAAATGAAATTTTTTAAAGGATAAAAATGGAAAATAAAACTTTTGAAATATAATTAAATCCAAAAGGTAATAATTTTAAAAGTAGAGCTTACTTTTCTTTTAGGGTTTGTATATTTGATATTTTTAATACATCAATATATATATTCTCAAGTTAATTAGGTCATAAATAAAACTATAAGATATGCAAAGTTGAGTAAAAATACTGGAGAAAGTCATATTAATATATTGAAATAAATAAAAAAGAGTCACAAAAAAGTTGTTTTTTGTTATAATGATTGTATAAATTTTTATAGGTTATTTATGCGTTTATTACATACATCAGATTGGCATCTTGGTCAAAATTTTATGGGGAAAAGTAGAGCTGAAGAACATGAAGATTTTCTTTCTTGGCTTTTAGAAATTATAAAAGAAAAACACGTTGAAGTTTTAGTTATATCAGGAGATATTTTTGATACTGGAACGCCTCCAAATTATGCTTTAGAGCTTTATTATAATTTTTTAAAAGAACTATCAAGTATAAAAACATTAATTACTACTATTATAACTGCTGGAAATCATGACTCAATATCAACTTTAAAAGCACCCAAACAACTTTTGGAAGTTTTAAATGTTCATGTAATTACAACTGGTGATGAAGATGAAAATGTAATTATTCCTATAAATAAAAATGATGATTTAATATCTATTGTTTGTGCTGTTCCATTTTTAAGAGATAGTGTTATTAGAGAATCTTTAAGTGGAATAACAATTAGTGAAAAAGAAAAATTAGCAAATAGTGGTATTAAAGCTTATTATGAAAATTGCTACTCAAAAGCACTTGAACTAAAAAAAGATAAAAATATACCAATAATTGCTATGGGACACTTAACAACAGTTGGAAGTAGAAGTAGTCAAAGTGAAAGAGATATTTATATAGGTGGGACTATTGATATTGGTGGGGATTATTTAGCTTCAATGTTTGATTATGTTGCTTTAGGGCATCTTCATATAAATCAAGTTGTTGGAAATAATGAACATGTTAGATATTCAGGTTCTCCTATACCTCTTAGTTTTTCTGAATCTAAAAATACTCAAAAAGTAAATCTTGTATCTTTTACTCAAAATGAAATAAGTATAGAAGAAATAGAAGTTCCACTTTCTAGGAAACTTGTTATTATCAAAGGAAATTACGAGCATATAAAAAATGAACTTACTAAAATAGAAGATAAAAACTCTTGGATAGAAGTTCATATATCTGATGATAATGCAATGTATGCAAATAATGAAATTAGACAACTTGCTTCAAAACTTGAACTTATATTACTTGCAGTAAAAATAGATAAAAGTGAAAAGCAATTAAAAGCTAATGAATTAAAAGTTATAAGTTTAGATGAATTGTCAGTTGAACAAGTATTTGAAAAAAGATTAGAACTTGAAAACTTAGAAGATAAAGAGTTTGAAAAAGAACTATTTTTGAATTTTAAAGAAGTAGTTTCTAAGGTGCAAAGCCTATGAAAATACTAAAAATAAAATCACTAAATATTAACTCTCTAAAAGGTGAGTTTGAAGTAGACTTGGAAAAGTTTTTAAAAGATGAATCTTTATTTGCTATTACTGGACCAACTGGTGCTGGAAAAAGTACTATTTTAGATGTAATTACATGTGCTTTATATGGAAGAACTGCAAGATTATCTAACCCAAATGAACTTATGAGTAGACATACTGGTGAGTGTTTATGTGAAGTTGAATTTGAAGTAAAAGGTAAAGTTTATAGAAGTTCTTGGAGCCAAAAAAGAGCTAGAAAAAATGCTGATGGAGCTTTTCAAAGTGCTAAAATGGAAATTAGTGAAGTTGAATCAGGAAAAGTCTTAGAATCGTATCTTTCTAAAGTTCCAAAATATATAGAAGATTTATCTGGACTTGATTTTGATAGATTTATTCAATCTATGATGTTGGCTCAAGGAAGTTTTGATGCCTTTTTAAAAGCAAAAGAAAATGAGCGTTCAAGTTTACTTGAAAAGATTACTGGAACACAAATCTATAAACAAATATCTCAAGAAATATATCAAACTTATACTAGTAAAAATGATGAAATTAAATTAGATGAAAATTTATTAGGAAATATTGAATTATTATCAAATGAAGTTGTTGTTGAAAAAACACTAGTTTTAAATAATTCAAAAGCCCAAAAACTTGAACTTGATACTAAAGTAAATGATCTAAAAAAAGTAATTAATTGGCTTGAAAATTTACAAAAGTTAGAAACTGATAATAATAGATATATTCAAGAATTTGAGCAAATTACTCTTGAAAAAGAGAATAAAAAAGAAGACTTTGTTAGATTGGATTTAGCAAATAAAGCTTTAAATATTCAGCCAATATATCAAGAAAAAAACTCTTTAACTCAAATAATAAATCAAGATAAAGAAAAACTAGAAAAACTTCAAAAAGAACTAATTGAATTAAAACAGCAACTAGAGTCAAAAACTAATGAATCATTAAAAGTAAAAGATGAATTAGATAAAGAGAAAATTTCATTTGATACGAACTCTAAAAAACTTCAAGAAGTAAGAACACTACAAACTAAAATTGAATCAAAACTTCAAAACATCAAAGAGTTAGAAAATAAAATAAGCTCTCAAAATGAACAAAAAACAAAACTAAATGAAGATTTGAAAGTATTAAAAACAAATCAAGAAAGAATTGAAAATGATTTAAAAACTATAAATGATTATCTAATAAAAAATAAAAATGATGAATCATTAAAAGAAGAGATATCTTTAATCTCTAAAAATGTAAATGATTATAAAGATGTACTAAAACTTTTAAAACAAATAGAAGAAAAACTTCAAAATAATAGTTTAAATGAAAAGATTTTACAAGATAGTTTTAGCAAGGCAAAAAAAGAGTTTGATGAAATAAAGATACTGTTTGATTTAAAAGATAAAGAGTATAAAGAGTTAGAAATTCAAACTTCAAGTTTTAATCAAAAAGAAGCAAATAATAGAGATAGATTAAAAAGTATTGAAAAACTAATTACTTCTATAGATGAATATAAAAGATTGTTGGAATTTATTTTAAAAGAAGAAAACATCATATCTTCTTCAAAAGATGAATCAAAAATTATAAAAACAAATATAGAAGAAAAAACAAAACTAATAAATGAAATTCAAACACATATACAAACTCTAAATGATAAAAGAGAAGCAGAACTTTTAATAGCAAAATATGAGAGTGATAGAGTAAATCTAAAAGAGGGTGAAGAGTGTTTTTTATGTGGTTCAAAAGAGCATCCGTTTGTAAATCATAGAAAAAGTGTAAATGCTGATGAAACAAGTTCAATAATCGCTCAAAAGAAACAGATATTTGATGAAGAAAATAAAGCTTTACGAACTTTTGAATTAAATTTATCAAAACTTGAAACTAAAGTAGAGAGTTCTACTTTAGAACTAAACAAATTATCAAAAAATAAAGAAGAGATAGAACAAGTATTTAGTTCATTGAATTTTATTTTAATGGATGATTCTAAAACAAACCTAGAAGAAGAAAAACAACTTTTAGAAAAAGAGTTAAGAAATATAGTAAAAATTAGAGATGAAAAAGAAAAAGTTTTAGCTCAAAGAGATAATCTTCAAAAAGAGTTAAATACTAAACAAACTTTAGTTTTACAAAATGAACAAGAACTTTATAAACTAAAAAGTTTAATAGAACAATTACAAAATGAACAAATTCAAAACACATCTAAAAAACAAAGTTTAGAAGAGGAACTTTCAAAAGTTTATACTAAATATGAACTAATATTTGATGAAAAATTTGAAGAAAACTTTAGAGCAATAGTCGTAAAAAAAGATAGTTTTATTAAAAATGAAACATCGAAAAAAGAGCTTGATACTAAACTTCAAGGCTTAAGTGTACAACGAAAAGAGCTTGATACCAAAATCATATCAATAGAGTTAAGTTTGAAAACAGAAGCTGAACAACTCTCTAAAATCTCTAATGAAACAAAAGAGTTACAAATTCAAAGTAAAGCTATTTTAGATGTATCTGATTTAAATATCTTTGAAAAAGAGATAACAAGTAAATTTAACATTATCTATGAAAAATATAACTCTTTATCAAAAGAGTTAGTAACTCTAAATTCAAGAAATGAGTCACTAAATTCTCAAATAATAGAGTTAAATCAAAGACTTATAGATAATAGTACAAAATTAGAAGAGACAAAACAAAATTTCAATAAAGCTCTTGTAGAAAATAGTTTTACTTCAAAAGAAGAGTTTGAAAAAGCACTTTTAAGTAAAGAGCAAAAAGATGTGTTATCTTTGATGTGTAAAGCACTAGAAGAAAAATATACTCAAATCCAAACTCTTAAAACAGATACATCAAAAAAACTATCTGAACAAAAAGAGTTAAACCTAACAGACAAAGAACTTCAAACTTTAAATGATAAATTAAAAGAGTTACAAACAGCTACGGATGAACTTCAAAAATCAATAGGAAGCTTAGAAAAAGAGCTTGAAATCAATGCTTCAAATATGAAAAAACATGAAGATAAAATTAAAGAGTTAGAAAAGAAAAAAGAAGCCTTTAAAGTATGGATAAAATTAAATGAAATGATAGGTTCAGCAAGTGGAGATAAATTTGCCAAATTTGCCCAAGGTATCACTTTAGAGCAACTAATCTATCTAGCAAATAAACATTTACAAATATTAAGTCCAAGATATGAACTTCAAAGAAGTAGTGATTCAAGTAAGCTACTTGAAATTGAGATAATAGATGGTTTCCAAGGAGATGTGGTAAGAGGTGTAAATACACTCTCAGGAGGAGAAAGCTTTATAGTAAGTCTATCTTTAGCTTTAGGTCTTTCAAGTCTAGCAAGTCAAAAGATAAGTATAGATTCACTTTTTTTAGATGAGGGGTTTGGAACACTAGACAGTGATAGTTTGGAGTTAGCACTAAATGCACTAAATCAACTTCAAAGTTCAGGAAAAATGGTAGGTGTGATTTCCCATGTGGAAGCACTAAAAGAGAGAATTCCATTGCAGGTAAAGGTTGAGCCTAAGGGTGATGGGACGAGTGTGTTGGAATTAAGTTAGAAGGATATAAATGAAAAAAATTGATTTACATATACATACTGTTAGTACTATAAGTGATAGTGATTTTATATTTTCAATTGATATTCTAAAAGAATATATTGAAAAATCAAAATTAGATGTTATTGCAATTACAAATCATAATATTTTTGATTTAAGTCAGTTTAAAATTATTCAATCTGAAATACCTGTAGTTACTTTTCCTGGTATTGAAATTGACCTTCCAACTGGACATTTATTACTAATTTCAGATGGAAAAGATTTAGATGCATTTAATGACAAATGTAAAAATGTATCAGATAGAATTCAATCTAATACGGCCTCTATAAGTGTAGAAGAACTAAAAAGTATTTTCGGAAATTTATCTGATTATTTATTAATTCCACACTATGAAAAATCTCCTAAGGTTAGAAATGATGATTTTATCAAGTTAAAAGACTTTTTTTCAGCAGGAGAAGTTGATAATATAAAAAAATTCGTAAGAACTATGAAAGATGAAGAAAAACTTTGTCCTGTTTTATTCAGTGATGAAAGAATGAAAGAAGGATTAGAAAAGTTTCCTTTGAGACAAACATATATAGATTGTGGTGAAATAACATTAAATGCTATTAAATCAACTTTCAAAGATAGAACAAAAGTTTTTTTATCAGAAAATGATGGTAATGAACTATTTCAAGTTTTTAATAATGGACAACATCTTTCAACTGGTCTTAATGTAATATTAGGAAAAAGATCATCAGGTAAAACATATACATTAAATCAATTAGAAGACTCTTTTAGTAGAGTTAAATATGTAAGACAATTTGATTTAGTACAAAAAGATGATGAGACTGATGTTAAAAGTTTTAAAAGTGAAGTGCAGCGAAAAAGAGGATTGTTTGTAGATAAATACCTTGAAAGTTTTAGAACAATGATTGATGATATTTCTCAAATTGATTTAATTAATGATGAAAAGAAACTTTCTTCTTATCTTGAATCACTACTAAAATCTGCAGATGAAGTTGATAGAAAAGATGCTTTTTCTAAAGTAAAACTTTTTGAAGAAGAAGAGTTTACAATTAGCTCTAGCACAGGACTTGAAAAACTAATAGATTCAGTGATTTATATAATTGATAATGAAGAATATAAGTCGACTATTGAAACACATATTGAGATAGATAAACTTAAGTCGTTAGCAACTGATTTAATAAAAAAACTATGGGTAAAAAAAGAAAAAGATAGAAATAAATATTATATAAATTCATTAGTCAATGACATAAAAGATAATTTAAAATTTAGAACTTCATCAACAGCTATTGAAAGTGTTGATATTTTTGATACATTATTAAATAAACAAAGAGTGAAAAAATTTAATACTATTACAAAAGCTATGCAAAAAGATGGAATTATATTTGATGAACCTATTCAGGGATTTAGAGTTGTTGCTAAAAAGTTACCATTTAAATACGTAGGAGAAATTAAAGAATCGATACCTGGACAATTATCATTCAAAGATGCATTTACAAAATATAATAATCCTTTTGAATATTTACAGTTACTGAAAGATAATGATAAATTAGATAGTTCGTATTATTATAAAGCATTTGTAAGAATACAATATATGATTTTAAATAAAGATGGTAATGAAGTTTCTGGAGGAGAACGTTCTGAATTTAGATTATTACAAGAGATAAAAGATGCACAAAACTATGACTTATTACTATTAGATGAACCTGAGTCTTCATTTGATAATAAGTTTTTAAATAGTGATGTAAATTCATTAATAAAAAGTATCTCAAAAGAAATGCCAGTGGTAATTGTTACACATAATAATACTGTTGGTCTTTCTATAAAACCTGATTATATTTTATATACAGAAAAAACATATGTAGATAATAAAACGATTTATAAACTATTTTCAGGTTATCCAACTGATCATGAATTAGTTTGTTGTAACGATGGAACAACAGTAAAGAACTATGACATTCTGCTTAACTCTTTAGAAGCAGGGTATGAAGCATATGAATATAGAGGAGGAATATATAATGATGTTAAAAATTGATAAAAGCCAAGGATGGTTTCAGAAACTTGATGGTGGATATGAAGAAATTGATAAAATTACAAAAGAAGATTTACTTAGAATAATGGAAAAAATTTTAGATAGTGATATTGAGATGGAGGAATATAATGAAGAAAAAATAAAAAATCAAGCACATCAAGTTGTTTATAAAAGTATATATAATAATTTGAAATCATTAAAAGATAGAAAAGAAGAATTTAAAGATAATACTGAACGCCTTTATCAGGAACAATATAATAAATATGTTGCAAAATAAATAGAGAGTTTTTAAATTAATATATAGAAGAAGAATTATACACAAAAAATAACGATATAAAAGAGGAAAATATGGAATTAGTTTATCTTTGGATTGAAGAGTATAAAAACATTAAAAAACAAGGTTTTAATTTCTCTTCAAAGTTTGATTGTAATTTTTTCCCAAGATATGAAAAAAATTGTGAAGATATAACTTGTGATAAAATGATAGATGGGTGTAAATTAAAAATAACAGCTAAAAATAATATCAATATATTTCCAGAAAAAATAAATTTAACTACTATAGCTGGAGAAAATGGTTCAGGAAAAAGTAGTTTACTTGAAGTATTGTCAAACAAGTATGATCCTATATATTATAGACATGTGTTTTTTATTTTTTTTGATAAAGTCAACAGAAGATTATCTTTACATGGTGCATTAAGAGGAGGTGTCTTTGATTATATTTTTATTGATGAGTTAGAAGATAATAATGAGTTTTATATAAAAGTTGTAAGTGACATGCAAAAAGTGGAGAATACCAAGAGTGTTTATCTCAGTAATTTATTAAATGAAAATGATTTAATGTTACCAATTTTTTCTGAAAATAATAGTTATAGTAATATGGTAAATATATCAACTAGTCATTTATTAAATCAAAGAAAATTAATAGAGACAAAAACTCAAGGAGCTAATTCTGAATCCATGACAGGTTTTGATAAAGTTTATCGCTCTTATAGAATACAGCAGATACAAAGCGCAATTATTGCTATACAAAATGGACTAATTGTTCCTTTTAAACTTCCAGAGAAATTAGTTATAAAAAATATAAATTTTGAAGGACTATTTGAAAAAATAATAAAAGATTCAAATAATATAAAGTTTAATAAAATTTTAGAAGTTATTAAAAACCATAATAATGAAGAAACCATTTTTAAAAATTATGTAAAAATGAATTTAGTAATTGCTTTATTATTAGAAAATAAAGATTTAAATAATCCAATTTCAGAAGAACTTGTTGATATAGTATTAGGTTTAAAGATGGGAAGTACATTAGAAGAATTTTATGATAATGTAAGTATGACATTAAAAGGGTATGAGTTTTTTATAGATGAGAATACTAAGGCTACAACAGAATATACGGAAAATTTTTTTAAAAATGCTGATAAATTATTAAGAAAAATAGAAGAATTAAATATTCGACATACTCTAGTTCGTAATCGGTATGAAATTGAGTTAGATATTAAAAGTAATAATTTTGACTTTCTAGAAATATATGAAAAAATGATTCAACAATCTGAATATTTTTGGGATATTAGCTGGAGAGGTTTAAGTAGTGGTGAAGAAACATTTTTATACCAATTTAGTAGACTTTTCTTTTTGGAAGGTAATTATAAAGATAATCCATTTATGAATTTAAAAGTTGAAAATAAAGAGGTAGAAAATATTATACTATTGATTGATGAAGGTGAAGTAACTTTACACCCTGAATGGCAAAAAAGTTATATAAAATATTTGATTGAGTTTTTAGAAAGAAACTTTACCCAAAATATACATCTTATTTTGACGACACATTCTCCCTTTATATTATCGGATATGCCAAAAGACAATATAGTCTTTTTAGAAAAAGGTAAGCAAGTTTACCCTGAAATAGATACTTTTGGAGCCAATATTCATACTTTATTATCTCATGGTTTTTTTATGAGAGAAGGACTTATGGGTGAATTTGCTAAGCAAAGACTAGAACAAATATTAAACTATCTTACAAAAGGGATAGATAATATTGATTTATCTCAACAAGAAATAAAATATACAATTGATTTAGTTGGTGAAGAACTTTTAAAAAGAAAACTTGAAAATTTATATAATGAATTTTATGGAATTGTAATAAATAAAGAAGATGAATATTTAAAAAGAATTAAAGAGCTTGAAGCTCAATTGGAAGAAAGAGATAATGATTAATATTCCTATTGATAGTAAAAATATAAAACTTCGTGATACACATATACAAAAAATTTATTTTAGGATTTTACGTCCATTAATAAGAAAACGTAATTCTATACCAATTGTTAGAATTGAATATCAACTACTAAATTGGATAATTTTAAATATAAAAGATATATTAATAGGAGATGTTAGTACACTACGAGCATTAATATCAAATTACAATAATTTATTAACTAGTTTTCCTATTGTCTCTACTTTCAATTATAAAAAACTTACAGTAAAGGATTTAGAAACTATTTTAGAAGAAAATAACTTAAATTTTAGAGGGAATAAAAAAAGAGACTACCAAAGATATTTATTGCAAAATAGAACTAGAGTTACTTGTTTAAATCATATCTTAACTATACAATATAGAGATAAATTCTATGAAATATTAGAAGAATTTTTTATAAAATTTTATAATGATAAATGGGATAAAATAAAGGGATATGATAGATATTTTTTTGTTATGAACCATAATTTACAGACTTGCCCATATTGTAATAGAAATTACATTTTTACTGTCAATAAAAAGAAAAATAGATTAAGACCTGAAATTGATCATTTTTACCCAAAATCAATTTATCCATTTCTAGCTATGAGTTTCTACAATCTGATTCCATGTTGTCAAATATGTAATCATACAAAAAAAGACAAGGATGCTTTTAAAGATAATTTAAAAAGTCCATATGAAATGAATTTTTTTGATTTTAAATTTAAATATAAACCTAAAAATATCAGCTTTTATCAAATAAATAAGAATAAATACGTGGAAGAAAGATTTGATATTATACTTAATAAAACAAATAGTGTTGAAACAAATGATGAGTATTTTAAATTAAATTTATTGTATGAGCAACATAAAGATATTGTGTTAGATTTATTATTGAAAAAAACAATTTATACAAAGTCATATATTAAAGAGTTAAAAGAAAACTTCAAATTGAAAGATGATGAAATTTATAGGTTTTTATTTTGTAATTATTTAAAAGATGAAGATTTACATAAAAGACCATTAAGTAAGCTAATTAGAGATATTAGTAAAGATATTGGGTTAATATAATATGAACCTATCTAAATCCCTCTACACAAAAGGTATCCAATGCCCCAAAGCACTTTGGCTTAAAAAATACAAGCCAAGTGTTTTAACACCACCAGATGAGCAAGCACAGGCTATATTTGAAACAGGTAATATAGTAGGGGACTTAGCTTGCCAGCTTTTCTCTGATGGCAAGGAAGTGCCATATACTACAAACTATGATGAGATGATATCTACTACAAAAGAGTGGATGGAAGAGGGTATATCAAATATCTACGAAGCTACTTTTACCTATGAGGGCATACTTATTATGGTAGATATATTAAAAGTAAAAGATGATGGTGTATCTATCTATGAGGTTAAAAGTTCCACTGAAGTAAAAGATATCTATCTTTATGATGTATCTATTCAGTATTATATACTTCAAAACTTAGGTTTTAGTATAAAAAGTGCAAGCGTAGTTCATATAAATAATGAGTATGTAAGAGGTGAGAGTTTAGAACTAGACAAATTATTTAAAATAGTTGATGTCACAAGTGAAGTACAAAAATTACAGTCAAATATCCCAAGCATATTAAAAGAATTTGAAACCTATCTTGAAGATAAAGAAAATGAGCCAGATATAGATATAGGAAGTCATTGTAATAAACCATATGAGTGTGATGCTAAAAACTATTGTTGGAAAGTTCAAAGGGATATACCTGAGTATTCTATATTTAATATTTTCAATCTTGGAAGTAAAAAACAAATTGAACTTTACAATAGAGGTATTATAAATATAGATGATGTACCACATGACTTTGATATGACTTCTATTCAATCACAAGCTGTTGAAAACTATAAATCAAAAATTACCTATATAGATATAGAAAATATTAAATCATTTTTACAAAGTCTAACTTACCCAATCTATCACTTAGACTTTGAAACCTATCAACAAGCAATTCCTCAATATAAAGGTTTAAAACCATTTGAACAAATACCATTTCAATACTCACTTCATATAGAGTATGAAGATGGCCAAAAAAATAAATTACTGGAGCATAAAGAGTATTTGAGTGAGGATAGTGTAGATAGTAGATATGAACTTGCTCTTAGACTTTGTGAAGATATACCAAGTAATGTTACCGTATTAGCTTATAATATGAGTTTTGAAAAAGGTGTTATAAAAAGATTAGCAAACCTTTTTCCAGACCTAAGTACTCATTTACTAGCTATAAATGAAAATATACAAGATTTGATGATTCCTTTTCAAAAGAAGTGGTATGTTACACCCTCTATGCAAGGAAGTTACTCTATCAAGTACGTTTTACCAGCACTTGTTCCAGAGTTTAAAAAAGCATACAAAGAACTTGATGGAGTTCAAAATGGAAGCCAAGCTATGAATGCCTTTGAAAATCTTTCAAAGCTAGATGATGAAGAAAAACAAAAGATAAGAACTTCACTTTTGGAGTATTGTAAACTTGATACTTTGGCTATGGTAAAAGTATTAGAAAAACTTCGTAATATTGTTATATGAATTATTAAATAGCTTACAATGTATAAATTATAACTTGATATAGACAGTAAAAAGAAGGATAAAAAATATTTATTGTAGATTCACATGGAAATGTTATAAATAAATCTTTAAATTCTTCATAGGCTATTAAAAATTTTTTAATTTAGTGTACTTGATTGATATATGTTTGTTAAAATATGAGATATAGTCAGTAGTTTGTTTTTAAAGAATTTATCAAAAATCAACTTTTAAAAGCTACTATTTTTTATCGTAGCTAAAAGGAAAAGTTTATTCTCCTCTTAGTGCTTGTCTCATAGTTTCGATAGTATTTTCATCAAGTTTTGTATCAGTAAAGTATTCAAATGCTAAAACACCTTGGTATAAAAGCATATCATCTATACTATTAATTTTACATAAAAGTACAAATAAATACAAAAGCCTACAAATAGGGATTTGTCTAAGCATTTTTTAGTTATGATTTTACAAATGAATACATTTAAAAACATATTTATACACTTCTAGGGTAGCTATAAGGTAGCTAAAATAACCTATTGGGGTAGCATAAAAAGTAGGTAAAATTATGGCACAAAGAATAAAATCTAAAAAGTACCCTGGTGTTTATTATAGAGAGCTAAGTAATGGTGATAAGTCGTATGATATAACTTATAAAGTTGATGATAAAAAAGTTTGGCTAAAAATAGGCTTACATAGTGAGGGTATAAGAGAAGCATTCTGCCATCAAAAGAGAAATGAAATAGTTACAAAGCAAAGATTGGGAGAAGAACTACCTCATATAGCATCTAAAAAAAATTCTAAGACACTATTAGAACTTGCAAAAGAGTTTTATGATTATAAAGAGCTTTATAACAAACAAAATAAAAAAACAAGATCAAGAGTAGAAAATAGATTAAATGAACACTTTATTGGTACTAAGGCTGTAAAAATAATAACAAAAGCTGATATGGAAAACTTTCAAGTCGAAATTCAAAAAGATCTTATGCCTGCGACTGTGAATTTTATAATGCAACAAGTTGGAGCAATATTTATTTGGGCGATAGAAAATGAAATTCTTGAAAAAAATCCTTGCAAAGGAATAAAAAAACAAAAAGTAGATAACTCAAGGTTAAGATATTTAGAAATTGATGAAATTAAGAAATTGATAGATACGATAAAAAATGATAAAACAGCTTATTATTTTGTAATGTTGAGTTTAGCAACAGGTGGAAGATTACAAACTATTTGTAATATCAAAGTATCAGATATTAAATTAAATGGTACTATAAAATTGTATGATTTTAAAAATAGCAGTGAGTACTATGGATTTGTAAATGATGAACTTAAGAATGAAATAGAAAAGTTCATAGCTGATTCAAATATTAAAAAAGATGACTATTTATTTAAAACTACAAAAAATCAAAATTATACAAATCAATACTACTATAGAAAATTGCAACCTATATTTGATATTCTTTTTAATCCAGAGGGAATTGAACCATTAAACAAAGTAACTATTCATACACTAAGACATACATTTGCAAGTCAACTAGCTATAAATGAAACACCAATCCTTACAATCAAAAAACTTATGAATCATAATGATATAAATGCAACTATGAGATATGCAAAATTAAGTAAAAGTAGTGGTGAAAAGCATGTGGATAGTTTGATAAAAAGTTTAATGGATATATAAATATTAAAAATAAGTATGTCTCTTCATTTAAATTTTTAGAGTTATTAGATAAAATATATATTTTATATAGATTACAAGAAAGTTAAAGAAGCAATGAGTTCAAAGTTTTTTACAAATCAAGATACAAATACATTAGAAAATAGATTAAAAGATATACTCACGCATTATGATATTAAAAACTTAGAATTTTTAATTGGTTATTTTAGAATTAGTGGTTTTAAAAAGATTGCCAGTTTATTGAATGATATAGACAAAATTAGAATATTAGTTGGTATAAATATTGACAAGCTAACATATGATGCCCAAGCAAGAGGTAAGAAATTTAATTCATTAGAATATGAAAAATTTAGTCAAGAGTTTATAAACAACCAAAAAGATGTATTATCAAAAGAAGATTATTCTCAGCAAATAGATGAAAGTGTTAATCAATTTATTAAGTTAATTGCAGAGGATAGACTAGAAATTAGGATATCACAAGATAAAAATATTCACTCTAAAATATATATACTTAGAGAAAATGAAATAAAAAGACATGATAATTCAACTGAGTATAGGGGTTCAGTTATAACTGGTAGTTCAAATTTAACAGAGAATGGACTATCAAAAAATTATGAGTTCAATGTTGAACTAAAATATAGTGATGATATTGAATTTGCATTAAATGAATTCAATGATTTATGGGCAAAATCAGTTGAAGTTTCACAAGCTGATATAGAAACTATTAAACAAAATAGTTATCTAAAAGAGATTACTCCTTATGAGTTATACTTAAAATTTTTAATTGAACATTTTGAAGAAAGAGTTAATTATGACCCATCAGTTGCTCAAGATTTACCTAAAGGCTTTATGAAATTAGCTTATCAAATAGATGCAGTAAATGAAGGGCTATCTAAAATAAAAAAGCATAACGGTTTCTTTTTATCAGATGTTGTTGGACTTGGAAAAACTATTACAAGTGCAATGATTGTAAAGAACTTATGTTTTGAAACAAAAGGACAGATATTAATTATTGCACCACCTTCTATTGAAAAAGAGTGGAAGGAAACATTTAAGAAATTTCAAATAGGAAGTATTAGGCATTTTGATTTTAAATCTTATGGTGCATTAGAAAAGATTAAAGATACAGAAGATTATGAAATAGTGATAATTGATGAATCTCATAAATTCAAGAATTTCCTAACTTCAAGATATAAAGAGTTAGAAAGAATTTGTAAAGAAAATGTTAAATATGAGAAAAAAATTATATTAATATCAGCAACACCATTAAACAATAAACCCCAAGATATAGCAAATCAGTTGTATTTATTTCAAGATAAAAGAAATTCTACTATTGATTCACATCCAAATTTAGAGACTTTTTTTGCGGGTATTGATAAGAAATATAAAGAGATTATAGGTAAAAAAGAAAATCAAAGTGAACTATCTGAAAATGAATTAAAAGACTTAGAACAGCTATCAAAAAAGGTAAGAGATAATATTTTACGAGAAGTAATGGTAAGAAGAACAAGAACAGATATACAAACAAATGAAATATATAAAAAAGACCTAGAAGAGCAAGGGTTAAATATTCCAAAAATTAATCCTGTTGAAGAGTTAGAATATAAACTTGATGATAATTTATTAAAAACTTTTGATAAAACTATTTCAATATTAACACAAGATTTAAAATATTATAGATATCAAATTTTAGCAAACCTTACAAAAGAGGGGCAAAAAAAATATGGTGATGTTCAAGAGGGATTTTTTGAAAAAAGTGCATTAAGTCTTGCTGATATTATGAAAACAATGTTAGTAAAAAGATTAGAGAGTTCTTTTGTAGCTTTTAAATCTACACTTTTCAAACAAAAAAGAAATCTTGAAATGTTAATCAATATGTTTGAACAGGGACAAGTTTATATTCCTGCAAAGTTTTTTGATATTTATGAATTGATTGAAAAGAGTGAAGATGACTTTTTAGATAAAGTAGATTCCTTTTTAGAAAATGAAAAAATTAAAATATTTGATACTTCAGATTTTCAAGATGATTATTTAACTCAACTAAAAGAGGACTTAATTATTTTTAATGAATTAGTTGAGATGTGGGCTGATATTGATTATGACCCTAAATTAGATGCATTTAAGTCAGTAATTGAGTACCATAAAAACGATAAAATTGTTGTATTTACAGAATCAAAACAAACAGCAATATATCTTGATGAGAATTTAAAGGGATATAAACAGGTTCTTACTATTCATGGAGAAAACAGAGATAAACTAAAAGATACTATTAGAGAAAACTTTGATGCTAATTATCCTAAGAAAAAAGACGATTACAATGTAATTATTTCAACTGACACTTTAAGTGAGGGTGTAAATATGCATAGAAGTAATATCATATATAACTATGATATTCCATGGAACTCTACAAGACTTATGCAAAGGATTGGAAGAATTAATCGTATCGGCACAAAGCACAATGAGATTTTTATATATAACTTTAAACCAACAGCACAAAGTGAAAGTTTAATTGAATTATCTAAAAAAGCTTTTATTAAACTACAAACATTTCACCATGCAGTAGGTGAAGATAGTCAAATTTACTCAAAAAATGAACAAGTAGGAACAGTTTCTTTATTTGAAAAAGATATAGATTTTGATAAGCCTGATGATGAATTGAAATTTTTAGAAGAGATTAGAAAGTTTAAAGAAGCAAATCCTAAAACTTTTAAGTTTTTACAAAAACTACCTAAAAAAGTAAGAGTACAAAGAGAACTTCAAGATAAAAAAGATACATCATATGTATTTATTAAAAACTATGAAGCAAAAAATTACTATGAAGTAAATACTCAAACTTGTGAGCCTATAAGTTTTGTAAAAATGGCAAAGAATTTAAAAACTATAAAAAGTGAGAAAGCTATAATTCCTATTAAAGAGTTTCATTACGAGCATGTAAAAAAAGCAACAGAGTTCTATAAAGAGGAACTCTCAAATGTGACTGTTCAATCTACTAATATAAAAGTAGAACATAAAAGTGATAAGCAAGCAATTAAACTTTTTAAATCATGGTTTGATAAAGAATATATAGAGAGAGAACTTTATGAAATATTTATTAAAACTATAAAAGAAGGTAAGCTTCAAAACCTTAGTAAAGAGGTAATAACAATTTCAAAAAAATATCAATCAAAAGATATTATGTTAAAACTTGAAGAGCTACAAAATAAATATAATTTATTTAATAAAAAAGAAAAAAAACAAACAAAAAAGATAAATATCGACATTGTACTTAGTGAGACATTTGTTTAAAGGAATATATTTTGGATATTAAAAAATTTTTACAATCAGAATATAGCTATGAAAGATTCAAAGAATTTATCTTTGATAAATTTTATGGTTTTGAAGAGAATAATTTAGGTTATGAACAGCCATTAACACACACTGAAAAAAAGCATATTCAAAAATATAAATTTATTGGCTCTTGTGATTTAGACGATGGTAAAGAAGTGGGCTTTTTTGAAGTTTTAACAACTGAAAATACTGATATAGAAAATAATAGAGTATCATTAAATAGTATTCTCGTTAAAAAAACTAAGGAACAAGTTCTTTTGGATGGAGCAATAGCAGTTTTTTGTAATCCAATGCAACCAGAAGTTTGGAGACTATCTTTTATTGCATTTTCATATGATGAAGATGATAAACAAATTGTAAATAGTTTAAAAAGATATACTTATGTTTTAGGGAAAGATATACCTATTAAAACGGCATATAATCAACTTAAACAACTTCAATATCCAAAGTTTAATGATCTAATAAATATATTTAGTGTGGAAAAAGTTACAGAAGAATTTTATAAAGGTATAATTTCTTTATATAATGATTTACTAAATAGATATCTAAATTATCCATTAGAAAATCAAGATAGTAAAATAGAGTTTTCTATTAGACTAATTGGTAGGTTAATATTTATTAAGTTTTTAAATAAAAAAAATCTTATCCCAAATAATACTTTTGATTTAATAAACAATTATTATCATAAGGTATTAGAACCACTATTTTTTGAACAGTTAAACACAGACCATATTTATCGAAAAGAAGAATTTAGGGATAATAGAATTCCTTTTCTTAATGGGGGATTATTTGAACCATTGGCTATAGACTTTTACAATAGTTCAAATATATTAGATATAGATGATGCTTTTTTTAATGATTTTTTTATACATATAAATAAATTTAACTTTTCTATTGACGAAAACTCTATAGAAGATAATGATTTATCAATTGATCCTGAAATGCTTGGTAGAGTATTTGAAAATCTACTTGCAGAAATTAATGAAAGTACATATGAAAGTGCAAGAAAGGCATCTGGAACATATTATACTCCAAGAGAAATTGTTGACTTCATGATAAATGAATCTCTAATCGAATATTTAGACATTAATACTTCAATTGATATCAATACACTTAAATCTCTTGTAAATAAATATGAATTAGTTAATACAGACTATGAAAAAACAGAATTATTAACAGCTCTATTTAAATTAAAAAGCATTGATCCAGCATGTGGAAGTGGAGCTTTCCCAATAGGTCTATTACAAAAGATTGTAAAACTTTTAGAACTAATTGATCCAGAAGCAGAGATTTGGTTTAATTTACAAAGTAAAGATTTTAAAGAAAAACATAAATCTAGAAATAAAAACTATATAAGAAAATTATCTGTTATACGAAATTCAATTTATGGGATAGATAATCATTCTATAGCTATTGAAATTACTAAACTAAGAGCATTTTTATCTTTAATAGTAGACGAAAAAGTTCTAGATACTAAAACTAATAGAGGAATAGAACCTCTTCCAAATTTAGAATTTAAATTTATTTGTGCAAATACATTACTTTCATCAAAAAAAGGCTTAGATAGATCAATAATTAGCAAACTATATAGTTTAAAAAACAAATATTTTGATGCTATTTCTACAGAAAAAAATACAATAGTCAAAGAATATCAGAGTATTCTTGAATTAAATAATGATAAAATAGATTTATGTAACTATAATCCTTTTAGTCCGACTTATGTAGCTGAAAAAATTGATATTGAATTAATGTTTGATTTTCAGAATAAATTTGATTTAGTTATTGGAAATCCACCATATATGAGAATTCAAAATATAGATAAAAAGATATCTGAAACCTACAAAAAAAATTATATATCTGCAACTGGAAGTTATGATTTATATGTAGTCTTTACAGAAAGAGCCCTAGATTTAATAACAGAAAAAGGTATTGTAAATTTCATTATGCCTGATAGGTGGATTAACTCAGCATTTGGGAAAGGATTAAGAAAAAAAGCACATAAAAAAATCTATAAGCTTATCTCTTTTAAAGATTATCAAGTATTTAATGCTTCAACATACACATCATTAATTTTCTTAAAGCACAATACTTCTACAATTAACTATTTACAGTTAAATAAAGATTTAAAAACTAATATCGAATTAAAAAGTTTTTTAGATAATATAACTTTTGATGATTACGCAAATATTGATTATGAGAACTTGACTGATGAAGGTTGGATTCTTGTTGATAAAAACTCTAATCAAATTTTAGATACATTAAGAAGTCATCCTAAAAAAATCAAAGATATTTTTGAAAGAATTTACACTGGACTTCAAACAAGCTCTGATAATATCTACTTTTTACATGACTCTAAAAGTATTTCGGATACTTTGATTTCAGGATATTCAAATATACTAGAAAAAGAAATAACAATAGAGAAAGGTATTCTTAAACCTTTACTAAAAGGTGATGATGTAATTAAATATAAAGATTTATCTACATCAATCCATGTGATCTTTCCTTATATTATTGAAATAGAAAAAAGTAAAGAAAAAGCAGTTTTAATTCCAGAAAATGAAATTTTAAAGCTCTATCCTTTAGCTTATGAATATTTAAAAAATTGTGAAGATATTTTAAGAGCAAGAGAAAGAGGAAAATTTAATATAGATGGTGAATGGTATCAATATGGTAGAAAACAAGGAATGACTGGAGTTGAAGAACCTAAGATAGTTGCTAGGGATATTTCAAAAGGTGGAGACTTTTCCTATGATAAAAATGGAGAGTTTTATCATACAACTACAGTTTATGGATATAAAAAATACCCTGAAATAAAAGAAGATTACAAATTTTACTTAGCAATATTGAATTCTAAACTAATGTGGTGGTATTTACAAAAAGTTGGAACTCCTCTTGCAAATGGATACTATAGATATATGCCAAGATATATAGAAAACTTTCCTATTCCTAATGTTAGTAATTCAGAATCAAAATTAATAGAGAATTTCATAGATTATACAATTTATATCAATTCATCAGAAGAAAGGATTAATAATTATATTTCTAACGAATATTTAGTAAAAGAATTTTATGAAATTATTGATGCTATGGTATATGAAATATATTTTAGAAAAGAATTTAAAAATAAAAACATTTCATTCCTAAATCTTGATGAATTAAAACTAAAAGATTTTAATATTGATAATAATGATATAAATAAAGAAATAAATTCTTTATATGATCAATTGAATAGAAATGAAAATAAGGTAAGAAATAATTTAGCTTTAATAGATATTGAGTTAAAAGATTTAATAGTTCCGATAAAGAGAGCTTTTTATGTATAAAATAAAAAAATTAAATATAAAGAGTTTTAAATTTTTCAAAAATACTGATCCTTTACTTTTTAATAATAAGAACATTCTAATTTATGGAGAGAATGGTAGTGGTAAGAGTACAATTTATTGGGCACTATATACTTTTTTTCAAAGTTCTATTAAAGAAGATGATTTAGAAATTAAAAAATACTTTACACTAGATGACGATAAAAATTCACTAATCAATATTTATGAAGAAGATGAAAACAATTCAAAAATTGAACTTTTATTAAATGATGAATCAGGAACACATGCTGACAAAACTTTTACAATTTCAAAATCATTAATAAATACAAACAAAGATGATTCACTTATAAAAAAAGGTTGTTACACTGGTGATTTTATTAGCTATAAATATTTATTTAGGTTTTTTGACTTTTTACATAAAGAAGATATAGATCTCTTTAAGTTATTTGAATATGAAATATTTCATTCGATAATTGTTTCAACAAAAAGTTTAGCTAAATGGTGGGATGAAATTCTAAAGTTAGTAGAATTAAAGCCTAAACCAAGAGCTAATAGATCTGAATTCACTAGTTTAACAACTAAAATAACACAATTTAATAGTTTTCTTCAATCACTAGCACCTAGAATTACACAACTAGCAAATGAATATTTAGAAAAGTTTTCATATCAAAACCTTAATATTTCAATTGAAATAGAAGATGGAAATTATACAACACAAAGAGTTTTTAAAAAACCAAAAATAAAACTTAATGTTGAACTGGAAAAAAGTTCTACAGACATAATACCTATTAAAAAAGCTCAAAGTTTCTTCAATGAAGCAAAACTAACTGCAATTGCACTTTCAATTAGGTTTGCTATAACAAAAATTAAACATATTGATTCATCTATAAACATTTTAGTACTAGACGATTTGCTAGTTTCATTAGATATGTCAAATAGGGAAAAGTTTCTATCAATTTTATTAGAAGATGATTTAATAAGTAGATTTCAAATAATAATACTAACACATGATAAAGCATTTTATGAAAAATCAAGAGAACTTTTTAAATTTAGAGATAGAACTAAATGGAAATATTTTGAAATGTATCTAGATATTGATGATCAAGAAAATATTGAGCAACCTTTTATAAAAGAATATGGAGAAAAATACAATAATTTAACTACTGCTAAACAACATTTTGAAAATAAAGATTATCCAGCATGTGCTAATTATTTAAGAAAAGAAGTTGAATGGCAATTTGACAAATATTTACAACTAGATAATTTAGATGAAAAAATTCATTTATCTAAAATTAAATCAAACCATGATTTAATTAAGAAAACTGGAAAACTATTAAAAGATATAGTTAACAATTTAAAATGTTTTGATAATCTTCAGAGCATACCAGAAAATCAAAGAATAGATAAATGTACTCATTTTACTACTTTACTTTCAGCTTCACTTGATGAAGCTATTGAAAAAATAGATAATGAATTTTATTTAGTTGAATTTGAGAATATTAGGTTTATTTTAAAAAATGTACTACATCCACAGTCACATAATGATTTAACTAGGCCATTATATAAAGTTGAGTTAGAAAGAGCACTATCATATATTGAAGAATTTGATAGATTAATTACACAATATGAGGAAAGCGTTGAATAAAGATATATTTGAATTTTTAAATGCATATAATGAAGAAGAACAGATTGATAGATTATTAGTATCTGCGTTTATTGATAAACATAAAATAACAAAAGTAAAAAATAAATTTATACAAAGTATGATCATTAATGAAAAGGATAAGGATTTTGTCTTCTTTCAGGAATTTATTAATTTAATAAAGAAGTATTATAAAGAGTTTTGTTTTGAATCACTTATGGAGCTTTTTGAGTATGTGATTCCTGGCAATGATAAATTAATAAATGGTGCAGTTTATACACCTAAGAATATAAGAGAATATATAACAAAAGAAGCTTTTAATGATACAAAAATTAAAGATTATAACACAATATTAGTATCAGATATTGCATGTGGTGTTGGTGGTTTTCTATTAGAAGCTATAGATGAATTAAAAGCAAAAACTAATAATTCTTTTAAATATATTTATACTAATAATATATTTGGAATTGATATTCAAGAGTATAGTATAAATAGAGCTAAGATATTACTATCTTTATATGCAATATTTAATAATGAAGATGAAGAGTTCTTTGATTTTAACTTATATGTGGGAAATTCCTTAACATTTGATTGGAACAGAAGTAATATCAAATTTAAACATGCAGGAGGATTTGATATAATTTTGGGTAACCCTCCTTATGTTTGTTCCAGAAACATGGATAAAGAAACAAAAGACTTAATGCAAAACTGGAGTGTTTGTAAAAGTGGGCATCCTGATCTATATATTCCTTTTTTCCAGATAGGATATGAATTATTAAAAAAGAATGGTGTCTTAGGTTTTATTACAGTTAGTACATTCATAAAAAGCTTAAATGGTAGAGCCGTTAGAAATTTTTTTAGTGAGAAAAGTATATTATTAAAAATTATTGACTTTGAAGATGAACAAATTTTTGAAGATAAAACTACTTATACTTGCATATGTTTTTTAGAGAAGAAGTATTCTAAAAATATTCATTATACAATAGAAAAAAGTAAAAAATTAACTTCTAAAATACCTTTTTATAATAAAGTTTCTTATGATCATTTAGATAATACCAAAGGGTGGCATCTAAAAAATACTGAAATAATTAGAAGAATTGAATCTACAGGTACACCATTAGGTGAGATTTACAATACTAAAAGTGGTATTGCGACATTAAGAAATAGTATATTTATATTTAAGCATGTTTCTGAAGATAAAAAATATTTTTACTTAGAAAATGGAAAAAAAATTGAAAAAGACATTTGCAAAAGAATAGTTAACTCTAATTATTTAGCAAATAAAGAGGATATTAATAATTTAGTAGAAAATCTTATTTTCCCTTACACATATATAGATGATAAGCCAATATTAATAGAAGAAAATGAATTTGAGAAAAACTATCCACATGCACATGATTATTTATTATCTCATATTGACAGTTTAAATCAAAGAGATAAAGGTAAAGGCAAATATTTTTGGTATGAATATGGAAGAAATCAGTCTATGGAAGTTACCAATTATAAACTTCTTTTCCCTCAATTAGCTAATGAAGGATTTAACTGTTTAATAAGTGATGATACTGATTTATATTTTAATAATGGGATGGCTGCTTTATCAAACAATAAAGAAGAGCTTGAAATTTTAAGTAAAATATTTAGATCTAGTCTCTTTTGGTTTTATGTAAAATCAACAAGTAAATATTATTCTTCTAATTATTACTCATTAGGACGGAACTATATAAAAAACTTTGGAATTTATGATTTTTCAGATAAAGAAAAAGAATATTTATTGAGTTTAACAGAAAAAAAAGAAATTGATATATTTTTAGAGTCTTTATATAATATACATATATAATTTAAAAAATAATAAAGTATTCTCCACACTTTTTTGTCTCAGTGTCACCACTACCTCAAAGTTCAAGTTTCCCGTGAGGGTTGAATATCCCTAGCGTTCTGACTTTGGAGGTTAGTCTGGTGACACTTGCCCTATCGTCAAAGTTGGATTTAACAACTTCGATAGGACAAGTTATCTAATACTATATCCCCATGCGACATATTCTCCGTATGGTTGTAGCCTAAGCTATGCAGTATCACAAAAAGTGATTAAAGACAGTAGATTATTGTTCAGCTCTTAATCTACAACATAATTACACTAGACGGCTCCCCTTATCTAATAACCTATATATTTAGAAATCTAGTAAAAGTATCATTACTTCTTTAAAAACCTCTGTTTTATATATTAACTAGTAAATATATAGGAATGTTCTTGCTACTGCTTTCGCAGATGAGCGGGCATCTCCAAGGTGAATCGTACCACATACACTTCCTCACACCTTGCTGATTTGGTCTCTTATTTGGCTGTGATTATTTTCGGTGAGTTCATTCTCACCTTATGCAAGTTTTATTTTTTATTGTAAGATTTCGCTTACTGTGCAGTCCTTACATTCTACCGCTTATATAGTTTTATGAACATTGCTTTATCCTCAACACTTAAGTTGATTTTTTTTGAAAAAAATTTGGATTAAAAGCTTGAAATTTATTTAGATATTTGTTAAGATGCTATTACTTTTTTAGCAATTTTTGTAGTCGCCAAACTAACATGTTAAGAATTGCTAGAGTACCTCCTTGTATTGAGATTTTAATAATTCACTTTTATACATTGTTTGGTTTTTTCTAACTGGTATTTCACTACATTTTGAACAGGAAACATAATCCCTTTTTTTGCTTCTATAAATTCTGGACAGTCAGTTGCTAACTTTCTTCTCTCATCAAGAGTTCTAGTACTTATTCCTAAAGCTTCAGCACAATCTTTTGATGTAAGCATAACTCCATACTTGGAGATTAAAGCTTGTAGCATTGATGTAAAAATGATTTCAGATGAGATATTCAAAACATTACCTTATACATAAAAATGAAATTAAGTTTTGATATTGAAAGTAAGTCGGCAAACTCATAATTCAATTTGATAAATACTTAAAGCTCAACAATATCAGGCGATATTGTTATAAGAGCCTTATTCGCTTGCCGAGCTCTAAATATTTATAGATGAGGGAAGTTTAATAAATTCTAAGATTAGAAAATAGGGGATTTTTTATAAATTTTCGTCTGGTTTAATTTGAGGCTTTTCTATAAGCTGTCTAAAAAAGGTTTTCTTGTCTTTTTCTTGAAGGGTCCTTTTTATATCAGAGTTGTATTTATATACAGTAGATACAATATTCTTATTAATAGCTTTTGTAATTTGAGTGTTTGAATATTTTTCAATAAAGTGATAATAAGCTATGTATATATAATATTCTAATTTTTCAATTAGTTCATCATAAGATTTAACTGTATTCAAAAGTTTTGGATAAAAAACTACTTCTTTTTGTATTTTCTCATCTATATTTTTACTGTTACCATTAATAAGTTGCGTACAAAAGAATTTAGTCATAAATGTAGGAATTATAGGGTACTGTTCTATTTCATTTTTTAATTCATCATCAAAACCTTCTTTTCTTGTTGAAAGAAGTACTTCTTCTATATTTGTACCTGTTAGATTATTATCTAAAATTAGTTGTATAATAATTCTAAATTCTTCAAAGGTTAGTAAAATTTTTTTTAGTTCGGTGTACTTGATTGATATAGGTTTATTAAAATATGAAATATAATCGCTCTTATAATAAAAGTTAGATTTTAAAAAGTTTGTTAAAAAGTCAACTTTTTTCTGATGTTCTAAGCTATCCCAATATAAATCAATAGCAACTAAATCTTTTTCATTTTGAAATACACTATGTTCATCTAATTCACATAATAAAAAGTCTTGTAAAATTGGCTCTATATCTTCAAACATATTACTCTCCAAACTTTTTGTAAAAAATCATAACTTATATTGTTTTTTATTGCAATCGTCATATAGCGATATTTATGTTGCAATATGCAATAATTTTAAAATGACTTAGAAAAATAGTGTAAAATTGATTTAATAAATCAAAGGGGTCAAAATGCAAGAAGAAATATCACTAAAAGAAGCATCAAGTTTTATGTCAAGTTGGGTTTCAGATTATAAAAAAGAACAGAAACAAGACAAATATCAATCTATGCTAGATAAATTTAGTAAAGAAGACTTAGTAAAAAACTATGAAGAGTTATTATATGAAAAATTTGCACTAGAAGATAAAATAAATTCTCTAAGAGATGAAAATAGAATTTTAAAAGTAGAGAATGAGCGACTTAAAGTAAGTTTGTTAGTTTCTACTAATAGTTAGTGTTAAATAAAACTTAAACAAGTGCCATTTTTCACTAATTTTCATCAGAAATTAAAATAAGAAGAAAATCAAATGAAAGAAAAAGATTTAATCAACTATGCAAAAACCTTATTAAACAATACTCTAACACTTGATGAAAAAACTATAAGTGAACTTGCATATGAAGAAATAAAATCAAAAAAAGCATTTTTAGAAGATGTCTTTCTTAGAAATAAAAATAAAGACAAGAAAGCATTTTTCATATTTGGTGGATATAGTTCAGGTAAAAAAGAGTTTGCAAGTGCATTAAATGAACTTTATCAAATTGATACTATTGAAGCAGATGAAATAAAAAAACATTGTAAATACTATAATAGTACAAATTCACATTTATTTGAAAAAGCAAGTTTAGAGGGTCTTAATATTCTTATGAATACTGTTTTAAATAAAAGGTACTCTTTTATTTTAGATGGTAGGTTTTTTGAGTTTATAGATAGTGTTTTAGAAAAGAATTATGAGATTGAAATAAATTTTGTATATAGACCTTTAGATATTGCAATAAAGAGTGTAGAAATACTTGAGAATACTTTTTATAATGAGTTCATAAGCTCTATAAATGCTGTAAATAAAATAAAAGAAAAACACTCAAATATAAGAGTAAATTTTTATGATCTTCATAATGATTTAGTTTTTAAAGATATTAATAATTTAGATGAAGTTATTAACAAAAGTGAAGTTATACAAAATGATATTAAATTTGCAAGAGATTTTTTATTAAAAAATTGTGATTTGGTTTTTAATAAATTGCAAGAGGTAATAAATACAGATTATCCAATAAAGAAAATAAAGTTATCTGATACTATGAAAAAGAACTTAGATAATTTAGGGATAAAGTATAGTGAGTAAAAATATTGAAAAGAGAAAAAAAATGAAAATAGATATATTAAGTGATTTACATATAGATTTTTATTTTAATCCTAAAGAAAAAATAGAAGATGAACAAATAAAAAAACTATATGATCCTATTATTAAAAAAGATAATAGAGAAATAGGTGATGTTCTTATTGTTCCAGGAGATATAGGACACTACAATCATCAAAATATTAGAGTATTAAAATACTTAAAAGAACACTACTATAAATATATAATCTGTATTCTTGGAAACCATGATTATTATTTAGTTGGTAAATATTCAAAACTTCAATTTAAAGATTCATTTGCAAGAGCTAAAGAAATGAGATTAAAAATTAATAGAGAAGAAAACTTATATTGTCTTGATGGGAATATAATAGAAATAGAGGGAATTAAATTTGGTGGTTGTGATTCTTGGTATAACGATGGTTATTTAAAGAGAAAATTTCCAAATGGAGATTTTCCAGTTAAATCAACTAATCAAATGTGGCATAACTGTATGAATGATTCTAACTTTATATTTGGTATAGAAAATTTCAATGATATATTTGAAATTGAGAAACCTAAAATTGAAGCAGTTTATACAAATTGTGATGTAATGATAACTCATATAAATCCATCATGCAAAGATGAAAATATAAATGAAAGATATCAAAATAATCAAACAAATACATTCTTTACTTTTGAGGGAGAAGATTATTTAAAAAATGGTTCTATGAAATATTGGATATTTGGCCATACTCATGAAGAACTTGAGTATGAAGAACATAATGTTAAATGTATCTGTAACCCATTTGGATACCCTAGTGAAAGTGGATTTGGTGTATGGGTCAATATTAGACAAATTGAGGTTTAAGATGAATAAAAAAGAAATGAAAGAATTTTTTGGAGAAGATTTAGAGTTTTTAAAAACAAATGAAAACCTAAAAAATTTACTTGATAACTTATGTCCTAATAGAGCAAAATATTTAATGCAAAAGGCAAATAAACAAACTTTTTTAAGATTTTTAGAAAATGAAAAATACTTTGATGCTTTAAGAGATTTTGAAAGAGAGTTATATCCTCTTTTATTAGATAGAGATACATCTATATGGAAAAAACTTGCAAACGATAAAACTCTTTCAATACAAGCAAGGCTTAGAAGTGCATATTTATATACTTATTTATCTAAAAAGCCATTAAAATTAGATTTTGATATTGAAAAGTATAAAGATCAATTTTCTTTTTATCATGGAAATAGATCTAAAGATGGTGATGGTTATGCAAGTATGTTTGGTTTAAAAAATGGGTTAAATAATATGAGATTCAATCAATTTAAAAGTACTGGAAGTTTTTAGTGAGAAGAAAAGGATAAGAATGTTAAATCAAAAAGATACAGATAAATTAGATATTTTTAATGCTGTATGTTGGGATTATGATATAAATGCAAATGATGTCTATCATATTTTAATCACAAAAAATGATAAAAATTCTCCTATCTCATTTGATACATTAAGATACAAAGTACTAAAGTATATTCCTATTGATTCTATAAAAAGCATATTTTCATCACAAGAAATATCAAGTATCTTTTCAGATGTAAATATTGAAAAAGTAAGAAACCCACAAACTAAAGATTTTCTAAATACATTCGTGACAAAAAAAGAGAACTAGTACCAGGTAATTTTTACCTGGTATGTTGCTGTTGTTTTTTATTTCAAAATGTAATTTTTTTGATAAAAAAGAAAGATTGATGTTATAATTTTTAAAATTTATAAAGGCTATGATATGGACGAATTAGAACCAAACTATGAAATTCAAGTATTCAAAAAAGGTGAGCACTATTGTATAGATAGTTATTATACTCATAGTGATAATGAAACTACTGCATTAAGTGAAGGAATTGAACATTTTAAAGATATTTTTCCAGTTGATTCTTATGATTTTGTAGTAGAATATTGTGGAGAATTTCAAAGCGATAGAGCTTATGAAATGTCTCTTGATTCAAATCTTTAAAAGGAGCTTTTATGATTAAAAATTTAGATTTACTAAAAGAAGTATCTTGCAATAAAGAGAAAGATCTTCATGATGCAAATAAAATGCTTATTGAAGTTCAAAAATCTGATTTACTACAAAAAGATAAAGAACTAAAAACTAAAGTTCTAAAAGACATTATTAGAAATATAAAAGAGATATTTTAATATCTCCTTTATATTAAAATATTTTACTAAAATTTTCAACTCTAACTGTTCCATAACTATCTACCCAAAAAACTTCAATTCCAATTTCATTTAGAGTCTTTTTAATAGGTTCAATTAATGATTTATGAGCATTTGTCTCAGGAAGGGCAATTCCTGACAAAGAATTATTTTCTTCTTTCATTTTTATCGCTCTATAAAGTGCCTGTGAAACATGGACTTTCTTTTGTGAAGTATTGAATTCTTTGCCAAAACGATTTGATGTTTTTTTTGATGATGTTTCACCTTTTGCTTCAATGTATATTTTAAAATTTTTATTTATTGCAATAATATCATCACCTTTTTGATTTTCATTAAGTTGTTGAACTATTTCAAAATCATAATTTTTAAGAAAATCACATACAGAACTAATTACATCTGATTCAAATAACATTTATATCCTTATTTTTTTTATCAAAGATATCATAATTATTATAAATAAACTTTTATTGATAAAGTTATTAAAATTTATGTAAATATTTTCATAAAATATTACGGTACAAATTACGGTGATAATTTGGGTGCAAAAAGAGGTGTCAAGTTGGGTATAAATTGCGGTAGAAATTTGTGACCACACTTGGCAAACTCGCTTATTCTTTTTTTAGGCTAAATTTTATTTCATAAAAAATACCCTTTATTTATCTTCTAAAAATTTATAATATTTTGCTACTTAATTTTGATATTTTTAAGGAAGATAATTATGCAACAAAAAAGAAATAAGAGAAAGCCTAAAGAAGAACTTTTATCTAGTATTAGTGATTCTATAATATTACTTTTAAATCATTTGTATCCAGTCTCAGAACAACTTAGAATTATAAATAAGACTTTGCCTAAGAATTGTAGTGTTTCTGAAAAAACATATTTAAAGTATTTAAAGACTTATCTTAAATCTGATTATATTAAATATAAAAAGAATATATTTATTGCAAATAATATGCAAGAGATGATAAGGGTTATTTTAGCTTTTAAAACATATGAAGAACAATTTGAGAATTTTAAGTTTAAAAAATTTAGAAGTGGTAATAGTGAATTCAATCTATCAGTAGAAGATTACATATACTTTTTTGAAGAATATTTTGAAAAAGAAAAAGATATTTATATAAAAAAATAGTTTTATAAACCTACTATTTTCTATATATAGGTAGCTATAGGGTAGCTAAGAAGAGATTTTTACTCTCCTCTTAATCCTTTTCTCATTGCTTCAACTACTGAATTATCGGCTTTTGTATTAGTAAAAAGTTCAAATGCAAGTAAGCCTTGAAATAAAAGCATATCTTCCCCATCTTTTGTTTTCAAACCTTCAAGTTTTGCAAGTTGTAAAAATGGTGTCTCTTTTCCATAGACACAATCAAATGCATATTTAGAGTTTAAGAAGATATTTTCTAATTGTCCTTTATTCATAGGATAAGTATCATCTTTTAGTCCAGCGCTTGTAGAGTTTACTACTAAATCAAAGTGGTCAAGTCTAAAGTTATTCCAGTTATATGTAATAAAACCTTTTTCTTTAAAAAATTTAAGTTTATCATCACTTCTATTTACAATAGTTATTTCAATATTTTGCTCTTTTAGTGCAAGTGCAATAGCTTTTGCTGTTCCTCCAGCACCGATAATTAAAACTTTTTCTAGTTTTCCAAAGCACTCAATAGCTTTTAAAAAACCAGGTGCATCAGTATTATAAGCTATGATTTTCCCATCTTTATTGATATAAGTATTTACAGCTTGAATTTCATTTGCTATACCAATTACTTCATCTGCTTGTTTAAAAGCCTCTTCTTTATGTGGAACTGTAATATTTGCACCAGCATATTTTTTTAGGAACTCATTTTTTAACTTTTTTGCATCTTTTAAGTGATGTTTTTTATAATTTGCATCAATTTGTAGATAATTAAAAGCACTATTATGCATCTGTGGTGATTTAGAGTGTTCTACTGGATCACCGAAAATTGCGTAGTTTTTCATATTTTTATTTTTCTTTTCCGACATTTTAACCCTTTTTGGAGTCGAGATTTTATCTAAATTATTATAATATAAAATTAAATGAGAATAATTATAAAAAAGAAAGTGAGTTATTATGCAGATTTTTACACTCTTTACAAGCAAGGAAGATGGGAACTTAGCCTATCATGTGCAAGATGATGAAAAAAATGTAAAAACTAACAGAGAGAGGTTATCAATCAAGTATGGTTTTGATAATAAAAAGTTAATTTTTATGAATCAAGTACATAAAGACAATATTGTAATCGTAGATAAAAATAGCAAAAATTTAATAGATGCTTGTGATGCAATTATTACAAAAGAAAAAAATCTACCATTGATGGTAATGGTAGCTGATTGTATTCCTATTTTAATGTATGATGAGAAAAAAGAAGTAATAGCAGCAATTCATGCAGGAAGAAATTCTACATTTTTAAATATAGCACAAAAAACAGCTTTAAAAATGATAAAAGAGTTTAAATGCAAAGAAGAACATATTAAAGTTATTTTAGGTCCTTCTATACAAAAATGTTGTTACGAAGTTAGTCAAGAACTTGCAAATATTGTAAAAAAATCTTTTGGAAATGAGTTTGAAAACAATAGATATATAGATTTGCAAGCAATAAATAAAAAGCAATTAAATGATATAGGAATAACAAATATAGAAATTTCTACATATTGTACAAAGTGTAGTGGAGATAAGTATTATTCATATAGAAAATCAACAAACACAGGAAGATTTGCAGGAGTAATTATGTTAAAAGTGTAAGTTATATTTATAATAAATGTACATAATATGTCAAAGTTATGTTATAAAAATATAAAATAGAGCTTAAGAATATTATTTTTAACTTTTTTTAAAAAAAATTTACTAAATTAAGTTTCACTTTGTTACAATTGCGCTCCAAATTACACTAAAAAAGGTTTGAGATGAGCGTTAAAGTAACAAGAGAAGAGGCTTTAGACTATCATAGAAGTCCAAATCCTGGAAAAGTTGCGATTGCAACTACTACAAAATTAGAGACACAAAGAGATTTATCTTTAGCATATTCACCAGGTGTTGCACATCCTTGTGAAGAGATTAAAAAAGAGCCAGAATTGGCATATGAATATACTGCAAAAAGAAACCTTGTAGCAGTTATTTCAAATGGTACAGCTGTACTAGGTTTAGGTGACATTGGAGCATTGGCATCAAAACCTGTAATGGAAGGTAAAGCTGTATTATTTAAAAAATTTGCAGCTGTTGATTCTTTTGATATAGAGATTGATGAAACAGATATTGATAAATTTTGTCAAGTTGTAAAGGCTATTGCTCCAACATTTGGTGGTATTAATTTAGAGGATATTAAAGCACCAGAATGTTTTGAGATTGAAAAAAGATTAATTGAAGAATTAAATATTCCAGTTATGCACGATGACCAACACGGTACAGCTATTATCACAACTGCTGCACTTATGAATGCTACTGAAATGATGGGTAAAAAAGTAGAAGAACTAAAAGTTGTAGTTGTTGGTGCGGGAGCTTCAGCTATTGCTTGTTCTACTATGTATAAAGAATTAGGTGTAAAAAATCTAATTATGTGTGACTCTAAAGGGGTTATTCATAAGGGAAGAACAGATTTAAATAAATACAAAAAAGACTTTATGATTGATGAAGCTTTAAGTATGGAAGAAGCATTTACAAATGCAGATATGGTTCTTGGATTATCAAGACCTGGAACTTTTACAAAAGAGCATATTGCACTTATGAGTGAAGAGCCAATTGTATTTACTTTAGCTAACCCAACTCCTGAGTTATTCCCAGAAGACGTTAAAGCAGTAAAACCAAAAGCTATTGTAGGTACAGGAAGATCAGACTTCCCTAACCAAGTAAACAATGTTTTAGGTTTCCCATTTATTTTTAGAGGTGCATTAGATGTACAAACTAGAAAAATAAATATGACTATGAAAATGGCAGCAGCAAAAGCTATCGCAAATTTAGCAAAAGAACCATTAACTGATGAACTTAAAAAAGAGTTTGGAGATTTATCTTTTGGAAGAGAGTACATTATTCCTATTCCTTTTGATAAAAGATTGATGGTTGAAGTATCTTCTGCAGTTGCAAATGCAGCAGTAGAAACAAAAGTTGCTAGAGTTAAAGAATTTGATTTACAAGCTTATAGAGAAAAATTAGCTTTAATGGTATAAATCCAATTATCTATTAATCAATAAAATGGTATTATTCTCGTTTTAATTTAAATGAGAATAATACTAGGAATATGATGAAAGAGTACATACTTTTAATTGATACTATTGATGAAAAAGGACTTGTTTACAATATCTCAAAAGTTCTTTATGCAAACAATCTAAACATAGAACAAAACTCAGAATACGTTGATCAAGATACACAAAAATTTTTTATGAGAACTGTTATTTCGGGTGATGTGAAGAAAAACATACTTTTAAAAGAACTAAAAGAAGTTCTACCTTCTAATTCGACAATCAAACTAAATGAAAAAGAGAATAAAGACGTTGTTATTTTAGCAACAAAAGAATCTCATGTTTTAGGTGATTTACTTATTAGATATTATGATGGTGAGTTAAATGCAAATATAAAAGCAGTTATTGCCAACCACGAACACCTAAGACCATTAGTTGAAAAATTTGGGATTCCTTTTCACTGTATTAGTGCAGAAGGTTTAAGTAGAGAAGAACATGAAGATTTAATGATTGAAAAAATCAATGAATTTGAACCTGAACTTATTGTTTTAGCAAAATATATGAGAATTTTAACTTCAAAATTTGTAAAAACATATCCTAAAAAGGTTTTAAATATCCACCATTCATTCTTACCTGCTTTTATTGGAGCAAATCCTTATAAACAAGCACATGATAGAGGTGTGAAGATTATTGGGGCAACAGCACATTATGTAACTGATGATTTAGATGAAGGGCCAATTATATTTCAAGATGTGGTAAGAGTTGATCATACTTACTCTTGGCAAGAGATGAGAAATGCAGGAAGAAATGTAGAAAAAGTTGTTTTATACAATGCTTTCCAACTATTACTTGATGATAAAGTATTTGTTTACGAAAATAAAACGGTAATTTTATAAGATGTTTAATATAGTATTACATGAGCCAAGAATCCCTGGCAATGTGGGGACAATTGGAAGACTAGCTTTTGCTTTAAATTGTAAGTTACATCTTATAAAACCTTATGGTTTTGGTGAAATTAATGAAAAGCAAGTAAGACGAGCAGGGCTTGATTATTGGTTTGATTTAGAAGTTTATGAATATGAAAATATAGAAGAGTTTTGGCAAAAACATCCTTTAACAAATAGGCATTTTTTTGCTACAACAAAAACAAAACAAGTATATTTTGAGGCAAACTTTAAAAAAGATGATTTTTTCTATTTTGGTAGGGAAGATGCAGGGCTTCCTGAAAGTTTACTAGCATTAAATGAAAAAGGGTGTATTACTATTCCTATGACAAATAATGCTAGAAGTTTAAATATTGCAAATTCTGTTTCAATAGTAGCTTACGAAGCTTTAAGACAAAATTTTGCAGAGTTTAAATAAGCTTTTTACTTTTTTTAATTAGTTTTATAACAGCTTCAAGTTTTTCTTGAAGCTTTTCTTTATCACACTTTTTATCACAAGCTTTTATCTCTTTTTTAATCTTTTCTTTTTTTATATAAAGCTCTTCTAGTATTTCTTTTACTTTTTCTTGCTTCGAAGAACTAAGATTATCTTCTTTTAGATACTTTTTAATTTTACTTATTAGCTTATTTAGGGGCATTTTGTTCTTCTCCAATCTCTTTTAGTAATGAATTATTTAAAAATAAAATAGAAGCCATTTCCACAAGTTTTTTCTGTGTTGAATATACTGTGGCACTATCATTTATAAGTGAAGTTGCCATAGTTGCTTTTATTTTGCCTTCTCTAATTAGATTATCTGTTTTTTCTGTATTTGATAAATCATTTGCCATTAAAGTTGATTTAATAACTTCCAATTGTGTTAATTTCTCTAAATCATCAAGATTATCATTATCTAAAGCATTTATATCTATTAATATAGTTGCTAACTCTTCTCTTAATATATTATACTCTTCTTTTATATATTCGTTTTTACTTTTTAAATAAAAATTTAGATTTTTTTGAATATCTCTTGTATCTTTTAAAACTTCAATAATTAAAGTTGCACTTCTTTTTAAATCTCCCACTTGCTTATGTTGAAAGCTAGACATATGCTCTTGAGAAAATGAAGCATACTTAATAATCTCACTATATAACTCTTTTAAGTTAGATTGATATATTTCATCAATATTTGTATCTATTTTTGTAACTTCTTTTGCTATTTGTACTTTTAAATCCTCTTTTGTTTTAAGATTTGTTGTATGAAGATTTAAAGCATGAAGCATAGCTTTTTGGCAGTTTTCATATAGATTAATTACTTCTTTTTTTATTGAAATTATTGCAGTATCTGGGATTTTGATATTTGAATCTAAAAGATATTTAGGTTTAGATTGCTTTGATACTTTTTTCTTAATTACTTTATTACAAATATCCACAAGATAGTATGTAAATGGTGCTACAATAATAATCCCTAAAAGGTTAAAAATTGTGTGAAAAAGTGCAAGTTTCATACTAAAATTATCTGGCTCTATACCAAAAAATGGAGCTAAATAATTTACTAAATCACTTATTGAGTAGATAAAAATAACTGCTATAAAAGCTGTAACTAAGTTAAAAACCAAATGTGCAAAAGCCAATCTTTTACCATTTTCATTTGAAGCAAGTGAGCCTACAATTGCTGTTACTGTTGTACCAACATTTGCACCAATTGCTAAAGCTAAAGCATTGATATAGATAATATTTCCTGCACTTAAAGCAGTAATAACAATAGCCATAGTTGCAGCACTAGATTGGATAATTACTGTTGCAATTGCACCTATTAAGATATATACAATAAGACCAGAAATACCCTCCATAGCAAATGAAGCTAAGTCAATAGAGTCTTTTAAAGTATCAAATCCATCTTTCATATATGAAATACCCAAAAAGATAAAACCAAGACCTAAAAGTACATTCCCTAATCCCTTATAAGTATTGTTTTTAAAAAACCTAAGCATTACCCCAAAGATAATCATAGGCATTGCATATAAAGAGATTTTTATTTTAAGTCCTAAACTTGAGATTATCCAAGCAGTTGTTGTACTTCCTAAGTTTGAACCAAAAATAATTCCTATACCTTGAACTAAAGTTAATAATTCAACTGATAAAAATGAGATTACTACAATTGAGATTAAAGATGAACTTTGCACAATTGAAGTAGCTATAAATCCAGTTGTTATTGATTTTAGCAGATTACTTGTAAATCTTTGAAGTATTTTTTCTAGAACACCTCCAGAAAAAAGTTTAAACCCATCTTCCATAAAATACATACCAAGTAAAAAAATTGCTATCCCACTTAAAATTATTTTTACATTTTCATGGGAAATTACAAAGTATGCAACAAGAATAAAACTCAAAGTTATGAGTAAATTTTTCGCCATATATTGTCCTGAAATATTGATTATTTCCTTATTATAACACTAATTTTTATTAAATAAGGCTTGTTTGGATAAAATTTCAGAGAGTTTTAATAAAGAAAGAGAAAATGTATAAAATATTGATTTTAGAAGATGATGAACTTTTTGCCCAAACTTTAGAAGACTTCTTAGAAGAGGAAAACTTTGAGGTTGATATTGCAAATGATGGAGAAGAGGCTTTAGAGTTAAACTATAATAATAATTATGACTTATATTTGTTGGATATAAATGTTCCAAAATTAAATGGTTTAGAATTATTAAAAGAGTTAAGAGGAAGTGGAGATGAAACAGCTACTATTTTTCTAACTTCTTATAAAGATAAAGATACTTTAGAGCAGGGCTTTTTAAGTGGCTGTGATGACTATATAAAAAAGCCTGTGGATTTAGATGAACTTCTTTTAAGAATAAAATCTATTTTAAAAAGATGTGGTAAAGTTATAGAGAGCATAAAGTTAAAAGAAGACTTGATTTTTAATCCTATTACTAAAAGAGTATATCAAGATGGAAAAGATTTAAATATTCCCATAAAAATTGTGTCTTTATTAGAGTTGTTTTTAGAAAATAAAGAGTCTATTATTACAAAAGAGATGATTATTTCAAAACTTTGGAGTGTAAGCGAAGAGTATAGTGAAGGCTCTATTAGGGTTTATATAAATAATCTTAAAAAAATTCTTGGAAAAGATAGTATTACAAATATAAAAGGGATTGGATATAAAATTGAATTCTAAAATAAAAGACTTTTTAATCTCACAATCAATTATATTTATCTTTACATTGGTTTTAATTTTATTTTTAAATTACGTATTTATTAGTTATTTTGGTTTAAACCAAGAGAACTTTATTTTTGTTATAGTACCTTTAGTTATCTTTGGTTTAATTTTATATTTATTTTTAAGTAAGCCTATTTTTCAACCACTATTTAAAAGTGATGAAAACTTACAAAAAACTGTAAAAGAGACTTTGCATGAGTTAAATATCCCTGTTTCAACTATTTTACTTAATACTCAAATGCTTCAAAGAAAAATAGAAGATGAAAAGGCTTTGCAAAGACTAGGAAGAATACAAAAAGCTTCAAAAGATTTACTAAAACTATATGAAGAGATGGAATATAGTATAAAAAAAGAGATAGATAATATTGATAAAAAAGAGTTTTATTTAGATGAAATAGTTCAAAATTCTTTGGAGAAATTTGAAGATATAAAAAAAGATATTGAAATCCAAAAAGCTATTAAAAGTGATGTTTTAATAAATAGTGATATAAATGGGTTTATAAAAGTTATAGATAATCTTTTATCAAATGCAATAAAATATAATAAAGAAAAAGGTTTTGTAAAAATAGAGTTTAAAGATAGTATTTTAAGTTTTGAAAATAGTGGAAAAACAATTGATACAAAATATCTTTTTGATGTTTTTGATAGATATTTTCAAGAAGATAGCTCTACAAATGGTTTTGGTTTAGGACTAAATATTGTAAAAGAGTTTTGTGATAAACATAAAATTACTATAAATATCATACCTTTAAAAGATGGAACAAAAATAGAGCTAAATCTAAAAAAAGTTCTTAAATAATATACTTTCAAAATGCTTAAAAATAAAAATTAACATTTATTTAACACTTCTAAAATAGAATTCCCAAAAATAATCAAGGAATGGGAATGAAATTTAGATATTCATTATATCTATTGGCATGTTTTAGTGCAACAACTTATGCAAATGACTCGTATGAATTAGATAAATTATCTGTAACAGCAACTAAAGTACAAAGAGCTACAAAAGAGGTTTCTCAAAGTTTAGCAGTGGTAGATAGCAAAGAAATAGATGATAAAAATATTATTAATATTTCTGAAGCTTTAAATACAACAGCAGGGGTAAATGTAGAGAGTTCTTCAAATAGTTCTTCTGCGAAGCTTATAATTAGAGGAGCAGGTTTAAAAGCTAGATTTGGTGTTAGAGAGATAATGGTTATAAAAGATGGAGTTCCTATGACAGATCCAGACTCTTTTACTAGATTTGATTTTATTGATATGCAAGATGTTGAAGCTATTGAAGTACAAAAAGGACCTGGTTCAATTCTCTCTTCAAATGCAACAGGAGGTGTAATACAACTTATTACAAAATCTGTATTTGATGAAGGTAAAGATAGAATAAAACTAGGCTTTGGAACATATGGTAGCTCTCTAGCAAACCTTAGAGTTTCAAAAGCTTTAGATGAACATAACTATATTGCAATAAATGCAAGTAAAACAAAAAATGATAACTCTTGGAGAGATAATAATGAAGTAGAGTCTAAACAAGTAAGTTTAAAATATGGGTACTTATTTGATGATGAAGCTACTTTTGAAAGTGAATTATCATATACAAAATCAGATATGCAACTTCCTACTTCTATGACAAAAGATGAGTTTGAAGAGTTTGAAAAAAGTGGAAAACAAGAAGATACAAGTTCTCCTTGGCAACATAATGCAAGAAACTCTGAAATTTTATTTTTCAATACAAAATATGAAAAAAAAGTTGGAAATATAACATATAAGCCAAGATTTTACTTTAATACTTGGGAACATTTTCATCCAGTTACTGCGATGATAAATGATAGTGATGACAATAGTGTATATGGAATTGATTTAGAGTTAAATTATGAGCATAAACTATTTTCAAATAGTGCAATGTTAGTTGCAGGAGTAACTGCAAAACAAGATGTTTCTAAAAACTCTAAAAAATATACATATAAAGATTATACAACAACTGCTGGTATAAAAGTTGATATAGATAAAACTCTATCTGATGCAAAAGGAGAGTTAGCAAATAAAGAAGACTCAACCTCAACACTTTATGGAGCATATTTACAAGAGAGTTTTGCCCCAACAAATAAAAGTTTAGTGGATATTTCCCTAAGAGTTGATAAGGTTAAATTTGATGTGGATGGAACAGAGTATTTAAAATATAATTGGAGTGGCTTACCTTTTGGTGGAAAGGGTACTTATTATGAAGGGGATGGAGAGTATTCAATAGATGAGACTTATACACTTTTTTCTCCAAAACTTGGTGTAAGTTATGCTTTAAGTGCTAATACAAATATCTATGCTTCAATTGCAAGTGCAAACCAAGCTCCAACAGATAGTGAATTAAAAACAAATAGAGTAGAAAATAAAGGTGTCTTAAAAAAAACTAGAAGTATAAATTATGAAATAGGGCTAAAAAATAGAAGTAAAGATTACTTATTTGATATGGCTATTTTTCAAAATGATGTAAAAGATGAAGTAACAGCTACAAAAGAGGGCTATACAACATATTATCAAAATGCAGGAAAAACACAAAAAAGAGGTTTTGAGTTTTCGGGGCAATATAATTTTAATAAAAATTTCTCTTTAGGTGCTTCATATACATATAGTAAATTTAAATTTAAAGAGTTTTTAGAAGATGGAACACAAAATAGAAGTGGAAACTATCTTCCATATATTCCTAAAAATCAATATGCTTTATTTGCTACTTTTAATTATTTAGGTTTTAAATCAAGAGTTCAAACTAGAACTTGGGGAAGTTATTATATGGATAATGCAAATACTCAAAAATATGAAGGATATAAGTTTGTAACTGATTTAATGCTTGGCTATGAAAGAAAAAATCACTCTATACAACTAAATATAAATAATATCTTTGATAAACACTATGCTATGTCTGTATCAAAAGATATAAATTCGGATATTACATATAGTGTAGCAGCACCAAGAACAGCAATGCTTACATATACATATAAATTCTAAGGATTTTTATGGTTAATTTTATAAAAAGAGATAAAACAGATATTTTTGGTATGCCAATTTTAGGATTTTTATTTAAAAATCAAAAGTTTTTATGGCTTTTAAGAATAGTGGTTTTTTCACTATTTTTTTATGCAACATATTATGGTTTTTATAATCAAAGCAGTGAAAATATCTTTACAAGTGCAATTTTTTGGTCTTTATTTTGGCCTTTTTTTATGGTTGTAACTTTAAGTACTTTTGGAAGAATTTTTTGTGGGATTTGTCCCCATGGTTTTATAGGTAAGTATATTACTAAATTTGGATTAAAAAAGAAAATACCAAACTTTTTAAATAATAAAGCTATTGGTATTACTATACTTTTTATTGGTTGGTGGTTTATATACTATATGTTTCCTTCTTTTTATAAAACACCTTTTGCAACTGCTTTACTATTTTTAGTTTTAAGTTTAATAGCTATTGTTTTTTATTTTTTATATGATGAAATGGCTTATTGTAAAGTTATTTGTCCTATTGGAACAGTTACAAGAGCTTTTAGTAAAGTAAGCTTTACAAAACTTGAAACATATACACAAGAGTGCAGTAGTTGTAAAACTTTTGATTGTGTAAAAGCTTGTAGTTATAATCTTAAACCTTTTAGCTTTGCAAAAAAGAACTCTATGGAAGAGTGTACTTTATGTATGGATTGTAGTAGTGCTTGTGAAGCAGTTGCTTTTAAAGTAAAAAAACCTTCTTTTTCTTTATTTAGTAAATTTAAAGTTAATAAGGCTGAAGTATGGACTTTAATCCTTCTTACAGCAGCTATTTCAATTACTATGAGTTTTCATCATGCTTTAGGAAGAAGTGCAATAGTAGAAGAGTTTATTTGGGTTAAAACAGCAAGATATTTTGAAAGTTTTATAAACTTTGGCTTAGTGGATACTATAGGTCTTTTTGCCTTTTTATATGCAGTTTTTTTCTCTTTACTTTTTAGTGTAGGGGGGATATATATAGCTTCAAAGATAATGAAACTACCTTTTGAAAAGAGTTTTTATACTTTAGGGTATGCTTTTGCACCACTTTTTATAATAGGAGGGCTTTCTCATATTGCAGAGTTTTTCTTTTATTCTTATGCTTCAAATATTGTAAATGGTTTTATTCAAGCATTTTCTTTAGATATGCAATATATAAAACCTCTTGCTACTAGAAAAGATAAATGGGTACATATTTTTAATATCTTTAATCATATAGGATACCTTTGGGCATTTATTATCTTAATAGGAAGATTAAAGTTACTTGAAACAAAAAGAGTATTAAAAGTAGTTGCTTTTCCTTTTGCTGCAAGTTTAATTATCTTTTATATGGGACTTAATTTTTATAAGGGTTATGTATTTAAAACTTATGGGGTATATAAACATAATCATACACAACATACAAAGGCTAAATAATGGATATTGAAGTTTTAAAATATTTGGTAGATTATGGAGTAATTGCACTATTGGTTTTTATGAGTTTTATCTCTGTATGGTTTTTTATAGAAAGAGTATTATTTTATAAAAAGCTTGATGTTAGCAGTTTTAAAAATAAAAAAGCTTTGGATATAGCTTTAACAAGACATCTAACTATTATAGGAACAATAGCTTCTAATGCTCCTTATATAGGATTACTTGGAACAGTTATTGCTATAATGCTTACTTTTATGACTATGAGTAATGCAGAAATTGAAGCAGGGAAGATTATGGCTTCACTAGCACTTGCTTTAAAAGCGACAGCAGTTGGGCTTGTGGTAGCTATTATTTCTATGGTTTTTTATAATATTCTAAGTAGATATGCAGAAGTATTGGAAAGTGAATATGAAGCTAAAGAAGTATGATAGTATAAATGTAATACCTTTTATTGATGTTTTACTTGTACTTTTAGCTATTGTACTTATGACTTCAACGTTTATTACTAAAGGTATTATTCCAGTATCTTTGCCAAATGCAAAGAGTGCAGATAATCTAAAAGTTAATAAAGAAGTAATTATAGTGATTAAAAAAACAGGAGAGGTATATTGTAATAACAATATAACAAATATGCAAAATATACAAGAACATATTTTACAATTTAAAAAAGATACTCCAATACATATAAGAAGTGATAAAGAAGCAAAATTTGATAGCTTTGTGCAAGTTCTTGATATGTTAAAGCGCAATGAGTTTGAAAATATCTCTATAGTGACTAAGAAATGAAAAGATATATTAACTCTTTTTTTATAACTTTATTTTTATATATAGTTGCTATTGCTACTTTTCTTTCTTTTGATAAAAAGATAATAGTAAATGAAAAAGAAGATACAAAAAAACTCTCTTTAAATTATGTAGAAATAAAAGAAGAAAAAAAAGTTGTTAAAGAAGAAGTAAAAAAAGAAGAACCTCTTATAAAAGAACAAGTTGTTAAAAAAGAACAACCTCTTATAAAAGAACAAGTTGTTAAAAAAGAACAACCTAAAATACAAAAGAAAAAAGAACCTATAAAAAAACAAGTTAAAAAACAAGTTAAAAAAGAAGAAAAAAAGCCTTTAAAAAAAGAGCCTATTAAAAAAGAAGTTGTAAAACAAATAAAGCAACCAGAAGAGAAAAAAGAGGTTTTAAAGGAGACTAAAAAAGAAAATATAGTTTCAAAACCAGCTTTAAATCAAGAAAAAGTTTATATAGATAAAAACTTACTTCTAATTAGAAAATTAATTCAAGAAAATATAGTTTATTCAAAAAGAGCTAAAAGATTTAATATTCAAGGAGTTGTAAAAGTAAAATTTAAAATCCTAAAAGAGGGAGGAGTTGCTGAGGTAGTTATTTTACAAGGACATAAACTCTTGCAAAAATCGACTATTGAAGCAATTAATAGTGCTTCAAAATCTTTTCCTAAAGTTCCAAAAGACTTAATTATTACTTTACCTGTGGAGTATAAGCTTATATAACCTAGAAAATTCTAGGTTATATTTTAAAAGCTTTCCCAAGTTTTATCATCTAATATTTTAGTTTCAATATTTTTTTGTATATTTTTAAACTCTTTTGCTTTTACAATATCTTTATCTTTAAACTCTTTAGAATTTGCATTTTCAACTATCTTTTTTGCAATAGTTAAGGTATTTATAGCAACTTCTTGTGTTTGTGTAGCAGTAGTTGCATTTTTTTGTGTTTGAGTATCAAGATTATTTATTGCATCATTTATTTGAAGGATTCCAATTTTTTGTTCTTTACTTGCATTTGAAACATCATAAATAAGTTCTGTTGCTTGATTGATATTTTGTTTTAAAGAGTTATATCCATTTATCATATCAGAAGCTATATTTTTACCTTCATTTGCTTTAATTGTTGCATTTTCCACTAACTCTTTAATCTCTTTTGCAGCTTGTGCACTTCTTGAAGCAAGGTTTCTAACCTCTTGTGCTACAACAGAAAATCCACGCCCAGCTTCACCTGCAGTTGCAGCTTCAACAGCTGCATTTAGTGATAAAATATTTGTTTGAAAGGCAATTTGATCAATAACTGTAATTGCTTCATTTATAGCCGTTACTTGAGCATTTATATCTTCCATTGATGAAGTAGTTTTTATAGCTAAATTTTCTCCAATATTTGTAGAGTTTGTAAGCTCTTTTGTTAAACTATCTATTTGTAAAATTTTATTAGTTGTAAGTGTAATATTTCCTGTAATCTCTTCTAAGGCTGCTGCTGTTTGTTCTAGTGAAGTGGCAGCTTCATTTGCACTTGTATTTAAAGTATCTACATTTTGAAGTAATATAGAAGAGCTATTTTCTAAAGTTAAACCATTTGCTTTATTTTCAATTAACATTGAAGTAATAGAAGTACCTAATTCATTTACTCCATTTGCAAGTTTTTCCAAATGTTTTTTTATTCCAGTTGTATTTACTTTATTTAAGTAGTTATACTTTGAAAACTGTTCTAATACTTCTAATATATTTTCAATATTATTTTCTAAAGTCTCTCCCATATTATTTAATACTTCTTTTAACTGATTAAGTGCAGGATTTGAAACTTTTGTAGTTATTCTTTGGCATAAATCACCTTGCTGGAACTCACTTAAAACTTGAACTGTCTCATTTATGATTTTTCTATCTTCTTCTATTGAAGCTTTAGTTTTTAAGATATTCTCATTTACAACTTTTGACATAAGTCCTATTTCTGTTTTAGAACTGTTTTTTAAAAGTTCAGCGGTATTTGTTTGTCTATTTAGATATTTAAAAAAGTTTAATAATCCTTCTTGAAACTCTAAAATTTGATGATTTATATTTTTAGGAATATATATAGCAAGTAAAATAATAATACTTAAAATAATTGCTGAAATAATTTCAATAGTATAAGTTAAAGAGTTATTTGTATTTTCTATTTGTTCTTTTAATATATTGTGTGAAGTTGATAATTCATTTTTTATTTCTACTGCTAAATTGGCAATTTGAGGTCCAACTCTATGTAACTCTTTTACAAAACTATTTTTATTATCAATTATAAAAATTAGTTTATTTAAACCTTTTTTATACTCATTAATTAAATAAAGAGTTTGTTTTTGTTTAGTTTTTAAATCTTCATTTTGTAAATTTAACAACTTAAGTTCTTTTTCTAGTTTTTCAAACTCTTTAATTACTTTAAAATTGTCATTTTTATTATTTGATGAGACATATTTTAAAGCAAAAAATCTACCCATTAAAAGATTTTTTGTAGCTTTTGTAGTTTGTAATGATTGTTTTAATTGATTTTCATTTTCTGTAATAGTTGTAATTTCATCTAAAAGTTTTTCTATTTTTGCACCATTAATTACTAGATTATTTTCAATAATTCTATTTTTTTCATCTTCATAATCAACTAGTTCAAAAAAGTTTATTTTATATACTTCAATATTTTCTAAAAGCGATTTTACTAAGGCTTTTTCTTTTTCATTTGAAAGATTTGAAGCTAATTGTTTTGCTAAATCTTCGCTAGTTTTATAGTATTTATTAAACTCACTCATATTATATTCTTTACTATTGTATAAATACTCTTTTACACTCATTCTAGTAAGTAACATACTTGTTTGAATATTATCAGCAATATCACTTGTAAATGATATGCTTTGAAACTGTTTAAAACCTTTTGCAGCTTTTGAAATACCATAGATACTGTAACTTATAATTGTAAGTACAAGTATACTAATTAAAAGAAAAGAGATTAAAAGTTTAAATTTTATTGATATATCTCTCATTAATTGAAATTCTCCTTTTAAAAATTTCAATAATGATAACTTTTATCAATTAAAATAAGTTTAATTTATAACTCACTTTTTACTTATTTTTAAAATATATTAATAAAAATTATTTTTACTAATATAAAAAAGCAATAATTTATTTCAACCTTTCTGTTTTCTTATTTTTTCAAGCCTATCTGAAAATTCAATTTTATTATTTTTCTTGAAAAAAGCTTTTTTACGAAATGAAAATATTAAACTTAAAATTATAATAATTATTAAAATATCTAATATTATGTTAAATCCTTATTACAACCCATAAAACAGATAAAGTTTCTTAGTGTTAATGCGCATAAATGGTTTTTCATCTCATTATTCATAATTTTAAAGGCTTCATAAGAACTCATTCTATCTTTATATGTTCGTCTAGTTGTTAAAGCATTAAAAACATCACAAACAGAGATAATTTTTGCTAAAACTTCTATCTCTTGCTCTTTTAAGCCTTTAGGATAACCTGTTCCATCACATTTTTCATGGTGTTGTTCAATTAGTTTTAAAAGTAGTTCATTTGACTCACCACTTTCTTTTAGAACTTCCACACTAAAAGTAGGGTGGCTTTTTACTATTTCAAACTCCTCTTTTGTTAATTTTCCATTTTTTGTAATAATACTATGAGGAATTTTTTTCTTTCCTATATCATGAAGCATAGCTGCTCTCCCTAAGAGTTCTAATTGCTCTTTTGATAAATTTAAATAAGTTCCAAATCCAATAGCATATGTTGCCACATCAATACAGTGTGTATATGTATAATAATCATATGAAGTAACTTTTAACATAGAATACATTGCATTTTTTTCTGTTAAAATTAGTTTTACAGTAGTATCAATAATATTATTGATTTTTGATAGGTTTTCACAATTGACATCACTTTCAAATAGGTCGTTCATTGTCTCAGAAGCGATTTCTTTTATAAAAGTTGCTTTTACATCTATATTAATCTTCTCATCTTCAAGTAACTCTCTTATATGATTTTGAATATATAATTGATAATATTGTTTATCATCATCTTTTACATAAAGTTTAGTATTGTTTTCATCAACCATAAAGCATTGTGTACTTTTTTTAAAAATTTCATTTTTTTGTAAAAGTAAAGAAAAAATTCTTTCATCAACTCTTCTATAAATACTGTATGGATATTTTTCGCCATATTTCAAAGTCTCTTTTGCAATAGGGAAAAATTTTGAAGTTTTAATTTCTTGCATTTTTTCTCCTTTTCTTTTTTATTCTTTTTGTATTTATTTTATAAGTTGAGTTTTTTAGTTTTTCTATTAGATTTGAAGATACTTTATACATATTCATTATAATTTTTCTTTTGTTTTCTTCTAAATCTACTTTTGATTTATCATAAATATCTATTAGTTCTAAGTAGTTTATATCTATTAAAAAAGGATATAAAAAAGTTGATTTTTCTTCTTCAATAATCCACTCACTAAGTAGGCAAATTACCACAAGTTCTGGCATCCACTCTTGACCATTTTCAAGATTTGCTTCAATAGCTTTTACCAAACTATCATAATAAACCATTAAGGGTTCTTCTTTTTTAGCAATTGCTTTTAGCATGGCATTTTTAGGAGCTGAGGCAATTAAACTTCTTAAGTATGCTGAACTTACCACACATTCTTGCAAGTGTGATAATAAAATTCTAAGATTTGATGCAATTATCTCATTGTTTTGTTTTGTTCCAAGGGTAAATTTTATCTTTCCTTGTTCAACTTGAAGAAAAAATTCTTCAAGTGTTGTTCTTATAAAAACCAGTAAAGCTTCTGTTTTCATTTCCCTTAAAAGTTTGGGTTTTATTCTATTTTTACAAGATTCTTTAATAGTCATATTTTCTCCAACTTATTTTTTATCACTAGCATCAAAAACTATTCTTTCAGCAATATTTTTAGCTTCAATTGCTATTTGATTTGTTTTATTAGCTATTAAGGCATTATTTTTTGTTTCTTCATTAATCTCTTCAATCATAGAATTTATATTTGCTATATTTATATTTTGTTCTTTTGAATCTTCTGTTACTTGATTTATAAGTTCTGTTGTATGTTGAATATTTTCACTTAATACAATATATTCATCTTTCATTTGATTAGCAATATTTTTCCCAATATTTGCCTGATTTATTGCATCTTCTACTAAGTTTTTTATCTCTTTTGCAGCTTCTGCACTTCTTGAAGCTAGATTTCTTACTTCTTGTGCAACTACTGCAAATCCTCGTCCTGCTTCACCTGCAGTTGCAGCTTCAACTGCTGCATTTAAGCTTAGAATATTTGTTTGAAATGCAATATGATCTATTATTTCTACAGCTTCACTTATATTATTAACTTTTCCACTTATTTCATCAATAGAATATGTTGTTTTATTTGTAAGCTCTTCTCCTGCTTTAGAAACTTTAATCATAGATTTTGCATATTCTTCCATCTTTTTAGCATTGTAAGTAGTTTCATCTGTTTTATTTAAAACAAAATTTAAATTTTTTGAAGCTTCTTCTAGGGAGATTTTTTGATTATTTGATGATTGTGTTAAAGTATTAACATTTAAAGCAAACTCTTCTGCTTTATTTTGTAAAGCAAGACCATTTTTTAAATTTTGACTACTTAATTTAACTAAAGTTTCACCTAAATGATTTACTTGTTCAAAAAGTACTTTTATTTCACCTTGTGTTTTACCTTTTGAAGTAATTCTTGCTTTAAAATCATCTTTACTATAATTTTCTAAAGTGATTAATACTCTACTAACATTGTACTGTAAAGCAGAAAGCAGACTATTTATAATAGTTATTAGATTATTGATTGATTGGTTATTTGCTTTTTTCATAATTTGTACATTTATTTCTCCCAATGAAGCTTTTTTACAAATATCAGAAATTTCTTCTATTGCTTCTTGGTCTTTTTTTATGCCAATAACAATCTCTTCAATACTATTATTTATTGAAGTTACCATTTGACCGATTTCATCTTTTGAATCAACTTGAAAAGGTTTTATATTATTAGTTTTTTGTAAAATAAAATCAAAGAAGATATTTAACTCTTTTTGTAAGATTTTTAAAGGAGAAGTTACTTTTTTTACAACAATTAAAACAGAAATAAGAGTAATTACAATGATTATTATAGAAATAGTAAAAAGAAAAAAAGTAGAATCTTCTATCATTTTATCTGCATTGTCTAAATTAAATTCTAGTTCTATTACCCCAATTACATCACCAACTTTTTGATTATTATGGCAGAGAAGACATTCATTTGAAGCAATCATTGGTTTTAATACTCTCATAAGATGAGAAGCATTTTCATCATATCTATTTAAAACTAACTCTTCTTTAGAATTGAAAACTTCTAAAACTTTTTCATCTGTAGTAAATTTTTCTTGGGGAGAGTACATCTCTATAGTATTTTTACTTTTATGTACATTTAAAGTTTTTAAACCTTTTATAAACTCTCTACTATCCTCTTCAGCTTTTTTAATTATCTCTGGATCACCACTATTCATAGCATTTCTAAGGGTTAAAAAAATCGAACCAGTTAGCATATTCATTGAGTCTAAAGAGTTTGTTTTTATTACTTCTTCCATTTTTGAACTAGAACTATAATTCATAAAAATATTTCCAAAAAGAAGAATTATTATTATGGGTAGTATAATTTTTGTACCAACTTTAAGCTTATGAATTTTTTCTATCATTTATATATTTAAGGAGAGTTAAGTTAAAAACTCTCCCATTCTCCTTCATTTTTATCTTTAAATGTTTGATAATTGATTTTTTTATCTGGTTCATTTTTTATTTGAGATGTATGGTTGTTTTTTCTTTTTATCTCTTTTGCTCTTACACTATTTTTCCCATCAAATTCTTTTGCATTTGCATTACTTACAACTAATTTTGCAATTTCATCTGTTAATACAGCAATATCATGTGCTTCAGAAGCAACCATTGCATTTTTTTGAGTTTGCTGGTCTAGTTGATTTACAGCGTCATTAATTTGCTCAATTCCTAATAGTTGTTCTTTTGAAGCATTTTCAATATCTGAAATAAGACCTGTAGTATGAGAGATATTTTCATTTAATAGTTTATAACCATTTATCATATTTGAAGCAATATTTTTACCTTCATTTGCTTTTAATGTAGCATTTTCAACTAAAGCTTTTATCTCTTTTGCTGCTTCTGCACTTCTTGAAGCTAGATTTCTTACTTCTTGTGCAACTACTGCAAATCCTTTACCAGCTTCTCCTGCAGTTGCTGCTTCAACAGCAGCATTAAGTGATAAAATATTTGTTTGAAAGGCAATTTGATCAATTACTATAATTGCATCATTTATAGCTGTTACTTGAGTATTTATATCTTCCATTGCATTTGTTGTTTGATTTGCTAAAGCTTCACCTTGTGTTGCTGATTTATTAACTTCACTTGAAAACTGAGCCATTTTTGCTATATTTTCTGTATTATGTCTAATATTACTTGTTATTTCTTCTAAGGCTGCTGCTGTTTCTTCTAAACTTGAAGCAGCTTCTGTTGAACTATCATTTAATTTATCAACATTTTCTAATAATATATTAGAACTTTCATCAAGTGTTAATCCATTTGCTTTATTTTCAATTAACATTGAAGTAATAGAAGTTCCTAATTCATTTACTCCACTTGCAAGTTTTAATAAATGCTCTTTTAAATCTTTAGTAGGTATTTTATTTAAGTAGTTATAGTTACTATATTGTTCTAAGATATTTAAAACATTGTCAATATTATTTTCTAAATTATCTGCCATTTTATTTAATACTGATTTTAATTCCATTAAAGCAGGATTATTAACACTAAGATTTAATCTTTGACATAAATCTCCTTGCTCAAATTCTCCTAAAACAGTGATTGTTTCATCAATAAGTTTTCTATCTTCTTCAATACTTTTTTGAGTTTTTTCTATATTTTCATTTATAACAGCTGCCATAATACCAAACTCATCTTCGCTATTTACAGCTATTTTTTCAACTGTATCTGATTTTCTATTTAAATAATCAAAAAATGAAAGTAAACCATCTTTAATTTTATTTAAAGAGCCTAATGAAATTTTTAGAGTAATAAAAATTGCAAAAGAAATAAAAACTAAAGTTAAAATTGCTAATAAAATTGTCATATACATAATTTTATTGGCTTTATCTAATATTTCGTGAGAATCAACTCCTCCAACTACTAACCAATGCCACTCTTCAAAACTTTTATATACTACAAATTTTTCAAAGCCTTTCCAATAGTAATTTAATATTCCATCTTTATTTTTTAACATCTCTTTTACAAAGGAAAATCCTTTTTCATCTGTAAGAGTTAATCCAGATTTTCCTTTTAATGTTGGATGTACTAAAAATTCTGCATATTTATTACCTTCTTTAGAATTTATAATATAGTAATATCCTGTTTGACCAATTTGTTTACTACTAATAGTATCTGTTAATTCTTTTAAATCATTTGTAATATCAGAACCTATAAAAGCTATGGCAATAACTTCGCCATCTTTTTTAATTGGAATATATTTAGTCATATAATTTTTTCCAAATAAAGTAGCTTTTCCTAAATACTCTTTTCCTTCTATTACATTTTTATATCCAGGATGATTTTTATTTAATTTAGTACCTATAGCTCTAGTTCCATCTTCTTTTTTTAAACTAGTGCTAATTCTTATAAATTCATCACCATCTCTAACAAATATTGTTGCAACTGAACCTTTTGTAATTTCAGTAAATTTATCAACAAGTTTAAAGTTAAGATTTAGAATTTCTTTATTAATAGTAATAATTGGTGTGTTTATATTTCCAACTATAACTTTTTCATTTTTATCAACTTCTATTTCACCTAACATATCAACAAATATATCACCCATTTTTGTTGCATCTGTTTTAGCTACTTTATTAAAAGTATTAATATTTTCTATTAATAAAGAAATCTCTTTATAAATTGTATTTTCATTGCTCTCTTTCATTGCTTTAAATGTATTATCTACTATTAAATAAGTTAATATACTCATTGATATTATTATTGAAATAATAGATACAAAAACTATTTTCCTAATTACTGATTTTTTCAGATAATTCATATATCTTAATCCCTCCCAAAAGATGACTTTTAGATAAATAATCTAAAAGTGTTAAAATTTTTTTTGGATTATATATAAAGAAGGTATCAGAAAAGTATCATTTTGTGTTTCAAAAGAAAAAATAATAATTATTTTTGATTAGTTTTTATTTTTAAGTTAAAGTAGAAGTTTAGATAAAAAATTTTTATCTAAACTTTTGTTGAATACGATATTCTAGCTCTTGTATAGTCTCTATTGCATCTTCTTTATGGTCAGTAAAACCCCAATTTACTAAAACAGAATCAACACCAGCTTTAGTTGCAGCCATAATATCTTTATGACTATCTCCAATAAGTTGAGCATTTATATTTAATATATTATGTTTATCTAAAATTTTATTTACCATTTCAGGATGTGGTTTTGGATTTACTACACTATCATAGCCTAAAATAGTAGGGAAATAACTTCCTATTCCCACATGGTCTAACATCTTTTTTGCATATTGTGAGTTTGCATTTGTTGCAACAGCTAAAACAAAATCACTTTTTAAATCATCAATTAGTTTTGCTATACCATCATATAGTTCTAAATCTGTTAAACAATGTTCATTATAATACTCTTCAAATAAAAATACTTGTTCATCTGTAAAATCAGGTGTTCCATAAAAAAATTCTGCTGAGTTAATACTTGGATCATTTACTTTTTCTAAGATAAATTTATCTTCAAGTCTTGTTAATCCTATATTTTCTCTTACATAGTTTATAGTATTTGTAATGGCTTTAGAACTATTTACTAAAGTTCCATCCATATCAAACATAATTAATCTCATTTTATAGTCTCTTTAAAAAAATTTAACTTATTATAAGATTTTCTGTACAAAATCTAGGTTAAAAAATAAAATTAACACATACTTAACAAATAGAAATTATAATTTTGCTATAAGTCAAGGTTCAAAGTCTCCTAACTAATTTTAAATCTTGCGAATTTTTTATATATCAGGTTAGCTTCACTTAGAAAGTGAAGCTTTTTTTTACTAAACTTTAAATAATATATTACAATGATTTTAAAAACTTTTTTTACGATATTTTTTACAATTTTTATAAGCTTTCTTTTTATTTTTTATTATTCATATAGCTATAATAAACAAGAAAAATATATAAAATTAAATAATTTAGTTATTTCTACAAAGAGTTTAAATATCTCTTTTTCAAATGGTTATAACGAAAATAATACACAACTTCAAAATAGAGCTTTTTTATTTCATAAAAATACTAACCATATGGATTTTATCTATGCTAAATAAATCTTTTTATAATTTTTTATTTTTATTACTTTTTACCCACAGAAGCAAGCATATTGCTATTTTTATAATTTCAACGCTTTTAGTTTTTATTTTAACTTCAGTGATGTTTATTTCCAATTCTATTTCAAAAGATATTTTAGCTACTATTAATTCACAACCTGATTTTATTGTGCAAAAGATGAAAGCAGGGCAGGTTGTGGATATTGATATTTCAATGGTTGAAAAAATAGAGTCAGTTTTAGGTGTTAGTAATGTAACAACTAGAGTTTATGGGAAATACTATTTTAAACCTTTAAAGCAGAGTTTTACTATTGTTGGTGTGGATTTTTTTGAAGAGCAAAATAGTAAAACTCTACTCTCTTTAACAAAAAAACTTAATATGGAAAAGTTTTTAGAAAAAGAGTATATGATTATTGGGAGTGGAGTTAAAAAACTTTTTGATAAATATAAATATTTTAAAAGTTATATTTTTACTACACCTTTAAATGAATCACTTGAAATTGAAATTTATGATAGTTTAGATGATACTACTTCTTTACTTTCAAATGATATGATTATTATGCCAAAAGAGTTGGCTAAGATTATTTTAGGTGTTGGTGAATATAAAGCTACAGATATTGCTTTAAATGTTCCAAATGACTTAGAAAGACCAAATGCTAAAGTTGAATTGATTTTAAAAGAGGATAATTTAAGAGTTATTTCAAAAGATGAGATAAAATCTTACTATTTAAATCTTTTTAGTTATAAAACAGGTATTTTTCTAATTTTATATATTGTATCAATTATAACTTTTTTACTTGTACTTTATCAAAGATATTCAATGATAAATTCAAGTGATAAAAAAGAAATAGCCATACTAAAAGCAGTGGGATGGAGTATAAAAGATATTTTAAAATTAAAAGTATTTGAAAACTTTTTAGTTGCTTTTTTCTCTTTTAGTTTTGGAGTAATTTTAGCTTTTTTATATATTTTTATAGCAAAAGCACCATTTTTAATAAATATTTTTTTAGGCTATTCAAATTTAGAAATCTCTTATGAACTTACACCTTATATTTCAATTGGTTCTATAATTACACTATTTATTTTTTATATAGTGCCTTTTTTATGTGTGGTTTTATTTCCTGTTTGGAAAATAGCAACAATTGATGTAATAAAGAGTATAAAATGATAAAAATTAAAAACCTTTATAAAATTTTTAATCAAAATAAAAAAAATGAGTTTATAGCTTTACAAGATATAAATTTAGAGATAAAAAAAGAGGAAATTGTACTTTTAAAAGGTATAAGTGGAAGTGGAAAATCAACTTTATTATCAATAATATCAAGCTTACAAAAACCTACAAGTGGGGATATAATAGTAGATAATGAACATATAGCAAAACTTCCTGATTTGCATGCTTCTTTTTTTAGAAATAAAAAAATAGGGTATGTTTTTCAAGACTTTAATCTTATATCTTCACTAAATGTTTATCAAAATGTGATGACTCCTTTAATTGTACAAAATCTAAATACAAAACAAATAGAGCAAAAAGTTTTAAAAGCTTTGGAAATTGCAAATATAGTACATAAAAAAGAGGAATTAGTTTCAAATTTAAGTGGTGGAGAAAAACAAAGAGTAGCAATAGCAAGAGCTTTAGTTTGTGATGCAAATATTTTACTTTTTGATGAACCAACTGCCAATTTGGATAAAGATAATTCTTTGAAATTTTTAGAAGCTTTAGAGAGTTTTAAAGCTTTAGGAAAAACTGTAGTTATTGCTACACATGACTCTATTTTTGAGCAAAGTAGGGTGATTTCAAAAGTAATAAATATGCAAAATGGAAAACTTATCTAATGTTTAATGAAGTTTTACTTTCAAATGAAGTTATAATCTATTTAGTTTCTCAAACTATCCTAGTAGTTCTTCAGTTTTTTGCTATTTTTTGGGTATTTGATATTTTAAAAAACTGGAATTTTAACTCAACTTTACCAAAACAGTATAAATTAGAAAAAAAATCCTATTTAGTAATGCTTATAATCTTTTTTGCTTTAGTGGTAAAAATAGCGCTTATTCCCTATTTTGCTTATGTTATAGATAATCTATCAAATATAGTTCCAGGGGCTATGTGTGCTGCTGGAGTAATTAGTGCAAATGAATATGGAGTAAAACTTTTAGCCTTAAAGATATTTATTGTATTTTTTAACTCAATATGGATTATTATAAATAATGAAGATTTAAAACAAAAAGATTATCCTTATATAAAAACAAAGTTATATTTTTTTATATTTATTTTTATTCTTGTGGCAATTGAGTATATTTTAGATATTTTATATTTTACAAATATCTCTTTAGAGCAGATAGTTTTATGTTGTTCTGTTATCTTTGGAGTACAAGGAAGTAACTCTTTACCTTTTGGTTTAGATACAACAAAACTTATAATACTTTTTTATTTATTTTATCTTTTAATAATTATGGCAAATATTTCAAAACAAGCCTTTATTACTTTTATTGTAAATATTATCTTTTTATATCTTGCTTATATATCTGTTGTGGAGTTTTTTGGAACATATATTTATCAATTACCTACACATAAGTGTCCTTTTTGTATGCTTCAAAAAGAGTATTACTATATAGGATATTTATTATGGTCAATGTTATTTTTAGGAGTATTTTATGCAATAAGTTCCTTTGTGCTAAAATTTCTACTTAAAAAACAGTTGGCTTATACTTTTAAATATTCTACAATATTTAATACAATCTTTGTTTTTATCTGCACTTTATATGTAGTAATATATTATTTAAAAAATGGAGTATTTTTATAATGAAAAAACTTATACCAATAGTTATGATATTTATCGTAATTGCAATAGTTATAACAATCTTTTTATCAATGTCAAATCAAAAAAAGATGGTTGTTATTCATACGGGAAATAATGCAAAAGTTCCTGTGGATATTACTTTAAACCATTTTCAAGATACACAATGTGGTATGACAATTACTTCAAAGGAAAATTCAGCTCAGGTTATCTCTCCTGAGGGTAAAACTTGGTTTTTTGATGATGTTGGTTGTATGGTTTTATGGTTAGAAAAAATTGATTTTAAAGAACAAGCTGTTATTTGGGTATATTCACATGATACAAATAAGTATATAGATGGAAAAACTGCTTGGTATAGTAGAATTGCAAAAACTCCTATGTCTTATGGTTTTGGAGCATATGAAGCTAAACAAGAGGGGTTTATAGACTTTAATCAAGTGATTTTATATATGCAAAGAGGTGAAAATTTAACAGATCCTTATGTAAAACAAAAACTATTAGGTAAATAATGGAAACAGTTAGTATTATAACAATTATTACAATAGCTTTTTTAGGTTCCTTTGGACACTGTGTTGGAATGTGTGGTGGAATTGTGGTTGCTTATTCAAGTACAAAAGTTAAAAGTGGTTGGAGTAAGCAACTTCAAGCTCTTTCTCATATTCTTTACTCTTTTGGAAGAATCACTACTTATGTAATATTAGGATTTATTTTTGGATATGTGGGTGGAGTAGTTACTTTTGATAATTTTACAAGTGGTATTTTGCTTTTAACTACAGGAACTCTTATGGTTTTAGTAGGACTTTCTTTAAGTGGTAAAATTAAATTTCTAACAAACTTAGAACACTCGGTTTCAAAATCGCCTTGGTATCAAAAAAGTTTTAAAGCTTTAATAGGTTCTGATTCTTTATTAAGTTTTTATTTACTTGGAATGTTAAATGGACTTTTACCTTGTGGTTTTGTATATGTTTTTGCGATAACTGCTGCTAGTACAGGAAGTCCTTTATGGGGTGCTTTTGTAATGTTAATTTTTGGATTAAGTACTTTACCTGCACTTTTTTCTTTAGGTTTTTTTGTCTCTATTTTTAAACAAACTGCTTTAAGAAGCACTATTATAAAAATCGCTTCATTAGTAGTAATAGGATTTGGAGTTTATATAGCTTATTTAGGGTATGAATATATAGTAGATCCAAATAAAACTATCTTAAGTTGTCATATTTAAAAGATAAAAGCTTTAAGCTTTTATCTCTCCTTGTAAATCATATTTATTTAAATAACCCCTTGGTGTTAAAACCAAACCATTTTTAGTAAGTTTTGTATTTGAGTTACAAATAATAATCAATGTTGACATACATACTGCTTCGTGCTCAATACCTTGTGTAATTAAATCTTGTGCAGTTGTTATTGTAATTTTCTCTTTTTCTTCTCTTCCCACATGAGTAGCTATTATTGCAATTCTATTTTCATAACCATTTTCTAAAGCTTTTAAGAAATTTTCATATGGTTTAATTCTTTTTTTAGATTTTGGATTATATATTCCCATAATAAAATCACAATCTAAAGCTGCTTTTACTCTTTTATCAATTAAATTTATATCTGTTAATCTATCAGATAAAGAGATAATAGCAAAATCTTGAGATACAGGTGCTCCTACTTTACTTGCTGCTGCTAAAAATGAAGTAACCCCTGGAAGAGAGATAAGTTCTATTTCATCCCATAAGTTTTTTTCATCCATAATTTCAACTATAAGTGTTGCCATTCCATATACATTTGTATCTCCATTTGAGATAATTGAAGTTGTTTTACCTTCTTTTGCATACTGTATTGCTTGGTTACATCTTTCTATTTCATGTGTCATCCCTGAAGTAAAAATCTCTTTTCCTTCTATTAACTCTTTTAATTCCCTTGCATATTTACTATATGCTACTATTACTTCACTATTCTCTATTGCTTTTTTTGCTTCTGGTGTAATATAACTTGTTCCACCTGCACCTGAACTTACGATATATAATCTTTTTGCCATTTATACTGCTCCTGCTATTGTAATTTTTTTATTGAAAACTTCTTTTTTTATAATTAATTCTTTATATTTTGAAACTAAAATAGATGAAGGTTCTGCTACACCTTTTATATTAAAAAACTTTGTTGCTTGTGAAGTTGAAAACTCTTTTTGCAAAGAGTTTATCTCTTCTTCATTAAAAAACTTTATTTCAAAGTTATATTTTAAAGCAAAGTTTAAAAGCCCTTGTTCATTCTCTTTGGCTTTAAAAGAGGCTATATTTGCTATTTGTTCTAGTTTTAAATTATATTTTTCTAAAAATTGTAAAAAAGCCTCTTCTATTTCTTCTAGTATTGTTGCTTTATTACAACCAATTCCTAAGTAAACCTTTGGTTTTAAAGTTAGATTCTCATCACTAAAAGGAGTGATATTTACGCATAATTCACTACTTTGAGTTTCTACTAATTTTAAATTGCTTTTATTTGGAATTTGATTAAATATTCCTTCATAAGTCTTTACTTCAACCTCTTTTTTATTTAATAAAGAGTTTGAAATTTTTGCTAAACAGTGAAGATTTTCTATTTGTAGATTGTTTTTTTTAGCAAAAATATCAAAAGCAAAAGTATTTGTTTGGTCTGTTGCTGTTGATACAAAGTTTATACAACCTTCTATTCTTGAAGCAATTATTTCACTTAACTCATTTGCTCCACCAATATGACCGCTTAATAAAGGAATTATTTTTAGTAAATCCATACTCATAACTATAATTGCTGGATCGCTTGCTTTACTTTGTAATAGTGGGGCAATTTTTCTTACAACTATCCCCATAGCTAAAATACAAATAAATGCATCATATTTTTTCCATCCATCTTCTAAAACTGTATCTATTTTTTCATAAGTTATTAGCTTGTCTAAATTATGATTTAACCCTTCTTTTGCATAAATATCCACTTCAAACTCTTCTAAATAGTTTAAAAGTTTACAAGCTGAGTCTAAACTTGGTTGATTTATAGAAACAATTGCTATTTTTAATTTACTCAATATCATTTCCTTTTAACTCTTTTTGCAAAGGTTTTACATATAAATGTGATTCTTGCGTCTCTTCTTGTTTTAAAAAATCTCCAAATAATATTAATGCTACTCCTTTTATATGAGAAACTTTTTGTTCAATATCACTAATAGTTCCTTTATAAATCGCTTCATCATTCCAAGTTGCTTTTTCTACTACCCAACAAGGAGTATCAGGACTATATCCCATCTGTAAAGCTTTTTTCTTTAATTTTTTTAAAAGTAAAATTGAAAGATAAAAAACCAAAGAAGAGTTTTTACAAGCTAAAATATTTTCTAAATTTTCTGGATTTGGAGTTTTCCCTTCAACTCTTGATAAAATAATAGTTTGTGAAACTCCTGGAATTGTATATTCTATTCCTAAACTAGCAGCTGCTCCAAAAGCTGCGGTAATTCCTGGAATTACTTCATATTTTATATTTTCTTGTTGCAAAAACTCTATTTGTTTTGCTATTGTTGAGTAAATTGAAGGGTCACCTGTATGTACCCTTGCTACTATTTTATCTTTATATTTTTTTAAAAATTCAAAAATTTCTTTATATTTCATACTTTGTGAATCTTGTATAATTGCTTCTTCTTTACACCAAGATAAAACTTCTTTGGGTACAAGAGAGCCTGTATAAAGCACTGCATCTGCATTTTGTAAAATTTTTTGAGCTTTTACTGTTACTAATTGGGGGTCTCCACACCCAGCACCTACAAAATATACCATCTTTTAAAATCCTTTACTTAGTTTCTTTTTTAATTTTTATTTGAAATAGTTGTCTTTCTGGTTCTACTAAATCTAAATTTCCTTTATATGTTGTTAATGAAAGAGAATGTATTTCATACTGTATATTTGCATTATTTAAAGTTGTAAGCATTAAGTTTAAGTGTTTAAGTGTAATTGCATTTATAAGTATAATGCCATTTTCATCTAGTTTCTCATATAAAAATGGAAGTTTTTTTATAACTTCAACTCCACCACCACCTAAGAAAATTTTATTTGGTTTTTCTTCAAGTTTTTCAAAAAACTCTTGGGCTTCACCAATAAATAATTTTGTATCAACCACATAATGATTTGTTAGATTTTGTTTTATAAACTCGACTCTTTGTTCATTTTTTTCAAAAAGTGTAGTTTTTACTTTATATCTTTTATAAGCTTCAATAGAGCAACTTCCACTTCCTGCTCCTATATCCCATAATAAATCATTTGGTTTTAAATCAAGATTTTGCAAAGTTAATTGTCTTTTATATTTTTTGGTAATCATTCCCCTTTGAGTTTCAAATTCGCAATCTTCACTTATTAAAGGTGTGGGGTTAAACTCTTTTTTTATTAAAAGCACAAAAGGTGCAGTTAAATCTAAAGAGTTTTCATCAAAAGATAAAAGTTCTATATTTTTTATAATTTCATCTTTAAAGCCTAATTTATAACCCAAAGTTGTACTAATAAACTCACTTTTAAAGTATTTAAGTGCTTCTTTTAATCTTTGTATAGAAAAACTATCACAAACTACAAAAGTATAAGTATTTTGTAAAAACTTTGATAAATCAAAATCTTTTTTTCCATGTAAAGATACTATTTCTACATCATTTTCACTAATAAATAATTTTTCAAGTAAATAAGTTTTACAAGAGATATTATTTATAAGTTTTACATACTCTTTAGGTAAAGCTTTTGCTAAAATAGTTCCTGCACTAAAAAATAAAGGTGAGCCTGTAACTACATATAAAATATTTTCATTTTTATAGTTTTTTAAAATATACTCTTTTGCTTCTTTATACTTTAGTTTTAGGATATTTTTTGCGTTTTCTTTAAAATTTACATCACAAATAATCTTATCAAATTTACAAAAGTCTATTTCCAAATTTGAAAAATCATAATCTCCCATTCCATTTCCAGCTATTGTTACCATCCTAAAACCTCTTTTTCTTCTAATATTATGGCTTTTACATTTGAAGTATTAAACCATTGTTTTATTTTTTTATTTGATTCTTCTGTAATCATTTTATAAAACTCATCTAATAAACCAACTTTTTGTAACTCTTGTGAGATACCTTTTACAGTTAGTGTTGCTTCAATATCAACTTCATATTTTAAATTCTTTTTTATATCTTCTTGTAGTTTAGAAAAATCTATTACTCCAAATCTATTATGGGTATTTTTAAAACCTTGATAAACCTTTGTCATTTTTCCTATACCACATAAAAATATCACTTCTTTTGCTTTTAATTTTACAGCAAGTTCTATAGAGTCATATACAAAATTTCCTATTTCAATAATAGCTTCTTTATCGCTTTTTTTGCAAGCTGTATTAAAAGCTGAGTTTCCTAAAGTAAAATATAGAGTTTTATATCCATTTTGTATTGCAAACTCAATTTCTGTTTTCACTGAATCAATATAAGCTGAACTTGAAACAGGCTTTACAATTCCTGTTGTTCCCAGTATGGAAATCCCTTCTAACACCCCAACTTTGCTATTTGCTGTCTGTTTTGCTATTTCTTGACCATTTGTTACACTAATACAACATTTTAAATGCAAGTTTTGTACTTTTTTTGTCTTTATTTTAAAATATTCTTTTATTGCTTCAAGGGGTGCTGGATTTATTGCAGGATATGAAGGGGGAATTTTAAGTCCTTTTTTTGTGACTACACCAACTCCTAATCCTGCATAAATTTCTAAATAATTAGAACCACTTTGAAAAGTTTGTGGTTTTTGAAAAGTAGGATTTAATAAAAAATTATCTTTATTAAAATCTAAAGATACAACTATCTCACACCCTTTTGTTACATCTAAATCATCATTATCTATTTTATTAGTTTTTGTTGTACAAGACTCATTTATTGCTAAAAAAGTATCTAAGCAACTTCTAAATGCAGCAACAGTATGTGTACCTGTTGTATAACCTTTTCTTAACTCTTTCATTATTTATAAAAACTTGGATCACTCATAGGTACTTGTTCAAACTCTTCTATTTCATCTAAAGAGATATTCTCTTTTAATGCTTTAAAAAGTCTCTTCCATTTTTCAATATCATATCTATGAATATTTTTAAGCCAAATTCCATTGTTTTTACTATTTCCATTGATTCTTGTATTTTCATAAATATTTGCAACACTTCTAAATCTGCATGCACCAAAACAGCCTGTTCTAACTATTTTAATCCTATCTTCACCTTTTGCTAGATTTAACTGTTTTATTACTTCTCTTAATGTGGCAGCTATATTTTCATCTTTATGTGCTTTCCCACATCTTTCATCATCACAAATAAAAAGTTGAGTTTTAAAATGCATAATAGGTTTATTTGCATCAAATTTTTTAGGTTTGCAAGTAAAACCTTCTGCTACTTCACTTCCCATAGTATTGTAAAGCTTTTTATTTTCCATTATATTTCTCATCTTTATCATAATCTTTTATTAGTTTGTAAATAGCATGTAAAGTTGCTACACTCATAGTTGAACTTCCAAATCTTCCTTGCATAATAATACCTGCAACATCAAAAAAATCACAAAATTTTCTACCATATGCTTTTGATTCTACCACATTTACAAAGCCAACAGGAAATAGTAATAAAGCAACTTTTGATAAATCAACTTTTTCTTCTAATAAAGTATTTATAGCAGCATAGATAAAAGTAGGTGCATTTCCACAAGCTAAAACCATTGGTTCATTTTTATGTCTTTTTATAGCTTCAACTACTGCTGCATAACTTCTTGTTGTTTTATTTTTTTCTGCCATTTCAAAAGTAAAAGGTTCATTTATATAACAAACAACTTCATTTTCATACTTTTTTAAATAAAAATCACTAAGTCCAACTTTTATCATATTTACATCAACAATAATTTTTGCTTTATTTAAAAGTAGTTCTTGTACTCTTTTTATAGCATCTTTTGAAAAGTAAATATTATTTAATACTTCTTCAAAACAAGTAGTTGTATGAATAAGTCTGCTAATTACCTCTTTTTGTTCATTATCAAACTCTTTTATTTTTTCATACTCTTTTAACTCTTCTTCAATCATTTCAAATGATTTTACTGAAATATCTGCTCCAATATTAATTGGTGGTTCTTCAATTTTAAATTCCAAAGTAATCCTTTAATATAGTTAAATTATTTCTAAACATTGTATGTAAATAAGTTCCATAAACATTCTGTTTTCTCCAAGCTGCTTCTTGGCCTTTTATATTTGGTTTTTTACTTAAAATATCAATTGCATTATCTAGACTTTTTGGTTTTGTATAATGAAAAGCATGACCTTTTAGTCCATTTTCACTATAGTAATACCCAAGTCTAACTCTTTTATTTGTTAAAGTAAATTCCACATCTAATACTTCACTCATCTTTTTATCATCTACACTTTTACTTAAATATAAAAGTCCCGCACACTCAGCATAAACATATTTTTTATTTTTAATATGAGTTAATAAAGAGTTTTTAAATCTATTTTTATCTTTTATTCTATTATAGTTTATTTGTGTTTCTACATATCCTCCTGGAATAAAAACTAAATGGGTATCTTTTGAAATCTCTTCATCTTTTGAGGGATTAATAATTTCAACTTCTAAAAATAGCTCTTCTAAAAACTTAAAATTATCATAATATAAAAAAGAAAAATTTTCATCATTTATAATTGCTACTTTTTTATCTATTTTAGAAAAACTATTAAAAGGATATTCTAAAACTGTCTTTTTTTTATAAGAAGAAAGCTCTTCTAGTTTTTTTAAATTTATATTTTCTAAAACCTCTTTTGAAAGTTCTTCTAAAACTTGTTTATTTATTGAGTTTAAATCTAAACCCAAATGAGTTGTTTTTAAAGTAGTTAAATCTTTTTTTATCCAACCTAAAACCTCAATATCATTAAAATCACTTTCTATTTGAGTTTTAATTAGTTCAAAATGCATAGAAGAAGAGAGTTTATTTAAGACAACAGCTTTTATAGTGTTATCTTCTTTATAAGTTTTAAGACCTTTTAAAACGGCACTAATTGTTATATATGAGCCACTACCATCTAAGATTAAAATAGTAGGAATATTTAATAGTTTTCCAATATTATAAGCAGAGCAACCCATATTCATACCATCATAAAAGCCCATCACACCTTCAAGTATAGAGAATTTTTTATTTGAATAGTGATTAAATAGCCATAAGACTTGTTGTTCATTCATTATAAAAGTATCAAGATTTATAGAGTCTATATTACAGATTTTTTTATGAAATTGAGGGTCAATATAATCTGGACCAATTTTAAAAGGTCTTACACTATTTTTGTAGTGATATAATAATGCAGTAGTTAATAAAGTCTTCCCTTGATTGGAAGCTATTGCAGATATTAAAATAGAATTCAATTTTACCTCTTTATAATTTTTTTTAGCTATAATTTAGCTATGAAAAATCTTAGAGGGTATAAAAAGCGTTACTTTAAATTGTCAATAATTGCGATGTATTCGACAATTAATAAGTTATCTACTAATGAAACTAATAATACTTTATACCACAAAAGAGCTTATGAAAACAAAATAAACTCTTTAGATCCCCCACAAACTTCTATTTTATTACAATTTTAAACAATTTTTTAAACAATTAAATTTAGTCTTACATTAAATAATAAAGGATTACCTATGCATATTGAAGCAGGTATTGTGCATGGCGCAAAAATGGTTTTAAGTTATGGAACAGCAGCAGTTTCATTTGGTATTGCAGCAAAATTAGCAGTTGAAAATATAAAACAAAGTGGTGCTATTGCTATGTTTGTAAAAACATTTATTGCAACTATTTTAGTATTTATGTTTTTTGAAGTTTTTCCTCATCATCCTGTTGGTGTATCTGAAGTTCACCTAATCTTAGGTTCAACTCTATTTTTAATTTTTGGTGTTGCCCCTACAGCTTTTGGTTTAGCTTTTGGTTTATTAATTCAAGGGTTATTTTTTGCTCCTTTTGATTTACCACAATATAGTATAAATGTTACTACACTACTTATGCCTTTATTTGCTATGAGTTATGTGGCTTTAAAAATTATTCCAAAAAATATTGCATATAAAGATATAAAATATACTGATGCTTTAAAATTATCTTTAATGTATCAAGGGGGAATTGTATCATGGGTTGCTTTTTGGGCACTTTATGGGCAAGGTTTTGCAGTTGAGAACTTAACTTCAGTAGTTAATTTTGGTATTGCATATATGAGTGTTGTAATTTTAGAGCCATTTATTGATTTAGCAGTACTTGCTGGGGCAAAAACATTAAATAGTTTAAAATCAAGTTCTTATGTTGAAGCAAGACTTTATAATAGTGCAAAATAATGAAAAGATTTAGGCATTATAATAGAAAAAGAGCAATTGTTCTTGCTTGTTTTGGTTCAGTAATTGAACAACAAAAATATTTAGATTTAGAAGAAAAAGTAAAAGAGGCATACCCTGATTGTGAAGTTTTTACCTCTTTTTCTTCAAGAATGGTTATTAAACTATTAAAAAAACAAAAAAAAGAGATTTATAAAAATCTTCCACAAACTCTTGCAGATGTGGATATGCAAGGGTATAAACATGTGGTTGTGGTTTCTGTTAATATTTATCCAACAGATGAACATGAATTTTTAAAGAAAATTGTAGATGGTTTTAAATATTTTTCTATGGCAAATATTGGTATAACAAATGCTATTTTAACTACTACAAAAGATACCACAGTATATTTAAAACAATTAAATGAACAAGTATCAAAAGAAGATACTGCAAATTTATATGTTATTCATGGTACACCAAAATTAAATACAATAGGAATTGATTCTATTAATTATACAAGTTCTTTTTTAGAATTAATAGATAAAAGAAATTTTACATGTTCACTAGAAGGTTCTTTTCCTTATTTTCACATAAATGAAGCTATAAAAACAAAAATAAAAGAAAAAGGCTTTAAAAAAGTTCAAGTAGTTCCTTTACTTTTGGTTAGTGGAAATCATTATATAAAAGATATGTTTGAGATAAAAGAGGATTTAAGTGAATGTTTTGAAGCATTTATTGCTCCTTCTTTAACTAATAGTGAAAGTTTTAATTTATTGGAATTAGAAAAAACACAAGAAATAATACTTAATAATATAAAAGACTCTTTTAAAATATTAGGTATTAGTCATAAACAGATGACTTACTAAGGTAAAATATGAAATTATATATGGTTTCTTTAGGTCCAGGGGATTATGAATTAATAACAGTAAAAGCTTTAAAAGCATTAAAACAAAGTGATGCTATTTGTATCCCTACAAAAAGTGCTGATAATAGCTTTGTAAGGTCAATGACTTATAAAATAGTAAAAAAATTAATGGATGAATTTGGTTTTGATAAACCTATTATTCCTATGTATTCTCCAATGAAATTTCAAAAGGAAGATTGGCAAAGACAAGTTGATATTATTTATAACTCATTTAATGAGTATAAAACTCTATCTTTTGTAACTTTAGGAGATAGTGCAGTTTATAGTACGGTTTATTATCTTTTAGATTTAATAAAAGAGCAAAACATTACTATTTATAAACAGTGTGAAGTAATCCCAGGAGTTACTTCTTTTTCCCATGCTTCTGCAAAGGTTAAAAAACCTCTTTGTGTTGGAGATAGTAGTTTTTTAATTAGACCATTACATAAGAAGAAAGTACCTTTTACCACTGTATATATGAGACCAAAAATAGGTATGAGTACAGAAAATATCAAAAATAAAAATTTGATTTATACTTTTGAGAATTTAAATTATAAAGAAGAACAAATTTTAGATTATAAAAAACAAAAAGTTGATAAATATATGACTTTATTTATTGATTTTCTCCAATAGAGAAAAAATGGGTGTAAAAACTAAACTTACATTAAAGGAATTAAATTTATTAAAAAACACCCATGATTTTTTATTTATAAATTTAGAAGAAACTGTAAGTGGTATTTCTGATACAGTTTATATTCTTACAGATAATACTAATAAAAAATATATTTTAAAAATTTATGAAAATTCAACTTTTATAGAGGTTGAAGAAGAGATAAATTTATTAAAAAGTATTAAAGACTTACCAATTTCAAAACCTTTATACCTTTATAAAAACTATAAAAAACCTATGGTGATTTTTAGCTTTATAAAAGGTTTTTCTTTAGAAAACATTACTTTTAATAGTTTAAAAGAAATTGCTTTATTTTTAAAGCAACTACATTTAAAAAAGCTAGAGTTTACAACAAAAAAAACTTTTGATTTATCTTTACTTATTACTTCATTTAAACAAAATGAAAGAGTAGAGGAGTTTACGAAACGATTTAAATTAATTGAAGAGTTAAAACTTAAAAATAATTGTTTAATTCATGCAGATTTATTTCCAGATAATGTAAAGTTTTTAGAAAATAAATTAAGTGGAGTTTATGATTTTTCTAATAGTTGTTTAGGAGATAAAAATATAGATCTTGCAATTATTTTAATCTCTTGGTGTTTTGATAAAGATAGTAACTTTAATATAGAAAAAGCAAAAGCTTTTTTAAAAACTTATTGTGAAAAAATAACTTTAAAAGAGTTAAAAAATTATCTTTTATATGTATGCTTATATTATGCACTAAAAAGATATATTTTTATAAAAGAAAAAAAGTATAAAGAGGTTTGTTATAAAGAGTTTCTTTTAAAATTTGATAAAATTTTTTCATTAAATTGTACTTAATTTTTAAACAATATAATTTCACAATTTTTAAACAGAGGGAAACTTGAAAAAGATAAAGAAATATTTTACTTTATTTGGGATACTTTTATCTACAATACTAATAAAGCTTAGAAATTTAAATAGTTTAATTACTAATTTAGATAAAAACATAACTGTAAAGGTATATATAATATTACTAAAAAATGAGTTAAAACCCATAAAATCACATTTAACAAAGAATCTAGGAAAAAACAGACAATGAAACAAAAATTACCTTTAAGCTTAGTAGCAAGCTTTTTTTTAGCTACAACAACCTATGCAAATTATCAAATTTCTCCAATAACTATCACAGGTGCTTCAAAAACAGAACAAACAATAAATAATGTAACTTCAAATGTAGAAGTAATTACTAAAGAAGAGATAGAAGAGAGAAATTTTACAACAGTAAGTGAAGCTTTGACTTCAGTTTCTGGTATCTCATTTACTTCAAATGGTTCAGTTGGAAATACAACAAGTATTTTTTTAAGAGGAATGTCTAGTAATAGAATCCTTGTTTTAGTAGATGGTATAAGATACCAAGACCCCTCAAATACAAGTGGAGCATCTTTTGAAAATTTAATGGCTTCAGATATTGAAAGAATAGAGGTTATTAAAGGAGCATATAGTGGAATATATGGTTCTGATGCAAGTGCAGGGGTTATAAATATTATTACAAAAAATGCTAAAGAAGGTTTAAATGCTTCAATTAATGCTGAAGCAGGAAGTTATTTAACTAAAAAATATGGTATGACTTTATCTAATAAAGAAGAAAAATATGATTTTAAAATCAGTGCAAATAGATTTTTAACTAAAGGTTTTTCATCTCAAATAGAAGAAAAAAAAAGTGAAAAAGATTTTGAAAGAGATGGTTATCAAAATACAACTGTAAATTTAAAAACAAACTACTATTTAACTTCAGATGATAGAGTAGGATTTATTTATAATTATATAAATTCAAATGTGGAGTATGATGATTTTAATGCTCCAAATGCAATACAAAGAGCAAAAAGTAGAACAAATTTATATTCAGTTTTTTATACAAAAAAATATAAAAATCATGATATTAAAGTTAAATATGACCTGTCAAAATTTAAAAAATCAAATTTAGATGCAACTTTTGGGGTTAATGGATATACTGGAAAAACTAAAATATTAGAGCTTACTGATACTATTTTTTATAATAAAAAAGATTTTATAATTGCTGGTCTTTCAAAAGAAGAGTATAAAGTAGATTATTCTCAAGTAAGTGGAAGTTCAAATCAAGATAAAAACACTAATAAAGCAATATTTTTTTCAAATACAAATAGCTTTGATAAGTTACTTTTAAATCAAACATTAAGAAGAGATAGTTATTCTAACTTTGATGATGAAGTTACAGGGAAAGTAGGATTTAGATATGATTTTATGGAAAAACTTTCTTTAAGCTCTAATTATGGAACAGCTTATAATGCTCCTAATATTATTAAGATATTAAATCCTTGGGGAATTTCAAATCCTAATTTAAAACCTGAAAAGTCAAAGGGATATGATGTAACTTTAAACTATAAAAATCTTAGTTTAACTTATTTTAATAATAAGGTTGAAGATTTAATTTCTTGGGAATCTAATCAATATGTGAATACTTCAGGGGTATCAAGATTTAAAGGTATAGAAGCAAAATATACAAATGAAATTTTTCAAGATACTTTGCTTTCTTTAAATTATACACATTTAAGTGCTAAAAATGAAAATAAAGAACCTTTAGCAAGAAGACCAAAAAGACAGCTAGGATTCTCTTTAGATTATTATGGTTTTACAAAATTACATTTAAATCTAAATGGTTCTTATGTAGGAACTAGGTATGATAAAGTAAATAATTCAGGTGAGCAAACAGGAAGATATACTTTATTTAACTCAGTTATAAATTATGAATTGGATAAAAAAACAAAAATTTATTTAAAACTTGAAAATTTAACAGATAAATTTTATCAAACTATTGATGGATATGCAACAGCTGGAAGAAGTATATATGCAGGTTTAAAGGTTGATTTTTAATGAAAATATTACTAATCTTAGTAAGTTTTATTAGTTTTATATGGGCAGAGAGAATTGTAACTCTTTCCCCATCTATTAATGAAATAGTATTTGCTTTGGGTGAGGGTAAAAATATTGTAGCAAATACTACTTATTGCAATTATCCTAGTCAATCAAAAGAAATTAAAAAAGTTGGAGGATATGCAAATATCTCTTTAGAAAAAATATTAGAAGTTAAACCAACTTTAGTAATAGCTCAAAATTATGATCAAAAACTTTTAGAGAATTTAAAAGCTTTAAATATAAAAACTTTAGTTTTTAAAACAGATACCTTAGATTCAATAAAAAATACTATTTTAACTTTAGGAAAAGAGTTTAATAAAGAAAAATTGGCTTCTTCATTAGTTATGAAAATAAATCAAAGTTTGAAAAACTTAGAAAATATTGTTTCAGATAAAAAAATAGTCATCATAATACATCCAAGTAAAAATCTAAGCAAAAATATCTTTATTGTGGGGAATAACCTATATTTTAATGATATTATAAAAGCTTCAAATAATCAAAATGCTTATATATCAAAAAATAGTGCACAGCCAGTTGTAAATATAGAAAAAATAATAGCTATGAATCCAGATATTATTATTCTTTTGGCTGCTTTTTTTCAAGAAGATAAAGAAGGCTTAGAAGAGATAAAAAAACAATGGAAAAACCTTCCTATAAATGCAGCAATTAAAAATAATATCTATGCTATTGATAAAGAGTATGCTGGTATACCAAGCCATAGAGTTATATACTTTATAGATGATTTCAAAAAGATTTTAGAAGATGTTAGAAATAAATAATTTTAATAACTTTATATTAAAAGAGGTTTCATTTTCTTTGAAAAGTGATGAAAATCTAGTAATTTTAGGAGAAAATGGAGCAGGAAAAAGTACTTTGGCTAAAGTATTATGTGGTTTAATTAGTAGTTCAAAAGTAAAACTTTTTAATGAAGATTTAAATAATTTAAGTGAATTAAAAAGAGCTAAATATATAAATTATATACCTCCTAAGTTTTCTATTTTTGATGAGTATATCACTTTAAAAGAGTTTTTAGAACTCTCTTGTATTCAAAGTGTAAATAATAAGAAAATTGAAGAATTAATAAAGCTTTTAAATTTAAAAAAACTACAAAATAGGTCTTGTATGGATTTAAGTTCAGGAGAAAAACAACTTTTGCTTTTAGCTTCTAGTATTTTACACAATGCAAATATTACAATTTTTGATGAATTAACTGCAAATTTAGATATAAGTAGATTAAAAGAGGTTTTTGAAATATTAAATTCAGACTTATTAAAACAAAAAATTGTAATAACTCATAATCTTGATTTAGCATATGCTTTAAAATTTAAGGTTTTATTTTTAAAAGAGGGAAAAATAGAATTTTTTGGTTTTCATGAAGAGTTTTTTTCAAATGAAGTTTTAAAAAAATTTTATAATAACTCAATTTTAAAAGTTAATAATCATTTGGTGGTAAATTTATGAAAATAAGTATTTATATTGCTTCAATAATTTTACTACTAATAACTCCTTTTTTAGGAGAGATAAATTTAAATATTTCAAATATATTAAATTCAAATAGCATTGATTATAAAGTCTTTTGGGATTTAAGAGTGCCTAGAACTCTTTTAGCTTTTTTTGTAGGAGCAATTTTATCTTTAAGTGGACTGATTTTTCAAATTATTTTTAAAAATCAGTTAATTACTCCTTATACATTAGGAATTGCTAGTGGGACTACTTTATTTACTGCAATTTCTATTATCTTTTTTCCTACTGTACTACTTTCTATTTCTGGAGTTTTAGGCTCATTTGTTACTATTTTTGTCTTATATTTTATATCAAGGCAGATAAATAAAAATCAAATATCTGTTTCTACAAATACTATTTTATTAATTGGTATTTCTTTATCTTATTTTTACTCTTCAGCTTTAATGTTAGCTTTTTATATTAGTAATTTGCAAGAGAATTACTCAATTGTAAGGTTTACTTTAGGAAGCTTAGATACGGTTGGATTTATTGATTGTTTTGTGGTTTTTATTGCTTCTTTACTTTTATATTATACTTTAAATAAAAATAAAACAGCTATAAAACTTCTTTTAGTTTCAAATGATACTGCTTTTTTAAAAGGTTTAAATGTACAAAAAACAAACCTTTTACTTTTGGTAATTATTTCTTTATGTGTAGGGATAAGTATAAGTATAGTTGGACCTATTGGTTTTATTGGGTTAGTGGTTCCTCATATTATTAAAATTATTTATAAAAAAAGTGCTGATAAACTATTTTTTCCTGTATTTTTTTATGGAGGTATTTTTTTAGTTTTATGTGATTTAATAGCAAGAAATTTAAATACGGATTCAGCCCTTCCAATTGGAGTTGTAACTGCTTTTATTGGAGCTCCATTTTTTGTATATTTATTAATAAAAAGAAAAGATAAATAAGTATCAAATTATCTATTATAAGTTTTGCTTATAATAGATAAAACAAATCTTAAATAAAATAAGTTATAATTATATTTGAAATTAGCATAAAGGGTTTATTTTAGCCTTTAATTTCTTTGGTATATGAGCAAATGCAATAGTGCTATTTTTTATAAAAGTTTCCTTTTCCCAAATAGCAACTTCAATGTTCATAGTAGAAGGTTTGATATTTAAAAGTTTTATTATTTGTCCTCTATCTTCAAAGGATAAATTTTGCTTAGTTAAATCAACAATGCCTTTGGCCATTAAAATCCTTTTTTGCTAATTATAAATAAACTTATCTTAAAGAGGATTTGACAAATGAGTGAAGAGAAAATAAAATCTATTCCATCAAATAGATTACAGTTCTTCCCTGTTATGATGTTTGCTGTTATTATGGGATTATCTGGGCTTACATTGGTTTATAAAAGAGCAAGTGAGATTTTAGGTATAAATGAATATTTATATCTTATTTTAAAAACAATTACTACTTTTATCTTTGTAGCTGTACTTTTAACTTATCTATTTAAGTTTTTAACATATACAATAGAAGTTAAAAAAGAGTTTAATCATCCAGTTAGAATAAACTTTTTTGCTGCAATTTCTATTTCTTTTTTATTGGTTTCTTTAATTTATAAAGATATTTTTATAATCTCTGAAGTATTATTTTTTATTGGTGCTTTTTTACATCTGTTTTTTACTTTTAATACTTTAAAGTTTTGGATAAATAATAATTTAGAAATGCAACATTCAAACCCAGCTTGGTTTATACCTATTGTTGGAAATCTTATTGTTCCTGTGGTTGGGACTACACATTTAGATAGTATGTATTTAATGTTTTTCTTTTCTATTGGTATTTTCTTTTGGATTATTATGTTAGCAATTATTTTAAATAGAATAATTTTTCATTCTCAATTTGCACCTAAATTTATGCCAACACTATTTATCCTAATAGCTCCTCCTTCAGTTGGATTATTGGCATATTATAAACTTACTCATAGTTTAGATTTTTTTGCAATGATTTTATTTAATTTAGGATTGTTTTTTACATTTTTACTATTTTTTATGTATAAAAACTTTGTAAAAATCAAGTTTTTTATTTCTTGGTGGGCTTTTACTTTTCCCCTTGCTACTATTGCTTTAGCTTCGATATTAATGTATGAATTAACAAATAAAAATATTTATGAATTCTTTTCATTCTTTTTTACTTTTGTTCTTACAATTGTAGTATTTATAGTAGCTTATAATACTATTGTGCATATGTTTAAAAAAGAAATTTGTATTATGGAATAAAATAATTTATATTATCAAGATTTATGTAACCTTTTGATATACTCCTTTAAACTTATATAAAAGGTGAATAAATATTATGGAATATAAATATATAGGTAATAGTGGATTAAGAGTTACTCCTATTTGTTTAGGAACTATGACATTTGGAAGCTCAACTTCAAAAGAAGAAGCTTTTAAAATAATGAATAAAGCTTATGAAAATGGGATTAATTTTTTAGATACTGCTGAGCTTTATCCTGTACCTCCAAAATCTTCTTATGAAGGTACAACTGAAAAAATTGTAGGAGAGTGGTTAAAAACAAAACCTAGAGACTCTGTAATTTTAGCAACAAAAATTGCAGGTGCAGCTTCTGGTTGGTTTGTGCCTCCTACAAGACATGGACTTACTGCAATTGATTCTTTTCATATAAAAAGAGCAGTTGAGGGTAGTTTAAAAAGATTAGATACAGATTATATTGATCTTTACCAAATGCATTGGCCAGATACAATTGTACCAATTGAAGAATCTTTAAAGGCTTTTGATGAGTTAGTTAAAGAAGGTAAGGTAAGATATACTGGTACTTCAAATGATAGTGCATATGGTCTAACAAAAGCAAATGAAACTTCAAAGCATAAAAATTTAGTTAGATTTCAATCTATTCAAAATAATTTTTCATTATTAAACCCAAGATTTTTAGATGAATTAAGTACAGTTTGTAGAAAAGAAAATATCTCTTTATTGCCGTATTCTCCCATAGCAGGAGGAGTTTTATCAGGAAAATATAATAGTGGTTTATATCCAGAAGAAGCAAGATTTACTGCCTATGCACAAAATCCTAGTGTAAGAGTTCAAGCTATGGCAAAAAGATTTGTAAATGAAAAAACAATTGAAGCTTCAAAAAAATATGTGCAATTAGCAAAAGAGTATGGTATTTCTCCTGTAACATTAGCTGTAGCTTATTCTAAACACTTTGATTTTGTTGCTTCTACAATAATTGGTGCTAGAAAGGTAGAGCAATTGGATGATTCTTTAAAAGCTTTTAATTTTAAAATTAATGAAGAATTATTTAAAAAAATAGAAAAAATTCAAAAAGAGATTCTTTATCCTATGGGATAAAAAACAATAGGTGAAATTTTATGGAATTTTTGTTTATAACTATTGCTTTTATATTATATATAGCTAATACATATTTTTGTATTTATACAAGAATGAAATTAAGCAAGATTTTAAATAATGTATTTGATAAAAGATTAAAAATTGATTCTTTTGAGTTAAAATATAGTCCCTTTCCTCTTTTTTTAATTCCAACTGGAAGTAAAACAGTTGTTTTACTTGATATTGAGGATAATGAATATTTTTCACTATATATACATAAAGATGATACTTGGGAAATTGTTGTAAAAAAAATAGCTCAAAAAAGAGAAGATAAAAATCTTTTTATTAAAAATTCAAAACAATTATATAAAAAGCTAAAAGATAAAATTGAAGATGAATTTTTTATTAGGTTTTATCTTCCAGATATTGTGGGTAAGAATTATGAAATTAAATATGAAGTAATAGTTTATATAAATGAAGAAAATGAACTTAAAAATGGTCAGATTTGTAAAAACTATGAGTTTATAAAAGAGTTTGTAAAATCAAATGAAGATGTGGTTTTTAAAATCTACGCAAAAAATAAAAATAACTCTTATAAAAAGCAAATAAAAAAGGGATATTTTGGAATTAGTGAAAAAATTGGAGGGCTTATTTTACATAATGAATCAATATGGAATTATGATTATTTATATAAAATAAAAAACAATAAGTATTATTATTTTAATAAGATTTTTGATAAAAGTAAAGAGCTAAGCTATTATCAAAATCTAAGAAGAATAATTTATAATGAAAGCTTTGAAAAAAACTATTTTCTAAATAATGAAAAGATTTATTTAGAGGTGGGAAGAGGCTTAGAAGAACTAATAAAAGATAAGTTTCAAGTGACTTTATTTAATGATAGAGCTTTTAATATTGAAACTTTTTTATCAAAAGAAGATGAAAGCTTACTTTTAGAGTGTTATGTTCCCTTAGAAGATTCAAAAATTAAAAAAATAATATTTAATTTAAAAGAAACAACTTTTGAAGTTCAGCAATTAGATTTTAACTAAATTAATATCACATTTAAACTTATATTAATATACATAAACTATAATTTTCAACTTAAATAAGTAACTAAAAGTATCAAATATATTTAAATAATAATAAAAAAACTATATATAATTTTTTACATTTTGTAACATTTGGAATGGTGATGTCAGAGAGTAAAGTAGAAAAAAGACTGTTATTAATAATAAAATATGCAATGCCACTTGCAACTATTATTGTTTCGATAATTTTTACACTATTTATAGTTTTTAATAATATAAAAGAGTTTAAAAAAGAATCACAAAATTTAAAAGAAGTATTTATTAAAACTCAAAAAGCTTTAGTAAAAAGTGAAGTTGATAGGGTTTTTGAACAAATAGATTTGGAAAATAAAAAAATCACTTTAACTTTAAAAAATAACATAAAAAGAAGAGTAAATGAAGCTTATAATATCTCTTTAAATATTTACAATGAGCATAAAAATACTCATACAAATGAAGAGATAATCAAACTAATAAAAGACTCCCTAAGAAAAGTTAATTTCAATGAAAATAGAGGATATTATTTTATAAATGATTTAAATGGATATTCAGTTTTATACCCTCCAAATAAAAAAATAGAAGGTAAAAACTTTTATAATATCCAAGATTTAAATGGTTTTTATACAGTAAGAGAATCAATAAAGTTAGTAAAAGAACAAAAAGAAGGTTTTATAGAATATAGTTGGAAAAAACCAGAAGACAATAAAAATTTTTATAAAAAAATCTCATATATTAAGCTTTTTGAACCTTTAAATTTATATATAGGAACAGGGGAGTATTTAGAGGATTTTAAAGAAAAAGTAAAAAAAGAAGTTATATTAGAACTACAAAATTTAAAATATGGATTAAATGGCTTTGTTTTTTTAGTTGATTATAATGGAGTATATCTTTCTCATAGTAAAAAAGAGTATGTGGGGAAAAATAGAATTAATCTAAAAGATAAAAATGGGATATATATAACAAAAGAGATAATAAATACGGCAAAAAAAGGTGATGGTTTTGTAAAATATATTTCTACTGTTATGCCAGAAACAAATATGCCAGCTTTAAAAACTACATATATTAGAGGATATAAAGATTGGCAATTGGCTATTGCTTCAGGATTTTATAATGAAAAAATACAAGAAGTAATTAAAGAAAAAGAGATAAATTTAGATAAAAAAAATAAAGAGTATATTTTTAAACTTATAAGTATTTCGCTTTTGATTACTATTATATTATTTATTAGTTCTTTATATGTTTCAACATATTTAGAAAAATATTTTTTAAAATATAAAAGAAAAATTTATCAAGAGATGGAAAAAAATAAACAAAAAGATATTTTATTAGCACATCAAACAAAAATGGTAGCAATGGGAGAAATGCTTGAAAATATTGCTCACCAATGGAGACAGCCTTTATCAATTATTACTACTAGTGCAAGTGGAATGCAATTAAATAAAGAATTAGGCTTTTTAACAGATGAAAGCCAAAATGAATCAATAGAAGTAATCTTATCAAATGCAAAACATCTTTCTCAAACAATAGATGATTTTAGAGATTTTTTAAGTAATAAAAAGACTAAAAAAGAGTTTGATTTATCAGATGCTTATTATAAGACTTTAAAACTTATTAATTCAAAACTAAAAGCAAATGAAGTTGAAATAATAAATGATATTGAAGAAATAAAAATTGAATCTTATGAAAATGAACTGATACAAGTTTTTATGAACTTACTTAATAATAGTTTAGATGCTTTTAAAATAAAAAATATACAAGAAAAAGTTATAAGTTTTAGTATCTACAAAGAAGATGATTTTGCAATTATAGAGTATAGAGACAATGCAGGTGGGATTGAGGATAGTGTTATAAGTAGAATTTTTGAGCCTTATTTTACAACTAAGCATAAATATAATGGAACAGGCATTGGGCTTTATATGTCACAACAAATTATAATTAAGCAGTTCAATGGAGATATAAAAGTAGAGAATATCAAAGAAAAAGCTCAAAATATAGGTGTTGTATTTACTATTAAAATTCCTATTAAATAGCTAATAATAACTCTACTCCATAAAGTTAGCAAAAGCACCTTCAATACTTGGAATATTTTTATAGTGAGTCTTTGTTAGTCTTACATCTTTTGTTTTAAGATTACATATTGCAATTCTAAAACTAGAACCCATAACTGGTTCTACAACACAAATTATTTTATCTTCAATTTGTCGTGTTGCATAAATAGTGCCTTTAAGAGAATTAAAAAAATATTTTGGGTAACTTAATGGCGTTATTTCAACAATATCTATTGATTCTTCATTTTCAAGAGTTTGAACTATATCTTTAGCATCTTCATAACTCTCAAATTGAATACACCAGTCATCAAAATTTTTATTAAAATGTTGTAAATCTTCATCTAGAAATCCACCAGCTAAAGATTGCAAAGCAAAAATTGACACAAAAAGCACCTTGGAAATATATATAATTTTAAAAGTTAATTATAGCATATTTTAATTTTAATAAAAATAGACTACTAATGTGAACTTATTATTAATTTAATATTTATAAATTTTAAAGTTATTCAAAATCTATTTTAATAAGAAGAATTTTATTAGTTTGTATTTAACTCTTAGATATAATTAAAACTTAATATGCAGAAATTTAAATAAAACAAGGAATTTTAAGAGTGAAAATACGAGTTTATTATGAATACAAATTATTTCTTTATATTCCCGTAAAATCATTAAATATTTAGAAATAACAATTTATATATTTAATTAATTTATATAAAATATTAAAAGAATTGTCCCCTTATATGTTCCTTTTTATCAAATTATTTTTGATATATTTTATATTTATGATATAATATTACAAATTTAAGAGAAAGGAGTTTTCAATGTCATTTAGAATAAGTGCCAAAGGTAAAATTATAGAATCTCCACTTCCTACTATTAAAAAAGAAACTTTAAAAAGAATGGAAGCTAAAGTAATAGTTAAAAATCCTCTTCTTAAAGGAATAAAAGATAAAAAAGTTTCAATTAAAGCTATATAATTGGAATTAGAATTATCTGCTTATTCTCTTGCTACATTAAAAGCTAATGAAAAATTTCTTCTTGGCAAACCAATAGAATTTTATGATAAAGATTCAAAAAGAGCAGAAATTGAAAAGATACTTTTAGAATTAACAGTAAAACAAGCATTAAAGAGAAACACTAAACTTTATAGAGTAAAAGATAAATCAAATGAAATATCAGAGAATTTAGCTTTCTTTGCTATAAGTGTTGGAAATATTAGTGTTAATGGTAAAAAAATTCCATCAGCTGTTCTAGATTATTTTATTTTAAATAATAAATATAGAAAATTTGCTTGTGAACCTGATAATTATACTTTAGGAATAGAACTCTTTAGAGAGATGCTATCTATAATAAACGAATTGTCTAATCATATTGCTATTAGATATATTATTTTAGAACCATTAAAAAAAGAAGAAAAATTAGTAAAATTTTATAAAGATTTTGGTTTTGATTTTATACCTGAAAAAGATACTACTTGGATGTATCTAGATATTAAAGAGCTTAATTAAACTATTTTATATATAAAAAATATTTAAAATGTTATTATTTTATATAATAATGAAAAGGAATATTAATGAAAGTTAAAAGTGTAGTAGTGCATATACTTCATAAAGAACAAGCAAGTAAACAAAATTCTTCTCCTAGAGCTACTATTGATTTTTCAAATAAATTATTTGATATAAATAATCAAACTGTTGAAGGGTTTTCTGAAAAACTTGCAATGACTTATTTTGATGGTAAATCAAGGTTTTATACAAATTTTAAGAAAACTGAATCAGCCCCTAGATTTCAAGAGAATATTAATAAATTATTAGAGTCAACATATGATTTTCTTAAATTTAGTAAAGTTATTACAGAAGATTTAAAAGAAGAAATGGATGGAGAAAGAATGTCTTCAGGAGGTTATTTAATTGTAATGGACTATGAATCATCTAATAATTATAGATATTTATTTGTTGCTTTACTTAATAATAAAATAGAGTATTCAATTAGTAAAACACTTGAATTAAGTCAATTTTTATCATTAAATATTGATAAAATGGCAATGGCAAGTGTAATAAATATTACAAAATACGTAAAAAAAGAAGACAATTACATTACATTTTTAAAAGGGATAAGAGAGATTCCTGATTATTTTATTAAATTTATGGGTGCAGATAAAGATGCAAAAAGAGATTTACGAGAACAAACAAAAAAATGGATAGAAGCAATTGGTGCTTATCTTAAAGAAGATGAAATCCAAAATAAAGATATTCAATTAATAATTCAAGAACTCATTCAAAAAGTTAAGCAGCTAAAAAAAGAAGAAAAATTTATGACAGCTGAAACAATTGCAAATATTATTGAACCATCAAATCCAGAAAAATTTATTTCATATATTTATGATGAAAAAAATAATTTTCAAGTAAATCCAGAACTAGAGACAATGGATACTAGAATATTGAGTAATTACGGTATTATTAGGTATGAGAATAAACAAAAAGATTTTTTACTTAAATTCTCAAAAAAATCTATTGGAGATATTATATCTTTTGATAATAAAAAAGATATAGTTACTATTAATGATAAAGATATAGTAAAAGGAATTAAAGCTGAAATCGATATGCAAGAAGATTCTAAATAATAAAAGCTATAATTATAAGCTAATAGATGATATTTTAGGTTTAAAATTAGAAATATCAAATATTAATGATACTTCGTTATTTTCTAATTTTAATATAAATGATATTGAGATTAGTGATGATAAAGTATTGATACCTGAAATTTTTTTTTCAAATGAAAATATCATTTTTTTTGCTAATTATGAAGAGCTTATAAAAATATATCCAAGTTATTATAAATTAGAATTAGAAAAGAAAGAAGTATTTCTCCTAGATTTAAAAATATTTTTAGATGGACAAAAAGATAATTTTACAAAATCATATAAAACTATCAAATATTTAGATCTTCTATTAAATAGAATTTCACTTGATAAAAAAGATACTATAAATCATACAATAACTTATGAAATAGTACAGAAGAAAAAAATATTAATACAAAATTTTTTAGATTTTGAAATACTTTATAATTTAGATAAAAAGCTTTTATCACTTATTAAAATGTCATATAACAGATTTAATTCAAAAAATGAATTAGATAAAGAAATTAGAACAACTTTTTTGAAAAAAGCAATAGAAGATACATTTAATGAAGAAGAAATTACATTTATTGATGTGATAAAGAAGTTTGAAAGATTAATACAACAATATGAAATAATAACAAGAGCATATATTGAAGAATTGAATACAGAAAAAGTAAAATACGATTACGAAAAAAGAATTCAAGAAATTAATGAAAAATTATCTTCTATGATTGGAGATATTCATACAAAACAAATTATTTTACCTATAGCTTTTGTAATTGGTACAGCTCAAATAAAAGATAATACGCCTGGTTCACTAGTATTTATGATTTTTTTAGGTCTTTTTGTATTTACTTGCTTATTAACAATGTATAGTAATACTCAAAAAAAATTAGTTGAGTCCGTTAAAAATAATATAAATTATTGGGAAAAATTTTATAAAACAAATTTAAAAACATTATATAAAAATGAAATAAAAATGAAAATATCTCATATTCAGGATATAATTAAAAAAGTTGAAAGTGGAATGTTCCACACACTATTACTTTCATGGTCATTAATTATAATTTTAATGATTTACTTAATATTAAAATATTCATCTTAATAAAGTATTTATATGATAACTGATTATTCAAAAGCATGAAATAAATTATTTTCTAACGTGTATTTTTCCAATAATCATATATATTTTTTTTCTTTTTTCTTGAAATTTTTTAGGTAATTCTTTTAATTTGAAGTGGAATGACCCCAAAAATATAGACACAAATCAAGTCCTCATAAACCTTTTTATTCTCATGATATTATGGCTAAGAGTTTTAAATAATATAGGTGTTAAAGAAAGAAAACTATATAATTTAGGACATACTTTTGGAAGTAGTATGATAACTGACGGACAAAATATACTTTGGGTTTCAAGAATGTTAGGTGATAAAGATGTTTCTATAACATTAAAAGTTTATACCAAATATATCAAAGAAAGTGATGAAGAAAGAATTAATAAATTATCTAAAATCGTTCCCTTTTTTGTCCCTTTTTTTAATAAATAAATTATAAGTTTCGATTTTAAGGGGTTTATTAAGTGAAAATACGAGTTTATTATGAGGATACAGATGTTGGTGGTGTGGTTTATTATGCCAACTATTTAAAATTTTGTGAAAGAGCAAGAAGTGAGTTGTTTTTTCAAAAAGAGTTATCTCCTCATATAAGTGATAATGAGTTTTTTGTAGTAAAAGAAGTTGAAGCAAAATATATAAAGCCAGCAAAATTTGCTGATTTATTAGAAGTAAAAACTACTTTAATCAAAAAGAAAAGTGCTTCAATAGAGATGCTACAAGAGATATATAAAGAAGATACTTTATTATTTACTGCAAATTTTAAATTAGCTTTTTTAAAAGATTTTAAACCTTCAAAAATTCCACAAGAGTTATTTAAAGTATTTGAATGAAAAAAATTTTAATAGTTTTTTTGTTTTTTAGTAGTGTTTTGTTTGCTAAAAATATATTGATATTAAATTCATATCATCCTTCTTTTTCTTGGACAAAAAGACAAGTAGATGCAATAATTAATACTTTAAGTTTAAATAAAAACATAGATATTTATATTGAATATATGGATACTAAAAGAAATAATCCAGATATTACTTATAAATATAAGTTTTTAACCCTATTAAAATATAAATATGCAAATAAAAAGATTGATTTAGTTATCTCAACAGATGATAATGCTATTAATTTTTTAAAAGATTTTAGAAATGAGATTTTTACAGATAGTAAAATTGTTTTTTCAGGTGTAAATAACTTAAAAGTATTAAGTGATTATAAAAAAAGTGATATTACAGGTGTTTATGAAAGAATGACTCCTTTAATAAACTATAAAGTTGCAAAAAAAATTAATCCAAATTTAGAAAAACTTTATTTAATAGGAGATGATTCTGTTACATTTGAAGTTCTTAAAAATTTAGTTATTAGTGAATTTAAAACTTTAGATATTCCTTATGAATTTATTAGTGATAAAAATATTGATGTCGTTACAAAAAAGCTAAGTGCAAAAAATGATAACTCTATGGCTATGTTAATTATGACAGCAAGATATGTTGATAGTTCTAATAATATAATCGTTATGGAAGAGGCAATTCAAAGAATTAGTAATGCTTATAAAAACCCTATAATTTCCACTGCAAAAGTATTTAATAAAGGTGGAAAAATAATTGGTGGGTATGTGGTAGATGGTCAAAAACAAGGAACTTTAGCCGCTAAATTAGCTTTGGAAGTTTTAGAGGGCAAACAACCTTTTACAATCTTAAGTGGTACAAACTCATATGTATTTGATTATGATGCTTTAAACTATTTTGGTATTGATATTTCTAAATATAAATTTGATAGTAAAGTTGAAATTGCAAATAAACCTTTAAGTTTTTATGAATATTATAAACAAACCTTGATAATTTTATTTATTATTGTTCTTTCTTTTTTGATTATTTTTATTATTTCAATAATTTATAATTTTAGATTAAAAAAAGTAAATAAGAGACTTGAAAAATCAAATAAAAATATCCAATTATTTATAGATTCTATTTTAGAAGGGGTGATTATCTCTAAAAATGGTTTTTGTGTTGATGTAAATAAAGAAGCTATTAAACTTTTGGGATATAAAACAAAAAAAGAATTAATAGGTAAAAAATTAAAAGAGTTTATTCCTGCTTCACATCATGATTTTTTTACTAAAAATAAACCTGAAGAGAGTTTATTTATAAAAGAGGATAAATCAGAAATAGAAGTTTTAGCAATGACTAAAGATATTACTTTAGAAGAGGGGATTGTAAAGGTTTTATCTTTTGTAGATTTATCAGAGTCTAAAAAAAGAGAAAAAGTTCTTTTTCAACAAAGTAAATTAGCTTCAATGGGAGAAATGATAGGAAATATTGCTCACCAATGGAGACAGCCTTTATCTGCTATTTCAACAGCCTCTTCAGGGCTTCTTTTGCAAAGGGAATTAAATATATTAGATGATGAGTTACTGCATAATTCTTTAAAGGCTATTTTAAAAAGTACAACTTATCTTTCAAATACAATTGATGATTTTAAAAACTATATAAAAGGTGATAAGGATATACAGAGTTTTAAAATTTCAGTTGCAATTGAAAATACTTTAGATTTATTAGGTGCAACTTTAAAAAATCATAGAATAAATGTGGTAAAAAACTTTGAAGATGTTGAAATTTCTAGTTGTCAAAATGAAATTATTCAAGTTTTAATTAATATTTTAAATAATTCAAAAGATGCAATAAATCAAAATTGTAAAGAAGATAAATTAATATTAATTGCCATAAAAGAAGAACAAGATAGAGTAATTATAGATATAACTGATAATGGTGGAGGAATTTCAAATAATATTATAGATAAAATTTTCGAGCCATATTTTACTACTAAAAACAAATCACAAGGTACAGGTTTAGGTCTTTATATGAGTTATAGCTTAATTACAGAAAGTCTAGGTGGAACTATTTTTGCACAAAATAGAACTTTTATTTATAATAACAAAGAGTATATGGGGGTAAATATGCTAATTACTCTACCAAAAACAATAAAAAAGGATTAGTTTGAGAGTTATAGTTTTATTTTTTATATTTTTTAATTTATCTTTTTCCTCACAGCTTTATTTTTTACCTAAAGAGTCAAAAGAAGCCACAAATAAGTTAATTACACTTATTGAAAAGAGTAGTTCAAGTATTGATATAGCAGTATATAACTTTACTTATAAAAAACTTGCTAAAGCTTTAAAAGATAGAGCAAAAAAGGGTGTTAAAGTTACTGTAATTTTAGACAAACAAAAAGTAAATGAAGAAGAAAAAACCCAGTATAAGTACCTAAAGAGAGAGGGTATTAATATAGTTTTAACTTCAAATAAACTTCATATTAAAATGGCTATTTTTGATAAAAAAACAGCACTATTTGGTAGTGCAAATTGGAAAAAAGACTCTTTTACAAAAGATTATGAGATTTTGTATTTTACGGATGAAAATAAAACTTTAGATAAATTAAACTCAATATTTAAAGAATTAGAAAAAGAAAATTAAGAAAAAAATCTTTACTCAAATACAAGTTCAAAGAGTGTATGATTTAAAAATATTATATTAAAAGGATAGATGTGTTAGAAGTTTTTGTAATTGCATATTGTATTTATTTTTTAGTAAATGTATATACTTCATTTATGCAAATAGGCTTTGTAACAAAAGCTAGAAAAATGCCAGCAATTATTTTGGATAATTCAAGATATGTGGAAGCTGCAAATTATAGTATAGAAAAAGAAAAGTTATCTATATTAACAACTTTTTATGATTTTGTTTTATTTATAGTTTGGATAGGTTTTGCTCTTAAAGCCTTAGATTCAATTATAGTTGTGGAACAAGCATGGTTAAAAGCTATTTTATTTATTGATGCTTTTATTATTATTAATTGGGTTTTAGCTTTACCTTTTGAACTTTATAAGATATTTACTTTAGATAAAAAATATGGTTTTTCAAATATGACAGCTCAACTTTTTATTAAAGATACAATAAAAAGTGGAATTTTATTTTTAGTTTTTGGAAGTTTGGTAATAGCTGGAATTGCTTTAATTATTGAAAACTTACCTTTATGGTGGATTTGGGGATTTGTTTTTATTTTTTCAGTAATAATTTTAATTAATATGCTATATCCAATTATTAGAGATAAAATGTTTGATAAATTTGAACCTTTAAAAGATAAAGAATTAGAAGCAAAAATTGAAAAATTATTAGATGAAGTAGGGTTTAAAAGTAGTGGAGTATTTTCAGTTGATGCAAGTAAAAGAGATAATAGATTAAATGCTTATTTTGGTGGTTTAGGAAGTACAAAAAGAGTAGTTTTATTTGATACTTTAGTTGAAAAATTAACTCACAATGAATTATTAGTTGTATTAGGACATGAATTAGGACATTTTAAAAATGGAGATATTCTTAAAAATATAGGAATTATGGGTGTAGTAATGTTTATATTTTTTGCTATTTTTGGTAATTTAAATGATGAGTTGTTTTTAGGTCTTTCTTTAAATAATGAACCATATGCAATTATTGCAGTATTTTTACTATTTTCTCCTATCTTATCATTTTTCTTAATGCCTCTTATTTCTTTAATTTCAAGACATAATGAATATGCTGCTGATGAGTTTGGTTCTAATTTGCAATCAAAAAATGATTTAGTAAATGCTCTTTTAAAATTAGCAAATGAAAATAAATCATTTCCTTTATCTCATCCTTTATATATTTTCTTTTATTATTCGCATCCGCCACTAGTGGAGAGATTTAAAGAGTTAGATTATGATGTTTATTCTTCATATAATCTAAATGAAGCTATGAAAGATGATTTTAATATAGATGAGTGAAGCAAATCTTTTATTAATAAGCTCCTTTTTTTTAGGAGCTTTTATTTTTTCTACTATTTTATATCTTTTTTTAAAAACTAAGTATGAAGGTAAACTTCAAGCTTTAAGTATGGAAGCTAATCAAAAACTACAAGCATTGCATGAAAAAATCTCTTATCAAAAAGAGTTATATGAACAAAAACTTTTAAATAAAGAAGAGGCTTTTTTTATAAAAAAACAAAGTTTAGATGAAAAAATAGCTTTATTGGAAGATTCAAAAGAAAAAATGAAAGTTGAATTTGAAAATTTAGCAAATAAGCTTTTTGATGAAAATAGTAAAAAATCAACTATAAATATAAATCAAATTCTTACACCTTTAAAAGAACAAATAAATAGTTTTGGAAAAAGAGTAAATGATATTCATTCAGAAGAGACAAAACAAAGAAGTTATCTTTTAAATGAGATAAAAAATCTAAAAGAATTAAATCAACAAATCTCAAATGATGCTATAAATTTAACAAAAGCTTTAAAAGGTGATAATAAAATACAAGGAGATTGGGGAGAGTTAATCTTAGCAAAAGTTTTAGAACAAAGTGGTTTAAGGCAAGGAGTAGAATATACAACTCAAAGTTCTTTTAATAACAATGATGGAAAAAGATTAAGACCTGATGTAATTGTACATTTACCTTTAAATAAAGATATTGTAATTGACTCAAAAGTCTCTTTAAACGCATATTTAAACTATACAAATAGTCAAACTACTGAAGATAAAGAAAAAGCTATAAAAGAGCTTATTTTATCTTTAAAAACGCATATTAAAGGTTTAAGTTCTAAAAAATATGAAGAGATTAAAGAAGTAAGAACTTTAGATTTTGTTTTAATGTTTATTCCTATTGAAGCTGCTTTTTTGTTAGCTATTTCAAAAGATAATTCTTTATTTAAATTAGCTTTTGAAAATAATATTATGCTTGTTTCTCCTTCTACTTTATATGTTAGTTTACGAACAATTGAAAATATTTGGAAATTGGAGTATCAAAACCAAAATGCAGAACTTATTTCTAAAAAAGCTGCTGCTTTATATGATAAGTTTGCATTGTTTGTAAAAGATATTGAAGAAATAGGAGTTCATATAAATAGAACTTCAAAAGCTTATGAAAGTGCTTTAAATAAGCTTTCAACAGGAAAAGGAAATCTTTTAAACCGAAGTCAAGAATTTCTTGACTTAGGAGTAAAGCCAAATAAACAAATAAATACTACTAATTTACTTGAAATTTAAATTTTTTTTGATAAAAATAGCGATAGGTAAATACCTATTGCTATAAAAATAGCTCCAAAAATATGATAAAACTCTAAAGTCTCTCCTAAAAATATATAAGCTAAAATTGCACCAAATACAGGCATAAGATGGGTAAATTGTCCTGTTCTTTCTGCACCTATTTGCTCAATTGCAAAATTCCAAAAATAAAAAGATAATATAGAAGCAAAAAAAGATACATATAGAAAAAAAGGCCAATATTGTTTTAAAATATATATTTCCCTTTGTATTTCATATCCTTGAAAAAAATATAAAGGTGTAAGGTAAAGTAGTCCCAAAAATACCAATGAAATAAATAATTCAACATGATTTAAATCTTTTGGTTTAAACTTTACAAAAATAGAGTATGAAGCCCAAGTAATAGAACTAAATATTATCCAAAAATCTCCTTGATGAAACTGTATATGTGTTGAAAAATCTCCCTTTAAAACTAAAAAAATAACACCAAAAGTAGAAACGAAAATTCCTAATATTTGCATTTTTGAAATATAGCTTTTTAGTATAAAGTGAGCTAAAATAAGAATTAGTAAAGGAATAATAGAGTTTATCAATAAAGCATTTGTAGCTTGTGTAGTTTTTAAAGCTAAATAAACAATAGTATTAAATAAAGTAATTCCCAATATTGCCAAAATTGATAATATTTTAAAGTTGTTTTTTATACTAAAAAAACACTTTTTTATATTTATATATTTAATAGTTAGAGGTAATAATAAAATAAAAGTAAAACACCATCTAAAAAAAGCTAATTCTAAAGGTTGAATATCATCTTTAATAAAACGACCAAGTACAAAATTACCTGACCAAAAAAGCACACAAAGTGCTAATAATATATAGACTTTATATGCTTGAAGTTTTTTCATTTAAGTTGATTTAATAGTAGTATATCTACCATATCTCCAGCTTTTATATCTTCACTATCTTCATCTTGAATAAGTAAGGCAGGATTTTCTAACATATTTGTTAAAATAGCACTTGTTCCTTTTTTCTTTCCCTCAAAATTTATTTGATAAATTCCCTCTTTATATTCAACATTACAAGCTGTAAAGATTGTTTTTGGCATTCTTCTTGGAAAATCTTGTAAGATTTTTGCTTTTACTATTGGTAGTTTTTCATTTGCTTGCTTTAATTTATAAATCATAGGAAGAATATATAAAATTGCACAAACTGTTGAAGAATATGCAAAGCCAGGTAGGGCAATAATTAATTTTCCATCTTTTAAAGCAGCTAATATGTGCATACCAGGTTTTATAGTAACACCGTGAAATAATACTTCTGCTTTTAATTTATCTTTTATTACATCTTGTACAAAATCATAATCTCCAACACTAACTCCACCTGTAGTTACAACTATATCAGCTTTTAAAAGTGAACTTTCTAAAAGATTAGTAATTGAGTCAATATCATCTTTTACTATTCCCATTTGTAAAGTATTTGCACCAGCTTTTTTACATAAGGCTTCTATTGTTAGATGATTTGAACTTCTAATTTGAGCTTCATTTGTTTGCTCTTCTCCTAAATCTAAAATTTCACTACCTGTACTTGCAATGGCAATAGTTGGATTTTCAAATACAGGTACTTGAACAATATTTAAAGAAGCTAAAACACCAATTTCAGCAAAACCTACGATAGTTCCTTTTTTAATTAAAACTTCGCCCTTTTTATAGTTTTCTCCTATTTCTCTAACTGCAAAACCTGCTGAAACTTCTTTTATAATTTTAATTTTATCTTCATGAACTTCAACATTTTCAATAGGGATTAAAGTATTAGAACCTTTAGGCATTAATGAACCTGTAAAAGTTTTAATACATACTCCATGCTCAACTACTGATTCAACTACACTTCCTGCAGGATTTTTATCAATTATTTTTAAAGCTTCTTTTTTTATATCTTCAGCTTTTATTGCATATCCATCCATTGCTGATGTGGGAAACTCTGGACTATTGTGATCTGCAATAATATCTTGTGCAATAACATAACCTAAAGCGTTAGTTAGAAACATTTTTTTAATAGGTGGGGTTTTAATAACAATTTTTTCTAAAATTTCCAATGATTGCTTATAACTTATAAAATTTCTCATAATAAATACTCCAATATTAATGCAAAATCTTAGCAAAAACTTAACAAATATATACTTTAAATAGAGTTTTTTTTACTAATTTAATGAATATGAGTAATAAGTAAATAAAAAAGATTTTTTCTTTTAAACTAATAACATAATCTTGACATAAATCAAGAAAAGTGTAATAATTGTTTCACTTTATTTATATAAAGAAACCTAAATTAAGGATGAAAAGATGGCTAAACAAGATAACGAGATTGGAATTCATGAAGCTTATTTTAATGATCCTGAAAAAGCTGATTTAGAGTTATTTGGTAGAGAGACAGATAGTTCAAGAAGAGGTTTTTTAAAGAAAAGTTCATTAATGGCTATGGCAGCAGTAATTGGTTCAAATATACCATTTGCAGATAAGATGCCCTCAGGTTTAATCCCAGCAGCACTTGCAAATAGTGACCAACCTTTTAAACTTCCAGGTAAAAGTGGACTTATATATTTAAATGATAGACCAGTAAATGCAGAGACTCCTCCTCATTTATTAAATGATGAGTTTACTCCTGCTAAATATATGTTTGTAAGAAATAATGGAATACCTCCTAAAATGGAAGATATTGATGTTAATACTTGGACTTTAGAAATTAGTGGTGAATCTTGTAAAAATCCTACAAAATTTACTATTGGTGAACTAAAAAAGAAGTTTAAGCATTATACATATGCACTTCAATTAGAGTGTGGAGGTAATGGAAGAAGTGAGTATAATCCACCTGCAAAAGGAAATCAATGGAGTACAGGAGCAGTAGCTTGTGGAAGATGGACAGGTGTTAGATTAAAAGATGTACTAGAGTATTGTGGTATTAAAAAAGATGCAGTTTATATTGGATATTATGGTGCAGATACTCATTTAAGTGGAAATCCAGATAAAGTAACTATAAGTAGAGGTGTACCTATGAGTAAGGCTTTGGAAGAACAAAGTCTTATTGCTTGGGCATATGAAGGTGAAGATATACCTTTATATAATGGATACCCTTTAAGATTGGTTATGGGTGGATGGCCAGCTTCAGTTTCAGGTAAATGGCTTAAAAAGATAGTTATTAGAGATAAAGAGCATGATGGAGCAAAAATGACAGGTCAGTCATATAGAGTTCCTTGTGAACCTGTTGCTCCTGGTACAAAAGTAGCAAATGAAAATATGTGTATAATTGAATCTATGCCTGTAAAATCACTAATTACTTTTCCAAAATCAGGTATTACACATAATTTAGATAAAAAATTTAAATTTAATGGTAAAGCTTGGGCAGGAGATTTAGAAGTTGTAGATATGGAAGTATCAATTGATTTTGGAGCAACATGGCAAAAAGCAAAAAAACTTGATAAACCTTTAAATAGACTTGCTTGGCAAACTTGGGAAGCAAGTGTAAAATTTCCTAAAAAAGGTTATTATGAAGTTTGGGCTAAAGCAACAGATAGTAGTGGTAAAAGTCAGCCTGTAATTTTACCAGGATGGAATCCAAGAGGATATTTAAATAATGCTTGTCATAGAATTGCTGTACAAGTTGTATAAGGAAATCCTATGAAAACTTTAAAAAAAATCGCTTTAATAGGAACTATTGCATTATCTATAAATTTTTTAAGTGCAAAAGAGATAGATAAACAATCAGGGCTTATTATAGATAAAGGAGTTGAAATTGTAAAAGCAAATTGTACTGTATGCCATAGTGCAAAGTTTATTACATTTCAAAAAGGAAATAGAGATACTTGGCTTGCAATGATTAGATGGATGCAAAAAACTCAAGGACTTTGGGAATTTGATGCTGCAACTGAAAAAACAATTTTGGATTATTTAGAGGCAAATTATCCTGCTGGAAAAGCTTCTAGAAGACCAAATTTAAAAGCTAAAGATTTACCAAATTAAAAATTAGACAAAAGTAGAATTCTACTTTTGTTTAATGAGCATTTTGTAAGATGTATTCTTTATATTTATTAGCAGTATTATAACTAACTTGTGCTTCTTTTGCTACACTATAAACTGTAATTTTTTGATTAAAAAGTCTCATCATATTAACAGTACTTTCAATCTTTTTTCTAGCAATATCTTGTCTTACTTTTGTAGCTTTTTGTGTAGCTTTTGTTTTTTTAATAGTTCTACTTTTTATAGATTTATGTTCTTCATGGGACAATCTATTAAAAAGTTCTTGTTTTCCATTTTCCAAACAAAGCTTCTGTAATTCATGTAACTCTTTGTGAGAGAGTGTTATTCTCACTTTAAAACCTTTATCTTTTATTTGGGGGACGGAATTATAACAGTTGTTTTTTAATCTAGGATAAAATGAGAAGTTTAATGTAATTTCATTAAAACGAAATGAAGTATATAAAAATAAAAATGTCAATATTTTAATGTTCTTTAAGTGTTATACGTATAACACTTAAAGGTCTATTATTAGTCTATAAAGAGTTCTTTATTAACTCTATATCCTTCGCCATAAATATTTTTAATTAAATCATCAGGTATTTTTTTTCTAATTCTTTTTATTAAAGATTTAATAGAATCAATACTTAATTCTTTATCAAATTTATCACTATATATTGTATTATAAATATCTTCATTTGAAAATGTGATATATGGATTTGAAATAAGAAGACTTAATAAAATTGTTTCACTAGATGAAAGTTTTACTTCTTTACCAAAATGTCTTAAAATCTTTTGCTTTTTACACCATGAGAAATTTTCTGCAAGATAAATAATCTCTGCAATATCTTTTGAATCATTAATTTTTCTACATATAGCTAATAAAGGATCAACTAATTGATCAATTATTAATGGCTTTTGTACAAAGTTATTTATACCAAGATTAATAAGTTCAATTAAATATTTAGAATCCTCATATGCAGAAATTACGATTACATTTTGAGTTTTATTTATTTTTAGAATATCTTTAGTTAATTCTATACCATTTTTAATAGGCATTTTAATATCAGTAATTACAATATCAAAATATTTATTATTTTTTTCGTAAAAGTTTAGATACTCTTCTAAGCCTTCTTTTCCATTTGAAGCAATAACAACTTCATTGAAAAGAGTTTTAAAAATCTTTTCCGTTTGTTGTCTTAAATCATCATCATCTTCTGTAAATAGGATATTTAAACCATTTGCTTCTTTTTGTAATAGTTTATATTTATTCATATATTTCCCTAATACTATTAATCTTTATAAAATTATTAGATAAATAGAGTTAAACTAATCTTAATGAAAATAATTTTCACTAAAAATAACTAATAATCTTACATAAAGGACATATTATAGACACAAATAAGGAAGCTTATAAATATGCTTTAATTGCAATTTTTTTATGGTCCACTGTTGCAACTGCCTTTAAAATATCTTTACAGTATTTAACTCCTGCCTTATTGGTTTTTTATTCTTCAGCTATATCTTGTATTGCATTATTTATAGTTGTACTATATCAAAAAAAACTAAATGATGTAAGAAATCATATAAAAAAGAGTTTTAGGCTAGTTTTTATTTTAGGTAGTCTAAATCCTTTTTTATACTATTTGGTACTTTTTGAAGCTTATAATTTATTACCAGCTCAAGAAGCACAAGCTATAAATTATACTTGGGCTTTAATGCTTGCTTTTTTAGCTGTTCCTTTTTTAAAACAAAAATTAACATTAGCTGATATTGTTGCTGGAATAATTTGTTATTTTGGAGTATTGATTATCTCAACAAAAGGTGAGCCTTTTTCTTTAAACTTTTCCAATTTGATGGGTGTTGGATTTGCACTTTTTAGTACACTTTTATGGGCTTTATATTGGATATTTAATACAAAAACAAAAGCTGATGCAGTAGTTTGTCTTTTTTCAAACTTTTTAATAGCAATGCCAATGATTACAATTTATATATTAATTACTCAAGATTTACAAATTCCTTCTTTAAAAGCACTTCTTTCTGCAAGTTATGTGGGATTGTTTGAGATGGGTATAACATTTTTATTTTGGTTAAAAGCTATGCAAGTTACAACTAGTACTTCAAAAATTGCAAATTTAATATTTATTTCGCCATTTTTATCTTTACTTTTTATATATTTTATATTAGGAGAAAAAATTTATATTTCAACTTTATTTGGATTAGGGATGATAATTTTTGGACTTTTAATTCAACAAAAAAGCCAGAAAAATGCCAAAGCGTAGCAATAGCGTAGCATTTAATTAAAATTATTAAGAATTGATTAAAAATTACACAATAATTTCAAAAAAATTAAGTTTGAGTTAAGTTTTGCTGTGAAATAATGATTATTAGATTTTTAGTACTACCTTTAGTACTACTAAATTATAATTAGAGATAAATCATGGCAAAACACAGAAATAAAAGAAAAATTATTAGTAATGTTATAGAAAAACATCTTAATAATAGTAAGAAAGAAATTTCACAACTTACTATTAAAATAGATAAGAGATTAGACAACGCTTTATTAACTCTTTGTACTGAATTAAATATTTCAAAAAATAGACTTATTGAAGATATTTTGTATGAAAGTGGAATTCTAGAAGAAGTTGATGAAAATTATGTAGGAGGAGAAGATGACTAACTTTCCTACTCAAGAAGAGATTGTAAACTCTGTTATTAAAGGTATTATAACTGCAAAAAATAACTTTACTTTTTGGACTGCGGATGAACTATATTTATCTTATGCGCCACCTAAGTTTTTAACAATACATATTTCTCAAGAAATTGCAAAACTTGAAAATGCACCTGAACTTTTTATTGATGCAACAGTTGCAGATATTTTAAGATGTTCATTGCCTTCAAGGGATGCCTTTAGAGATTTTATGAAACAAAAATATTTAACACAAGATACTTTGTGTCTTACTTTAGATGAGAGATTTCCACATAAAAGTGATAATGATTCTATTTCAAGAGTAATTATGAGCATAAAAAATGGTGTTAGAAATGTTAAAGAGGAGTATAAATCTGAAATTGAAAAGATGTGTAAAATGATTGAGAGAGAAAAACCATCTGATTCAACTTTAGATTATGGTATCTTTGCTTTTTATTTAGATATATCAAATAGTGCTAGAAAAAAAAGTGAACAAAGAATTCAAGAGATTATTGAATCTTTTGATAAAATAGTAAATTCATTTGAAAATTTGAAATCTAAATTTAAAGGAGGAGATATAAATATCATACCAAATATAGGTGAATGGGCAGTTGGTTGTTATATTATAGAACCAACTTTTAATTTAAATAAAGGAGAATAAATGAGAAAAATCACAAAATTTGCAAGTAGTGTTGCTTTAGGTGCAATAATTGCTAGTTCAAGTATCTTAGCGGATACAGTTAAAGTTGGGGTTCAAGCACCAATTACAGGTAAATATGCAAACGAAGGACAAAGTATTGATAACTTTGTAAGATTATTAGTTGATGAAAAAAATGCACAAGGTGGATTACTAGGTAAAAAAATCGAAGTTGTTACTTGTGATGATGAAGCAAAAGCTCAAAAAGCAGCAGTTTGTGCAAAAAAACTTGTAAATGAGGGTGTTTTTGCTGTAATTGGTTCTTATACTTCAGGTGCAACAGAAGCTGCTCAAACTACTTATTATAGAAGCAAAGTATTACAAACAAGTGATGGAACAAGTGATTCTTTAATTGAGAAAAAATATTGGACTTTCTTTAGAAACTCTTTTCCAAACTCAGCTCAAAGTGACTTTACAGCAGAATATTTTGTTAATGTAAAAAAATATCAAAGAATTGTTGTTTTATCTGACTATTCTTCATATTCAGAAGGTTTAGGTGATGCAACAGAAGCTTCAGTTAAAAAACTTGGTGGAAATGTAATTTTTAGAGGAAAAATTAAATCAGGTACTCAAAACTTTACAGCTACTTTAACAAAAATTAAAGCGATGAATCCAGATGTTATTTATTATTCTGGATATTATACAGATGGTGGATTATTAAGAGCTCAACAACTTCAATTGGGAATTAATGCAGATTTTGTTGGTGGAGATTCAAATGATAACCCAGATTTCTATAAATTAGCAGGTGATTCAGCTAAGGGAACTATTTTAATTAACTTTCCTACACCAGAAATTTTACCTTATAAAGAGGCTAAAAAATATTTAAAAGCCTATAAAGATACATTTAAAATTGATCCTCCATCAATTTGGCCTGTTACAAATGCAGATGGTTTAAGAGCAATTATGCATGCAGTAGAGCAAACAAAATCTTTTGATACTAAAAAAATTGCTGATTATGTAAGAACATTAAAAGATTTTCCAGGAATTACAGGACCTTTTACAATTAGAGAAGATGGTGAAAGAATTGGTGCAGAATTTGTTGTATATGAAATGAACAATGATGGTACAAAAAAAGTAGTTTCTACAAAATAAAAGGTTTCAAAGAATGGATATTTTTCTTCAACAGTTAATTAATGGGTTAACTATTGGAAGTCTATATGCCTTGGTAGCTTTAGGATATACAATGGTTTACGGTGTGATGAAGTTAATTAACTTCGCACACGGTGACCTTGTAGCCTTTTCTGCATATGTGGGACTTACAATTTTTTCTCAATTCTTTGGGGCTAGTGCAAACTCATTGTTTAATGTAATTATTATATTTTTATTAACAGCTTTAGTAGTTGCTTTTGTTGGTGTTCTTCTTGAGCGTCTAGCATATAGACCTTTAAGAACTGCACCAAGATTAAGTGCAGTTGTTTCAGCACTTGGAGCTTCACTTGTAATTCAAAATGCAATAATGTTAATTTGGGGTCCAAATATGAAAATATTCCCATCTGATTTATTACCAAATACAACTTGGCAATTAGGTGGAGTAGTTTTAACTTTTACTCAAATACTTATTTTAATTCTTTCAGCTATTTTAATGGCAGCTTTATATGTTTTTATTAATAAAACAAAAATTGGAACTGCAATTAGAGCAACTGCCATTGATCAAGATGCTGCAAAATTAATGGGAATTAATGTAAATAGAATTATTATGATAATCTTTATTGTTGGTTCATCTTTAGGTGCAATTGGTGGTCTATTTATTGGTATTTATTATAGAGGACTTACTTTTGATATGGGATGGCTATATGGTTTAAATGCCTTTATTGCTGCAATTATTGGTGGTATAGGAAATATACCAGGGGCAATGCTAGGTGGTTTATTACTAGGATTATTTAATGCAATGATTTCTGGATATATTTCTACTGAATGGGCAGAAACATTTACATTTATTTTATTAATAATAATCTTAATCTTAAGACCAACTGGAATCTTAGGTGAAAAAACAGCGGAGAAAGTATAATGAATAAAACAACAATTATTGCAACACTTTTTATCGCTGTAATGGGAATTTTTCCTTTTTTAGTTGATTCAGCTTGGTTAAGTATTGGTATTACATTTTTAGTTTTTTCAGTTGTGGCTTTTTCTCAAGATATTATTTTAGGGCGTGCTGGTATTTTTAATATGGGACATGCAATATTTTTTGGAATAGGGGCTTATACAACTGCTATTTTAAATGTACATTTTGGTTTAGAAATAATTCAAACAATTCCTTTTGCAATTATTATTCCAGTAATTATCTCTATATTATTGGCTGCTCCAATAATTCACTTAAGAGGGGATTATTTACTAGTTGCAACAATAGGATTTAATATTATTTTTGAGCAAGTTTTATCAAATGACCCATTTGGTTTAACAGGTGGTCCAAATGGAATTTTTGGTATTGATGTGGTAAGAATTTTTGGTTATGAGTTATTTTCAGAAACAGCAATTTATTATATAGCTTTTAGTTTATTATTAGTAACTTTACTTGTGATTAGAAACTTAGATAATTCAAAATATGGTAGGGCTTTATATTATATAAACAAAGATGAAATTGCTGCAAAATCGATGGGAATAAATATCTCTTATTATAAACTTTTTGCATTTGCTTTAGGTGCTGCAATTGCTGGTGTTGCTGGAAGTGTTTTTGCTATTCAGTATTCAGCTGTGTCTCCTGAATCTTTTAACTTTATGCAATCAGTTATGTTCTTTGCTATTGTATTAGTTGGTGGTTCTGCCTCTTTACCTGGAGTTATTATTGGAACTTTTGTAATGTTTGTTTTACCTGAATTATTTACAGAGTTTAAAGAATCAAGATATTTAATTTTTGGTGCAGCAATGGTACTTACTATGATTTTAAGACCAAATGGTGTATGGCCTGCAACTTTCGGAAATATACCAACTTTTTTAAAGAAAAAAGCAGCAACAAGTAAAGGAGAAGAACAATGAAATATGTATTAGAAATAGAAAATGTTTCTAAGTTTTTCTATGGACTTGTAGCAATTGATGATTTAACAATAAAAGTAAAACCTGGACAAATTTATGGAATTATTGGTCCAAATGGAGCGGGAAAAACTACACTATTTAACTGTGTTACAGGTATTTATAGACCAGAAAAAGGAACTATTAAATATAAAGGTGAAGATATTACTGGAATGTCTCCTCATAAAATAGCTCAAAAGGGTGTTTTAAGAACATTTCAAAATATTAGATTATTTAAAGAGATGAGTGTTGCAGAGAATATTATGGCTGGTTGCCATACTAAATCACAACAAAAATGGTATCACTCAATTTTACATACACCTTTTTATAAAAAAGATGAAAATAAATATTGGAAAAGAGTTGAAGAACTTATGGAGTTTTTTAATCTTACAAAGTTTGCTATGACTCCAACAGGTGATTTATCATATGGTAATCAAAGAAAAGTTGAAATGGCAAGGGCACTTGCAGCCGATCCTGAATTATTAATTTTAGATGAGCCAGCAGCAGGTCTTAATGAAAATGAAACTATAGAGCTTACAAATATAATCTTAAAGATAAAAGAGATGGGTCTTGGAATTATGATGATTGAACATGATATGGATATGGTTATGAAATTAACTGATTATATCACTGTTATTAACTTTGGAAAAGAGATTTCTCAAGGTGTTCCAAGTTTTGTTCAAGATGATCCAAGAGTAGTTGAAGCTTATATAGGAAGTGATGATGAAGAGGATGAAGTGTGATGCAAGAGATTTTATTAGAGGTTAGAGATTTACATGTAAATTATGGAGCAATTACAGCTATAAAAGGCATCTCGTTAAAAGTTTTTAAAGGTGAAGTTGTAACTATTTTAGGTGCAAATGGAGCAGGAAAAACTACAACTTTACAAACACTTTCTGGATTATTAAAAGCTAAGTCTGGAAATATTATTTTTGATAAAAATGATATTACAAATACTCCTGCACATGATATTGTTAGTTTAGGAATGTCTCACTCACCAGAAGGAAGAAGAGTTTTTGGAACACTTAGTGTTGAAGAAAATTTAATGATGGGTGCATATACTTTAAAACACCATGATAAGGAGACTTTGGCGTGGATATATGATATTTTACCAAGACTAAAAGAAAGAAGAAAACAATTAGCTGGAACTTTAAGTGGTGGTGAACAACAAATGTTAGCAATTGGTAGAGCTATTATGAGTAAACCAAAATTACTTATTTTAGATGAACCAAGTTTAGGACTAGCTCCTATTTTAGTTAAATCAATTTTTAAAGCAGTTAAAGAAATTGCTCAAAGTGGGGTTACGGTTTTAATTGTTGAACAAAATGCTAAAGCAGCATTAAAGTTAGCAAATAGAGGTTATGTTCTTGAAGTAGGAAAAATTACCCATGAAGGTACATCTTTAGAGTTACTAAACTCAGAAGCAATTCAAGAAGCATATTTAGGAAAAAAGCATTAAAAAAAGTTGTTAAGAAAAATATAGTAGCAGAGGGGGATACTTGGCCGTTGCTCCCCTCAAAACACAAAAAAGTGTCTGTGTTAAGCTACTTAAAATTTATTTAAAACCCAATTAATTTTAAGGATATATAATGAAAAACGAACAAGAACTTATAGATTCTGCTATAGAACTTGCTGAAAAATGGCAAAATAGAGCAACTCAATTAGTTAGTGATTTTGATAGAGAGTTTTATGTTAAAATGAATAAAATGTTAGAGCATCCTCAAGATAAAGCTTTACTAATTGAACTTATGGATCAATGTTTTAGAACAAAATCTAATGAAAGAATAGCAAATCAAATTATCTTTTTATTAGAAAAACATGGAATGGCACACTTTTTTACTACAAAAGATAGAACTCTTTTATGGCTATTTCAAAATATAGGTAAATTTTTACCAAATATCTCTGTTCCTTTATTTATAAATCAAATTAGAGAAGATACAAAAACAGTGGTAATTAAAGGTGAAAAAGAGGTTTTTAATGCCCATTTAGAAAAGAGAAAAAAAGAAGGAACTAGAGTAAATATAAATTTAATTGGTGAAGTTGTTCTTGGTGAAGAAGAAGCAACTGAAAGAATGCAAAAGTATTTAAAAGCTTTAGAAAATCCAAATATTGACTATATTTCTATTAAAATTTCAACTATTTTTTCTCAAATAAATCCTTTAAATTTTGAAGGAACAGTTAATATATTAGTTGAAAAACTTACAAAAATTTATGAACAAGCAAAAAAATATCCATATATTGCACCAGATGGAACAAGAAGCAATAAATTTATTAATTTAGATATGGAAGAGTATAGAGACTTAGCTATTACTGTTGAAGTATTTAAAAGAACATTAGAACAACCTCAATTTAAAGATTTTTATGCAGGAATTGTTTTACAAGCTTATTTACCTGATTCATATCTTTGGCAACAAGATTTGTGTTCTTGGGCTAAACAAAGAGTAGAAAATGGTGGAAGTCCTATTAAGTTTAGACTTGTAAAAGGGGCTAATATGGAAATGGAAGAGACAGAAGCTTCACAAAAACATTGGGAAATGGTAACTTATACAGATAAAAGTGATACTGACTCAAACTATAAAAGAATGGTAAAATATGCTTTAGATAAAGAAAATGCACCATATATGAATGTGGGAACTGCTTCTCATAACTTATTTGAATTAGCTTACGCAACAGTACTTGCAGAAAATAACAATACATCTGAATTTCATACTTTAGAGATGCTAGAAGGTATGAGTGAAGCAGCTAGACTTGCAATTAAAGAAATCTCAAAAAGTGTAATTTTATATGCACCAACTGCTGCCAAAGAACAATTTACAAATGCTATTGCATATTTAGTAAGAAGACTTGATGAAAATACAGGTCCAAATAACTTTATTAGATACTCTTTTGGTTTAAAAGTTGGTACAAAAGATTGGAATATGCAAAAAGAGTTATTTTTAAAATCTTTTGATTATGAAAAAACTTCTTTTGTTGGAAGTAAAAGAAAACAAAATAGACTTGAAGAAAACTGGGCAGATTATAATAACTCTTCTTATGATACAAATAAATACCATGCAGAAGCTGATACAGACTTTGTTCTTCCTGCAAACCAAGAATGGGCAAAAAATATTATAACTAAATGGAAAAATTCAAAAGATACTTTACATAAAGTAAAGCCTGTTGTAGTTGCAGGTAAAGAGATAACTGAAGATAGAAAAATTTATGAAGCTATTGATAAATCTCAATTACATGAAGGTGTATTAGCTGGAAAATTTGCTATGGCAAATGAACAAGATTTAAAAGAGGCTGTTGATATTGCAAAAGCTGATATTGATGGTTGGAGAACTTTATCTTATGAGCAAAGACATGCTATTTTAAAACAAGCTGCTATTAAAGTTAGAGAAAAAAGAGCAGATTTAATTGGAATTGCTGCTTCTGAAGTTGGTAAGGTATTTACTGAAACTGATGTTGAAGTTAGTGAAGCAGTTGATTTTATTGAGTTTTATTCTTATGCTACTAGATATTTTCAAGAGTATAAAAACTTAGAGTTTAAAGGAAAAGGAGTAGGGGTTGTTGTACCTCCATGGAATTTCCCTGTTGCTATACCTTTAGGTGGAATAGCTGCAACACTAGCAGCTGGAAATACTGTAATTATAAAACCAGCTACTGTTGCTGCACTTACAGCTTATGAAATGTGTAAGTGCTTTTGGGAAGCTGGTATTAGCAAAAATACTTTACAATTTGTTCCTTGTGCAGGTGCTTTAGCAGGTGAGCATTTAATAGCAAATAAAGATGTGGATTTTGTTATTTTAACAGGTGGAGAAGATACAGCTGCTACTATGTTAAAAACTAGACCTGATTTATTCTTAACTGCTGAAACAGGTGGAAAAGATGCAACAATAGTTACAAATATGGCAGATAGAGACCAAGCTGTGAAGAATGTATGTCAAAGTGCTTTTGGAAACTCTGGACAAAAATGTAGTGCAACTTCACTTTTAGTATTAGAAGAAGAAGTTTACAATGATGAAAACTTTAAAAAGGCATTAATTGATACTGCAAAATCTATGAGTGTTGGTTCTGTTTGGGATTTTAAAAATAGAATTGGTACTTTAGCAAATAAAGTAAGTGGAAAATTAAAAGAAGCAATAGAGAGAGTTGAAGAGGGTGAAGAGTGGATTTTAGAGCCTACATATGCCCAAAATAATGAATATATGTTAAGACCAGCAATTAAATGGGGAGTAAAAGAAAAAAGTTTTATGCATCTAAATGAACTTTTTGGACCTGTACTTGCAGTTATGAAAGCAAAGAATTTAAAACATGCCGTTGATATTGTAAATTCAACAGGATATGGATTAACTTCTGGAATTGAGTCTTTAGATGAAAGAGAAGTTGAATATTGGAAAGCGAATTTAAAAGCAGGAAACTTATATATAAATAGAGGAACAACAGGAGCTATTGTTTTAAGACAACCTTTTGGTGGTATGGGTAAATCTGCTATTGGTGCAGGTAGAAAAGTTGGAATTTTTAATTATATAACACAATTTATGGATTTTAAAGAGGTTGATAAACCACAAAATGTTAGAAGTTTCCATACTGAACTTACAAGATATATTACTTCTTGTAAAGAGAAATTTAGTTCAGATATTAATGAATTTGAAAAACTTGAAGCTGCTTTACAATCATATTATCATAACTATCATACAGAATTTAGTGTTGAGAAAGATTATTGTAAAGTAAGAGGAGAGGATAATCATTTTAGATATTTACCATTACATAGAATACTTATTAGAGTTAGTAATGATGATACTTTATTTGAAGTAGTAAGCAGAATTTTAGCTGCAAGAGTTTCAAAAGTAAACTTTTCTGTATCTATTGACAATAACCCAAAAATAGAAGAATTTTTAAAAGAAGCAACAGTTTTATTTACTTCAAAAGATAGAATTGTAAAACATACTGATGAAGAGCTTGTAGAAGTTCTTGGAAGCTATGAAAGAATTATTTATTCAGATATTAAAAAAGTTCCAGAAATGATATTTGAAGCTGCAACTAATCATTTAGAAACATTTATTATTAGAATGAAACCTATGATGGAAGGAAGAATAGAGCTACTTAATTACTTTAAAGAGCAAAGTGTTTCTCACTCTTTTCATAGATATGGAAATATTGGAGCAAGGGAAAATAAAAAGTAAGAAGAATTTCTTCTTACTTTTAAAAAGTTTCTATACTAAAAGCTACTTTTTCTTCTATACTTTTATGAAGATGAGCAACTTCGTCTATCTTTTTAAATCTATTTAAAGCCCCTAAATCATTAGCTATTTGTATTGCTAGTCCTGGTCTTGCATTTAATTCAAGCACTAAGGGACCTCTTAGTTTATCTATTACAATATCAGCACCTAAATACCCCATTTGAGTCATTTCATAACATTTTGCACAAAGATGTAAAATTTCATGCCAATAAGGAACTTTTAATAGCTTTAAATCTTTATTTGTATCAGGATGAACTTTTATTGGTCTATTAAATTGCACAGCACTTAAAGCTTTTCCTGTTTTTATATCAATTCCAACACCAACAGCTCCTTGATGTAAATTGGCTTTACCATCACTTTGAGAAGTAGATAATCTCATCATTGCCATTGCTGGGTATCCTCTATATACAATTACTCTAACATCTGGAACTCCCTCAAAGCTAAAGCCTTCAAAAGCCTCATCAAAGTTTACTAATCTTTCAAATACTGCAATATCGTTTTTTCCTCCAAGAGAGTATAATCCACTTAAAATATTTGAAATATGTCTTCTAATATCTGAATAACTTAAGCTCTCCCCACTTGGTTTAATATATTTGCCATCTTTTTTTGCAACAATTACTAAAATACCTTTACCACCACTTCCTTGTGCAGGTTTTATAACAAAACCATTTTCATTTTCAATATATTTTTCAAAGCATTTTATTTCCACTTGAAATTGAATAAATCCAAGTAATTGAGGTACTTTAATATTATGTTCATGGGCTAATTGTTTTGTTTTTAATTTATTATCAACAAAAGGAAAGTTTTTTCTTTTATTATATTTTCCTATAAAGTTGATATTTCTATTGTTCATACCTAAAATACCAAGTTTTTTTAATTTAAAAGGATTTGCAAACATTTTATTTTACCATTGTATAAAATCTATAAAGTTCACTTAGCCTATATCCACTATATCTTCCAACTAAAATAATAAGTCCTAAAACAGCAAGAAGAACTTCTGGGAAATTAAATGTAATAAAACTTAAAGTGTTATTTGTCATAGCAAAATAAGCAAGGATTGATACAAGTAAAGAACCACTTCCTTGCTGAATTACTTCTTTTGCCCCATCTTCTTCCCAAATAATTGACATTCTTTCAATTGTCCAAGCTAAAATAATAATAGGAAAAAATGTAATACTTGTAGCATACTCTAAGCCTAATTTTTGAGAAAGAATTGCTACAAATGCCATAATTCCTACAACTACAATTAATACAGAAGAGATTCTAGCAACTAAAAGTAGATTTAAGTGTGATAAATAAGACCTTACAATAAGCCCCATTGTTACCACAACAATAAACATTAAAATACCAGGTAATAACTGTGTTTCAATAAATGCCATAGCTAATAAAACAGGCATAAATGTTCCTGAAGTTTTAATACCTATAAAAATTCTCATAAGAACTACAACTAAAGCCCCAAGAGGAACTAAAAGAAGCAATTTAAAAGTATTTTGAGTCTCATTTGGTAAAACAAATAGTGAAAAATCAAGTAGAGTATTTTGATTTTTTACATCTTTTGATAAGGCTGCACTTCTTGCTGGTACTATATTTTTAGTAACAGAGAATTTAACATTTGAGTTTTTTACTCCCTCAGCTTCTAATAAAAATTGAGACCCTCTTTGCCAAATTAAAATATCTGAGCTATTTTCAAGTAAGCCTTTATTTATATCAAAAAGATACCATTTATCTTTGTGTAAAACTTCAAGCATAGGAGTTAAAGAGATATTTCTTTGTTTATCTTCTAAATATAAAGCCCCAATAGTTCGTACTTTATATCCTATTTTATTAATAAGTTTAATTAATACATCTCTTTTTTGTATATCTGTTTTCATATAATTGTTTTTTATCATTAAAGCAGCTTGAGAAGGCTCTTTTGAATTAAACTCTTGTATTAATAAAGAAGTAAATGATAAACTATTTGCACTTTTATTATAAATATTATCCAATAATGATAAAGCAGCTTGAATTATGGGTTTTGAAGCATCTTGAGTTTCAATTGTTTGTTCAAACTCTATAGGCTTTGTTTTATAATATTTATCTTTAATAAGATCAATAGAGTAGTATAAAACTTGTTCTCCTTGCTCAACTTCTCTTTTTGACCAAATTGCTCTTTTTACATTGTTTATTGTGCTATTTGTATAACCATAATTTGCAGAACTTGACTCTTCATTTATAATTATAAGGCCATCTTGAGATGAGGGAAGGGCCATAGAAATTAAAGCACTTTGATTTTTTTTAGCATCAAAAGTAATTTTAGCTTCAATATTCCAAATATTTGTTGTCTCTTCTTGAAATAAAGGAAAATTTAGATATTTGACTTTATAAGCCATTAAACTTAATGAAATAGTAATTAATATTATAGAAAATAATAAGATTTGATTTTTTGATTTCATCTTAAATCTCTTTAGTTTTAATTATATATTTTTTTGAAACATCTACAACAAAAATACCATTTAAAAAGTTTCTTCCTATTAAAAGGGGGTATGTAAAATCACTTCTATTTGCTAAAGTCACATCTACTAATTGACTAGACTCTCCTAAATTTAGTCTTAGTTGAACTACATATCTTTTTAAGCTTTTAGCTGCATGTCTTTTTATTGTTGTAACTCTTTGAATAGGTAAAGCTCTTTGTATTTCTTGTTTATTTTCGTCTACTAATTTAAATTTTACCCATTTTTGTCCATCTCTTTCAAACTCTTTTATATCTAGGGCATGAATAGAAGTAGTTGTTGCTCCTGTATCAATTCTAGCTTTTAATTTAATTTTAGAAGAGGGAATATATACATATTCTGCTTCACCTATTATAATTTTTGCATCTTTTTCTTTTGGAACTTCAACAGGAATTTTAACTATTTTAATAATAGTTTTTTCTTGTATAGGTTTTTCTTCAATAGGTGGTTTTTGTGGTAAAGTAGCTTGTGTAGTACATCCAGATAATATAACAAATATAGATGAAATAAGTACTATTTTAAAAGATTTTCTCATTTTAGATACCTTTTTTAAATTTCTTTCAGTTTGAAATTATATTATTTTTATCTAAAAGAGGAGTAAATCTAAAAAAAATGATTAGTTTTTATTGAGATTGTTTTAATAATCGAATTTGCTCAAGTAACATATTACCAAAACCAAAAGGTAAATTAGGATTTTGTTTTTGTACTGTTTCAATTAAATTTTTAATTTGCTCATCTGACATATTTTGAGCATAAGGGATAATAGTCTCTTTAATTATTTCTAAAAATTGTAGTTCTTCTTCTTTTGTCATTATAGTTTCACTTTCTAACTAATTTGAAATAAAATTATATAGTTTTAACCTAAAATTTCAGTAAAAATATGATTAATAGAGGCTTAATTAAATAAAAAAATAATATAATAAAAAGTAATTAATTTACAATAAATATGTTATTTATAAGTAATAACAAGATTTTTGATTTAAGGAACGCTATGTTTAATCCTGTAGTAGTTGCAGTAATTCTTATGATTGTTCTAAGTTTATTTAGAATAAATGTGGTTATTGCTCTAATTTTTAGTGCTATAGTGGGAGGATTAGTATCTGGATTATCTTTACTTGATACAATTAACTCATTTAGTGATGGTTTAGGTGGTGGAGCAAGTATTGCTCTAAATTATGCTATGCTTGGAGCTTTTGCTGTTGCAATTTCAAAATCTGGTATAACAGATTTATTAGCTAAAAAAATAATATCTAAAATGAAAGGTGATGCTTCAAAAAAAGAGATTATTTGGTTTAAAGCTATTTTATTAACTCTTATTTTATTAGCTTCTGTTTCATCTCAGAACCTAATCCCTGTTCATATCGCTTTTATTCCTATTTTAATCCCTCCTTTATTACATGTGTTTGCAGAATACAAAATTGATAGAAGATTAATCGCTTGTGTATTAACTTTTGGATTAACAGCAACATATATGTTATTACCCGTGGGATTTGGTGGAATATTTTTAAATAATATTTTACATAAAAATCTAGTTGAAAATGGTGCAACAATAGGAGCTGAACAACTTCCATATGTTATGGCTATTCCTGTATTTGGTATGTTTTTAGGATTACTTATAGCTATATTTTTCTCTTATAGAAAACCAAGGGAGTATTCAATTTCAAAAATAAAAGAGATTGAACCGGAAAATCAAGAGATTAAAATGTCATATATTTTTACAGCAATAGTTGCTATAATTGCCGCTTTATCTTTACAATTATATACAGACTCAATTATTATAGGTTCTCTTGTAGGATTTATTATTTTTATGCTAGGTGGAGTTATTAAAATAGATGAAACACAAGATGTTTTTACAAAAGGTGTTCATATGATGGCTATGATTGGATTTATTATGATTGCTGCTTCTGGGTTTGCTGAAGTTATGAAAGCAACACAAGGAATAGAGACTTTAGTAAATTCAATCACATCTGTTATTGGAGATAATAAATCTTTAGCAGCTTTATTTATGCTTATTGTTGGATTACTTGTTACTATGGGAATTGGTTCATCTTTTTCTACAATACCAATTATTGCAGTTATTTATGTACCTTTAGCAATGCAATTTGGCTTCTCACCATTAGCTGTTGCAGTTTTAGTTGGAACAGCAGCAGCCTTAGGAGATGCAGGAAGTCCAGCTTCAGACTCAACACTTGGCCCAACTTCTGGTCTTGGGGTTGATGGACAACATGATCATATTTGGGATAGTGTTGTTCCTACATTTATTCACTATAATATTCCACTAATTATTTTTGGTTGGATTGCAGCTTTATACTTATAATAAAAAAGGGCTACCACATTTGTGATAGCCCTTTTTTTATAAAATATTCATATTTATTATAGAAGGAAAGAAGATATTTCGAGAAAAACACCAGCAATGTTTTTTTGTAGGAGAAATTATTGAATACATTGCCAATTAAATAAAGGAGAGTAATATATCTTCTTTTTCCTTTTTCGTAATGAAAGTATAGCTTTTTAACGTGTAGTAAGTATGTAGTCATAATAATTTTTTCAAATAATCATTATAATTTAAATCTATTTTTGAAACTTTTTGATATAATTGCAAAAAATATAGAAGAATAGGGAATATTAAATTGGTAGAATTAAGTAAAAAAATATCTAAACTTGTTGGTAAGACTAATGCTGAATATGGCTTAATTAAACAAGGAGATAAAGTATTAGTAGGATTTAGTGGAGGGAAAGACTCCACAACATTAATTCATTCATTAAAACATCTTCAAAAAGTTGCACCTTTTGACTTTGAATTTAAAGCAGTTACTGTAACTTATGGAATGGGTGAACAACTTCAATTTTTAGCTGATCATTGTAAAGAGCATGGAATTGAACATGAAATTATAGATACAGAAATTTTTGAATTAGCTGGTGAAAAAATTAGAAAAAACTCTTCATTTTGTTCATTTTTCTCAAGAATGAGAAGAGGGTATTTATATAGTACAGCACAAGAGCAAGGATATAATAAATTAGCTTTAGGACATCATTTAGATGATGCAATGGAATCATTTTTTATGAACTTTTTATATAATGGGGCATTAAGATCTATGCCACCAATTTATAAAGCTGAAAATGGAATCGAAGTAATTAGACCTTTAATTTTTTGTAGAGAGAGACAATTAAGAGCTTTTGCTCAAACAAATGAATTAAATGTAATAGGTGATGAAGCATGTCCTGCAATGAGATTTGATATAAAAATGCCATATGCTAGAGAAAAAACAAAAGAACTTTTAGCAAAGATGGAAGAAGAAAATCCACAAATGTTTATTTCAATGAAAGCAGCATTTAATAATGTACAAACTTCTACTTTTTTTCAAAAAGAGTTTTTAGAAAGAGATTAATATGAAAATATTAGTCTCTTCTTGTCTTTTAGGAGAAAATGTAAGATATGATAGTAAGAGTTCTATTTATTCAATAGAAGATTTACAACTTTTTAATAAAATCATTTTAGAAAATAAAGTTTTTTCAATTTGTCCTGAAATAAGTGGTGGACTTTTAACTCCTAGAGAACCTGCTGAAATTATAAAAAATCAAGTTTTAACAAAAACAAATGAAAATGTTACAAAAGAGTTTATAAAAGGTTCTATTGATAGTTTAAATCTTTGTAAAAAAGAGAATATTAAAGTAGCTTTATTAAAAGCAAAATCTCCATCTTGTGGAAATAATAAAATATATGATGGAACTTTTAGTGGTATTTTAGTTGATGGGATGGGAATTACTGCAAAATTATTAATTGAAAATAATATTAAAGTCTTTAATGAAAAACAACTAAAAGATTTGTATGATTTTATAAAAAACTATAGTTAAAAAACTATAGATTTTCATTTACTAAAGAAGAGAGTCTTAAGGGGTCTAAAGCACCACTAACTCTTTTTATTTCAACTGCGTTTTTAAAAACAATAAGAGTTGGTATTGATTTAATATTAAATCTCATTGCTAATTCTTGTTGGTCTTGTGTATTTACTTTTACAAATAAAGCTTTTAAAGCATATTTTGTAGCAACTTCAGTAAAAATAGGGCCCATCATTTTACAAGGACCACACCAAGGTGCCCAAAAATCAACAATTACTGTAATATCAGAATTTACAACTACATGGTCAAAATTTTGTTTTGTTAATTCAATAGGAGTTGTTTCTAATAATGAATTTTTGCACTCCCCACAATTTGCTTTTAAATAAGAGTCTTTTTTAGGTATTTTATTTACTTTTAAACAAAAAGGGCAAACAACATTTATTTTTTCCACTTTTTAAGCCTTAATATTTAACATCATATTTGAAACTTCATTTTGTGTTTGTATTGCATTTGCATTTGCACTATATGCAATTACATTAGGTATTTGAGAAGTAATAGCATCTATTAATTCTTGTGAAACTTCAAGTAACTGAGGGTCTCCTATAGAATTAGCAACATCAGCTATTGTTTGTGCATTTTGAGAAACTTGTACTTGAGTTGCTATCATAGCATTTAAATTCATACTATTATCAATTCTCATAACTTTCTCCTTGTTTACTTAAAATAAGCATTTTATTTAAATTTGCAGTTCTTGCTATTTGGGCATCTGCACCACTTAAACCACTAGGTGAAGAAGATGCTTTTTGTAATTCATTTAATTTAGCAAGTGCAGCACCTTCATCTTTAGGAAGAGAAGTATCTAATCTTACATTCCCTCCTGTTGCATAAAGTTTTCCATCAGGTCCCATTTGATAGTTATATGAAATGGCACCTCTTGTATTTGCTAAAGAGGCATGTAATTGTTCATGGGCTTTTGTTTGAGAATCTAGGTTTTTAAACTTATCTATTACTCTTTGGTAATCATTTTCATCATAATTTTTACCTAATTGTTCAACTTTATTTTTATTTTCAAAAGTTGATTTTTCAAATTCTTCTTTATCTATATTAGATAATTGAGCTTTCTTTTGAGCAATTTGCTGATATATAGATGAAACTGTTAAATTATCATTTACTAACATTTTACATCCTCTTTTTCAATTTTATTTTATTCTAACATAAATTTGTAAAGAAGTAAATATAATAAAAATAGTAAAATTTTTAAAGATAAAATTAATAATTGTTAAATTTATTTTAGCTATAATCCAGCTTATGAAAAATAAATTTTTTAAATCAGTTTCTTTTAAACTTGCTATTTTAGTAACTATAATTATCTTAACTTTAATTAGTGCAAGTTTTTTATTTAATTCACAAATTGATAAGCTAAAAAAACAAATTGATGGGATATATTTTGGGAATTTTGTACCTTTAATTACTTTAGATTTAGTTTTAAAAAACTATCAAACAATAATTAAATGCAAAGAATTAACAAATAATAAATGTAATATAACTGCTGAAAAAACTGTAATTCTTAAAAATTGGAAACAATATGCCAACTCATATAAAACGCAAAAAGAAAGAGTTATTGTAAATGATATTGATAAATCTATTATTTCTTCTTTTAAAATTGATAAAATAGAGGCATATGAATTGATTTTAAAGCAGATTAATTTTTTAAAAGAACATGAGGTTGATATTGCATATAAACAAAGAAGAGAATTTTTAAAAGATTATTCAGATATGAAAAACTATCTATTTTACAACCTTGTAGCTATAATTATAGTTTCTTTTGCTATAATTATATTTATAATATATCAAATCATAAAAAAAGATAATCAATTAACAATATTAAATAAAAAGTATAAAATAGACTCAATTACTGACTCTATGACAAAACTTTACAATAGAAAATATTTTGATACAATTTTTGATAATTTACCTTTTATTTCAAATGCAAATAACTGGAGAAGTGCCTTTATTATTATAGATATTGATTTTTTTAAACAATATAATGATACTTATGGTCATGATATGGGTGATGAAACTTTAAAAGCTGTTGCAAGTGAATTAAAAAGCTATTTCAATAAAGAGTATGAATATGTTTTTAGACTTGGTGGAGAAGAGTTTGGAGTAGTTTTATTTGATACTCAAAAAGATATTTTAATTGAATGTCTTGAAGATATAAATAAAAAAGTTGTAAATTTAGCTATTGAACATAAGGGAAGTAAAGTATTAGATGTGGTATCTATTTCTATTGGGGCAGTTATTTATGAAGCCCATAGTTATATTTCTGCAAATAAACTTTATAAATTAGCAGATGAAAACTTATATAAATCAAAACAAAATGGTAGAAACCAGTTTACACTTTAAAGGAGAGTAATTGTCTTTTTTATTTAATAAAAATAATCACTTTAATTTAGCAAATACAGTGACATTTTTCAATATTGCTTCAGGTATTATGGCAATTTATTTTTTAACTCATGGTGAGTTTTTAGGTGCTGCAATGTTCGCATGGCTAGCAGGTGGATTTGATATTTTAGATGGAAAAATTGCAAGAAAATATAATTTATCAACTGATTTTGGAGTACAATTAGACTCTTATGCTGATTTTTTATCATTTGTTATTGTTCCTTCAATGTTTATTTATTTTGCAGTAATAGATGGTAAAGAACTTATACTATTTACTCCTTTAGTTGTTTTTGCATTTATTTATTATATTATCTCAGGTCTTAGAAGATTAATACAATTTAATTTAAATGCTCATGTTGGTGAAGTAGAAAAATATTTTACAGGTGTTCCAACTCCTCTTGGTGCAATATTATTATGGGTTGTATATCTTATTTGGCTTACTGGATTTATTGCTGATGAGTTTGTTTTAATCTCTATGATTATTATTGCTTATTTATTAAACTCAAAAATTAAAATTCCTCACTTATAATGCAAAAAGTTACTTCTATAGACTTAGGCTCAAACTCTTTTAGAGTTTTAGTCTATGATTGTTTAAATAATAAAATACTTTCAGAATACAATGAAGTTGTAGGTATGGCTGATAATCTTGTACAAACAGGAGTTATTTCTTTTGAAGCACAAGAAAGGGTAATTAAAGCTATTGAAAAATCAAGTAGTGAACTAAATTATGACCCTTCACAAGCTATTTGTGTTACAACTGCTGCTATGAGAATGGCAAAAAACTCTCAAGAAGTTTTAGATTATCTAAAAAAACAAACTGGTGCTACTTTTAAAATAATTGATGCAAATGAAGAAGCAAGATTAACTCTTTTAGCGGTTAAATATGCCCTAAAAAGAGAAAAAATCAATTCTGAAAAGTTTATTTTATTGGATATTGGTGGTGGCTCAACTGAAATTATTGTAAATAATCAAGACTCATATAAAACACATAGTTTTAATTTTGGAATTGTAACCTTAACTCAAAAACATATAGATTATAAAGATTTAGAAAAAGATTTAGAGAGTAAAAAAATTGAAATAAAAAACTTTTTACTTAGTTTAAATTTAAATTTAGATGAATTTACTTTTGTAGCAACTGCTGGGACTCCCACAACTATTGCAGCAATAAAACTTGGTCAAGATTTCTTTCATTATGATAAAGATTTAGTAAATGGAACAATTGTTAAACTTGAAGATTTATTTGAATGTTTAGAACTTTTTAGAAATTCTTCAAAAGAGATTATTACAAAACTTGTTGGTAGAGGAAGAGTTGAGTTTATCGAAGTTGGAGTATATATTTATAAAGCTATTTATGAAGTTTTAAATAAAAAAGAATCAATTGTTTTAGATGATGGATTAAGAGAAGGAGTAGCTATTAATCATTGTTTAATAAATAAACTATGATAATAGCCTTACACTTTGTTCTTGCACAATATTAGCTTGTGATACAGCTAAATATCCCATATTTGCAAATAGATTGTTTTTTGTAAAGTCATTTGCTTCTTTACCAAAATTTATATGATTTGTACTATTTGCAATAGCTAAGTCTTGCTGTTGTTTTAGTACATCTTTAGCATTTTCCAAAATATCCTCAGATAGCTTTTTAAAATTATTTGAAGTATCATTTAAATATTTTGAACTATTATCTAGTTTTTCAACTATTGAATTTAGAGTTTCAGGATTATTTAAATCCTCTTTTTGAATAGTTGTTGCTAAATCATTTGAAATTAAAGGTGTATTTATTTTATTAATCTCAAAATTTGCTTCTTTTGTTTCAATTGAAAAAGAGTTGCTTTCATAACTATTCTCTTTTGTACTTAAAATAGTCTCTTTTTTATATTTTGTATTTTCTGCAACTAAAGTGAAATCTTTTAATAAATTTATAATTTCACTTTTTAAGCTATTTTTATCTTCAGTTGTATCATCTTGAAGTTTTGTTTTTATATCAGTAAGTATTTCTTGTTGCTTATCTAGGGCATTTTGAGCTATTTTTGTAATAGCTATACCATTATTAAAAGTTTGTAAAGAGTTAGAAAGTTCATCTCTTCTTAAATTATAACTTTCACTAATAGTTAAATTTAAAGCATCGTTTGAAACAGCTTCTATTTTTCTGTTTTCTGAACTTTTTTGTAACTGTTGTTGTGATAAAGAACTAAGATTGGAAATATTATTGTTTATACTATTTACATCCATAAAGCTTACTCCTTACTGAATTAGTAATATATTATACAAAAAAATTAATAAAATATAGCTAAATTATAAACAAGAAGAAGCCTTATTAAAGGCAGATTAATCAACTATTCTGTAAAATACAAACTTTAATAAATACTGGGGAGAAAGAATTATGAAAATGACTGGCGCAAGAATGGTTATTGAATCATTAAGAGAAGAAAGGGTAAAGGTAGTATTTGGTTACCCTGGAGGCGCTATTATGAATGTCTATGATGAAATATATAAACAAAACCATTTTGAACATATATTAAATAGACATGAACAAGCATCTATACACGCAGCAGAAGGTTATGCAAGATCAACAGGAAAAGTTGGTGTTGCTATAGTTACAAGTGGACCAGGCTTTACAAATGCCGTTACAGGTCTAGCAACTGCATATATGGACTCTATTCCCCTAGTCGTTATTTCTGGACAGGTTCCAACTACTATTATAGGAACTGATGGTTTTCAAGAAATTGATGCTGTTGGTATTTCAAGACCTTGTACTAAACATAACTATTTAGTAAATAAAATTGAAGATTTACCTAGAATAATCAAAGAGGCATTTCATATTGCAAGTACTGGAAGACCAGGACCTGTACATATTGATATACCAAAAGATATTACTGCACAAGTTGCAGATTTTGTTTATCCAAAAGAGGTTAATTTACCAACTTATAAACCAACTGTAAAATATAATAAAAAACAGTTAAAAAGAGCAATGAGTGCTATTTCTAAGGCTAAAAAGCCATTGCTTTATGTTGGTGGTGGAGCTATTTTATCAAATTGTGGACATGAAATTAGAGCGTTTGCAAAAAAGACAAATATACCTGTTGTTGAAACATTAATGGCTAGAGGGATAATGGGACATGAAAATCCATTATTAATCGGTATGCTAGGTATGCATGGAGAGTTTGCAGCTAATATGGCAGCTCATGAAACAGATTTATTAATCTCACTTGGTGCTAGATTTGATGATAGAGTTACAGGAAGATTAGATGAATTTGCTTCAAAAGCAAAAGTTATTCATGTTGATATTGATCCAGCTTCAATTGAAAAATTAGTAAAAGCTGATTATCCAATAGTTGGTGATTTAAAAGTAACTGTTGAGGGTATGCTTGAATCAGTTGAAGAGTATGAGTTTAATGATTATTCAAATTGGGTTGCATTACTTAATGAGTATAGAGAAAAAGAACCATTAAGATATATTGATTCAAATACAGTTATTAAACCACAATGGCCTATTGAAAGAGTTGGAAAACTTTTAGGAGATAAAGCAATTATTTCAACTGATGTTGGACAACACCAAATGTGGACAGCTCAATTTTATCCATTTTCATTTCCAAGACAATTTATCACTAGTGGTGGATTAGGAACTATGGGATTTGGATTACCTGCTGCTTTAGGTGTAGCAAAAGCTAATCCAGATAAAGTTTCTATTAACTTTACAGGAGATGGTTCTATTTTAATGAATATTCAAGAGCTTATGACTTGTGTTGAAGCTAAATTACCAGTTATTAATATTATTTTAAATAATAACTATTTAGGAATGGTAAGACAGTGGCAAACAATGTTCTATGAAAATAGATTATCACAAACTGATTTATCTATGCAACCAGATTTTAAAATGCTTGTTGAAGCATTTGGTGGTATTGGATATAGAGTTTCAACAAAAGAAGAGTTTGATTTTGCATTAAAAGATGCAGTAGAAAAGAAAAAACCTGCAATGATTGAAGTAATTGTTGCAAGAAATGAAGAAGTATTACCTATGGTTCCAAATGGGCATGCTTTAAATGAAATGACTTTAATTGGAGATATCAATGAATAATTTTAACCACTATTACGATACAGAAACTATTAGACAAGTTATTTCAGTAGTTGTTTTAAATGAGCATAATGCTCTTTCAAGAATTGTAGGATTATTTTCAGCAAGAGGGTATAATATTGACTCTTTAACAGTAGCTCCAATTTCTGGAACTGAATATTCTAGAATGACTATTGTTACAACAGGAGATAAAAGAATTATTGATCAAATTGTTAAACAATTAAATAAATTAATACCTGTGTTAAAAGTAAATGAACATAGAAATGTTATTGAAAAAGAGACAGTATTAATTAAAATACCAATTGATCAACATTTAAGTGATATTGAAGTTATTGCAAGGGCATATAATGGACATATTCAAAATGTAACTGAAGATGCAATTGTTATTTCAGCAACAGATGAACCACATAGAATTGCAAATTTTACAAATATTATAAATAGCAGATATAACCCACTTGAAGTAGTAAAAAGTGGTGTTGTTGCAATGGAAAGATAAGAGAACTTAACTCTTATCTTTTGCTTGAAAGGAATATATAAATGAACTTAAAAGATTTAGCTCAAGCATTAGATATAAAATGTGAATATGATTTAGAAATTACTTCTTTAAATACTTTAATTGATTCAAATAAAAATGAAATCTCTTTTTTAGAAAATAAAAAATATATAAATGATTTAGAAAAGACAAATGCAGGTGCAGTTTTTGTAAAAGCTGAATATGCTTCTAAAGTTCCAAAAAATACTATTGCTTTAATTTGTGAAGAACCATATTTAAATTTAGCAAAAGCTAGTAAATTTTTTGCTGCTAAAATTGTAGAAATAGATGGTAAAAAGCCAATTATAGGTGAAGAAACTATTATTCAAGAAAATGTTTTTATAGGTAAAAATACAGTTATTGGTGATTCTTGTACTATTATGGCTGGTAGTTTTATAGGTGATAATGTAAAAATAGGTAGTAATACTGTAATTTATCCAAATGTTACAATATATAGAGATTGTGAAATTGGAAGTGATTGTATAATTCATGCAGGAACTGTTATTGGAAGTGATGGTTTTGGATTTGCAAATACAAAAGATGGTAAATATATTAAAATTTATCAAAATGGAAATGTTATAATTGGTGATGATGTTGAAATTGGTGCAAATTGTGCTATTGATAGAGCTGCTTTTAAATCAACAATAATTGAAAATGGAGTAAGAATTGACAATTTAGTTCATATAGGCCATAATTGTAAATTAGGAAAAGGTACTATATTAACTGGACAAGTTGGACTATCTGGCTCAACTGTATTAAAAGAGTATGTTATAATGGGCGGTCAAAGTGGAACAGCAGGTCATTTAGAAGTTGCTGCTTTTACAACAATTGCTGCAAGAGGAGGGGTTACAAAATCAATTACAACTCCTAAGATGTCTTGGGCAGGTTTTCCTTTAATGGAACATAAAACTTGGTTAAAACTGCAAGGTAGAATTGCAAAATTATTAAAATAGAAAGGCTTTACCATAGTTAAAAAAATATTATCTCTAATTTTTCTTTTTATTATTATATATTTAGAATTTTCTATATTTGTGACAAATCAACAAAGTGTGGGAAAAATAGGGTTTTTATTTGCTCAAATGTCACATAAATACTTTGGATATTTATCTTATGTCTATCTTCTTTTGCTTTTATATCCACTATATCAAATTAATTTTAAAGATTATTTTGATACAAATGATTTTATCTTAAAATTAATGGTTGTTTTTTTACTTTTATTTAGTTCTTTAACTTTACAATCTTTAGTTGTTTCAACAAAAGCCTATAGTGGGCTTATTGGGAATATTATTGTAAGTGAATTATCTCCTTTTATAGGAAATGCGGGACTTTGGATTTTTGTTTTGGTTGGTTTTATTATAACTATAACAGTTTTATTTGAAAGTAACAATTTTTCTATGCCTTCTTTTAACGTAAAAATGCCTAAATTTCCTGCAAAAAAAGAGGAAACTAAAAGAGTAGAGCTTAAAAGAAATGATATTAAAAAAAGAGAAAAAAGAAAAGATGAACCTAAAGCTGTTACAGTTAGAGAGCATGGAGATACTGCTGAGATTTTAATTGAACCTACATTTGAAAATATTGAGAATATCGAAGAGCTTAAAGCTTCATTTTCTAATGAAGAAGCTGAAGAGATTGTTGAAATAGAAAATCAGCCAAACTCTTTTGATGAGTTAAGTAAAATAGAAGAAGATTTAACTAGTGCACAACAACATGGAATAATAGTAGATGAATTGGAAGAAAATAAAAAACTTCTAGATGAAATAGAATTAGGAAAAACTGAAAAACCTAAAGATTTTGAACTTCCTTCTACAAGTTTTTTTCAAAATCCTCCTAAGGATAAAAAATCAAAAATTTCTGAAGCTGTTATTGATAGAAAAATTGGTGATTTATTAGATAAATTAGCAATGTTTAAAATTGAAGGTGATGTTGTAAGAACATATACAGGTCCTGTTGTAACAACTTTTGAGTTTAAACCAGCACCAAATGTAAAAGTATCTAAAATTTTAAATTTACAAGATGACTTAGCAATGGCACTTAAAGCTCAAACAATTAGAATTCAAGCTCCAATTCCAGGAAAAGATGTTGTGGGAATTGAAGTACCTAATGAAGATATGCAAACAATATATATAAAAGAGCTTTTAGAAAGTGAAATTTTTCAAAATGCAAAATCTCCTTTAACTATGATTTTAGGAAAAGATATTGTAGGTAAACCTTTTGTAACAGATTTAAAAAAGTTACCACACCTTTTAATAGCGGGAACAACAGGTTCTGGAAAATCTGTGGGTATAAATGCGATGATTTTATCACTATTATATAAAAATTCACCAGATAACTTAAAACTTGTAATGATTGATCCAAAAATGCTAGAGTTTTCTATGTATAATGATATTCCTCATTTATTAACACCTGTTATTACAAAAGCAACAGATGCTATTAATGCTTTATCAAATATGGTTGCTGAAATGGAAAGAAGATATACTTTAATGTCAAAAACAAAGACAAAGAATATTGAAAACTATAATGAAAAAGCAAAAAAAGAAAAATATGATCCTTTCCCTTATATAGTTGTAGTTATTGATGAGTTAGCAGATTTAATGATGACAAGTGGAAAAGATGTAGAACACTCAATTGCAAGACTTGCACAAATGGCAAGAGCATCTGGAATACATTTAATCGTTGCAACACAAAGGCCATCTGTTGATGTTGTAACAGGACTTATTAAAGCTAATTTACCTAGTAGATTATCTTATAAAGTAGGGCAAAAAGTAGATTCTAAAATTATTTTGGATTCTATGGGTGCTGAGTCTTTACTAGGAAGAGGAGATATGCTATTTACACCTCCTGGAATGTCAGGTCTTGTTAGGATTCATGCCCCTTGGTCAATGGAAAATGAAATTGAAAAAGTTGTGGAATTTTTAAAAGATCAAAGAGAAGTTGAATATGATATGAATTTTGTAAAAGATAGGGCAACTTCAAATATCTCTGATTCATCAGGTGTTGAACTAAGTGAATTAGATGAGCTTTATGAGGATGCAAAAGAAGTTGTTCTAGTAGATAGAAAAACTTCTATTTCATATATTCAAAGAAAACTCCGAATAGGCTACAATAGAGCTGCTACAATTGTAGAACAACTTGAAAAAACAGGTGTTCTATCAGAAGCTAATGCTAAAGGAAATAGAGATATTTTAATTTAGTTGATTTTTACTGTTTTTTACTAGAAATATTATCTTATTTTTTAGTAAAGAAACAGTAAATATAGTAGCTTTTTCAATAAAAATAAACTTTAAAATAAACCTTTTTAATCTCTTTTAAATACAGATAAACTTGACACTAATTATTTATTTTCTAATTTTTCACATTTATATGAGTTTTAAGTTAAATTATTATTTGAACTCTTATTTTTTTTATTTTATTTACTTAAATCTACTATTATAAATAAAAATAATTTTAATGGCCTGAAAATAAAAAGTGTTATTTTATATAGTTATTTTAACTATTAAAAGCTAGAAAACAAATATAATTTGCAGGTTTGAAACAATTAATTGCGAATAGTTAAGATTAATAATTATTTTTGTATGGATTATTTATCTTCTTTATGTTAGAATATCTAAAATATATATTAAGGAGTATGTTATGAATACAAGTATTGTAGGAAGACACATAGAACTAACAGAGCCAATTAAAGATTATATTAATAGTTCTGTAGAGATTTTCAAAAAATATAACTTAGATATTATATCTGTTAACTCAATTATCTCTCAAGATGAAAAAAATGGTAAAAAAGCATTTACATTTGAATTTACTTTAAATATCGCTCATCTAGATACTATTGTTGTAAAACAAAAAGATAAAGATCTATACGCTGCTATTGATATTGCAGTTGATAGAGTATCTAAAGTTTTAAGAAGACATCATGATAAAATAAGTGGACACAAAGCAACTAAATTATCTGAGGTTGAAGCTTCAGCTGTTGAAGATAAAATTGCTAACGAGTTAGAAAAACTTGAAAATGAAATTGTTCCAGTTAGATTAACTTCTTACAAACCTATAGATATTGAAGAAGCTTTAAATGATTTAAAAGCATCTGATGCAGTATTTAAAGTATTTTATGACAAAGATGATAACTTAAGAGTTCTTTATAAAACTAAAGAAGAAGGAAAATTTGGATTATATTAATAGAAGATATTAATATAATTTAAGAGGTATTAGCAATTTTGCTAATACCTTTTTTAATTTAGAAAAAATAGGAAATAGAAAAAATGAAAGAACCATTAAAAAAAATTGCTTTAATTGGACAACCAAATGTAGGGAAAAGTTCTCTATTTAATAGAATTGCTAAAAAAAGAATAGCAATTGTTTCAGACTTAGCTGGTACAACAAGAGATATTAGAAAGCATGAAGTTGAAGTTTTAGGAAGAAAAGCCTTAATGCTTGATACAGGAGGAATTGATGAAACAAATGATGCAATTTTTAGTAATGTAAAAAGAAAAGCAATTGAGTGTGCAAAAGAGGCTGATATAATACTTTTTATGGTAGATGGGAAAAGAATACCAGATGATAAGGATAAAGAACTATTTTATGAGCTTCAGGATTTAGGTAAAAGATTAGCTCTAGTTGTTAATAAAATTGATAATGATAAAGAAAAAGAAAGACTTTGGTCTTTTTATGAATTTGGTATTGATGATGAAAACCTTTTTGGTATCTCAGTTTCTCATAATAGAGGTACTAAAAAACTATTTGAATGGATAGCAAAAGATTTACCACCAAGTGAAGAAGAGATAGCTTTAGCCTTACAAACTCTTAAAGAAGAGAAAAAAGGACAAGATGATGATGATTATTTTGAAGATGAAGAAGAGTTTGAAGAAGAGTATATAGAAGAAATTTATGAAGAAGATGACGAAGAGCAAGAAGAAGATTGCGATGATAAAATTAATGTAGCAATTATTGGAAGAACAAATGTGGGGAAAAGTTCAATCTTAAATGCTTTATTAGGAGAAGAAAGATCAGTAGTTTCACCAATAGCAGGAACAACAATTGACCCAGTTGATGAAGCTTTTGAATATGAAGGAAAAACTATTACTTTTGTTGATACAGCAGGTCTTAGAAGAAGAGGTAAAATTGAAGGAATAGAAAAATACGCCCTAATGAGAACTAAAGAGATGCTAGAAAAAGCAAATCTTGCATTGGTTGTTCTTGATGCCTCTGAAACATTAGTAGATTTAGATGAAAAAATTGCTGGACTTGTGGATGAATATGGATTAGGTACTATTATTGTACTTAATAAATGGGATGAAAATATGGATACTTTTAAAAAGTTTGAAGAGACTGTAAGAAGTAAATTTAAATTTTTATATTATGCTCCAATTATTGCTGTTTCAGCTAAAACAGGAAGAAGTATTGGAAGATTAAAAGATAAAATAATTGAAATATATAATAATTATTCTCAAAGAATACCAACAGCTACTTTAAATAAAATTGTAGAAGAAGCAGTAATTAGACACGCCCTTCCAAGTCCAAATGGTAATTATTTAAGAATTTATTATACAACACAGTTTGAATCAAAACCGCCAAGAATAGCTCTTATTATGAATAAACCAAATCTTTTACACTTCTCTTATAAAAGATATTTAATTAATTATTTAAGAGATAATATTAATTTTGAAGGTACACCAATTCATATTTTAGCAAGAAAAAAAGGACAAAGAGAAGAGGATAATGAAGAGTCTTTTCAAGGTTAAGATATGAAAAATATCTATCTTTTAAGCAATTTAAAGTTCCCTAATGTGGAAAATTTAGAAGTATTTAAAATAAATTATCTTAAAAAACAAATTGATTTTAATAGATATGATGCAATTATTTTTACTTCTAAAAATGCCGTTTATTCTATTGATTCTTTTAATAAACAGTGGAAAAATCTTCCTTGTTATGCAATAGCAAAAAAAACTGCACAAATTATTGAAAAAGTAGGAGGAAAGGTAGATTTTGTAGGTAATAGTGGTCATGGAAATGAATTTGCTTATGAACTTTTATCTGTTTTAAAAAATAAAAAGGTTTTATATTTAAAAGCATCAAGAACTGTTTCAAATTTAGTAGAGATTTTAAAATCAAATAATATTCAAATAGAAGATATTGCCATATATGAAACGGTATGTAATAAAGAATTAAATACAAACTTAAAAGATAACTCTATTTTTATCTTTACTTCACCTTCTTCAATTGAGTGTTTTTTTAAAAAATATAGTTGGAGAAGCTCTTTTGAAGCTATTGTAATTGGAAATACAACAGCAAAATTTTTGCCAAAAGAAATAAAATATAAAGTGAGTAATTCCACAGCAATAGAAGAGTGTATAAAACTTGCTAAGAATTTATAATTTTAATCTTTACTTCAAGCATAATTAGGTAAAATAATTATATCTAAGTAGTTCGGGATATCCATTGTTGAGGGTCCGAATACTGTATTTTTGTGAGTAATTGTAACTATATGGTGTGTAATGCTTCAATATGTTTGCGTTCCTAATATAGAGTTCTTACTCCTGTTTTTGGCTTTTGTGGGCCATTTTGATGGTTAACGGCTACTTGGAAACTACAAACTAATTTAAGGAAATCTAGTGAATATATTAATTCTTGGAAGTGGTGGGAGAGAATACTCTATAGGTCTTAGTATTTTTAATGAGAAAAAACATACTTTATTTTTTACACCAGGAAATGGTGCTACTGAGAACTTAGGTAAAAATATTAATATAAAAGATTATGAAGAGTTAGCTTTATGGGCAAAAGATAATAATATTGATTTAACAATTGTAGGTCCTGAAGCTCCATTAGTTGATGGTGTAGTTGATATATTTAGAAAACATAACTTAACAATTTTTGGACCTAGTCGTGCAGCAGCTAGACTTGAAGGTTCAAAAGCTTATATGAAAAATATTCTTAAAAAATATAATATTCCAACAGCAGCTTTTATTGAAACAACAAATGAGCAAGAAGCTCATGCTTTTATTGATACAATGAATGAGCCAATAGTTGTAAAAGCAGATGGTTTATGTGCAGGAAAAGGTGTAATCATAGCTTCAACTAAACAAGAAGCTAAAGAAGCAGCCTCTGAAATGCTAAATGGAAACTCTTTTGGTGAAGCAGGAACAAATGTAGTAATTGAAGAGTTTTTAGATGGATATGAACTATCTATTTTTGCAATTTGTGATGGAGTAAATTATAAAGTATTACCTGCTGCTCAAGATCATAAAAGAGTAGGGGATAATGATACAGGTCCAAATACTGGTGGAATGGGAGCATATGCCCCTACACCTTTAGTAAATGATGAAATTTATAAAAAAGTTGAAGAAAGAGTAATTAAACCTACTTTAGAGGGAATGAGAAAAGAAAATGCTGCTTTTGAAGGGGTATTATTTATTGGAATCATGGTTGTAAAAGGTGAACCAATTGTACTTGAGTATAATGTAAGATTTGGTGATCCTGAGTGTGAAATTCTTATGCCTTTACTACAAACTCCTGTTTCTGAGCTTTTTTATAAAGGTGCTACAAAAGATTTAGATTCATTGGATATTAAAATTAAAGATGAATTTGCAGTTGGGGTTGTAATGGCAAGTGGAAACTATCCTTATTCAAGTAGTGAGCCTGCTGAAATTATTGTTGATGAAATAGTAGATGAAGATATTTTAAATAATACACATATCTCTTTTGCTGGTGTAGAGAAAATTGATGGTAAACTTATGGCAACTGGTGGAAGAGTTCTTGTTTGTGTTGGATTTGGGAAAAGTATTAAACAAGCAAGAGATAGAGCTTATGCTTTATGTGGGCAAGTTCATTTTGCTGGTAAAAAATGTAGAACAGATATTGCTTATCAGGCATTAAAGTAAGTTTATGAATACTTCAAATAATACAGATTTACAATTAGCATCAATGATATCAAGAGCTATGGCTTTTATTATTGATGATTTCTTAATTACGTTTCTAGTATTAATAGTTTTTTGGGATAGTGTAGCAGCATCAGCAAATGATGCTGCTATAGTTTTAGCTATTATGAATCAATTTTTATTACCTATTCTTTTTATTAAATTCATTTATCAAAGTTTTTTTGTATGGTATTATGGAGCTACAATAGGGAAAATTATTGTTAAAATAAGAGTAATTGATTATAATAACTTAGGAAGAGTTTCTTTACTATCTTCAATGTTAAGATCTATTGGAAGAATTTTTAGTGAAATGTTTTTTTATATTGGATTTTTAATTGGATTTTTTAATGATGGAAGACAAACTTTTCATGATAAATTTGGTAGGACGCTGGTAGTTAATGTTTAAGAAATTAGTATTTATTTGTTTAGTTGCCTTATGCAGCAAAGTTAGTGCAAAAGACCTTAATAGTGAAAAATTTCAAATTGTTGCAAATAATGTAGATAGTGAAAATGATAGTATTATCGCCACTGGAGATGTTGTTATCTTCTCTTCTAGTTATTATGCAAGTGCAAAAAAAGTTGTATACAATCAAAAAAATGATACTTTTGAATTTTTTGATGATGTTTTAATTATAAAAGATAATAAAATCCAAACACAAAGTGATTATGCATTTTTAGATAATACAAACAATGCTTTATATCAAAAACCTAGTTTAATTTTTGAAAATGCTGGAAATATCTGGATAAACTCAAAAGAATCTAAAAAAGATAAAGAGATTATTACTTTAGAAGACTCTGTTTTATCAAGTTGTGATTGTGAAGATCCAACTTGGAGTATTAAAGCTTCAAGTGCAAAATATAATTCTGAAACAAAATGGCTTCATGCTTTTAATACAAGATTATATATTAAAGATATTCCTGTTTTATATACACCTTATTTTGGTTTTTCAACAGATAGAAGTAGAAGAACAGGTCTTTTACTTCCAACTGTGGGGTATGGTAAAAATGAAGGTTTTGTATATGTTCAACCAATTTTTATTGCACCTGCTGAAAATTATGATTTTGAAATTATTCCTCAAATTAGAACAAATAGAGGTAAAGGTATTTATGGGTATTTTAGAATGGCAGATTCAAAATATTCAAATTTAAGTATTGGAACTGGATATTTTAAAGAAAAATCTGATTATTTTGAAGAAGAAGAATTAAGAAATCAAGAGCATTATGGTTGGGAAATAAAATATGAAAGAACAAAACTTTTCTCAAATGATGAGTCTCAAGATGGCTTATATGTTGATGCAAAATATTTTAATGATATAGAGTATAGAAATATTGAAGATAGAGATTATAATGAAGATGAAGAGAAAAAAGTAGAATCGAAAATCAACTATTTTTATAATACTTCAAACTATTATTCAGGGTTATATTTTAGACATTATAAAGATATGTCACTTGAATCAAATAGAACAACTATGCAAGAACTACCACAATTGCATTTTCATAAGTATTCACAACCAGCATTTTTAGATAATCTTTTATATTCAATTGATACAAGATATACAAATCATACAAGAGATGAAGGAATTACAGCTCAAAAATATGATTTAAATATTCCAATTTCTTATTCTATACCACTTTTTGATGATTATTTACAATTTATAATAAAAAATGAGACAGTATTAAATCACTATAAATATTCAAATACTGATTTAAAATTAAAAGATGGAACTTTTGTTGAAAATATTACAACTTTAGGATTAAGTACAGACTTATTAAAGCCTTATGATAGTTTTATTCATACAATGAACTTATCTGCTAGTTATGTGGATGCAACAACATTGGAAAAAACAGGAGATTTATATAGTATAAATACTTCTACAAATGAATTAAGCGTATTTCCTATTAATGAGACAAAAAGAGCTATTGAATTGGCTTTAAATCAATCTTTTTATGATATTGAGGATTTAAGACAGATAATTAATCATAAATTAAAACAATCAATCGCTTTTGATAATTTTAATAATCCAAAATTACAAAATTTAGAAAATGAGATTATTTATAACTATTTCTTAGGAACAATTTCTAATAAAGTAATTTATAATCATGAAGATAATACTTTTATTGAAAACTCAACAGCTTTTACTTTAAGCTATGAAGATTTTATTTTAACTTTAAGTTATTATATGTCTAAAGATACTCCAAACTCTGGAAAAGAGGATTTGGAATCATATAATATCAATGCAAATTATACTATTTCAAATGATTATAAAATTGGATATTATGAAAACTATAATATTAAAGATAAGCTAAGAAGTAAACAAGGTATTTTATTTAGTATATTAGATAGATGTTGGGAATTGGATTTTAGATTAGAAAAAGAAATTAAAGCTAGTTCAAGTGAATTATATACTAGAAAAAAACAAGATGTTTTTTATGTGCAACTATTATTAAAACCAATTGGTGGAATTCAGCAAAATTATAAAGTAAAAGATAATAGAGAGTAATTTATGCAAAATGAACAAATATATTTTAAAAATAGGGATGTAGCTGCTTTTAGACTATTAGATGTTCTTCCAATTGAGAGTATGAAACTTGAAGAGTGGACTGTAATAGCTGCCTCTTATGGAGGTGTTCCTATTGCTAAAATAATTGCAAATAGATTGGAGTCAAATTTTGATGTTTTATTTACAAGTAAAATTATGGCTCCAAATAATGAAGATTGTGAAATTGCAATTGTTACTGAAACAGAAGAGGTAGTTATTCATGAAGAGTTAGCTAAATCTTTTGAAATTAGTTTGGATTTTATCTTTGCAAAATCTAAACAAATTTATGAAAAACAATTATTAAAAACTGTAAAACTTTATAGAGAAGGTGATACTATAAAGTCTTTAGAAAATAAGAATGTTTTATTAGTGGATGAAGGGTTAAATACAGGTCTTACAATGATGGCTTGTATTAAAACTGCTATTAATCTTGGTGCAAAATCTGTATCTGTTGCAACACCTATATTACCAAGTGCAAGTGTTCCAACTATAGAGTCTATTGCTGATGATTTGTATTATGTAAAAAAATTAGATCATTTTATTTTTATAGATTTTTACTATGACAAATTAGAAAATATAAATTTTGAAGATATAAAAAAACTTAAATAAAGGAAAAATGTATGTCAACAGTGTGTGAGTTTGAATTAAATGGGAAAAGAGAGTTTTTTGAATTTAATAAAGTAGCAAAACAATCAAATGGTTCTGTTTTAGCAAAATTAGGTAATGCAGTAGTACTTGCAACCGTAGTAAGTGAATTTGATAATCCAGTAGAAGAGGATTTTACTCCACTTACTGTTCAATATGTTGAAAAGACATATGCAGCTGCAAAATTACCAGGAGGATTTATTAAAAGAGAATCAAAACCTAGTGAATTTGAAACTTTAACTTCAAGAGTAATTGATAGAAGTTTAAGACCCCTTTTCCCTAAAGGATATGTATATCCTACTACTATTACAGTAATGGTACTTAGTGCAGATAAAGATGTTGACCTACAAGTTTTAAGTTTAAATGCAGCAAGTGCAGCACTGTATACTTCAAATATTCCTGTAAAAAAATCAGTTGCAGGGGTAAGAATAGGGAAGGTTGAAGGAGAATATATTGTAAATCCAACAGCTTCTCAATTAGAACAATCTACTTTAGATTTATATGTAGCAGGTTCAAAAGAAGAACTTTTAATGATAGAAATGAAAGCTATTTCAAATGAAGAGATGGTGGAAGTAGATATTGAAGCTTTTACTAAAGTTCATAAAACAAATGAGATGAGTGAAGATGATTTAGTTGAAGCAATTTCTTTAGCTCAAAAAGTTTTAAATGAAGTAAATACTACATACGAAAATGGATTTGAGATTGTTTGTAAAGAGAAAAAAGAAGTTGAATTAGTTCAATTTACAATAGATGAAAAGATTATTGAATATGTAAAAGAAAATTATTCAAATAATATAAAAGAGGCTATTAAAAAATTAGCAAAAAGTGAAAGAGCAGTTGAGTTAAAAGAAGTTGCAAAACTAATCTCAACAGATACTTACTCTTTAGAAAATGAAATTTCATATAGTGAAATATATGAAGCAGTTTCTATTGTAAAAAGAGAAATTGTAAGAGCAATGATAGTTGATGAAAAAGTAAGAGCAGATGGTAGAGGGCTAAAAGATGTTAGACCAATTTGTATTGAAACAAATATTTTACCATCAACTCACTCTTCTTGTTTATTTACAAGGGGTGAAACTCAAGCTTTAGTTGTAGGTACAATTGCAGGACCTAAAGATGGACAAATGTATGAAGTTTTAACTGATAAATCAACTTCTATGGAAAACTTTATGGTTCATTATAACTTCCCAGGTTTTTCAGTTGGTGAAGCAAAACCTATGTTTGGAGTAGGAAGAAGAGAGTTAGGACATGGAAATCTTGCTAAAAAAGCTTTAGAAGCTACTATTGATAAAGACTTTTCAGAAACAATTAGGTTAGTATCAGAAATTTTAGAATCAAATGGTTCTTCATCTATGGCTACTGTTTGTGGAGGTTCTCTTGCACTTAAAGCAGCAGGTATACCTATTTCTAATTTAGTTGCTGGTGTTGCTATGGGTATGGTTGTTGAAGGGAATAAATATTCTGTATTAACAGATATTATGGGATTAGAAGACCATGATGGAGATATGGATTTTAAAGTTGCTGGAACAAAAGAGGGAATTACTGCTTTACAAATGGATATAAAACTTGGTGGGATTGAATTAGAAGTATTAAAAGAGGCTTTACTTCAAGCAAAAGAAGGAAGAATGCATATTTTAGGACTTATGGAAGAAGCTGCACAAGAGATTGTTCCAAGTGAAGCATTACCTTTAGTAGAACAGTTTGCAATTGACCCAAGTAAAATTATGGTTATTATTGGAAAAGCAGGTGCTACTATTAAAGAAATTATTGAAAAATTCTCTGTATCAATTGATTTAGATAGAGATAGCGGAAATGTAAAAGTAAGTGGAGAGAATAAACAAAATGTTCTTGATGCTTGTGAACATATTAAAACTATTTCAAATAATGCTTCTTCAAAAAAAGATAATGTGAAAAATTTAGATTTTGAAAAATTATATCAAGTTGATGAAGTTTTAGAGGGAAAAGTAGAAAGAATTACTGATTTTGGTGCTTTTATTTCTTTACCAAAAGGTGGTGAAGGTTTATTACATATCTCAAAAATTTCTAAAGAGAGAGTAAATAATGTATCAGATGTTTTAAAAGTGTCAGATACTGTAGAAATTAAAGTATTAAATGTGAAAAAAGATAGAATTGAATTAGCTTCTGCACTATTATAAAATTTTTAATACTAAATTAATAGTTCTTTAGTTAAGATATAAAAAATAATATTTATTTATAGAAAATAAGGGGTTTTTAATGGCTAAGCTTTTAATAGTAGATGACTCAACAATGTTAAGAGATATGTTAAACTATGCACTTAACGAAGGTGGGTATACTGATGTAACTGAAGCTGTTGACGGCGTTGATGGTTTAGAAAAAGCTAAGGCTTCAATGTATGATCTAATTATTACTGATGTTAATATGCCAAATATGGATGGATTAACATTAATTAGTGAATTAAGAAAATTGCCACAATATTCAACTAAACCTATTTTAGTTTTAACGACTGAAAGAAGTGATGAAATGAAAGCAAAAGGAAAAGCTGCTGGTGCAACTGGATGGATTGTAAAACCATTCGTTCCTGATCAGTTGTTAAAAGCTGTAAATATTGTGTTAAGTAGATAAAAAAGGATAAATCATGGCAGGTTTTGATATATCTAAATATAGAGAAATGTTCGTAGAAGAGGCAGAAGAGCTTTTTGAGTCTGCTGATAATGTTTTGCTAGAAGCTGAAACTAATGGAAGTTTAACAGATGAACAAATGGGACAACTTTTTAGAGATGTACATACTTTAAAAGGTAGTGGTGCTTCTGTTGAATTAAATCTATTTGCTGAATTTACTCATAATGTTGAAAATATGATGGATAAATTAAGAAATCATCAAATAGAATTTCAACCTGAAATGGCTTCTACATTAATAGATGGTTTAGATGTAATGAAAGAACTTTTAGAGTTAGAAGTAGCAGAAGATCTAACAAGAGAAACTTTTGAAGAAATGACATCTGAACTATTAAAAGAGATTATTGCATACTCAAATGGTGAAGTTGTTGTATCAAAATCACAGCCACAAGAAGTTAAAGTAGAAACTCCTACTGAAACAAAAGTACAAGAAAGTACAAAGGAAAACAATTCTATAGGTTTTTTTGATGATGATTTAAATGAACAACGAGATCATAAAACATATGGTATTTTTGCTGATGATGATTTAGAAGAGGGAAATACTCCTTATGGTTTCTTTGATGATGATTTAGAAGAAACAGCAAGATTAAGTATGAGTGATACTTCTTCTCAAAGTATTTATGATGATGAAGAAAATTTTGGTTTCTTTGATGATATGCCATCAATTACTCCTAATTCTAAAATGGAATTAAATGAAGTTAAAGAAGAGCCAAAAATAGTACCTGAACCAATGCCTGTTAAAGAAGTAAAAGCAGTAAAAGAAGAACCAAAAAAAGTTCCTACTCCTGCTACTAGACCAGCAGTTGAAAGAAAAGCAAAAGAGGTTTCAGCAGCTGCAGAAGCTTCTAAAAAAGCTGCTTCTGCAAACAATAATATTAGAGTAAATTTAGATAAAATTGATTTACTTATGAATAATGTTGGAGATTTAGTTATTACAAATGCTATGCTAACTCAATTTTCAACTTCAATTGAAGAAGCAAAAACAAGAAATGCAGTTTTAGAAAGATTAGAACTATTAGAAAGACATATTAGAGATATGCAAGACTCTATTATGAGTATTAGAATGGTTCCAATGGAATCTATTTATTCTAAATTCCCTAAAGTTGTAAGAGATATTTCTAAAAAATTAAATAAAAAAGTTGAATTTAAACATTATGGTGATGGAGTTGAAATTGATAAAGCGATGATTGAAGGATTAACAGATCCTTTAATGCATATTATCAGAAACTCTTTAGACCATGGTTTAGAAACTCCTGATGAAAGAGTTAATAACGGGAAAAGTGAAACTGGATTTATTACAATTTCAGCAGAGCAAGCTAATGGACAAATGATTATTACTATTAAAGATGATGGTAGAGGAATTGATGCTGAAAAAGTTGCTTCTAAAGCTTTAGAAAATGGTTTAATTGATGAAAATCAATATGCAACTATGACAGAAAATGATAAAGCTATGCTTGTATTTGGTGCAGGAGTTAGTACTGCAAAAGAAATTACTGATATTTCTGGTCGTGGTGTAGGTATGGATGTTGTTAAAACAAATATACAAAAACTTGGTGGAGCAATTAAACTTGATACAGAAAAAGGTTATGGAACTACAATAACTATTATGTTACCTTTAACTCTTGCAATTTTAGATGGTTTAGATATTGCAGTTGGAGATCAAAAATATATTTTACCACTAAGTTCAATAGTAGAATCATTACAACCAACTTCTGATATGATAAAGAAAATTGGAGATGGAACTCAAGACTTATTAATGTTAAGAGAAGAGTTTATTCCTGTTGTAAGATTACACCAATTATTTGGAATTAAACCTACATTTGAAAAACTTGAAGATGGTATGTTAATTGTTGTTAAATCAGGTAATACAAAAGTAGCTATTTCTATTGATGAGTTCTTAAATCAACATCAAGTGGTTGTAAAACCTTTAGATAAAAACTTTAGAAGTGTTGATGGAATAGGGGCTGCTACAGTTAGAGGGGATGGAAGTATTGGTCTAATTTTAGATGTTCTTGGAATTATCAATGCTCAAATCAAGATTGAAAAAAGTATTAATGCATTAAAGAGAAAAGCCTCTTAAAAGCCTATGAATGATAATACAGTACATTTACATGAAAGAGTAAAAAAAATTCTTTATTCTCTAACTGGAATTACTCTAGCAGAGAATAAAGATATTATGATAGCGAATAGGTTACATAAGCTAAGAAGAGATACAAGGTTTAATGGAGATTTAGAAGATTTGTTAGATGCTATTGAAAAAGGTAGCAATACAACAGAATTTATAAACTCTTTTACAACTAATAAAACACATTTTTTTAGAGAATGTTTTCATTTTGAAGATTTAAGAGATAGGATTTTACCTACTTTTGCAAAAAGTGGACAGCAAATTAAAATGTATTGTTCTGCTTCTTCTACAGGTGAAGAACCTTATTCTATGGCTATGACAGTTATGGAAGCAAGGGAAACCTTAGGTAGAAGTCTAAATGCAACTATAATAGCCACAGATATTGATACAAATGTTTTACAATATGCAGCAAATGGGGTATATAGGTTTTCTAAGTCTTCAAAAGAGTTTCCTTCTTGGATTAAACCTCAAAAGTATTTTAAAAGAAGAGTTGAAAAGAATCTTGCAAATGAAGAGATTCTTATAAAAGTAAAAGATGAATTAAAAAAGATGATTACTTTTAAGATAATGAATCTTAATGACTCGTCTTATCCATATAATAAAAATGAATTTGATGTTATATTTTGTCGTAACGTATTGATATACTTTTCAGTAGAAGATCAAAATAAAATATTAAAAAAACTTTTCTCACATTTAAAAATAGGTGGGACTTTATATTTAGGACATTCGGAAAATCCACATGATTTAATAAATTATGTGCAAAGAGCAGGGCAAAATATTTTTATAAAGACTAAGGATATATATTGATAATAATCGGTCATAAAGATGGAAGTATTGAAAAAGCTTCAAATTCAAGATTTACTCAAAAAGTTAAAGGCTTTAATACTCACACAATTATTGGTGGAGAGTTTGCTGTTGGAAGAGATGACGACGAAGTGGCTTTTAAAACTTTACTAGGTTCTTGTGTTGCAATTATGTTTTATGACAAAAAAACGAAAATTAAAGGTATGAACCATTTCTTATTGCCCTCTACTAAAAACTCAAATGAAGATATGAAATATGGTCTTTATTCAGTTGAAGCCATGCTAAATGAGATGTATAAATTAGGTTGCAGAAAAGAAAATATTTCTGCGAAAATTTCCGGTGGTGCTGATATTATGCAATTAAATAGTGCTTCAATTAACAGTATTGGGCATAGAAATGTAGAATTTGCAAAGGATTTTTGTAGAGCTGAAGGATTTAAACTTATTAGTGAACACACTAGGGGTGAGCATGGTAGGCTAATTCTTTTAACTAATGATTTTGATACATTTATTAAAGTTACTCAAAAATCTGCGACAGATGCTAAAATCGTATCTGAAGAAAAAGCACTTCAAACGGAGATTACGAAAGAGCCAGTTATCAAAGAATATGTTGGTGGTGTTGACTTATTTAACGAAGAATATAAGAAAAAAGATGAACCACAAATGGAAATTGAACTATTTTAATATAAATGAGAATAGAGTATGTATACAGTTTTAGTAATTGATGATTCACCTTCTATGAGAAGAATTTTAAAAGATATGATTAATTCTATTGAGGAATTTGAGGTAGTTGCTGATGCAATGGATGCTTATGATGCAAGAGAAAAAATCAAACAATATGAACCAGACTTAGTAACTATTGATATAAATATGCCTAAAATGGATGGTGTTACTTTTCTAAGAAATCTTATGAGACTTCACCCTATGCCTGCTGTTGTAGTATCAGGTGAGAGTGTAAGAGGAAATGATATTTTTGATGATGGTGCAGTGGGATTTATCCCTAAGCCTGAAAATGGTGAATCAATGGCTCACTTTCAAGAGAGAATAAAAGATACTTTATTAAATTTAACATTCCTTTTAAAAAGATATACTTTAAAAAAACCAAAACCTTTAAAACCAGTTGCAAAAACTGCTTCAACAGAGATTGAATATAAAATTCATCCAGATGAAGTAATAAAATCTTTTCCTGCAACTTTTCCAGGAGGAAAACTAATTGCAATTGGTTCTTCAACAGGTGGAGTTGAGTCTTTATTAAAGGTATTTAGAAGATTACCTGCTAATTTACCTCCAATAGTAATAACACAACATATTCCTTATGGATTTTCTTCATCTTTTGCTCAAAGATTAAATGCAAACTCTGATTTACATGTACATGAGGCAAAGGAGGGCATGATACTAGAATATGGTCATGCTTACTTAGCTCCTGGTAATATGCATTTATCTATTGAAAAAAGAAGAGATGGTAAATATGTTACTAGATTATTAGATACTAAAAAAGTAAGTCATCATAAACCAAGTGTAGATGTATTATTTAGGTCTGTTAATAATAGTGCTGGTGGCGGAGCTATGGCTGTTATGATGACAGGAATGGGTGATGATGGTACAATTGCAATGAAAGAGCTACATGATAATGGAGCTTATACAGTTGCACAAAATAAAGAGAGTTGTGTTGTATTTGGAATGCCTGCCAAAGCAATAGAGGCAAATGCTGTAAAAGATATAATACATTTAGATGAAATTGCAGATTATATTGTAGAATTTGCAAAAGGAAGAAGAAGATAGATAAGATATATATTATCTGGCTTCTTTTAAAGGATACATAAATTAGTTTGAAAATTATAGTTTTCAATACTAAAATATATTATTTTACTATTTAGAGTATTCTTTTTAGATAAATAGTAATTATGCTAGAATTTTAATATTATAGATAAAAGGTTTTAAATGAAATATGAATTGGATTTTTATAAGGAATTTGATAAGAGTTTAAAGTTTTGGATTGAAAGAGTTATTAGAAATAAACTTACTACTTTATCAAATCGTTTAGTTGAAAATCAAAATGAACTATCTAAGATATTACAACATTTAAATAAAGGTACTAAAGATATAGAAGAACTTAATACAATTGTAAAAAAAGCAAGAAATATAGGTTTATCTGGAATAAATACATATTTTAACCCCCTATTAAAGCTATACAATTACTTAACTGAGCTTGGTTTTGCTTCTATGAAAGAAATAGATGAAGAAGTTTTAAGTGATTTTTTAGCAACTGTTACAAGTGGACTTTCTGATGCTTCTAAGAAAAATCATCGAATCGCCCTACTATCTTTATTTTCTTATATTGATAAACAAAATGCAAAAGAAGATGGAAACTCTTATTTTTATAAAATTGAATTAAAAAATTGGCAAGGTTTAAGTGGTAAAAGTGGTACTAAATTACCTGCTTATATGAATAAAGATGAAATAGATAGATTTTTACAAGCAATTGATACTTTTGAGTTTAGTGAAAATACCTCTTATAGAAATAGATTAATTATAAAAACTATTATCTATACAGGTGTAAGGGTTTCTGAGATATTAAATTTAAAAATAAAAGATATTTTTAAAGAAGATGATGTATATATTTTACAAATAAAAGGTAAAGGTAATAAGCCAAGAGTTGTAATGATAAAAGCTAAAATTATTGAAAATGATTTAAAAAATTGGCTTGATATTAGACTTTGTAATAATGATTTATTAGTATGTAATAAAAAAGGAAATAGATTAACTCAAGCATATGTAAGTAGAATGGTTGAAAATATATTAATAACAGCAGGTATTAGAAAAGAAAAAAATGGAGCGCATATGTTAAGACACTCTTTTGCAACTTTATTATATCAAAAACATCATGATCTAATTTTAGTACAAGAAGCATTGGGACATGCAGATATAAATACTTCTAGAATTTATACTCACTTTGATAAAGAAAAACTAAAACGTACAATGGATATATTTTAAATGAAAATTTTTTTTACTAAAATTTTAAAAATTAACATCTAGTGTCAATAAATTGTACAACTAAGACTATATCTTATAGCCCTAGTAATACTTTTAAATCTACTTTGAAGATAAAGCTAGTTTAACTGCTAATCCACCTAATACAAAAGAAGTTAAAATATTCATATATTTTACAATACTAGGCTTTTCTAATAGTTTTTTACTTAATATATTTCCTGTCACTCCAATCAAAGAAAAAGTAATAATCGTCAAAGTCATAAAAATCACACCTAAAGTAATCATTTGCATAGGAATATTTCCATTTGAGGGAGTAACAAACTGTGGTAGAAATGCTAGAAAAAAGATAGAAACTTTAGGATTCAAGACATTCATAATAAAACCCTTAATATAAAGTTTTTTAAGTTCATTTGATGAATTTTGAATACTTAAATCAAGTGGTACATTTCTATATTTAAAAGCTTGATAAGCAATATACAATAAATAAGCAGCACCAGCAAATTTAACTAAGTTAAAAGCAATTTCTGAGGTTTGAAAAATCACAGAAATACCAAAAGCAGCAGCTGTTGTATGTATAGTAATACCACTTGTAAGACCGAGAGTTGTAACAAATGCAGCTTTTTTACTTTTAGTCATCCCTTGGGTTAATACATAAATATTATCAGGCCCTGGCACTAAACATAATATAAATGATGTTGCAATAAATAAATATATACTTGATAATTCTAACATATAAAATCCTTTTTTTGAGGTATTATACTTAATTATTTTTTAATTTTAGTATTTGCTATTTATCTCTTTACTTTTGGGAAATTTTAGGAGAAAAAGCAACACTTTTTTAAATACAAATCAAAGATTACGTAATTTTAATATATTTATGGGAAGTATACTTATCTTATTTGCATTAACAATTTGCTATCAAATTTAAAATAAAAGAAATTTGGGATATTTAAACCCCCTATTTTAGTATATCAACTAAAATAAATTAACAAAATTCTTATATTAAAAAACATTAAATATTACTAGAATATACTTATTTAAAAGGATTGTAATGACCACATTAATTATTGTAGCTCATGGAAGTAAATTAGAAAGTTCAAATATGGAAGTAATAGAACTTGTTAAAAATATAAAAAAAGAAAATAATTCATTACATATTACTTATGCTTTTTTAGAATTATCTAAACCTTCTCTTTTAGAAGAAATAGAGGAACAAATAAAAACAGGAGCTAAAGAAATAAAAGTTTTCCCCTACTTTTTGGCAGCTGGAAAACATGTAAAAAGTGATATACCTAATATAATAGAACAATCAAGAGTTAATTATCCTAACATTAAATTTGAATTATTACCACATTTAGGTATCTGTAAAGGAATAAGTTCTTTAATTTTATCAAATATTCTAGAAAAGGATATTTAGCATAAGACAGAAGTTTTACCAAAAACTATCTGTCTCTTCATCTTTTATATCAATTTCTAAATAAATATTATCGCTATAATCTAAATAAAGACTGTAATTTCCAAAATATAAAGAGTGTTCTATATCTCTTTTATTTAAATAAGAGTTATCTTCAATTTGATCTAAATTATCCAAGTAATATTCCACTACTGATGGCGGCATATTATTTATAACTTCTTCTAATGAGGTAAAATCTTCAACTTTAAAAGTATTAAATAATATATTTTTACTTATCTGTTTTGTCATCTTTTATTTTAATTATTAAATCCATTTAATAAAGAAGCCATTCTATTTAGATCAATTTTATTTTCACTTGTTGGTTGTGAAGGATAGCGAGAAGAGCTATTTTCTAGCTCTTCCTCTAAAATCTCTTCTAAGCTATCATTTTTATCTTCTTTTTTATAGCTTTCATTAGAACTTTTTTCTTTTTTGTTACCTAATAAACTCTCTATTTTATTTAACATAGAGTTTATATTATTGTTTTGTTTTTCTGTTGAATCATTTAATTCATTAACATTATCTTCTAAATTTCTGTTTTTATTTTCTAATTCATTTTTTTCTTTTTCTAATGATGCAATTTTTTCTTCTAATATTGTATTCTCATTTTGTAATTGCTCATATGCTTTAATTAATGTATTTAGTGCTTCATTTAACTTTGCAATAGTCTCTTGATTAGTCATATTTATTAAGTCCTCTTTGGTATTTTGTATTTGAAAACTTAATTATTACAAAAATTAGCTAATAATTCCATCAATTTTTAATAAAGAATCAACACTTGGTTCTCTTTGTGCAAAATTAAAAAACAATTTATCCATATTTTGAGAACCACCCTTTTCTAAAATGGTATGTTTATATTTTAAAGCTAACTCTTTATTAAACAAATTGTTAGAGTCAATAAACATATAAAAGGCATCCGCACTTAATACTTCAGCCCATTTATATGAATAATATCCAGCCGCATAGCCACCACCAAAAATATGAGAAAAACCATTTTGGAATTTATTATAAGAAGGTGGAAGAATTGGGCTATACTCTGCTCTAATACTATCTAATAATGCTTGTATCTCTTGTGCATTTGTGTATAACTTTTGATGTAGTTTAAAATCAAACAATGCAAATTCTATTTGTCTTATCATTGCAAGTGAAGATTGAAAGTTTTTAGCATTTATAATTCTATTAATTGCTTCATCATCTAAAACTTCTTTAGTTTCATAATGTTTTGCAAAAAATTTCAATACATCTTTAGCATAAGCAAAATATTCTAAAAATTGAGAAGGAAATTCAACAACATCCCATGCAACTCCAGCTATTCCACTTACATTTGGTTCTTCTACTTTACTTAATAAATGATGTAATGCATGCCCCATTTCATGAAATAGTGTAACCACATCTGAATGTCTTAAAAGTGATGGTGTTGTTTCACTTGATTGAGGAAAATTACATACTATGTATGCAGTTGGAAGATGTTTAATATTTTTAGAATCAGTAAAATGTGTATGCCAGTTATTCATCCACGCTCCACCTCTTTTATCTTTTCTTGCTTCTAAATCAAGATAAATTCTAGCAATTGTTTTTTCTTCTTCTAAGATATTGTAAACTTTTACTTTTTCATCCCATTTTAATGCTTCAACTTCTTTAAACTCAATATTAAAAATCTCTTTTAAAAAAGTAAAAAATCCTTCCAATACTGATTTCTGTTCAAAATAAGGCCTATAATACTCCTCATCTAAATCATATTTAGCTTTCTTTAACTTTTCACTATAATAGCTTATATCAAAGCTTTTTAACTCTTTTAAACCATCAAGCTTTAAAGCTAGCTCTTCTACTTCTTTTAACTCTTCTTTTGCTTTATTTTTACCTTTTTTTGCCAACTCTTCTAAAAAAGAGATTACTTCTTCTTCACTATTTGCCATTTTTCTACTTAATGAGTATTGGGCATATGAATTAAAACCTAAAAGCTTAACTTTTTCATCTTTTAATTTTAAAATTTCATTTATTATCTCTTCATTTTCAGGTGCTCTTGTTGTATAAGCTTTATATATTTCTTCTCTTTTTTGCCTATTTGAACCATATGTAATATATGCTAAATAAGATGGCATTTGTAATGTAAATTTATATTTTGTTTTACCCTCTTCTTCAAATTTTGCAAGTTCTAAATCTGATTTAGGTATCTCTTTTACATCTTCAAAATCATCAATAATCATCTCAAAACTATTTGTAGCATTTAAAAGGTTTTGTGAAAACTTTTGAGATAGTTCACTTAGCTTTATATTTAATTCTTTTAATCTCTCTTTTTTATTATTTTCTAAATGACACCCACTTAATTCAAAGTCTCTTATTTCATTTTCAAGCACTTTTAATTGTATATCATTTAATGATGTATAAGAGTTAGAATGTATATCTTTTAAAGCTCTATAAATAAATACATTTTGAGATAACTCAGTTTCATAAAGTGAGATGATTGGAAGGCACTCTTCTAAAACTTTTTGCGTTATTTTTGTATTCTTTACAGAATCAATATGAAAGATAGGAGTAAGAAAATCATTTAAGCTCTCCCCTACTTCTTGATATGGTTTAACAAAATTTTCATATGTTTTATTTTCAATTTTTAATAAACTTTCAATTTGCTCTTTACTCTTATTAATTTTTTCTTCTAATATATTTTTACTATTTTCAAAATTTTCTAAATTAAACTCTTTAAACATTTATTTCTCCTTTTTAAATTTAATAACAAAGCCTCTATCAAAATCTGAGTAATCTTTATAAAAACTATACTCTTCAATATTAAAAGTTTTAAAAAACTCTTCTAAAGGTTTTTTTTGATCATATCCCATCTCACATAATAGATATTTGATTTTTCTACTATAAGTTTGTTCTATAATCATTTTTAAAAGTTCATCTCCTACTTTTCCACCAAATAAGGCATTTTTAGGTTCAAACTCAACATTTTTTGGAAGTTTACAATTATTTGCAATATAAGGGGGATTTGAAATTGTCATATGAAAATCTATTTCATTTGAAATATTTGCATATAAATCACTTTTTATAAACTCTATTTTATCTTCTACCCCATGTTTTATTGCATTTGTTTTTGCAAGTTCTAAAGCATCATCATTTATATCAACTGCAATTATAGATATATCTTCTATTAGTTTTGCTAGCATTACTGAAATTATTCCTGAGCCAACACCAATTTCTAAAACTTTAGGACTTTTTATTTCTTCTAAAATTTCTATAGCTTTATCAACTAAAAGCTCTGTTTCTGGTCTAGGTATTAAAACATTTGTAGCTACTTCAAAAATTTCACCATAAAAAGATGCTTTTTTAGTAAGATATTCCAAAGGATAATCAGTAGCTCTTTTTTTTACTAACTTTTCTAACTCTTTTTCATATTCAAATTCTAAATGACTATTTAAATGTAACCAAATAACATTCTTTTGTAAAAGATGAAGTATTAAAATTTCTACTTCTTTATTTGGTATATGAGTAATATTTTTTAATTCATTTGCATATTTTTTTATACAAGCTTTTATTGTCAAATATATCCTTTTAAATTTTATAAGGTGAGTATTTTATAGTATCTTTACTCTAATATATATAAAGCTAACTCATCTGCAAGTAAAAAGTTTTTATTAAAAACTCTATATTTATCAAGCTTAAGCTTATTTTCTTCTACTAAATAATTGATTTTTTCTAACTCTTCTTTATTAAAAATAGATAATTCAACTCCCGTTGAGCATCTAAAACCTAAAAGAGTTTTTTCAACTTTTATATCTTCTATACTTAAATCTTCAATTTTATATTTTGTAGGAGTTAAAATATACTCTTCAATACCTTTTAAAGGATAATATCTATATGAGTTTTTATATCCAACAGCTCCTGCTCCAACTCCTAAATACTCTTTATGCTGCCAATATCCATAATTATGTTTTGACTCAGCTTCTTTAGATTTTGCAAAATTTGAGATTTCATATTGAATAAAGCCATTTTTTTCAAAATATTCAAAAATTTTATATGATAGTTCTTCATCATCTATTTTAATATTTGATTTATTAAAAAATTTTGTGCCCTCTTCTATTGTTAAACTATATGCACTTAAATGATTTATTGGTAAAGAAAAAGCCATATCAAAATCTTTTTTTAAACTTTCAAAACTATCATCTTGTACCCCATATATAATATCACAATTAATTTTTTCAAAACCTACATTTTTTGCATTTTGTATAGCTTCTATTGCACTTTTATTATTATGGGACCTTCCTAGTTTTTTTAATTTTTCATTATTAAAACTTTGTACTCCAAAACTAACTCTATTTACCCCAAAACTTTTCATTCCCTCAAGCCATTTAATTGAAGCTGAGTTAGGGTTGGCTTCAGTTGTAATTTCACAATTTTCTGTTAAATAAGGTTTTATAAGTTTAAAAACCTCTTTATATTCTTCAAATTTTACAGAACTTGGAGTCCCCCCACCTATAAAAACTGTTTGTAGTTTTTCATTTTTTTCATCTAAATACTTAAGTTCAAACTCTAACTGTTTTATTAAGGCTTGCATATAATTATGTTTTAAGTGAAATCTATCCGTGTAGGAATTAAACGCACAATAATGACACTTACTGTCGCAAAAAGGAATATGTATGTATAAAAGCAATTTTTAATCCTAAATTAAATATAATTTTGGGCTAATTATAAGGGAAAATATATTTATGACTGATAAAAGAGAGACAATACCAAAAAAAGATGGCAAAAACTTTAGACCAAATGTTGCAGCAATAGTATTATCAGCAAAATATCCTGAAAAATGTGAAGTTTTTATTGCTTCAAGAACTGATGTAGAAAATGCTTGGCAATTTCCACAAGGTGGAATTGATGAGGGAGAATCATCAAAACAGGCTCTTTTTAGAGAACTTGAAGAAGAAATCGGAACTAAGGATGTGGAGATAATTGCAGAATATCCTCAATGGGTAAGCTATGAATTTCCTCCAGCAATTGCTAAAAAAATGCAACCTTATGATGGTCAAATTCAAAGATATTATCTGGTTAAACTGAAAAAAGGCGCAAAGATTGATATAAATACTGATGTTCCAGAGTTTAGTGAATATAAATTTGTAAAGACTGATAATATATATGATTATATTACGTTTTTCAAAAGAACAGTGTATAAACAGGTATTGAAATATTTTAAAAAAGAAGGTTATATTTAAAAAAGGTTATATAAAAAATGTTAAAAGTATTAAAATTTGGTGGAACAAGTGTTGGTAGTTTGGATAGAATCCAAAATGTTGCTAATATAATAAAAAAAATTAGAGATGAAGGTCATGATGTTATTGCAGTAGTATCTGCAATGAGCGGAGAGACTAATAAATTGATAGAATATGCAGAATATTTTTCAAAAGACCCTAAAAAATCTGAATTAGATATGTTATTAAGTTCAGGGGAAAGAGTTACTTCAGCACTTTTATCAATTGCTTTAAATGAACAAGGTTATAAAGCTGTTTCAATGAGTGGAAGACAAGCTGGAATTGTTACAGATAACTCTTACACAAAAGCAAGAATTGAAAATATTAACACCAAATCAATGAAAAAAGCAATTAGTGAAGGTAAAATTATTATTGTTGCTGGTTTTCAAGGAATCACTGAAGAAGGAAGAGTAAGTACATTAGGTAGAGGTGGAAGTGACCTTACAGCTGTTGCAATTGCTGGTGCAATTGAAGCTGATGTATGTGAAATTTATACGGATGTGGATGGTATTTATACAACTGACCCAAGAATTGAACCAAAAGCAAAAAAACTAGATAAAATCTCTTATGATGAGATGTTAGAATTAGCATCATTAGGAGCAAAAGTTTTACAAAATAGATCTGTTGAAATGGCGAAAAAATTAAATGTAAATTTAGTATCAAGAAGCAGCTTTACGCCAGAAGTTGAAGGTACATTAATAACTAAGGAAGAGAATATTATGGAAAAACCAGTTGTAAGTGGTATTGCATTAGATAAAAATCAAATTAGAGTTGGTATGTATGGGGTTGCAGATAAACCAGGTATTGCTGCTGCTATATTTACTTCATTAGCAGATGAAAATATCAATGTGGATATGATAGTTCAAACAGTGGGTGTTGATGGTGAAACAGATTTAGATTTTACTATTCCAACAACTGATTTTGAAGCTTGCAAAAGAGTTATGGAAAAATTTAAAAAAGATGCTGGAAATATAGATTATAATGATTCTATTTGTAAAGTATCTATAGTTGGTGTTGGTATGAAGTCTCATACAGGAGTTGCATCAAAAGCGTTTACAACTTTAGCGCAAGAAAATATTAATATAAGAATAATTTCAACAAGTGAAATTAAAATTTCTATGATTATTGAAGAAAAATATGCTGAATTAGCAGTTAGATCTTTACATGATGCATATAATTTGGATAAATAATAGTGCAAGAATTTTTAAATTGGACAGTTGATACAATCAGGGAAGATAAACTTTTATCTCCTTGGTTAGAAGAAAAAAAATATGAATGGACACCTTTAGTTGCAAAATCAATTTTAAATATTTTAGAAAAAGGGTGTTCTGTTATAATTGTAACTGATAAAGAAAGAGATTGGTATTTAGAATATATTTTTACAAATATTAATTCACCTACTTTAAATAGACCTTTTTTACCTTTTTATGATGCAAAAGGTTTATATAAATATTTAGATGAAGTAAAATCTGAAGAGGATATTAGTTATATAAAAGATATGTTAAATATCTCTTTTCCTAATGGCTATTGTTTTTGGTATATTGGTAGAAGTCAAGATGTTAGAGCTATTATTCCAAAAGTTTCAAAAAACTCTTTTCTATGGCTTTTTGATGAAGAGATGCAAGATGCTTTTAACTTAAGAAGTAAAGATGAAGCTTTAGATATGAAATTGCTTCAAATGTTTAGACTTTATAATAAAACTTTAAGTGCAGCACTTTTTGCAGAAATAAATGTAGAGAATTAATGATTGATATAAAAATAGATTCATCGATTATTTTAATTGTTAATAGTGTTGAAGATACTATAAGCTATCTTATTTCAACTTTACCCACTCATTCAACAAGGGTAATTAAAAATGAAGAAAAAGATGAATTTTTAATTGCACAAGCAAATGCAGCAATTAAAGAGGCTTATATTGCTTCAAATAATAAAAAATATATTATTTTATGTGGTACTACTTTTAGAAGTGAAGCACAAAACTCATTATTAAAAGTTTTAGAAGAACCCCCTAAAAATATAGTTTTTATTATTGTAACTACAACAAAATCTACTATTTTACCTACTATATTTTCAAGACTACCTCATAAATATCTAAAAAAATCTACAATAAGTATTGCTAGTAATTTAGATATATTAAGACTTGATTTAAAAGATATTTATAATTTTTTAAAAGATAATCAAAAAATCACAAAACAAGAGGCAAAAGTATTAGTTGAATCAATACTATTAAAAGTAAATGAACAAAAAATCAAATTAACAAGAAAAGAATTAGAAATGTTTTCTGATTGCATAAAATTAATTGATTTAAATTCAAGACCTATAAATGTATTAACTACCCTACTTCTTACGCTAAATCATAGAAAAAATAGGTTTTAATTATGCAAATATATAAAATATCTATTAGTGATGCAAAATCACTATTTGAAAAATTAGGATGTGATAAAGGTGGTATTTCAATACTAAATAATAAAAGTACACTTCATACTATTTATATAAAAAATCTTCATGTGGCAGCTGCTAATATTTTAAAACAAGATGCTTTATCAATTGGTGCAGATTTAGCAGTTCCAACAGGGGTAATTATTGCAAAAGATAAATATGTTAATGCAATTTTAATTGCTTCTTCTAAACATTTAAAACTATTAAGTAAAAAAGAGTTAGCTCAACCTTTTGGCTTAAAAAACTTAGCTAAACAATTAACTTCATATATTTTAGATAAAAAATATAAAACTAAAATAATGGGTGTTTTAAATGCAAATGAAGACTCATTTTTTAAAAATAGTAGATTTAATGAAGTTGAAGCTATTTCAAGAATAGAAAAACTTATTGAAGATGGTGCTGATATTATAGATATTGGAGCTGTATCAAGTAGACCTGGAAGTCTACCTGTTGAGCCTGAAATAGAACTTTCAAGGGTAAAAAATATTGCAGATGCTATATATTCTACAAAACTTTATGAAAAAGCAAGATTTTCAATTGATTCATATGAACCTTTAGTAATTGATTATGTATTAAATAAGGGATTTGATATAGTAAATGATATTACTGGCTTACAAAATGAAGAAGTTATAAAATTATGTGCAAAATATAATGCAACTGCTGTTATTATGCATATGCAAAAAGACCCTACTTTTATGCAAGTAAATCCAGTTTATGAAGATGTTATTTTAGAAGTTGAAGAATTTTTAGAAAAACAAATGTTAAAAGCAAAAGAGTTTGGAGTTAAAGATATAGTTTTAGATGTGGGAATTGGTTTTGGTAAAACTTTAGAACATAATTTAAAACTTTTAAATCATTTAGAACATTTTAAGCATCTAGGTTGTGAGTTATTAATAGGAGCTAGTAGAAAATCAATGATTGATAAAATAGTTCCTTCAACTATTGAACAAAGACTACCTGGAACTTTAGCTATTCATTTAGAATCAATTAAAAAAGGTGCTTCTATTATAAGATGTCATGATGTAAAAGAGCACTACCAAGCAATAAAAGTTCAAGAAGCTATTTTATCTCAAGAGATACTTTAAAAGTATCTCTTTTATAAAATTTCATGCAAAGTATTTGCTTTTGCCATCCATTTTTCTAGCTCTTCATAATTTTCATCTTCTACCATTTTTCGTACTTTTTTCATATGTTCTTCAAATAAATCAATTGAAGAAAGAAGATTTTTTCTATTTTGTTTAAAAATATCAGTCCACATTCTAGGGCTTGATTTTGCTATTCTACTCATATCTTTAAATCCCCCAGCAGCAAGTGCAATGATAGATTTAGGGTCTTCATGACTCATTACAGTATTTGCCAATGAAAATGAAATTGCATGGGGTAAATGAGACATAAAGCAAGCATGAACATCATGTTCATCTGCATCCATAACAACTATTCTCATTCCAATACCTTGGAAGATTCTAAAAGCTTTATTTACATGAGTATTACCATTTTTTTCAAGATTACATAAAACTACAGTTTTACCTTCATATAAATCATCAATTGCCGCTTTAGGTCCTGATTTTTCTGTACCTGTCATTGGATGTGCTGGTACAAAATTTTCTCTTATTTCTTCTGGAATATTTTTTACAATATACTCTTTTGTAGAACCCATATCTATAATAGTAGTTTTTTCATCAATATCTAAAAATGATGGAAACATCTCTATAATAGCATCAACAGGCACTGCTAAGATTATTACATCAGACTCTTTTTTTAATGTTTCTAAGTCAACAATTTCATCAACAAGTTTTAATTCTAGGACATCTTTTTTATTTTTTTCATTATTAATATATCCAAGAACTTTTTTAGCAATGCCATATCTTTTTACAGCTTTTGCTAAAGAACCACCCATTAGTCCCAATCCAACTATACCTATATTCACTATGTATACCTTTTAGAATAATTATTTAAACAATTATATCTTAATCATGCTATAAAGTTTATTTAGATATATTAGCTACTTTAATTATAAAAGTACTAAGGATTAATGTGAAAAAGAGACTTACCTTATTATCTATAACGTTAGCTTCATTACTTCATGCAGAGCAAATCAATTCAATTGAATATATTAACTTAACTAAAATTTCCTCTCAAATTGCAAATGAAACTTTAAATTTAAAAGTTGGTGATGACTTAGATATTATTAAAGTAAATAATGCTATTAAAGAATTTTATAAGTTTGGATACTTTGATGACATTTCAGTAAACTCTAATAATGGTATTTTACAATTTACATTTCAAGAAAAGCCTTCAATTGCCAATCTAGAAATTACAGGGTATAAAACAAGAGAAGAAGATATTCAAAGTCTTAAAGTTCTAATGGGTCTTAGAAAAGGAAGTATGTATTCACCTCAAAAAGCTAAAGAAGCCAAAGAGGTATTATTAACTGAATTAGAAAAAGAAGGTTATATTAACTCTATTGTAGAAATAGAAGTTGAACAAATTAATGAAAGTTCGGTATCACTTATATTTAATGTAAATAAAGGTGATGAGATAATTATTAAAAAAGTAAATTATATAGGTGCACAAAATCTAGAAAATGATGATTTTGAAAATGTAACTGCAAATAAAGAAAAAGAGTTTGCTTCTTGGTTTTTTGGTAGAAATGATGGAGAGTTAAAACTTGATCATTTACCATATGAAAGTGCAAGAATTAGTGAACTATATTTTCAAAATGGTTATTTAGATGTAAAAGTTAAAGATCCATTTTTAAAAGTTGATTTTGCTTCAAATCAAGCAAAATTAGACTTCTTTATTGAAGAAGGTAAACAATATACAACAAACTCAATTAAGATTTATATTGATGAATCAATTTTAAAATCAGAAACTTTATATCCTGAGTTAAGTTTAAAAAAAGATAGAGTATTTAATATCTCTAAATTAAGAAAAGATGTTGATTATATTAAAACTCAAATTTCAGATTTAGGGTATGCTTTTGCTCAAATTAAATATGACATTAATAAAAATGAAAAAGACTCAACAGCAGATATAGTATTTAATGTAATTCCTGGTCAAAAAGTATATATTAATGATGTGAAAATTTCTGGAAATGCAAGAACACTAGATAGAGTTATTAGAAGAAATGTATATTTAGCACCTGGAGATTTATTTAGTTTAACAGATTTTAAAGATTCTGTTTCAAAACTAAAAAGAACTGGTTATTTTGATGATGTACAAATTCAACAAAAAAGAATCACTGAAGATAAAATGGACTTAGTTGTAGAAGTTGTAGAAGCAAGAACAGGAAATATTATCCTTGGTGGAGGATATGGTTCTTATGATAAGATGATGGTTAATGCTTCTATTAATGATAATAATATCTTTGGTTCAGGACTTAGTGTTGGACTTTCAACTGAACTTTCTTCAAAAGAATCAATGTTCCAATTTAATTTAAGAAATCCTGCTATTGCAGATAGTAAATATAATGGTGATATTGAAATTCACAATACAGATACTGAAATTACTAGAGATAATTATGAATTAAATAAAAAATCAACAGGTTTTTCTATTGGTGCTGGAAAAGAATTCTTTAGAAATTTCTATGCAGGAGCTAGATATAGACTTGACTTTATTAAAGAAGAGTATGATTATGATGATGACTTTATAAAAAAATCTTCAAAAAAATATTATGAAGATACAGATTATGTAACAAGTTCTATTACTCCTTATATTAACTTTAATAACACAGATGACTTTTATCTTCCAAGAAGTGGTTTTAAAGCTGGAACTTCTTTAGAGTTTGCAGGTCTTGGTGGAGATTCAAAATATATTAAATCATCTACTTACTTTAAATATTTCTATTCTTTACAAAATGCTTTAGATTTAGATTGGATTTTAAGATATAAAGCTGATTTAAGAATGTTAATAGATAATGGTCAAATTAATCAAGGGGATTCTTTATATCTTGGAGGACCTAAAACTTTAAGAGGATTTAAATCTTATGCATTTGGTCCAAATAATGATGATGGTGAATATGAAGACCCATATAAAAGAATGTTTTCTAACTCTGTTGAGTTAAGTTTTCCTTTAGTACCTACTGCTAAAATGAGATGGGGAGTATTCTATGATTATGGTATGATTGGAGAAGATAATTTTAATGATATTAATAGATCTGCAACAGGTGCATTATTTGAATGGGTTTCTCCAGTTGGTCCTCTTCAATTAATTTTTGCTAAACCTATTGATGATAAATCTGGAGATGATACATCATCATTTGAGTTCTCATTAGGAAGTAGTTTTTAATGGTTAAACCAATAAATTTAGATAAAAGATTATCAAAACAAGAGGCTTTGGATTTAATCCAAAATGCCCCTTTATTAGAGTTAGGAAAGTTAGCAAGCCAAAAAAAAGCTCAACTACATCCTGATAAAATCACTACTTTTGTAGTAGATAGAAATATTAACTATACAAATGTTTGTTGGGTAGATTGTAAATTTTGTGCTTTTTACAGACATAAAAAAGATGAAGACTCATATTTATTATCATATGATGAAATTGATAAAAAAATAGAAGAGTTACTTGCTATTGGTGGTACACAAATACTTATGCAAGGTGGAGTTCACCCAAATTTAAAAATTGATTATTATGAAGATTTAGTTGAACATATACATACTAAATTTCCTCAAATAACTCTTCATAGCTTTTCTGCTATTGAAATAACTTATATAGCAAAAGTTTCAAAAATCTCTAAACTTGAAGTTTTAAAAAGATTACAAGCTAAGGGTTTAAGTTCAATTCCAGGAGCAGGTGCAGAGATTTTAAATGATAGAGTAAGAGATGTAATTGCTCCTAAAAAAATTGATGTTGAAGATTGGTTAGAAGTTCATAGACTTGCCCACTCAATAGGAATGAAAACAACTGCTACAATGATGTTTGGTACTGTTGAAACAGATGAAGAGATTATTGAACATTGGGATTTAATTAGAAGATTACAAGAAGAAACAGGTGGATTTAGAGCTTTTATTATGTGGTCTTTTCAAAGTGCAAATACTAAATTAAAAGAAGAAATACCTGATTTAAAACCACAATCTTCAAATAGATATTTAAGATTATTAGCAGTTTCAAGACTATTTTTAGATAATTTTCCAAATATCCAAAGTTCATGGGTTACTCAAGGCTCTTACATTGGACAATTAGCACTAAAATTTGGTGCAAATGATTTGGGAAGTACAATGATGGAAGAAAATGTAGTTGCTGCTGCTGGAGCTACAAACTGTATGAATCAAGAAGAGATGATTAAGTTAATTAAAGATGTGGGAGAATATCCTGCAAAAAGAAATACAGCATATGAAATTTTAGAGAGGTTCTAAGTTTTAATTATGAAAGCTATAAAACTATTCAAAGGTGTAATTACACTTCTTAGTTTACAAGGAATTTTAATGAGTGCACAAATAAAACATATTACAATAAATAATACACAAATTCCTGTTATTTTTGAAAAGCAAACTACTCTACCTATTTTAAATATGCAATTAGTTTTTCAAAATTCAGGTTCAATTCAAGATAAAGATTTAAATGGTATTGCTTCTTTTTCAGCATTATTATTAAATGAAGGAACAAAAAGATTAGGTTCAACTGCTTTTGCTTCAAAATTAGAAAGTAATGCAATATCTATTAATACTACAAATGGTTTTGAAACTTTTGTTATTGAAGTTTCATCTTTAAAAGAGGTTAATAATAAAGCTTTTAAGTTTTTAAAAGAGTTATTAGAAGATCCAAATTATGATAATAAAGTTATTGATAAAATTAAAACTATTCAAATTGGTTCTTTAAAAAGAAAAGAAAATGATTATGATTATATATCTAGAAATCTTTTAAAAGAGATTTTATTTAAAGATACTCCTTTACAATACCCAAGTTCAGGAACAATCCAATCTCTTTCAAAAATTAAATTAGAAGATGTAAAAGGGTTTATTAAAAATACTTTTAATTTATCAAATTTAATTATTGTTGCTGGTGGAGATATTGAATTTGAAGAGTTAGAAAAAAACATTATTAATACATTAGAAACTCTTCCAATTGGAGAGAAAAAAGAACTAATAAAATTTGAAATAAAAGCTAAGCCAACAACAAAAGAACTTATAAAAGATACACAACAAGCATATATCTATTTTGGTAGTAAATTTAATGCTTTTGTTAAAGATGAAGATGTTTATATGGCGAAAGTAGCTTCTTTTATTCTTGGTGGTTCTGGATTTGGTTCAAGACTTATGGAAGAAATACGTGTAAAAAGAGGATTGGCTTATAGTGCTTATGGTTATGTTTCTATAAATAAATCTCACTCTTATTTTACAGGCTATTTACAAACAAAATTAGAAAGTGCTAAAGAAGCACAAAAATTAGTAAGCAAAATAGTTAATGATTTTGTAAAAGAAGGTGTTACAAAAGAAGAACTTGAAGCTGCTAAGAATTTCTTAACAGGAAGTGAACCTTTAAGAACAGAAACTCTTTCTCAAAGGTTAAATAGAGCATTTAATCTTTACTATAAAGGCTTAGAGCAAGATTATGCTCAAAAAGAATTAGATAAAATTCAAAATTTAAAATTAGAAGATTTAAACAACTATATAAAATCTCATATAGAGATAAAAGATTTATCATTTTCAATTGTAAGGAAATAAATTGTTAAGATTCGCACCAAGCCCAACAGGGGATATGCATATAGGAAATTTAAGAGTTGCTCTATTTAATTTTATTATGTCAAAAAAGTTAAATGAAGAGCTTTTAATAAGAATAGAAGATACAGATAAAGAAAGAAATATTGAGGGAAAAGATAAAGAGATTTTAGAGATTTTAAACCTTTTTTCTATTGATTATGCAAGAGTTGTGTATCAAAGTGGAAATTTAAAATATCATCAAAAATTAGCTATGCAACTAATGTCACAAAAAAAAGCTTTTGCTTGTTTTTGTAGTGATGAAAAACTTGAAGAATTAAGAGAAGATGCTAAAAAAGAGGGAAAACCTTTTAGATATGATGGATTTTGTGCTTCTTTATCTGATCAAGCTGTTTTAGAAGTTAATGCTCCTTTTACAGTAAGAATTAAAAAACCAGATGAAAATATTAAATTTACAGATTTATTAAAAGGTGATTTTGATTATTCTCCTTTTGATGTTGATTCATTTATTATATTAAGACATGATAAAACTCCCACATATAATTATGCTTGTGCAGTTGATGATATGTTATATGATATTTCAATGATTATTAGAGGGGAAGATCATGTTTCAAATACACCAAAGCAGATTCATATTAGAAACTCTTTAGGATATGATAAAGAGATTAAACATGTACATTTACCAATTATTTTAAATGCTGCAACTGGTAAAAAAATGAGTAAAAGAGATAATGAAAGCTCTGTAAAATGGCTAATTGAACAAGGTTTCTTACCTGTGGCAATTGCTAATTATTTAGTTTTACTAGGAAATAAAACTCCAAGTGAAATTTTTACTTTAGAAGAAGCTATTGAATGGTTTGAAATATCAAATATTTCTACAAGTTCAGCAAAATTTGATATTGATAAGTTAAGATTTATCAATAGAAAACATCTATCTATGCTTGATGATTTAAGATTATCTAAACTATTAGGTTTTGCAGATGAACAAATTGGAAAACTTGGAAAGCTTTTCTTAGAAGAAGCAAGTACACTAAAAGAGATAAAAGAAAAACTTGATTTAATTTTTACTAAAAAACAAAGCTGTGAAGGTTTTGAAGAAGAGACAAATAAGATAATGGAATGTTTAAAAAATGCTCCATTTATTGAAGATTTTGAAGAATTGAAAAAATATATTACTGAACAAACTTCTTTAAAAGGAAAAAATCTATTTAAACCTTTAAGATATGTATTAACAGGTAGAGAAAATGGACCAAACCTAAGTGATATATATCCTTTTATAAAAAATTATTTAGGAGAAATTGTAAAATGATAAATGCTTTACTAAGTTCGATATTTACAGTAATTTTAAGTATAATCTTTTTATATAAATGGATTATTATTATTTCAGCAATTTTATCTTGGGTTAGACCTGATCCTTATAATCCAATTGTACAAATGTTATATAGATTAACAGAACCAGCTTATGCACTAATTAGAAGAGTTATTCCTACTGTATTTGGAGGAATGGATTTAGCTCCTATTATTCTTATTTTTATTTTAATTTTCCTAGAGACATTTTTAGGTAGATTATTTATGGGAATGATGTAAAAAATGAAAAAACTTCTATCTTTATTTTCTTTAACTTTTTTAGCTTATGCAAATGAAGTTAATAATATAGTAAAGATAGAAGAAACTTCTATTAAAGAGTATGATAAAAAATCTGCAATAACATTACAATGGCTTGAAACTAAGCCCTACTCTACAATAAAAGATTTTTATATACTTCAATACTTAAAACAAGATATTACTCCAGATGAAGCTTTGGAAGCTTTAAGTATGGTAAAATCTGTTTCTAATACAATTTTTTTTCAATTTGCCAAAAAATTTAAACATGATGAAACTATTGCTGTTGTGCAGTGTATGAAAGCCTCTGCAAAGGATTTAATTGATACTGATGCAAATTGTATTAAAAATGGATTAAGCTTAAAACAAGCAACAAAACTATCTCAAATTGAATTATTAACAATTATAAAAAAAGTAGAAGAAAAATATCCCAATTTTGCACAACAATTAAAAATTATTGCTGCCCCTATTCCTTTTACTAAATTAATCTCATCTGATATTGATGATTTTTATGAAGTTTTTTTAAATACAGGTGTAAACTTTAAAATAGAACATTTTAATTATAAATTACCCCTAAAAACTATAAATAAAATTAAAGATGATAAAAGAGTAGAAAAACTTATAAAGTATTGTATTACAAATCCAAAACTTAATCTTTTAAATAAAAGCTTTTTAAATTTTGAAGATACAACTCTTAGTTCTAAAAGCTCTTTTTTCCTAGCTTTAAATTCCATTATATATAATGATTTTAATCAAGCTTTTATTTATTTAAATAACTCTTTAAATAAAACTACTTCAATTATAGAAAAAAATAAAATTAATTTTTGGTTATATCTTTTAACAAAAGATGAAAATTATTTAGAAACTTTAAGCACAAATACAAATGTAGATATTTACTCTTTATATGTAAAAGAGTTAAAAAATATCCCTATTAAAAATATAAAATATAATATTTCGTTAAAACAAAATGAAACTAAAGAAAGCTTTGATACAAAAGATCCTTTTTCTTGGTTTAATTTACTTGAAGATACAAAAGAGTTTAATGAAGAAAAATTTAAAAAGTATGAAAATCTTTTTAATAAAAAAGAGACTCTTCCTTTTTTAGCTTTTATATATAATAAATATGACAACTATAAAACACATTACTTTTTAACACCCTTTGAAGAAGAGTTAAAAAACTATGATATAGATAGAAAAGCCCTTATTTATGCTATTTCAAGACAAGAAAGTAGATTTATACCAACTGCTTTATCTTCTGTTTATGCTCAAGGTGTTATGCAAATAATGCCTTTTTTAAGTGAACATATTGCTAAAGATTTAAAAGATGAATATGATTTTAATAAAATGTTTGAAACTAAAACAAATTTAAAGTATGCAAACTATCATTTAAATAATTTACAAAAAAATTTAGATAATCCACTTTTTATTGCATATTCATACAATGCTGGATATGGATACTTTAAATCTTTAAAAAATTTAGGATTATTTTCAAAAAATAATCAATTTGAACCTTTTTTAAGTATGGAATTAATCTCTTATGATGAAACAAAAGAGTACGGTAAAAAAGTATTAGCAAATTATTATATTTATAAAAATTATTTAGATAATAAAAAAGAGCATAAACTCTCTTTTATTTTTCATACTCTAATACAGCCTTTGGCAAATTAGTTTTTTCTAGTGTTAAAGTAAGTTTAAAATCTTCTTGTTGTGGAAAATGTGCAATATAATATTTCCCCCAAGGGTTTTTAATTGGAAGTGATTTTACCATTAAAGATTTTGGTGAAATTTCTAAAGGCTCTGCTAAAGCTTCTTGTCCATTTAATGTTAAAGTATAACCTTGTTGTAAAAAGTTTTGATTTTTTTGATTAACTAAATATACACCTATTAAAAAACTCTCTATTTCTTTATCATTATCTTTTTGTGCTAAATTTAAATATGTAGCAAAAAATTGAACCTTAGGTTCATTATCTACAATAATATCACTCTTTTTTGTATATTGTAATGCATTTGCATTTAGTTCTTTATTTTCAAAATGTTTTAAAGCACTATTAGTAGTACAACCACTAAATAATAAAGCAGTTATAAAAGAAGTTGATAACAAAAATTTTCTCATTAAATATATCTCCAAGTTTATTTACAAAACTAATTGTACACAAAACTATCTTTAAAGCACTTTACCCTAATTTTAGGCAATTTTCTTTAATAAAATAAAGTATTAAAAATGCCTTCATAAGAGTTTAACTATCATTTTGCTAAAATCCAGCCTATGAGTAAGAGAAAATATAAAAAATTAGCTGTTGCCTTTTCTGGGCCATCAAACAGCGGAAAAACTACACTTATTGTAAAAGTTGCTAATATTTTGCAAGATGAAGGGAATAAAGTATGCATAGTTAAGCATGACCCTAAAGATAAAGCAAGATTTGACACTCCAGGAAAAGATAGTGATAAATTTTCACAAACAGGAGCAGATGTGGCTGTTGTTTCACCAAATAGAACAACTCTATTTAAAAAAGAAAGTTCAACGATTGATGAATTAATAACTTTATTTGGTGAATTTGATTATCTTTTAGTTGAAGGACTTAAAACTCTTCCTCTTCCTAGAATCTCAATTTTTAGAGATATGTTAGATGAATCATATTTTAAAGTAACAAATGCAATCGCATTTGATAATACTATAAAATATGAAGATATTCCAGAAAATATTGATAAATTAGATTTGAATAATCCAGAACAAGTAGTAGAATGGATTGAAAATAATGCAAAGAGAGTATAAATAATGACAGAAATTTTTGATGCAATTAAAAAATCAGCAATTGAGATTAGAAATTTAATACAAACTGGTGATACAGGAAAAAGTACACAAGAAAATTCTACTGGTGATACTCAACTTAAACTTGATATTGCCAGTGATGAAATTATAGAAAATATTTTTAAAGAACTAAAAAGTGTAAAAGCTATTGTTAGTGAAGAACAAGAGAATATTGTATCTTTACATAAAGAAGGGAAATATCTTATTGCTTATGATCCATTAGATGGCTCTTCATTGGTGGATGTAAACCTTTCTGTAGGTTCAATTTTTGGAATTTATGAAAATGATTTTACTGGTAAAAATTTAGTTGCGGCAGTTTATGTAGTTTATGGACCAAGGGTTGAATTGGTAATTGCTACTGATGAAGTAAAAATGTATAGACTAATTAATAATGAATTTAAATTTATACAAAATATTAAATTAAATGAAAAAGGTAAACTAAATGCACCAGGTTCAACACAAAATTGCTGGGCACCTTTTCATAAAAAATTAATTGATGATATTTTTGAAGATGGATATAGATTAAGATATTCAGGAGGTATGGTTCCTGATTTACATCAAATTTTATTAAAAGGTGGGGGATTATTCTCTTATCCAGGAACAACAGATAGACCAAAAGGAAAACTAAGACAACTTTTCGAAGTTTTCCCATTTGCTTATATTTATGAAAAAGCAAATGGACAAGCAGTTGATGGTTTCCAAAGAGTTTTAGATATACAAACTACTCATATTCATGATACTAGTCCTTGTTTCTTTGGTTCTAATGAAGAAATAAATAGAGTATTAAAAGTTTATAAAGAAAATGGAAAATAATAAAGAAATAGTTTTTGATGAGTGGGATTTAAAGCTTGAAGATGCTTTAAAAGAACTAAAAAAATGCCAAGAGTCAAATAATTTAAACTCTTGTGTACCCTGCTCTAAATTTTTTGAATGTGAATTAAGAAAAAAATATGTTTTAGCTGTTTATGAGTCTATGAATAAAGGCTCTGGCGGTGGATTTGAATTTTAACTAAGAGGTAAAAAATGCAAAATAATTGTAAAAATGTTTATATAACTACACCAATTTATTATGTAAATGATGTAGCTCATATTGGTCATGCGTATACTACTATCATTGCAGATATGTTAGCTAGATACTCAAGACTAACTGGACATAATACATACTTTTTAACAGGAACTGATGAACATGGGCAAAAAATTGCTCAAAGTGCAGAAGCAAGAGGTAAAACACCAAAAGAGTATGCTGATGAAGTATCTGGGAAATTTAAAGCTTTATGGGATGATTTTGGAATAACTTATGATAAATTTATTAGAACTACTGATGAAGAACATAAATTAGGTGCTCAAAAAGCTTTTGAAAAAATGTATGCAAAAGGTGATATTTATAAAGGTGAATATGAAGGTTTTTATTGTGTATCTTGTGAGACTTTTTTTACTGAAAAACAATTAATAGATGAACAATTTTGTCCAGACTGTGGAAAACCTACTTCTATTGTAAAAGAGGAGAGTTTCTTTTTTAAATTATCAGCATATGAAGATAAATTGTTAAAATGGTATGAAGAGAATGAAGATTGTATATTACCAAGATCAAAGAAAAATGAAATTGTAAACTTTGTAAAAAATGGATTAAGAGATTTATCAATTTCTAGAACTTCATTTGAGTGGGGTGTAAAACTTCCTACTTCTTTAAATGAACCAAAACATGTTATGTATGTATGGCTTGATGCACTTATTAACTATATTTCTGCACTTGGCTATGGAAGTGATGAAAAGAACTTTAATTATTGGCCAGCAAGTGTTCATTTAGTTGGAAAAGATATTTTAAGATTCCATGCAATTTATTGGCCAGCATTTTTAATGAGTTTAGAATTACCTCTTCCAAAACATATTGCTGCACATGGTTGGTGGACAAGAGATGGTGAAAAAATGTCTAAGTCAAAAGGAAATGTTGTAAATCCTAAAGAAGTAGCAGATGCTTATGGGTTAGATGCTTTTAGATATTTTATGTTAAGAGAAGTTCCCTTTGGACAAGATGGGGATTTTTCACAAAAAGCGTTAATTGATAGAATTAACTCTGATTTAGGAAATGATTTAGGAAATTTACTAAATAGAATTTCTGGTATGAGTGGAAAATATTTTGATTATAAAGTTGATTCAAAAGATGTGGAAAAATACCATAAAAAAGAGCTTGATGAAGTTAATGCAATTTTAGAAAATGTAGAAGAACTTATTTTTAATATGCAAATTAATAGATACCTTGAAGAGATTTGGAAAGTTCTTACAGTTGCAAATAAAGCAATTGGAGATTATGAGCCTTGGACAAAAATGAAAGAAGGTAAAACTGATGAAGCGATGGCTTTAGTTGCTTTAATTACAAATATTATGGCAAAAGTTGCTATTTTATTAGAATCAGTTATGCCTGAAAAAATTGCTTTAATTGCCACATCTTTAGGTATAAAAATTAATACTGAATTATATAATAAAGTAATTGTAAATAAAGAGCTTTTAGATACAACTACTATTACAAAAGTTGATCAACTATTTCCTAGAATTGAAGAGATTCTTTTAGAGCAAGCTCCTGAAGTTAAAAAAGATAAAAACGAAGTTGAAGTAAAAGAAAATGAAGATTTAACAGAAGATAATCTAATTACTATTGATAAATTCTTTGAAACAACTATAAAAGTAGGAACTATTGTTGAAGCAGTTGAAGTTCCAAAGTCAAGTAAACTTCTAAAATTACAAGTTGATTTAGGAGAAGGAAGAAATAGACAAGTATTAGCTGGAATTAAAGAGTATTACAGTGCGCAAGAACTTGTGGGAACACAAGCTTGTGTTGTAGCAAATTTAAAACCTGCAAAATTAATGGGTATGTTAAGTGAAGGTATGTTACTTGCAGCAAAAGATAAAGATGGTTTATCTTTAGTAAGACCTGAAAAACCAAAAATCTCTGGAACAAAAATAAGCTAGTGAAAATCTCATCAATTATTGATATTGTAGATGGAGAGAAATTAAACTCTCCATCAATTTCTTATATTTATAGTATTAAAACAGAAGCAAAGAAGATAAAACAAGGAGATCTTTTTATTGCTAAAAATATAGAAGATATTCCAAAAGCTATTGAAAATGGTGCTTTTGCTATTTTAATTGATACAAATACTTCAATACTTGATTTTGAAATTGCTTGGATTAAAGTAAATAATCTACAAGAGGCTCTTATTAAATTAATAAGATTTAAATTATCTCACTTTGATTTAAATGTTTTTTATTGTGATACTATTACTTTTAATTATATTCAAATACTAAAAAATTCATTAAATACCCAAATAAAAATGATAGAAAATTGTTTAGATAATTTTTTATTAATTCTTGAAGATATTGAAAATGAAAATATTTTAATTTTTGAAGATAAAGAGCTTATGGATAAATTATATCCTAAAAACCAAGATATAAAAGTATCAAAGTTTAAATATGAAAATTTAGTTGAACATACAATTTTTGAATCTTCTTTTACATATAAAGAGCTGTTTTTTTCTAAAATTAGAGTTCCTTCATTATATATAAATGAGTTTTTAACAGCTTATTATTTTTTAGAAGAGGAAAAAGAATTAATAAAATTAAAAAATTCAACTTTATTAAAACCTATTTTTGTAGATAGATTTTTAAATCAAGTTGAATTTGGAAAAAGTAATAAATTTATATTAATTCAAAATAATTCTACTCTTTTAGAAAAAGAGATAACTTATTTAAAAAAGAAATATAAATATGGCAAAACAATATTTATCACTTCAAAATATATAAATAATTTTTTTGCAAAACAAAATATTATAGAAGATATAAATAAATTAAAAGAGTTTTTAATTCAATCTGAATTTAATGCAGCCTATATAATAGGCTACACTAATGAAGAAATTTTAAATATTTTAGATACAAAACAGACTCAATTAACTTTATTATAATTAATAAACCATACCAAAAGAGCTAACAACTTTTCCTAAAATATTTATTTCATGGGAATTTAAAATTTGAGTTGGATAATCTTTATTATCAGAGATAATATCTAGATTTCCATCCACTCTTTGCTGAATTCTTTTTACAAAAAGTCCATGAATTGTTGTAAATGCATAAATACCTTCTCTTTTTGAATCTTTTTTTGTTTTATCAATAAAGATAATATTTCCAGAATTTAATGTTGGTTCCATAGAATCCCCTACTACATTAATCGCATCAATGTTTTTTAAATTCTCTTTTCCACCTAACATACTTATAAAATATTCAGGTACTTCAAAAACTTCAGAAGCATCTTCATCTTCATAGGCACCACCACCTGCACTTACTCTTACATCAGGATAATACTTTATCCAATACTTATCAGTTGAATCCAATAAAGAATTAGGATTTTGATTGTAAAGTAACCAGTTTATTGAAATTTTCTTCTTTGCACAAAAGTCTAATATATTTTGAAAAGGAATTTTACCTCTATTTTTCATAGTTGCAAAATTTGCTTGAGAAAGATCTAACTCATCAGCAACATCTTTATCAAAAACCTTACCTCTTTTTCCATCTGCACTAATTATATCTTTTAGTTTTTCAATAATTTCATTTACATATAACATAAAATCACCTTTAACATAGATTTTACATAATTATATTACAAAATGAAATATTTTTCAAGGGTTATTGCAAAAAATATTATAATTTGGCATAAATTTACAAAAGGAGTTTAAAAATGGGAGAAAAAATCTTAAACTTTACTGATTATGTAATAGAAATCATTTATAAAATTGACATATTAATTTATAAATTTGGAGAAAAAATTTTTTAATTTATTTTTTCCATAAAAAAATCTCAAACTTTATACAAAATGTGGCTATTTATAAATTTTAATAAAGCTACTTTAATATAAAATTATACTCACAAATTACAGTGGTAACCACGGAGAGTAATATGGAAGAAAATTTAATTGTTGAAGCACTCAAATTTATGGTTTTAGGAATGGGAGTTGTTTTCTCATTTTTAATTATTTTAATTTTTGTGTTAAAAGGGCAAGCCGCCTTAGTTAGTAAGTATTTTCCTGCGAAGGAAAAAGAACCCGCAAAGAAACCGCAACAGCCTGTTGCTTCAAGTTCTGCAAAAGTAGCTGCAATTGTCGCTGCAGTTCAACATCATAAAAATCTTAAAGGTTAAAATATATGGCAAAGAAATATATTGATGTCATGGATACTACTTTTAGGGACGGGTTTCAATCTGTCTTTGGTGGTAGAGTTCTAATGGAGGATTTCTTTCCAGCTGTTGAAGCTGCGAAAGATGCAGGAATAACTCACTTTGAGTTTGGTGGAGGAGCAAGATTTCAATCTCTGTTCTTTTATTTAAGAGAAAATGCTTTTGAAATGATGGATAGATTTAGACAAATCGTTGGTCCAGAAGCAAATCTACAAACACTAGCAAGAGGAATAAACACTGTAATGCTAGATACTGGTTCAAGAGAATTAGTTGAAATGCATGCAAAAATGTTTGCAAAACACGGTGTTACTACAATCAGAAACTTTGACGCTTTAAATGATGTTCAAAACTTAGAATATTCTGCTGAATGTATTAAAAAATATGGTTTAAATC